>CBDBMR010000017.1:0-622789 GCA_965207535.1 Rhodospirillales bacterium | reverse complement strand
GGAGCGCGTCTTATTCTGCTCGACTCGGAGCGTGCGTGCTTGCCAGTCGATCGAGTTCAATGTCAGCACGGGGATCTCCCCCGTGCGCAATCCATAATGCGCCATGAGGTAGAAGATCGCGTGATCGCGAAGACCGATTGGCGTTGATCGATCAATTGACTCGAGTAGCTGTTCAACCAACGTCCACGGAATCGCTCGCGGCAGTAGCTCGTCGCGATAGCGACGTGGGATATCAAACGCTTCCAAGCCCGACGGCACCTCTCCGCGTTCAACGCAGAAGCGCAAGAACACACGCACATAGCCAGCAAGATCGATTATGGAGCGCCGGCGCAACCGCCGCGATTGGGCGACGAAGAAGCGCTCAATGTCCGCGGACGACAAGTTCGCCAGACAGTCGCTTGCTGGCAGCACCGCGTCGAGGAACAGCCTGGCGTACCACTCGTGATGCTTGACCGTAACGGGTGCCAGGCCACGCATCTCCACGAGATATTGAAGGAAGGCGCCGATCAACTCGGAGTGTGGCTCAGTGCTGGGGAGATCAATCCACTGACCACAGGACCGCAGAAAGCGGCCAAATGCCCAGCGTGCTGCTGAGAAGCCTCGCGGTCGCTTGGGATGCGTAACGATCTGTTCTAACTCGGCTTGCGAGAAACAACGATCGCGTGGAAGGGGTGCGAGCGGCTCAAGTGAATACCGCAATGCCGCCACGTGGTTGCGGACCACAGCATTGCGGTAGCCGGACGCCTTGAGCCAACCGGAAAAGTCGTCGAGCCACTCGGCGACAGGTGAGCCCGAGTACCAATAGTAGCGTTTGTGCGGATAGATATGCGTGCGCAAAGACATGCCGATCTCCTGATATGGCTGTGGGGACCGGCAATCGTACGCGCGCGAAGACATTCTTATGTGAAGAAACTTGCCCCATGTTCCCGGTAGAACGCAGCTTTGAACGCATTTACCTCACATAAATATCGACTGCACATAAGTTGAGATACAAGATGTGGAACTCCTCGACTTCGCGGTGACCCGCAAGGCGCGCGGCAGTACTCGATCACCTTGTCGTAGCTGCCGAGGGCCGGGCGCACGGTGTTGGGCACCTCCGCCCTTGCCATGCGGATGCCGAGGGCCTCGGCGGCCTTGAGGGCGGCGATGGCGTCCTCCGGCAGACCGGGCACGGTGCGCAACCGGTCCGGGCGGGCCGCCAGGACCCGCGGCGCCGAGCCGAACATGTCGAGCAGGCTTGCGGCAAGCGCTTCGGCGTCGCCGGCCGATGAGCGCGCCGAGAGCAGCAGTTCCAGCAGATCGCGGTCATCGACCGCCTCGCGCCCGGCGCGCAGGAAGCGGTCCCGGAGCCGGCGGGGGCCCGCAGTCGACTGGATCGATGGGCGCGCGGCGGCGGTATCGGGAACTGCGGCAGGACTCATGAGCGACCTCCTGTTGCTGAATGGGGGATAAGCGGGACCGGAATGCTCCCGCGCCCCGGCCCCGCCTCGTCCGGACGGACGCCGGCCTTCGCTCCCGGCGGAGCGGAGACGGCGTTCACCTGCCAGGCCGCATATCCGGCCCGGAGGGTCCGATCCGGCTTACGACGGGGTCTCCGTGGCGGCGCCGAGGGTGACGGTCACGTCGGGCGGTTGGATGCGGATGTCGATCGCGCGGCCGCGGGGCGCCAGCCACATGAGTTCGCGGCGGACCGCCTCGGCGATGGATGCCCGGCAGGCCTCGTCGTCCGACAGCAGCAGCCGGGTCGCGAGGTGCAGGGCCTCCTCCTCGAAGTTGTTGCGCTGGGTCTCCCAGCTGTCCGCATCGGCATCGTCGGAAGGCGAGAAGAACGCGGCCGCGAGCAGTTGGGCGAGTTGGTGCGGCTGGAGGGCGCTGTCCTGCGTGACCAGCGGCATGGCCTCTTCGATCGAGGACCATGCCTCGCCGCCGAATACCAGATCGGCGGGGAGATCGAAGGTGCGCGCGGTATCCGGCGCCGCCCGGACGGCGAACCTGATGCGTATTGCGGCGGGCCGGTCCGGCAGCGCCGCGGCGGCGGCGCGCGATGCCTCGGGCAGCGGGTATTCGCCGAGGGCCGTCCAATGGTCCCCGGCGGAAACCCTCAGGACCGGCGTTGTCAGCGGCACCATGCGTGGACCCCGCTTGCCGTCGCGGAGCCGGAACTCGCCCGCCGTGCGGTCGACGTCGTCCCACCGCAGCGTGAGGATTTCGGACTTGCGGCAGCCGGTCAGCATCAAAAGCCGGATGGCGGCGATCGCGGGCGGCCACATCGAGCCGTCGGCCTCGACTTCCCGGAGCGCCGCGCCGAGGCTGCGGTATTCGTCCGGCGACAGAAAGCGCTCGCGGGGCTCCTCGCGGTAGCGCCTGACCCGTTTGCACGGATTGCGGCCGTGAGGCACGAGCTCCCAGGTCGCGGCCAGCGAGAACATCTTCGAGAGTATTGCCATGGTCTTGTTAGCCATCACCGGGGTGTCGCGCATGCGGTCATGGAGTTCGATGACATGCTTCGAGCGGACGTCCTTCACGAGCATGGTTCCGAGCGCCGGCGCGATGTGCACGTCGATGGCGTAGCGGTAGAGCGCCTGCGTCTTCGGCTTGCACTGCACATTGACGTAGGCGCGCATGCACCGCGCCGCGAGGTCGGCGACGGTGAGGTCCGGTTGGACCTGGGGCGGGATCGGGTCGAGGCCGCGCTTGATGCGGTCGATGATCTTGGCGGCCTCGCGCCGCCGCTGTTCGAGCGCGATCCCGGCGACGGGTCCGAGGGTGGCGCGCTTCAGGCCGGCGGGGCCTCTGGACTGAACGACATAGACCTTGCGGCCGTTTCGCTGGACGCGGACGCCGAATCCGGCTAGATCGCGGTCCCAGTAGAAGGCGTCCTTTCCGTTGGCCGGCAATGCGGCGATGCTGCGGATGGTGAGGCGAAGAGTGCTTCTCTTGGGCATGGCGTTTCCCGGTAGTGTCGCCCCGGATCGGGTCCGAAGCGTGGTATCAAGCAGGAACTAAGTGGCATCATCTCGGAGCAATATCCTAGAGCCCGCGTGACACCATTGCAAGAGGGCGGAAGCGCCACGGTACGGAAAAAATATAATTATATTAATCGGTTATAGACCGTATGATCCTGTATGGACCCGACTGACCCCAAGAAAAATTTTACGCCTGTTTCCCCCTCAGGGAGAGGGGAAGGGGGCGAGGAAGTTTCGGCGGTGTCCCCTCTCCCCCTTCTTCAGGGGGAGAGGGTCAGGGTGAGGGGGTCATAAGAGATGTGAGTGAGGGGGTCATAAATAAATGGGTGAGGGGGTTGCGCAAACGGCCTCCAAAACGCCGAAACGACCAAAACAGCTTTCTTGAAATTACGATCCCGGGACGGCAAGGGTGCGGGGCAGCAGGATATGGAAGGTGCCGGGCTCCTGCATTTCGCCGGCCGCCGCCTCGGCCCGGGCGCCGGTGCCCCAGAAGAAGTCGCCCCGGACCGCGCCGCGGATGGCGCCGCCCGTATCCTGGGCGATCATCAGCCGCCGGATGGGGCGGCTCCGTTCCAGCGGGTCGCGGGTTTCCAGCCACACCGGCGCGCCCAGGGGCAGCTTGCCCCGGTCGACCGCCAGGCTGCGCCCGGGCGTCAGCGCCACGCCCTGGGCGCCGATGGGGCCTTCGCCGTCGAGCACTCCCTTGATCAGGCGGAAAAAGATGTAGGAGCGGTTGGCGTCCATGACCTCCCGGGCCCGCGACGGGTTGGCGGCCAGCCAGCGCCGGATCGACTGCAACGACACGCCGTCGGCCGGCAGCTCGCCCTGCTTGACCAATACCCGGCCGATGGCGGTGTAGGCATGGCCGTTGCGCCCGGCGAACCCGACGCGGGCCAGCGTGCCGTCGGCCATGCGCACCCGTCCCGAGCCCTGGACGTGCAGGAAGAACGCATCCACCGGATCGTCCAGCCACAGGAGTTCCAGGCCCCGCCCCGCCAGCGAGCCGTCATTGATCCGGCGCCGCTCGTCATAGGGTTCCAGCCGGCCCGCTCGAATCCGCCCGGCGATGTGGCGGCCCTTCCATTCGCCGGAGAACCGGCCCAGATCCACCGATACCAGATCGCCGGGCTTCTTGTAGAGCGGATACAGGTATTGCCCACCCCGGCGCCATGAGCCGCGCAATTCCGGCTCGTAATAGCCGGTGATCAGGCCTTGCGGCCCGTCGGCGCCCTCGAGCCGGAAGACCCGGAAGTTGGCTTCGAAGTACCGGCGCGCGTCACCGCGACCGGCGCCTGCCGGCAGGGCCGCGCAGGCCGGCGCCCAGTCGGCCATCCGTCCGAACCGCGCATCCGGACCCACCGGCCGGGAGGCGGGCTGCCGTGAAAACTTGGCGCAGCTCCGCGCCATGGCGCCGAGGGCCGCCCGGTGATCGTCGCCGGCCCAGCCGCCGAGCGCACCGAAGCCCGCGGGGATCAGCCGGATGGCGGCGGTGTCGGGGGCCGGTTTCGGCTCGGGCTCGGCGCAGGCGCCAAGGCACAGGACCAGAACGAGGGCCGGTGACAGGAAGATGGATGGCCGCGAAGGGCGGACGGCCAACTTGGCGGCGAAGGACCGGGCGCGGCTCATGGGCGGCCTCTTTTCGCGGCCTCTTTTCGCGGCCATGGGCTACTCGAGGGAGCGGGTGGCCACCAATTCCCAGTTGGGGTCGCGGGAGTTCGTGTCGCGGCCGAAGGTCCAGATGTCGGTGATTTCGGTGATGTGGCCGGGATCGCCGCTCGCCACTTCGCCGGCGGCGTCGCGGGTGACGTTCACCTGTTCGGAAACGATCTTCATGGTGACGAAGGCAACCGCGCCGTCCATATAGGCCTCGATGGCGTCGGCGGTGCGGATGCGGACCAGGGTGTTTTCCAGGGTCTCGTTGGCCGCCTCGCGGGAGCGGATGGCCGAAAGGAAGTTCTGGTACACCTCGTCGTTGAGCAGGCTATCCAGCGTTTCCGTATCGCCTTCGGCGAACGCCTGAATGATAAACTCGAACGCCGTGCGGGCGCCGACCAGGAATTCCTCGTGATCGAATGCGGGATCGGCGATCCGGATTTGCGTGAACCCGGCCTCCAGCGGCGTCGCCGGTTCCCGCTTCTCCGGTTCGGCGTCGGGATCGAGCGGTTCGGACTGATCGGGCAACTGAACGACGTTGTCCTCCTGCGGTCCTTGCCGGGAGCCGCGGGAGAACGGGTCCGAAGGCGGGCCGCCATTGTCCTGCCGGCGGCCGAGCACGCTGCGCAGCCTGAGAATCAGGAACGCCGCGATCATCGCGAACAGAATTATGTCAATGAACTGGAAGCCTTCGCCCATGTTTCCATATCCAGGCCCGGAATCTGCCGCTGGACCCTGTCCAGCCGGCGGGGTAGAAACTCCCGGATCGATACACACGATACCAGGAACCGGTTCAGTCGCGGAAACTAAAAATCCGCCAGCCTACCCGGTTTACATATGCTTTTTGTCCCCAAAGGGCAAGTCACGGTAAAGCGAATCTAGATGGGATACATTCTTTTCGCGCTGTTTGTCGGCGTTCCCCTGCTGGAAATCGCCGTTTTCGTCGCCGTCGGCGGCGAAATCGGCCTGTGGCCGACCCTGGGCGCTGTGGTCGCGACGGCCCTCGCCGGGTCCGTGCTTCTCAGGGTTCAGGGCCTCTCGACCCTGTACCGGGCCCGGGAACATCTGGAGCGGGGCGAATTGCCGGTCAAGGAACTGTTCGACGGGGTCTGCCTGGTGTTCGCCGGGGCGCTGCTGTTGACGCCGGGCTTCGTCACCGACGGTGTCGGCCTGCTGTTGTTCCTGCCGCCGTTCCGGGCCGCGATCCGCCGCGGCCTGGGCTCGCTCTTCGCGGCGCGGGGCGTTGTTCACACCTTCCACACACATGGCCCCAGTGGCGAGGCCGGCGGCGGGCCCGATAGCGGCGGCCCCAATGACGGCCCCAGGGGTCCCGCGCCCCCCGGGGGCAAGACCATCGACGGGGACTTCACCGTCATCGATGAAGACGAAGACGGCGGCGATCCCCCGCGCCGGCGGACGGCCGTTCATCCCGCGCTTTCCGACGAGCGCTGAACCAAACCAAACTTCCGAGAAGGATCTACTCACATGGCCGACAAAGACGACAATGAAGGGGGCGGGAACGGCCCGATCCCGGCGGAACGGCTCACCCCCGAGCCCCCCGAGGCCGGCGCGCCCGACGCCGCCGGAGGCGCCGGCGAGGAACAGACGGCGTCGATCGCCATCAGCGGCCAGTACATAAAGGATCTGTCCTTCGAGGCGCCCAACACGCCGCAGGTCTTCGAGGCGCTGCAGAACGAGATGCCCAACATCCCCATCGAGGTGGATGTCGCGGCCAACGGCGTCGGCGAGAATTTCTACGAGGTGGTCCTGAAGGTGCGCGCCGAGGCGAAGGTCCAGGATCAGCTCTGCTATATCCTGGAAATGGAGTATGCGGGCCTGTTCATGGTCAATGTGCCTGAGGAAGCGCTCGCGCCGGTTCTCCTGGTCGAGTGTCCGCTGATCATCTTCCCGTTCCTCCGGCGCATCGTCGCCGACGCCACCAGCGACGGTGGCTTCGCCCCGCTGATGCTGGCGCCGATCGATTTCGCCGGCCTCTACCAGCAGCGGATGGCCCAGGGGATGGCCCAGGCCGGCGGCGGAGAAGGCGGCGGCACAGAGGCGTAGGCAGCGGGCGCAACCCTCTCACTCTCATTTCTCTTATGACCCCCTCACCCTGACCCTCTCCCCCTGAAGAAGGGGGAGAGGGGATTCGATGCAAACCCTCGCCCCCCTCGGGGGGAGAGGGTTGCGAAGGCTTGGCGAGCTTGCGAGCCTTAGCCGTAGCTGGGTGAGGGGGGAACGGCCGTCGCCGAACTCTCAGCGGCGCCAGGCCGGATCTTCGATTTTTTCCAGGAACGCCCGGTGGGCGGCCAGTTCCTCTTCGTCCGCCGCGTGGGGGCGGGGCTCGCGGCGCTCGGATGATTCGGCCCGGGCATCCGATTTCGCCTTTTGGGCCTTGAGTTCGAGGTCCGGCTGGCGGCCGCCGATCAGCTCCAGATACACCTCGGCCAGAAGCTGGGCATCCAACAGGGCGCCGTGGAGCGACCGGGTCGAATTGTCGATATTGAACCGGCGGCAGAGCGCATCGAGGCTCGCCGGCGCGCCCGGAAATTTTTCCCGCGCCATCCGGACCGTATCCACGGCGCGGCTCATGGGTAGCTCGTCCCTGCCCAGCCGGTCGAGCTCCCAATTGATGAACCGCATATCGAATTCGGCGTTGTGGATCACCAGGGTTGCATCGCCGAGGAACTCGACGAACCCGTCCATCACGTCCGCCATCACCGGCTGGCCGCTCAGAAACTCATCCGACAGGCCGTGAATGGCGAAGGCCTCCTCGGGCATGGGACGTTCGGGGTTGACGTATTGGTGATAGGTTTCGCCGGTGGCCACGTGATTGACCAGTTCGATGCAGCCGATTTCGACGATCCGGTCTCCGTCGCGCGGACTGAGGCCCGTGGTTTCCGTATCGAGGACGATTTCTCTCAACGCCGTTGCCTTTCCTGGACGTTTATTTGGCTTGAACCTCTATTTTGGCGGCCACTTCCCAGGCGTGAGCTCGGCAGCCAATCTGACAACGTTCCGAATCCGGCGCAAGCTGAATTCGCGCCCGAGGCCGGTGGAAATGACGAAATCCGCCCGCCGGCGCTTCTCTAAATCGGGCATCTGGCGGGCCAGGATGGCGGCGAATTTCTCCTCGGTCATGCCGGGCCGCGACATCACCCGGATACGCTGCAGGAAGGCGGGCGCGGAAACCACCGCCACCGCATCGCAATTCCGGTCGCCCCCGGTTTCGAACAGCAGCGGGATGTCGAGCACCACGAGCCGCCGCCCGGCGGCGCTGTTGAATTTGAGAAACCGGGTCTGCCGGCGGCGGACGATGGGATGGAGGATGGCTTCCAATTCGGCGAGCGCGGCCGCGTCATCGAACACGGCCTCGCCCAGGCGCGCCCGGTCGACGGCGCCTGCGGCAACCGCGTCGGGAAAACGCGCCCGGACCAGGGGCACCGCCTCGCCCCCCGCTTGGGTGACGGCGTGAACCGCCGCGTCCGCATCGTAGGTCGGAATGCCCAGGCGCCGGAACGCGCGGGCCGCCGTGGTTTTGCCCATGCCGATGGAGCCGGTCAGGCCGAGGATGATCATTGCCCAAGCGCCTCGAGCATCCGGGATCTCAGGCGGCCGTCCACTTCGGGCGCGACACCGAACCAGCGCTCGAATCCCGGCCGGCCCTGGTGCAGCAGCATGCCCAGCCCGTCGACGGTGCGGTGGCCGCGGGCGCGCGCCGCCGCCAGCAGGGGCGTCTCCAGCGGGGCGTAGACGATGTCCGTCACCACCGCGTCCGGCGCCAGGCCCGCGAGGGAAAATTCCAGGGTTGGCGCCTTGGCCATCCCCAGCGACGTGGCATTGATGAGAAGGGCCACATCGGCGAGGTTTCCGTCCCGCATGTCCCAATCGACGATGGAGACGGGGCCGCCCAGGTCGGCCGCCAGGCGCTCGGCCCGCGCCACCGTCCGGTTGGCGAGGCGGATATGGTCCGCGCCCTCGTCCATCAGCGCGCCGACGATGGCCCGCGCCGCGCCGCCGGCGCCGATCACCATGGCCGGACCGTCGGGAAGGGGCGTTCGCCCCAATCCGGCCTTGAGGTTTTCGAGAAACCCAAACCCGTCCGTGTTGGCACCGTGGAGCCGTCCGTCCGGGCGCACGGTGACCGTATTGACCGCGCGAAGACGCCGGGCCGCCGGCTCCACCTCGTCCATCAGTTGGAACGCCGCCTCCTTGTGGGGCACGGTTACGTTGAAGCCGGAAAATCCCCGGCCGGCCAGCGCCCGGATGCCGGCCTCGAAGTCCTCGGGATCGACGGGGATTTTCACGTATTCCCCGTCGATGGAATATTTCTCCAGCCAATAGCCGTGGAGTCTTGGAGACAGGCTGTGGTCCACCGGCCAGCCGACGACGCCCGCCCGGATCATGACGCCAAAACCCCCCGTTCGCGGAGCCGCGCCAGCAGCCCTAGCAGCGGCAGGCCCAGGATGACGAAGAAATCCCCGTCGATTTCGGAGAACAGTTGAACCCCCAGTTCCTCGACGCGGTAGCAGCCCACCGAGCCCAACACGTCCTCTCCGGCGGCGGACAGATAGGCCCCGATATCCTCGTCGCTCAACTCACGCATGGTGAGACGCGCGGTTTCCACCGATTCCCAGACAATTCCGCCGTCCCGCATCAGGCAGCAGGCGGTGATCAGCCGGTGGGTGCGCCCGCTGAATTGCCGCAAATTCGCCGCCGCCTCAGACATGTGGTTGGGCTTGTCGAAGAGTTTGCCCTCGCATTCGAGCATCTGGTCGGCGCCGATGACCAGCGCCCCGCCCAACTTCTCCGATACGGCGCGCGCCTTGGCGGCGGCGAGCTTAAGCGCGATTTCCGCCGGCGGGACGCCGTCCCCGGCGGAGGCCTTGACGGCGTTTTCATCGACACCGGAGGTTTCAACCCGGAAACGAACCCCGGCATTGGTGAGCAACCGCGCCCGGACGGCGCTGCCCGAGGCCAGGATGAGTTCGGCCTCCGCCATCACGCCCCGCCGTCTTCCTGGCGCTGGGTGCGAAGCGCCATGATCGCCGCGGCGGTCTCCTCGATGGATCGCCGGGTCACGTCGATCTCGGGCCAGCCCTGGTTGCTGTAGAGCCGCTTGGCGAACTTGACCTCTTCGTTCACGGTCTCCGGATCGGTGTAATCGGTTTCGCTTTCCTCGTTGAGCATCCTGAGCCGGTTGCGCCGCACCTGGACCAGGCTGCGCGGCTCCTTGGTCAGGCCGACGATCATCGGCCCGCTGACTTCAAACAGCTCTTTCGGCAGCTCCATGCCGAGAATAACGGGGATGTTCGCCGCCTTGATGCCCCGATTGGCCAGATAGATGCAGGTCGGGGTCTTCGACGTCCGCGACACGCCGACGACGATGACGTCGGCCTCGCCCAGATTCCACGTGGTCTGGCCGTCGTCGTGGGTCATGGCGAAATCCATCGCCTCGATCCGCGCGTAATACTCGCTGTCGAGGGCATGCTGGCGGCCGGGCTGGGCGTGAATTTCGGATTTGAGATAGCCGCCGAAAGCCGCCATGATCGGCTGAAGCACCGAGACGCAGGGAACCTGCAATTCGCGGCACGCCGTCTGCAGCCGGCCGCGAAGGTCGCTGTCGACCAGCGTGTAGAGGACGAAACCCGGATTGCTCCGGATATCGTCGATCACCATATCCATTTGACGGACGTTGCGGACCATATTCCAGAGATGTTCGACCGGCTCCACGTCATCGAACTGCGCGAGGCAGGCGCGCGAAACCGACTGGACGGTCTCACCGGTGGAGTCCGAAATGAGATAGAGATGAAATTCGCTCATGAAATCGGTGCTTTGGGCTCGTTCCGCGGTTGGCCGGTCCCAGTTATACACCAGTGCCGGGGATAAGTCCGGGAACACATGGCCGGAACCGGTTTTCGCCCGATTGCGCCAAATTCGGCCGGAATCCGGGAGACGGTTTATACAGCATGCCGAAAGTTATCCGAACCGCGCCGATCCGCGTCATGTCTCGCCCGCGAAACCGTTTATCCCCGTTTTTCACCGGATATGACCCCCAAAATGATACGCGGACGGCAGCGCGATTTTCCGCTATGGAACGGAACATTGGGCGGAATTCTCCCGGTTTTCCGCACATTCCTGTCCCGGCCGGGACCGAAATTCCCGGCTGCCGTAAAAATGCCGGAAAGCTTGTGGAAAACCTTTAATCCCCGCTTTGCCCCCCTTCAACAACAACTACAACCTTTTTATTTATATTTAGATTGTTATAGGGATGTGTTGAAAAACCCGACCTGCGCCCTTTCACCCACCGTCCGGTCCGCATGACAGACAAGAAATTCCTTCAGGTTCTCGGCGGCGCCCAAGCGGAGACCCCGCCCATCTGGATGATGCGCCAGGCGGGACGATACCTGCCCGAATACCGGGAGCTCCGCCGGCAGGCGGAGAATTTTCTGGATTTCTGCTACACCCCGTCCATGGCGGTGGAGGCCGCGCTGCAGCCGCTCAGGCGCTACGATTTCGATGCGGCCATCCTGTTCAGCGACATCCTGGTGGTGCCGGATGCGCTGGGCCAGCGGGTCTGGTTCGAGACCGGGGCCGGGCCGAGGCTGGATCCGGTCGATCGGTCCGATCCCCTGGCGGGACTTGGATTGGATAATTTCCACCGGCACCTGGTGGGCGTCTATGAGGCCGTCTCCCAACTGCGCGCCAAGCTGCCGGCGGACGTCGCCCTGATCGGGTTCGCCGGCGCGCCCTGGACCGTCGCGGCCTACATGGCCGAAGGCGGCTCGAGCAGGGATTATGCGGATGTCCGCGGCTGGGCCTACGCCGATCCGGAAAAATTTCGGGCCCTGATCGATCTCCTGGTCGAGGCGACGGCGGCTTACCTCATCCGGCAGGCGGACGCCGGCGCCGAGGCGCTGCAGCTGTTCGACAGCTGGGCGGGCGTCCTGAGCGAAGCCCAGTTCCGCCGCTGGTCCGTGGATCCGGCGAAAAGGATCGTCGCGGCCGTCAAGGCAGCTCATCCCCGCATCCCGGTGATCGGATTCCCGAGGGGCGCCGGGGCCCTCTATCCCGACTATGTCCGCGAAACCGGTATCGATGCGGTTTCCCTCGATGTCTCGGTTCCCCTCGGCTGGGCGGCGGACCATCTCCAGTCCCAAACCGTGGTTCAGGGCAATCTCGACAATTTGCTGCTGGCGGCCGGCGGCGAGGCGCTGGACGAAGAGGTCGGGCGGATCATCGAGGCCTTTGCGGGCGGACCCCATATCTTCAATCTCGGCCATGGGATTCTCCCGGCGACCCCGCCGGAGCATGTGGGCCGGGTGGTCGATCTGGTGAGAAATGCAGGCTAAGACCGCCGTCGTCTTGTTCAATCTCGGCGGACCGGATGGGCCGGGCGCCGTACAGCCGTTCCTGTTCAACTTGTTCAACGATCCGGCGATCATCGGTCTTCCGGGCCCGTTCCGGTGGCTGGCTGCAAAGCTGGTCGCCAAACGCCGGGCGCCCGTCGCCCGGGAAATCTACGGCCATCTCGGCGGCGGCTCGCCGCTGCTGGCCCTGACGCGGGAGCAGGCGGCCGCCCTGGAAGCCGAACTCAATGCCCCACCCAATACCCGGGGCCCGGACGAGTACCGGGTGTTCATCGCCATGCGTTACTGGCACCCGTTTGCCCATGAAACGGCGGCCGAGGTCGATGCCTTCGGTCCGGACCGGGTCGTTCTGCTGCCTCTTTATCCCCACTATTCGACCACCACCTCAGGCTCTTCCATCGAAGATTGGCGGCGCGCCGCCGAGAAACGGGGGCTCGCGGCGAAAACCAGCGCGATCTGCTGCTATCCCCTGGCCGATGGCTGGATCGGCGCCCAGGCGGATCTGCTGAAGCGAAAACTGGCGGAAGCGGGCGATACCGGGCCGCGGGTGCTGTTCTCCGCCCACGGCCTGCCGAAAAAGGTGGTGGACAAGGGGGACCCCTACCAGTGGCAGGTCGAACGAACGGCGGAGAAATTGGCCGAGGCCTGCGGGCTCGGGCGGGAGGACTGGCGGGTCTGCTATCAAAGCCGGGTCGGGCCGCTGGAATGGATCGGGCCGTCCCTCGACGAGGAACTGGAGCGGGCCGCGGCGGACGAGACCGGCGTCGTCGTGCTGCCCATCGCCTTCGTTTCCGAGCATTCGGAAACCCTCGTCGAGCTCGATGTGGAATATGCCGGCCGGGCGCGGGAGCTGAAGCTACCCCGATACATTCGCGTTCCCGCCGTCGGCTCCCACCCGGAGTTTATTTCCGCCCTCGCCGGTCAGGTGCGGAACCTGGCAGCCCGGGGGGACGGGCCGGCGCCGGCCGATGGGGACCGGCTCTGCCCCGAAGGCCTGCGGAAGTGTCCCTGCGCGCCTACGAAAGCCGCTGAAAGCCCATGAAAGGCCCCTGAAAATCCATGAAAGCATGAGGAATTTTCCATGATCGAACTGTCGGCGGCCGCGTTTCTGTGGATCAAGGCCCTGCACATCATCGCCGTCATCGCCTGGATGGCGGGGATGCTCTACCTGCCCAGGCTGTTCGTTTATCATTGCGAAGCCGAGCCGGGTTCCGAGCAATCGGAGACCTTCAAAATCATGGAGCGCCGCCTGCTGCGCGCCATCATCAATCCGGCGATGGCCGCGGCCCTGGTTTTCGGCGGGATTCTGCTTGCCAATCTGGATGCCGAGCAGTGGCGGGACGGCTGGCTGCACGCCAAGCTGGCCCTGGTCGTCGGGCTTTTCGTCATGCACCATCTGATGGCCCGCTGGCGCAAGGCGTTCGAGCGGGATGAAAACACCCGCCCGGCGAAATTCTACCGGATGATGAACGAGGTTCCGACCGTCCTGATGGCCGCCATCGTCATTCTGGCGGTGGTCAGGCCGTTTTAAAAGGTCCACCCCCTCACCCAGCTACGGCTAAGCCGGGCTCTCGCCCGCCAAGCCTCCGCATCCCTCTCCCCCTTCGAGGGGGAGAGGGTCAGGGTGAGGGGGCGAGGGGGAGAGGGTCAGGGTGAGGGGGCGCGCCCGGGTGGCGCTACACGCTGCCCCCGTATTCTTGATTTGACTTACCCCGGGCCATTGGGTAAGTGTCATCCAATCGTAATGGGTCGCCCCTCAAGCGGCCCGCCTTTCAAGACATATCCAGAGGGTTCCGGACACGCCATTGGCGGGAACCGCTTTTCCGATCCGCGCCCGCGGCTGCCCCGGACCTCCCCACAACACGAGATTCAAGCCTGTGTCGGAAATGAATCTGCAAAGCCTGAAGTCCAAGTCCCCCACCGAACTGCTGCAGTTCGCCGAGGAACTGGAAATCGAGAACGCCAGCACGCTCCGCAAGCAGGACATGCTGTTCGCTATTCTGAAGCAGCTGGCGGAAAACGACGTGCCCATCTTCGGCGACGGCGTCCTGGAAGTGCTTCAGGACGGCTTCGGTTTTCTGCGTTCGCCGGAAGCCAACTACCTGCCCGGCCCGGACGACATTTACGTTTCGCCCAGCCAGGTGCGGCGTTTCGGGCTCCGCACCGGCGATACGGTCGAGGGGCAGATCCGCGCGCCCAAGGACGGCGAGCGCTATTTCGCGCTCCTCAAGGTCAAGGACATCAACTTCGAGGAGCCCGAAGCGGTCCGCCATCGGATCAACTTCGACAATTTGACGCCGCTCTACCCCGAGGAGCGGATCGGCATGGAGGTCGACGATCCCAAATACAAGGACCCGACCCTTCGCGTGCTCGATTTGATCACCCCGGTCGGCAAGGGCCAGCGGGCGCTGATCGTCGCCCCGCCCCGGACCGGCAAGACGGTGATGCTGCAGAACATCGCCCATGCGGTGGCCGAGAACCACCCCGAGTGCTACCTGATCGTGCTGCTCATCGACGAGCGCCCCGAAGAGGTGACCGACATGCAGCGCTCGGTGAAGGGCGAGGTGATCTCGTCGACCTTCGACGAGCCCGCCACCCGTCACGTGCAGGTCACCGAGATGGTCATCGAAAAGGCCAAGCGGCTGGTCGAGCACAAGCGGGACGTGGTGATCCTGCTGGATTCCATCACCCGGCTCGCCAGGGCCTACAACACCGTGGTGCCGTCGTCGGGCAAGGTCCTGACCGGCGGCGTCGACGCCAACGCGCTGCAGCGCCCGAAGCGGTTCTTCGGCGCGGCCCGGAATATCGAGGAGGGCGGCTCGCTGACCATCATCGCGACGGCGCTGATCGATACCGGCTCCCGGATGGACGAGGTGATCTTCGAGGAGTTCAAGGGCACCGGCAATTCGGAAATCATCCTGGACCGCAAGCTCACCGACAAGCGGACCTGGCCGTCCATGGACATCACCCGGTCCGGCACCCGGAAGGAAGAACTGCTGGTCGAGAAGGGCACGCTCTCGAAGATGTGGGTGCTCAGGCGGATTCTCAACCCCATGGGGGTGGTGGATTCCATGGAGTTCCTCCTCGGCAAGATCAAGGAATCGAAGACCAACGACGACTTCTTCGAGTCGATGAATACCTGACGATACAGCCCGGTTGGGGTCTGGCAGGGTCGGCCAACTGGGCGTCTGCTCGCACCGGGCGGCCGGCCCGCAGCCCGCGCAGGGATGGTTTGGTCGGCTGCGCGGGCGTCTTCACGGCCCCACCCCCTCACCCTAACCCTCTCCCCCTACTTCAGGGGGAGAGGGTTAGGGTGAGGGGGTCACAAAAAAGGGGTGAGGGGGTCATAAGAGGTGGGGGGTGAACCACCGCCGCAGCTTGTTTCGTATTCATTTTTGGTTATATTAAATACATAATAAGACGCCGGAGGAGCCATGCCCCGCACGAGAACCATGACCGTCCGCGTCAGCGGCGCACTCAGCGATTTCGTCACCGCGAACACCGGTGGTGACGATGGCACCTACGAGAACGTCAGCGAATACATCCGGGATCTGATCCGCCGCGACATGGAACGGGTGGAGGCGGAAGCCTTCGACCGGCTGAAAGCGGAACTGACCCACGCCTTTGCCGCACCGGAGCAGAACTATCAGCCCCTGACGGCGGCCGATGTGATCGCGCGGAACCGCTCCTGACACTCGTGCCCGCCATTCGCATCCAGGAGGCGGCCTCCCGCCGCCTCGACGACATCTACCGCTACACGAGGGACAGGTGGGGCGAGGACCAGGCGGAGAAATACATCACCGGCCTGTTCGCCGCCTTCGACAAGATCGAGGACCACGGCGTCGCCTCGAAACCCATCCCGGCGGAATTCGGGGCTGATGGGTTCTTCTTTCGGTATGAACGTCACTTCGTTTATTGGCGGCATCTCTCGAACGGCGATATGGGGATCCACGGAATCGACGTCCGCTTCACCATGGCTCCCACCGGCAACGCGCGTGAGAGCGAGTTGATCGTCCAGGGCGAGTATTTCTGGCGCAAGGAAAACGGCACCTACACGCTGGTGGAAGAAGAGGACGACGGAGAACATATTGAGGAGTTGATGACCGACTCCACCGCGCGCGGCTGGTACCTCCAAGGGGTCTACAAGCTGGCGCCGGAATGGCGGATCGGTGCGCGCTACGCCCGGCTCACCCCGCCGGACGACGCCGGGGTCGACCACGACCCCTATGCCTTGGCGGCGATGGTCGACTGGACCAACAGCGAGTTCGGGCGCATCCGGCTGCAATTCAATCGGGAGGAACTCGACGGCCACGAGAAGGACAACCAGATATTGCTGCAATACATCATGAGCCTCGGCGCCCACGCCGCGCACAGCTTCTAGATGGCGGCAGCGATGCCGAGGCATCTGGCGGCGGCGCTGCTTGCCGCCTTCGCGGTCCTTGCGCCGGCCGGCGCGGCGGCCGATGCCAGGGTTTTCGCCTGCGAGCCGGAATGGGCGGCGCTGGCCGGCGAGATCGGCGGCGGCGACGTAACGGTCTACTCGGCAACCCACGGACGCCAGGACGCCCATTACATCCGCGCGCGGCCCAGCCTGATCGCGCAGGTGCGGCGCGCCGACATCGTGTTCTGCTCCGGCGCGGAGTTGGAGATCGGATGGCTTCCGGTCCTGATGGAGCGCGGCGCCCGGCGCGGCGTACAGCCCGGCCAGCCCGGACATCTCATGGCGGCCGACCACGTCGACGTCATGGAACGGCCGGAACGGATCGACCGCAGCCTCGGCGACATCCATCCCAGCGGCAACCCGCACGTCCACCTGGACCCGGGCAACATCGCCCGCGTCGCGGCCGAGCTGGCCGGACGGCTGGCGCGCGTCGATCCGGCCAACGAGACGGCATACCGGTCCCGGCTCGCGGATTTCGAGGTGCGGTGGGCCGCGGCGACGAAGCGCTGGCGCGCACGCGCCGAGGGGCTTCGCGGCATGAAGGTCGTCGTCCACCACGCCGCGTGGGTCTATCTGCTCGGCTGGACCGGTCTGGACCGGGTCGCCAGGCTGGAGCGGATCTCCGGGGTTCCGCCGACGGCATCCCACCTGCGGGATGTCGTCGAACGGGTGCGGGCGACCGGCGCCGCCGCCATTCTGCTCGCACCGCACGATCCAAGCGACGCGGCGGACTGGCTGTCGGAACGGACCGGCGTTCCCATCGTCGAGCTTCCCTTCACCGTCGGCGGGCAGGACGAGGCGGGCGATCTCTTCGCCCTGTTCGACGTGACGCTCGCGCTGCTGGAGAAGGCGCGCGATCGATCCTGACCTGCTCTTGATCGTCGGCCCGGCCTTCGCGGTCGGGCTGGTCGTATCGGCGATCCACGCGCCGCTCGGGATCGAGGTCCTGAAGCGGGGCATCGTGTTCATCGATCTCGCGACGGCGCAGATTATCGGCTTGGCGCTGGTGCTGCTCGGTCTCGTCTTCGACGAACCGTCGTGGCTGCTGCGTCAGGCCGCGTCCTTCGGCGCCGGCATCGCCATCGCACTGTTCTTCCGCTGGATCGAGCGTGTGGTGCCGGACGAGCAGGAAGCCGTCATCGGCAGCTCGTTCATTCTCGCCGCGTCGCTGGCGCTGCTGGCGCTGGCCGACGACCCGCATGGCGGCGAGGCGCTGCGCCACCTGCTGTCGGGCCAGATCCTGTTCGTCTCGTGGGGCGACATCGCCGCGTTCCTGCCGGTGTACGGAATCGTTGCGCTGGTCTGGATCGGGGTTCCGCGTGCGCGCGGCGGCGCGGGGTTCTTCGTGGTGTTCGCCCTCGCCATCACGGCGTCGGTGCAATTGGTGGGCGTTTACGTGGTGTTCGCGAGCCTCATCCTGCCCGCGCTCGCGGCGCGCGCCAACGGCGGTTACGACCTCCGCCGGGCATTCGCGAGCGGCGCGGCCGCGGTGGTGGCGGGAATCTCGATCTCCACCGCCGCCGACCTGCCGGCGGGACCGTTTCTGGTGGTCTGCTTCGGCGTTTCGGCGGTGGCGACCCGGCTCCTGTTCCGTGCCGCCGCCCGGAACCGGCCCCGGAACCGGCCATGACGCCGCCTTCGGGGGGCCTTGTTTCGGTACAGACCGGATAGATGGGTGACAGGATCGGGCCGATCAGCCGAGCCCGAAGTCCTCCCGGAATCGGCCGATCCGATGCATCCGTTCGTGCAGGATCGTCACGAGCCGCGTATCGCCGGTGAACGTTCCTTCCGAGAAGAAACCGGCATTATTTTCTTCGTGTTCATGGTCGCCCTCCTCATGCTCATGCTCGTGCTCGCCTTCGCCCCGGTCGCGCGACTTGCCGTCGAGCAGATACCCGCCGAACCGCACCGCGGCGTCGCGGCCAATATCCCCGCCGATCCGCGCATAGAGGGAGCGCGCCCGCAACCCGTTGTCCGAACCGCCGAACAGCGGCGTGTCGTCGCCGCGGAACAGACCGCCGCCGAGTTCGGCGTAGATCTCGGTCGGCAGCACCAATGATACCTCCACCCCGTCGTCGTTGAACGCATTGTCGAGAAACGCCCGGTAGGGCAGCGGCCGGTCGGCGAAATCGTCGCCGTGGGCGTGCTGCTCGTTCAGATAGCCGAAGGTCCAGAGCGCCCGGCCCGCCTTCACCCGCATCCCTTCCGGCAGCCCGGAGCCGGGCAGGGTCTGGATATAGGCCTCCTCGAGCTCGACCTCCGTCGCCTCCCCGGGGTGCGCGCCGAGACCGAGGGTCAGGGCGCCCCGAAACTTGTCGTCGATATTGCCCGAAGCCGTCACCTCGCTATGGCCGAGGGAGAGGCCCTTTGGCGCGCGCTCCGCCTCGTGACCGATCGCGAAGCCCGGTATCGACGATTCTTTGGCTGAAAATCTCGTATACCGGCCGTCGAGGACGATGCCGATCGCCGGGTTGAACGCGTTGTCCTGCGCTGGCCGGCCGGGCGACGATGGCTTCGAGGCCGAGCGCATGGTCTGCGCCTTGAGCGTCGAAAGCTGCGATTCCAGTGCCTTCAGCCGCGCCTCGTAATCCCGTTTCAGGGCCTGGATTTCCGCCGCCAGCGCCGCGGCGCTCGGCGGAGACTGGGCCAACGCTTCGGCGCAAAGCGCCGCCCCCAGCAGCGCGGATAAGGCCGCGACGCCCATTTTGGTACCCTTGCGCATCACACTACTCCTTTATGGGGATTGGCACGCAGCGCTCGCACAGACAAACCGCGCATCCGCGAACCGATACGGTGAGCGCCACCGTTCAGGACATAAATGTTACGTTATAACATTACGTTTCGTAATGCAACAGGATCGTCACCCGAGCGCGCGCGGAATCGCCGGAGGGCCGGTTGCGCGGGCGTCTTCCACGGCTGCCACCCCCTCACCCAGCTACGGCTAAGCTCAGCTATCGCTTCGCCAAGCCTTCGCAACCCTCTCCCTCAGGGAGAGGGAGCTTTGGTGCGCGTCCCCTCTCCCCCTTTTTAAGGGGGAGAGGGTCAGGGTGAGGGGGTCATACGCCCGCGCCCCGCCCTCGCCTACGGCAATAGCACCGTACTTCCCGTCGTCCTGCCCGCCTCCAGATCCGCGTGGGCCAGGGCCGCGTCCTTCAGCGCATAGGTCTGATCGACGGTCACCTTGACCCCGCCTGCGCGCACCACATGGAACAGGGCCTCGCAGAGTTCGAGCATTTCGTCCCGGGTCCGGGTGAAGTCGCGCAGCGCCGTCTTGGTGACGAAGATGGAGCCGCTCTCCATCAGGAGATGGGGATCGATGGGCGGAATGGGGCCCGAGATATCACCGAAATTGATCAGGGCGCCCCGGGTCCGGAGGGACTTCACCGAAGCCTCCCACACCGCCCGGCCGACGGGATCGTAGATCACGTCGACGCCCCGGCCTTGGGTGATGTCCAGCACCGCGCCCGAGAAATCCCCATCCCGGTTGTTGAGCGCGTGGTCGCACCCGAGCGCCAGAATGCGGCGGGCCTTCTCATCGGACCCCACCGTGCCGATGACCGTGGCGCCCAGGTGCCTGGCCCATTGGACGAGAATAGTGCCGACGCCGCCGGATGCCGCGTGGACCATCACGGTCCGGCCCGCCGCGGCCGGATAGGCCTTGCGCAGCAGGTAGCTCGCCGTCATGCCCTTGACCATGATGGCGGCCGCCGTCCGGTCGTCCATGCCAACCGGGATGGGCACCAGTTCGGCGGCCTCGATGTTTCGCCTTTCCGCGTCCGCGCCGTGCCTGCGCCGAAGCCCGTAGGCCACCCGGTCGCCTTCCTCGAAGTCCGGAACGCCGGGGCCCAGCGCCTCGATCACGCCGGCGGCTTCGCGGCCCGGGATCAGCGGCAGCCCGGATATGGCCGCGGCGCCGCCCCCGCCCCGGCGGGAGCCGATTTCCGAATAGTTGAGCCCGATGGCGGTGTGACGGAGACGCACCTCGCCCTCGCCCGGGGCCTCCAGGGGCACCTCCTCCCAGCGGAGGACCTCGGGCCCGCCGGTCTCGTGGAACCGGATGGCTCGGGTGGTTTCCGGCGCGCTCCCGCTCACGCCCCCCTCACCCAGCTTCGGCTACGCTCAGCTTCCGCTTCGCCAAGCCTTCGCAACCCTCTCCCCCTGAAGGGGGCGAGGGAGTTTCGGTGGTGTCCCCTCTCCCCCTCGAAGGGGGAGAGGGTCAGGGTGAGGGGGTATGTTAGGCTCACGCCTAAGGCACCAACACCGTCGAGCCGGTGGTCTTGCGCGCCGCCAGGTCCATATGCGCCTGGGCGGTGTCCGACAGCGGATAGGTCTGGTTGATTTCGATGGAGACGCTTCCGGCCGCGACCACGTCGAACAGGTCGCTCGCCGCCGCCAGCCGCCGGCTGTGATCGTTGGTGTAGTTGAACAGGGTCGGGCGGTTGAGGTAGAGCGATCCCTTGGCCATCAGGGTGAGCGGCGCGATGTCCGGGGCCGGGCCCGACGCATTGCCGAAGTTGACCAGGAAGCCCCATTCGGCGAGACAGTCCAGGGACTTCTCGAAGGTGTCCTTGCCCACCGAGTCGTAAACCACGGGGACGCCCCGGCCTTCGGTGATCTCGGTCACCCGTTTGGCGAAATCCTCTTCGTTGTAGTTGATCACGTGATCGGCGCCGTGGCCCTTGGCCTGCTCGGCCTTGGCCGCCGAGCCCACGGTGCCGATGACCGTCGCGCCCAGGTGCCTGGCCCACTGGACCAGGATGGAGCCGACGCCGCCGGCCGCCGCATGCACCAGCACATGATCGCCCTCCCCGACGGCGTAGGCCTTGAACAGCAGCATGTGGGCGGTCATGCCTTTCAGCATCATGGCGGCCGCGGTCCGGTCGTCGACCGCGTCCGGGACCGGCACTAGTTCGGCGGCGGGCATCACCCGGGCCTCGGCGTAGGAGCCCAACTGACCGCCGGCATAGGCGACCCGCTGGCCGGCCTCGATCCCCTCGACGCCGGGACCCACCGCTTCGATCACGCCGGCGCCTTCGGTGCCGAGGGTCAGGGGCAGATCGGGCAGCGGATACAAACCGGAGCGCTGGTAGATGTCGATGAAGTTGAGACCGACCGCCGTGTGCCGGATGCGGACCTCGCCCTCCCCGGGGTCGCCCACAGGGACGTCTTCCCACGTGAGAACTTCGGGCCCGCCGGTTTCATGGATACGGATTGCTTTGGTCATGTCTCGGTTTCCTGGTGCTGGAGTTGGCCTAAGTGAATCATAGGTGAACTATTGGAGCGTGACGCCTTCGAGATGCAGCAGCGCGCGCTTGGTCTCGAGGCCGCCCGCGCCCGAGTAGCCGGTCATGGCGCCGCCCGCGCCGACCACCCGGTGGCACGGGATGATGACCGGAATGGGATTGCGTCCGCAGGCGCCGCCGACGGCGCGGGGCGCCGAGCCGACGGCCGCCGCGATGTCGCCGTAGGTCCTGAGCGCGCCGTAGGGAATCCCGGACATGGCCCGGCAGACGGCCCGCTGGAATTCGCTGCCGGGGGGCGCAAGGGGAAGATCGAAGATTTCGAGCTCGCGCCGGAAATAGGCCGCGAGCTGCTCCCGGGCGGCCCGGAGAAGCCCGGTCCCGCCGCCGCCGGGGGCCGCGCCGTCCGGAACCGTCCCCCAGTCGAGGGAAACGATGGCGCCGTCTTCCTCGAAGACGGTGAGCGCGCCGATGGGGCTCTGGAGGGAGAGATGCGGCATAGGGCGTTTATAGCCCCTGCAACTCGGCCTTCAAGTCCCCGGGCGACGATTGGGGCGGCCAGGATATTCACCACGGAGGCACGGGGACACGGAGAAGGATCGGTTCACCTCCCCCCTGGAGGGGGAGGTCGAGACGGCCGGCGATAGCCGGGCGGCGAGGGTGGGGGGGTATGCCGGATTCACGCCACCCCCCCCCCCTCCCTGGCCCTCCCCCTCACCCAGCTGCGGCTAAGGCGGGCTGCCGCCCGCCAAGCCTCCGCATCCCTCTCCCCCAAGGGGGAGAGGGTTTGCATCGAGTCCCCTCTCCCCCTTTTTCAGGGGGAGAGGGTCAGGGTGAGGGGGTCATAGGAAGGGCGTTCATAGCCGCTGCAACTCGGCCTTCAAGTCCTCGGGCGAGGATTGGGGCAGGCCGCAAACGGGGCCGACGCAGATGTATGCGGCCGGCCCGCCGTCCACTTGTGCCTTGCCCGCCGCCGGATGATTTTGGGGAAGCGCCGCGTCCGGCGGGACGACCGAGAGGACGAGGTTCGGGCGGCCGGCCTTGCGGGCGGTATCGGCGAGCGCGACCGTCTCCGCCGCCGCCGGATCGCCGATCACCGCCACCTGGATCGCCCGGGCGAGCGTCTCGATGCCGTTGAGGGCCGACGGCATGTTGATCAGCTGTTCCGAAGACGACGCGGTGAACGACGTGGCGGTCTTCTCCGCGCGCCGGCGGTGATCCTCCTCGCCGGTCAGGTGATAAAGGCGGGCCAGCACGTCGATCATGGTCCCGTTGCCGGCGGGGGTCGCGTTGTCGAAGGCGGTCCGGGTGCGGACGATCAGATCCGTCGCATCGTCCGGCGAGAAGAAATAGCCGCCCCCCGCCTCGTCCCAGTAGTGGCGGTTGGCCGCCGCCGCCCAGGTCTCGGCATGGCCCAGATAGGCGTCCCCGCCGGTGGATTGGTGGAGCGCGAGCGCGGCGCGGGCCATGTGCGCGTAGTCGTCGAGCACGTCTTCCGGCTTGGCGGTCCCGTCCCGCCAGGAATGCCGGAGCCTGCCGCCGTGGTCCATCTCGGCAACGATGAATTGGAACGCCCGCCGGGCGGCTTCGATCCAACCGGGCTCTTCGAAAACGCCGCCGGCGACGGAGAGACCGGTGATCATCAGGCCGTTCCAGTCGGTGAGCACCTTGTCGTCGAGGCCCGGGCGCTCGCGGGTCTCGCGGGCGGCCCACAGGGTCTGGCGCATGGCCCGCCAGCGCGCCTCGGTCTCGGGCTCGGGCAGCGTCTGGTCGTGCAGCCGGTTGAGGATGGTCGCGCCCTCCCAGTTGCCGCCGGGGGCGACGTCGTAGGCCCGCTTGAACTCCTGCGCCCCGCCGCCGAGCAGGCCGTCGATTTCGTCTTCGCGCCAGATGTAGAACGTCCCCTCGCCCCCTTCGCTGTCCGCATCGAGGGTGCCGGCGAAGGCGCCGCAATCGAGCAGCATCTCGCGCATCAGCCAGTCGACCGTCTCCCGGGCGCGGACGCGGTAGAGCTCCGAGCCCGTATCCGCCCAGGCGTAGGCCAGCAGCTCCAAGAGCTGGCCGTTGTCGTAGAGCATCTTTTCGAAGTGGGGGACCAGCCACCCCTCGTCCGTCGAGTAGCGGGCGAAGCCGCCGCCCAGATGGTCGTAGATGCCGCCCTGGCACATGTTGTCCAGGGTCACGGTCACGGCCCGCCTGAACTCGTCCCGGCCGGTGCGGCGCCAGGCCCGCCACAACATGTTGAAGAAGGCCGGCTGGGGAAATTTCGGCGCGCCCCGGGTGCCGCCCGAGATGGGATCGACGATCTGGACCGCCGCCTCGGCGATGCCGTCGATCTGCTCCGCCGACTGGATGCCGGCCCAGTCGGCGTCATCCGGTTTGGAGAAGTTCTCCAGCGCCGCGTTCAGCGCGTCCACGTTCTTTTCGATCTTTTCCGGGTCGTCGCGGTAGGTCTTCGCGATGGCCTGGAGAACCTCGGGAAAGCCGGGCCGGCCCCAGCGGGACGACGGCGGGAAATAGGTGCCGCCCCAGAACGGCCGCGCGTCCGGGGTCAGGAACATGGTCAGCGGCCAGCCCCCCTGCTGCCCCATCATGGCGAGCGCCGTCTGGTAGATGCCGTCGAGGTCGGGGCGCTCCTCCCGGTCGACCTTGATGTTGACGAACAGCTCGTTCATCAGCCTGGCGATCTCGTCGGATTCGAAGCTCTCGTGGGCCATCACGTGACACCAGTGGCAGGCGGCGTAGCCCACCGACAGGAGAATGGGCTTGTTCTCCGCCTTGGCGCGGTCCAGCGCCTCCCGGTTCCAGGCGTGCCAGTGGACCGGATTGTCCTTGTGCTGCAGCAGATAGGGGCTGGCTTCGTTGGCGAGAAGGTTTGCCGGCATGTGTCTGTCCCCGGGGGTCTGTCCCCGGGGACCGTAGCCCGGCGGCGCGCCAATAAAAACCGCAATTTGAAGACGGGCTTGACGTACTTCGCTCTCCAATCGTCATCACCGGGCTTGACCCGGTGATCCACGTGCAGCGCCGCCCAAGGCGTGGATGCCCGTGTCGAGCACGGGCATGACGACTGGAGTGTGCCGCAAATGAAGAACGTCGCCGAATGAATGGAAGCCTTGTTTCGCTTCGATCGTCCAATATCCTGATCGTGTATGTCCAAGGACGATCAGGCCCGAACTGGAGCCCAAGCTGGAGACTGACCGATGGCGGAGCAGATTCATCTCAATGCTTTCACCCTGGCCTGTCCAAGTCCGCAATTCTGGGGCGCCTGGAAACTACCCAGTGACGAGAGCGCGGCGGGCTTCCTGTCCCTGGAGTACTGGATCAAGTTCGCCAGGATTCTGGAGAGGGGCAAGTTCGATGCCTTGTTCTTCGCCGATACGATGGGCGTCAGCGACGTCTACGGCGAATCGGAAGCGGCGGCCCTGCGGAACGGCGTGTTCGCGCCGGCGATCGATCCGACAATCTTGATCGGCGCCCTCGCCGACCGCACGAGCCATCTCGGTTTCGCCGTCACCTACGCGACGTCCCATGCCCGGCCGTATCATACGGCGCGCCTCTTCTCGTCCCTCGACCACGTCACCAAGGGCAGGGTGGCGTGGAATATCGTAACCTCCACCAGCAAGGTGAACGAGGCCAACGGCCTCGGCCCCGTCGTCCGGCACGACGAGCGCTACGATATCGCCGACGAATATCTGGAGGTTTGCTACAAGCTCTGGGAGCAATCCTGGGAGGACGGCTCGCTGCGGCTCGACCGCGAGGCCGGTGTCTTGGCCGATCCGGACGGCGTCCACAGGATCAACCACCGGAGCGAACATTTTTCGGTGCGGGGACCGCACCAGACGCCGCCCTCGCCGCAGAGGACGCCATTCCTGTATCAGGCCGGCGGTTCTCCCCGGGGAATGACGTTCGCCGGACATCACGCGGAGGCGGTTTTTCTCGGCATGCAAAGTCCCGGCCGGGTGCGGGACATGGTCGATACCATCCGCGGGAATGCCGCCGCCATCGGGAGGGATCCGAAGGCGGTGAAAATCCTCATGGGATTTCGCTGCCTGGTCGGCGAATCCGAGCGGGACGTGCGTCTTCGCCGGGCGGAGATGGAGGCGAATTCGAGCGCCGAGGCCGCCCTCGCCATGTACGGCTATTGGACCGGCCACGACCTTGGCTCCACCCCCGACGACGTGAAACTCGGCGACCTGGCGTCCAACGATTTCGCCTCCATAGCCAAAAGCTCGGTCCTGGTGGACAACCGGGGAGACGCGACGGTCGGCGACCTCAAGGCCGCGATCGCCAGGGACGGCAACGCCATCCATTTCGCCGGGACCGCCCGGCAGGTCGCCGACCAGATGGAGGAATTGATCGCCTGCGGCCTGGATGGCTTCAACATCGTCACGGGCCCGGTGCCGGCGGGGTACGAAGAGGTTGTCGATTTGCTGGTCCCGGAACTCCAGCGGCGGGGTCTCTACCGGTCCGACTATCAAGAGACGGTGTTGCGCGAACGATATCTGGGCAAAGGCCAAAAACGGCTTCGCCCGGATCACCCGGGAGCCAAATTCCGCAAACGATAGATGCGGCCCGTTTATCGGCTTTCTTCCTTTTTATGACCCCCTCACCCTGACCCTCTCCCCCTGAAGAAGGGGGAGAGGGGACGCACGATAAACCCTCGCCCCTTGGGGGAGAGGGATGCGTAGGCTTGGTGAGCGAACAGCGAGCCTAGCCGTAGCTGGGTGAGGGGGAGCAAAGCCCAATTCCTGAACCACAGAGACGGTGAGGCAGTGAGATGGGAGGCGTTAGTTACTTCTTCTCCGTGATCTCCGTGTGCTCTGTGGTAAATTCCTGGATGCCCCGCACGGAGGCGGGGCATGACGGGTGGTGCTGAATCAAAGAAGCTCGTCATTACCCGGCTTGTCCGGGTAATCCAGAACAACATGGATGCCCGTGTCGAGCACGGGCATGACGTTCTTCGTTTCGAACCGGGTTCCGGGGGGTTTTCCTGCAATGAGTGAAATAACTTTGAATATTTAACGATTTAGTTGAAATCATGGGCGGCGAAACGACGGATACCATTTGTGCGCCGGCGTCGGGGAGCGGCAAGGCCGGCATCGCCGTGTTCCGCGTTTCGGGCCCGAACGCCTTGGGCGTCCTGCAGCGGCTGACGGGCCGCGCCGCGTTCGAGCCCCGCCGGGTCTATCGCGCCGAATTTTCCGATCCCGCTTCGGGCGAGGTGGTCGACGACGGCTTGGCGCTCTATTTTTCGGCGCCCAACAGCTTCACCGGCGAGGACGTGGCGGAGATTCACGTTCACGGCGGCCGGGCGGTCGCCGCGGGCATGCTGTCGGCCGTCATGGCGGTTGGCGGGGCGGCGGGCGGCGCAAGGCTGGCCGAGCCGGGAGAGTTCACCCGCCGCGCGTTCATGAACGGCAAGATGGACCTGACCGCGGCGGAGGCGCTCGCCGACCTCGTGGACGCGGAAACCACGGCCCAGCGCCGCCAGGCGCGCCGCCAGCTGAGCGGCGCCCTCGGCGATCTGTGCCTCGACTGGCGCGCCCGCCTCGTCCGCGCCATCGCCTGGTTCGAGGCGGAGATCGATTTCTCCGACGAGGATCTGCCGGTTGGGCTGCCCGCCCGAACGGCCGCCGAAATCGACGCAATCCGGAGCGAAATCGACTCTCGGCTGGCCGACCGGCAAGCGGGCGAGCGCATCCGCGACGGCCTCAGGGTCGCCATCGTCGGGCCGCCCAACGCCGGGAAGTCCACGCTGCTGAACGGCTTGGCGGGCCGGGATGCGGCCATCGTTTCCGAGACCGCGGGAACCACCCGGGACGTGATCGAGGTCCATCTCGACCTCGGGGGCTATGCGGTCATACTCGCCGACACAGCGGGCATCCGGGCGCCCGGGGACGCCCCCGGGGAGGCCATCGAGGCCGAGGGGGTGCGCCGGGCGGCGCGGACCGCCGTGGAAGCGGACGTGCGCCTCGTGGTCCTCGACGGCGCAGCCTGGCCGGAGGTTCCAACCGACGTCACCGGCCGGGCGGGCCCGGACGACATGGTGGTGCTCAACAAGTGCGACCTGATCGGTTCCGGCCTGATCCATGGGGACCCGGCCGGGGGGGAGCTGGACCCTCCGCCCCTGCCCGTTTCCGCGCTCAACGGCGATGGGATGGACATGGTGGTCGCCGAACTCACCCGGCGGGTGTCCCGCCTGTCGGGGGTTGGCGAAGCCCCGGTCGTGACCCGGGCCCGGCACCGCGCCGCCCTCGAACAATGCGCCGAGGCCCTGACCCGGTTCGACCCGGACAACTCAAGCGAGCTTGCCGCCGAAGATCTTCGCCTGGCGGCGCGGTCGCTCGGCCAAATCATCGGCGAAATCGACGTGGAGGACATCCTGGACGTCATTTTCCGGGATTTCTGTATCGGCAAATGATCCGGACGCGCCCCGCCGCAAAATTGTTTCACGTGAAACACTCCTAATTTGGGCCATATATGGCCAAATACGGGCATATTTGGTCGGGCCGCATGCTCGGGGTTTGACTCGATTCGGCCCCAGCCCTACATTCCGGCGCCATGACGGACACCCCTGCATATGATGTCCTGGTGGTGGGCGGCGGACACGCCGGCTGCGAGGCGGCGGCCGCCGCGGCGCGCATGGGCGCGCGGACGGCGCTGCTCACCCATCGCCTCGACACGGTGGGGGAAATGTCCTGCAACCCGGCCATCGGCGGCCTCGCCAAGGGCCAGTTGGCGCGGGAGGTGGACGCCCTCGACGGGATCATGGGACGGGCCATCGACCGGGCGGGCATTCAGTTCCGCATGCTCAATCGCCGCAAGGGGCCGGCGGTCCGGGGCCCCCGCGCCCAGGCCGACCGGAAGCTGTACCGCGAGGCCGTCCGGGAGCTGCTTTCGGGGCAGGGAAATCTCGATCTCGTCGCCCAGCCGGCGGAGGACCTGATCCGCGGGGACGACGGCGAAGTCGAAGGCGTGGTGACGGCGGACGGCCGCCGCTGGCGCGCCGGGGCCGTCATCATCACCACCGGCACGTTTCTTCGCGGACTGATCCACCGGGGCGAGGACCAGACCCCCGCCGGCCGGGTCGGCGAAAAGCCGTCGGTGGGCCTGGCCGCCGCCCTCGAGCGCCTGGATCTGGACATGGGCCGGCTGAAGACCGGCACGCCGCCGCGGCTGGACGGCCGGACCATCGACTGGTCCGGGCTGGAGGTTCAGCCCGGAGACGACCCGCCGGCGCCGTTTTCCTTTCTCACCGACCGGATCAGAGTGCTGCAGGTCCCGTGCCACATCACCGGCACCACGGAGGCCGGCCACGACATTATCCGAGCGAATCTTCACCGGGCGCCCATCTATTCGGGCCGGATCGAGAGCGCCGGACCCCGCTATTGCCCCTCCATCGAAGACAAGGTGGTGCGTTTCGCGGACCGGCCCGGCCACCGGATTTTCCTGGAACCGGAAGGGCTTGACGACCATACGGTCTACCCCAACGGGATTTCCACCTCGTTGCCGGTGGACGTTCAGCTCGCCTTGCTGAAGACCATCCCGGGCCTCGAGAAAGCGGAAATCATCCGTCCCGGCTATGCCATCGAATACGATTTCGTCGATCCCCGGGAGCTCCATCCCAGCCTGGAAACCAAGCGGATTCCCCGGCTTTTTCTGGCCGGCCAGATCAACGGCACGACGGGCTACGAGGAGGCCGCCGGCCAGGGGATCATGGCCGGGATCAACGCGGCCCGCCGGGCGGCCGGCGGCGATCCGGTCGTCCTCGACCGCGCCGATGCCTATATCGGGGTGATGATCGACGATCTGGTGACCCGCGGCACCCGGGAGCCCTATCGGATGTTCACCTCCCGGGCGGAATACCGGCTCAGCCTCAGGGCCGACAATGCGGATCTCCGGCTGACCCCCATCGGCCTCGAAGCCGGGTGTATCGGTCCGGACCGCGCCCGGTTTTTCGCCGAAAAGTCCGCCGCCCTCGGCGAGGCCATGGCCTTCGTCAAGTCGACCACGGCGTCGCCGGGGGAATTGGCCCGTGCGGGCATCCGGGTCAACCAGGACGGCGTCCGGCGGTCTATCCACGATCTGCTGGGCTATCCGGAGATCGACCTCGCCCGGCTCGCCGCCCATTGGCCGGCCCTCGGGGAGCTTCGCCGGGACGTTGCCGAACAGCTGGAAATATCCGGCCACTATGCGGGCTACATGGAGCGCCAGGAGGCGGACATCATCAGCTTCAAGAAGCAGGAATCCCTGCACCTGCCCCGGGATCTCGCCTACGAAGACGTCGCCGGCCTGTCCAACGAAGCCCGCGGCAAGCTGAGCGCGGCCCGCCCCGCAACCCTCGGCGCGGCGGCCCGGATTTCGGGGGTTACGCCGGCCGCCCTCACCGCGCTCCTGGCCCACGTCCGGCGCCGCCGCGCCGCCGCCGCCTGAGCCCGTCCCGGACCGGTATGTCCGGTATGCCGGCTCAGGACCCCTATGGCCCGGATTACGGGCCAGGCGAATTCCAGGCCGATACGAATGTTTCACGTGAAACAATCGAGCGCCTGGAGACCTATATGGATCTTCTGGCCAAATGGCAGGAAAAGGTCAATCTGGTGGGGATTTCCACCGTGCCCGACGCCTGGCGGCGGCATTTCCTGGACTCCGCCCAATTGCTGAAATACATCCCCGATCCCGGCGGCCGGATCGTCGATCTGGGGAGCGGCGCCGGGTTCCCCGGATTGGTGCTAGCCATCATGGGGGCGCCCCATGTCCACCTCATCGAAAGCAACGTCAGGAAGTGCGTCTTCCTCCGCGAGGCGGCCCGCGCCACCGGGACCGATGTGACGGTAGTCAACAAGCGGATCGAAGCGGCGGCCTGGTCCATCAGCGCGGATGTGGTCTGTTCCCGGGCGTGCGCCAACCTGTCCCACCTGATCGGCTGGGCCAACGACATGCTGACACAAGATGGTGTATGTCTTTTTCACAAGGGACAATATGTTGATCGAGAATTGACCGAATCGCAAAAAAAGTGGACAATAGCCCATAAGTCCCATCCCTCCCTGAGCGATCCGGGCGGGGTGATCTTGGAGATCAGCGAAATCAGCCATCGCCATGAACATTGAGCCATGACGATTGATATTGGGGTCCATACGACCAAAAGACCTCGCCTCATTGCCATAGCGAATCAAAAGGGCGGCGTGGGGAAAACGACCACGGTCATCAACCTTGCGACGGCCCTCGCCGCCGTCCAAAAGCGGGTCCTGGTGATCGATCTGGATCCCCAGGGCAATGCCAGCACCGGCCTGGGCCTCAGCCAGGGCGAGCGCCGTCGCAACACCTACCACGTGCTGATCGGCAGCGTGCCCTTGGGCCAAGCCGTCACCGCCACGTCCATACCGGGGCTGGAAATCGTCCCGGCGGGCATGGATCTGTCGGGCGCGGAGATCGAACTGGCGGGCGAAGACGAGCGGCTCCACCGGCTCAAGGCGGCCCTCGAGGGCCGATTGGACGGCTACGACTATGTCCTCATGGATTGTCCGCCGGCCCTTGGCCTGTTGACCGTCAACGCCTTCATCGCCGCCGATGCGGTGCTGGTGCCGCTGCAGTGCGAGTTCTTCGCCCTGGAGGGCGTCAGCCATCTTGTGCGCACCATCGAGCGGATCAGGAAATCCCATAATCCGGACTTGGACATACAAGGTATAGTGTTAACTATGTTCGATAGACGCAACAACTTGTCAGGTGAGGTGGCCAACGACGTCCGCGCCCATTTCGGCGACAAGGTCTACGAGACCGTCATCCCGCGCAACGTGCGGGTTTCGGAGGCGCCGTCCCACGGCAAGCCGGTGCTGCTGTACGACACAAGCTGCGCCGGGTCCCGGGCCTACATCCACCTCGCCGGCGAGGTGCTGCGGCGCGAGCGGAGCCTCGCGGCGTGATGGCCGACGATGGCAGAAAAGGCAATCTCGGCCGCGGCCTCGATGCCCTCCTGGGCGACGATCCGGGCGGGCCTGCGGACGAGGCGGGCGCACGTCTTGCGAGAATGGCGCCCATCGAAACCCTCCAGCCGGGACGCCACCAGCCCAGGCGGCATTTCGCCGAGGCGGAAATAGACGAACTTGCCGCCTCCATACGGGAGCTCGGCATTCTCCAGCCCCTTCTGGTCCGCGCCCTCGGCCCGGACGGGGACGGGACGCCGGGCGGTTACGAAATCATCGCCGGCGAGCGGCGCTGGCGGGCGGCGCAGCGGGCGAAGCTCCACGAGGTTCCGGTCATCGAGCGGCAGCTTACCGATGCCGAAGCCCTCGAGATCGCCCTGGTGGAAAACCTTCAGCGGGAAGACCTCTCGCCCATCGACGAGGCGCAGGGCTACAGGCGCCTCGCCGACGAGTTCGGTCATACCCAGGAGGACCTCGCCCGGATCCTCGGCAAGAGCCGGAGCCATGTGGCCAACATGCTGCGGCTGTTGAACCTTCCCCGCGGCGTCAAGGCGCTGCTCGACAGCGGCGGGATCTCGCCCGGCCATGCCCGCGCCCTGCTCGCCGCCCGGGACCCGGCGGCCGCCGCCAGGGCCGTCGTGCGCCTCGGCCTCAACGTCCGCCAGACGGAACGGCTGATCCAGAAGGAGAACGCGCCGCCCGGGAGCGCCAGAGGGAGCGCCGCCGGGACCGCCACAGGGCCCGAGAAAGACGTCGACACCATCGCCCTCGAACGGGAGCTCTCGGCCCTTCTCGGCCTCCGGGTCGAGATCAGGTCCGGCGGCGAGCGCGGCAGCCTGACGGTGCATTACGATACCCTCGAGCAGTTGGACCATGTTCTCGACCGGCTTCGTCATGGCCCTGAAGCGGGGCCCGGCGGGCAACCGGCCGAGCAACCAATCATGGAAAAAGACATCGACCCCGAAGACCTCGAAGACTTCATCCTGAGTCAGGAAAATCCGCCGTACACTCACGAAGAGGTCCTCGCCCACCTCCAGGAGAGAGAGGCCGCCGGCGGCGAGGAAGAGACGTAGGGCTCCGCGTCCGCCGCATCCCCACCCCCTCACCCAGCTACGGCTAAGCTCAGCTGCCGCTTCGCCAAGTCGGTCAATCCCCGGAGGGGAATGACCTTATCTCCGCATCCCTCTCCCCCTTTCAGGGGGCGAGGGTCAGGGAGTAGTCCCCTCTCCCCCTTCTTCAGGGAGAGAGGGTCAGGGTGAGGGGGTCATAAAATATGAGTGAGGGGGTCAGCGTGAACGGCCGCGGGCGGCGGCGCGGGCGATCCGCAACATGGCCCTCTCGCACACGGCTTCCGCGGGAATCCCCGTCGACTTGCAGTCCAGTTCGGCCTCCACCGCGAACTCCATGGCCCGAGCAATCCTGGCCGGGGACCAATGGTTCAACTGCCCCCGGAACCGGTCGGCGAACATGAACATCACCGGCGGACGCAGGGATTTCATGGCGTCGGCCGGCGACTTTCCCTGGTCCATTTGACCCCGCGCCAGTTGCAGCCGCTGGAGGTGGCGCTGCACCGCCCTCAGGATCGATACCGGGGCCAGGCCGTCGTCCCGGGCGCGGCGGAGCTGCCTCTCGAGAGCGGCAAAGTCGCCCGACGCGGCCGCGTGGACGAGATCGTCGATGGACAATTGGGCGCTGTCGCCGAGCGCCTGGGCGGCATCCTCGATCCCCAGCTCGCCCCCCTCGCCGGCAAACAAGGCCAGCTTCTCCAGTTCGCCGCGGGAGGCCAGCCGGTCGCCGCCCAGGCTATCGGCGACGTAGTCCCTGACCTCGCGGCTCGCCGTCACCTTCCACGCCCGGAACACCTCATCGATCAGCCGGTCCAGCGACGCGTCATCGTCGGCGTAACACGCGATGACCGCCGCCGCCGGGGAGGGCTCGAAAGCCTTTCGCAGCGAGGACCGCGGCGTCAAATTCCCTGCCACAACTATAAGGAGAGAATCCCAATCGGGCGTCTCGGCCACCTCGGCGACGAGGCGGCCCGCCGGTTCGCCGTCGGCTTCCGCGATCACCACGCGCCGGCCGCCCGTCATGGCGAGCGCCGAAACTTCATCGGAGAGCCGCCGGGGGTCGGCCTTCAGTTCGTCTTCGCTCAGCCGCGCGATGCGGAAGGGATCGCCGAGGTCCGGACAAACGGACCGGGCAAGGGTCTCGGCCCGCTCCCGGACGAGCCCGCGATCGGGCCCGTGGATCAGGGCAACCTTGAGATCATCGCCGGGATTGCGAAGAAAACCGTCGACCTTGCCCCGGGCGATTTTCGCCAAGCCGTCATCCCCTCTTGGAATATTGGAGATAGGCCGCCAGCCGGTTGGTAATCTCGTCGGCCAGTTCCCGGACGCCCCGCCGGCGGGCATCCGCCTCCGCCGCCAGGGTGGCGAAATCGTCGGTGAGAATGTCGTAGCTGGTGGTGATCCGGGTGGTTCCCTGGATCAGCGTCTTGCCGTCCATATTTTTCCGCAGCGTATATCTTGCTGTGATTCGCAGATTTGTCCGGGTCGGGATCTCCGTACGTTTGACCGCCAATTCCCGCTTGTTGATGTTCAGGTCGATCTGCAGACGATAGGACGGGTTGCGCGGCCGCCCATCGGGGTGGAAGCGCCGGACCAGTTCGTTCCGCAGCTGCTGGCCGATCCGGTCTCGAATCATCCCCACTTCGACCGCCGCCAGATTCGCCCGGACGTCGGATTTCGCCGAACCGCCGTAGAGGGGCTGGAAGCCGCAGCCCGCCAAGAACGGCATAAGGAAAAGCAAAGCCGCGGCCATCAACGCCGTCTTGGGGCCTGACTTGGGGCCTCTACTCATTCGGGAAATTCCCCCTCTTACGGTCTCGCGGTTCAAGTCCTCCCCCTCATCCTAACCCCCTCACCCAGCTACGGCTAAACCGGGCTGCGCCCGCCAAGCCTTCGCATCCCTCTCCCCTTCAGGGGGCGAGGGAGCACTCTTGTCCCCTCTCCCCCTTCTTCAGGGGGAGAGGGTTAGGGTGAGGGGGTCATTGAAATTTCCCCTCCCCCTCATCCTAAACCACCACATTAACGATCCTGTTGGGCACGTAGATCACCTTGCGGACCGGTTTCCCGGCGAGCGCCGCCGCCACCGGTTCGAGCGCCAAGGCCCGTTCCTCCGCCGCTTCCTGATCGGCATCATTGGGCAACTCGATCGTTCCCCTCAACTTCCCGTTCAACTGTACAGCAACCGTCACCGTCTCGTCGACCAGCAAGGCCGCGTCGGGCTCGAGCCACGGTTCGCCTGCCAGCATGGTCCGGTGGCCCAGCTCCGCCCACAACTCCTCGGCGAGGTGCGGCACCATGGGGTTCATCAGCCGGACGGCGGCCTCCAGCCCCTCCCGGTAGGCCCAGCTCTCGGCCGATCCCTGGGCCGATCCCTGGGCCGATCCCTGGGCCGGGCCGCCGCCTTTCCCGGCGAAGTCGCCCAGGCTGTTGACCAATTCCCGGATTCTCGCCAATGCGCGATTGAATCCGAACCGTTCCAGGTCGTGGGTGACCCCGTCGATGGCCTTATGGGTCGCCCGCCGGAGGTCCAGGGCGCCGCCGCTGATGCCGTCCGGCGCCGGCGCTCCCGCCTCGCCCAGATCGAAGGCCGGCTCCGTGACCATGCGGTAGACCCTGCCCAGGAAGCGCCAGGCCCCGTCCACCCCGGCGTCGGTCCACTCCAGGTCGCGCTCCGGCGGACTGTCCGACAGCATGAACCAGCGGGCCGTATCCGCTCCATAGGCCGCAATGATGGCTTCGGGATCGATGGTGTTGCGCTTGGATTTGCTCATGGATTCCGAGCGCCCGATGGTGACGGTTGCGCCGGTCCCGGCGTGCACGGCGCCTGCCGGGGTTTTCTCGATCTCTTCCGGGTACAGCCAGCCGCCGCCGGCATCGCGGTAGGTTTCGTGACAGACCATCCCCTGAGTGAACAGGCCGTCGAACGGCTCGCTGACCTTCACCAGGCCGCAGGCCTCCATGGCGCGGGTGAAGAACCGGGCGTACAGCAGGTGCAGAATGGCGTGCTCCACGCCGCCGATATACTGGTCCACCGGCAGCCAGTAATCGACGGCGGACCCGTCGACGATTTCGTCCGACCGGGGCGAGCAGAACCTCGCGAAGTACCAGGACGAATCGACGAAGGTGTCCATGGTGTTGGTGTCGCGCTCGGCGTCCGCGCCGCATACCGGGCAGGAAACGGCCTTCCAGGCTTCGTGGCGGTCCAGCGGGTTCCCCGGCGCGCCGAAGTCGGCGTCGTCGGGCAGTTCGACGGGCAGCTGGTCCTCCGGCACCGGCACCGCGCCGCATTCGGGACAATGGATGATGGGGATCGGGCAGCCCCAGTAGCGCTGGCGCGATATCCCCCAATCCCTCAGCCGGTACTCGACCACGCCGTGGCCGGCTTCCAGTTCCTCCAGCTTGTCGATGGCCGCCCGCTTGGCGCCGTCCACATCGAGGCCGTCGAGGAACCGGGAATTGAAGGCAGCCCCCGGCCCCACATAGGCCGCCTCGCCGATCTCGAAGGCGGCCGCGTCCTCGCCCGGCGGCAGGATGACGGGGATCACCGGCAGCCCGTACTTGCGGGCGAATTCCAGGTCCCGCTGGTCATGGGCCGGACAGCCGAAGATGGCGCCGGCGCCGTATTCCATCAGCACGAAATTCGCCACGTACACGGGCAGATGGTGGCCGTCGACGAACGGATGCTCGACCTTCAGCCCGGTATCGTAGCCCTGCTTCTCGGCGGTCTCGATGGCTTCCTCGCTGGTGCCGAGCCTGCCGCATTCGGCGATGAAATCCGCGAGCGCCCCGTCGGACCCGGCCAGCTCCCGCGCCAGCGGATGATTGGGGGACAGCGCGCAGAACGAGGCGCCGAACAGCGTGTCCGGCCGGGTGGTGAACACTTCGATTTCGCCATCGATTTCACCATTGCGGCCGGCGAGCCGGAAATTCACCCGGGCGCCCTCCGATTGCCCGATCCAGTTGGTCTGCATCAGGCGCACCTTGTCGGGCCAGCGTTCGAGGCCCGTGAGCGCGGCGGTAAGCTCTTCGGCGTATTCGGTGATTTTCAGGAACCATTGGGCCATCCGGCGCTGCTCGACCTCGGCGCCCGACCGCCAGCCTTTTCCATCGATGACCTGCTCGTTGGCGAGCACCGTCCGGTCGACGGGATCCCAATTGACCAGCGATTCGCCCCGGTAGGCGAGGCCGGCCTTGAAGAACGCCAGGAACATGGCCTGCTGGTGAACGTAATAGCCCGGGTGGCAGGTGGCGATTTCCCGCGCCCAGTCGAGGGAGAGGCCCATGGATTGCAGTTGGCGGCGCATGGTGTCGATGTTGTCGTAGGTCCAGGCCGCCGGATGGACGCCGCGCTCCATGGCGGCGTTCTCGGCGGGCAGGCCGAAGGCGTCCCAGCCCATCGGGTGCAGGACGTTGAAGCCCCGCGCCCGCTTGTAGCGGGCGACCACGTCCCCCATGGTGTAGTTCCTGACGTGCCCCATGTGGATTTTCCCGGAGGGGTAGGGAAACATCTCGAGGACGTAGTATTTGGGGCGCGACGGGTCCTCGGGCGAGGCGAATGCCTGGGCCGCGTCCCACGCGGCCTGCCAGCGCTGCTCGATCTCGACGGCGTTGTATCGCGGCATGTAAGTCGTCCCGGGCCCAAAAAAAATCAAGCGTTGATACATGGTCGGACCGGCGGATGGCAAGCGGACAGGAGTCCCCTCTCCCCCCAATGGTGTTCCCTCCCCCTACGAAATCTTTCCCTCTCCCCTGGAGGGAGAGGGATGCGGAGGCTTGGCGAGTTAGGGCACAAAGCGAACGCAAAGGTCAATTCGAAGAATTGACCGGGACTGCCCAAGCGAGCCTAGCCGTAGCTGGGTGAGGGGGAAATTCCATATCGCCCCCCCTCCCTGACCCTCCCCCTCGTAGGGGGGAGGGAATAGGTGGAGGTGGCGCTTTAGCGCCGAAATCAGCCCCCGAAATCAGCGGGTGGCGGTTTGGTGCCTAAGCTGGCGGGCGCGGGTCAGGATGGCCTCTTCGAGACGGACGGACGAAGCCTTCTGTGTCGAGGCGTCGCGCCAGTTTCCGGCCGAATCGCGGGTCTGGCGAAACAGGGAAACCCGCACACCGTCGGCCCTGAGCGCCCGGCCCAGAATGAAGACGTTCATCTTGAACCGTTCCGAGGGCGCCGCCTCGGGCGAGTGCCAGTCGGTGATGATCACGCCGCCGAACGGATCCGCGGACGCGATGGGCCAGACCGAGACCGTGTCCAGGCTGGCCCGCCAGAGAAACGCGTTGACCCCGATCCCGCCGCCGGCATCGCCCTGGCCGGGCGTGGCGTTCCCGCCGAACAGGCCGCCCTCGCCGAACACGGTCTCGCGTTTGTCGAAGTCGACCGGGCTGCCGGTCGAATCAATGTGGTCGGGGACATGGCTCTCCTGGATTTCCACGCCCCCGCAGGCGGCCAGCAGCAGGACGGCGGCGGCGGCGGCCGTCAGCAATCCCCTTGGACCGGTTATGGCACCCATATCTTTCACGTTCGCTCGATTGGTGGGGACCGGCCGGCCGTTTCCGGCGGCCCGTCACGGCGGCCACTATACAGCCTGCGCCCGTCATAGCCAACCTGGATACCCCGCCCACTTTGCCGGCTGGCCGGCAAAGCCGGTCCAGTGGGGCGGGGCATGACGATCTGGTTCGTGTCGTATCTCCACTCGTCATACCCCGGCGCAAGTCCGGGGTATCCAGATTTTCAATTTTAACCACAGAGACGGTGAGACAGTGAGATAGGAGGAGTTAACCATTCCCCTCTGTGTCCTCGGTGTTCTCTGTGGTGAGATTCCTGTTTCCTGGATGCCCCGCATAAAGCGGGGCATGACGGCTGGAGCGTACCCCAAAGCGTTCAGGCGAGGATACCGCCGATTCCCGAAATGCCGGCCGCGCCTGTGGGACCCAGCCGGGCGGCGTTGGACGCGGTGATCCCGCCCAAGCCGTAAACCGGCACGGTTGCGGAAGCGATCAGCTTGGCCAAACGGTGGGTCCCGAGGGGGCTCGCCGCCGGATGGCTTTCGGTCGGGAATACGGGCGAGACGATCAGCGCATCCACCCCGAGGGCGAGCGCGCGCGCCATCTCGCGGCGGTCATGCGCCGCGGCGGTGACGTACCGGCCGGGCCGCCGGCGCCATTTCCAGACCTCGCGCCCGGCCGCGCCGGCGAACCAGGACGGAATATGAAGCCCCCGGGCGTTCAGCCCCCGGGCGAGATCGGCGTCCGCGGCGACGATGAGGCCGAGGCGGCGGGACCGGCAAACGCCGGCAAGGGCCTCGCCGATGCGCTCCCTCTCCGGGGAGCGATAGTGCCTGAGGAGAACCGCCGAGCCCGGCGGCAGCCGCGACGCACCTGGGGCCGGGTCGGGCAGCCGGTCCTCGTCGGTCATCAGGATCACCGGCGGAAGGCAGGGTTTGCCGGCGGCCAAATTGAGCCGCCCGGCGATGTTTGATAGGTTTCTCACATCGCTTCCGAAATTCCGAACATGCCGTCAGCAGAACAAATCGCCGAAAATCTCCTTCTGGTAAAGGGCCATATGGCCGCCGCGGCGGACGCGGCCGGGCGCCCGCCCGAAGGCGTCCGCCTGGTCGCCGTGTCCAAGGCCCACCCGGCGGAGACCGCCGAAGCCGCGCTCACCGCCGGCCACCGCCTGTTCGGCGAAAACCGGGTGCAGGAGGGCGAGGCCAAATGGCCCGATCTGAAGGCGCGGTTTCCCGGCGCCCGGCTGCACCTCATCGGCCCCCTGCAGCGCAACAAGGCGCGCGCCGCGCTCGAACTGTTCGACGTGATCGAGACCGTCGACCGGCCCAGGCTCGCCGCGCACCTCGCGCGCCTGATGGACGAAACCGGGCGCCGGCCCGATTGCCTGATCCAGGTGAACACCGGCGACGAGCCGCAGAAGGCGGGCATTCGCCCCAAGGACGCGGACGGGTTCATCGCCGAGTGCCGCGACGGGATCGGCCTTCCGGTAAGGGGCCTGATGTGCATTCCGCCCCTGGACGAGGAGCCCTCGCTGCATTTCGCCCTGCTGGCGGAAATCGCCGAGCGCAACGGGCTCTGCGAACTGAGCATGGGGATGAGCGCCGACTACGAGACCGCCATCCGGTTCGGCGCGACCCTGGTGCGGGTGGGAACGGCGGTTTTCGGGCCGCGGGACGGCGCTCCCTAGCCGGGTGCCATATGAAGGGCGTCATGGCCGGGCCCGGACCCGGCCATCCACGTGTACCAGCGCCCGCCAAACGTGGGTGCCCGTGTCAAAGCTTGTCCTCCGGCCGGCGAAGCCGGTCCGGTGGGCACGGGCATGACGACCGGATTATGCCCCCTAACCCGGCTCGACGATCAGCCGGCTCTCCGGTCCCAGTCCCCGCAGCACGGTGAGGAGATCCGGTTTCTCGAGCGCGACGCATCCCTCGGTGGGGCCGCCGCCGGGCGCCGCCACATGGACGAAGATGGCGCTGCCCGCCCCGGCCACCACCGGGTCGTCGTTGTAGCCGGCGACGATCAGGACGTCATAGAGGCCGTCCTGCCGCCACAGGCTTTCCGAGGAAGCGGGGTGGGGCAGGCTCACCCGCCGATTGTAGTCGGGGCTCGCCGGGTCGTCGCACCAGCCGTCGCCGGGCTCGATTTCGGTGACCGGCAGGCCTGTCGGCGGCCTGGGCAGCCGGTCGGGTCGGTACAAGACCGCCCGCAAGGGGAATGCGCCCGCCGGCGTGGCGCCGTCCCCTTCCCGCTTGGCGGAACCGATCCCCGACCGTCCGATAACGCCCGGATACGTCTCCTTGCCGAACCTCACGGTCCCGTCCGGCCCGACGATCAAATCCATCCTCGATGCCTCCACCCCCTCACCCTAACCCTCTCCCCCTCGAAGGGGGAGAGGGAATAGGCGGACGCCCACAAAATCTCCCCTCCCCCTTGAAGGGGGAGGGTTAGGGTGGGGGTGAAGGAAATAAGATTTCACCACAGAGACACAGAGATCACAGAGAAGGATTGGTTGACTCCTCCTATCTCACTGTCTCACCGTCTCTGTGGTTCAAGAATTGAAAGCCCCCCCACCCTCGACGCCCGGCCGATTGCCGGCCGTCTCGACCTCCCCCTCCAGGGGGGAGGTGAACCAATCCAACCATTCCCTCCCCCCTTGAGGGGGAGGGTCAGGGAGGGGGGGCGGTTCCCTCGACGCCCCCTCCGTTTGAAGTGTCCCGTATGGGGCCCTATATGTAACATTGACTTGAAACCACTCCCGGGAGCGACCGCTCATGACCGCCGGCAGACGTGTTCTGATCGTCGACGACGACGACAAGCTTCGCGAGATGCTCGACGAGCAGCTCAGAATCCGCGAGGAATTCACCACCGAGGCGGCGGCCAGCGCCGGCGAGGCCATCGAGCGGACCAGGGAGCAGTATTTCGACATCATCCTGCTGGATGTCGGGCTGCCGGACATGGACGGGCGGGAGGCGTGCCGGGTCATGCGCCGCAACGGCGTCAAGGCGCCCATCATCATGCTGACCGGCGCCGATACGGACGCGGACACCATCCTCGGGCTGGATGCCGGGGCCAACGACTACGTTACCAAACCGTTCCGCATCGGCGTCCTGATGGCCCGGATCCGCGCCCACATGCGCGAACACGAGCAAAGCGAATATGCGGTGTTCACCATCGGGCCATACAGTTTCCGCCCGGCGGCGAAGCTGATGCTCGATACGGAAACCCAGAAGAAGGTGCGGCTCACCGACAAGGAGACGTCGATCGTCAAGTACCTGTACCTGGCGGGCGACAGGACGGTCAGCCGGGATACGCTGCTGGGCGAGGTATGGGGCTACAATGCGGGCGTGACCACCCACACGCTGGAGACCCACGTCTACCGGCTGCGCCAGAAAATCGAGCGCGACCCGTCCAACGCGGTGATCCTGGTCACCGAGCCCAACGGCTACCGCCTGGTTCCCTGAGGGGCCTTCCCCCCCTCCCTAGCCCTCCCCCTCGGAGGGGGGAGGGAATAGGTAGAGCGGCCCACCTCCCCCCTGGAGGGGGAGGTCGAGACGGCCGGCAACCGCCGGGCGTCGAGGGTGGGGGGGTATGGGAAGGATTCGAGACCCTAGCCGGACAGCTCCACCATCAGCGGCACATGGTCCGACGGCTTGGGCCAGCTTCGGCAATGGGGAAACGCTTGGGCGCGCCTCAATGACGGCGCCACCGGTTCGGTGACCCAGACATGGTCGAGGCGGCGGCCCCGGTTGTTGACCGTCCAGTCGGGCGAGCGGTAGCTCCACCAGGTGAACAGGGTCTCGTCGGGCGGAATGAGGCGGCGCACCGCATCCTCCCAGGGGCCGGCTTTCCGCATGGACTCCAGCGCCTCGATCTCGACGGCCGTATGGGAGACCACGTTCTCCAGCTGCTTGTGGGACCACACGTCGGCCGGCAGGGGCGCGATGTTCAGATCCCCCACCAGCATCCGTTTCGCGCCCGGATCGCGTCTGCGGCGGAACCAGCGGGTGAGCTCACCGAGGAACTCCAGCTTGTGGGCGAACTTGTCGTTGAGCGCGGGGTCGGGGACATCCCCGCCGGCGGGGACGTAGAAGTTGTGCAGTTCCAGCCCGCCGACCACCGCCGAGACGTGGCGGGCGTCCGGCCGCTTGCACCAGTCGCGTCCGCCGATCTCCTCCAGGGGCAGCTTCGACAGGATGGCCACCCCGTTGTAGCTCTTCATGCCCCGCACCGCCTGATGGGGATAGCCCATTTGCGAGATCGCCTCGGCGGGAAACAATTCGTCGGTCACCTTGGTTTCCTGGAGGCAGATGACATCCGGTCCCGAATCGTTCACGAATCGTTTCAAAAGATCGAGCCGCAGGCGCACCGAATTTATGTTCCAGGTCGCAATTTTCATTTTATTTCAGCGATTTACAGTAACGTTGTGATAAAAAAATCACGTGCAAGGAAGAACATATGCGGATAATTCTTGACGAATACTAACCGTCATCTAGAAATCCGCGAGAATCAAGTAATCATCGCATGGTCTTGAGGTATCTACAAGATATTGTAGACATCTTGACAAATTGCCCAATATATAGTGGAATTTTACTGGGGTTCATCTTCGTTGGATCTCGCGTGGCTACAACCATCTAGGGGTTAAGACATGCCTGGTATCTACGATACGGTAAAACGTTTCTTCGTTAACGTTACCGAGGCGTTTCTCCTGCTGATCGCTCTGTCGGTCGTGGCGAGTATCGTCTTCGGCTCCAACCTGCCGTTCGTCGGCGGGGTGACGGAAAACCTGCTCGGCTTGATCGCGCAGCTCGGAGACGCGGGTCTCGTGGGTCTGATTGCCGCCGGCATTCTGATCTGGCTCGTCAGCAAACGCACCTAACGAAGCATCCGAGATTTCCGGTGCGGGTCCAAGGGCGAGTTAGCCCGCCGGGCCCGGCACCATGACCTTCCCATTCGGACCGCCCCGGCACGACACCGGGGCGGTTTTTCCATGCGGGTCTCACAACGCCAAATAAAGATCGTCATGGCCGGGCCCACTGGACCGGCTTTGCCGGGCCAGCCGGCAAAGTGGCCCGGCCATCCACGTGTGGCGCCGACCGCCAAGCGTGGATCACCGGGTCAAGCCCGGTGATGACGACTGAAGTGTGCCCCTCACCCAACCCAGCGCCTAGTTCGGGTCTTCGGGCACGTCGAACCTGAACAGCTTGGGGTCCAGCGGGTGGCCGGTCCGGACATTGGTGAGCGTGACCGACGTCTGCTGGCCCTGGGCGTCGAGGACCACCCACTGGCGGAGCATCAGCGGCTTGTCGTTGAAGACCAGGGTGATGGCGCCCTCCTCCGGATCGCCGGTCCGCTGCACCGTAATCCGGATGGTGCCCGCCCGCTGCACGAAGTGGGAGACCGTGACGTCGTCGGTGAAGGACAGCTTCTCGGCCACCAGGATGCCCACCGGGGTCGTCCGGACGAACACCTGGGTGGTTTGCTCCAGTTCCTTGTCGAAGTAGTAGAGCACCAGCCCGGACGACACGATCAGGATGGGCACCGGCGGATCGTATTCGAACCGGACCTTGCCGGGCCGCTGGAGGTATAGGTCTCCCTCGGCCACCTGCCCCCGCTGGGAGACCTGGATGAACCGGGCCTGCAGGGTCTCGAGTTCGTTCAGGTAATCTTCCACCCGCCGCAGCTGGGCCTTCTGAGCCCCGGTCAGCGGGACCGGCTTGGCGGTAGCCTTAGTGGTTGTCCGGGCGGCCTCCTTGGCTGCCCCCTTGATTGTCTGGGCAGTTGTCTGGGCAGCGGTGCTGCCGGCCATGTCCGCGCCGGCGATCAGCAGGGCGAGGGCGGCGGTCCATAATATCCGGCGGAACGAACTCATTCCGCGTCGATACCGGATATGGTGCCCTGGCGCAAATGATTACCCCCCCTCACCCCCAAACCCGTCCCTCTCCCCTGGAGGGAGAGGGATGCGGAGGGTTGGCGAGGCGAACGCCGAGCCTAGCCATAGCTGGGTGAGGGGGATTTCTTCTTTATCACCCCCACCCCAACCCTCCCCCTTCAAGGGGGAGGGGATGGCGCTTTGGCGCCGGGCGAGGATCAAGCTCAATGAGACCCGGCCAGGACCTCCCGGCGGCCGACCCGGTCGGCTTGGCTGACCACGCCTTCGGCTTCCATGCGCTCGATGATGCGGGCGGCCCGGTTGTAGCCGATCTGGAGGTGGCGCTGGATGAAGCTGGTGGACGCCTTGCCCTCCCGGGCGACGATGGCGACCGCCTGGTCATAGAGCTCGTCGCCCGTCTCCCCCGGCGCCGCGCCCGGCGCGCCGAAGCCGCCGTCGGCATCCTCGGTGACGGCGTCCTCGTACGCCGGCTCGCCCTGGCTCTTGAGGAACTTGACCACCTGCTCCACCTCCTCGTCGCTGACGAAGGGTCCGTGAATGCGCGCAATCTGGCCGCCGCCTGCCATATAGAGCATGTCGCCCTGGCCGAGCAGCTGCTCCGCCCCTGCTCGCCGAGGATGGTGCGGCTGTCCACCTTGGAGGTGACCTGAAACGAAATCCGGGTCGGGAAGTTGGCCTTGATGGTGCCGGTGATGACATCCACCGACGGCCGCTGGGTGGCCGTGATCAGATGAATGCCGGCGGCGCGGGCCATCTGGGCGAGACGCTGGACGGCGGCCTCGATGTCCTTGCCGGCGACCATCATCAGATCCGCCATCTCGTCGACCACGACGACGATGAAGGGCAGGGGATCCATGCTCAGCGGCTGGTCCTCGTAGACCGGCTTGCCGGTCTCGTCGAACCCGGTCTGGACCCGGCGGGTCAGCTCTTCGCCCTTCTTGCGGGCCTCGGCGAGCCGGGCATTGTAGCCGGCGATGTTCCGGACCCCCATCCGGGACATGTCCCGGTAGCGCTCCTCCATTTCCCGGACAGCCCATTTGAGGGCCACCACCGCTTTGGACGGATCGGTGACCACCGGCGCCAGCAGATTGGGAATGCCGTCATAGACCGACAGTTCGAGCATCTTCGGGTCGATCATGATGAATTTGCACTGATCCGGCGACAGCCGGTAGAGCAGCGACAGGATCATCGTGTTGATGGCCACCGACTTGCCCGAGCCGGTCGTGCCGGCGATCAGCAGGTGCGGCATGCGGGCGAGGTCGACCATCATCGGGCTGCCGCCGATATCCTTGCCGAGCACCAGGGTCAGGTTTCCGCCGCTGCGCTCGTAGGCGCTGGAGGCGAGCAGTTCGCGCAGGTAAACCGTCTCCCGCCGGGCGTTGGGCAGCTCGATGCCGATGACGCTGCGGCCGGGCACCACGGCGATGCGCACCGACAGCGCCGACATGGAGCGCGCGATGTCGTCCGCGAGGCCGATCACCCGGGAGGTCTTGGTGCCGGGCGCGGGCTCGAGTTCATAAAGCGTGACGACGGGCCCCGGGCGCACCTTGACGATCTCGCCGCGGACGCCGAAATCGTCGAGAACCGATTCCAGCAGGCTGGCGTTCTTCGACAGGGCATCCTTGTCGGCCGTATTGGCGGCGCTTGCCGGCGGCGCTTCCAGGAGGTCGAGGGGCGGCACCTGGAAAATATCGGCCACCGGCATGACCAGACTGCCCTGGCGGGCATCCTTGGCCCGTTTGCCGGCCTTGGTTCTCGGTTTCCGGGCTTCGACCACGGATTTCGGCTTTTTGCGGGGGGCGGGCGGATCCCCGGGCGCTTCTTCGTCCCGGAATTCGTCCCCGAATTCATCCCCAAATTCGTTCAGTGGCGCGTGTTCGCCGGCGAGGCGGGGCTCGACCCGTTCACCAATATCATTGGAGCGCCGGGTGATGCCGGCCGCCCAGCGCCGGGCCAGCCCGCCGCCGCGCCGGGCAATGCCCCACAAATATGCCCATTCCGTCCGGTCGAGGCCGGCGGCGAAACCCAGCAGGCCAAGGGACAGCAGCGCCCCGGCGCCGGCGAGGGCCCATCCGCCGGTGTCGCTCATCCCAGCCGGCAGCCAGCCTACGATGAGGCCGGTCAGGACGGTGCCGGCGGCCCCGCCCATGCCGGCCCTCAGCGGCCAGTCCCCGGGCACAGGCAGCGGGGCGGCGGCAAGGGACAGGGCCAGCATCCCGGCGATCACCGCCAGGAGCCGGAACCACACCAGGCTCAGCAATTTGCGTCCCGCCAGACGCCAGGCCCAGGCGATCAGCACCAGGGGCGCCGCCCAACCGGCGAGACCGAAGAACTGCCAGACCAAATCGGCGGCAATGGCGCCGGGCAGACCAAGGATATTCTGGACGGCGCTTCCCGTGGCGTTGTTCAGGGAAGGGTCCGACGGGGAATAGGTCGCCAGCGCAGCCCCGATCAGGAGCGCGGCGGCGAATACGCCGATGCCGGACAACTCGGTAAGCCGTTGACGCAGGGCGTCGGCGAAGGCGGCCGGAAGCAGCGTCCGGCGGCCGTTTCGGGGGATTGCGCGGGCCATGAACCGATTCTGGCCCGAGGTTCTTTACGGACCGTTAACGGCCGCCCGAAATTCCCGGGTTTCAGCGGGTTTCAGCGGGTTTTCAGGGGGCCTTCCGCCGGTTTGCATCACGCCTAGGCTTGCCAGAAGGGCTTCCGGGCTTCCGCCAGGGCATCTTCGCGGCTGATCCCCGTATCGTGCAGCAACCGGGCGTCCAGGGTCGCCAGGTGGCGCCGCTGGGAGGCGCGCTGCTGCCAGGTAAGGAGGGTCTGTCCGACGCCGGCAATGTCCCGCGCCACGGCGGCGCCGAAATCGAGGAGAACACCGCGAATCGTTTCGGTCGCGGATTTATCGCCGAGGGTGACATTGAGCGAATTTGTATCGATACAATCGAGTCTTTTTTGGTAGATACTCATGGAATTTTCCGGTTTTGAGGCAGATTGTATTTATTTATTGACACAATACGCGTCAATGTATTTATTGTCACCATGACAATATGGCAGCCTGATCTCACGGGTCACCGCGGCCCTCGTTACCTGGCCATCGTCGATGCCTTGGCCGAGGACGTTCGCGACGGAAAAATCAAACCGGGCGACCGGCTGCCCACCCACCGGGACCTGGCCTACGAGCTGGGCGTGACCGTCGGCACGGTCAGCCGGGCCTACGCGCAAGCCGCACAGCGGGGCCTGACCACCGGCGAAGTAGGCCGTGGGACGTTCGTCGCCGGTGAGGCGCACTCCAGCCCCGCTTACGGTGAGTTTTACCGGCGCGGGTCCAGCGGCGCCGGGGTGGTTGATTTCGGTCTCAACATGCCGGCCCCGGGCCGCCGGGCGGCGGCGTTGCGCGCCTGCCTGAAGGAGATCGCCGACTCGCCTCAATTGGATGATTTGCTGTCTTACGAAACCAACGGCGGGCTGCCGGCGCACCGGGAAACCGCGGCCCGCTGGATCGGCGAAACCGGTCATGACGTGGCACCCGACAATCTGGTGATCTGCAGCGGCGCCCAACATGCCCTCACCTCCACGCTGATGGCGCTGACCCGTCCCGGCGATTGTGTAGCCGTCGAAGCGCTGACCTATCCGGCAACCGCCTGGCTGGCGATGCACCTGGGCGTCAAGCTGGAGCCGGTCCAGATCGATGAGCAGGGCCTGATCCCGGACGCGTTCGAGGAGGTTTGCCGCACCCGGGCGCCGAAGGCGCTCTATGCCATCCCGACCCTGCACAACCCGACCACCGCCAACCTCCCCGAAGACCGCCGCCGGGCCATCGCCGGGATTGCCAGAAAATATGACGTCGCGATCATCGACGACGACGTCTACGGCTATTTGATGGAAGACGGCCCGCTGCCGCTGGCGTCTTTCGCGCCGGAGCGTTCGTACCACATATCCGGGGCCTCCAAGTGCCTGGCGCCCGGCTTGCGTATCGGTTACGTGGCGGCGCCGCCCGACGGTATCGAGCAGGTCCGCAACGCCGTCAGTCTGACCACCTGGATGGCGCCGACCTTGACCTCCGAAATCGCCTACCGCTGGATTTCCGACGGCACCGCGGACCGGCTGGTGGACTGGCACCGTACCGAAGCGCGGGCGCGTCAAGCGCTTGCATCTTCAATCCTGCCCGCCGGATCCTATCAGACCAAACCCTACAGCTATCATCTGTGGCTGAAGCTGGGCCCCGAGCGCCCGGCCGAATTGTTCGTCGAGCAGGCGCGTCAGGCCGGCGTCGTCGTTATCCCGCTGGCGCGATTTGCCGTGGGGCGGACGAAGCCGGAGGAGGCGGTCCGGGTTTGTTTGGGCTCTCCGGATACGCGGGAACTGGTCGAGGTCGGGCTGAAGCGGCTGACCGAACTCCTCGGTCAGGCCCCGGCGCCGGTGCCGGTGCCCGAACTGGAGCGGCCTGTTTTCTAGGCTGTTCCCGTCAGCTTGCGAGGGTGTTCCTGATCCGCGTCAGGCCCTCGGCCACCGTCGCCGGATCGTCCACCAGGGCAACCCGGATGCGGCCGTCGCCGGGATTGACCCCGGACCGGTCGGCGAGGCCCAGATAGGCGCCGGGGACGACCCTCACCGCGGCCTCGGCCCACAGGCGGCGGGCGGCCTCTTCGCCGTCGCCAACCTCGAGCCACAGAAAGAACCCGCCATCCGGCCGGTAATAGCCGAGGACGCCGGCGAGGATTTGATCGGCCCGGTCGAATTTCTCCCGGTAGAGCGCCCGGTTGGCCTCCACATGGGCATCGTCGTTCCAAAGCGCCGTGGCCGCCTCGGCCAGCGGCGCCGGGATGGTCGCGCCGCCATAGGCCCGGAGCCGCTTCAGCCGCGAAATGACCTCCTCGTCGCCGGCGACGAACCCGGACCGGAGGCCGGGCGCGCTCGACCGTTTCGAGAGCGAATTGAACGTCAGCACGTTTTCGAGGCCGCCGCCCGCGGCGGCGCAGGCCTGCAGGATGCCGGCGGTGGGCTCCCCCAGGTAGATTTCGGCGTAGCACTCGTCGACGGCCAGCACGAAATCGTATTCCCGGGCCAGCTCGACGGCGCGGGACAAATAATCGATCCCGGCGGCCGTGCCCTGCGGATTGGACGGGGTGCACAGATACACCATCGCCGTCCGGCGGAGCTCCTCGCCGCCGAGCTCGGAAAAGTCGGGCAGGTAGCCCCCCGCCGGCCTTCCCGACAGCACCGCCACCTCGGCGCCGTTGAGTTTCGCCGCCCCGTAATAGGCCTGGTAGAACGGGTTGGGAATGGCCACCACGGGCCGCCCGCCGTTCCTGGTCCGGGGGATGCAGACGTCGCCGGCCATGTAGAGGCTTTCCCGGCTGCCCATGGCGGCGCAGACGTGCTGGGCCGGATCGACCATGCCGTGGGCGAGGCCGTAGCGGCGTTCGAGCCAGCCGGCGCAGGCCTCGAGATGGGCGGCGGCGCCGGCGGTCGGGGGATAGCGGCCCCATTTGTCGCCATGCTCGGCGACCGCCCGGTTGATGATCTCCGGCGGCTCGTGCTGGGGCTCGCCGAGGGACATGATGACGGGATCGAGGCCCGCCGGCGGGTTCACGTCCCTGAGCAGCGCCCGCAGCCGGTCGAAGGCGTATTCCTCCATTTCGTCGAGAACCGGATTGTGCATGCGCCGTAATGCTCCAGGTGGGCTCCAGGCGGGGCCCGGAAACGCAGCCGCCCCGCACCACACTCCTCGAGCGTGCCGCGGGGCGGTCGCCTGATTGCCGAAACTAACGGGCGCCGGGCCGATGGGCAACCGGCGCCCGTTCGGGCGTTACAGAGCTTCGGGGCCGGTCTCGCCGGTCCGGATGCGGACCGCCTCGTTCAGCTCGTAGACGAAGATCTTGCCGTCGCCGATGCTTTCGGAGTTGGCGGTATCGCGGATGGTCGAAACCACCTGATCCGCCAGCCCGTCATCGACCGCGATCTCGATCTTGGTCTTGGGCACGAAGTTGATGGCGTATTCGGCGCCGCGGTAGATCTCGGTATGCCCCTTCTGGCGTCCGAAGCCGGAGACCTCGCTCGCCGTCAGGCCTTGCACCCCGATCCCGGTAAGCGCCTCGCGCACCGCATCCAGCTTGGCCGGCTTGATCACTGCCACTACGTACTTCATGGCTGCACCTTTACATTATCCAGTTGAATCATAATGAGATGAGAGCCGGGGCCCCGTCTAGAGATCATAGCTCCGCTCCCCATGGGCCGTGATGTCGAGGCCTTCGGTCTCCTCTTCGGGCGTGGTCCGGAGCCCGACGGCCGCCTGCACGATCTTGAGGATGATGAAGCCCACGACGCCGGCCCAGATGACGGTGATGACCGTGCCGATCAGCTGGCCCATGAAGGCCGTGCCGATGGAATAGCCCTCGCCGCCGAGGCCGCCGAGCGCGGGCGCCGCGAACACGCTGGTCAGCAGGATGCCGAGAACGCCGCCGACGCCGTGGACGGCGAACACGTCCAGGGAATCGTCGATCTTCCACATGCTTTTCACCACGTTGATGGCGTAGAAGCAGATGATCCCGGCAAGGAAGCCGAACACCAGCCCGCCGATCGGTCCGACGAAGCCGGAGCCGGGGGTGATGGTCGCGAGGCCGGCGATGGCCCCGGTGGCGATGCCGACCAGGCTCGGCTTGCCGAACTTGATCCATTCGATGGCCACCCAGGTGAGGCACGCGGTCGCCGCCGAGATGTGGGTGACGGTGATCGCCATGCCGGCGGCGCCGTCGGCGGCCAAGGCGCTGCCGCCGTTGAAGCCGAACCAGCCGACCCAAAGCATGGCCGCGCCGATCATCACCAGCCCCGGATTGTGGGGCGGGCGCAGCTCGCTGGGGAAGCCCCGCCTGGGGCCGAGCGCGGCCGCCAGGATCAGCGCCGCGACACCGGCGTTGGCGTGAACCACTAGGCCGCCGGCGAAGTCCATGACCGCGACGCCCTTGAGGCTTTCGGAGATCCAGCCGAGATCGGCGAGGATGCCGCCGCCCCAGATCCAGTGGGTGGAGGGGGCGTAAACAAAGATCAGCCACAGGGCCGAGAACAGTATGACGGCGGAGAACTTGATCCGCTCCACATAGGCGCCGACGATCAGCGCCGGGGTAATGACGGCGAAGGTCATCTGGAACATGAAGAACACGCTCTCCGGGATGGTGCCGGACAGGGCGTCCGTGCCGACATCGCGGAAAAACGCCTTGCCGAGGCCGCCCCACCACGCCGATGCATCGCCGAACGCGATGGAGTAGGCCAGCACCAGCCACAGCACCGAGGAAACGCAGGTGATGGTGAAGCAGTGCATCAGCACCGACAGCACGTTCCGGGACTGCACAAGGCCGCCATAGAACAGGGCGAGGCCCGGCATGGTCATGAACAGCACCAGGGCGGTCGCCGTGATGATCCAGGCGGTATCGCCGCCCGCAAGCTCGGCATCCTGCGCCAGCGCGCCGTCCGCCACGAAGAAAACCGCGCCCGCGGCCAGGACGGCCGGCAGCAGCGCCTTCAATTTGGGTAACATTCAGAGGTCCTCCAGATAGTCGCCCGCAAAAACATTCGTGGCCCGGAACACCGCTTGTCGTCCGCCAAGCGGTGTGCAGCCACGCACAGGCCCTATCCCAAGAACCGTGCCAACTGGGTCCAAAAAGCGATTTTCTTTATTTACAGACACTTAGGGTGACGGTTGCCGGTGCGGGACAGCGCCGGTTCTGCCTGATGATCGGGCAGGTGATGGAAATTGGTCAGAAATTAGGCAAATCCCCTCTCCCCTGGAGGGAGAGGATGTGGAGGCTTGGCGAGGCGAATGCCGAGCCTAGCCGTAGCTGGGTGAGGGGGAATTTCTAGGCCCCCCCCACCCTCGACGCCCGGCCGGTTGCCGGCCGTCTCGACCTCCCCCTCCAGGGGGGAGGTGGATCAAGCCACTCTGGTCCCGGCCCGAATGAAGCGGGCCGCGGGCTGGACAATCCGTGCCCATGTGGCAAAACCTGGGCCATGAGCGATGTTTATGACGTAGCCATCGTCGGCGGCGGTTTCGTCGGCGGCGCCATCGGTGTCGCCCTGGCCGGTGCCGGACTCGGGGTCCTGGTGATCGACCGCGACGCGCCCGGGACACAGGCGGCGCCCGAGTTCGACGGGCGGTCCTCGGCCATCGCCGCCGCGCCGCGGCGGCTTCTGGACCGGCTGGGCATCTGGCAAGGCGTCGCCGCCGAGGCCTGCCCCATCGAGGACATCCGGGTGGCGGATGGCGGCTCGCCGCTGTTTCTTCATTACGGCCGCGACGACGTGGGCGCGCCGGCGCTCGGCTATATGGTCGAGAACCGGCACCTGCGCATGGCGGTCGGGGCGAGGGTGCGGGAGACCGGCGGCATCACCATTATGGCGCCGGCCGTACTCGCCGGCATGGAGACCGACGATACCGGGGCGGCGCTCACGTTCGAAAACGGCCCGACCGTCCGCGCCCGGCTGGTCATCGGCGCCGACGGCCGCGGATCCTTCGTTCGGGAGCGGGCGGGCATCAAGCTCACCCATTGGCGGTACGGCCAGACCGGCATCGTCTGCACCGTCGCGCACCAGCACCCCCACCACAACGCCGCCCACGAGCATTTCTTCCCCGCCGGTCCGTTCGCCATCCTGCCGCTGACCCGGAACCGGGTGTCCATCGTCTGGACCGAGCGGACGGCGGTCGCCGAACAAATCCTGGCGCTTTCGGGCGAGCCTTTCCTGGAGGAGCTTTCCGAGCGGCTGGGCGATTTCCTGGGCGAACTGAATGTCGTCGGCCCAAGGTGGTCCTATCCCCTGGCGCTCCAGTACGCCGAAACCATCACCGGTCCCCGCATGGCGCTTGCCGGCGACGCCGCCCAGGCCATGCACCCCATCGCCGGCCAGGGCCTCAACCTGGGGCTCCGCGACGCGGCGGCGCTGGCCGAAGTGATCATCGACGCGGCGCGCCTGGGTCTCGATATCGGCGCTGCCGCGACCCTCGCCCGTTATCAGCAGTGGCGGCGGTTCGACAGCCATTTGATGCTGGCCCTCACCGACGGGCTCAACCGGCTGTTTTCCAACGATCTGCCCGGCGTGCGGGGCGCGCGGGATGCGGGCCTGGCGCTGGTCCACCGGGCCGGGCCGCTCAAGACCTACTTCATGCGCCACGCCATGGGCGAAGCGGGAGACCTGCCCCGCCTGCTCAAGGGCGAAGCGCCGTAGGGTCCGGCCTCGATACCTTCCCCTCTCCCCTGGAGGGAGAGGGTTGCGAAGGCTTTGCGAAGCGCCAGCTGAGCTTAGCCGAAGCTGGGTGAGGGGGAATTTATATATCACCCCCACCCTAACCCTCCCCCTTCAAGGGGGAGGGGATAAATTGGTGCGGGAGAGGGTCAAGGTGAGGGGAAAATCCCTCACCCCGGGTCGCGGCTGAGGCCCTGTGCCGCCAGATCGGCGAGATATCGCCGCCACATCGCATCTTGGTGCGTGCCGAACTCGTACAGGGTCTTCCACGAATAGATGCCGGTGTCGTGCATATCGTCGAAGCTTATGCGGATGGCGTAGTTGCCGACCGCCTCGACCTCGACGATGCCCACATGCCGGCGGCCGGGCACGGTCTGGCGCTCGGACGGGGAATGGCCCTGCACCTCGGCCGACGGCGAGTGGACGCGCAGGAACTCGGCCGGCAGGGAAAACGAGCGGCCGTCATCGAAGTCGATCTCGAGCGTTCGCTCGGCCTGCCTGACCCTGATTTCGGTGGGCCTGGGTGTGGGCCTGGGTGTGGGTTGCGGTGTGGACACGGGAGGCCCAGCCCCTAGTCGCCGCCGTCGAGCTTCCGCGCCTCGTCGACCAGCATGATGGGAATGCCGTCCCGGATGGGATAGGCGAGGCCCGCCTGCTCGCTGATCAGTTCCTGGGCCTCGGCGTCATAGCTGAGCGGGCCCTTGGTCAGCGGGCAGACCAGTATCTCCAGCAGCTTGGGGTCCACTTGGTCGGCGGTCATGGCGCGTCTCCCGGTCAGTGCCTGGATGCGGGGGCTTCGCCCTCGGCGCCCGACATGGCGAGGAGGGACATCAGCACGTCCGGAACATCCGGCATTTTCGGCGCCTCGAGCAGCGCCTGCTTCTCCGAAACGTCGAACGGGCACATCATGGCCAGCGACACGATGAGCGTCTCGTCGTCGGCGTTTTCCAGGGAATCCCAGTCGGTCTGCAGGCCGCGGCTCTCGAAGAACCGGCGCAGCAGGCCGAAAAGCTCCCCCCGGTCGAAGTCGAAGCCCGGCTTTTCGGCCAGGTCGTCCCGGAACGGCCCGTAGTCGGCGGCGATGCGGCGGTAGCCGTTCCGTCCCTCGATCTCGCCGGCGATATTGAACCGGCAGACGCCTTTGAGGCTGATCAGAATGCGCCGGTCGTCGGTCTCGGTGAAGGACGTCATCCGGCCGGCGCAGCCGATGCCGAAGATCGGCGCATCGCCGGCCACCGGATCGGGCTGGAACTCCAGGGGCTGGACCATGCCGATGATCCGCTCCTCCTTGAGGGCATCCAGCGCCATGGCCAGGTAGCGCTCCTCGAACAGGTTGAGGGGGAGCCGGCCATAGGGCAGCAAGAGCGCGCCCGGCAGCGGAAAAATGGGAATTTCCCGGGGCAGTCCCTCGAACGGATGCCCGAAGGGGTCGCCCGAACTCATGAGAACAGCACCGAGGACAGTTTGCGCCGCCCCTCGACGGTCACCGGATCGGCGGGCCCGAGGGCCTCGAAGATCTCCAGCAACTGGGTGCGGGCCGCCTCGTCGTTCCAGGCCCGGTCCCGCTTGATGATCTCGACCAGTTCGCCGATGGCGTCTTCCGCCGCGCCGCCGCCATAGAGGGCGAGGGCGAGATCGAAGCGCGCCTGGTGGTCGGCCGGGTCGCCCTCCACCCTGGCGCGGAGTTCGGCAATATCGCCGCTGGCGCTGCTTTTCTCGGACAGGTCCAGGCCGGCCTGGACGGCGCCCACCTCGGGCGAGTCCTTCACCGCGTCGTCGAGCCCGGCGAGATACTCCCGCGCCCGGTCCGTCTCGCCGGCGGCGATCAGGCACTTGGCGAGTCCCGCGGTGGCCCGCGCGTTCGCCGGATCGGCGCCCAGGACCTGATTGAAGATTCCCGCGGCCTGTTCCGCCTCGCCCGCCTCCAGCGCCTCCTCGGCCTGGTCCAGGGCGTTGTCCAGCGGCGATCCGCCGCCGCCGGTCAGTTTCTCGATGAACTGGCGGAGCTGGCTCTCGGGCAGCGCGCCGGTGAAGGCGTCCACCGGTTGGCCGTCGCGGAAGGCGTAGACCATGGGGATCGACTGGACGCGGAGCTGGGCCGCCAGTTCCTGGTTCTCGTCCACGTTGATCTTGACCAGCCTGACCGCGCCGCCGTACTCGGCGACCAGCTTCTCCAGGAGGGGGCCGAGCTGCTTGCAGGGGCCGCACCATGGCGCCCAGAAATCGACGATGACCGGCACCTGCTGCGAGGCCTGGATGACGTCGGCGCCGAAACGCTCCGTATCGCTGTCCCGGATGGCGCCTTCGCCGCCGCCCGGTCCGCTTTGGGCCGGTCCGCCGCCCGGCGCCGCCCCATCCGCGCTCGCCGCCGTTCCGTCGGGATTGATGATCGTCGACATGTCTCGTGCTCTTATCCCAGCTAACGTTTCCGCATCACACTTGATAATTGGCCCGATTGTCTGCCCGCTTGGCGCGGACCGCCGTGGTGCGGCCGTCTTTAAACCGGGTTTGGCCCGGATTGTCCATGGGGGCCGGCTGTCGGCCCCTCAATCACCGAGCGCGCCGATGTCGAGGATCGCCGGCTCGTAGCCCATTGCGCGGATGAACCGCAGCAGGTCGCCGGGCGAGATGGCCGTCGTCGCGTCGTTGGTCAGCGGGTGGTAGTTGACGATTTCGTGGGCGAGCATCCGGGCGTCGAGCGCCACCGACAAGGGGGCGTTCTGGTCGGCTCCCTGGCTCGCGCCCTCCGCGTTGATCAGGGCGAAGGGCGTCACCGCGCCCGGCGTCACGCCCAGCACCTCCATCAGCAGGTCCGGCTTGCCGAAGGAAAACCGGGCGGCGCCCAGCGCCTTCTGCAGCGCCTTGAGGTCGACCCGCGTGTCGTGAAGGGCGACGACCAGCCACAGGGCGCCCTTCTTGTCCTTGAGAAACAGGCTCTTGCAGTGCGCGCCCGGCAGCCCCTCGTGGAGATGGCGGCCGTCCTCGACGGTAAACAGGGGTTCGTGCCGGCGGGTGGCGGCCGGGATGCCGAGCGCGTCGAGCCGCCTCATCAGGTCCTGTTCGGTGGCCGCCATCACGCCCCCGCACGGTAAGGATTCAGGGTCAGGGGCCCCGGCCGGGCCCCGTCGGGATATCTCCGCCCCATGATGCGATGGCCCTCCTCAGGCTCTCTGGCGGTTCCACGGCACCGGAGCTTAGACGGGCCAAGTTCAACTTGCAAAGCGAGGCGCGTTTCGTATTATCGCCGCCTTCCAAAGGGATGCGGGCGTAGCTCAGGGGTAGAGCGCAACCTTGCCAAGGTTGAAGTCGTGAGTTCAAATCTCATCGCCCGCTCCATTTCTCCTTGGATTTTCAAGTCGGTTCGCCTAGGTCCTGTTGACAATTAACGGACTATTCATGGTTGGCGTGATTCAAGCAAGACCGTTTCAACTGGCGGGAGCGTGTCATGCTTCGACGGGAACTGACGGATATGCAATGGACCGGATCAAGGGTTTGGTTCCGGGCAAAGAGGCGGATCGCGGCTCCACGGGTCGGGACAACCGCCTGTTTGTGGACGCCGTGCTGTGGATCGCCCGGGCGGGTTCGCCGTGGCGCGATCTGCCGGACGCCTTCGGCAACTGGAACAGCGTCTACGTGCGCTTTTCGCGGTGGGCCAAGGCGGGGGTTTGGGAGAGTCTTTTCAATGCCTTGGCGGAGGATCCCGACTTCGAATACCTGATCGTGGATTCGACCATCGTGCGGGCGCATCAACATGCCGCCGGCGCAAAAGGGGGGCTCAGGCTCAGGCCATCGGCCGCTCGCGCGGCGGCCTGACGAGCAAAATCCACATCGCCGTCGATGGCCTGGGCAATCCCTTGCGGTTCATCCTCACCGGCGGCCAGGTGGGCGACGTCACCCAGGCCGAGGGGCTGATCGCCGGGCTGCCGGGCGAGACCCTGATCGCCGACACCGCCTACGACGCGAACCGCTTCCGCGCCCGCCTCGACAGCGCCGGGATGGTGGCGGTGATCCCCTCCAACCCGTCGCGGGCACAAGCCGTGCCGTACGACCCCGAACTCTACAAGGAAAGGCACGTCGTCGAATGTTTCATCAACAAGATCAAGCACTTCCGCCGCATCGCCACACGCTACGAAAAGACCGTCACCGCCTACATGGCCATGCTGTGCCTCGTCGGGCGCTCATTTGGATGCGATAAATGTCAACAGGACCTAGAGCGAGATGCTTCTTTTTTGGGAGTGCATCCGGCGTTTTGGAAGCCGTTTGCGCAACCCCCTCACTCTCATTTCCTATGACCCCCTCACCCTGGTCAATTCCCTGCGGGAAATGACCGACCTCTCCCCCTTCGAGGGGAGAGGGGATAGACAGCAAGTCGTCATGCCCGTGCTTGACACGGGCATCCACGCATTGGGGGGGGCGGTACACGTGGATGGCCGGGCCACTTTGCCGGCTGGCCCGGCAAAGCCGGTCCAGTGGGCCCGGCCATGACGTTCTTCATTTGAAGCCGGGTGAGGGGGTGCGGCCGTCCCCTCCTTGCCCCCGATGGCGGTTCGGGCGTAGGCTGGCCGTTCAGGCCGGATCGATAGGAGGCCGCGTCCATGCGCCCCGTCTGCCGCCCATCCAACCTCTTGGCTCTTTTCGCGGTGCTGCTCGCCGCCACGTTGCTGTTCGCCGCCGCGCCGGCCCACCGCGCGGCCGCCCAATGGGAAGGGCCGCCCGCCGACGAGGCCGAGGTTTATTGGCGCCAGGGCTACGTCCTGCACGCCCTCGGCGCCTATGGCCGCGCCATCGAGCGTTATCGCAAATCCATCGAGCTGCGCCCGAGCGCCGAGGGCCACACCTATCTCGGCTGGTCGCTGAGCTATCTCGGGAGGCTCGACGAGGCCATCGCCGAATGCAGGAAGGCGATCGAGGTCGATCCCGGTTTCGGCAATCCCTACAACGACATCGGGGTCTATCTGATCCGGCTGGGGCGGGTCGAGGAGGCGATCCCGTGGCTTGAAAAGGCGCTCACCGCCGAACGCTACTGCTGCTACCAGTTCCCGAATTTCACCCTCGGCCAGATCCGGCTTGCCGGGGGCGACGTCGCGGGCGCGGTCAAGTTCTTCGAGCGCGCCCTCCAGCACGCCCCCGACTACGCCCCGGCCCTGGAGGCGCTGAAGGAGATTCGAAGGACCACGCTGTAGGCGCGGCCCGCGTCATCTCCCCTCACCCAGCCCCTCTCCAATCGTCATCACCGGGCTTGACCCGGTGATCCACGCTTTGGGGCTGCGATACGCGTGGATGGCCGGGTCTGGGCCCGGCCATGACGTTTTGGCGACGCGCCATGTCCCCCTTTTTCCCTCCGGGGGAGAGGGGACACGACGGGGTGAGGGTGAGCCGCGGCGCGTTGGGACAAACACGCCGATTGCCCGGAACCGCCGCCGGGGTAGAATATGCGCGACGCCATTTCGCGACGGCCGGGGGAGAATGCCGCCATGCTTGAACTCTACTACCTGAAGGAAGCGGATTCCGTCTGCTCGAACCGGGCGGTCGTCACGCTCATGGAAAAGGGGATCGAGGACTGGACGCCGCGCTATATCAAGCTGCTCGAGGAAGACCACTTCGACGAGGACTATCTCGCCATCAATCCGAAGGCCGTCGTCCCGACGCTGGTCCACGACGGCAATCCGATCCGCGAATCCTCGATCATTTGCGACTACATCGACGAGTTGACGCCGGAGCCGGCCCTCAAGCCGGCCGACCTGCTGCAGCGGACCTACATGCGCGAGTGGATCAAGGATTCGGACGAAGTCGGTTTTCCGGGCGTCGCCGCCCTGAACTTCGTGACCCGGTTCCGCTCGGTGATCGACGTCAAGAAGCTGGAGAGCCGGTGGAAGAAGCAGCCCGATCTCGAAAAGACGCTGCGCCAGCAATCGGTCATCAGGGACGGCATGGACTCCGAATGGGTGCTGCGCGGCCTCGTCGGGTGGGACCGGATCTTCGGCAAGATGGAGACCGCATTGTCCGACGGCCGGCCGTGGATCATGGGCGAGCAGTTCACCCTCGCGGAGACCTGTTACGCGCCGCTCATCAAGGTCCTCGACATGATCAAGTGGCTGGACGTCTGGTTCGAGGATCGGCCCAACGTGGCGCGGTGGTGGGAAGCGCTCGGCAGCCGCCCGAGCGTTCTCGGGCTCGACGAATATGAAGGGCACACCGCCGATCTCACATCGGATCACGCCAAGGCCGGGCTGGCGCTGGCCGGCGAGGCCCGGGACCGGTTGCGCGCCTACAACGCCTCCCGCGCCTAGCCGGGCGCCGCCTCATCCTGTCCCTCTGGTTCGTGGATGCCCCGCACGGAGGCGGGGCATGACGCGTGATGCTGAATCAAAGAAGCTCGTCATTACCCGGCTTGTCCGGGTAATCCACCTTTCCAACTTTTGAACCACAGAGACGGTGAGACGGTGAGATAGGAGGAGTTAACCATTCCTCCTCAGTGAACTCTGTGTCTCCGTGGTGAAATCCTGTTCCCCCTCACCCAGCTACGGCTAAGCTCAGCTGCCGCTTCGCAAAGCCTTCGCATCCCTCTCCCCCTAAAGGGGGCGAGGGTAAGGGAGTAGTCCCCTCTCCCCCTTCTTCAGGGGGAGAGGGTCAGGGTGAGGGGGTCATAAGAGGTGAGGGAAAGATTTCCGTCGTTGCTGCTTTTCAACGGCGTGAGGATATGCAAATTCTGCACGGCATTGGCGCGCGCTCACGGGAAGGAACGGAGATGGGACCATTCGGCATCGGACAGGCGGTAACCCGGGAGGAGGACCCCCGGCTGCTGGTGGGCGACGGCCGCTATGTGAACGACCACAACCTGCCCGGCCAGGCCCACGCCTATCTGCTGCGCTCGCCCCACGCCCACGCGGAGATCGTGTCCATGGACACGGCCGCCGCGGCCGCCGCGCCCGGGGTGGCGGCGGTCTACACCGGGGACGACGTGGCCGCCGACGGGATCGGCTGGCCGAGGATGGAGGGGCCCTTGCGGCGGGAAGGAGGCGCGCCCGCCTTTCACTGCCCCCATCCGGGGCTCGCCCGGGGACGGGTCCGCTATGTGGGCGATCCCGTCGCCCTGGTGATCGCCGAGACCGTCGATGCGGCCAAGGATGCCGCCGAGCTGATCGAAGTCGATTTCAACCCGCTGCCCGCCAACGTGGATACGGCCCGCGCCGTCGAGCCCGGCTGCCCCCGACTGTGGGACGAAAACCCGGGCAATATCGCGGGCGAGTTCCGCTCGGGCGACGCGGACGCCGTCGAGGCGGCCTTCGCGGCGGCGGCGCACATCGTCAGGCGGCGCTTCGTCATCACCCGGCTCCACGCCCAGTACATGGAGCCCCGGGGGACCCTCGGCCACTACGACGATAAGGAGCGGCGCTACGTGCTCCATGTGGACGTCCAGTATCCCCACCGGCTCAGGAACGTGCTGGCCGAAGACATCCTCAAGGTGCCGGAGCAGGACGTGCGGATCATCGCCGGCGACGTGGGCGGCGGCTTCGGCACCAAGGGCTGGCAGTACGTGGAGCACCGGCTGACCCTGTGGGCGGCGAAGAAGCTGGGCCGCCCGGTCAAATGGTCGTGCGAGCGCTCCGAGGCCCTGCAGGCCGACGAGCACGGCCGGGACAACGTGAGCGAGACCGAACTGGCCTTCGATGCCGCGGGCAAAATTCTCGGTCTCCGGGTCAGGACGCTGGCCAATGTGGGGGCCTATGTGTCGTCGGTCCGGAACTTCCTTTCGGTGTTCGGCTCCACCGGCCTGCTCGCCGGGGTCTACGACATCCCGGCGGCCCATGTGCACGTCAAGGCGGTTCAGACCAACACCCAGGCGACGGCGCCCTATCGCGGCGCCGGGCGGCCCGAAGCCAACTACGTCATCGAGCGGATGATGAGCGAGGCGGCGCGGGAACTGGGGGGCGCGCTCGGCCTCGACGCCTTTTCCCTCAGGCGGCAGAACCTGATCGCGGCGGACGCCTTTCCCTACAAGACGGCGCTCACCTTCACCTACGACTGCGGCGACTTCGCCGCCAACATGGACAAGCTCTACGGCCTCGCCGACATGGACGGGTTCGAGGCGCGCCGCGCCGAGGCCAAATCCCGCGGCAAGCTGCGGGGGCTGGGGATCGCCAATTCCATCGAGCAGGCAGCGGGCCCCGGCCTCGAATTCTGCGAAATCCGGTTCAATCCATCGGGGACCGCGCTGGTCCTCTTGGGCACCAAGTCCCAGGGCCAGGGGCACGAGACCATGTACAAGCAAATCGTCTCCGGCCGGCTCGGGATCGAGCCCGCGGACATCAAGGTGATGGACGGCGATACGGACAAGGTGGCGTTCGGCGTCGGCACCATGGGCTCGCGGTCGGCGGTAATGGGCGGATCGGCGGCCCACATCGCGGCCGGCAAGGTGGCCGAAAAGGCGGCCAGGATCGCCGCGCACATCCTGGAAGCGGCCGAAGCCGACATCGAACTCGAGGACGGGCGGTTCATCGTCGCCGGCACCGACAAGTCGATCCCCTTCAAGGAGGCGGCCAAGGCGGCCTTCCAGCCGCCCAAACTGCCGCCGGGGATGGAGCCCGGCCTCTACGAAACCGGCACCTTCCGCACGCCCGACTACACCTTTCCCAACGGCTGCCATGCCTGCGAGGTGGAGATCGACCCCGAGACCGGCAAGGTGGACGTGGTGGGATATGCCATCGTCGACGACGTCGGCACGGTGATCAATCCCGTCACGCTGAAGGGCCAGATTCACGGCGGCATCGCCCAGGGCCTGGGACAGGTGCTGATGGAGCAGGTGGTCTACGATCCGGACAGCGGCCAGCTGATGACCGGCTCGTTCCAGGACTACGCCATGCCGCGGGCCGACGACCTCGCCGAGACCCGGATCGGCGGCAACCCGGTGCCGACGACCGGGAACAATCCCCTCGGCGTCAAGGGCGCGGGCGAGGCGGGGACGTGCGGCGCGCTGCCCGCCGGCATGAACGCGGTCATCGACGCGCTCCGCCAGGCAGGCGTCGAGGGCATGGACATGCCGGCGACCCCGGCCCGGGTCTGGGCGGCGCTCAGGGACGGAAACCGAGGCGCGTAGCCCTTGTCCCGCTATCTCTTCCCGCTGGCCCTGTTCGCCGTCCTGCTGGCGCTGGTGATCGCCACCCGGGAGGACGGCACCCTCAAGGGCATGGCCCGGGTGATCGACGGCGCGACGGTGGTGATGGACGGCAGGCGGCTCCGGCTCGAAGGATTGAGGCCGTTCCCCCTGGACGAGGTCTGCCCGGGAGCGGCGGAGACCGGCAATTGGCCCTGCGGCCGGGAGGCGGCGTACGCGCTTTCGCGGCTGATCGACCGGCGGGGGCTCGAATGCACGGTCAAAACCGACACGCGGGGCGATGCGGAGGCCCACTGCATGCGGGGCGATGCGGATGTGGCGCTGGAGATGCTGCGCCGTGGCTGGGCGCGGACCGACCTCGGCGGCGATCCGGCGGCGGCCCAATCCGAAGCCCGCCGGGCGCGGCGGGGCATATGGCGCTAGGGCGAACAAGTATTTCCTCTCCCCTGGAGGGAGAGGGATGCGGAGGCTCGGCGAGCCTGCGAGCCCTAGCCGAAGCTGGGTGAGGGGGAGCAAAGCCCAATTCTCGAACCACAGAGACGGTGAGACGGTGAGATAGTAGGAGTTAGTTATTCCTCCTCAGTGACCTCTGTGTCTCTGTGGTAAAATTTTATTTCCCTTCACCCCCACCCTAACCCTCCCCCTTCAAGGGGGAGGGGATTTGGTTTGGGTGTTCCCTCCCCCCCTGAAGAAGGTGGAGAGGTCGGTCATTTCCCGCAGGGAATTGACCAAGGTGAGGGGGTTGCGCGCCTTGCATTCCCTTCGGGCGTTCACCACTATTGCTCCGGCTTACGGAGAATAACCGGCGGATGATATCGGGGAGGCAGGATGTTTAGGGATCGCGTCGAACACCGGTGGATCGAGACCTTCGTCACGGCGCTGGAATACTGCAAGGTCGAGGCGGGCGAGGAGGTCGCCATCCTCTCGGAAACCCAATCCCGGGAGCTCAACGTCCACCTGACCGAACTGGCGCTGCTCAGGCTCGGCGCCAGGCCGTTCCACGTGGTCATGCCGACCCCGCCCCAATCGGCGCCGGTGCCGGTGCGGTCCACGGGCGCGTCCAACGTGGTGCAGGGGCTGGGCCCGGTGGTCAAGGCGCTCTCCGAATGCACCATGGTGGTCGACCTCACCGTCGAGGGCATGCTGCATGCGCCCGAATTGCCGGGGATCATCGGCAACGGGGCGCGGCTGTTCATGGTTTCGAACGAACACCCGGACGCTCTCGAGCGGCTGCTGCCCGATCCGGTTTTGACCGAAAAGGTCAAGGCGGCGGTGAAGAAGATCCGGGGCGCCAAGGAAATGACCGTGCATTCCGATGCCGGGACCGACCTTGTGATCGCCATCGAGGGTTCGCCGAGCGCCGGGGTGTGGGGCTATTGCGACCGGCCCAAGACCGTCGCCCACTGGCCGGGCGGCATCGTCGTCGCCTTCCCGCCGGCGAATTCGGTGAACGGCACGCTGGTGCTCGACGTCGGCGACGTGAACCTGACCTTCAAGCGCTACCTGCAGGACCCGGTCACGCTGACCATCGAGAACGACTTCGTCACCGGGATCGAGGGTGCGGGCACCGATGCCGAGCTGTTCCGGCGCTACATGGCGGCCTGGGACGACAAGAACGCCTACGGCGTCTCCCATGTGGGCTGGGGCCTGAACCCGGCGGCCCGCTACGAGGCCATGACCATGTACGACCAGCGGGATTTCCAGGGCACCGAGCTTCGCGCCTTCGCCGGCAACTTCCTCTATTCCACCGGCGCCAACGAGTTCGCCAAGCGCCACACGCTGGGCCACTTCGATATTCCGGTGCGGAACTGCACGGTGGCGCTGGACGGCGAGAACGTGGTCGAGAAGGGCGAGCTCGCCGGCGAGTTCGCCGAGGCCGCCGAATAGGCCCGACATGAGCGGCGCGCCTTTCCCGATCACCTATAGCGAAGCCGGCGCCGCTTCCGAGGGCCGGCCCGGGCTGATCTTCCTGCACGGGATCGGCGGCGATGCCGAGGCCTTCCGGTTCCAGCTCGATCACTTCGCCGCCGCAACCCACGCGGTGGCGTGGAACATGCCGGGCTATCGCGGCTCGGCGGCCATCGACCCGGTGACGTTCCCCGGGCTCGCTGCCGCCCTGGCGGCGCTGCTCGACCATCTCGGCATGGAGACCGCCCATATCGTCGGTCATTCCATCGGCGGCATGGTCGCCCAGGAAATGGCCGCCATCTATCCCGACCGGATCGCCAGCCTCGTGCTCGCCCAGACCAGCCCGGCATTCGGGCGCCCCGACGGGGATTTCCAGAAAAAGTTCGTTGCCGACCGGCTGGGCCCGCTGGACAACGGCCAGGGCATGGAAGACATCGCCGGCGAGGTGATCCGGACCATGTTTCCCCCCGGCGCCGACCCGCAAGCCGTCCGCCTCGCCCGGGACGCCATGGCGGCGGTGCCCGAAGACACCTACCGGGCGGTGGTCCAATGTCTGGTCACCTTCGACCGGCGCGACAATCTGGGCAAAATCGCTGTGCCGACCCTGGTGCTGGCGGGAGAGAAGGACTTGAACGCGCCCGCCGGCATGATGGAAAGAATGGCCGGCAAGATTCCCGGCGCCAGGTATCACTGCATGCCCGGCGCCAACCACCTGGCCAATCTCGAATGCCCCGATCTGTTCAACGGGGCGATCCAGCAATTTCTCGACCAGATCTAGGGAGGGTCCCCGATGGCGACCGCAAACGATCAACTCGACGCCCCCATGTACGATCCCAAGGCGTGGCGGCTGACCAGGAAGCAGGCGGACCTCACGGCGAAGGCCAGGAAACTGGGCGAGGAGAAATTCGCCGGCCGGGCCGACAAATGGGACCGGGACGCCATCTTCCCGATGGAGAACTACAAGGACCTCCACAAGTCGAAGCTGCTGGGCATCTGCGTGCCGTCCGGGAACGGCGGCATCGGCGCCGACTACATGACCTACATGCTGACGGCCGCCGAGATCGGGCGCTATTGCGGCACCACGTCGCTGACCTGGAACATGCACGTCAGTTCCTGCCTGTGGACCGGCGACCTGGCCGACGACCTCAAGATGACGGCGGCTCAGCGCAAGACCCACAACCGCCGCCGGGCCATCCACTACAAGCGGATCGTCAAGGACGGCGCCATCTACGCCCAGCCGTTTTCCGAGGGCGGCGCGGCGGCGGCCGGGACGGCGCCCTTCGGCACCACCGCGACCAAGGCCGACGGCGGCTGGCTGATCAACGGCAAGAAGATCTTCGCGTCGCTGGCGGGCTCCGCCGACTATTACGGCGTGCTGTGCACCGAGAAGAAACAAAACCTGTCCAGGCGGGACACCATGTACGTGGCGGTGCCGGCGGACGCCGAAGGGGTTTCCGTGGTCGGCGACTGGGATCCCCTGGGCATGCGCGGAACCGTCAGCCGCAATCTCCTGTTCGACAACGTGTTCGTCAGCGACGACGAACAGCTGATGCCCAAGGGGATCTATTTCGCGGCGGCGACCAGCTGGCCGCACATGTTCCTGACCCTGACGCCCACCTACATGGGCATCGCCCAGGCGGCCTATGATTTCACTGTCAAGTATTTGCGCGGCGAAGCGCCGGGCACGCCGCCGGTGAAGCGGCGGATGTATCCGACCAAGCAGCTGGCGGTGGCCAACATGCACATGATGCTGGAGCAGACCAAGTCGGTGTGGTTCCAGGCGATTGCCGAGGCCGGCCCCAACCCGAGCAAGGAACAGGTGCTCAGGGCCTATACGGCGCAATATGCGGTGATGGAGAATTCCAACGAACTGTGCCGGATGGCGATCCGCACCTGCGGCGGACAATCCATGCTCAAGAGCCTGCCGCTGGAGCGGCTCTACCGGGACAGCCGCTGCGGCGCCCTGATGCTGCCGTGGACGGCGGAGATTTGCCAGGACCGCCTCGGCCGCGAAGCCCTCTACAACAGGGGCGAGGAGGACGAGTGAGCGACGACATCTCCGGCTGGATCGAGACCCACGCCGGATTCACGCCCGACAAGGTCGCCCTCGAGCATGCGCGCGGCGAGGTGACCTACGCCGAGTTCGCCGGCCAGGTCCGGGCCTATGCCCGGATGCTCAAGCACCGCCTCGGCGTCGGCCGCGGCGACCGGATCGCCTATCTCGGCCCCAACACCGCCGAATATTTGTTCCTGTTCTTCGCCGCGGCCCGGCTGGGGGCCATGTTCCTGCCGCTCAACTGGCGCCTCGCGGCGGCGGAGCATGCCTACATTCTCAAGGATTCGGGCGCCAAGGCGGTGTTCTGCGACGACGAGTATCTCGATCACGCCGAGGGGTTCAGGATCGATTTCCCGGATACCGCCTTCGTCGACTGCCGCGGCACCGCATCCCGCTTCGGCTGGTACCTTCTCGAAGAAGAGCTGTCCCTGGCCGAGGGCGACGACCACAACCCCCATGTGGGCGCCGACGCGCCGTTTCTGCTGGTCTATACCTCGGGCACGACCGGCCGGCCCAAGGGCGCGGTGCTGACCCAGGAAGCCATCCACTACAACGCCCTCAACTGCGTTCACGCCGCCGACATGCGGAGCGACGACAGGATCCTGGTGAGCATCCCCCTGTTTCATGTCGGCGGCCTCAACATCATGCTGACCCCGGGGCTCTATTGCGGGGCATCCATCGTCCTGCACGAGCGGTTCGATCCGGGCGATGCCTTGCGGAGCATCGAAGACGACCGGATCACCCTGATCATCGCGGTGCCGGCGGTCATGCAGGCGATGAGGGGGCATCCCGGCTGGGAGAGCGCCGATCTGTCGTCGCTCCGGCAGATGACCACGGGCTCGACCATCGTACCGGTGGCGATGATCCAGCCGTTCCTCGACCGGGGCATGGCCGTCTGCCAGCTTTACGGCACCACCGAAACGGCGCCCGGGGCCATCTACCAGCTGGCCGCCGACGGTTACCGCAAGCCGGGCTCCATCGGCAAGCCGGCCCTTCACTGCGAAGCGCGGATCGTCGGCGAGGACGGCGCCGACGTGGCGCCCGGCCAATCCGGCGAAATTCTCATCAGGGGCAAGAGCATCCTCTACGAATATTGGGGCAACGAGGAAGCGACCCGGGAGGCCATCCGGGACGGCTGGTTCCATACCGGCGACGTGGGCTACCGGGACGAGGACGGCGATTACTGGGTCAACGACCGCCTCAAGGACGTGATCATTTCGGGCGGCGAGAATATCTACCCGGCGGAAGTGGAGCAGGTGCTGTACGACATGGACGAGGTGGAGGACGCCTCGGTGGTCGGCCGCCCGGACGAGAAATGGGGCGAGGTGCCGGTGGCGGTGATCGCGCTCCGCGACGGCGCGGCCCTGGACAAGGAGACGCTGGCCGGACGGTTCGACGGCGTGCTGGCGCGCTTCAAGCACCCGAAGGACGTGGTCTTCGTCGACGAATTCCCGCGCAACGCCATGGGCAAAATTCTCAAGTACGAGCTGCGCGGCCTCGTGGCGGGCGGCTGAACCCCCTCACCCTGACCCTCGCCCCCTTCGAGGGGGAGAGGATGCAAAATTACCACAGAGCACACAGAGATCACGGAGCGGATTCGAGTATGGATACTCTGTGTCCTCGGTGTTCTCCGTGGTGAATATCCTGGATGCCCCGCGCTATCGGCGGGGCATGACGGGTGCTGAATAAAATAAGCTCGTCATGGCCGGGCCCCAGACCCGGCCATCCACGTATAGCGTTGACGGCCAAGCGTAGATCACCGGGTCAACACCGGTGCACGGACGCGGCTTCAAGCGCCGGCTGCACTTCCGAAATGAAGAGGTCGAGCGTTGCATTTGCCTCCTCGATAGCGATATCGCCGGTTGGGGTCTGGAGCACGATCTGGTCGACCATTCCATCGTCGATCAACTTACCGAAACGATCGATAATTTTGTTCGGCGTGCCGTACCCATCTTCGATCTTACGGTCCATGACCGACATGATGTGACGAAGTGCGGCAAGAGCATCGTATGCCGCATCCTCGCCGATCAATTCAACGTCCCAGTCATGGACGGCGTGGGCACGCCGCATGAGGCCCGCCATCGCTCGTGTCGCTTGGTCGTGTGCGATTTTCTCGTCGTAATCGATGGCGATCGGCATTGTCACGCCAACAAACGGCTCATCGTCGGGGCCGTCGAACCGGATTGGATCGTCGCGGTGGGTATGCCAGTTCTCAAGATAGAGGTCGTAACCTTGCTTGGTAATCGGGCCCGCACACATGAGCTTGAACCCGTACCGACCGGCGGCAGCAGGATTATTTGGGCACCAGAACGGTATGCTCTCCTGTACAGGCATGCAGGCCATCGGCATTGTGCGAAAATTATAGTACTTCGAGTCTTCAGAACTGATCTCACCCGTGCGAAGCGCCCGGGCGATGATACCCAAAGCATCGTGATACCGATCCCTGGATGTCAGCCAGTCGCCGCCAAACCAGTAATGCTCAACGGGAGCTATCCCCCGGCCGACCCCAAACTCGACGCGGCCATTGGTTAGATTATCGAGGACGCATAAATCCTCGATGACCCGGACTGGATTGTGCAGGGGCAGCAGTTTGACCATTGGCCCCATACGGATAGTTGTGGTGAGTTGCGAGGCGGCCGCGATGATCAAATCCTGGTTGGGGACCAGACAGAGATCGGTTCCGTGGTGCTCGGCGAAGTAAAAGCCCGCAAATCCGGCCGCATCGGCCTTCCTTATGATTTTCAGCCGGTCACGTAACAATTGCTGCGTAGACGTTCCCGGGATGCCTTCAATATGGTCGAAGATTCCGAAGGTGGTTTTAGCCAAAGCTGCTTGCTCCAGGTTTCATGGAAGTAACCATAGCCGATGTTGGGGCTAGAGCCGATCATAGCCGTGTCTGTCCTCCGGCCGGCGAAGCCGGCCTACGCCGGCTGAAGGCCGGTCCGGTGGGGCGGGGCATGACGGCCTCGTCAACTGCCGTTGGCGCCGATCGTCACAGCTCCGGCGCTTCCAGGGGCCGCCAGTCGTTGGCCAAGCTCAGCGGGGCGTCGGTGAGCGCCTGCAGGTCTTCCAGGGACAAATCCTCGATTTTCTCCCGCACCACGAGGCCGTCCGGGGTGACGTCGATGATGGCGAGATCGGTGTAGATGCGGTTCACCGACTTGGGCCCGGTGAGGGGGAGCGTGCACTCGCGGACGATCTTGGGCGCGCCGTCCCTGCCGTTGTGCTCGCATATGGCCCAGACGTTCCTGGCGCCGGTGGCGAGATCCATGGCGCCGCCGACGGCGGGCGCGGTGGCGGAGCCGGGAAGCCGCCAGTTGGCGAGGTCGCCGTTCTCGGCCACCTGATAGGCGCCGAGAACCGCGATATCCAGATGCCCGCCGCGGATCATGATGAAGCTGTCGGCGTGATGAAACATGGCGGCGCCGGGCACCAGCGACACGGGCTGCTTGCCCGCATTGGTGAGGTCGTCCGGCCTTATGCCGTCGGTCTCATCCTTGGGCTTCATGCCGAGCACGCCGTTTTCCGAATGAAAGATGATTTCGCGGCTGGCCGGCGCATGATCGAGCACCAGCAGCGGGATGCCGACGCCCAGATTCACGTAACACCCCTCGGCGATATCCTGGCCGAGGCGCCAAGCCATCTGGTTGCGCGTCAAACCGTCAGCCATTGGACACCCCGTCCGGAATTTCCACCACCCGGTCGACGAAGATGCTGGGCGTAACGATCGCTTCCGGGTCCATCCCGCCCAGGGGGACGCATTCCTCCACCTGCGCGATGGTCAACTCGGCGCCCATGGCCATGACCGGATTGAAATTCCGCGCCGACAGCCTGTAGCTCAAATTTCCCCAGCGGTCGGCGCGTTCGGCCTTGATCACCGCCACGTCGCCCTTGATCGCGTGTTCCATGACGAACGCCCGGCCCTCGAACGCGCGATGTTCCTTGCCTTCGGCGAGCTCGGTGCCGGCGCCGGTCGGCACGTAGAAGGCGGGGATGCCGGCGCCGCCCGCCCGGACCCGTTCGGCGATGGTGCCCTGGGGGACGATCTCCAGCTCGATCGCCCGCTGTTCGTACAGTTCCTCGAAGGCGACGGAACCCGGCACCCGCGGAAACGAGCACACCAGTTTCCGCACGCAGCCGCCGGCCAGCAGCCGGCCGATGCCATGCTCACCGGATCCGCCGCCATTGGCGACGATGGTGAGGTCCTTCAGACCCTTTGCGGCGATGGCGTCGAGGAGGTCCATGGGCTCCCCCGTCTGGCCGAAGCCGCCGACCAGGATGACGGCGCCGTCCTCGATCCCCTCGACGGCTTCCGCCGCACTCTTGCATTGCTTATCGATCATTTTTTTTGGACCCTGTCGGGAGAACGTTGGCCATGGCCGGCGGTCGAGTCAACTCCGGCCGCCAAGGGAGGGGCGAACATGAGCGACAACCGGACCTTCGACAGCCCGGGTCCCGACGCGATTTACCGGGCGGCGCTGGAGGACGGCACGTTTCAAATCCAGCAGTGCCGTGACTGCGGAACCCACATCTTCTATCCCAGGGCGATTTGCACCGCGTGCGGCTCGACGGACCTCGGCTGGGTGACGGCGTCCGGCAAGGGCACCGTCTATTCGACCACGATTGTCCGGCAGAAGCCGGAGAGGGGCGGCGACTACAACATCTGTCTCGTCGACCTGGAGGAAGGGCCGCGGCTCATCAGCCGGGTCGTGGACACGCCTCCCGAAGAGGTCCGGATCGGTCAGCCGGTGGAAGCCTTCATCGGCGAACTGGACGAGGAGAAGGTCGTCCTGTTCCGGCCGGCGGCGGCCGGCTGATGGCGCACATGTTGCGGGGCGCCGCGGCCATTGCCGGGCTCGGCCTCACCGAGTTCGGCACCTTGCCCGAACGCTCCCATCTGGAGGTGATGGCGGAGGCCGCCCACGGGGCGCTCTCCGATGCCGGCCTGACCGTCAAGGATGTCGACGGGCTGTTCGTCTCCAATTTCGCGAGCCCGTTCCTGGCGCTTCAGTCGGCGGAGTATCTGGGGATCGACCCGGCGGTTCTCGACAGCACCAATATCGGCGGCTCGACATTCGTCAGCCATGTGCAGGCCGCCTCCATGGCGCTGGCCACCGGCCTTTGCAATGTGGCGCTGATCGCCTACGGCTCGACGGCGCGGTCGGGCGGGCGCGCCGGACAGGGGCGGGGACCGCAGGTCCGGGCGCCCTACGAAGACGTTTACGGCCCCCGCAATCCCATCGGCTCCTATGCCATGGCGGCGGCGCGCCACATGCACGAATTCGGCACCACGCGGGAACAGCTGGCCTCGGTCGCCACCTCGGCCCGGGCATGGGCCCGGAAGAACCCGCGCGCCGAGATGCGGGAGCCGATCACCGTCGAAGACGTGGCCAACGCCCGGATGATCTGCGATCCGTTCACCGTGCTGGATTGCTGCCTGGTTTCGGACGGCGGGGCGGCAATCGTCATGGTCCGGTCCGAGCGGGCCAAGGATTTCCCGAAGCCGCCGGTTTACCTCCTCGGCATCGGCGTGGCCATGACCCACGACCAGATTGCCCAGATGCCGGACCTCACGGTGACCGCGGTCGCCAAGGCCGCGCCCCGGGCGTTCGAGATGGCCGGGATTTCCCGGGACGACGTCGATGTGATGGAGTTCTACGACGCCTTCACCATCAACACGATCCTGTTCCTCGAAGATTTGGGCTTTTGCGCCAAGGGCGAGGGAGGCGCACTGGTGGAATCGGGCGCCATCGCGCCCGGCGGCCGCTTGCCGGTCAACACGAACGGCGGGGGCTTAAGCTGCGTCCATCCGGGCATGTACGGCCTGTTCACCGTCGCCGAAGCGGTCGAGCAGCTGAGGGGCGAGGCCGAGGGCCGCCAGATCGAGGGCGCGGAGATCGCGCTCTGCAACGGCAACGGCGGCAAGCTGTCGTCTCAGGTCACGGCCATCTTCGGCACCGGGGCGGCGGTGTAGCGTGCGGCCGTATTTTGGCCTTTATGGGCGCCCGTATCTGGTCTAATTCGGTAAAAGACATGGAACCAAGGGAGGGGTGGCATGAAGGCGCTGGTCCTGGAAGGCCCCAACCGGCCGTTTGATCTCAGGGATGTACCGGACCCCGTGGCCGGGCCGGGGGAGGCGGTTGCGCGGGTGATCACCTGCGGCGCGGGGCTGACCATCCAGCACGTGAAGGCGGGGCGGGTGCCGGCCAACTATCCGCTGATCATCGGCCATGAAATCGCCGCCGAGATCGTCGAGATCGGGCCCGGCCACGATTACGGCCTCGCCGTCGGTGACGGGGTCACCGCGCATTTCTATCTCACCTGCGGCCATTGCCGCTGGTGCCTCGCCGACCGGGAGAGTCTGTGCGAAAACTCGCCCGGTGTCATCGGGCGGGCGGTCGACGGCGGGTATGCCGAATACATCAAGCTGCCGGCGCGGTCCTTCGTGAAGTTTCCCGAAAGCCTCGATTACCAGGCGCACCCGGCGGAAGCCGGCGTGGCCGCCGATGCCCTGGCGACGCCGGTCAAGGTGCTGCGCCGCGCCCGCGTCCAGCCCGGCGAGTGGGTTGCGGTGTTCGGCGCCGGCGGCGGAGTCGGCATCCATCAGGTGATGATGGGGGCTTATGCCAATGCCCGGGTGATCGCCGTCGACACCAAGCCCGAAAAATTCGCCGCCTGCGAAAAAGCCGGCGCCGAGATTTGCATCGACGGCAGCCGCAACGATGTCGTCGAGGCGATCATCGAGGCGTCGGGCGGCGGCGCCGATGCGGCCATAGACTATGTATCCTCCCGCCAGACATTGGAGGCGGGGTTCAAGTCCCTCGGCGTCGGCGGGCGTCTCATCACTCTCGGCGGCGCCGGGCAGGATTTCGAGGTCAACGCCATGTCGTTCCTCGCCGGCGAACGGGAAGTGCTGGGCAGCCGGTTCTGCACCAAGGGCGAATTGGCGAGCGCCCTCGAATTGGCCGGAAGGCGCGAGGTGTGGCCCCTGGTGACCGAGGTCCGGCCCATGGAAGAGGCCAACGAACTCCATGACTTGGTGGAGGCCGGCCAAGTGACGGGCCGCGCGGTCATCCGGGTGGCGGACGCCTAGACGGGCTAGACGGGGAGGAACGCGATGATTCCGGCAATCGACGCTCACCACCACATCTGGCGCCAGGTCGACCTGCCGTGGCTCAACGGTCCCAATGAGCCGCGCATTTTCGGCGATTACACGCCCATCAAGCGGGACTATCCCATCGACGAGTTTCGCGCCGATCTCGAAGGCCACGGGGTGGCGGGCTCGGTTTACGTACAGGCCAACTGGCCGGCCGGAAAGGCGATTGACGAATCCCGATGGGTTCAGTCGGTGGCCGATGCGTCCGGGTGGCCCAACGCCATCGTCGGCTTTGCCGATTTTCATGCCGATGATGTGGACCAAACCCTCGAGGCGCTCGCCGGCATTCCCCGGGTGCGCGGGGTCCGCCAACAGCTTCATTGGCACGAGAACGAGCTTTGCCGGTTTCAGCCGCGCGCGGACGTAATGAACGATGCGTCGTGGCGCCGCGGCTTCGCCCACATGCAAACCCATGGATTGATGTTCGAGTTGCAGGTGTTCGCCTCCCAAATGGAGGATGCGGCCCGGCTGGCCGCCGATTTCCCGGAGACCACGATGGTGCTGCAGCATTGCGGCATGCCGGACGACACCTCCCGGGCGGGCATGGCGGCGTGGCGGGACGGCATGAAGCGGCTCGCCGGTGAGCCCAACGTCATGAACAAGCTGTCGGGCCTCGGGACGTTCATCCGCCGCAACGACCCCGCCTTCATCGCGGAAATCGTGCCCGAAACGGTGGAGATATTCGGCGCCCGGCGCTGCATCTACGGCAGCAACTTTCCGATCGAGAAATTGTGGACCGGGTACGGGCCGTTGATCGGCGCGTTCCGCCAGGCGCTGGCCGGATTCAGCGAAGCCGACCAGCAGAGCATGCTCCATGACAATGCCGTCCGGGTCTACGCGCCGGAAGGCATCGAGGAGGGTTGACGTTCATCAAGGCTTGCCGGACCCCGGTCCGGGACGGCAGGAGGACAAGGTTTCGGAGTACACCCATGTTGGAAATCGATATCGAAAAAGTGTGTTTCATCGTCGCCAAGGCGCGGGAGTTCGAGGCCCAAACGCCCATCGGCGAGGACGAGTACGAGGCCGACGAGCCGGAAGAGCACATCGACAACATCGAGGATATTTCCGACGCTCACCATCACGAAGAGACCGCCGATTCCACCGGGGATGAAATCAAGGCGTGGATCAACGCCATGAGCCATGAAGACCAGTGTCAAATCGTGGCGCTGGCCTGGGTGGGACGCGGCGACTTCACCGCCGAGGACTGGGACGAGGCGCTGCGCATCGCGACCGACGAGCACAACGACCGGACGGCGGAGTATCTTCTCGGCATGCCCCTGTTGCCGGACTATCTCGACGAGGGGCTGGCGGCGTTCGATCTCAGCTGCGGCTGAGCGCGGCGCCCTCCCGGCAGTCCGCCTGCCGCGCCGGTCCGATGAAAGTTTCAACACCGCTCGTGATACACTATGCTTTTGAAAATACCTGTTGAATCGGGGCGTTTGCTCCCCAAATCCGAGCCGGAAAACGGCCGTTGGGGCGCCATGGCGGAGACGGACCCGGAGGACGATCGTGAGTACATCCACCGATAGGCGGCGCGCGGCCCTGTTGCGGGAAGCGGCCGGGGCGCTCAAGGGGCGCAACCGCCGGATGGTCGGCGATTTCATGCAGAGCTTCTACGCCCATATTTCGCTCCCCGACCTGAACGAACGGGGCGCGGCGAACATGGCCGGTTCGGTCGGATCGATATGCGCCTTGGGCGCCAAGCGCCGGCGGCGGGAGATGAAGCTCCGGGTCTACAACCCGGATCCGGTGAAGGACGGCTGGAAAAGCGCTCACACGATCATCGAAATCGTCAACGACGACATGCCGTTCCTGGTCGACTCGGTGACCTCCGAGCTCTCCCGGCAGGGGATCGAGGTGCATTTGGTCATCCACCCCGTGTATTCGGTCGAGCGGGACGGCGCCGGCAATCTCAAGGCGCTGCTGCCCCACGAGGAAACCGGCGACAACGTGCTGCGCGAATCCTTCATGTCCTTCGACATCACCCGGCAGCGCGATCCGAAGCACTTGGCGGCCATCGAGAAAACCGTGTCGGTGGTGCTCCGGGACGTACGCAGCGCGGTCGAAGACTGGCATCACATGCGGCGGCGAATTCGCGAGATCATCGACGAAATGAAGCTGCGCTACGCCGAAGGCGCCGCGGCCGAGGTGGCCGAGGCGCAGGATTTCCTGCAGTGGCTGCACGACGACAATTTCACCTTCCTGGGGTACCGGGATCACGATTTCAAGGGCTCGGGCGCCGACGCCAGGGTCTCGGTCAACCGCAAGACGGGTCTCGGTATCCTGCGGGACTCCGGCCGTCTGGTGTTCAACGAGCTGCGCCATCTCGACAAGTTGCCGGCGGACGTCCGCCGGTTCGTCCGGCGGCGCGATCCGGTGGTGGTTTCAAAGGCCGACTCGCGGGCGACCGTGCACCGGCCGGTCCGCCTCGACGCCATCGGGATCAAACGGTTCGACGACAACGGCAAGGTGGCCGGCGAGCGCCTGTTCGTCGGCCTGTTCACCTCCGTCGCCTATTCATCGAGCCCGCGCAGCATTCCGCTCCTGCGCCGCAAACTGGACAAGACCATCGCCAAAGCCGGACTGCCGGCGGCCGGTCACGCCGGCAAGGCGCTGATGCATATTCTGGAGACCTATCCCCGGGACGAGCTGTTCCAGATTCGCGACGAAGATCTCATGGAAATTTCCATGGGTATTCTCCAGTTGCAGGAACGCCAGCGGGTGGCCCTGTTCGTCCGCCGGGATGATTTCAACCGGTTCGTTTCGTGCCTGGTCTACATCCCGCGCGAACGCTATACGACCGGCCTCGGGGTCCAGGTTCAGCGGATTCTGAGCCGGGTATTCGACGGCGAAGTCAGCGGGTTCAACACCGAAATCGGCGATTCGCCCTTGGCCCGGCTGCACGTCATCATCACGACGACGCCGGGGAAAAAGCCCAGCTACGACCACGAGGCTGTCGAGGCCGAGCTTTCGTCGTCCTCCCGGTCCTGGTCCGATCATTTGCGCGCGGCATTGGTGGACCGCCACGGCGAGGAGCAGGGCTTCCGGCTGCTGGGCACCTACGGCGATGCATTTCCGGCCAGCTATACGGAGAAGTTCGACGCCGAAACGGCGCTCTCCGACATCGAGTTGCTCCAACAGGTGGTGCAGCGAGGCGACTTGAATCTGGATTTCTACCGGCCCGAGGGCGCCGCCGACAACGAGGTCAGGTTCAAGGTCTTCCATCCCAGGGAACCATTGCCGTTATCGGACGTCCTGCCGATGCTCGAGGACATGGGCCTCAAGGTGATCGACGAGGTGCCCCATAACATCGAGGTCGGGCACGATGATCCGGGGCTGGTCATGCTGCATGACTTCGGCCTGGTGGCGCGCGATACGGACAAGGTGGATTTGGACGCCACCCGGGAGATTTTCCACGACGCGTTCCGCCGCATCTGGAACGGCGAGATGGAATCCGACGGCTTCAATGCGCTGGTCCTGACCGCGAAGCTTACCTGGCGGGAAATCAGCATCATCCGGGCCTTCGCGAAATACCTCCGGCAGGCCGCCATTCCGTTTTCCCAGGATTACATGGTGGCGACGCTGCGCAACAACCCGGCGATCGCCGAACGCATTGTCAGGCTGTTCCAGGCCAAATTCGATCCGGACCGGGAAAAGGGCCGGGCCCGGAGGCAGGCCCGGCTCAAGCGGGACATCATGGACCGGCTGGAAGACGTGGTCAGCGCCGACGAAGACCGCATCCTCCGGCGCTTCGTCAATCTGGTGGAGGCGGCGCTCCGCACCAATTTCTATCAGTACGACGCCGAAGGCCAGCCCAAGCCGTACATCTCCATCAAGTACGATTCCCGGGCCATCGACGAACTGCCGCTGCCCCGGCCGCTGCGCGAGATTTTCGTCTATTCGCCGCGGGTCGAGGCGGTCCACCTGCGCGGCGGCATGGTTGCCCGCGGCGGCCTGCGCTGGTCCGACCGGCCGGAAGATTTCCGAACCGAGATTCTCGGCCTGATGAAGGCCCAGATGGTCAAGAACACGGTCATCGTGCCGGTCGGGTCGAAGGGCGGCTTCGTCGTCAAGCGCTCGCCCGCCGGCGGCGGCCGCGAGGCGTATATCGAGGAAGGCATCGCCTGCTACAAGACCTTCATGTCGGGCCTCCTCGACATCACCGACAATATCGCCAAGGGGGGGATTGTCGCGCCCGGGCGCGTGGTACGCGCCGACGGCGACGACCCCTACCTGGTGGTCGCCGCCGACAAGGGCACCGCGACGTTCTCGGATATCGCCAACGGGGTTGCCATGGATTACGGCTTCTGGCTCGGCGATGCCTATGCGTCGGGCGGCAGCGTCGGATACGACCACAAGAAGATGGGCATCACGGCCCGCGGCGCCTGGGAATCGGTCAAGCGGCACTTCCGCGAGGCGGGGAAGGACATCCAGGCCGAGGACTTCACCTGCATCGGCGTCGGCGACATGTCGGGAGACGTGTTCGGCAACGGCATGCTGCTCAGCAAGCACATGAAGCTGATCGCCGCGTTCAATCATTTGCACATTTTCGTCGATCCCGATCCCGATCCGGCGAAATCGCTCGCCGAACGCAAGCGGCTGTTCAAGCTCGCCCGCTCGTCGTGGACGGACTATGACAAAAAGCTCATCTCGAAGGGCGGCGGCGTCTTCGAGCGGAGCGCGAAATCCATCTCCCTCACCGCCGAAATCCGCAATGCCCTGGGGATTTCCAAGTCTCAGGTCACGCCCAACGAGTTGATCCAGGCAATCCTCCGGTCCGAGGTCGAGCTTCTGTGGTTCGGCGGCATCGGGACCTTCGTGAAATCCTCCGACGAGGGGCACGCCGATGCCGACGACCGGACCAATGATGCGGTTCGGATCGATGCCCGGGAGCTGAATTGCCGGGTCATCGGCGAGGGCGCCAATCTCGGCGTCACCCAGTTGGGACGAATCGAGTACGCGCTGAAGGGTGGACGTCTCAATGCGGACTTCATCGACAATTCGGCCGGCGTCGACTGCTCGGATCACGAGGTGAACATCAAGATCCTGCTCGATTCCGTGGTTGCCAAGGGCAAGCTCACCCAAGCGGCGCGCGACAAGCTGCTGGAGAACATGACCGGCGAGGTCGCCGAACTCGTACTGCGGGACAACTACCTGCAGACCCAGGCGATCACCATGTTCCGGACGGTCGGCGCCGATTTGCTGGATCTCCAGATACGCCTGATCCGGGCCGTCGAGAAAGAGGCCGGGCTCGACAGGGAGATGGAATTCCTGCCCGATGAAGAGGCGCTGAACGAGCGCGAACGGGCGCGTCTCGGGCTTACCCGGCCCGAAATTTCGGTCGTGCTGAGTTACGCCAAGCTCTGGGTCTATGATGAGATTCTGGCCAGCGACCTGCCGGATGCGCCGGAACTTCAGGACGACCTGATCAATTACTTCCCGACCCCGCTCCGGAAGAAGTACCGGGCCGAAATCTGCGATCACCAGTTGCGCCGCGAACTCATCACCACGATCGTCACCAACGACCTGCTTAACCGGGTCGGCGGCTCGTTCGTCATCAACATGGTGGAGAAGACAGGCGCCGGCGTTGCCGAAATCGCCCGGGCGTTCATCGCGGTGCGCGACTCGTTCGGCATCGCGGCGATCTGGGACCGGATCGAAGCGCTGGACAACAAGGTGTCGGCACAGATCCAGATGACTTTGATGCTCGACATCAACCAGCTCATCGAGCGGGCCACCCTGTGGTTGCTGAGGAATGCCGCCCGGCCCATCGACCTCGGCGAAATTGTCGGCGAATTCGCCGGCCCCATCGAGTCGCTGGCGGCGGAGATCGAAAAGATCGTTCCGGCGGAAGTGACCGAGCGGATCGAACTCCGCGTCGAGCGCTACCGCTCGGAGGGCATTCCCAAGGACCTCGCCCGCCGGGCCGCCTATCTGCTGCTGCTGGTCTCGGCCCTCGACATCGTTCGTGCGTCACGGAGCTGCAAGCAGGCGGCGGGGCGGGTGGCCGAACTGTATTTCCGGATCGGCGAGAATTTCAGCCTGGGCTGGCTCCGCCACCAGGCGGAGAGGCTTCCCGCCGACAGCCACTGGCAGAAACTGGCGGCGGATGCGGTGATCGAAGAGCTCTATGCGCACCAGAAGGGCATCACGCTCAATATCGTCAACGGCCGGAACGGCAGGAAGGGCGGCGGGTTGAAGCCCGATGAAGCGCTTGCCGACTGGACCGAGAGCCATGATGCAGCGATGAATCAGACCCGGATGATGCTGACCGAGCTCGAAACGGCGGAAAGCGTCGATCTCTCCATGCTCGCCGTGGCGAGCCGCCATCTGGCGGCCATCGCCCAGTCGGGGTAGTGTAGGCCGATGGCTGATCAGAGCGAAGCAGGACCGGTTTCCCCCGCGGGCAGGCGCGGGATCGCCGCGTGGTGTTTCTACGACTGGGCCAACTCGGCCTTCACCACGATCATCATCACTTTCGTTTTCGCCACTTACTTCGCCAAGTCGGTCGCCGTCGACGAGGTATCCGGCACCGCCCAGTGGGGCTTCGCCATTTCGGCCTCCGGCCTGGCCATCGCCGTCCTGGCGCCGATCCTGGGCGCCATCGCCGACAAGGGCGGGCGGCGAAAGCCTTGGATCTTCGGGTTTACCTATCTGTCGGTCGCCGCGACCGCGATGTTGTGGTTCATCGAGCCCGACGCCGCGTTCATTCTGGCGGCGCTCAGTCTGGTGGTACTCGCCAATATCGGCTTCGAAATGGCGATCGTCTTCTACAACGCCATGCTGCCGGACCTGGCGCCCAAGGGGAGGATCGGCCGGGTCTCCGGGTGGGCGTGGGGGCTCGGCTATGTCGGCGGGCTCGCCTGTCTGGTGGTGATCCTCGCGGGATTCGATACTTCTTCCATCGAGCAGATCCGGGCGACCTCCGTGCTCGTCGCCGCATGGTTCGGGGTATTTTCCATTCCCCTGTTTCTGTTTACCCCGGATGTGCCGGCGCAAGGGCTGCCCATGGGCCGGGCGGTCCGGGACGGGCTCGGGCTGCTGTGGACGACCCTCAAGAGGGTCAGGGAATACGGGGACATCCTCCGATTCCTGATCGCCCGGCTGATCTACAATGACGGCCTCGTGACCCTGTTCGCCATGGGCGGCGTGTTCGCCGCCGGCGCCTTCGGGATGAGCACCGCCGAGGTCCTGCAATTCGCCGTCGCCATCAACGTAACGGCGGGCCTGGGCGCGGCGGCGTTTGCCTGGATCGACGATTGGATCGGGCCCAAGCGAACCATCCTGATTTCGCTGGCCGGCCTGATCGTCACCGGCGCGGTCGTGCTGGCGGTCACCGACAAGACCCTGTTTCTGGTCCTGGGCGCGGTGCTCGGCCTGTTCGTCGGGCCGGCGCAGGCGGCCAGCCGGTCGATGATGGCGCACCTGGCGCCGGAGGGCATGCGGACGGAGATGTTCGGCCTTTACGCCTTCTCCGGCAAGGCGACCGCGTTTCTGGGGCCGTTCCTGTTCGGCCTCGTCACCGCGCTGACCGACAGCCAGCGCTGGGGCATGGCGACCATCATCGTGTTTTTCGCTCTCGGCGCGGCGCTGCTGGTGACGGTGACGGACGCCAGGAGATAAGGCTGCTGTTGAAGCAGCCGTTGATGAAGCCGGCCAATCGGGGTACACACCGCCCATGACGTTTCCCGACAGGAAATTCTCCGATATCGGAAGTTATGCCGACGCCTATTTCGCCGAATGGCGGAAGGCGGCGGCCAGCGTCGACCGCGCCAAACTCGCCGAAGCGGCGGATATTCTCTCGGATGTACACAAAAGGGGCGGGACGCTGTGGGTGTGCGGCAACGGCGGCTCGGCGGCCATCGCCAATCATCTTGTCGCCGATCACGGTAAACTCCTGGCACAGGATACGGGTCTGCTTCCCCATGTTCATTCGCTGACGACGAACATCCCGGTGATCACGGCGATCGCGAACGACATGGACTATGCCGAGGTGTTTTCCCATCAGTTGTCCCTCAATGCCCAGGCGGGGGATGCGCTGATCACCGTCAGTTCATCGGGCGATTCCGAAAATATCGTGCGCGCCGTCCAGTGGGCGAAGGACAACGGGCTCGAGGTCATCTCGATGACCGGGTTCTCCGGCGGCCGGTCGGCCGGGCTGGCCGACGTCAACCTGCACGTGGATGCCGACAATTACGGGGTGATCGAGGATACCCATCAGGCGCTGATGCACCTGCTGGGCCAATACCTCCGTCAGGGCATGATGAGCGAGGAATTGGTCCAGGACCGGAAATTCTAGGCGCCGGGCCGCAAAAAGCGCAAAATAATTCGATCCCCGGCCCGTTTGGTCCCTGTTCCACAAATGACTATATTTCAATAGGTTAGGGCGCCGCATGCAGCGCCCGGGCGCTGTTTTTGCGCAAAAAACGCAAAAAAAGCCGCCCGGCGGCGGCTCCCCGATCGATTGGGCGTTCGGGCCGGTCAATGCCGGAAATGACGCATGCCGGTGAATACCATGGCGAGCCCGGCGTCGTCGGCGGCGGCGATCACTTCGTCATCCCGGATCGAGCCGCCCGGCTGAATGACGGCCGTGGCGCCCGCTTCGGCCGCCGCCAGCAGGCCGTCGGCGAACGGGAAAAAGGCATCCGAGGCGACCACCGAGCCGGCCGCCCATGAGGTCTCGTCACCGGCCGCCCTGGCCGCATCGGCGGCCTTCCAGGCGGCGATGCGCGCCGAATTGACGCGGCTCATCTGCCCGGCGCCGATGCCCACGGTGGCCCGGTCCTTGGCGTAGACGATGGCGTTGGACTTTACGTGCTTGGCGACGGTGAAGGCGAACAGCAGGTCGGCCATTTCCCGCTCCGACGGGTGGCGCTTGGTGACGGTCTCGAGGCCGTCACTTATCAGCGCATTGTCCCGGCCCTGCAGCAGGTAGCCGCCGGCAAGGGTGCGCATGGTCATGCCGCCGCTTCCGGCATCGGGCAGTCCGCCGGCATCCAGAACCCGGAGGTTCTTTTTGGCCGAAAGCACTTCCGCGGCGGCAGGCTTGATCGCCGGCGCGATAATCACCTCGGCGAACAGCTTGGCGACCTCTTCGGCGGTTTCGCCGTCCAGCGGCCGGTTGAAGGCGATGATGCCCCCAAAGGCGCTTTCGGTGTCGGAGGCCAGCGCCCGGGCATAGGCGCCGGACAATGTATCGCCCACGGCGGCCCCGCACGGATTGGCATGTTTGACGATGGCGCAGGCGGTCGTGTCGAACTCGGCGACCAACTCGTAGGCGGCGTCCGTATCGTTCAGATTGTTGAAACTCAGTTCCTTGCCCTGCAGTTGGGTTGCCGTGGCGACACCCGGGCGGGCGCTTCCATCCCGGTAGAAGGCTGCGTTCTGGTGAGGGTTTTCGCCGTAGCGCATGATTTGCGCCCGTTCGCCGGCGAACACCATCCGTTCCGGAAACTCGTCTTCCAGTTCGCCCGCGAACCATTGGCCGATGGCGGCATCGTAGGCGCCCGTCCGGCGGTAGGCCTTGGCGGCCATGGCCTTGCGGAACGCGAGTGTGGTCGCGCCGCCGTTCGCCGCCATTTCGTCCACCAGCCGCCCGTAATCCTCCGGGTCGACCACGACGGTCACATGGGCGTGGTTCTTGGCGGCCGCCCGGATCATCGCCGGTCCGCCGATATCGATGTTCTCGACGCAGGCCGCCGTGCCGGCGCCCGACGCCACCGTCGCCGCGAAGGGATAGAGATTGACCACCAGAAGATCGATGGGCTGGATGCCGTGTACATCCATCGCCGCGCGGTCGGTGTGGTTGTCCCGGCGGGCGAGAAGGCCGCCGTGGATTTTGGGATGCAGGGTCTTGACCCGGCCGTCCATGATCTCCGGCGAGCCCGTATGGTCGGCGACCTCGGTCACCGCCACGCCGGCCTCGATGAGCGCCTTGGCCGAACCGCCGGTGGACAGAATCTCGACGCCGGCCTCGGTGAGCGCAGTTGCCAACTCGGTGAGCCCCGTCTTGTCGGAGACGGAAACGAGGGCGCGGCGGATGGGCTCGGTCATGAAATCGATACTCCGGGGAGGAGTGGTGAGAGACGATGGGGGTATAGCAAAGCCGCCTTTCGGCGGCTAGAGCGAGATGATGCTATTGGGAAGTCTATCCAGCATTTTGGAAGCCGTTTTCGCAACCCCCTCACCCATTATTTATGACCCCCTCACCCTGACCCTCTCCCCCTGAAGAAGGGGGAGAGGGGACCATTCCCTCGCCGCTTCGTGTTCCCTCTCCCTGAGGGAGCTGGGTGAGGGGGTGCGGCCGGGTGCCGATTATTGAGCGGCTTCGATGTTTTCCGCGACCGCGGTCGCGTATTCCGGAACCAGCCGGCCGACCACCGCCCGGGCGGCCTCGAGTTCGCCGCTTGCGCAGGCCTCTTCCAGTTTCCCGAGTTCGCCGCGGACCTCAGCCAACGGAACGGCGCGGGGCGAGGCCAGCAGCAGTCCCTCGCAGGATGTCGGGACGGGCGGCTCGGCGCCATGGAAGATTTCCTCGAACAGCTTTTCCCCGGGACGGATACCGCAATACTCGATCTTTACCTGTTCCCCCGGGGTGTATCCCGCAAGCCGGATCATCTGATTGGCGAGATCGACGATCCGGACCGGCTCGCCCATGTCCAGAACATATATCTTGCCGGATTTGGCGCCGTCCACGGGCCCCAGGGCGGCAGCCTGGAGAACCAGTTCGACCGCCTCCTGGACGGTCATGAAATACCGCTTCATCTCCGGGTGGGTGACGGTCAACGGACCGCCCCGCGCCAATTGCCGGCGGAAAAGCTCGACAACCGATCCGGTGGAGCCGAGGACGTTGCCGAACCGGACGGTGACCACCGCGGGGTCTCCGTCGGCGGCCTCCAGATCGGTGGCCTGGCAATAGGTCTCCGCGATGCGCTTCGACGCCCCCATCACATTGGTCGGATTGACCACCTTGTCGGTCGAGATCTGGACGAAAACGCGGACACCGGCCCGGCGGCCGGCATCGAGCACGTTGGCCGTGCCGACGGCGTTTGTCGCAAATCCCTCCAGCGGATTGGCCTCGACCATCGGAACATGCTTCAGCGCCGCGGCATGAAACACGATGTCCGGCCGGAGTTCGGCGAACAGCCGTTCGATCGCGGACCGGTCCCGGACATCGGCGATGGATGCATCCCGTGACTGTTCGGGTTGCGACTCCGCCAACTGCCTGTCGATGGTGAAGAGGTTGTATTCGGAGTTGTCGAGCAGCGACAGGTGGGCCGGGCCCAATTCGGAGACCTGCCGGACAAGTTCCGCGCCGATACTTCCCCCGGCCCCGGTGATCAGCACCCGCCTGCCGGAAATCAGCTCTTCCACGGGCTTCCGGTCCAGTCTGGTCTGGGGCCGGCCCAGCAAATCCTCGACATCGACGGGCCGGACCTCGATCTTGGCCTCGATGCCCTGGTGAAAATCGGTCAGCGAAGGGAGGCGGGCGAGCACCATGCCCAATTCCCCGGCCTCGTCCAGGAGGCCGCGCAGCTGTTCGCCATCGAAGGTTTCCTCGGCGACGATCAGCCGTTGCGGCGCCGGGCCGCGGGACTTGAGCGTGGCGTGTACGCCGGCCAATTCGTCGATGGTTCCCATGACCTCGACGTCGTGGATATTTCGGCCCACTCGTCCGGGCGTCCGGGCCACGATGCCGACCACCCGGTAGTTCGCGTCGGGCCGCGTCATGGCGCGGATGAACATCTCGGCGCCGTCGCCGGCGCCGGCCAGCAGCACGGGGACCCGGCTGTCGGCGGCCGGATCGAGGCGCAGCTCGAATCGGCCGTCCTTTGCAATCCGGTAGATGAATCTGGGTGCGCCCAAAAGCGCGATCAGGACGAACCAGTTGATGAACGGCAAGGATCGCGGCAGATCCTCCAGCCGGGTGGCGACGAACATGATGACCAGGAAGACCAAAATCGCGAGCGTCGCCGATTTGGTGATCAGCATCAGGTCATTGAGCGATGCATAGCGCCAAACGCCTCGATACATCCGCATGGACCAGAACACCGAACCGGCAACGACGGTGAATACCCCGGCGCTGAGATAGAGGGTTATCCCGTCATAGAAGACGATGTCGTCGCCGAGACGCAGAAACAGCGACAGAAAAAAAGATGCCGCCGCCATGATGACGTCATGGCCGAAGGCGATATGCGCGCGGTTGATCTTCATCTTATCGACAACGGGTGATCATCGGTTGTCTTCGCAGGCTCGTCCGCCCGACTGCAAATGGATACATAACACATTGAGTCTAAAGTAAAACCGTTCTTCGCATGAAAGGCCTAACGCGTTGCGTCCCGGCGGCGGTACCAGTGATTGCCGTCGGTGCGAAAATACGGCGTTCAGGCTCTCACGATATTCGCCGCCTGGGTGCTCAGGCCGCGCATCGCGTTTCGGGTGTCGACGATCAGCGTGCCCGAAGCCGCCAGCTCGCCATACGGAACGCCGTCATGATCCGTGCAGATGATTGCGGCGTCGTACTCCGAGAGGCGTGCGGCGATCCAATCTATGGACTTGATGCCGGCGAGTCCGGGGTGCTCCCGCGTCTCCGGAATTTCGACGACATACGGATCGAAGAAATCGACGGCCGCCCCCGAACCAAGCAACAGCTCCATCAATTCGAGCCCCGGGCTCTCTCTGGTATCGTCGACATTCTTCTTGTAGGCCATGCCGACGATCAGCACGCGGCTTTCGCCGAGCGGCTTGCCGAATTGGTCGGCTAAGGCCTGTTGCAGCTTTTCCGCCACTTTCGCCGGCATGGCCGTATTGATCTCGCCCGCCAGTTCCACGAACCGGGTTTCCTCGCCAAACTGCTTTGCGCGCCAACTGAGATAAAAAGGGTCGATGGGAATGCAGTGACCCCCCAGGCCCGGCCCGGGGTAAAACGGCATGTAACCGAAGGGTTTGGTTTTTGCCGCCTCGATGACCTCCCAGATGTCGACTCCCATCGCCCCGTAGACGGTTTTGAGTTCGTTTACCAGAGCGATATTGACCGAACGAAAGATGTTCTCGGTCAATTTGACGGCCTCGGCGGCATCCATCGATGACACCGGAATTATCGAAGGCACGATGCAGCCGTAAAGGGCGCTCGCGAGCCTCATCGCCTCGTCGTCATCCGCTCCAACCACTTTCGGAATATTCGCAGTGCCGAATTCCGGATTGCCGGGATCCTCCCGTTCGGGCGAGTAGGCAAGGAACACATTCTTTCCGACGGCCAATCCACCTCGTTCGAGACGGGGCCTGACCACCTCGCGGCTGGTTCCGGGATAGGTCGTCGATTCGAGCACCAGCAATTGTCCGCTGCCGAGGTGAGGCAAAAGGGAATCGACCGTTGAACGCACGAAGCCGAGGTCCGGTTCCCTGTCGTCGCCAAGAGGGGTCGGGACGCAAATCAGGATGGCATCCAGCCCGGCTGCATTTGAAAAATCCGTCGTCGCCTGTGCGGTCCCGTCGACAAACAGCCGGGCGATCTCGTCGGATGGAATATGGGAGATGTAGCTTTCCCCCCGATTGAGCGAGTCCGCCTTGGCCTGGTCGATGTCGAGCCCCACGACTTCAAAGCCCGCCTTTGCGAACAGGAGCGCCAGCGGCAGGCCGACGTAGCCCATTCCGACGACGCCGATACGCGCGCTGCGGTTTTCAATCTTTTCCAGCAGTTGGGCGGCGGTTTGGTTCATGTGGGGGTTGCGGCCGGCTGATGGCAGGGACGACGCGCGGGATGTTAGCGGGCCAGCCGCGACAGACGCCAGCTAATTGTTGCACCGGCTCCGCCCAGGCCGCCGCGGATCACGACCTGCCGCGAGCGCCGCGTGCGGCCGTCGGGCGTTCGAAATACGCTGTCCTCAAGGCGCACGGGATACGCCGCGGCATCGAACCGCCAGCCGTTTCGCCGCAGCTTCAAGAGGACGCTCCGGCCGTTCCCCAGCATGGAAGCCTGAACGTCCGGATGGAGGTGAAACCGTGCCGCGAAAGCGTCTCCGCCGGCCCCGGTCAGTCTGTCTTCGCCGCGGATGTCTTCGCCTGACGGCGCCATCATGATCAGCCGGCGATGGGTCAGCCCGAAGGGAAGGACATAGCCGTCATGGGAAGCCTCCAGAACGACGCCGCCGGCGGCCTCCCGCCGGCTTGCCGCCACATTCGTGCAGCGGCGGCTGAAACCTCCCGCGGGATCGATTTCGGAGGAGTTGGTCTCATCGACGATGACCGTGGAGTGGGCGGCCGAGGTTCTGAGCGCCTCCCGCCAGTGCGAATCGCCGTCCGTGCCCGACCCGCAATTGACGATCAGCGGTTCCTTGCCCGAGACCAACTCGAAAGCAAGCGTGCCCGCGTGGCCCCAGGGGTAGGCGTCAACGGGCGGCGGCGCGCCGGCATCGAGGATGAGGTGGCTGTCGCCGGCCGCCAGACGCTGGAAGCCGGCATGGGGCGCGCCGGGTGCCGCGCCCGCCCGGGATTTGGAGGCCGACAGGATGGCGCTCAACGCCGAATCGGAAATGGCCGGCCCGCCGTTGAACCCGGCGAGAGCCCCGTCGGGCCGCCGCAGCGCCCGAAGCGCCGCCGCGAGCTCGGGTATCGGCCGGAGCAGCCAGTCGGGCGGGTCCAGGTGCGCGGCCTGAAAAGTGTCGCGAATGGATATCAAGTCCTCGAGGATCCGGGCCTGCACGCCCGGGCTTCGGCTGATATGGCCGCCATCGGGAAGAATTTGCGCCTGGAGTTGTTCGCGCATCGCCTTCAGCCCGGTGTCCAGGTGCCGGCCGCAATCGGACAGCGCGATACCGGCATAAATCAGGCCTTTCGCCGCCGCCAGGCGGTCGTAGCCGCTCCCGGGCTCGCCGTAGCATCGGGCGAGGTGACGGATCTGGCTGCCGGTGACTTTGAGAAATCGCCGGGCGGCCGGGTCATCCCCGGCCCAGCCAAAGAACCCGTAGTGGGTCAGCCAATTGGCCAGCCGGTTGCCGACGATGGCGGCGCGCCACGTATAGGGATGCCATCGCCCGAAAATGTCCAGCCAATCGGCGACTGCCTGGCGGGCAAATTCACGCGCTTCGTCGGTTCCCAATGCCCTGAGGTCGGCGAGCCAGCCGAATTCCTGGGCGTAACGGGAGACGCCGGTTTCGGTAATGTCTGCTTTCGCGGGCATTGGCAGGGGCACGTGCTTGCCGTGACGGGTATGGGCGCCGTTCAAAATGGCGCGTCCGGCCTCCGGATCGCCGGGCCGGAGGGCCGGCGGCGTTCCCAGAACCCTCTCCGGCGCCCCGTTTCTCAACAATATGTCGTAGGCGCCCGACCCATAGAGGGATCGCCTGACGAATCCCGCCAGACCCTCGCCGGATAAATCGCGCACGCTTGCGCCTATGGCAATGCCGTAGTTCACCGCAAATCAAGGCGCCTCTGCTGGAGCGGCAAAATCCTCTGGCCGCTGGTCCAGTTCAAACGCATCCTCGTAATTCAGCTTCGAACCCGGACCTTAGCCGGCTTTGGTTAGGATAAGGTTACCGATGCGGAGCATGGCGGCCCGAATAAGGCCTTCTCCTCAGCGGCCGTTTGCCGGCGCTTTGTGAATCCGCGCCGCAAAAAAACCGTCCATCCCGCCGAGATGGGCGAGATGACAGGGAAGCGTGCGCAGCATCCCGTCGCCGGTGATCATTTGTTCGGTTGCCCCGGGCACCGTGGTCCGCACCGGGTGCACGCCGAGCCCGCCGGCTTCGCCAAGGACCGCGGAGACCATGTCCCGGCCCTCCGCCGGCTCCAGGGAGCAGGTGGCGAACACCACCCGGCCGCCGGGGCGGACGATATGGAGGGCGTGATCCAGCAAACGGCGCTGGATGCCGGCCGCGCCTTCCATCTGGGTTTCGGTCTTGATCCAGGGGAGTTCCGGGTGCCGCCGGATGGTGCCGGTCGAACTGCACGGCGCATCGACCAGCACGGCATCCACCGGTTCGGCGGGCCGCCAGCCGGTGGCGTCGGCGCAGATCACCTCCGCGTTCAACCCGAGGCGGCCGAGATTGGCCCGCAGGATGCCGAGCCGCTTTTCCGACCGGTCGATGGCCGTCACCCGGGCGCCCGCCGCCACCAGTTGGGCGGTCTTGCCCCCCGGCGCCGCGCACAAGTCGGCCACATGCATGCCTGGCTCGGGGCCGAGCAGCCGGACGGGCAGGGCGGCGGCCGCATCCTGAACCCACCAAGCGCCGTCCCCGTAGCCGGGCAGTTCGGATACCGGCCCGGCGCTTCGCAGCCGGACGGTGCCGCCCGGCAGCAGCTCGCCGCCCAGCTCTTCGGCCACGCCTTCCGGATCGGTCTTGGCGGTGACGTCCAGCGGCGGTTCATTCAGGTGGGCGAGACAGATCTCCCGGCATACCGCTTCCCCGTAGGCCGCCACCCACCTTTCCCGCAGCCAGGCCGGAATGTTGAGGACCGCCTCATCCTGCTTGGCGACGAGATCGCTTCCTTCCCGCGCCGCGCGGCGCAGGATGGCGTTGACCAGCGCCTTGTGGGCAAACATCCCGCGGGCGGCGGCCAGTTCGACGCTGGTATCGACCGCCGCGTGGGCGGGCGTATCGAGAAACAGAAGCTGACTGAGGCCGAGCCGCAGGACCTGGCGCACCGGCCGGGCCTTGCGGGGAAGCGGCCGCTCGAGGAACCCGTCGATCAGGTCATCGAGCTGGCCCAGGCGGCGCAGGGTCTCCGAAACCAGCCGCCGGGCGAGGCCCCGGTCCCGCTGCGCCAGTTCGCTTAGGCGGCCGGCCCCTGCAAACGCGTCATCCAGGGACTTCTTGCGGATCAGGATGTCGTCGAGGACGTCGAGGGCGAGGCGCCGGGGCATGGGACCCCTTAACGCCTTTGGCGGCCCGCCGCAATCGTCTCGGGGCGAAGATTTAATGTTGTGGACGGCCGGGCGGGGTTCCGCTAGATCGGCTCTGGGGATTGTCCCCAACGCAAGGAGAAAACGGAAGATGGCCGGCAAACCGGACGAGAAGGACACGGTTTCCAAGACCCCCGAAGGCGGCAGGCAAGCCAAGAAAGGCGAGGCGAAGCGGCCGAAGGAAATCGGCGGCCGCAAGGACGGCCTCGACCCGACCCGCTACGGCGATTGGGAGAAAAACGGCCGCGCCATCGATTTCTAGGGCGGGATGGCTCGATAACCAACTCCCCTCTCCCTTCTTCGGCAGGAGAGGGTGAGGGGATGGAAGTTCGTGGATTACCCGGACAAGCCGGGTAATGACGAGCTTCTTTGATTCAGCACCATGCGTCATGCCCCGACTTGTTCGGGGCATCCAGATTTCACCACGGAGAACACCGAGGACACCGAGTAACTACACTCGAACCCGCTCCGTGATCTCTGTGTGCTCCGTGGTAATTTTGCTCCCTCTCCCCCTTCTTCGGGACGAGAGGGTCAGGGCGGGGGGATGGAAGTTCGTGGATGGCCGGGTCTGGGCCCGGCCATGACGTACTCCATTTGGGGGACCCTCCAGCCGTCATCACCGGGCTTGACCCGGTGATCCACGCCTTACGATGTAACGCCCTCTAATGCTCGACCAGGTGCGCCTTCAGGTCGTCGACCACCGACGGATCGGCCAGCGTCGAGGTGTCGCCCAGGTTCGAGGCGTCGCCCTCGGCGATCTTCCTCAAAATCCGCCGCATGATCTTGCCCGACCGGGTCTTGGGCAGGCCCGGCGCCCACTGGATCACATCCGGCGTGGCGATGGGGCCGATCTCCTTCCGCACCCACTGGACCAGTTCCTTGTGGAGGTCGTCGGAATCCTCCACCCCCGCCATCAGGGTGACATAGGCATAGATGCCCTGGCCCTTGATGTCGTGGGGGTAGCCGACCACCGCCGCCTCGGAGACCTGGGGATGCGCCACCAGGGCGCTTTCCACTTCCGCGGTGCCCATCCGGTGGCCGGAGACGTTGATCACGTCGTCGACCCGGCCGGTGATCCAGTAATAGCCGTCCTCGTCCCGGCGGCAGCCGTCACCGGTGAAGTAGTTGCCCTTGTAGGTGGAGAAGTAGGTCTGCACGAAGCGTTCGTGATCGCCGTAGACCGTCCGCATCTGGCCGGGCCAGGAATCGGTCATGATCAGATTGCCTTCGCAGGCGCCCTCCAGGATATTTCCGTCGGCATCGACGATGGCCGGCTGGACGCCGAAGAATGGCCGCGTGGCGGAGCCCGGCTTGAGCTCGGTCGCGCCGGGCAGCGGCGTGATCAGAATGCCGCCGGTCTCGGTCTGCCACCAGGTGTCGACGATGGGGCAGCGGGCATCGCCGCCGACATTGTAGTACCAGCTCCAGGCCTCCGGATTGATGGGCTCGCCGACCGAGCCGAGGATGCGGAGCGAGGCGCGGCTGGTTTTTTTCACCGGCTCGTCGCCCTGCTGCATCAGCGCCCGGATGGCCGTCGGCGCGGTGTAGAGGATGTTGACCTCGTGCTTGTCGATCACCTGCCAGATGCGCGACGCGTCCGGCCAGTTGGGCAGGCCCTCGTACATGACGGTGAGCGCGCCGTTGGAGAGCGGGCCGTAGACGATGTAGCTGTGTCCGGTGACCCAGCCGACATCGGCGGCGCACCAATAGACGTCGCCGTCGTGATAGTCGAAGACGTACTGATGGGTCATGGAGGTATAGACCATGTAGCCGCCGGTGGTGTGCAGCACGCCCTTGGGTTGCCCGGTGGAACCCGAGGTGTAGAGGATGAACAGGGGGTCCTCCGCGTTCATCTCTTCCGGTTCGCAGTCCGGCGATGCGGCGGCGACGGCGTCTTCGTACCAGACATCGCGGCCGTCCACCCAGCCGACGTCGCCGCCGGTGCGCTTGACGCAGATGACGGTGGTGACCGTCGGGCAGTCCTCGAGGGCGGCGTCGGTGTTGGCCTTCAGCGGCACGGTCCGGCCGCCGCGGACGCCCTCGTCTGCGGTGATGACGCAGACCGAATTGCCGTCCTGGACGCGGCCCGCGAGGGCGTCCGGGGAGAATCCGCCGAACACCACCGAGTGCATGGCGCCGATCCTCGCGCACGCCAGCATGGCGTAGGCGGCCTCGGGGATCATCGGCATGTATATGGTGACCACGTCGCCCTTCTTGACGCCCCGGTCCTTCATGGCGTTGGCGAGCCGGCAGACGGCTTCGTGCAATTCCCTGTAGGTGACGGCCACCGCGTCGGCGTCCGGGTCGTCCGGCTCCCAGAGAATCGCCGTCCGGTCGCCCCGTTTCTCCAGATGCCGGTCGATGCAGTTGGCGGACGCGTTGAGGGTGCCGTCCTCGAACCAGCGGATGCGGACGTCGCCGGTATAATCCACGTCCTTTACCTTGGTGAACGGCTTGATCCAGTCGATCCGCCCCGCCTGTTCGGACCAGAACCCTTCCGGGTCGCCGACCGAGCGTTGGTACATTTCCAGATATTGATCGTTGTCGATCCAGGCGTCCTTGGCCACGGACTCCGGAACGGGATAAACGGCATCTTCTGACATCTTGCGGACCTCCCTTGCGCGCCGGCCTCCGGACCCTCGGTCCCGGGCCGTCGGCTTCGAATTATCGACAATCGGCCGGGGATGACAACATTCACGTTGGCGGCGCGGCGGCGGGGGCGTGGACCAAAGGGCCTATTCCTCGCCCCATCGAAGTCAAGCCCAAGGACCGGCGGGTGATGACGGCCAGGATTGTGTCGTAACTCCACTCGTCATACCCCGGCGCAAGTCCGGGGTATCCAGGGGGAATAAGATTTCACCACGGAGATCACCGAGATGGGGCGTCGTACAGCCGAATACACTTTCTCCGTGGTCTCCGTGTGCTCGGTGGTGAATTTCCTGGATGCCCCGAACAAGTCCGGGCATGACGTGTGATGCTGAATCAAAGTAGCTCGTCATGGCCGGGCCCGGACCCGGCCATCCACGTGTACCGCCGCCCCGCAAGGCGTGGATGCCCGTGTCAAGCACGGGCATGACGGTTGGCGCTGGGTGAGGGGGAATTTCGTGCCTGCCGCCCGAAGATTTCAGCATACCAATTTCGCTATCGATATTGCTCGTAAATGCGTTTCACAAACCGTGCGCGTTTCTCTAGCTTTGCGCGCAATAGGCGTCATGGTCGGGGGTGTATCAATTGATGCCATGAGTTCGTGCGTTCGGCTTGGTTGCCTTGTCGCGGCCACGGTGCGGACGGCGTTTGCTCGGTCGGTTGGAGAGAACTCATGGTGGCGGAGCGGGGATACGGCCTGACCGCGCGGACATTGCGCCGTGCTATAGGCAGTCATATAACTTCTGTTATAATTAAGCGCCAAGCGCCAAGCGCCAAGCGCCAAGCGCCAAGCGCCAAGCGCCAAGCGCCAAGCGCCAAGCGTACCGGTGCGCCCGCGTCGGCGTGACTGCCCCGTCCTCCCCGCACTCCGCACTTTCCGCATCGCACAGGTCGAGCCCCGGCCCGTCCGAGCGCCGTCCTCCCCCGCCTCGTTCCCGTTTCCGGCTTTCCCGCGGATGGCGGGCGGTTCCATGCGCGCTCGCCGCCATCCTGGCCCTCGGCGCCTGCGTCGGCGGGGGCGGCGGCGGCGGAACGCCGCCGGGCCTCCCGGGCTCGGACACCGGGAAGCTCCGGCTGCTCGCCGCGACGGTGCAGGGGGCGACGCTGACGATGACCTTCAACAATCGCCTGGACCCGAATTCGGTGCCGGGGACGGGAAGGTTCATTGTCCGGTTTACGAGCAGTGTCAAACCTTCGTTGCGCCCCACCGGTACCAGGGTGGACGGCAAAGCGGTCGTCCTTACCCTGAGCTCGGCGGTGGATGAAAACGACGGGATGGAACTGGATTACAACTCGACCGGCTGCTCCTCGGGGAACCCCTGCATCCAGGACCTCGAGGGCAACGTCGCGCCATTGATCGAAGTCTGGCGGGTGACCTACGCCCCGCCCCCGCCGGACGGCGGGCCGTATCCGCCGCCGGGCAGGGGCATACAGGCGAGCGGCGGCCCGTCCGGGAACTCGGCGCAGCCGCGCCGGACGGCGAGGCGCACGCTGGCGGAGATGGGCCGCCGGACGATGACCAGCGCACTCGACAACATCGGCACACGATTTGCGGCCCCGGTTCCGTCGGGCTCGCTGACGCTGGCGGGCGAGCCGGTGCTGCTTGCCGCGCTCCCCGCGGCATACCTCGCGGGCGGGGAGCGGACGTGTCCGGCGGGCATGTCCGGCGGCCGGGCCGGCCTTGCCGCGGATCGCGGGGGCTGCGCGTCCGCCGCACGGAGCCGGAGCATGGAGGCCGGGGAATTATTTCACGGGAGCGCCTTTTCGCTGACCCTGGGCGCGCCGGAGGGGTCCGGGGCGCCTTCGCCGCCGCTGTGGTCGGTATGGGGCCGGGGGGATTTCGGGAGCTTCGCGGGCCGTCCGGAGCCGGGGACCCGCTACGAGGGCGAGCTGCGGACGGGCTGGCTGGGCATCGACGCGCGGGCCGGGCCGTGGGTGGCGGGCCTCGCGGTGAGCCGCGGGACGGGCGAGGCGGAGTACGGCTTCGAAGACGGGGGCGTGCCGGTGCGGGGGGCCGTTCGGAGACGACGCTGACCGCGCTCCACCCGTACGGGCGCTGGACCCTGTCGGACGGCCTGGAGCTGTCCGGCGTGCTGGGCGCGGGACGGGGCGAGGCGCGCCATCGTCTGGACGGGAACGAGCCCGAAACGAGCGGCCTCTCGATGCGGATGGGATCGGTGGGGCTGCGCCATGAGCTTCCCCGGCTTGCGGAGGTCCGCCTGGCGGCGCGGGCGCGCCGGCTGGCGGCGCACTCGGAAGAGGGCGCGGAGGAGAGCGGCGTAAGTGTGACCGCGCGGCTGGGCCCGGGGGCGCACGGGCGTGGCCTGTCCCTGTCGCTTTCGCCCCGCTGGGGTGCCGGCACGGGCGAGCCGCTTGGCGGAACAAGCGCCCTGTGGCGGGAGGAGCTGCCAAAGGGCGCGCCGGGGGCGGGGGCGCCGGAGACGGGCGCCCTCGACCTCCGTGTCGGCTACGGCTTCGGGCACTTCGGCGGCCGCTTCACGGGCACGCCGAACCTGGGGTTCGGAACCTCGGACGGCGGCGGGCGAGAGGTCCGCGTCGGCTGGCGGCTGACCCCGGCGGTGCGGGGCTATGCCGGGTTCGAGGTCAACGTGGACGCGACGCGCCGCGAGGCGGCCAACGGCAACGAGCCGCCCGCCCACGGCGGGATGCTCACCGGCGCCATCCGCTGGTAGGGGGGCGGCTCACCCCCACCCTAACCCTCCCCCTTCAAGGGGGAGGGGAATTTTAAGTGCGTTCCCTCTCCCCACCCATACCCTCCCCCCTTCGAGGGGGAGGGTCAGGGAGGGGGGGAGCGAAATTACCACAGAGCACACAGAGATCACGGAGCAGATTCGAGTGTAGATACTCTGTGTCCTCGGTGTTCTCTGTGGTGAATATCCTGGATGCCCCGCATAAAGCGGGGCATGACGCGTTTGGGGCACACTCCAGCCGTCATGCCCGTGCTTGACACGGGCATCCACGTGGATCACCGGGTCAAGCCCGGTGATGACGACCTTCTTTAATTCAGCATCACGCGTCATGGCCGGGCCCGGACCCGGCCTACGCCGTCCGAAAGTCGGCTTCGGCCGACTGAAGGCCGGCCATCCACGAAATTCCACCCCCTCACCCAGCTACGGCTAAGCCGGGCTCCGCCCGGCAACCCTCCGCATCCCTCTCCCCCAAGGGGGCGAGGGTTTATCGTGCGTCCCCTCTCCCCCTTGGGGGAGAGGGTCAGGGTGAGGGGGTCACAAAAAAGGGTAAGGGGGTTGCGAAAACGGCTTCCAAAACGCCGGATGCGCTTCCCAATGGAATCAACACGCTCTAAGCAAGAAACACCCCGCCGTCCCTGACCTCGACGGGGACCGCGGTCAGCCATTGGCGGACACAGGGACCGGCGACGCACACGCCGTCCTCGATCCGGAACAGGGCGCCGTGATTGGCGCAGTGGATGAATTTCCTGTCGAGGGACAGGAACCAGCCCGGCTTGAAGTCCAGCGGCAGGCCGATATGCGGGCACGAATTGACATAGACCCACACCTGTTCGCCGCGGCGGACCAGGAGCAGCGGCCGTTCGGCGCCGTCGATCTCGGCGGTCATGCCGGCGCTTTCGGTGTCCTCGATATCGTCGAGGGCGCAAAGCCGGGTCATGTCCCGGTTTCCGCGGGTTCGAGGCCGGCGGGTATCTGGCGCCATTCATCCCAGACCCGCGCCGGAAATTTTTCGCCCTTGAGTTTCTCGCCGTCCTTCAGCTTGTCCTCCACATGGGGAAAGCCGCGCTCCAGTTCGCCCCAAATCGCCCGCCCGAGGTCGCGCAGTTCGGCGACGTTGAGGCAGCGAAGGCTGTAGGACAGCGCAATCACGGCCACCGCGTCGGTGGGCTGCTTGAGCCTGTTGAAGTCCTTGGCAAGCTTGTTGAGCGCCATCTGATGCTGGCCGAGTTCATAGGCGCTGGGCATCCGTTTGGAGGAGAACAGTTTCTTCGGCAGGAATCCCTCCTCCTCCATGTTGACCCGGACAACCGTGGCGACGGCGACGATGATGCCGAGGTCCTCATCGCCCATGGAGACAAGCCCGTCGACGAACCGCTGGACCTCCTTGCGGCTCGACGACAGCGCGTGGTTCGTCATGGTGTCCTTGAGGGCGTTGCGGATGCCTTTGAACATGAAACCGGCGCGGCCCCTCAGGCCTTGACGCCCGCCATGCCGCAGATGATCTTCCAGTGCTCCTTGGAGACGGGGACGACCGAGAGCCGGGATTGACGCACCAGAAGCAGGTCCTGAAGCCGCTCGTCGGCCTTGATCTCGGCCAGGGTGACCGGGGTCTCCACGGGCATGAGGGCCTTGAAATCGACCATGCCGAACCTGCCCGATTCATCCGTATGGTCGGGGTAATGCTCTTTCGCCACCTCGAGAACGCCGACGATCCGCTTTTCGTCCACGGAGTGATAGAAGAAGGCCCTGTCGCCTATCTTCATCTCCTTCATGTTGTTGTTGGCCTGATGGTTGCGGACGCCGTCCCATTCGGCGACGCCCGCCTTGACGTGGTCGTCCCACGACCAGGCGCCGGGTTCGGATTTGACGAGCCAATAAGCCATGGCGAAACTCCTATACTTGTCTAGAGCGTGATGATTCTATTGGGAAGCGCATCCGGCATCTTGGAAGCCGTTTTCGCAACCCCCTCACCCTAACCCTCTCCCCCTTCGAGGGGGAGAGGGATGTGAAGGCTTGGCGAGCCCGCGAGCCATAGCCGGAGCTGGGTGAGGGGGATTTCGTGTTGACGCCACGACAAGGAATCACCTCAATCCAACCAAGGGAATCCCTTTTCGATTCACAAATGAGTCATCTCGCTCTATCGCCCGAGGGCGGGTTTCAGGTCCCAGGGCGGGACCTCCATGAACGGCCGCACGATCTTGGTTTCGAACAGCCCGGCCTTCTCGTAGGGGTCCTCGGCGGTCAGCGCCTCGGCCTCGGCGCGGTCGGCGGCTTCGAGAATGAACACGCTGGCGGTCATGTGCCCGCAATCTTCATCCAGGGTCGGTCCGGCGAGACGAAGCCGGCCGCCCAAACCGCGGGCGTATTCCAGGTGCGCCGGCCGCGTCGATTCGCGGAGGTCCCGGGCGCCGGGCTTGTCCACCCTGTAGATGAAGAACAGCATCCCCGGCCCCCGGCGGTCAGTCCCCGGGGATGACGTTGCGGACCGGCGTGACGGTGGTCGAGGAAAACAGTCCGGCCTTGGCGTAGGGATCGCCGGCCGCCCAGGCCTCGGCGGACGCGCGGTCCTCGGCCTGGATGACCAGCACGCTGCCGGTCACGGCCTCGTCCGCCTCGTCGGTGGTCGGGCCGGCGAAAGCCACCTTGACGCCCGAGCCCTTGAGGTAGGCGAGGTGTTCGTCCCGGGTGGCGGCGCGGAGGCCGCTGGAATCCGGTTTATCGACGCAGTGAATGTGAAAATACATGTGAACGCTCCCCGGCGATGGCGTTAGTCGGTTTCATCCTTCAATGGGCGGGACAGCAGGCCGTCGATGGTCGCATCGATGGCGGCGAAGTGATTTATCACGCCGTCCACGGCCGTGCAAATCGGCACCTCGACGCCGAGACGGCGCGCGAGTTCGGTGACCGAAGAGGCGGTGAACACCCCTTCGGCAACGGAGTTCCGGCTGCCGACGATCTCGTCCAGGCTTTGGCCCTCGCCGAGGGCGACGCCCAATGAAAAATTGCGCGACTGCATGGCGTTGCAGGTGAGAGTCAAATCGCCGAGACCCGACAGGCCCGAAAGGGTCTCCGGCCGGGCGCCCTTGGCGGCGCCCAGACGGACGATCTCGGCAAGGCCCCGGGTGATCAGCGCGGCGCGCGCGTTGTCGCCCAGCTTCCGCCCTTCGACGATGCCGCAGGCGATGGCGAGCACGTTCTTCACCGCCCCGCCGATCTGGGCGCCGACGACGTCGTCGGAGCCGTAAATGCGGAACCGGGACGACGACAGGGCCGGGATGACGCGGTCGTTCACCCCGGCGCTTTGCGAGGCGACGGTCACCGCCGTCGGCCGGTCGAGGGCCACTTCGATGGCGAAGGTGGGGCCCGACAGGACGGCGACGGGGGCTTCCGGCAGGGCCTCCGCGGCGATTTCGCTCATCAGCCGGCAGGTTTCCTGCTCGATTCCCTTGGAGCAGATGACCGCGGGCACGTCCTTGGGCCATTGACCGGCGAGGCCCTCCAGAGTCCCTCGAAGGTGCTGGGCCGGGGTGACCGCCAGGACGACATCCGCATCGACGGCCTCGGTGACCGACGTGGTGGCGCGGATTCCGGGATCGAGTTCCGCGCCGGGGAGAAAGAGCGAATTGACGTGGCCGGTGTTGATCGCCTCGGCCACTTCCGGCTCGCGGGCCTGGATCAGCACCTCGCTGCCGGCCCGGCGCGCCGCCGCGGCCAGCGCCGTTCCCCAGGCGCCGCCGCCCAATACGCCGATCTTGGTCATGGCTGTCCCCGCATGTCAGTGTCCGCCGCTTTTAGGCCTTGACCCCGGCATAGGCCACGGCCGGCGCGTCCGGGTCAAGCGGCCAGCGCGGCCTGGGCGCGAAGTCGAGCGCATCGGCGTGACCCGCCCGCAGACGCTCCAGCCCGGCCCAGGCGATCATCGCGCCGTTGTCGGTGCAGAGCGCGGGCTCCGGCGCGGTCAGCCGGAAGCCTTCTTCATCGCACAAATCTTCCAGCATCATGCGAAGGGCGCCGTTGGCCGCGACGCCGCCCGCGGCCACCAGATCGTTCGCGCCGGGGTGAAGGCCCAGGAACATGTCCATGGCGTTCCGGCTCCGATCGACGATGGCTTCGCCCGCCGCCGTCTGGAACCCAGCGCACAAATCGTCGATGTCGGTTTCGGCGGGCTCCCGGCCGAGACCGTCGATGGCGTGACGGACCGCCGTCTTCAGGCCGGAGAAGGAGAAATGGCATCCGTCGCGGCCCTTCATCGGCCGGGGCAGCCTGAACCGGTTTGGATCGCCGTTCCGCGCCCTCGCCTCGACCCGGGGGCCGCCGGGATACCCGAGCCCCAGCATCTTGGCGGTCTTGTCGAATGCCTCGCCGATGGCGTCGTCGATGGTGGTGCCGAGGCGCCGGTAGGCGCCGACGCCTTCGACCGCCAGCAACTGGCAATGGCCGCCCGACACCAGGAGCAGGAGGTAGGGAAATTCCAGGTCATGGGTGAGCCGCGCGGTCAGCGCGTGCCCCTCCAGATGGTTCACCGCCAGGAACGGCAGGCCGTGCACCGCGGCGATGGCCTTGCCCGACATGACGCCGACGATGACGCCGCCGATCAATCCGGGCCCGCCGGTCGCCGCAACGCCGTCGAGATCGTTCCAATCGGCGCCGGCCTCCGCCATGGCCCGCCCGATCAGCCCATCCAGGTGCTGCAGGTGGGCCCGCGCCGCGACCTCGGGGACGATGCCGCCGAATGGACGATGCTCGTCGATCTGCGACTTGACGACATTGCTTCGGATTCGCGCCGAAGCCCGGCCCGCCGAATCGTCGACGACCGCCGCCGAAGTCTCGTCGCAGCTGGTTTCGATGCCCAGAATTATCATTGCAGCCGTGCGGTTTACCGTTTTCTTGACGCCATTAACCCTTTATGGCCTTCTGCACCCGAAATCCAGTAAAACCGAGAACATGTCGGCACATTCCGCCCTCCGCATCGGGACCCGGGGAAGCCCGCTGGCGCTGGCTCAGACGGGACACGTCATCGCCCGCCTGACCGAACTCCACCCCCGCCTGGGAGAACCCCGCGCCGTCGAGACCGTTGCCGTCTCGACGACCGGCGACCGGGTCCGGCATGAATTGCTCTCCAACCTCGGCGGCAAGGGCCTGTTCACCAAGGAACTCGACGAGGCCATGCTCGACGGCCGGATCGATATCGCCATTCATTCGATGAAGGACATGCCGAGCCTGCTGCCCGAAGGCATCGCCGCGCACGCCGTCATGCCCCGGGAGGATCCCCGGGATGCCTTCATCAGCAACAAGTCGAAGGACATGGCCGGGCTGCCCGCCGGCGCCCGGGTGGGTACCGCGTCGCTCCGCCGCGCGGCCCAGGTGCGCCGGGCCCGCCCGGACCTCAGCGTTGTCCCGCTGCGGGGCAATGTGGATACGCGGCTGAGGAAGCTGGATGCCGGCGAGGTCGATGCGACGTTCCTGGCGGTCGCCGGGCTCCGGCGCCTGGGGAAGGAGGCCGCCATCACCCAAGCCGTTCCGGTTCATGATATGCTGCCGGCCGTGGGACAGGGAGCTTTATGCGCAACCTGCAGGACGGGCGACCTGCAGGCCAACACGCTGCTGGAGACCTTGGCCGAGGCCGAGGTAACGGCGTGCGTCACGGCGGAACGGGCGATGCTGGCGGCGCTCAACGGGTCCTGCCGGACCCCCATCGCCGGACATGCGGTCATCGGTCCGTCGGGCGAATTGACCCTGAAGGGCATGATTGCCTGCCCGGACGGATCCGAAATGATCGCCGACGAGGCCTCCGGCCCCGCGGCCGAGGCCGAGCGGATCGGGGCCGGCCTCGCCCGGACGCTGCTTGCCGGCGCCGGCCCGGAGCTGGTGAAGGCCATCACCGATTCCCGGGAACAGGCCGCGGCGGTTCACCCTGAAATGGAGCGCGAACGGTCCTAGCCATGCGGGTGCTCGTCACACGTCCCAAGGAAGACGCCGCCGGGCTCGCCGAGGCATTGACGGCGCTGGGCTGCGAGGCCGTGCTGGAGCCGCTGTTCCACGTCGAGTTCATGGATACGGCGGCGCTGGATTTGTCCGGCGTTCACGCCCTGCTGCTGACCAGCGCCAATGGGGCCCGGGCATTGTCCCGCCGGGATATCTCCAGGGAACTGCCGGTCTACGCCGTCGGCGACGCGACGGCGTCGGCGGCCGGGGAGGCGGGGTTCGAGCAGGTGCATTCGGCGGACGGCGGGGTCGACCAATTGGCCGAGCTGGTCAAGGACCGGATGCCCCGTGATGCCGGGGTTTTGCTTCATGTCGCCGGATCCGAGGTCGCCGGCGATCTGGGCGGAACGCTCGAATCCGCCGGCTACAACTATCGCCGGGCGGTGCTGTACCGGGCGGTTCCGGCCAAGGGGCTGACGGCGGCGACGGTTGCCGCCCTCAAGGACGGCGACATCGACGCGGTGGTTTTTTATTCTCCCCGGTCGGCGGAGACCTGTATCGAGCTGATGCGCAAGGCCAGGCTGGTCCGGGCCGCCCGCGAGCTGGATGCGTTGTGTCTCAGCGCGGCGGTGGGCGAGGCGGCATCCGAACTGACCTGGCGGGACGTGCGGGTCGCGCCCCGGCCCAACCAGGAGAGTCTGCTAAGCCTCATCGGCTCCGCCGATACCCCGCCGCCCGCGGAGGCGCCGCCGCCGGTGACGGAGAGCGATGCGGCGCCGGGCGGCGCGCCGATGGCCGCCAACCGGCCCCCGGAAACGTTCAGCCGCCTGTCCAAGATCATGAGCTTTGCCGCCGGGGTGATCATCATCGCGGCGGTGGTCGGGGCGTTGAGCCCGTTCTGGATCGATCACGCCCGGGTGTTTTTTCCGGGACTGGGAACCGACGCCGAGACACGGGCGCAGGTGACGGCGCTTGCCGCCCGGGTCGCCGAACTGGAAAAAGCGTCGAGGGACGACATTGTTCCCGGTCTCGAGGCCCTGGCCGCCGAACGCAACCGTCTCAAGGTGCAGCTCGATGACGCCCTCGCGCGTCTCTCCCAGGTGGAGGGGTCCGTCGGCGCCCTTCGGCGGACGGTTGGCGCCCTCAATGCCGACCTGACCTCGGCCGAGGCCGAGGGCGTTTTGCGGCGCCTGTCGGACCGGATCGATGCGCTCGAGAAGACCGCCACGGGCTCCGTCGCGGAAAATTCGGACACCGTCGCCCGGCTCTCCCGGCAGATCGCGGAACTGGCCGCCCAGGTGCCGGAGCCGGACGCCGAAGGAGCCCGCCGGCGGGCCGCGCTCCTGGCATTGGGCCAGCTCCGCGAGGCGGTCCTGGACGGGCGAAGCTTCGCCGCCGAACTCGCCGCATTCCGGGAGGTGGCCGACGAGGCGCTTCTCGCTCCCGATGCCGCCGGGCGGCTCGCCGAACTGGCGCCGGCGGGGGTCGCTTCCGAGGCCGGCCTCAAATCCGCCTTCGACCGGGCCGCGGGCGGCATTGTCCGGGCCGGGGTGATCCGGGAGGAAGGGGGGTGGGTGGACAGGACCATCGCCCGGCTGACGGCCCCGATCCGCTGGCGCCGGACGGACCGGCTGGAGGGGTCCGGGGTCCAGGCCACCGTGGCGCGGGCCGAGGTTCGGGTGAAGGCCGGAAATTTCGCCGCCGCCGTCGAGGAGTTGGAAACCCTGGAAGGGCCGGCCCGCGAGGCGGCGGCGGATTGGATCGAGGCGGCGCGCGCTCACACCCAGGTCAAGGCGGTCCTCGCCGGCCTGCGGACGGCGGCCATTTCCCGGCTTTCCGGCACCGGCAAATAGCCCATGTTCAGGACGCTCTGGTTTCTCATATTGATCGGCGCCGTGGCGTGGGCGGCCGCGCTGATCGCCGATACGCCGAGTTCGGTCAAACTCGAATGGCTGGGATACCGGGTCGACACCTCCATCGGGGTGTTGTTCGCCGCGGTCCTTACCCTGGCGGCCGGATTCGCGGCCTTCTGGCGGCTGTGGTCGGCGTTTCGGACCGCCCCCCGGAAGATCAGCCGTGCGCGGCAGGACAACAGGCGCCGGCGCGGCTACAAGGCCCTGACCCAGGGGATGGTCGCGGTGGCGGCCGGCGATGCCGTCGAGGCGCGGCGTCAGGCCCGCCGGGCCGAGCGGCTGCTGGGAGAGCCGCCGCTTACCATGCTGTTGTCGGCGCAGGCGGCCCAGCTGTCGGGCGACGACGCGGCGGCCCACAAGTTCTTCGAGGCCATGTCCGAACAGAAGGAGACCCGCTATCTCGGTCTCCGGGGGCAGCTCAACCAGGCCATGCAGGAGGGGGATTCCGAAAGCGCCATCGAGCTCGCCGAGCAGGCGGTGGAACTCAAACCCAAGACCGAGGGCGTCACCGAGACCCTGTTCGATCTTCAGGTGAAGGAAAGCAAGTGGTCGGATGCGGAGGCGACGGTCCGCAAGTCGGTGAAGAACAAGACCATCGATGCCGATGTGGGACGCCGCCGCCGCGCCGTGCTGACCCACGGCCAGAGCGTCGCCGCCGAGGACGAGGGCAAGCTGGACGAGGCGCTGCAGCTGGCCAAACGGGCCAACAGTCTGGCGCCGCGTCTCGTTCCCGCCGCGGTCCGCTATGCGCGCCTGCTGAACGGCGCCGGCAAGCGCCGCCGCGCCGCTTCGATCATCGAGGAAACCTGGGTGGTCAACCCCCACCCGGACCTGGTGACGGTGATGGAGGGCCTGAGCGACAGCGACAACGCCCAGGAAAAGATGCGGCTTCTGGAACGGCTCGCCGGGAACAACAAGGATCACCCGGAAAGCCATCTGGCGCTGGCCCGGGCGGCCCTCAACAGCGGCATGTACAAGGAAGCCAGGGAGCATCTGGAGGCGGTCGCCGGCGATGAACCCTCGGCCAGGATCTGCCGCTATATGGCGGAACTCGAGGAGGCCGAGGGCGTCAGCCCGGAAGCCGCGCGCGATTGGCTGCGCCGGATGGCCGTCGCCGATCCCGACCCGGCGTGGGTCTGCGACAATTGCGGCAACGTGGTTGCCGAGTGGGATGCGGTCTGCGGCCGCTGCGGACAATTCGACAGTATGGAATGGGCCACGCCGCCCAGGGTGACGGCCTACGCGGCGGCGGACGAGTTTCACCACGGCGAGACCATCGAGCCCGAGGCGGCGCCGGAGGAAGAGCCGGGCGAACCGTCACCGGAAGAATCCGAGGAAGAGCCCGCGGACGAGGACAAGCCCACCGCCAATTAGCGGGGGCCGCGTTTATCGTAAGGTGTAGCGTCGTTCGAGACCTTCCCCTCTCCCCTGGGCCTACTCCGCCGAAGTAGCCTTCGGCTACGAAGGCTGGAACGGAAAGGGAGCTTGCCGTGCGTTCCCTCGCCCCCTTCAGGGGGAGAGGGACAGGGTGAGGGGGTGATTCAGCCCTCCTCCGTGTCCTCTGTGCGCTCCGTGGTGAACTCCTTGTCCGCCCGATCTCCGAAGAAAACCGGAGTCGCGTGACGGTTCCGCGACGCCGGCAGAATCCGCGTGAGGAGCAGGGAATAAGATTTCACCACCGAGAGCATGAAAATCATGGAGGCCCCCTCACCCAGCTACGGCTAAGCTCAGCTGCCGCTTCGCAAAGCCTCCGCATCCCTCTCCCCCATGATTGGGGGAGAGGGTTTTTTGGCGCGGTGAGGGGGGGGGTGAACAAGATCAAGGGCCGCGCACACGCGCCGCCGGGGCCGCGCGACCCAATCCGCGCTGGAAAAAAGACGGCGGGCGGTATATTACCACCCGGTCCCGAGATGGGCCGCCTTAGCTCAGCTGGTAGAGCATCGCATTCGTAATGCGGGGGTCGGGTGTTCAAGTCACCCAGGCGGCACCATTTCTCCTTTTGTTCGCCGCAAACGAAAGCGGCGGCCCGAAGGCCGCCGCTTCGACGCGGACGAATTTCCCCGGCTTCAACTAGATTTTGTCGGGATCGAGTTTGCTGAACACTTCGGTCCAAAGCGCCTCGGCGAATTTGTCGACATCGTCACCGATGCGGGCATGAATCTTGTCCCATTTCGCGACATTCTTCAGGTGCGCCTGAATGATCGCGTCGGGATTCTTGACGCCTTCCTTGGCCGCGACCTGGGCGATGATGCCGGGCTCTTTCGCCTTGTGCGCTTCGAGGGACGACAGAATATCGTTGCCGGCCTTCACGATCGTGATGCCGCGTTTCGGCGCTTCGCGCCGGACCATTTTGTCTTCCGCCATATACCCCTTGACGGTGGTGTTGGCGATCAGCCGCGGCGCATGCTTGAGAATGGCCGCCCGTTCGGACCGTTTGAGGCCGTTCCATACCGACCGGTTGATGACCATTGCCGAAGGGGTCGGCTGAATCGCAAGCGGCGCGTCCAGCACATGCTTGGCGATATCCCAAAGACCGAAAGACTGAATCCAGCTGGATGGGCCGGCGATGCAGTCCAGATTTCCGCGCTGCATGGCCTGAACGGCCTTGGAGGGCGGTCCGCCTACCGGTACGGCGCCCAGGCTCTTGATATAGCGGCCGAGCGCGCCAACCACGCGAATTTTCCGGCCCTTGACGTCGGCTGCCGATTTTACCGGCTCCCGGCATAGAAGGTTGAAGCTGGTGGCGGCGTAATTCGCGATGAAGACCGTTTTGTTCTTTTCGAAGTCCGCTTTACAGGCGGGGCAGTTCAAATGATAGGTCTCCGCAACGGCGCCCGCCATGGCGATCGGGCTTTCGGATGCGTTGACGAGATCGTAGACCACGTTGGCGGAGCGCAGCGCCTTTCGGGTGAAAGCGGGAATCACGGGTCCCCCGGCGTCCGCCACCCGATTGCCGATGCCGGCGAGCGTCTGCCGTCCGCCGAAGAGTTGCGCGCCCGCGATCAGTTTCCAGGTGATCGACCCGTTGGTTTCCTTCTCGATGGCTTTCAGGTACGGCGCCACGCCTTCGACGATGACGACATTTTTCGGGCCGTTCCAGGACCCATAGGTAAGTTCTCCGGCCGTGGCTGCCGACGCCGAGATCAAGATACCCGCGGCGCCCACGAGCAGACTGATATTTGAGAATTTCATTTCCAACCTCCCTGATTCGTTGGCGTTCCAGTTGCCGAATTTATTGCCCGGGCGTCATCTTGGCTGACGTCTTTCCGGAGCCCGTGATTTGCCAGCAGGCTTTCCGGGGCTTTCCGGAAGTCTAATCGGTCCAGGTTAATTGGCAAGGTTGTTGCGGAAAGCCCGCGGAATCGCTATCGGATATGATCGACTTCGGCGTATTCGAACGGTTGTCCAAACCAATGATCTCACTGAAGGCCGGAAAATACCCGGAAGCACTGGGCCGAATATTGATGATCCTCGGCGGCGTCGCCACGATCATGATGATGCTCCACATCGTCGCGGATGTGATTTTGAAGCATACGCTCAATGACCCGATCGACGGTACGACCGAAATTGTCGCGGCGTACTATATGGTTGCCTCGGTGTTTCTGCCGCTGGCCTATGTGACGTTTACCGAGGGCCACCTCATCGTGGAATTGTTCACCAGTAAATTGTCCGGCCGGCCCCTCAGGTTGTTGTCGGCTTTCGCCGGTGGGGTGACGGTTCTCTATCTGCTTTTCTTGATCATCTACACGGCGGACGAGGCGATTCTGCGGACTCGGGACGGCGAGGCGTGGGAGACATCCGTTGAATTGGTGGCCGTTTGGCCGAGCCGCTGGCTGCTGCCGATTGGGATGGCGGCGATGGGTATCGTCGTCATTGCGCAGATCATACGTTTGCTGCGCGGCGATCGCGGGGATGAAATCGGGACGTCCCCCGGTATTTGAAAGCCATGATCCGTAATCGCGGCTCCCGTATCCAGACCTTGCCCGTCCCGGAGTAACGGCATGACCGGACTGCAGATCGGTTTTCTCGGCCTGGGCATGGTCATGGTGCTCATCGCCATTCGAATTCCGATCGGCGTTGCGCTCGGCGGCGTCTCGATTCTCGGAATCATGATGTTGCGCGGGCCGGACGTGGCGGTCGGCGTGGTCAAGACGACGGTCTTCGAATTCGCCGCAAGCTGGAATCTCTCGGCCATTCCCATGTTCCTTCTGATGGGCGCCGTCGCGCACCATTCGGGGATCAGTTCGGCTCTGTTCAAATCGGCGCGGTTGTGGCTCGGACGCCTGCCCGGCGGCCTGGCGGTCGCCAGCAATTTTACCTGCGCCGGATTTTCCGCCGCATCGGGGTCCAGCCTCGCTACCGCCGCCGCGATGGGGCGCATCGCCATCCCGGAAATGATGAAGCAGGGCTACGACAAGGGCATGGCCGCCGGCGTCGTTGCCGCCGCCGGCACGCTGGGTTCCCTGATCCCGCCCAGCATTCTCATGGTGCTCTTCGGCATATTCGCCGAGGCGTCGATCGCGAAACTCCTGATCGCGGGCATTCTGCCCGGCATTCTGACCGCGGTGGTCTATGCATCGATGATCATTGTGCGGTGCAAGCTTCGGCCCGAACTAGCGCCGGTCGTCGCCGAGAAATACAGCCTGCGCGAAAAACTGTCGGCGTCGAGCCAGGTCTGGCCCCTTTTCGCCCTGATTATCGGGATTATCGGCGGAATATACGCCGGCATCGTCACCCCGACCGAAGCGGGCGCGTTCGGCGCCTTCTTGTCGTTCGTGCTGGCCTGGACACAGAAGCGGCTGACCTGGAAGCTTTTCAAGGACAGCGTCAACGAAGCGCTGATCAACACGGCAAAAATATTCTTCATTGCCGTCGGCGCGGTCATGTTGACCCGGTTTCTGGCCTTGTCCGGCCTGCCGTTCTTCATGGGACAGATGATCGGCGACTGGGCGCTCGACCCGGTGCTCCTGATCATCGCCATGTCGCTCATCTACGTTGTGCTCGGCATGTTTCTCGACCCGCTGGGCCTCATGTTGCTGACATTGCCGCTTCTGCTGCCCATGTTCGACGCGCTCGACCTCGATCTCATTTGGCTCGGCGTCCTGGTCATCAAGTTCCTTGAAATCGGGCTCATGACCCCGCCGGTAGGCTTCAACGTCTATATCGTGAAAAGCGTCGTCGGCGATGCGATCCCCCTGGGAACCATCTTCCGGGGGGTCGCGTGGTTCCTGGGCTGCGAGGTGGTGATCGTCGCACTCCTGGTCTATTTCCCTCAGATTTCGACGTTCCTGCCCCAACTGATGTAGGCCTCCGCGGGAGCGAAGGGAGACCGGTACGATTCGGATCGACCGCGAATGATTGCCCCCTCACCCTGTCCTTCTCCCCCTGAAGGGGGCGAGGGGACGCACGGCAAGCTCCCTCTCCCTCTGGGAGAGGTCGGTCATTTCCCAGAGGGAATTGACCAGGGTGAGGGTAATATGGAATTTCCCCCTCACCCAGCTTCGGCTATGGCTCGCTTGGGCAGTTCCGGTCAATTCTCCGAATTGACCTTTGCGTTCGCTTTGTGCCCTAACTCGCCAAGCCTCCGCATCCCTCTCCCTCCAGGGGAGAGGGAAAGGTTGCGAGTGGCGCTACACGCCGCCGTCGCGCCCGGCTAGCCGGCGCCGTAGGCCTCGGCGCTCTCTTCCTGGCTCACCGGATTGCCGTCGGGGTCGTGAAGCGGGAACGCCTTCAGGGTCTTCATCCAGACGGCGAAGCCGTAGTGGTAGGCGATCAGGACCCCGATCTCCATGATTTCCGCCTCCGACCAGTGCCGCTTGCCTTCGTCGTAGAACGCCGCGTTCACCGCCTTGGGATCGGTGTACATCAGCGCCGAATATTCGAGCGCCCACTTCTCCGCGTCCGAGAACCGGCCGTCGTTCTCGAAATCGCCGCAGCCCGCCTCGATCGTCTCCTCGGTGAGGCCGGCCTCCTTGGCCATGGTCGAGCGCAGATTGGCGAAGTAGGGATCGCCGGCGAACCGGGCGAGCCGGATGCGGATGATCTCCTTGAGCTTGTGGTCCACATTGCCCTCGGCGTGGGAGACCCAGAACGCATCCCACACCGCCTGGGCGTGGCTCGGCGCATGGGCCATGATCCGCAGCAGCAGCGGGTCCGGCGCCCGCAGGCTCTCGGCCTGCTCGAGCATCCTGGCGAGCGCCTTGTTTTCCTCGAGTTCCTCGACGGGAACCGGATCGATCACTGGCATGTCTGTGTTTCCCGGTTTACTCGGCGGCCTCGCCCGGGGCCAGATCCTTGGCCCGCTGCATGGCGCCCTTGGTATGGGACATGGGCGTATCGCCATAGATCTCGCGGCTTTCCTCCTGGCTCACCAGCCGCCCGTCGGGGGCGAACATGGGGTAGAAGCCGAGGGTGCCGAAGAACGTGTGATAGCCGATGTTGAACGCGATATAGGCGCCGAGCTCGACGATCTCCTCGGTCGAGAAATGTTCGCGCAGCTCCGCGTAAAACGCCTCGTCGATCTTCTCCGGATGCTGGTCCATATATTCGGAGTAGCGCAGCGCCGCCTTCTCGCGCTCAGTGAACTTGCCGGAGGCTTCGTAGTTGTCGATGCCTTCGTCGAGCAGTTCCTCGGTCAGTCCATTCCCCTTCGCCGAAGCGGATCGGACGTTCCCTCAGTAATTGCAGTCGGCCGCCCGCGACAGCTGAACGCGGATGATTTCCTTGAGGTTGTGGTCCACCTTGCCGGTGGAGAACAGCGTGCCCCAGGCGATGTACATGGCCTTCGACAGGTCCGGGTTGTGACCCATCATGGCGTGGAACGCCGGGTCCGGCGCGCGGTTGCGAAGCGCCTTCTTGATGAACGGGCCGAGTTTGCCTTTCCCGAGCTCGTCCAGATCCATTAGCGAAATATTGGGCATGGTCTGGTTCCTTGTTGAAACCGGTTGAATTCGATCCTCGAACAAGCGGTCGCGTCCGGTCCTAGAATTACCGTCCCGGGCCGGCTTTTTCCAACGGATTCGAACATTCCGGGCGGTGCGTGGCGGATCATTCCGCCCGGTCCAATGTGGCGGATCATTCCGCCCGGTCCCGCCCGGTCCAAGTGGTGGACTGTTCCGCTACACGATGCCGTCGGCGCGGAACGTCGCGATCTCGTCTCCCCCGTAGCCGAACTCGGCCAGCACCGCATCCGTATCGGCGCCGTATTCGGGCGCGCTCTTGACCATCCGCTGGCCGGTGCGGCCGAGATGGATGGGCTGGCCCACCAGGCCGATCTCGCCGAGGCCGGGCGACGTCACGGTCTGGCGGACGCCCAACGCCTCGACGCAGGGATCGGCGAAGGTCCGATCGAGGGTGTTGATGGGCCCGGACGGCACGCCGACCGCGTTCATGGCGGCGACCCATTCGTCCGCGGTCCGGGTTTCGGTCCTGGCCTCGATCAGCGGGTTGAGTTGGTCCCGGTTCTCGAAACGCGCCTTGGCCGAGGCGAAGCGCTCATCCTCGATCAGTTCCTCGGCGCCCAGCGCCCTGCAGAACTTCTCCCACATGGTGGCCATGGGCGCGAGGAGCACATGCCCGTCCGAGGTCCGGAACGCGTTTGTCGGCACGTTGGTCGGGTGGTTGTTGCCCGCCTGGCCCGGCACGTCGCCGTTCATGGTGTAGCGCGCGGCCTGGAAATCGAGCAGGAAGATGCAGGCCTCCATCAGGGTGGTCTGCACCCACTGGCCTTCGCCGGACCGCTCCCGCTCGAACAGCGCCAGCATGATGCCGTTGGCCAACAGGGTGCCGGCCATCATGTCCGAGATGGCGGCGCCCGAGCGCACCGGCCCCTGGCCCGGATGACCGGTAACCGACATGTGCCCGCCCATCGCCTGGACGACCGGGTCGAGCCCGGCCCGCTCGGCGTACGGCCCGTCCTGGCCGAAGGCCGAGATGCTGCCATAGACGATCCGGGGGTTGACCGCCCGGATGCTGTCATAGCCGATGCCGAGACGCGCCTTCACGTCCGGCCGGTAATTCTCGACGATGACGTCGGCGCCCTCCGCCATCTTCTTGAACACCCGGACGCCCTCTTCCGACTTGAGGTTGAGGGTCATGCTCCGCTTGTTGCGGTGCAGGTTCTGGAAGTCCGGCGAGTGGCGGGCGGAGAAATCCTTGCCCCCGCCCAGCCCCGGCGGCTCGATCTTGATCACGTTGGCGCCCCAGTCGGCCATCTGGCGCCCGGCGGTGGGCCCGGCCCGGGCCAGCGTCATCTCCAGAACGGTGATGTCCTTCAGGACATCCGATGCGGGCTGAAACGGCATTTGACGGTCCTCCCCGGGGGAATTTTTCTCAGCCTAGTTCCGCCGCGCCCGGATGAAAACCGTTTCGATTTCGAAACGGATGGCGAATTGACGGAACTGCGATCGCAAGGCATTCGCGAGACAAAACCCGGGATCGATGCGCCAATTGCAAGTCGTTATCACTGGTCAATTGTCGAAGGTCCGTGCTATTGCGGTGCCCGGATATCAACGGGCCGGGCGGCCCGGCAGAATCGCGAGGGGAGTTCCATGCAGGGCGATAAGAAGGTCATCGAGTGTCTCAACAAAGTGCTCAAGAACGAACTGACGGCGATCAATCAATACTTCCTGCATTCACGGATGCTGAAGGATTGGGGGCTGAAGCGGCTGGCCCACCATGAGTACGAAGAATCCATCGATGAGATGAAGCACGCCGACATGATCATCGAGCGGGTCATCTTTCTCGAAGGGCTTCCGAACCTGCAGGACCTCGGCAAGCTCTATATCGGCGAGAACGTCAAGGAAGTGCTCGAGTGCGACCTTCGGACCGAGATGGAAGCCATTCCCGATCTCCGCGAAGGCATCGCCCGCTGCGAGTCGGCGGCCGACTACGTCACCCGCGACCTGTTTCGCTCAATCCTCGATAGTGAGGAAGAGCACGTGGACTGGATCGAGACCCAGCTCGGCATGATCGAGAAGATGGGGGTCGAGCATTACATGAATGCCCAGGTGCACGAGGACGATTAAGCCGCGGCGGCGCCTCTAGTCCGATCGATCACCGCCTGAGCTTCCTGGACGCACTTGCCGCACTCGGGAACTTCGCCCAAGCGCTCATAGGCCTCGGCAGCCGATGTCACGCCCTCTTCGACGAGCCGGCGAATCTGGCTGTCCGTATAACCGTGGCACAAGCAAACGTACATCGCGATCCTCTCGGGCCGGCACGGCGACCGTACCCCTCCGTCGGTAATATTGGCTTATTGAGAATGATTGTCAATTGCGGAAATGAGCGGTAGACGGAAACTCTTCAATTAATTGAAATAGCTAAGTAAATTGGCAAAAAACCGGAGAGCGCCATGACTCCGATTGCCCCCAGCGGGTCGTCAGCGGCCTTGGTCCGAAGGCGTCCGGGCGGCGGCGTCAGTCGTGATTGAGCCTCCCGGCGGCGGGTTGAACGGCGACATCCAGGGCGTTGAGGAACGCCCGGCCGATCAACTCCAGATTCCGCACCAGTTCGATGCGCGCCGCGGCGCCGGACAGTTCTTCCGCGGACAGGATATGACCGACGAGCCCGCAGCCGTCCGCCAGGGTGACGATCACGATATCCCGGGGCTCCGGGATCGTGTCGCTGAGCAGCGTCTCCCGGATCCGCCGAACCAGATCGCGCTCGGCTTCTTCGTCAACGAGCGGGTAATGCCGCGTTCCGAATATCCGCAGGAACCGGCCGTCGCTGAGCCGCAGGACGCCGTTGTCGACCAGCCGCGCCAGCGCCGCTTCCCGGATTTCATCGGCATGGTGGGTCGCGTGCTCCACCCAGTAGAGGGCGTCGTGCTCCCGGCTGGTTTGCGCGATTTCGGAGAGCATGGGATCGAGCAGCGCATCCCCCACCGGGGACGAGTCGATCAGGAACAGCCGCCGGGCGTCGGTGTCGATGCGGTTCTCCAGCGCCAGTTCCATGAGCACCGCGGCCCCGAGGGCGTAGCGGACCAGCCATTCGGGGGCCCGCGACAGCGCCCCGTCCTCGTCGCGCAGCAGGAGCAGAAATTCTTCGGCGATTCTCATCATCCGGCGCCTTGTAGGAATACCGCCGACAAGAGGTAGTATAACGCAACCGCCAGCACCGCGCCCACGGGAAGCGTGACGACCCAGGACACCAGGATGGTGCGGACCACGCCGAAGTCGAGGGCGCCCATGCCCCGGGCGAGGCCGACTCCCATCACGGCGCCCACCAGCGTCTGGGTGGTCGAGACGGGAAGCCCGGTGCCGCTGGCCACGACGACCGTCGACGCGGCGGCGAATTCGGCGGCGAATCCGCGGCTCGGCGTAAGCTCGGTGATCTTTCTCCCGATGGTCGCCATGACCCGGTAACCGAATGTCGCGAGGCCGATCACGATGCCCGCCGCGCCGATCAGCAGGATCCACACCGGCACCGCCGACTTGGCGGCGACCCCGCCCGTGGTCACCACGCCGACGATCGCGGCGACGGGTCCGATCGCATTGGCGACGTCGTTCGAACCGTGGGCGAACGCCATGCCCGACGCGGTGACGATCATGAGGATGCCGAACACCTTCTCGACATCGGTGAAGCGCGATTGCCCCCCGGTGGAGGCGTCGAGGCTCCCGAAGCTCAACCGGTTGATGACAAGGCGGCTGGCGACGGCCACCGCGGCGGCCGCGGCCACGGAATACAGGAGCGCCATCGGCATGTTCAGGTCCAGGCCGACATGCTTCAACCCCTTCACGAAGGTCACGGAAGCGGTCACGAACACCGCGGCGAAGATGTAGACGGGCACATAGCGGCGCGCATTCGCGGCCGGATCGTCGCTGTTGAAGATCAGCCACTGCACGCTCAACACCAGGAAAAACGCGATCACGCCGGCGAGAACCGGGGTGACCACCCAGCTTGCGGCGATTGTGGCCACGTCCCACCAGTGGACGGCGTCGAAGCCGATCGCGACGACGGCAAAACCGATGATGGCTCCGACGATCGAATGGGTGGTCGATACGGGCCAGCCGAACCTGGAAGCGACCGTGAGCCAGATAGAAGCGGCCAGGAGAGCCGACAGCATGCCGATGACGAGCAGGTCGGGGTCATGCTCCAGCGCCTCGGCGTCGATGATGCCCTTGCGGATCGTCGACGTGACCTCGCCGCCGGCCAGGAACGCGCCCAGGAATTCGAACACGCCGGCGATCAGGATGGCGGCGCCGACGGTGATGGCTCCCGAGCCGACCGACGTCCCCATGGAATTCGCAACGTCGTTCGCGCCGATCGCCCAGGCCATGTACAGGCCGGCGCAGATCGCCGCGGCGAGAATGACGGTGAGGTTCGCTTCCAAGGAAACCGGACTCCCGAGTGCCTAGAGCCGATTCACATGTTTTGACGAAACCGCGTCGTGGTTCCGTCAAAACATGACCCGATCTAGGCAATGGAGCGAAGATTCCTGGACTCTGTCAAGCGTTGGTTGACGGGCGCCGGACGGGGCGGTGGACAGAAAATTTTTAATTAATTAACTTAGCTAAGTAAATTGGCAAAAACGGGAGGGCACCATGATCATGCCGGACGGCGCGGCCGCCAAACCGCCCATCAACACTCTCGACAAGGATTTGCGGGGGTATCTCGAGACCAACGCCGATATCGTCACCGAGATCGATAAACAGGTGAGCATCGAGGACATCGGCGCGCTGTCGGCCCAGAGCGAGGGCCCCATCCTGTTCAACAACATCGTCGAGTATCCCGGCTTCCGGCTCTGCGACATGCTGGTCAAGCACCGGTGGTCCCAGTGCCGGGCGCTCGGGGTCGATGAAAAGGACTATTTGCCGACCCTGGCCCAGCGGCTGCGCAAGGCACCCCGGGGGCTGGTCGACGTGGAGACGGGCCCGGTCAAGGAGGTGGTGCTGACAGGCAAGGACGCCGACTGGCTCAAGCTGCCGATACCCAGACATTCGGAGCAGGAGACCGAGCCCTACGTGACGGCGATGAATATCGTCAAGGACCCGGAGACCGGGTTCTACAACTCCTCCCACGCCGGCACCCAGGCGACCGAGCCCCACCGGGGCCTGGTCAGCTTCATCACGCCGCATACCCACGCCATCATTCGGAAGCTGCTGGCGCTGGGCGAGACCGAAATGCCCATCGCCATCATCTTCGGCATTCCGCCGGCCTACGAGATCATGGGCAACTTCTCCGGGCTTCACATGGATTTGTGGGGCGAGATGGAGATGGTCGGCACCATCATGGACATGGATATCGAGATGGTGCCGTGCGAGACCATTGATCTCACCGTGCCCGCCCACGCCGAGATCGTCGTCGAGGCGGTGGTCGATCTCAAAAGCCGGACCGATATCGGGGTTGGCGTCTCGCCCTCCATGTACTACCTCCCCAAACAGGCGGCGCTGCCCGATCTTCACGTCCGCGCCATCACCATGCGCAGGGACCGGCCCATCTACCGCAATCACCAGACGACCCCCGATACGGACCACCAGACCCTGCCCAGGCTCTGCCACGAGGCGGTGCTCTACAACCGGCTGACCGAGATCGGGCTCGACGTCCACGATGTCCGGTTCCCGACCTGGGGCGGGGCGCTCGCCTGCATCATTCAGGTGGAGGCGCCGCGGGAAGGGTTCATCAATGACGGGCTGATGCAGACCATGGGGGCGCCTTGGCTCAACACCAAGATGGTGGTGGCGGTGAGCCCCGACACCGACGTCGACGACCCCAAGGAGGTGTTCAACGCCATGGCGTCGCGGGTCAATCCGTCGCGGGACATCATCGTCGTCGACAACACAAGGGGCTCGCCCTTCGATCCGTCGGGGGACCCGATCGATGCTTTCTGGCGCACCGTGGGCAAGATGGGCATCGATGCGACGGCGAAATCGAAGAACGAAAAGGACTTCGAACGCGCCTGGCCGGTCAACTGGGGCAAGGTGAAGCTCGAGGATTATCTGTAGAGGGAGGCCGCCATGACCGAACCGTTCATCCCCTATGTCGAGGAAGACGACTATCCCGAAGCGCTGATGCCCGTGCTGGGCCCCTACAAGGAGCGCATGGGATTCGTCCCCAATGCCTTGAAGCTCTACATGCACCGTCCGGAAATCTGCGAGCCCCTGTGGAAGCTCAACAGCATGATCATGCGCGATCCGTCTTCGACCCTGGATCAGTTCCTCAAGCGCAAGCTGGCTTCGGTCGCCAGCCACATCAACGACAGCGAATACTGCGTCATGCACAACACCGCCATGCTGAAGGCGGCGGGCGGCGGCGCGGAAGGCTGGGACATGGACGCCGATGCGGTGACGGCGCTGCTCGATGGCGCGGCCGAGCCGGCGGACGAGACGGAGGCGGCGTGCCTGGCATTCGTCCGGGCGGCTTCGGAGAATCCGTCCGGCGTGACCGCCGAAATTCTCGCCGAGCTCAAGCAGCACCTCACGCCGCCGCAAATCGTCGAACTCGCCTGCGTGGTGGGGTTTTGGAAGATGTACAACTGCATTCACGAATCCCTGCACGTCCCTATCGAGGAGCATTTCCTGAAAGAGGACGGGGAATGAGCGGGGCTGAACCGGGGATCGGCTTGACCATCGGCCGCCCGGAGCTGCTCCGGGACGGATCCGATCTCGCCTTCCGGCAGATGGTGTCCGATCTGTTCACCATCTCCGCCCGCATGCAGATGGTCCGGGACGCCGTCGCCGAGCGGCTGGGCGTGTCGGGGCCGCAAAGCGGCATTTTACTGGCGATTTGGGAGCTGCAGGGGGACGACGGCGTGGGCGTCAAGCGGATCGCCGGCCATTTGCATGTCAGCGGCGCCTTCGTGACCGCGGAGACCGGCCGGCTGGCGCGGGCGGGCATTATCGAGAAGCGGTCGAATCCGGCGGATCGGCGCCGGGTGCTGCTGTCCCTCACCGCGACGGGCCGGGCCGCGTTGCGGGACGTGCTGCCCGAACTGCAGCGGATCAACGATCTGTTTTTCGGTTCGTTGGACAGCGCCGAATTCGATGCGTTGCGGACACTGGCCGACAAGTTGGTCGGATCGTCGGCGACCGGTGTCGGTGCGCTTGACCCGGCGTTACGTCATCTGCGCGCGGTCTAGATCTGCTCTAGATCGGCTCTAGGCCTAACCGGTCCCGCGCGGCGGTCCGGCCTGCGCCCTGCCGCTTCGGGGCAGGGTGACGCTAGCTGTCGCCCGACGTCGAGTTCGTCATCTCCCGCCCCGCTCAGCGGGCGGTCCAGCCGCCATCCACCGGAAGCGCCGTGCCGGTGATCTGCGCGGCCTCGTCCGAGCAGAGAAAGACGGCGAGCGCGCCCAATTGCTCGACGGTGCCGAATTCCTTGATCGCCTGCGCCTCCAGCATCACGTCGCGCACCACGTCTTCCTCGCTGATCCCCCGGAGCTTGGCCGTTTCGGGGATTTGATTTTCGACCAGGGGCGTCAGCACGTAGCCCGGACAGATGGCGTTGCAGGTGACGCCGAACTCGGCGGCTTCGAGCGCCACCGTCTTGGTGAGGCCGAGCATGCCGTGTTTGGCCGAGACATAGGCCGACTTGAACGGCGACGCGACCAGCCCGTGAGCCGAGGCGAGATTGATGATCCGTCCCCATCGCCGGTCCTTCATGCCCGGCAGCGCCGCGCGGATCATATGGAAGGCGCTGGAGAGATTGACGGCGATGATGGCGTCCCACTTGTCGATGGGGAACTCGTCCACCGGCGCCACATGCTGAATGCCCGCATTGTTGACGATGATGTCGGCGGAGCCGAACGCCGTCCGGGCGGCCTCCACCAGGCCGGCGATTTCATCCGGTTTGCTCATGTCGGCGCCGTTGTAGCCGACGCCCACACCGCACTCATCGGCGAGACCGGCGCGCGCCGCCTCGATGTCGGCCTCATCGCCGAAGCCGTTGAGCATGATGTTGTACCCGTTCGCGGCCAGCGCCCGGGCAATGCCCAGCCCGATGCCGCTGGTCGATCCGGTGACGATCGCGGTCTTGTTGTCTTGAATTTTGCCCGGCATTTGATTGGTCCTTTGCGGGTTGCGCCTGCCTGGGCGTCCAGCCTACCAACCACCACAAATTTTTGCACCGCAGAAAATACCCTCGGGCGGCCCGGAAAAAAGGCCCCGCCGGGTGCGGGGCATGACGGGTTTGACATGGTGTACCGCCAAAGCGTCATGGCCGGGCCTGGACCCGGCCATCCACGTGTAGAGCCGCCCCCCACGCGTGGATGCCCGTGTCAAGCACGGGCATGACGGCTTCTTGAACCACAGAGACGGTGAGACGGTGAGATAGGAGGAGTAACCATTCCTCCTCTGTGTCCTCTGTGGTGAGAGCCTTATTTCATGGATGCCCCGCCACTTTGCCGGTTGGCCGGCAAAGCCGGCCTACGCCGTCCGAAAGTCGGCTTCGGCCGACTGAAGGCCGGTCCAGTGGGCCGGGGCATGACGGCGGGTGCCGGTTTTAACGAAACCGCGCCGTGGTTCCGTCAAAACATGACCCGATCTAGGCCCGTGCCTGTCCGACCCGGCCCGAAAAGTAGCTCGTCAGGGCGCCGAGGAGCATCCAGAACAATGCGGTCACGACCAGCGTCGCGACGATAAACTGGGAAACCAGTTCGACGGGCACGGCGTGCTCCACATGTGCCCGCTCGATCTGAACGAAATGCGGCGCGGCGATGAGCAGGGCGCCGGCAATTCTCCAAGGCATCCGTTTCCCGAGGAACAGAAGGGCCAGCCCTCCGGCCGTGAAGACGGTCGTCGCCATCGCCCAGGTCTGGCGGGCGATGAGATCCTCTTCCGCGGCCATGCCGGGGAGTTCGGGCGGAAGGCCGAAGGCCGGCGCCAGGTGTACCGCGGTAAAACCGGCCAGCCCCCATATGATCCCCTCCCGCCAGGAGACCCGCCGACGGCTGAGGACGAAGGCGGCCGACAGGGCAAGGCCGAATCCGATTGCCGTGATCAGATTCGACAACAGCGAAAACGCCGTCCGTTCAAAGCTGTCGGCCGGCGACCATTCGTCATCGCCGTGAGAATGACCGGCGCCGTCTTCATGGGAACCGCTCCGGGCCGCCGCCTGCGCCGCGCCGTGGTCATGACCGCCCGCGGCCTGTCCTTCGTAGCTCTCGGCCTCGAACACCATGGGCACGATCTTCACCTGCTGGGCGCCGAATATGAACAGCCCGGCGAGTATCCCGGCCAGAAGGCCCGGATAGAAAATCGATCTGATCATTTCGTATCTCCAGCGGCGGGTCTAGTGGCAGGCAAACCCGGTTGCGTGGCGGACGTCATGGGCCGCGCTGTGGAGCGCGATGGGATTTGCGTACGCCGCTCCCCACACCAGAAATGCCCCGAACGCCAGCACCAGGATCGCCGACATTCGCCGTTTCCCGTCTTCGGAAGCGAGGGCTTCCGACGCTGGTTGAGTTGTCGCCGTTTCGCTCGACATATTCACCCTCCGTGTTTGACGCGCGCGCCGCGGTAAATCCCCCCAAGGATTCCATGGCCAAATGGACGGCAGGTATCTGACTCTCAGCTTGGGCTGATCACAGTTGCGGGGGCAGTCCCGGATTTTCGCCGGGTTCCCTTGACCGTCCAGCCCACAGAGTAGCCGCTGCCCGCCCATGGTCAAGGCCGGTCGTGGCCGGTGTCCTTGGGGCCCGAATGACCGCCCCTGGCGCCCGCGCCCATGATCCGGACCGTTACGTCGACTTTGCCCGCCCCGGCGAAATAGAGCGACAGCGGGAACGTTTCGCCCTCTTTCAGCTGTTGTTTCAGGCCCATCAGCATGATGTGGAGCCCGCCCGGTTCGAGCTCGACCGTTTTGCCTTCGGGCAGGGGAACCTTCCCGATTTTGCCCATGCGGGCCCGGCCGCCGTCATGGATAATCCGGTGCAATTCGACGCGTCCGGCGACCGGGGAGCTTGCCCTGGTCAGGCTGTCCGCGCCGCCCTTGTTGGCGATGGTGAGGTAGGCGACGCCGGGCCGCGATCCGCCGGTGGACGCCCGGGCCCAGGGGTTCGAGATGGTCAGGCCGCCGATAATGGTATCCGCCGCCAAGGAGGTGCCGGCCGGAACGGCAAGGATGACCGCCGCCGCGAGAACGGGACCGAAGAAGGGTTTCATGGTTGTTCCCTTCGCCCTTTTGGGCCTGTACTCAATTGGGAAATTCCCTTCCTTACGGAATTGCGGTTCAAGCTGTTCCTCTCCACCCTACGCCTCCGGCTTCGGACGCCCAAGACAACTCCCCTCCCCCTTGAAGGGGGAGGTCGGTCATTTCCCACAGGGAATTGACCAGGGTGGGGGTGATATGGAAATTCCCCCTCACCCAGCTCCGGCTAAGCTCAGCTGCCGCTTCGCAAAGCCTCCGCATCCCTCTCCCTCCAGGGGAGAGGGAATGGTTTCGAAACCGGCGCGCCCTCACCCGGTGCCGTCCTTATCACCGCAACACTCCTATGGCGGCTCAATTGAGTCCGGACCTTAGAGCCGGGGCCGGATGTCATCCGCCAGCGCCTTGGCCGGGGTGCCATAGGAATAGTGGCGGATAAACTCGCCGGCGGGCGACATCAGGTACGTGATGGAGGAGTGATCCATCAAATAGAACCGTTCCTCCTTGGGTCTGGCCTGCTCCTCCGCCGAAATGTTCTTGGCGTAGAAAATCCGGAACGCCTTGGCGACGCCGGCGATCTGTTCCGGCGTCCCCGTAAGGCCGGTGATTCTCTTGTCGAACAGTTCCATGTAATCGCCGAGGGCTTCGGGATCGTCGCGCTCGGGATCGACGGTCACGAAAAGGGCGTTGACGTCCTCGGCCTTGTCGCCCAGTCGGTCGAGGGCGAAGGCGATTTCATTCATCGTCGTCGGGCAGATATCCGGACAATGGGTGAAACCGAAGAAGATCAGTGTGTGCTTGCCGAGATAATCCTTTTCGGTAACGGCCTCGCCCCGGTGATTGACGAGGGTGAACGGACCGCCGATCGACGCGCCGGCGACCGTGCCTGTGGTGCCGATAACCTTGGTCTTCACGGCGGGCCCGCCCGGCAGCTTGGCCGTATCTGCGATCAGGAATCCGCCGAGACCGGCGGCGATGACCAGCGCCGCGGCGGGCACGATCATCTTGGGTGGGAATTTCATTGGGGTTGTCCCCGCTCTATGAGTTGAACCTTGTTGCGTTGGCGACGGTCGACTCAGGCAGGGGGAGCACGGGATTGAAATGCGGGTGCGGGCGTGCGGCCGGGCGCGGCTGCTGTGGAGACGGCCGAATTCGATGCGGCGGCGAAGCCGGGTCCGGGAAGCGCCGAGGCGGCCGGCAGGCCGTACCCGCCGCCGGCGGCGCTCAGGACGCAGTGGCCGTTGCCCGCCGATGTCTCGCCCGCCGGTCCTCCGGGCGCGTTCCCGCCCGACGGATCGCCGATGACCTTGAGGCCGAACGCCGTACAGATCACCATGCCGCCGGCGAACGGCGACCCGGGCTGCCCGTGGAGTTTGATCTGCTGGGCCGCGGCCGCGAGCGGCATCATGGCCTGGAAAATCAGCGCCAATGCCGCCAGGGAGGCGGCAAATTCCCGGCCCGGGCGGATGGCGCGCAATCCCTTCATGGCGGTGATCTTAGCTTCCGAAAGGGCCGGCGCAAGCGCTGTCGGGCCGTGATCACGGCGGCTTGAACGGCCCCAGGGAAGCGAAAAGGGAAGCGAAAAGGGAAGCGAAAAATGTCTCGGAGAATTAATCCAACGGCGCTACCCTTTGGCCCTTGCGGCGGGGGAGGCGCCGATCATGGACGACGGAACACCGATAGACGGCGGTTCGCCGGTCGATGCCGGGAAATTGCGCGCCGAAGTGAGCGACAAATACCGTGCGGTCGCGCTGGCGCCCGGCGGCGGCTACCATTTTCATACCGGGCGGCCGCTCGCGGCCAGCCTCGGCTACGACGGCGCGGTGGTCGATGGGTTGCCCGACGCGGCGGTGGAGAGCTTCGCCGGGGTCGCCAACCCGTTCTCGCTGCGCCGGCTTGAAGCCGGTGAGAAGGTGGTCGATGCGGGCTCCGGGGCGGGTTTCGATTGCTTTGTCGCCGCCGGCCTTGTCGGCGAAGCGGGCGAGGTCGTCGGCATCGACATGACCGACGAGATGATCGAAAAGTCCAACAATACGGCCAAGGCCATGGGGCTCGGCCACGTGTCGTTCCGAAAAGGACTGCTGGAGGATATTCCCGTTGACGACGGCTGGGCCGACGTGGTGATCGGCAACGGCGCGTTCAACCTGTGCGCCGACAAGACGGGCGTCTTCGCCGAAGTCATGCGGATTCTGAAGCCGGGCGGCCATCTTCAATTCGCCGATATCGCCAACGGCAAGCCGGTGCCGGAGGCGGCAATCCGCGACATCGATTTATGGACGGCGTGAATTGCCGGCGGCCTGCCGTGCGCGGGCTGGCGGAAGATGCTGGAAGATGCCGGGTTCGGGAACATCCGGGTGGGCCCGGCGGTCGATACCTTCGAAGGCGCGGGCGGCGAGAAAAACGCCCGCGCCTTCGACGTGTTCGGCTATCCGTTCATGGCGCGGAAGCCCGGCTGAGACCGCCGTGGAACCGATATGACCGGCGCCAAGGTTCCGACGACCCTGTTCACCGGGTTTTTCGGCGTCGGCAAGACGACGGCGATCCGTCATCTGCTGTCCCGCAAGGGCCCGGACGAGCGGTGGGCGATCCTGGTCAACGAGTTCGGCGAGGTGCCCATCGACGGCGCGGCGCTTGAACCCGATGAAGCCGAAACCGGCGGTGTGGTGATCCGTGAAATCGCCGGCGGGTGCATGTGCTGCACCATGAACCTGCCGATGAAGGTGGCGATAACCGATGTGCTCCGCCGGGCACAGCCCGAGCGATTGATCATCGAGCCCACGGGCATCGGACACCCGGCGAGCATTCTGGATGAGCTTCGCGGCGACGATCTCCGTGACGCGGTCGACGTGGGCGCGGTCATCTGCCTGGTCGACCCCAGGGTCGCCCAGGACCCCAGGCTGCGGGAGGCGGCCTTGTTTCGCGATCAGGTGCATTTGGCGGACGTGCTGGTGGCCAACAAGGCCGATCTCGCGGCCGCCGGCGACTTGAAGGCCTTCGACGCATGGGCCCGGGCCCTGTTTCCGCCCAAGGCGGTGATCGAAACCACCAGCCAGGGCGTCCTTGACCCGGCGCTGCTCGACCTCACGGGCGATGCCGCGCGGGCGCCGTTGTTCCCGCACCTCCATGATGGGCATACCCACGGACCTGACCACGGACATGACCACGGACATGACCACGGACATGATCACGGGTCTCCCGATTTGCCGCACACCGGGCGCCTTTCGCCCGGAAAGCCCATGCGGCGGCGGAACGCCGGCGAAGGGTTCGATGCCTGCGGCTGGATCTTCGATGCCCGCGACGTGTTTCGCCGGGACGATCTCGTCGACCTGCTGGGCCCTCCCGGCCCGGTCGGGAACCTCCAGCGCCTCAAGGGGGTATTTCGAACGCCGGACGAGTGGCTGCTGATAGACCGGGTGCGGGATGAAGTGACGGTGATGCCCATCGCCTATCGGCGGGACAGCCGGGTCGAGGTGATCGCCGAAACCGGGAATACGGACTGGACCGGCCTCGAGGGGGCGCTTCTGGAATTGATCGAGACCGGCTGACGGCGCGCGGCAAGCCCCCCCTCCCTAGCCCTCCCCCTCGAAGGGGGGAGGGAATATGTGGAGGTGGATCGGATCACCTCCCCCCTGGAGGGGGAGGTCGAGACGGCTGGCGATAGCCGGGCGTCGAGGGTGGGGGGGATAAGTGAGGGTGAGGGACTGGCGAAGGGCGGCCGATCGCACACATTGTTAAGGGAGCATGGTTCGCGGGGTTTCCCGTACGGGTTCCCGCGCACAAAAATGCGCTCAAAAGAGCAGAATTGGAATTTAACCAAGTCATCAAATGTCCATAAATGACCATAAATGCCTATACCGGCGCACACGATCGGGCCGAATCCGAAATTTCCGTTGGAACCAAATTCCAACCCCGTTTCGGGGCGATGTTCCGGGCCGGCTAGCTCTGCGTCCCCCCGGCGTCCCGCTTGTAGTTGGTATCGATGTACCAGCTCATATATTCGAGCATGGTCATGGGCTCGAACCGGGCCGGGTTGCCGTCGGAAATGCAGGTGTCCAGCGGAGCGGCCACGGTCTCCGGGTTGGGATTGAAGAACAGGGCCATGGAATAGCGGTCCTTCCGGGGCGGCACCACGCGGTGCGGCGTCGGCATGAACCGGCCGTTGGTCCAGCGGTTCAGGAACTCGCCCGTATTGACGATGATCGAATCCTTGATCGGCTTGGCGACCATCCACTCCTTTTCCGGGGTCAGGATTTCGAGCCCCGGCACGTCCGAGATGGGCAGCAGGGTCATGAAGCTGTGATCGCAGTGGGGCGCGATGCCGAACTGGTTCTCCTTGGCCTTGGCCGGCGGATAGTGGGCGTTGCGCGTCCACCAGGTGGGCTCGGTAAAATACGGATCGAAGAAATCGGCGGGCTTGTCGAGGGCCAGCGCATACAGCGGCAGCATGGCGAAGCCCAGTTTGCTCATCTCGTTCTGGTAGTCGACCATGGCGGTCTTGAACCGGGGCAGGCTCTCCGGCCACGGGTTGGGCCCGCAGAACCGGTAACCGGCCCGGATGTGGGGATGGTCCGGCGCCCGCTCGCGGGCCAGCGTGATGGTCTCGTTCAGGTCCTTCTCGGTGTTCTCGTTGATCACCGAGGTGACGTAGACCGTCGATTCCGGCGGAATGTAGCCGACCGAGTTCTCGTTGATCTTGAGCTTGAGCTTCTCCTCCATGGGCAACGCGCAGAACTCCTCCAGCGCCGCATAGGCCGCGTCGATGGGTCGCCGGTCGATGCCGTGATTGACCACATAGTAGAAGCCGATGTTCTCCTGGATGTAGCGGAGCTGCGCCGCCAGCTCGTCGCGGGCCGCCGTATCACCGGCCAGATAGCCGCCGAGATCGAGGGTCGGAATGTCGTGAAACCTGCCGTCGTCGCCCGTCACGGTTTCCAGGGCGACGGGGGGCGTGGTCCGGGCGGTCTCGAGAGATTGGGCGGCGGTGCTCATGTCAGCCTCCTGGAACGAATCCGTGGTTTGCCGTCGATGCGGCATAGATTTGACGTTGATATAAGAATTACAGATATTGATTTGCATAAAAAATAACAATTTCTTATTGGGCGGAGCCGCACTCGCCGCCCAGGCGGCCCAAGAAGGAGCACCGGCGCGGCCGGTGGACAGACGATGACCGAACCCCGGGAGATTCCGGTTCTCGATATCGCGCCGTTTCTCGCCGGTGATACGGAAGCGACGGTTGAACTCGCGAAGAACCTCCGTTGGATCCAGGAGGAGATCGGGTTCTATTACATCGTCGGCCATGGGGTGCCGGCGGATTTGATCGCCGCCGCGGTGGATCAGGTGCGCGGCCTCCACGCCCTGCCCCAGGACGAGAAGCTGAAACTCAAGGTGGACGAGCGGACCACCGGCTACGTGCCCATCAAGTCGACCATCTACGTGACCACCGATGCGGGCGACAACACCAAGTATGATCTGAACGAGAACTATCGCATCGTCCGGGAACGGCCCGATGATCATCCGGGAATCCGCGAGGGGCGCCGGTTTACCGGGCCCAACAAGTGGCCGGCGCCGGATCTGCTTCCCGGTTTCAAGCCGACCATGCTGGCCTACTACCAGGCCATGGAAGACCTCGGCGGATCGCTGCTGCCGCTTTATGCCCGGGCCCTGGGCCTGGCGCCGGACTATTTCGACGGGATGTTCACCGATCCTCACTGGCTGACCCGCAACGTCCGGTATCCGGCGGTCGAGGCGGAGGAGGACGAGTTCGGCATCTCGCCCCATACGGACCACGGATTCATTACGCTCCTGCCGATCCCCGAAATTCCGGGATTGGAGGTGAAGACCCGGGATGGCGACTGGATCACCGCCGGCTATGTGGAAGGCGCGATGATCGTCAACAGCGGCGACTTCATGCAGAAATGGACCAACGGCCGTTTCATCGCGACGCCGCACCGGGTGCTGGCGCCGCCGGTGGAGCGGCATATCTCGGCGTTCTTCTACAATCCCAACTGGGATGTGCGGTCCGAGCCGCTGCCCGGCTGCACCGGGCCGGACAACCCGCCCCGCTACGAGGTGACGACGTTCTACGATCACCTCTGCAACTACGTCGACAGGAACTACAGGAAGTCATCGGGCGGCCAAGCGCCGGACATGGTCCCGAACATGGAGACCGATCCGGCTCTATCCTGAGCGCAGCCCGAACCGAAAGAAGTTGCGGGGCGCGCCGGGCGATCATTATCTTTTTGCCTGAGGACCACCGAAATGCGGGCTAGGCCCATCGTATCCGAACGGTTCGAGAACCTGGACGCCTACCGCACGGCGACCGATGAAGCGGCCGTCGAGCGGTTGCGCGCCGTCCATGGTTTCTCGCCCGAGCAGCACGCCAGGATCGCCACCCGCGCCCGGGACCTCGTGGCCCATATCCGCGCTCGGCGCCGTGTGGCGGGCGGCATCGACCTGCTGCTCCAGGAGTATGATCTGTCCACCGGCGAAGGCGTGGCGCTCATGTGCCTCGCCGAGGCGCTGCTCCGGGTGCCGGACGCGGAGACCGCCAGCCGCCTGATCCGTGACAAGATCCTCGATGCCGACTGGTCCCGGCATATCGGCAAGAGCGACCATCTGCTGGTCAATGCGTCGACCTGGGCGATGATGCTGACCGGCAAGGTGCTCGAGTGGGATCCGGACTCGGAAGAATCGCACAACCTGATCGCCGGGCTGCTGTCACGCAGCGCCGAGCCGGTCATCCGCCGGGCCATGGTGCACGCCATGCACATCATCGGCGACCAGTTCGTCCTCGGGCAGACCATAGACGCGGCCATCGAATCGGCGGGCGGACCGGAACACGCGGATTACCTGTTCTCATTCGACATGCTGGGCGAGGGCGCGCGGACGGCCGTCGACGCCGAGCGCTACCTGGCGGCTTACCGGGACGCCGTCACCGCGATCGGCGGCACCGTCGCGGGCAACCATATTCATGCCGCGCCCGGGGTGTCGATCAAACTGTCGGCCCTCCATCCCCGCTACGAATACGCTCAACGGGACCGGGTGATGGCCGAATTGGTTCCCCGGGTCGGCGATCTGGCCCGCGCGGCCAAGGAGCGCGGCGTGAGCCTGTGTATCGACGCGGAAGAATCGGAACGGCTGTTGATTTCCCTGGAGGTGTTCGAGGCGGTCAAGCTCGGTCCGGACCTAAGGGATTGGCCGGGGCTCGGCTTGGCGGTCCAGGCCTATCAGAAACGGGCGCCGGATATCATCGCTGCCGTCGAGGGGATCGCCCGGGACGCCGGCTCCCCGGTGATGGTCCGGCTGGTCAAGGGCGCCTACTGGGACAGCGAGATCAAACGCGCCCAACAGGAAGGGCTCGCCGACTATCCGGTTTACACCCGCAAACAGGCAACCGACGTGTCCTATCTCGCGTGCGCCCGGGCGTTGCTGGACCAGCCCCGGCACATCCATCCCCAGTTCGCCACCCACAACGCCCACACCATCGCGGCGGTCCTGGAGATCGCCGGACCGGACCGCCGGCTCGAGTTCCAGCGCCTTCACGGCATGGGAAAACCGCTCTACGACAAGGTCCTGAAGGAAGGCGACGGACGGCTCACCTGCCGAACCTACGCACCGGTGGGCGGGCATCGGGAGCTGTTGTCCTATCTGGTCCGGCGGCTGCTGGAAAACGGCGCCAATTCCTCCTTCGTCAACAGATTGGCGGACGACGCCCTGCCGGTGGAGCGGGTGATCGCCGATCCCGACCAGCGGCTCGAATCCTTCGATACCCTTCGAAACGGCCAAATTCCATTGCCCGAAGACCTCTACCGGCCGCATCGGGCCAATTCCCGGGGCTGCGACCTGACCATGCCGGCGGTTGCCGAGGCCATCGCTAAGGCGCTCCACGGCCTCGAACCCGTCCATGCCGGCGATCGGTACCCGGAGAGCACGATCGTTACCGTTTGCAATCCCGCCCGCCGTTCAGAAGAGATCGGCACCATCGGCGCCGCGAGTTCCTCGGCGGTCGACGGAGCCCTGCGCGCGGCTGCGGAGGCGCGGGACGGATGGAACGGAATTCCCGCGCCCGCCCGCGCGGAGATACTCGAACGCGCCGCGGAACTGCTGGACGCTCGAATGTTCGATTTCGCGGCGTTGTGTATCCGCGAAGCCGGCAAAACCATTCCCGACGCCATTGACGAAGTCCGCGAGGCCGCCGATTTCCTCCGCTATTACGCTGCGGAAGCGCGCCGGGCATTCGGCAGTCCGCAAACCTTGCCGGGTCCCACCGGCGAGACCAACGCGCTTCGTCTGGCGGGGCGCGGCACCATCGCCTGCATCAGCCCGTGGAACTTCCCTCTGGCGATCTTCGTGGGCCAGGTGTCCGCAGCGCTGGCCGCCGGCAATTGCGTTGCGGCCAAGTCGGCGGAGCAGACGCCGCTGATCGCCGAAAAGGCGGTGCGCCTGCTCCACGAAGCCGGCGTGCCCGAGGATGTGCTGCACCATTTGCCGGGAGACGGGCCGAGCGTCGGCGGGGTCCTGGTCTCCCACCCGCTCATAGACGGCGTCGCGTTCACCGGGTCGTTCGAGACGGCCCGGGCCGTCAACCAAGCCCTGGCGGCGCGGGAAGGCCCGCTGGTTCCATTGGTCGCCGAGACCGGGGGCATCAATGCGATGATCGCCGATTCGACGGCGTTGCCCGAGCAATTGATCGACGATGTGGCTCAGTCCGTCTTCCGGAGCGCCGGGCAGCGCTGCTCGGCGCTGCGCGCCCTGCTGCTTCAGGATGATACGGCGGACGGCGTCATCGACATGCTGGCGGGCAAGGCAGCCGAGCTGAGGCTCGGCGATCCCGCCATGCTGGAGACCGATGTCGGCCCGATCATCGACGAAGAGGCGCTCGCCCGGCTCGAGACCCATTGCCGGCAAATGGACGAACACGCCGTTACCCGTTTCGCCGGGGAGCTGCCGGAAGGGACGGCGGACGGTACTTTCCTGGCGCCCCGGATTTACGAACTCGGCAGTCTGGACGACCTTGAAAACGAAGTCTTCGGCCCCGTGCTGCACGTGATTCGGTACGATGCCGCCGACATCGACCGGGTGATCGATCAGATCAACCGCAAGGGCCATGGCCTCACACTCGGCATCCACAGCCGCATCGGCGCTTTCGCCGACTATGTGAGCTCCCGCGTGCGGGTCGGCAACGCCTACGTCAACCGCAACATGATTGGCGCGGTGGTGGGCGTTCAGCCCTTCGGCGGCGAGGGACTGTCGGGCACCGGCCCCAAGGCCGGCGGGCCGCACTACCTTCAGCGGTTTGCCGTGGAACGCGCGCTGACGGTCAACACCGCCGCCACCGGCGGCAACGCGGAACTACTCGCCCGCTAGACGCTGGGGCTCGGGTTCCGGTTCCGCCCGGGCCCGCCGCAATCGCGCGCCCAGCAGGTGGTGGAAGGCCAGGTAGACAGCGGCGGCCACGAGGGCGGACGTCGAGATCAACGGCATTTTCAGCAAAATCAACACCGCCAGCGCGAAGCGCAGCGCAATCTCGTAGGTCGGCAGGTGCGCCCGGTCGAACCGGCTCAAGGCGCTGGCCACCAGATAAAGAGCCGCCGCCAATTTCAGCAACAGCCAACTGATTTGCGCCAGGCTTACCGTGCCGTCGTATCCCGGCAGGTACTGCTTCGTCGCGCTGGGCGCACCGTCCACCGACTGGGCGATCTGGGCCTGCTCGATCAACAGCAGTTCCGGGTAGAACGCGAACACGAAGGGGATGGTGAACATCACGATCCCGGCGCGCACGGCGGCAAAACCCGTGGCCAGCGGCTCCGATTTCGAGATTGTCGAGGCCGCGAACGCGGCGATCGCAACCGGCGGCGTTATCGCCGAGGCCACCGCGAAATAGAAGATGAACATGTGGGCGGTGAAATAAGATGTGCCGAGCGCCACCAGCAGCGGGCCGATGATCAAGATGACGTTCACGTAGGCCGGCAGGGTGGGCATCCCCATGCCCAGCAGGATGGTCGCAAGCATGGCGACCACCAGCGCCAGCATGAGATAGAGCGCGCCGCCGATGGTGATGGTTTGCCCGAATATCTCGAACGTCGACACCGAGCGCAGCCAGTTGAGAATGTCGATGGTCAGGATGCCGGTGAAATTGGTGAAGTTGACGCTGACATCGATGATCGAGACGGCGATGAGCAGCAGGAACAACTCGGCGATGATGATGCCGGCGTCCGCCAGGGCCCGCAGCACCTTGACCGGACGCTTACGGATAGCGGGATCCAGGAAAAGCAGGATGACCAGGACGAAAACCGCCCAGAAGCCCGCGGAATCGGGATCGCCCGCGGCGTTCTGGTAGACCTGAAGAAGCCACGGCAATGGCTCGCCGGATGCCGCGTCATAACCGAAAATGAAAGCACTGAAGCCCGTGCCTACGTTGTCCTTCTTGCTGAGCAGCAGGATCAGAATGATCAGGATGGGCCCGGCGATCATCAACAGGTTCGTCCAGTCCCGCTTGTCCAGCTTCTGTTCCTCGGTCAGCGTGCCGACGGGCTTAATGTTCATCCGCCGGGATTCGAAAATCACCATGAGGAACAGGCTGAAGAAATAGGCGATCGCCGGCAGGAACGCCGCGACAATGACCTCCGAATAGGGCACCGTCGACAGTGCCGCTAGGACGAAGGCGGCGATGCCCATCACCGGCGGCATGATCTGACCGCCGGACGAGGCGGCGGCTTCGACGCCGCCCGCAAAGGTGGGCCGGAATCCGTTCTGCATCATCATCGGGATGGTGAGCGTCCCGGTGCCCAGCACGTTCACCACCGGGCCGCCGGAGATGGTCCCGAATGTCGCGGATCCGACCACGGCGGCGTGTGCGGGCCCGCCCCTGAGTCTCCGGGTGATCACCACCGCGAGCTTGATCAGCGACCTGCCCCCCGCCGAAGCGCCGAACAGGGCGCCCAGCACAACGTACGGGAAGACGATGTTCACCGTAATGTTCAGGAACTGCCCGAATATACTGTTCGATTCCAATATGATGGCGTTTCGCGCGCCGACCACGCCGGCGGAGAAATTTCGAACCCCGTCTTCGACGGTGCCGATGGAGGTGGTCAGGTATTTGTTGTCGGTGAGGTCGAAATACCAGGCGCCCGAGGAGAGCAGGGTGTAGAGCGACACGACGATTGCCACGGCGACGATGGGCAGCCCCCAGGCCTTGACGATATAGACGAAATAGATCGCCACCACCCAGACCAGGATCGGCATGATCCAGTTGCCGAGATTGGCCTGGCAATCGGGAAAGTCATCGTCCGGTTCGGTGCCGAAAATGGCGAGATACTCCTCGGCCCGGGCGGCATTCTCCGCCATCAGGCGCTCGCGCTCTCCACTGAATACATCCAGGAGGCACACCTGGTCGTGCTCGATCCAGTAGGCGAGCATCAGGCCGACGGTGGTCACCAGCATCAATATGTCGAGGCCGATGCCGGCGAACCGCTTGGCGGCTCCCTTGTTGCGCCAGGTGCGCGCGAAGGACGTGGTCATCAGCGCAACGATCATCATGACGCAGAAAACGATGGGGAAGAAAAACTCCGAGCTGAACTTGCTGATGCGGGGCAGGCCCGACAAGCCCGGGATGGATTGGATGGCCGGCAGCAAACCGGGGATATTGGGCAGGTTGTTGAGCATGCCCATGCAGACCAGGACGAAGGCGAACACCAGCCCGACCCTCATCATCCAATCCCCGTGGTCTTGGACTTCGCCGTCGATGGGTTTGTCGCTCATGGTTTGTGCCTGCCCCTAACTTGCAGCCCGGCCATGGACCGGTGGGTTAGAGTGGAACGAGCCGGAACACGGTTCAAGTGTTCCGGCTCGTACTCCAACCGCTCTTGGATTGCGTCAGACCGTCAGGCTACGGCTTGGCGCAATCGGCGATCTTGTGACCGGCTTCTTCCCAGGCCTCGACCGCACCCGGATGGAATTTGACGCCCGCGGCGCACATGCCCATCTTGGTATCGTCGACCGAGCCGTAGAGGGTCGTCTTGGCGAACGGCACCTTTTTCTGAAGAGCGGGAACGCCCTTGATGAAGGCGGCGGTCAGTTTCTTGGCCAGTGCCTTGTCCATGCTCGCCTGTACCATGTCCCCGCCGGTGTCGGCAAAGGTGCGGAACATGCCGTCTTCGGAGACGATCCGGGCGTTCGCTCCATAGTGGGCGAGTTCGCCCACCGGGAACATGTTCGCCACCTTACCCGGGGATTTCACGAATTTCCGGAAGGCCGGCGCTTCGTATTTGGCCTTCGGCATGGAAACGATGTTGATCTTGCCCGCCGCCATGTAGATCGGCATGTATTCGGCGGGGTTCGTGCCGGGGCGTACCGCCGCATCGACGGAGCGGTCGAGGAACAGCGAGTTGGCTTGTCCCCAGGCGATCTGCTTGCCGGTGTAGCCCTTGCCTTCGGTCATGCCGGTGTTGAGACGGATCGCGGCCCGGGCGGAAATCAATGCGCCGCCGCGGGGCGGGCCGTTGAAGATGGTCTTGCCCTTGAGCTTGTCCCAGCTGTCGATGCCGGTGCTCTGGAACGAAATCAGATAGAACGACGCCAGATGGTACGGATAAAGCAGCCGCAGATTGGCCTGGAGCTTCGCACCCTTGCCGTCCTTCTTCAGATCGGAATACGGGCCGAGGCCCTTGCCCATCAGGAAGTGCAGGACGAACGGCGAGGCCGAGATGTCAATCTTGCCCTCGGCCAATTCCCGCAAGGTTCTGGTCAGCGTCTTGCCGCCCTGGACCTGGATCGTCGCGATCTTGTTGGCGGCGGCGAGTTCGGCCAGGTTCTTGGCCGCGATATCGGTCGCGCCGCCCGGCGAGGCCGACGTCATGGTCAAGGTTACGTTTTGCGCCTGCGCGCCACCCGCAATCATGAAGGCGGCGGCACCGGCGATTAGAAGGCGTTTCATGGAGATCTCCCTGGTTAAAATAAACTGTGAATTCCGTTGAATTCCTCCCCGAGCCCGATTGAACGCGAAATAGCCGTCTTTTTCAACGGATTGGTGAGCCGTAAATTCATTTTGTCGAATTTGTCCGCCAACCGTCCTGACCTCAGGATGGGGTGTGCTAAACTAAGGGCTCAATTCAAAAACAAACTTCATGACCATCGGGAGAGGATGCCATGCCGCTCTACATGACCGTCACCAAATATTCCGAGGAAAGCCTCCAGGCGCTCGCCGAGCACCCGTCGGACCGGCCGCAGCAGGTCGCCAAGGTCATCGAGAGTTTCGGCGGCCGGTTGAAGGATTTCTATTGGATATTCGGCGACGAAGATGTGGTGATGATTTACGAAGCGCCCAACAACCAGGCGGTATTCTCCATCCTCTTGACCCTGTCTCATGGCGGCGCGCTCGCATCGCAAAAGACCTACCCCCTGCTCTCCAACGACGATGCCATGGGCGCCATGGGGCGGGTCGGCGACACCAAGACCGGCTATCTGTCCCCGGTGAAGGAGTGGGAAGGCTGGCGCGACGAAGGCGGCATGGGTTGACGGATCCAATCAGCGAAAAAGGAACAAACGGATGAGCGGAAAGGGTTTCAAGGAATTGCTCGCCGAGGCCAATACGGTCATCGATACGTTGTCGGTCGAGGACGCATTGGCAATGGTCGACGACGACGATGTCGTTCTCGTGGATGTTCGTGAGACCGACGAGCATCAACGGGGCGCCATCAAACATTCCGTCCACGCCCCGCGCGGTTTCCTGGAGTTCATCGTCGATCCCGAGGGTCCGATGCACAACCCGGCGCTGGCCAGCGGCAAGCATCTGGTCCTCTATTGCGGTTCAGGCGGCCGGTCGGCGTTGGCGGCCAAGACCCTGAAGGATATGGGGGTGGAGAAGGTCAGCCATATCGCCGGCGGGTTTGCCGCCTGGCAGGAGGCAGGGGGACCGACCGAGTAGGTCCGCTTCCTGACATTTGTGTGACCGGTCGAAAGAACCGGGCCCGCGGGTGGAATACGAGGCTCACCGAAGCGTTATTGGTCCAGTTGACGAAAGCGGGAGTAGACTGGAGCCACCATGAAACACATGAAACGCACCCTGTTCTCTCTAACCGTTGCCGGCGCCGCGATCGCCGCCGGGGCCGCCGCTCTCACCGGTTCGCACGAGCCGGCGGCTGCCGCCGATGCGTCGCGGCCGACGGTGGTCGAGCTGTTCACCTCCCAGAGCTGCTACTCGTGCCCGCCGGCCGAGGTATATCTCGGCGAGTTGGCCAAGCGGAAGGACCTGATCGCGCTCGAGTACCACGTCGATTACTGGGACGAACTGGTCTATGGCCGCGCCGGCAAGTGGAAGGACCGCTTCTCCAAGCGCGAATACACGGATCGTCAGCGGGGCTATGCCGGCCGTCTGCCGAAGGGGCAGGTCTATACGCCGCAGATGGTCATCGACGGCCGGGCGTTCGAGGTGGGCTCCCGCCGCGGCGCCGTCCGCCGGACCCTCAAACGGATCGCCAAGGAACGCAGCGAACGGCTGGACGTTCAGGTAACGCCGGCCGCGGGCGGGCTCGCCGTGTCGGTCAAGGGTGAGGCGAAACCGGGCGGCGGTATCTGGTTCGTCCGCTTTGTCCGCAAGCAGACCACCCGGGTGCTGCGCGGCGAAAATCACGGCAAGACGCTCACCAACTTCAACATCGTCACCGAACTGAAACGCGTCGGCGACTGGACCGGTGCGCCCGTCTCGGTGACCGTGCCCGCCGGCCTCGCCGACGGCCAAGGCTGCGCCGTTCTGGTGCAGGGCGAGAACCACGGACCCATCAAGGGCGCCGCGGCCTGCCCGAACCCGAGCAGTTAGCCCGCATTTCCCGCCAGAGCCGCGCAGACCATGACCCTGGCGGGAAATACGGGCCAGGCGAACCGGCCGCGGATTGGGCGGAGGGCCGGCCGTCGCCGGCCCTTTTCGTTTGGGAACAGCGGTTTATCACGGGTTCCGGCAGGGATGTGCCGGCGACCGCCGGCAGACCCCGCTCACACACATAAACCACTTGTTAACCACAATGGTAGTTGACTCCGGCGTGCCGGTGGTCGTCGGGCCGCCGGCCGGCCCGGCGGGTTGGCTGCAAAACCCGGCACCAGGAATTAATTGTTGGGGCGCCAATGACCAATACGCCGCGGAAACAGCCATACACCATCCCGTGCTCCAGTGAATTTCGCGACCGCGTGACGGACCTCGCGGCGCGGCGGCGGGTCAATGTCGCCGATCTGGCGCGCTCGGTTCTGATCCTGCTGCCCTTCGAGGCCATCCGCAATGCCCCCGACCCCGGCGGGCCGCCGCCAGGCGATCGGGAGGAGACGGTGCTCAAGTCGGGCCCGTCCAAGGGCAAGCCATGGCGCCGCAAGCCGCGCCTGCAGATGCGTCTGTCGGCGGGCTACGATCCGTCCTTCGTCCGCCGCGCGCTCGGCATCGCGCTCGCCATGGATTCCGGCGATCTAGAACTCAGCCTCGAGGACCCCAATGCCGAGCCCGGCGCGCCGGTGGCGGCCGAGTCCGAACTGGAACGCCTCAAGGCCACCGTCTCGGCGTTGTCGTTCTCCCCGTTGAGCGACGGCGTGAAGTCGCGGGCCGATGCCCTCCATATTCTCGGCTTCCCGCCGGCGGAGCGGCCCGACCGCTCGATGGTCACCGCCCGCTTCCGGATGTTGGCGACCATCCATCATCCGGACGGCGAAATGGGCTCGCACCAGCGGATGAGTCAGCTCAATGCCGCGCGGGAAATCCTGTCGGCGTAAAACAAAGGCCTGATATCAAACGAAAAAAGGGCCCGGTTCAAACCGGGCCCTTTCCATTCGAGAATCCTGCCGCGCTAATTCCGGTTACCGAACAGGTGCAGCAGCATGATGAACAGGTTGATGAAATCGAGGTACAGCCGGACCGCGCCGTATACCGCTTTCTTGGTGGCGATCTCGCCGCTGTCGAACTCGTTGTACTCGTTGCGGATCTTCTGGGTGTCGTAGGCGGTGAGGCCGACGAACACCAGGACGCCGATCACCGAGATCACGAAGTGCAGCGCCGACGAGGCCAGGAAAAGGTTCACCACGCTCGCGATGATGATGCCGATCAGTCCCATGAACAGGAAGGAGCCGAGACCGGACAAATCGCGCTTGGTGGTGTAGCCGTAGAGGCTCATGGCCGCGAACATGCCGGCGGTGATGAAGAATACCCGGGCGATGCTCGTGCCGGTGAAAACCACGAAAATGGCGCTGAGCGACAGGCCCATGACCGCGGCGAACAGCCAGAACACGGCCTGCGCGGTCGACGCCTTCATCTTGTTGATGCCGAACGACAGCACCAGCACGAAAGCCAGCGGCGACAGCATCACCAGCCACTGGAGCGGGGTGCCGAAGATCGCCTGCATCACGGTTTCCGACTGAACCGTGGCCGCCGCCACGATGCCGGTCAGCGCCACGCCGGACGCCATGTAGTTGTAGACCCGCAGCATATATTGCCGAAGGCCAACATCGATTTGCGCCGCTTCGGCCTGCGCCGTGGTCATGCGCCGTGCGCCAAACGGATTGTTGTCCCGTCCGAAAGCCATTTTTTACAACCCTCTGAAATTTCTCATGGTCCACCCGCCCGCATGGGCGGATTTCCGTGGTCCTTAATATGTCAGAATTCGATTCCGTATCAAGGGAAACCGGTCCCCCTTACGCAGATTTAATGCGGACAAACCCCGATAAAATATGATGAAATTTCATCCCCGCGAGTGAGCTCATTCGTTGCGCAGCAGGGGTCCCGCCTTCTGGCCCAAGGCCCGCCAGGTGCCCGCGAAGCCGATAAACAGCGTTACCGCAAGACAGAGGGCGAGTGTGACGGCGACGGTTTCCGGAATAAACACCCAGTCGGCCTCCATCATGAAAACGACCACCGCCCAGGCGGTAACGGACCCGATCACCGCCGCGATGAGCCCGGTGGCGAGGCCCAACAATCCATACTCGATCAGGAAGGCGCGGGTGACCGAGGCCCGGGTCGCGCCCAATACCTTGAACACCACCGCATCATATATCCGCCGCCGCCGTCCCGCCGCCACCGCGCCCGCCAGCACGATGGCGCCGGCGACGATGGTGATGGAGGCGGTGGCGCGCACCGCGGTGCCGACGCCGGCGACGATGTTGGCTGCCGCCTGAAGGGCTTCGCGGACCCGCACCACGGAAATATTGGCGAACCGGTCGGAGACCGAGGCTTCGATCCGGTCTTCCAGGCTTTTCGGCGCCTGAATGGCGGCGATATGGGTGTGGGGCGCGTTCTCCAACGTCCCGGGCGCGAAAATTATGGCGAAATCGAACCGCAGGCTCCGCCAGTCGATCTCCCGGAGCGAGGCGATTTCCGCCGTGACCTCCCGGCCCAGGATATTGAGGGTCAGCGTGTCGCCGAGACCGACGCCGAAGTCCCGGGCGATTTCCTCGTCCAGCGAAATCTTGGGCGGACCGCTGTAATCGGCGGGCCACCACTCGCCGGCGACGATCTTGGATCCCTCCAGGGGGACCGCCGAGTAGGTGAGCGCCCGGTCGCCGCGGACCGCCCATCGGGATCCTGAACCGATCCGCCGCCGGTTCACCGGATCCCCGTCGATGCGGACGATGCGCCCGCGCAAGGTGGCCGAGCGCATGAAGTCTCCGGTGCCTTCGACGCCGTTCACCGTCCGGTCGAAGGCCGCGACCTGTGTCGGCTGAATATCGAGAAAAAAGAAGGCCGGCGCCTGATCGGGCAGGCGTTCGTTGACCTGACGGGAGATATTGCCTTCGATCAGGGCGATGGCCACCAGCACCGTCAGCCCGAGCCCGAGGGACACGACCACGCTGCCCGTCGTGGCTCCGGGCCGGTGGAGGTTCGAAATGGCGAGGCGCAATTCGGTCTGGCGGATGTTGTTGAGTTTCGATGCGCCCTTGATCACCAGCATCGAAGCGCCCTTCAGCAACAAGAGGGCGACAGCCGCGCCGCCGACGAACCACATGGCGAAATTGGCGCGGTCGGCGGTGGCGATGATCAGGCCCGCCAGCAGCACGGCGGTGACCGCGGTGGCGGTCACGTAGCCCCTGTGCGGCCACGCTTTTTCCGCCGCCACCTTGGCCCGGAAAAGGTGCGTGGGGGGAATGTCCTGGGTGCGCGCCAAGGGCCAAAGCGCAAATGTGAGAGACACCAACACGCCGAAAATCGCGGCCAAAATCAATGACTTGGGGAACAAGGCGACGGTCAGCTCCACCGGCAGCAGATCGTTGAGGGCGCTGCCGGCAAGCATCGGCGCAACCCCGCCGATGACGACGCCCAGGAGTATTCCGAGCAGCGCCAGCACAAGGACCTGGATCAGATAGATCTTGAACACCAGGTTCGCCGGGGCGCCCAGGCACTTGAAGGTGGCGATGACGGACGTCTTGCCGTCGAGATAGCTGCCGACGGCGTTGGAAACGCCGATCCCGCCCACCAGGAGGGTGGTCAGGCCGACGAAGCCCAGGAACAGGGTCAGCCGGTCGATGAAGCGCTGCAGGCCCGGTGCGGCGCGGGAGCGGTCGTTGACCCGCCAGCCGGCCTCGGGGAACGCCTGGTTGACGTCATCCACCCATGCCTTCACGTCGGCGTTCTCGTCGATGGCGATCCGATAGCGGTAGCGGATCAAACTGCCCGGCTGGATGAGGCCGGTTTCCTCCAGGCCCGCCTTGGGGACCATCACCCGCGGGCCGAAGCTCATGATCGTGGCCACCCGGTCCGGCTCCCGCTCGATGACGGAATTGATCCGGAAGGTGGCTTCTCCGATGCGGAGTTCGCCGCCGATCTCGAGACCAAGCTTGGCGAGCAGGTTTTGCTCCACCGCCGCGCCCCAGAGGCCGTCCCTCCGGGCCAATACGGCTCCGAGTTCCTCGCCCGACTCGGTTTCCAGGGTGCCGACCAGGGGATAGGCGCCGTCGACCGCCTTGAGTTCGACCAGGGAACGTTTGGCGGCCCGGTCACCTGCGGAGCGGGCCATGGCGCGCATCTCGATGACTTCGGACAGATCGCCCCGGTCCGAAATATAGCTGCGCTGCGCCGCCGTGACGGGACGGTGCAGCAGGCGCAGCGAGATGTCGCCGCCGAGGAGGCTCCGCGCATCGCGCTCGATGCCGCCGGTTACCGATTCCGAGACGCTGCCCACCCCGGCGATGGCCGCGACGCCGAGGGTCAGACAGATGACGAAGACCCGGAATCCCCGGAGGCCGCCACGGAGCTCACGGCGGGCGAAACGGGCGGCGAGCGCCAGGTTGCTCATGCGGAGGCGACCCCCTGTTCCGGACCGCGGTCTTGCGCGTGGGCCGGAATCTCCTCGCCGACGATCCGGCCGTCGGTAAGCGTGACGATACGGTCGCATCGGGCCGCCAGCTTGGGATCGTGACTGATCAGCACGAGGGTCGTTCCCGACCGGTCATGCAGGTCGAACAGCAGGTCCATCACCGCCGTGCCGGTCGCGCGATCCAGATTGCCGGTGGGCTCATCGGCGAGCAGGATCGCCGGCTCGACGGCAAAAGCCCGGGCGAGCGCCACGCGCTGCTGCTCGCCGCCCGACAATTGGCCGGGGTAGTGGGTCAGACGATGGCCGAGCCCCACGGCTTCCAGTTGTGCTTCGGCCACGGCGAAGGCGTCCGGTTTGCCGGCAAACTCCAGCGGCACGGCGACGTTTTCCAGCGCCGTCATGATCGGGATGAGGTGAAAATCCTGAAACACGATGCCGATCCGGTCGCGGCGGAAGAGCGCCAGATCGTCTTCGCTCAACGAGGCGAGATCGACGCCCGCGGTCTTCACAATGCCCGAGGTGGCCCGTTCCAGCCCGGCAATGATCATGATCATGGTCGACTTGCCGCCGCCGGACGGGCCGACGACACCGATGGCTTCGCCCGCCGCAACACGGAGATCAAGGCCGCGAAGAATATTGACCTCTCCCGCGGCGCTGGTCAGGGTGAGCCGCACATCATCCATGAGGATCGAAAGATCGGCGCTATCGGCGGTCCCTTCGGCGGTCCCATTGGCAGTCATTGAGTCGGTCGCTTTTTCGGCCAAATTGGTATGAATATTCGTGGACATCTTATCGGGCGCATTCATCGTAAACACCGCATATGGAATTTAAGGGCTTAAATAGGTCGGGGATTTCGCCCCGGGCAAGGGCTATCTCGCCGGTTTTCGTGCTTCTCGCTGCCTTTTTACTGATGGCCAGAACGGGAGACGCAGCCGATTCCGTCCGTCTATTGGCGCTCGGCGACAGCCTGACCGCGGGATTCGGGTTGCCCAAGGAGGATGCATTCACCACCAAGCTCGCCCGGGCGCTGCTTGCCGAAGGGTACCAGGTGGAGGTCATCGACGCCGGGGTTTCCGGCGACACCACCGCCGGCGGGTTGGCGCGGCTCGATTGGGCGCTCGCCGACAAGCCGAATGTCGCCATCGTGGCGCTCGGCGGGAATGACGGGCTTCGCGGCCTGGAACCGGCGGAAACCCGGTCGAATATGGACGCGATCTTGAAGAAGCTTTCGGACAAGAAAATTCCGGCGATGGTTGCCGGCATGATGGCGCCGCCCAACCTGGGCCGGGAATTCGGCGCCGAGTTCAATGCGGTGTTCCCCGAAGTGGCGGCCAAACATTCGGCGCTGCTGTATCCGTTCTTTCTCGACGGGGTGGCGGCGGAGCGGGAGCTGAACCAGCCGGACGGCATCCATCCCAACGCCGCCGGGGTCGATGTCATCGTCGAGCGAATGCTGCCGTCGGTGATCAAGCTCATCAACTCGGCTCCCGGCGGCCAAGCGGAAAACCAGGGGAGCCGCTAGGATGTTCGAAAGCACGCACGCCGCCGGCGAATGGCAGGACGCCGTTGTCGAGTGCCTTCGCGCGCTGGGGTCCCTGGACGGGGTTTCGGGGCCGGGATTCGTCTACGCCACCGAACATCACGCGGATCATTTGCACCAAATCGAGGCGGCGCTCCGCGACGGCACCGGTATCCGGGACTGGGTCGGCAGCATCGGCATGGGGGTTGTCGCCGGCCCGCGGGCCTTCTTCGACGAGCCGGCGTTGGCGGTGATGGTGGCCGACATGGCGGACGGCGCGTTCGCGGTCTGCCCGCACATCGCCCCCGAGGACTTTGCCGGGATAGCGGCGCCGGGCCCGTCTAGCCTGTTGAGCGGCCCGGCGTTCGGCCTGGTCCATGCCGATAGCCGGGCACCCGGGACGCCGGCGCTGATCCGGGCGCTCACCGACCAGGGGCAGGGGTTTCTGGTCGGCGGCCTGACCGCGTCCAACCGGGCCGACCACCAGATCGCCAACGGCGTTACCGGCGGCGGCGTGTCCGGGGTGGTGTTCGCGCCGGACGTGGCGGTGGCGACATCGCTGAGCCAGGGCTGTTCGCCGGTGGCCGGCATTCATGAAATCACCCAATGCGAGGACAACATCATCGTCGAGCTCGACGGCCGCCCGGCCTATGAGGTTTTCGTCGACGACGTGGGCCGCGAGTTGGCCGAGGATCTGGAACGTCTCGCCGGGCTGATCCACGCGGCCATTCCGGTCAGCGGCAGTGACACCGGCGACTATCTGGTCCGCAATCTGATCGGGCTGGATGCCGAGCGCGGCCTTTTGGCCATCGCCGAAACCGTAGAGCCCGGCGACCGGCTGATGTTCGTCCGCCGGGATCCCAAGGCCGCCGAGGAAGACCTTCGCAACATGACCGCCGGGCTCGTGTCCCGTGCCGGCGGCGCGGCCAAAGGCGCGGTCTATGTTTCCTGCATCGCCCGCGGACCCAATACATTCGATGGGCTGAACAAGGAGATGGAGATCGTCGCCGAGGCGTTGGGCGACGTGCCGGTCATCGGCTTCTATGCCAATGGCGAGATTTCCAATGACCGCCTCTACGCCTATACCGGCGTACTCACTCTTTTCCTCTAGGCCGGGCGCATGCTGCGGATATTCGCCGGAATCGCGCTGCCCGAGAGCCTCCGGGAGCGGCTGGCCGGGCTTCGGGCCGGACTCCAGGGCGCCCGCTGGGTGGAGCCCCGGGACTATCACGTGACCCTCAAATTCATCGGCGAGGTCGATGAGGGGATGGCCGAGGATGTGGATGCGGCGCTGTCGGCGGTGCGCGGCGCGCCGCCGAATGTCGCCATCGAGGGAATCGGATGTTTCGAGAGCCGCAACAAGGTGCGCGCCGTTTGGGCGGGCGTGGCGCCCGATGATCCCTTGTCGGCGCTTCGCGACCGCATCGAAACGGCCGTGGCGCAGGCCGGCGGGCCGGCCGAAACCAGAAAGTTCAAGCCGCATGTGACGTTGGCGCGCCTCAAGCGTGCGCCGCTGGCCGGCGTACAGCCCTATCTCCAGGCCCATGACGGCCTTCGGCTGACGCCCTTCACGCCGCCGTCGTTCCAGCTGTTTCGGAGCCATCTCAGCAAAAAGGGCGCCCACTACGAGGTCATCGCGGACTACCCCCTTGCGCCGGGGCGGGATGGGCCAAATGGCTAAGGGCAATTTGGATCAGCTGCTGGAAAGGGTCGAGGCCTGCCGAATCTGCGAGGCGCATCTGCCGCTGGGTCCCCGGCCGGTGGTGCGGGCCGGGCGGGGCGCCCGCATCGCCATCATCGGGCAGGCCCCGGGCACCAAGGTGCACGAGAGCGGAATACCGTGGAACGATGCCTCCGGCGACCGGCTCAGGGCCTGGCTGCGGATGGACAAGGAGACGTTCTACGACCCCGCGCGGATCGCCATCGTGCCCATGGGGTTTTGCTATCCCGGCCGGTTCGAGCGCGGCGGCGACAAGCCGCCCCGGCCCGAATGGCACGCGCCGATCTTTGCCCACCTCCCCAATATCGAACTGAGGTTGCTGGTCGGCATGTATGCGCAAGGCTACTACCTGGGGGATCGGGCCGGGAAGACGCTGACCGCAACCGTCGCCAACTGGCGGGCTTATCTGCCCGGCCGCATTCCAACGCCGCACCCGAGTTGGCGCACCACCGGCTGGCAGAAGAAAAACCCCTGGTTCGAGAGGGAGTTGCTGCCCGAATTGAGGAAGCGGGTGACGGCGCTATTACGCTAGCCCGCCGATTCGATGGCTTCCATGTCTTCGTCGGAGAAGCCGAAGTGGTGGCCGATCTCGTGGATCAGCACATGGCGGACCGCGTGCGCCAGTTCTTCACCCGTGTCCTCGATGTAGGCCAGCAACGGCCGGCGGTAGAGGAAGACGCGGTCCAGATCGTGGGCGACGTCGTTGACGCTGGCGACGTCCATGGAGACGCCCGAATAGAGGCCCAGGAGGTCGTAGGGGCTCTCGATGCCCATGTCATCCAGGATCTCGGGATCGGCGAAATCGTTGACGAAGAACGCCACGTTGTTGACGCAGCTCCGGAAGGGTTCCGGCAGTTTCGTCAGCTCTTCGGCCGCGATCTCGGCGATCCGGTCGGCATCGGCATGCGGGTTTTGCGCGGCCATGGCGATATCTTACCTAGTCTCGCTTGATCTTGCAGCCAACCCGTGCGAGTCCTGAATGACCGCAATCGAACCGGAAATTACTTGAGGAGACGCCGATGGTTGAGAAGCTGACGTCCGACGAACGCGCGGCGGCGCTTGCCGAACTCAGCGGCTGGTCCGAGGTGGACGGCCGGGATGCGATCCAACGAACGCTGACGTTTTCCGATTTCAACGAGGCCTTCGGCTTCATGACCCGGGTGGCGATCAAGGCCGATCAGGCGGACCATCATCCCGAATGGTTCAACGTCTACAACCGGGTCGAGATCACCCTTTCCACCCACGACGCGGGTGGACTCTCGGCGCGCGACGTGGCGCTCGCCCGGTTTATCGACGGTATCGCCGGTTAGGTGCTGTCCTGGGTGGCTGCCTTGGTCGTGGGCAGGCCTTCCGTTTTGGCCGCTTTGGCCTCCCGCCGGGAGATATAGAGACTGGAAAGGAAGATTACCCCGCCGCCGACCCAGGTCCAGATATCGGGGATCTCGGCGAAGGCGAAGAAAGCTAAAATCGAGGTGAAGATCAGCCGCGAATAATCGTAGGGCAGCACGGCGCTTGCGTCGGCGGCTGCAAAGGAGCGGGTCATGGCCTGGTGTGCGGCGGTTGCCGTCACGCCGATCATGATCAGCCAAAACCAAGTCTCGATGGGCGGCCAGGTCCAGACCAGCATCGCCGGCACCAGGGAGATGGGCGTCGAAACCACCGCCAAATAGAAGACGATGGTGTCGGGGTGCTCGGTGCGGCTCAGCGTCTTGATGAGCAGGGTCGACGTCGCGACGAACACGGCGCCGCCGATCATCATCAGCGCCGGGACCGAAACGGCCTCGATACCCGGCCTGAGAATGATCAGTGTGCCGATGAAGCCGGCGAAGACGGCGATCCAGCGCCGGAGGCGCACCACTTCGGGCAGAAACAGGGCTGCGCCCAAGGTGGCGAACAGCGGCGCGGTAAAGGTCAGGGACGTCGCCGTCGCCAAGGGGATCAGTGAAATGCCGGTGAACCACAGGAACTGCGAGCCGACGGCCGACAGGCCGCGAAGGCCGTGTATCACCGGCCGCTTCGTTCTCAAGTGTTCGAATCCGATGTGCCAGAACAGCGGCAGCATGATCAGCAGGTTGACGATGTTGCGAAAGAATACCGTCTGCAGGACATGCACCTCCTGCACCGCGAAGCGGATCGACAGGCTCATGAATGAGAACAGGACGCCGGCGAGCAGCATCCACAATGCGCCGCGGATCGCCGGCGGCAGAGCGGATTCTCGGCCCAACGATGGCGGAGGCGCCGGTTCCGGCAGGGGTTAAGCCGCCTTCAGGGCCGGCGCGATGTCGAAAGAGGCCTCGGTCTTGGCGTTGACTTCCTCGAGATCGACGCCGTCGGCGAGTTCCACCAGTGTCGCGTGACCGGCCCGCTTGTCGATCTCGAAGACGCCCAGATCGGTAATCAGCTGATCGACCACCTGCGTGCCGGTAAGCGGCAGGTTGCAGCGTTCGAGGAACTTGGACGAGCCGTCCTTGGCCGTGTGGTCCATCACCACCACCACCTTCTTGACGCCCGCCACCAGATCCATGGCGCCGCCCATGCCCTTGACCATCTTGCCGGGGATCATCCAGTTGGCGAGATCGCCGTTGTGGGCGACCTGCATGGCGCCGAGGATGGCGAGGTCGATATGGCCGCCCCGGATCATCCCAAAGCTCTGGGCGCTGTCGAAGTACGAGGTTTGCGGCAGTTCGGTCACCGTTTGTTTGCCGGCATTGATCAGGTCCGGGTCCTCATCGCCCTCGTACGGGAACGGGCCGATGCCCAGCATGCCGTTTTCACTCTGCAGGCTGACGGTCATCCCCTTGGGAACGAAGTTGGAGACCAAGGTCGGAATGCCGATACCGAGATTGACGTAGAAGCCGTCTTCGAGGTTTTGCGCCGCCCGCGCGGCCATCTGGTTTCTGTCCCAAGCCATGTCCTGTTTCCTCCCCGTCTTCTATTCCGCCGCTTCCGGCCGGGGCCGGGTGGTCAGTTGCTCGATCTTTTTCTCGAAATCGTCGCCCTCGATGATCCGCTGAACGAAAATGCCCGGCGTGTGGATCATATCCGGGTCCAGTTTCCCCACCTCGACCAGTTCCTCGACCTCGACGACGGTCACCTTGCCGGCGGTGGCCATGGGCGCGTTGAAGTTCCTGGACGTCTTCCGGTAGATCAGATTGCCTTCCGCGTCGCCCTTCCACGCCTTGATGATGGACAGGTCGGCGATCAGCCCGGTCTCCATGATGTAGTGATCGTCGCCGAACCGCCGGGCTTCCTTGCCTTCGCCGATCTGGGTGCCGTAGCCGGTCTTGGTGTAGAAGGCGGGAATGCCGGCGCCGCCGGCCCGGATGCGCTCGGCCAGCGTACCCTGCGGGTTGAACTCCACTTCCAGCTCACCGTCGAGGAACTGCTTCTCGAAGGTTTTGTTCTCGCCGACATAAGACGAGATCATTTTGGTGATCTGATGGGTGTCCAGGAGCAGTCCCAAGCCCTCGCCGTCGATGCCGGCATTGTTGGATACGGCGGTGATGTTCTTGGTTCCGGCGTCCCTGAGTGCGGCGATCAGGTGTTCGGGGATGCCGCAAAGGCCGAACCCGCCGGCCATGACCATCATGCCGTCGAACAGCAGGCCATCGAGCGCCGAATTGGCGTCGGGGTAAACTTTTTTCATCGAATGGCTCCCTGGTGGGCCGTCATATTTCGGTGCGCCCGTTCCGGGCGATCGGCGGAGATTACCGCGCGGGGTCCGGCTTGCAAAGCGGCCATCCGTCGGTCATCGTGAGACCGTTCGCGACCCCAACAAGTTTTATCGCCCATTGGTCAAACGAGGGGCCGACGCTTCAGGAGTGTCCGCCGTGACCCGCCGCACGTTTGTTGTCCTCATTGCCGGTTGCCTGATCCTGCTCGTTTCCATGGGCAACCGGAACAGCTTCGGCCTGTTTGTCGGGCCGATCGCCGAGGAGCTGTTCAACAATGAGGTCGCCGTCATTTCGCTCGCGCTCGCCATCCAGCACCTGTTCTGGGGCTTGAGCCAGCCGCTGGTCGGCGCCATCGCCGACAAATACGGCTCGGGCAGGACCATCGCGGTCTCCGGGCTGGTGTACGCGTGGGGCCTGTGGCTGATCGCCAACGCGGATTCAGCCTGGGATCTCTATACCGGCGCCGGATTGGCGGTCGGATTTGCCGGGTCCGGCACCACCTTCGCGGTGATCCTGGCGGTCATCGCCCGCAACACGGCGCCCGAGAAGCGGAGCATGATCTATGGCATCGCTACCGCCATGGGGACCGGCGGCCAGATCACCATGGCGCCCATCAGCCAAACCCTGATCGACCAGTTCGGCTGGTCGGTGGCGATGATGATCATGGCCTCCATGATCCTGCTGTTCGTGCCCTTGGGACTGGTGATGACCGGCAAGGCGGCGGACGTCACCGAGGAAGAGGGCGGCGCCAACAGCGTCACCGAGGCGGTCAACGAGGCCCGCAGCCATTCAGGCTATCTCTACCTCACCGCCGGCTTCTTCGTCTGCGGCTTCCAGGTTTTCACCGTCAGCGTTCACCTTCCCAACTGGCTGAATACGCTGGGATTCGAAGGGCTCGGCGCCTGGGCATTGTTCACCATCGGCGCCAGCAATTTCTTCGGTACGTTGACGGCGGGCTATTTGGGCGGAAAGTACTCGAAGAAGCGGCTGCTGAGCGGCCTGTATCTGATGCGTTCCATTATTTTCACCATCTTTCTGCTGGTGCCGATTTCGCCGGTCAGCGTGATTATTTTCTCTGCGGCCATCGGTTTCCTGTGGCTCGGCACGGTGCCGTTGACCAACGGCATCGTCGGGCAGGTTTTCGGGGTCAAGTATCTGGCGACCCTGTCGGGAATCGTCTTCGCGAGCCACCAGCTGGGAGCATTCCTCGGCATCTACGGGGCGGGCCTGATCTTCGATCGGACCGGGTCCTACGATTTGGTCTGGCAGATCGCCATTGTCCTCGGCGTGGCCGCCGCCCTGCTCCACATGCCCATCAACGAAGCGCCGATAAGGCGCATCCCGGCGCCGGCTGAATAGGCGGACCCATGCAAGCTGTCACCATGCGCCGCGCGATCACCATCACTTTGCTGGCCAGCCTCGTCCTGGCGCTGTCCATGGGGATGCGCCAGAGCTTCGGCTTGTTCCAGCAGCCCATCGCCGAGACCTTCGGCATCGGGCTCACGGCATTTTCCATCTCGCTCGCCATCCAGAACCTGCTGTGGGGGCTGTCACAGCCGCTGGTCGGCGCCATCGCCGACAAATACGGCTCCGGCCGGGTCATCGGCGTGACCGCGGCGGCTCAGGTGTTGGGGCTGTTCATGCTGGCCAATGCCGACAGCATCTGGGAGCTCCATCTCTCCACCGGCATCATCATCGGCGTCGCCGGCGCCGGCACCACCTGGGCGGTGCTGCTGTCGGTGGTGGCGCGCAACGTGCCCGCGCACCGGCGGAGCCTGTTCTTCGGTTTGGCCTCGTCGGCCGGGACCGGCGGCCAGATCGTCATCGCGCCGATCAATCAGCTGACCATCAACGCCTTCGGCTGGGTCGACGCCATCGTGATCCTGGCGTTGATGCTGGTGGTGATCATCCCGCTGGCGTTCACCCTGAAGGGCAGGTCGACGGACCATTCGGCGGGCCGGCAGGCGGCGGAAACCTTGGGCGCGGCGCTCAACAAGGCGCTCAAGCATTCGGGTTATCTCTATCTTACGGCCGGGTTTTATGTCTGCGGTTTCCACGTGATGTTCATCATGGGGCACTTCCCCAACTTCATCCGAACCGCGGGGCTGCCCGATTGGCTGCCGGGCGTGTCGATCAGCGTCATCGGGCTCACCAACCTGGTGGGCACGCTGCTGTTCGGCTGGCTGGGCGACAAATATTCGAAGAAGTACCTGTTGAGCACGCTCTACTTCCTGCGGGCGCTGGTATTCGCCGGCTTCCTGCTGGTGCCCCTGTCGGCGACATCGGTGCTGGTGTTCTCGTTCATGCTCGGGTTCCTGTGGCTGGCGACGGTGCCGTTGACCAACGGATTGGTCGGCCAGATTTTCGGGCTCAGGTACCTCGCGACGCTCGCCGGTATCGTCTTCGCCAGCCACCAGCTCGGCTCGTTCACCTCGCTGTGGCTCGGCGGCTTCCTGTTCGATACCCGCGGCGACTACGACCTGATCTGGCAGCTTTCGATCCTGCTTGGACTGCTGTCGGCGGTGCTCCACCTGCCGATCAAGGACAAACCGGTCGAGCCCGAGCCGGCCCCGGCGGCTTCATGATCGCCGCCTCATGAACACCGATTAATTCCGCACCTAGATCGGCTCTAGGCGGCCCCACAGCCGTTGGGCCAATCGCGGGCTCCATGCCGCCGCCCGGAATCCGGATTTCGTCTATTTTTTTGCTTTGAACGATACGAAACGTACCGTATTTTTAATGCAAGAGGGAGGACGGAACATGGCGCGGACACGATCCCCAGAGAAAAAGGAAGCCATCCTCGACGCGGTGGCGCCTCTTGTGGAATCCGAGGGCTACAACAAGACCCGGATCGAGCACGTCGCCGCGGCGGCCGGTGTGGGCAAGCAAACCATCTACCGCTGGTGGCCGACCAAGCCGGATCTGATGGCCGAGGCCTACGCCCGCATGGTGCCGAGCCACGAATTGGCCTCGGGGGCCGAGGACCCGCGCGACGCCCTGACCGAGATCCTCCGAAACGCGTTTCGCATCTTCCGCAGGACCCCGGCGTCCCGAATTCTCGCCGGCCTGATCGCCGACGCCCAATCGGAACCGGCCGCCGCCGAGGCGCTTTACAACAATCTGCTGGTCGGCCGGCGGGGCGTGATCACCGCGCCGTTCCGCCGCGGGGTCGAAGGCGGCGCGCTTCCCGAAGATTTCGATATGGAGGCCGCCGCCGATCAGCTGGCCGCCGCGGTCTGGTACAGGCTGCTCACCGATCCGCAAGCCCTGACCGACGCCTTCGCCCGGCAGGTGGTCGATCGGATCCTGCCCCGGGACACCAAGGGCAAGTTGGTCATGCGTGACTATTTCCCGGGCGCCCTGGGTGAGGTGCTGGCCTTGCAATCCCGTTACTACGCCGAAGGCTGGGGGTTCGGGCGCGCCTTCGAGTTGGACCGGGCGGAGGAGATGGCCGAGTTCCTCGGCCGTTTCGATCACCAACGGGACCTCTTCAAGCTGGTTTGCCGGGATGGCCGGGTGGTCGCGGCCATCGCCATCGACGGCGGCGCCGAGGAGGTGACCGGCGGCGGCTCCCTCCTCAGATGGTTTATCGTCGACGGGGCGGAGCGGGGCAGCGGCATCGGCCGCCAGCTTCTTTCCATCGCCGTCGAACACGCCCGGGTCCAGGGCTACCGGTCAATCGCATTGCACACGTTCGACGGCCTCGAGACCGCGCGGTACCTGTACGAAGAGGCCGGGTTCAAGCTGGCCGATGAGGAGATGAGCGACAGGTGGGGCGCGGTGACCCTGCAGCAGGTCTTCGTTCTGGATTTAATGGAATAGCGCCTCCAAGCGCTGCGTCTGAGCCCCATTCAGGCCGGTGTTTCGACGAAGCTGATCGTCCGGGGATCGGCGATGGCGTAGACGCAAACCGTGCCGTCCCGGCCCCGGACCGATGTTTCCCGCGGCGTCAAGGCGCGGAGGTCCGCGCCGGCGATTTTGGCCGCTTCCTCCGACAACACCAGAAAGCACCCGAACTCCTTGGACAGCGATTCAAGCCGCGCGGACGTGTTGATGGTATCGCCGATGGCCGAGAAGTTCTGCGCCGTCGGCGGGCCCATGGTGCCGACAATCGCCTCGCCGGCATGAATGCCGATCCCCATCCGGAGCGGTTCCTTGACCTCGCGGGCCAATCGCTGGTTGAGTTGGTCGAGGCGCTCGGCCATGGAGGCCGCGCCGCGGATGGCGTTTCGGCACCCTTCCTCGATAGGTCCCTCGATTCCATAAAGCGCCATCAACCCGTCGCCGGCAAACTGGGCGTAGTGTCCTTCGGTCTCGCTGAGGGCCGACGACATTTCGGCAAAAAACTGGTTGAGGATGAACAGGACATCGTAGGGCAGTTTTTCCTCCCCAAGCTTCGTCGAGCCGCGAAGGTCGATGAACATGGAGGCGACTTCCTGTTCCCGCCCCTGGATTCCGCCCCGCGCATTGGCCTGGGCGGCGGTGGCCGTCGGCGGCAGCAGCGGGGTGATGGAAAGGTCTTCGCGCGGCCGGCACTGACAAGCCAGCCGCACCTCGGGTTCGAGACCGACCCGCGTCAGGGCCTTCTCCTCAACCTCTCCGGGGGCGTCGAGATGTCCGACCGCGTCGCCTACATGGACCCGGCAGGTGGTGCACCGGCCCCGGCCGCCGCACACCGCGGCATGTTCAACCCCCGCTTCCCGGAGGCTGTCGAGAATTGTGGTGCCGACGGGGGCGGTGATCACGTTGCCGCCGGGCAGCGTGATCCGGTAGGTGCCGTGCCGGTTCCGGTGCCACCGGCGGCCCAGCCGGCCCAGCAGCACGAAGCCGAGGATTGCCGCGAACACATACCAGCCATTGGGCTCGATGCGGGTGAGGTCGGCGACCATGTTGGGATCGGAATCGATGATCGGCTTGAAGACCCGGCTCAGGAAGCCCGGATCGCGATCGGCAATGCCCTGCAGGTCCTGACCGACATTGGCGAAACCGAGGAATGACAGAATGGGTATCGCGACCGCAACGCCGTAGATGACCGGCAGCCACGCGCGGTACCAGGTCCGGATTCGCAGCCAGAAGTGGATGCCGACGCAGAAGTGGCCCCAGACCACGAACAGGAGTGCCGTCTGCTGGGCGCCGCGGACCGGATCGGCGACCCAGAGCGCCGAAATCACATATTCATAGGTCGGGTCGAAGTCGAGCATCCGGCCGGCCAAGGCGGTGCCGGCGATGTGGGCGAGGATGAGCGGGAAGATCAAAATGCCGAGGGCCAGCTGCGCGCCTTCCCAAAACGGCATGCGGAGCGTCGACCGGTGATAAAGCGACGCAAGGCTGAGGACGAAGTGCACCAGGAGCGCGAGCAGCAGGACCAGCATGCCGGGGGGCTGCCCGAAGACCGGCTGCATGAATTTGCGCATGGCCTCCATGGCCTCCATGGAGATCAGGCCCAGCGCATGGTTGATCAGGTGCAGGACCACGAAAATGCCGACGAGCAGTCCGGAATAGGTCCTGATACGCCGTTCCCACATGTGCTCAACCGTCCATCGTTGCCGGGTATCCTTTCAACCTATCATATGGGGCGAGGGAGGGAATCCCGGTTAAAGCCCTACCGATTCGTGCCTGAGGAACAGAACGCCTGCCCCGTTCAATACCTCATGAACCACCGTGAACATGGCGATGAAGGTTTCCCAATCCAGATCGGAATCGCTTTCGCTCAAGCGTTGGTGAATGGTGGCGAGGGTCCGGGTTCCGTCCATCAGGCGGATCATTTCCCCGGCTCCCGGCGGAAGGGTGCGCTGGATGGCCGCGCCCGCGACATGGATCGTGATGGATTTGCCGGCCGCGACGGTCTCGGCGAGCGCCCGCGCCCCTACCTGGTAGAGAACGGGAACCATGTCCGCTGCAGGCCGGGCGACGGCGGTTTTGGCCCGCGCCCGGGGCACCGCGTAGAAGACATGGGTCTTCTGGGTGCCGCCGAGGAGCTCGGCCAGCGCCGCCCGCGCCGGCCGGTCGAGTTCATCGATCCGGCCGAGGGTTTCATCGTCGTCGAAATAGATCGACGGGTCGTATTCGACGGGTTTGATGAGCCCGGTGATGGCGAGGCCCGCGCTCCCGGCCAGTTCGAACAGTTCCGGCACCCGGTAGGCCCGGTCCCGGGCATTGAGGAGAAGATCATGGAGCTCGGCATCGCCCCGCTCGTGATCGCCGACCACCGGATTGGTGCGCAACCGGTTGCCGGGCGGCAGGCGGGCGAGCAGGTGCCGGGCGTACCTCACCCGGTCGGCGGGTGTTCCATGCGGCTTCAGCGTCTTCAGCGCCGCCTGAAGATCATAGACCCCGGTACGGCCCAGCTCGCCGTAGACCATGACACCCATGCCGCCCGCCGGCGAGAGGACGGAGGCGAGCGCGCTCAATCCCGCCTGCGGATCGTCCAGATGATGGAGTACGCCGCAGCAATCCACGTAATCGAACGGCTCCCACCCCTGATCCGCCGCGTCCAACAGGGACAAGGTGTGGAACGTGATATTGGCGAGGCCGCGTGCCGCCGCCCGGGCCTCGGCGATTTCCCGGGCCGCGCGGGACACGTCGACATAGGTGATCCCGGCTGGGCTGCCCGCATCGGCCAGTTGCTGGGCGAGAGCAACCGCGCCGTCGCCGGTGCCGCCGCCGGCCACCAGCACCTTGAGGGGGCTGCCGAGGTCGAGCCGCCCGCCGAACGCATGGTGATTGACCTCGAGAAGGTTGCCGGGCGAGCCGATGAGCGCCGGGCCTGTCTCGTCCGCCGGATCGCGGTTCGGGTAGGGATAGGCGTCGTATTGGGCGCGAACGTCGTCGTCGGACATAGGGTGAGGCGTTCCGGCCGTGCCGTGCTATTTAGTCGGAGGTCCAACCTATCGGGCGGCATGAGTTAAGGAAAGCGTATGCGCGGCTATTTCGGGATCGGCGTCGAGGGTGTTTCCAAGGCGATGAACGTGGGCGGCCTGTTCCGCACCGCCCATGCCTTCGGCGCATCGTTCGTGTTCACCGTCGGCGCGGTCTATCAGCGCCGTGACGGCGGCCGGTCCGATACATCGGACGCGCCGGGCCACGTACCGTTCTACAGCTTTCCGGATATCTCGTCGCTGCTGCTGCCCCAAGGGTGCGATCTGGTGGGCGTGGAGCTGCTGGACGGGGCGGCGGAGCTGCCCAGCTTCCGTCATCCCCGCCGGGCGGCCTACATTCTGGGACCGGAGCGGGGCGAGCTGTCCGGCGGCATCCTCGAGCGCTGCGCCTATACGGTCAAAATCCCGACCGGCTTCTGCGTCAATGTGGGCGTCGCCGGGGCCATCCTGATGTACGACCGCCAGATCAATCTCGGCCGTTTTCCGGCCCGGCCGCTGACGCCGGGCGGTCCCGTCGAAGATCTCCCCGAGCACGTCCACGGTGATCCGGTCCTCCGGACCCGGATGGAAGCGTACCGGGACACCCCGCCGGAATATTCGGAAGAGGACTAGCCCGCATTTCTCGCCAGGGCCGTCAATCCATCCTTGAGCACTTCCGACACCCGCACCTCACCGACCCGGTTGCCGAGCGTATTCAGCACGGGCGCCGCGAGCCACGGCGCGAGGGCATTGCGGGCGTTTTGGTCGAGCACGCCGATCGAATCCAGGATATTGGTCATCACCACGTCCGCCGCGCGCCGTCCGCCGTCGTCGATCTTGACGGCAATGCCGATGCCCTTGGCGGGAACGATGCCCGCCGAAACCCCTTCGGCGCCCACCTTGGTGATGAAAGCGCTGTTGCCGGCGGTGATGGCGACCGTATCGAACTCGCCCCGGCCGCGGACCAGTTCGGGCTCCGCGGCCATGGCGGCGATGATCCGTTTCGCCGCCTCGCCGTGATCGGGCTTCAGGCCGCCCGGGTTGGCCATCCGGGCGCAGGCGCGGGCCAGGCCCGCGATGGGCATGGGGAGCGTCGGGACGCCGCAGCCATCGGCCGCCGGCTCGACACTGCCGAGGTCGAAGTCCGACAATTCCGACAGAAGTTTCCGGATCGTCCGCTGCTCCTCGCCCTTGGCATCCGCGTAGGCCGAGGCGGGCAGACCCATATGCAGGGAGGTGGTGAGAAAGCCCGCATGCTTGCCCGAGCAGTTGTTGTAGGCGCGGGTGGGTTTCTCGCCCGCCTTGATCAGGGCGGCGGCCTCCTCCCGGTCCCCTGGCTCGATGGCGCCGCAAACCAGATCGGCTTCGGAGAGGCCGAGTCTGGAAAGCCAGTCCCGGACCAGGGCCACATGCCGCCGGCCGGCCATGTGGGAGGCCGCCGAAATGGCGATTTCCTCGTTACCGAGGCTGAACGCGTCCGCCGCGCCCGAAGCGACGAAGGGGATGGCCTGCAGCGGCTTGACGGCCGAGCGCGGATAGTGGGGCGCGTCCACGTCGCCCCAGGCTGCGATCATCTCGCCACCGGCGTCGACCACCGCGGCCGTCCCCCGGTGCAGGCTTTCGGCCACCGAGCCGCGCGTTACCTCGGCAAGGACAGGATTGGCTGTGCGCATGAAGCCGTTTTGGCATTCGGCCCACCCCTTGGCAAGCCAGCGAACCAGCGGTATCTATGGGCGTTATGGCAAGACATCTTCTACTTGGCGGTTTGCTGGCCGCCGCGATAACGGCGGCGGGCCCGGCGGCCGCTCAAAGCCCGAAGGTCCTCGGCAGCTTCTCCGATTGGACGGCGTTCACCGACGGGTCGGGCAAGTCCAAGGTCTGCTACGTCGCCAGCCAGCCGAAGAAAGAGCAGGGCAAGTACACCAAACGCGGCGACACGTTCATCCTGGTGACCCACCGGCCGTCCGAGCGCACCCGGGATACGGTGGAAATCCGCGCCGGCTATACCTACAAAAAGAATTCCGACGTAACGCTCTCCATCGATGGCCAGGCGTTCAAGCTGTTTACCAATGCCGGCAGCGCCTGGGCTCGGGACCAGAAGACCGATACGGCCCTCGCCAACGCCATGCGCCGGGGCAATAGCATGGTGATCCGGGGCACCTCGTCCCGCGGGACCCGCACCACCGACACCTATTCCTTGAAAGGCTTCACCGCCGCCCACCGGGCCATCGGCAAAGCGTGCGGCCTGACCTCCTGATGTCCGGAAAAATCAATCTCATCGGTCTCGGCCGGGACGAGCTGAGCGCCGAGCTCGCGGCTATCGGCGAGAAGCCGTTCCGGGCCAAGCAGCTTTGGCACTGGATCTATCACCGGGGCGTGCGCGACTTTGCCGGCATGACGACCCTGGGCGGGGAATTGCGGCAGAAGCTCGCCGAAAACTACGTGATCGCGCTGCCCAGGATCATCACCGAGCAGCGCTCGAACGACGGCACCCGCAAGTGGCTGGTCGGCACCGAGGACGACAACCGGGTCGAGGCGGTCTACATCCCCGAAGAGGACCGGGGCGCCATGTGCATCTCCTCGCAGGTGGGCTGCACCCTGGCCTGCACCTTCTGCCATACGGGCACCCAGAAGCTGGTCCGCAACCTGACGGCGGGCGAGATCGTCGGGCAGTTCATGGTCGGGCGCGACTCCTACGGCGAATGGCCGTCGCCCAAGGACGGTCGCATGCTGTCCAACATCGTCATGATGGGGATGGGCGAGCCGCTGTTCAACACCGACAACGTCATCAAGGCGCTGACCATCATCATGGACGGGGACGGGCTCTCGGTGTCCAAGCGGCGGATTACGCTCTCGACCTCGGGTGTGGTGCCGGAATTCGAACGCGTGGGGCGGGAGCTCGGTGTCGGACTGGCGATTTCGCTGCACGCGGTCACCGACGAATTGCGCGACGTGCTGGTGCCGATCAACAGGAAATACCCGATCAAGGAGCTGCTGCGGGCCTGCCGGGATTATCCGGCGGCCTCCAACGCGCGGCGCATCACCTTCGAGTACGTCATGCTCGACGGGGTGAACGATTCCCTGGCCGAAGCCCGCGAGATGGCACGGCTTTTGAAGGACATCCCGGCCAAGATCAACCTGATCCCGTTCAACAAATGGCCGGGCGCCATCTACGGCTGCACGCCCGCGCCCAGGATCAAGAAATTTTCCGAAACCCTGAACGATCTCGGCCTGTCGGCACCCATCCGGGTGCCGCGCGGCCGGGACATCCTCGCCGCCTGCGGCCAGCTCAAATCGGAGAGCGTGCGAGCGCACAAGAAGAAAGTCGCGGCCGCCTCGCTTCCCGCTTAACAGGCCGTTTGCACCTCTCTATTGTGGGTTGGGGAGCGCCCGTCGCCGCGCGGGCGTAATTTTTTGGCGGGAGAACGGCCATATGAAGCTGCCTATCTTCGAAATCGTCAAGCAGGCCTACGGATTCGTTTGGGCGCACCGCGTCGAGTTCTGGAAACTCGCCATTCCGGCGATCGTCATCGTCTCCATATCGGGTGCGTTGTTCTCATGGGGTTTGTGGACGCTGTTCGGCAAAGCCCAATCCTTCGGCGAGTACCTCGAAAATGCGGCAAATCCGCAGATCGCCGATTTCCAGTCGTTCTTCTGGTTGTGGTTGGCCGCCATGATCGTCTTCGCCATTGTCTTCTGCATGTACTCGGTCGCGTGGCACCGCCTGTATTTGGTGCCCGAAGAGCAGGCGAGCGCGGGTGCGGCATATCGGTGGGGCGGCCGCCAGTGGCGCTTCCTGTTCAACTACGTCAAGGTCTTCTTGGTGATAATTCCGCTATTTGTCGTCGCCGTTGTCGTCATCGGCGGGATCGGCGCCGTCGTGGGCGTCGTCGCGGCGAGGGGTGGAGAAGCTTCCGGCACAGGTTTGATCGTTGGGGCCGTCATCATTACTCAAATCCTTGTATGGCTTATCGTCGGATGGTTCTACGCCAGATTCTCCATGCTTTTCCCATCGACGGCCGCCGACGCGCATGACGCTGCGTGAAGGCTGGCGGTTTTCCAAGGGCAATGGATGGCGGCTGTTGTGGATCATCGTTTTCGTCGCCCTCCCGGTCGGCATCGTCACCTGGCCGATTAATTTCGCCGTGTCCGTCCTGCTGTTCGAGACGGGCGCCATCTCGTCGTTGACGGCAAATCTTCTGACGGCCTTGATCGGCCAGTTCTTCGGCTTCATCGGAATCGCCGTCGGCGTCTCGGCGCTTTCCATCTCCTACAAGCGCTTGATGGACGCCCAGGCCGCCCAGCCCCCCGGCGCGGCCGAGGGAATGGGCGGCTAGATCGGCTCTAGCCCCTACCAGGCCTCGAAGGAGAACGGTGACGGGCCCCGCTGAAATGCGGGGACGGTGAGGCGCCGGTTCAAGGGCGGCTGGGCCCGGTCGGCGCAGTCGGTGCGCTGACACAGCCGGCAGCCGACCCCCACCGGTGTCGCCGCGTCTTCGTGGGTGAGGTCGAGCTTGTCGGCGTAGGCGATCTTCTTCACGTAATCGGCGCTGCACCCCACCCCGACCGCCCGCAGCCGCGCCCTGCCGCCCGGCTCCTGGGTCGGCACCGAGCGGGCGAAGGTGAAGTACCGGGCGCCGTCTTCCATTTCCATCAGCTGGGTGATGGTCCGGCCCGGCGAACGGAACGCCTCGTGGATATTCCATCTGGGACAGGTGCCGCCGAAGCGGGCGAAATGGAACCCGCCGGTGGAATACTGCTTCAGCACGTTGCCCGCATGGTCGATGGAGAGAAAGAAGAACGGCACCCCGCGGGCACCCGGGCGCCCCAACGAGGTCAGCCGGTGGCAGACCTGCTCGAAGGACGCGGTAAATCGGGCGCCGATGGCGTGCACGTCGTAGCGCATCTCCTCGGCGGCCTTTAGGAACGGCCCATAGGGCATCATCACCGCGCCGGCGAAATAATTGGCAAGCCCGAGCCGGGCCAGCGCCCGCACCTCGTCGCCCTTGAGGCCCGCCTCGTCCATCACCCCCTCGATCAAATCCCGGTACCCCAGCAGCCCCAATTGCTGGGCGACGACGAAGCCGCGGGTGGACGTGTCGAGCCATTCGGAGATGAACAGCCGGCGCGAGTGCCGGTCGAGACGCCAGCGCGACCCGGCCAGCACCTCCGCCGGTACGATACGGACGCTGGTGTCGTGAGCGGTCTTGAGCTGATCCTTGAGCCCGTGAAAGAGGTCGGCGGAATCGAATCCGGCGTCGTCCCACAGGGTCTCGACGGCGCTTTCGAGAACGGGAAAATGATTGCCGGCCTCGGTGAAGAAGTCCCGGGCCTCTTCCAGCGGCTGGCGGTGCGACTCCGGACCGGTGGCGGGTCCGGTCTCCACCTGTTCGGCCAGTTCGGCGGTGGCTTCGACCCCCTTCCGATAGGCCCGGTATAGGGTCACCATCGCCTGTGCGGTGGCGGGCGAAGCGCCGACCAGATCGGCGAGCTCCGAATTGCCGACATTCAATCCCTCGAACAGGGGGTCGGTGAGCACTTCCTTCAAGGAGGCGGCGGCGCGGGCCTCGTCATCGCCGGAGAAATCCTTCAAATCCACATCGAACGTGTCGGCCAGACGGAGCAGCAGTTGGGCGCTCAACGGCCGCTGGTTGCGCTCCACCAGATTGAGATAGCTGGTGGAAATGCCGAGATCGTCCGCCATCTGCGCCTGGGTGGCCCCCAGATCCCGCCGAAGGCGGCGGATACGGGTGCCGGCGAATATCTTCTTGTCGCTCAGGACTGCCATGGCGAAATATCACATTGTTTACAAAATTTACAAAATGATAAATGTATACGGCAAAATGGAAAACATATTTACTTTATTAAAGTCAATAACTTATGGACTATTTGTGCGCGTGTGTAAAGTATGTCCGGATTATAAACCTAGAGATTTCGGAGGTTATTATGAATCCGCCGGGCAAGTCATTCGAAGAGTTCATCCAGAACGCGCCGGAAGGCCGCTATCACGGTATCGAACGGACCTATGGCGCGGCCGATGTCGCCCGCCTCCGAGGTTCGGTACAAATCCGGCATACCCTTGCCGAAAGGGGCGCCAACCGTTTGTGGGAACTGCTCCACGAGCGGGATTACGTGAATTCCCTCGGCGCCATGTCCGGCAACCAGGCCATGCAGCAGGTCCGCGCCGGTCTGGAAGCAATCTATCTTTCCGGCTGGCAAGTGGCGGCGGACGCCAACGCCGCGGGCGCCATGTATCCGGACCAGAGCCTCTACCCGGCCAACTCCGGACCGGAACTGGTCAGGAAGATCAATCGCACCCTTCAGCGCGCGGATCAGATTGAACATTCCGAGGGCGGCGCCGGCCGTGACTGGTTCGCCCCCATCGTCGCCGACGCCGAGGCCGGCTTCGGCGGACCCTTGAACGTTTTCGAGATCACCAAGGCCTACATCGAGGCCGGCGCCGCGGGGATCCACTTCGAGGACCAGTTGGCGTCCGAGAAAAAGTGCGGCCACCTGGGCGGCAAGGTGTTGATCCCGACCGCACAGCACATCCGTCACCTGAACGCCGCGCGGCTCGCCGCCGACGTGATGGGCACTCCGACGCTGATCGTCTGCCGCACCGATGCGGAAAGCGCCAAGCTGCTCACCTCCGACATCGACGAGCGGGATCGTCCGTTCATCGAAGGCGGCCGGACGCCGGAAGGCTTCTTCCGGGTGCGCGGCGGCGTCGAGGCGTGCATCGCCCGGTGCCTCAACTACGCGCCCTATTCCGATCTCATGTGGTGGGAGACTTCGAAGCCGAACCTGGAGCAGGCGCGAATTTTCGCCGAGGCCGTCCACAAGGAATATCCGGGCAAGATGCTGGCCTACAACTGCTCGCCCAGTTTCAACTGGCGGGCCAATCTCGACGACGCCGACATCGCCAGGTTCCAGCGCGAGCTGGGCGCCATGGGCTACAAGTTCCAGTTCGTGACCCTCGCCGGTTTCCATCAGCTCAACCACGGCATGTTCGAGCTCGCCGGCGCCTATCGGGAGCGCGGCATGGCGGCGTACTCGGAGCTGCAGGAAGCCGAATTCGCCGCCGAAGCGGCGGGCTACACCGCCACCCGTCACCAGCGGGAAGTCGGCACCGGCTACTTCGATGCGGTTGCCGCCGCCCTTTCCGGCGGCCGGTCCTCGACCACGGCCATGGCCGAGAGCACCGAAGCCGACCAGTTCACCCCGGCCCGAGCCGCGGAATAAGCGGCAGCGAAATGCCACGCTTTTTCGCTGGGGCCTACTAGACGGCGCCGGTCCCTCTGCCCGGGGGACCGGCGCTTTTTTTGTCGGGTGCCGCCCTCTAAAGTGGCATGCGGACAATTGGGAGAGACGCATGAAACTGCCGGTCATGATGACGGTGCGGGAGGCTTTGGGCTTCGTCTGGCGGAACCGGATATGGGCGATCAACCTCGCCCTGCCGGCGATCGTTATCATCGGTATCCTGACGGCCATCGGCGGCGTCGCCGGCCCGGCGCCCGCCCCGGGACAGCCGGTGCAACTTCAGTTCATCCAGGTGGCGCTCCTGGTGTTCAACATCTGGTTCACCATCGTCTATTCGGTGGCCTGGCACCGGGCGTACCTCGCCGAGGAGCAGAACACCACGGTGCTGGAATGCTATCTCTGGCGGATGCGGACGACCAGGTTCCTCATCCAGTACCTCAAGCTGTTCATCATCTTTGGCGTCGTCGGTCTTTTCTTCGCGCTTATCTTCCTCGGCGTGTCCGGCTCGCCCATCGGAGCCGGCGCCACGTTCGGGGCCGGCGCCGTGGTGTTCCTGTGGCTGACCGGCCGCCTGATCCTGATTCTTCCGGCTACCTGCGTCGACCATGATCTGAGCCTCCGCGACGTGCTGGTGCTCAGCCAGGGAAACGGCTGGCAGGTGGTTGGCGCGATGATCGTCGCGGGCATCATTACTGCGGTTCTGGGCGCCGTCCCGATGATGATCGCGGCCGGCATCGTGGCCGCAACCGGCGCCGGCGAGACCTTGTCGGGGTCCCTGGCCATCTCCCTGGTCGCCCAGTTCATCGGCTTTGTCGGTATCGCGCTGGGCGTCTCGGTTCTATCCGTCGCCTACGGGAAATTGTCGGAGGGGCAAGCCTCGGGTTCTGGCCTTTCCCAACCGGACTAAAACGTGTAGGTGTCTCACCGCTCATCGCGGAGGAAGTCAAATGGCCGTTGATCGGGAACTGATCTATGTGGGCGATCCCATGTGCTCGTGGTGCTACGGGTTCGCGCCCGCCAAGACCAAGCTGGAGGACCAGTGCCGGGGCCGCGCCGCGGTGACGTTTGTCGCCGGCGGGCTGCATATCGACTGGACCGAGCCGCAGGACCAGAAGCGCATCGACTTTCTGCGCGAGCACTGGGAGGAGATCAACCAGCGCACCGGCCAGCCGTTCAAGTTCGACATCCTGGAGCGCACCGACTTCGTCTACAACACCGAGGCCCCCTGCCGCGCCGCCGTCACCGCGCGGATGATGGAAGGCAACGGCACGGCGCTTGAGTTCTTCACCCGCCTGCAGACCGCTTTCTATGCCGAGAACCGGGACGTCACGCAGGAAGGCGTACTGATCGGCCTGGCCGCCGAACTCGGTCTCGAGAAGGAGAAGTTCACCGAACTGTTCGGCTCTGACGAAATGAAAGCCGAGACCATGCGCGATTTCCAGTTCGCCCAGCGCATGGGCGTCACCGGATTCCCCACCGTGGTGGTCAACGACCGTACCGGCTACGCCTATCTCACCGTCGGCTGGCAGCCCTACGAGCAATTGGAGCCCGTCGTCGAGGCGTGGCTCACCGACCGGCTCGACCGCCAGCGGCAGGCGGCCGAGTAGGGGCGGGACTTGAGGCGGACGCCTTAATCCCTATACTGCGCCGTCGATTCGACGGCGGGTCATAATCCGCTGAGACTTAAGGTTTTTTCGTGATGGCGGACGACATCAAAAAAGTGGTGCTGGCCTACTCGGGCGGCCTCGATACCTCGGTCATTCTGAAGTGGCTGCAGGAGGAGAAGGGCTGCGAGGTGGTGACTTTCACCGCCGATCTCGGCCAGGGCGAGGAAGTGGAGCCGGCCCGGGCCAAGGCCCGGATGCTGGGCATCGAGGAAATCTACATCGAGGACCTCCGGGAAGAGTTCGTCCGCGACTACGTGTTTCCCATGTTCCGGGCCAACGCCCTCTATGAGGGGACGTACCTGTTGGGTACCTCCATCGCCCGGCCGCTGATCGCCAAGCGCCAGATCGAGATCGCCCGGGAAGTCGGCGCCGACGCGGTCTCCCACGGGGCCACCGGCAAGGGCAACGACCAGGTGCGATTCGAGCTCGGCTACTATGCCCTCAATCCGGACATCGAGATCATCGCGCCGTGGCGGGAATGGGACCTACGGTCCCGCACCCAGCTCATCGATTACGCCCAGAAGCATCAGATTCCTATCCCCAAGGACAAGGAGGACGAGCCGCCCTATTCGACGGACGCCAACCTGCTGCACATCTCCTACGAGGGAAAGGCGCTGGAGGATCCGGATGTGGCGCCCGACGAGGACATGTTCACCCGGAGCGTGGCGCCGGAAAACGCGCCGGACGAGCCGCTGATCATCGAAATCGAGTACGAGAAAGGCGATCCCGTCGCCGTCGACGGCCATGCGATGAGCCCCGCGGCGCTGCTCGCCCATCTGAACAAGGCAGCCGGCGACCACGGGATCGGCCGGGCCGATATCGTCGAGAACCGGTTCGTCGGCATGAAATCGCGCGGCGTCTACGAGACGCCCGGCGGCACCATCATGCTGGCTGCCCACCGGGCCATGGAGAGCCTGACCCTCGACCGCAACGCCGCGCACCTCAAGGACGAGCTGATGCCCCGCTACGCGGAGCTGATCTACAACGGATTCTGGTTCGCGCCCGAGCGGGAAATGCTCCAGGCGGCGATCGACAAAAGCCAGGAGAACGTCACCGGCACGGTGCGCCTCAAGCTGTTCAAGGGCGGGATCACGGTGCTGGGCCGGAAGGCGCCGGGCAGCCTCTATGACGAAGCGACGGTGACCTTCGAAGAGGACAGCGTCTACGACCAGCGGGACGCCGAAGGGTTCATCAAGCTCCAGGCGTTGCGCCTCCGCATCGCCGGCAGGCGGAAGAAATAGGTTCTCCTTGATCGTCATGCTCCGGACACCAGTGGCACAAGACGGGGCATGACGAACCATATTGCCGTGACCACCTCACATCTTTGTTGATTGACCGGGCTCAGGCGGTGGAATACATCCCCGCCATGCGCGTTAATTCGACCATGATTAAGGGTTTGTCATTCATTGGCCTGATCCTCGCCGCCTTCGTGCTGGCGGGCGTTCCGGCTGAGGCCCAAAACAAGATTACGCTGACTGACGATATCAAACAGCGGCTGATCGATGCGCCGCCCCTGAAGGGTGACGGCGTCACCCGCGAGGCGTTCAATGGCAAGCCGGTCCTGGTGACCTTCTTCGCCAGTTGGTGACCCCCCTGTCATACCGAGTTCGGGGAACTCGCGGAATTCATAGGCAAACACGGACCCGGCAAGCTCACCATCATCGCGGTGGACTGGCAGGAGAACGCCGAGGGCAACAAGCGCCTGCAGCGGATGATCAAGCGGACCATTCCGGCGCCGGTCCATGTGGTCGACGGCACCCGCCAGATCGGCAAGGACTTCGACGGCGTCCACTCGATCCCGGCGGCCTACCTGTTCGATCCGCAGGGCAACGAGATCTTCCGGGTCGGCGGCGATCCGGGCCCGCCCGGCCGGCACTACCTGAACCGGAGGCAGCTGGAGCGGGCCCTCGAGGGCATCGAAGCGGCGCGCCTCAATTGATCCCGCTCACGGCTGCATGACGCCCTTCCCGGGTTGCGGCCACGGGCATCCGAAACCAAGCGGCGCCAAGGAAGCGGTGCCGGCCGCTATTCGGCGGGCATATCCCGAGACCGCCCGGTCATCAGTCCGCTGACCCAGAGCCAGATGAAGGCTAGCACATGGAGCCCGGCGACGGCGGTGATCGCCGCCCGGTGGCCGTCAACGGCGTAGGTGCCGGCGGGTCCTTCCGGCCAGAGATCGATGATCGCTCCCATGCCCCATTGAATGGCGAAGGCACCTGTCAGCACCGGCAGGTTGAGGGCGGCATTGATGCGGCCGGCCTTGTTGGCGGGATAGAGCTGCGCCATGCCGGTAAAGATCAGGATCGCCGAGGCGCCGACAAATCCGAACATTGCCCACAGCATCACATCGAAGGGCCCCAGATTGGCGGCCAGCAGGAACTGGAGGGCGGTATAGGCGGCGATCCCCCAATAGGAAACGGTAAGCGCCGAGACGCCGGCGCGGGCCAGCCGCTCGGCGAACACGCCGGTGGCGATGTAGCCGAGCATGATGGCGATGCCGATGACCATCAGTCCGTTGGCGACGCCGAAGCGTTCGAGCCCGGCCACGTCCCGGAGCCACGGGCCCGCCCATAGGCTCGGTACGGCCATGAAGGTGCCCAAGGACGCGGTGGCCAGCGGGACCACCCGCCAGACCCGGAAGTCTCCCATGATCTCGGCGAAGTCTCGCAGTTGACCGGTGAGGCTGGCGGTCCGCATTTCCCGCTCGCCCGGCTTCTCGGGCACCGTCAGCAGGATCATGACGGCGGTGAGGAAGGTGAATCCCCCCAAATACAGGAACACGCCCCGCCAGTCGGTGAAGGCGAGGGACGCCTCGACGGGGACCGTGGAGGCGATGGCGCCCAGGCTTCCCACCGCCATCAGGGTTCCTTGCCAGAAGGCGAGGCGCTCCTTGGGGAACCATTCGATGATCGCCTTGAAGGCCGCCATCAGGCCCGCCGACATGCCGAGACCCATGAGTGCCCGTCCGGCGATCAGGAGGCCGAGCGTATCGGCGGTGGCGAACAGGGCCGCACCCGCGGCGGTGACGCAGAACAGGCCGGCCTGCACCCGTCTGGCGCCGTAGCGGTCGAGCAGCACGCCCAAGGGAATCTGAAACAGCGCGAAGGTCAGGAAATAGACCGAGGTCAGCAGGCCCAGACCCTCCGCATCGACACCCACCTCGGCGGCGATATCGGGCGCCATCACCGCGTTCACCGTGCGGTAGAAGAAGCCCAGGAAAAAGCCGAGCGCGAAGGGCAGGAACACCCGGACGATGAGTGATGGTTGCATGCGGGGGACCGGCGCCGCGCTGTTTGGGGGCTTCAGCCTAGTCGTCGGATACGGGTGCGGAAAGCCTCAAGGCCCGTCAAAGTGTGCTTTCTCCGGCGACCGTGATCGCTAAGATATTTCTTCGAATCAGGGAGAAATACATGCTCAACGCCGCGGTTATCGGTTTGGGATGGTGGGGCACCACCATCGTCAGGTCGCTGGAAGGCTCGGACAAAATCAATGTGGTCCGAGGGGTCGATATCGACCAGGACGCGCCGGCGGCATTCTGCGCCCGGCGCGGCCTGCCGTTTTCCTCCAGTTTCGAAGACGCGCTCGACGACCCGGACGTCGATGCGGTGATCATCGCGACGCCTCACTCCCTGCATGAGCCCATGGTTCTGGCGGCGGCCGCCAAGGGCAAGAACATCTTCTGTGAGAAACCCATGGCGCTCTCGGGCGACGGGGCCAGGAAGATGATGGCGGCCTGCGAGGAAAAAGGCCTCGTGATGGGCATCGGCCACGAACGCCGGTTCGAGGGCGCCTGGGAAGAACTGAAACGGATGGCCGATGCCGGGGAACTCGGCAAAATCCTCCATCTGGAACTCAACTCGTCCTACAACAACATGGCCATCAGGCCGCCGTCGGGCTGGCGGCAGGACCCGGCGGAGGCGCCCGCCGGCGCCATGACGGCCTTGGGCGTGCACGTGACCGACCTGATGCTGTCCATTGCCGGCCCGGTGACCGAGGTCTACGCCCATCTCAACTCCCGTTCCGACAAGTTCCCCAACGAAGACGTGCTGACGGTCCAGTTCCTGTTCGAGAGCGGCGTGACGGCGTCGCTGATCAATCTGGCGACCACGCCGTTCTATCAGCGGATGAGCATCTTCGGCGATGAGGCCTGGGCGGAAGCGCGGGAAATATCGAACGTGGATATCCCGGACCAGGCGCTGCTCACCTGGCGGGGCATGGATATGGTGATTCATACCCGGACCTATCCCTGGGATCCCTCGACGGTGGAACGCAATCTCCACCACTGGGCCGACGCCGTCGCCGGCACCGCCGAGTACCGATTCACGCCCGAGGAACGGGTGCAGAACGCCCAGATTCTGGAAGCCATCACCGACAGCGCCGCCGGCAGGAGGCCGGTGGCGATCAGCTAGGTAGCGCGGACTGTTTTACTAGAGGTAAACCGGTGGCTGGGTGAAGCCCTTGTACAAGCTCTCGCTATATTGTCTGCTTGTTTATCGAGTAACACCAATTTGCGACCGGCGAGAACCTGACAGCGATTCCATCCGCTGTGAACATTTCGATTTTGGATCGTGTCGTCACATATGCTTCCTCAAGCCGGTTGCTCTTGCAAAAGTGCAGTAATTGTTCGAGTTCTTCCGGCTGATCGGCTTGCCGGTCCGACCATTTTATTTTGACAGCGACTTCAGGCTGCTGCCTCGTAGCATCCAACAACACGAGATCGACCTCACCGCCGCGCCACCGTGCGTATCGCAATCCCTTGCTCAACCGGGAATGAAAAATTTGGCCGTATAACGCGGTCTCTGCGAGGCGGCCCATCGCCTCATCATCCGGAGTGACGGGTCCAAACAGGGAAGTGCGCAAACATGGGTTGGTTAGGTAGAGCTTAAAGTGGGTGATCCGTTTAAAGTTTTTGGCGTTCTCATCAATTCGACGGACTCGATGAATCAGAAACGCGGCTTCCAGGTAGTCCAAGTATCGGCGGATTGTATTTTTGGCTATTCCCGATGCCTGAGAGAGCCCCTCGAGCGAAACCTCCGAACCTGTGTTGTAGGCAATCATTGCGAATAGCCGGTTCAATCCCTGCGTATCGGCAATCCTGTACAGACTCGGAAGATCACGAAGCAGCACTTTGTCGACAATATCTTCCCGTACATAACGCTCCATGTTCCGTTGGATCGTTTTCGAATAAACGGCTTCGGGCAGCCCGCCTATATTCAGATACCTCACGAACTCCCGGTTTAGCTCCTCGACATCGTCGGGCGATAGGCGAATTGTCGACTCGTCATCCTCGGTGTTGAGCCCGAATAACTTGTCCTCCTGACCGATGAAGCTCAGGTACTCGGAGAACGTCAACGGCGGAAGCATGAACTCCGTAAACCGCCCGGCACCTGATTCCTGGCTCTTTAGACGCAGGGCCGCCGCCGCGGAGCCCGAGCAGACGAATCTGAATTTAGGATAGGAATCGACCAGCGATTTGAGGTGTACTTCCCAGTCCTTCAGGTACTGTATCTCGTCAAACAGCAGGAAGAGTTGGGAAGATTTTTCATGACCGTGTTGGTCGACAAATAGCTCCAACAGCCTTTCAAGTCCGAGGCCGGTATAGATCGGATTGTCTATGGAAACGTAGAATATTCTTTCTGCCTGTTCACCGCGGTCCAAGAGCGCCTGGACTGTTTGCTTCAGGATCACGGTTTTTCCCACGCGCCGAGGACCCAGCAATATCACTGCCCGGTTGACGTCGGTTTGCGAAACCAGTTCCATGAATGGATGGAAATAGGCGCGTTTCGGCAGGTTGCGGACGTCGGAATCGATTCCCGCCGAGGAATTCCACCACGGGTTATCGAATGCGAGACGATTTTTTATTTCTTTTTCAGATACTTGGAGCATATGACTACACTAAGATCAATTGATTGATCTTAGTGTAGTAGTTAATTAAATTAAGATCAATATTCTGATCTTAATTGAAATTTAGAGGCTACCCCCTGAGCACACCCTTGGTGTGCTTGGCCACGTTGGCCACCACCTTGCCGGAGACCGCTTCGATCTCCTCGTCGGTGAGGGTGGCCCGGGTGGGCTGAAGGGTGACGGCGATGGCCAGGGACTTCTTGCCGGCTTCCAGATCGCCGCCCTGGAACTCATCGAACACCCGGACCCCAGAAATCAGCTTCTTGTCCGCCGCCTGGGCCGCCTTGGCGAGATCGTCCGCCGCGACGCCGTCGTCGACGATGAAGGCGAAATCCCGCTCCACCGGCTGGAAGGCGGAAAGGGTCAGGGGCGGCCGCATGGCGGATTTGCCGTCCTTTGGCCGGGGCAGGTTTTCGAGATAGATCTCGAATCCCGCCATCGGGCCGCCGGCATCCATGGCCTGAAGAATGCCGGGATGAATCTCACCGAAATGGGCGAGCACCTGCTCGGGCCCGAAGGCAATGGTGCCTGACCGGCCCGGGTGGTACCACGCCGGCGCATCGGTGGAGATGCGGGCCGAGCCCGCCGAAATACCCAGCTGCTCGAACACCGCCATGACGTCCGCCTTGACGTCGAACACGTCCACCTCGCGGGCGCTTCCGGCCCAGTCGCGGGGGCCGGTGAGGCCGGCCCGGACGCCGGAGGCGGCTACGGCCTGATCCTCGGGATTCTCGCCGGCGAATTGCGGTCCGACCTCGTAGAGGGAGACGTCGCCGAAGCCCTTGTCGGCGTTGCGCCTCGCGGCGTCGATCAGGTTGGGCAGCAGCGACGGCCGCATCACATCGAGATCGGCGGAGATGGGGTTCACCAGATTGACGGCGTCCGGCACCCCGCCGAAGAGGTTTGCGTGTTTGCGGGGCAGGAAAGAGAAGGTCACCGACTCCGTGAGGCCGCGGCCCGCCAACGTGCGCCGCGCCCGCGCCCGCCGTGCCTGCGGCAGCGACACCGCCGGGCTCGGCAGGTTGGTCTCGCGCACCAGCGAGACGGCGGGGATATTGTCAAAGCCGTGGATGCGCGCCACCTCTTCGACCAAATCGGCCTCGCCGACCACGTCATGGCGCCAGGACGGCACGTCGCACTCCCAGGCATCGCCGTTGTCGGTGACGTTGAAGCCCAGCACGTTGAGGATTCGGACGGTCTCTTCCTCGGATACCTCGACGCCGCCCAGCTCCCTCACCCGGTGCTTGCGCAGCGGATAAGACCGGGAGACATCCGGCTTCTCGCCGGCAACGACGATGTCACTGGCTTCGCCGCCGCACAGGTCCAAGAGCAGTCTGGAGGCGAGTTCCGCGCCGTCGAGCACGAAATCCGGGTCGATGCCGCGCTCGAACCGGTAGCGGGCGTCGGACGTCAGGTTGAGCTTGCGTCCCGTGGCCGCCGTACGGATCGGGTCGAAGTAGGCGCTTTCGAGGAACACGTTGACCGTCTCCCCGGTACAACCGGAGAGTTCGCCGCCCATGACGCCGCCAAGGGCTTCCGGTTCCTTCTCGTCGGCGATGACCGTCATTTCGTCGTCGAGTTCGTACTCCTTGCCGTCGAGGGCCAGGAGTTTCTCGCCCTTCTTGGACAGCCGGACGTGAATGTCGCCATGGACCTTGTCGGCATCGAAGACATGCAGCGGCCGGCCATAGGCCATGGTGAGCAGGTTGGTGATGTCGACCAGCGCCGAGATGGGCCGGAGACCGATGGCGAGCAGCTTCTGCTGCAGCCAGTCGGGGCTCGGGCCGTTCTTGACGCCGCGGAAATAGCGCCCGACGAAATAGGGACAGGCGCTTATGGTTTCATCATCGAGATCCAGATGAACCTTGATCGGGCTCTCGAATTCGCCTTCGACGGGCTCGATGAGCAGCGGCTTCAGCGTGCCGATGCCGGCCGCCGCCAAATCGCGGGCGATGCCGCGGACGCCGAGGCAGTCGCCCCGGTTGGGTGTGATGCCGATATCGAACACCGGATCGGACATGCCGAGAGCCTTGGCCACCGGGGCGCCCGGGACCGCATCGTCGCCGAGCTCGATGATGCCTTCATGCTCGTCCGAAAGGCCGATTTCCCGTTCCGACAGCAGCATGCCGTTGGAGGTAACGCCGCGAATCTTCGATTTCTTCAGCACCGTGTCGATGCCCGGGATATAGCTGCCTTCCGGCGCGAACACGCCTTTCATGCCGGTTCGGGCATTGGGCGCGCCGCAAACCACCTCGAAGGTCTCGGCGCCGTTGTTCACCCGGCACACCTGGAGCCGGTCGGCGTCCGGATGGGGCTTGGCGTCTTCCACATAGCCGACGACGAAGTCCTTGAGCTTGTCGGCAGGGTCGTCGAGGCTCTCGAGTTCGAGCCCGATCATCGTCAGTTCGTCGGCGATTTCCCGGGGACCGGCGTCCGTCTCCAGTTCCTGCTCGAGCCATGTCAGGGAGAATTTCATCCGACGGCCCTCCCGAGCAGCGACGGCACATCCAGGGGTGCGAAGCCGAAATGCTCCAGCCAGCGGATGTCCGAATCGTAGAACGTCCGAAGATCGGGAATACCGTACTTGAGCATTGCCAATCGCTCGACGCCCATACCGAAGGCGAAGCCCTGATATCTGGCCGAGTCGATCCCGCAATTCTCCAGAACCGCCGGATTGACCATGCCGGAGCCGAGAATTTCCAGCCAGTCGTCGCCGGCGCCGATTTTCAGCCCGCCGCCTTCGCGGGTGCAGCCGATATCCACCTCCGCCGAGGGTTCGGTAAAGGGGAAGTAACTGGGCCGGAAGCGGACCGGCAGATCGTCGATGCCGAAGAAGGCACGGCAGAATTCCATCAGGCAGCCCTTGAGGTGCCCCATGTGGGTGGTCTCATCCACAACCAATCCTTCGACCTGATGGAACATGGGCGAGTGGGTGGCATCGTGATCGCTGCGGTAGGTGCGGCCCGGCACGATGATCCGGATCGGCGGCTTCTGGGACTGCATGGTGCGGATCTGTACCGGCGAGGTGTGGGTACGGAGCACCATCCGGCGCCCGTCCTTCTCCGCATTGATGTAGAAGGTGTCGTGTTCCTGACGGGCCGGGTGATCCTGGGGGATGTTCAGGGCGGTGAAGTTGTACCAGTCCTCTTCGATGTCGGGCCCTTCGGCAACGGTGAACCCCATCTCTCCGAAGATGGAGACCACCTCGTCGATGGTCTGGCTGATCGGGTGGACGTAGCCCTTGCGCTCGGGCCGGACGGGGAGCGTGACGTCGATCTTCTCCTCGGCCAGCCGGGCATCCAACCCGGACGCCGACAGCGTGGTCTTGCGCGCCTCGATGGCCTCGGCGATTTCATCCTTCAACGCGTTGAACGCCTGGCCGGCGGCTTTTCGCTCGTCCGCGTCCAGTTGGCCCAGGGTCTTCATCAGGCCGGTGACGCTGCCCTTCCGTCCGAGGGCGGCGACGCGCACCGCCTCCAAGGCATCCAAATCGCCGGCGCCGTCGATGGCCGCCGTCAATTCGCTCTTCAGTGCCTCCAGGTCTTGCATGTCGTTTCCGTGCTCCAAATCAAAAGGGGGCCGCCGTCCGGGCCGCCCCCTTCCAAAAAATCTCCGTTCGATCCTGCTTCAAGCAGTGCTGGCGAGGGCGGCCTGGGCCTGTTCAACCAAGCTTTTAAACGAATCGGGCTCCGCGACGGCGAGATCGGACAGCACCTTTCGGTCGATCTCGACCCCGGCCTTCGAGAGGCCGTTCATGAACTGGGAATAGGTCAAGCCGTGCAGACGGGCGCCGGCATTGATCCGCTGAATCCACAGGCGGCGGAACGAGCGCTTCTTGGTCCGGCGGTCCCGGTAGGCGTATTGCAGCGCCTTGTCGGTCCGCTGTTTGGCGAGGCGGAAGTTGTTGTTGCTCCGGCCCTGATAGCCTTTGGCCCGGGCGACGACCTTCTTGCGCCGGGCTCGGCTGGCAACGGCGGATCTGGATCGCGACATAGCTACTTCCCCCGGCTGTACGGCATGTAGCCGCTGATAATCTTCGCATCGGCATCGGCCATGATCACGGTGCCGCGGGCCTTGCGTTTCATTTTCTGGGTGCGCTTGCGCAGATTGTGACGCTTGAATGCCGGGCTGCCCTTGATCTTTCCGGTGCCCGTGCGGGAGAAGCGCTTCTTGGCGCTGGATTTGGTCTTCAGCTTGGGCATTTCCTCATCCTCGTTTGAGTTTTCTGTGAGCGTCCGGCATGCCCTCGGATCAACATCCGGCCGGTTCGCTCGGCGAAGGCGCGGTTTATAGCGGCGACGCCCTTGGATTGCAAGGGGTGCAGGCTATTCCGCGGCCGCCAGGGGCCCGGTACGGGGCTCTTGGCCCGGCAGCTGAAAATGGATGTCGTGGGCATCCGAGATACGAATGACCTCGTGTGCGTCGGCGACATTGTGGAGCGCCTTGAAGAGATCAAACAGCTTGTTGGTCGGCTCCGCCCAGAAAACCCCTTTCACCGTCTCGCCGCTGTTGTTGAACAGGGCGTGGGTCGAGTACTTGGGAAACGGAAGCACCTCGCCCGCGCCTGCAACAAACTCCTTGCCGTCGAGGATCATCTGGAGCTCGCCCTCGGTAATGTAGAGAAATTCATCCTGGGTGGAATGGGAATGGGGCGGAATGTAGCTCTCCTCGGGCATGATGGCTTCCCACCAGATTGTCTTTTCGTCCACCTGTTTGGGAATGTAGATCTGCCCCATCACGTTCCACACCATACCGCCGACGGGCTTCGCCTCGTTGACGATCCGATCGATGTCCCGCGCACTAACGCTCATGACGAGTCTTCTCCGCGAAGTTTCTTCTGCGCTTTGGCCCAAACCGGGTTGAACGCCGCAAATATGGGGCGATCCTGCCACGATGCGGCGGCTTTCTCCAAATCATTCCGGTCATAGTAGCCGATTAGAACGCCGGCCTCGGTGATGTTTCGCTGAACATCGACGGTTTCCAGCATGCCGTCGGTTACGGTCACCCGGTGCCGGGGTTTCATCGCCCAGTCGAAGAGCAGGTCCCTCAGCCGCGCGCGCTCGGTCTCGCAGGCCGGGTCGGCGCCCAAATCCCGCAGTTCCCGGGGATCTTCCTTCAGGTCGAACAGCATCGGCCGGTATTCGCCGCAGTCGACATATTTGAACCGGCCGTCAAATACCATGCGCAGCCAGCAATCCCTGGGCTTCGTGCCCAGCGCGAGCCGGGGATCCATGAATGCGTAGTCGTATTCGCTGATGACGTAGCTCCGCCATCCGTCCGGCGTTTCGCCGCGCAGCAGCGGGGTCAAGGAGCGGCCGTCGAAAATATGGGGCTGGGGGTACCCGCCGATGGCTTCGACGAATGTCGGCGCGAGGTCGATGGCTTCAACCAACGCATCGCTTGCCGACCCGCGGGTCGCGTCGGCCTCCGGCGACGGGTCATGGACGATGAGCGGAATTCGGACGCTGGGCTGGTGGAACAGGTCCTTTTCGCCCATCCAGTGATCGCCGAGGTAGTCGCCGTGATCGGAGGTAAAGACGATCATCGTATCGTCCATCCGTCCGCGCGCCTCGAGTGCTTCAAGCAGTCGCCCGATCTCGTCATCGATCTGTTTGATCATGCCCATATAGCCGGGAAGTACCGCATCGCGGACCTCATCCCGCGACATGGTCCGTGACACGCGCTGGTCGATGAACGCGCCGAAGACCGGATGCGGGTCCCGTTTCTCCTCGTCGTCGCGGACGGCCGGGTAGGTGTCCTCGGGGCCGTACATGGTCGCGTAGGGGGCCGGCGCCATGTAGGGCCAGTGCGGCTTGATGTAGGAGAGGTGGAGGCAGAAGGGCTCGTCCCCCGCATCGTCCAGGAAGTCGATGGCGCGTCCGGTCATGTACGCGGTTTCGGAATGTTCGGCCGGAACCCGCGCCGGTTTGTTCGAGTTTTCCAGATACCAGCCGGACAGCAATTCGTCGTCCGGACCTTCCGCCGAGTTCGCCCAATCCTCCCACGGGTTGTCGCCCTCGAAGCCGTGATCGCGGAGATACTGATTGTATCGGGGGTTGGGATCGTGACTTGAGCTGGGGTGGACGCCGTCGTCCCGTTCGAAGGGCTCGAAGCCGCATTCGGCCGCCAGCACGCCTTCGTCGGAGTGAAGATCGATCCCCAGGCGCGCCATCCCGGCAAAGTCGGCGCGCATATGGGTCTTGCCGACCAGCGCGGTGCGGATACCGCGGGGCCGCAGATGGTCGCCGATGGTCTGTTCGCCGATCCTGAGCGGGACGAAATTCCAGCTGGCGCCATGAGAGTTAACATACCGGCCGGTATAAAAACTCATGCGCGATGCGCCGCACACCGGGGACTGACAATAGGCGCCGTCGAACCGCACGCCGCGGGCGGCGAGGCCGTCGATGTTCGGGGTGTCCAGTTTCGGGTGGCCGTAGCAGGACAGGTAATCCCAGCGAAGCTGGTCGCACATGATGAAGAGTATGTTCCTGACCGCGCCCATCACGCCGCTCCTATCCGCCGAACGACTTTTCTATCCGGTCCAGGGTGCGCATGGCCGACAATCCTTGCGCCACGCTGCTGTTGGGTTCCCGGCCCTCGGCGATGGCGGCGAGGAATTCCCGGTCGGCGAGTTCAATGCCGTTGTCCGAAACCGCCACGCCGCTCAAGTCGATGGGGTTCTCGTTGCCGTCCACCAGGTCGTCATAGCGGGCGATATAGGTGCCGTTATCGCAGATGTAGCGGAAGAAGGTGCCGAGCGGCCCGTCGTTGTTGAACGACAGGGAGAGCGTGCAGATGGCCTGGTTCGCCGCTTTCAGCCCGATGGACATGTCCATGGCGATGCCGAGCTCGGGGTGAGGCGGACCCTGCAGCCCGAAGCACTCGGCCGCCTCGCCGCCGGTCTGATACTGGAACAGATCCACCGTGTGGCAGGCATGATGCCATAGCAGGTGATCGGTCCAGGTGCGGGGCTTTCCCTCGGCGTTGATGTTGGTGCGCCGGAAGAAGAAGGTCTGCACATCCAGTTGCTGAAGGGTCAGGTCCCCGGCCTTGATCCGGTTGCGGACCCACTGATGGCTCGGGTTGAACCGCCGCACATGGTCGACCATGGCGACCAGGCCGGTTTCCCGCTGGACGCGGGCGATGTTCTCGGCGTCTTTCAGGCTGTCGGCCATGGGAATTTCGATCATCACATGCTTGCCGGCGCGCATGGCGGCGATGGCCTGTTCGGCATGCAGCTGGGTCGGCGTCGCCAGGATCACCGCATCGACATCGTCCCGGGTAAGGCTGTCCCCGAGAGCCTTGGTCCAGTGTCCGATGCCCCGGTCCCTGGCGAAGCCTTCGATATCGTCCGGCTCGCCGCCGACGACGGAGGTGACCTCCACGCCGTCGATCACGGCGAGGGCATCCAGATGCTTGCGCCCGAAGGCGCCGGGCGCACCGGCAACGCAAATTTTCATTTTCGTGCCTCTAATCGCCGCCTGCGGTACAGCGGGATGATCGGGGATGAGCGTACGGATGGCCAGCGTGGAATCATCGTGCCTCGCCGCCCTCACCGCTTGTCAGCATGGTGTCCACATTCCCGACGACCCGTTGCAGAAGCTCGTTGAGGTGAACCCGATCGGACTCGGAGAAGTTTCTTAGGAGCAGTTCTTCCCGGGAAAGGGCAAATGAAGCCAGCTCGTCGTGAACCCGGATCCCTTGACCGGTCAGATCGACCAGGGAGCGCCGCCGGTCGCGCGAGTCGCCGGAGCGCGAAATATATCCACGCTTTTCCAACCGGCTGATGGCGCGGCTAGTGCCGCCGCGGTCCATGGCGATACGGTCGGCCACGTCATTGATCGTGGAGCGCCCTTCGGCGCCCAGGATCAGGATCACTCTCAACTCCCGCAGATCCAGGTCATGCGGACGGGCGCCTTCACGGAGCGCATGGAGCGAAATCTTGTTCCCCAAGGTCTGAATCAAGGAGGGGAGGTGTTGGTCGAGCTCCAGGGGATGTTGAGGTCTGGACATGCCGGCTGCATTCAATTGAGACAACGGAACGACAAAACCATTATGTATCTGATAAGTCAATATTTGACATATCACTCAATTATCGGATAGGTTCTCGAAATTCCGTGCCTGAATGTGGGAGGCCATAACATGTCCAACGACCTCAATCTCGGCATGTTTCAGTCGACGCCGAAAGAGCTCGATGCCGATTCCGATGCTCGGGCCCGCTGCCCGGTAACGGGGATGGCGGCGGAGTTCGAGCCTTTCGACGACGCCTACATCGCCAATCCGTTCGCGTTCTTCAGCAAGGCGCGGTCGGCCGAGCCCATATTCCATGATCCCAAATCCGGCTACTGGGTGGTGACCAAGTACGACGAGATCGTCCGCGTGTTCCGCGATCCCGAGACTTTTTCCGCCGCCTTGGCGCGCCACCCGGTAACGCCCCTGTGCCCTGCCGCCGCCGAAGTGCGGGACAGCCTCGATATTTCCGTCGAACCGTCCCTTGTGGACGAGGACCCGGAGACCCATCGGGCGCACCGCAAGGTCTTTGGAGACGCGTTTACGCCGAAACGTGTCGAACAGGTCGAGCCGCGGATCCGGTCGATCGTCAGCGGCTTCATCGACCGGTTTGCGGCGAACGGCGAGGCCGATTTGGTTGGGGAGATGCTTTACGAGGTGCCCGCCTTGGCGATCTTCATCTTCCTGGGCGCCGCCGATGATCATGCGGTGAGGGTCAAACAGCTGGGCTCGGCACGGGGCGTCGTCAATTGGGGGCGTCCCAGCGAGGCCGAGCAGGTCGCGATCATGCATGACATGGGCGAGCACTGGGCGTTCACCAAGAAGCTGGTCGACGATGCCTACGAGAACCCGGGCGACAATTATCTCGGTGACATGGTGCGTCTCCACCAGGCCGATCCGGACAAGTTCACCGTCAACTACCTCTGCAACGTCATGTTCCTGATGCAGTTCGCGGGGCATGAGACCACGACCCAGGCCTCCGCCAACGGGATGCGGGCGCTGCTGGAGGATCGGGCGCAGTGGGAGGCGCTGTGCAACGACCCTGCCCTGATCCCGGGCGCGGTCGAGGAAATTCTCCGCTACGACTCCTCCATCTTCACCTGGAGACGCATTGCCGCCAAGGATGCGAAGATCGGGGACTTCGACGTTCCAAAAGGCGCCAAGATTCTGCTGGCGATCGGATCCGGCAGCCGGGACGATGCTGCGTTTGCCGACGGCGACAAATTCGACATCCTGCGCAAACAGGAGAAAAAGCACCTGGCGTTCGGCAACGGGGCGCACTTCTGCATGGGCGCGCCGCTGGCTCGGCTGGAGATGAAAATCATCCTCGAGGAACTAACCAGGCGGTTGCCTCATATGAAGCTCGTCCCCGGTCAGGAGTGGGAATACATCCCGACCCTGGCATTCCGGGGTATCCAGCGGCTGTTGATCGAATGGGATCCTGATCAAAATCCCTAGATCGGCTCTTGGCGGGTAATGGCCGGGGACGACGATCAGGCCCGCCAGACCACCGGGAAGATGTCATCGTTGACGGGCATCTTGCCGAGCTGGAACATGTCGTCCGACGTACCGGGCACCTCGAAAACGGTGCGCTTGCCGTGCCAGGTGGCGTCGCCGCCGAAATAGCGGACCGAGATGGCGACCCTCGGCATATCGAGGGAGGCGTTTTTGCCCGATCCGTGCACGGCCATCGGGTGATGCACCAGACAGTCGCCCGCCTCCATGTCCCAACTCAGGAACCGGTAGTCGGGATTGTCGAATTCCTTGTGGAAGGCGGGGCAGCGTTCGAAGGTCTCGGCCTCTGGCATGGTGAAGTTGTCCCGGGGTGTTGCTGGTTCCGGGTAATACATCTTATTCCACTTGTGGGAGCCGCCGACATAGACGAGGCCGCTGTTTTCCTTGGGTGTCGGGGTCAGCGCGACCCAGACCGAGGCGACATCCTCGCCGTCGAAGGGCCAGAACGGCAAATCGTTGTGCCACGCCGTCGGCGCCAGGGTACCGGGCTCCTTGACGAAGAGCTGATCGTAGAAGAACCGCACTTCGTCCGCGCCCATCAGGATCGCGGCGATCTCGGCGGCCGGCGAGTTCAGCGCGAAATTCCAAATGTCCTTGTTCTCGCGCGACATATGGGTGGCGGCGACGAAGCGGCCAGGATCGTCCGCGTCGCTCTGTTCATAGCGCGTGCCGCCCGGATTTACGTCGTTGCCGGTGCATACCGCCAGCATGTGATCGACCCATTCCCGATCGAACTGGCCGCGAATGCAGACCACGCCGTCCTCGTCGTATGTCCGCTTTTCGTCTTCGGTTATGGGATGCAGCAAGTCGCGGTTCATCGTGTCCTCCCTTGCCCCGAATACTAGGCCGAAATTGGTGCCGGGCGAAAGGCGGGAGTGCCTTGCCGGCCTCGCAAAAGCGCATGTCGGGCGTGCTGGAATTCCGCGGCGCGGCCGTCGACTAGTTCTTGGGAGGCTCCATGTCCGGAAGATGTCGTCTGGCCACGGGCGCAGTAGATGTCTTCGTAGAGGTGGCGGGGCTCGCCTTCAAGCGACGTGACGATGTAACGGGCGTCGAAGCCGCGGGTGCTCGCCTCAAGCCGGGCGGCGTAGGGGGAGGCGGCGGAGGAGCGCATCCTGTCTGCGCCGGCCTTACGCGTGGGTGTAGTAGCCGTTTTCGGTCACGACGGCATCGACCCGCCTTTCCTGCAGCGCTTGTAGGCACTCGGCCGGCCTGTTCACGATGGGCTCCTCATGGGCGTTAAAGCTGGTGTTGATCAGCACCGGCAGGCCGGTCGACCGCTTGAAGCCCTGCAGGATATCGAAATAGAGCGGATTCGGGTCGCGCGAGACGATTTGCGGCCGTGCCGTCCCATCCACGTGCACGACCGCCGGAATACGGGCTTTCCAGGCTTCCCGCGTGGCGCAGGTGATGGTCATGAAGCGGGCGGCATAGCGGTTGACGGGCGTGATCTCGAAAATCTCCCCCGCATCCTCCTCGGCAACGACGGGTGCAAAAGGCATGAACTCGGTGCGTGAAAGGCGCTTGTTCAGGGTGTCGTTGATCGTCGCGTCGGCGGGCGAGGCCAGGATCGAGCGCGCCCCCAGCGCTCGCGGCCCGTATTCCATCGCCTTGGTGTAGATCGCTACGACCCGCCCGGCGGCGAGTTCCTTCACTGCGACGCGGACCGGGTCGCCGCCCAGGCGCGTTATGCCGCCCGCGCGGCCCAGCGTCGTGTCGATGGCATCGCCGTAGGGCCGGCCGTAGTGGAGATCCTCCAGCCGCCAGCGGTTGGCGAGCCAGGTGTCCATCCCGTCCCGGTCGAGCAGGAAGCGCAGCACGCCGCCCGCAGCCAGTCCGGCATCGCTCATCGCCGGGTAAACGAACACCTCGTCCAGCGGCAGCTCCTCGGCCAGGCGCTGGTTGAGCCGGACGTTGGCGTGGACGCCCCCGCTGAGGCCGAGCCGCCGCGCGCCGGTCCTGTCCACTAGGCGACCGACCGCGTTTAGCACCGTCTCTTCCAGAAACACCTGGATCGACGCCGCGACATCCTCGCGCCGCTGGCTCTCGAACAGGTCGCCGAGCGCCCGGTGCATGTCCTTGTACGAGGCGAAATCGGTCGTGATGCGACCCTCGTCGTCGATACGGAAGAAGCGGTCCAGCCTTTCCTTCAGCAGCGGCTCGCCCCAGGCCGCGAGTCCGGTCAGCTTGCCCTCATGTCTGTTGGGGCGATAGCCGAGGGACACCGTGGCGATCAGGTAGGCGATCCCGACGCTGTCGATCCGCTGCCGCTCCAGGAACGCCTCGTCGCCGCCATGGAGCGTTTGCAGCCTGCCGTCGCGAAAGACGCGGTGGCTGTATTGCACATTGTCGCCGCCGCCGTCGGCGGTATAGAGCAGCGCCTCGTCCCAGTCCGTGTGAAAGAGGCAGGGCAGCGCGTGGGCTTCGTGGTGGTTGAAGAAGCGCAGCGGTACGTCCGGGCGCAAACCGAGGTCCGACAGATAGGCGCCGGCACGGAACATCCTCTCGGAGTCCGTCCGCCCGTAGCGGACCATCTCACGCTCCATGGATTTGCGCTTCTCCCTGCCGGCGAGACGGCGCAGCCGCGCTTCTAGTGCCCGGCCGGGCGGCAGGTGGGTGAAGTAACGTGCCGGAAACTCGCTGCGTCCCAGCATGACGACATCGACATCCGCGCGCGTCACGCCGGCGATCGCGAGGCACTCGTCGATAGCCTGCTGCGGCGGCCGGCCGCCGTCGCCCTTGAGGCGGGTCATCCGCTCCAGCTGCACGGCCGCCAGCATGCGGTAGTCGTCGAAGAGCGCGGCGTTGCCGTCATGCCCGCCGGTATAGATGCCGAGGATCAACACGTGCGGATCCGGCCGGGATTACCGCGGTGCGAACACCATGGTCATCTGGCGGCCTTCCAACTGGGGGAACTGCTCCACCTTGGCCAGTTCGTCCATGTCGTCCCGCACCCGGTCCAGCACCTTGGCGCCCAAATCCTGGTGGGCCATCTCGCGGCCGCGGAAGCGCAAGGTCACCTTCACCTTGTCGCCATCGTCGATAAACCGGCGCATGGAGCGCATCTTGACCTGATAGTCGTGCTCCTCGATGCCCGGGCGCATCTTGATTTCCTTGACGTCGATGGTCTTCTGCTTTTTCCGCGCCTCGGCCTTCTTCTTCTGGTTCTCGTACTTGAGCTTGCCGAAATCGAGAATTTTGCACACCGGCGGATCCGCATTGGGCGACACCTCGACCAGGTCGAGGCCCGCATCCGCGGCACGGTCCAGAGCTTCTTCGGTGGGTACGACGCCGATCATTTCTCCGTCGGCATCCACCAGACGGATTTGGGCGTTATCGATGTCTTCGTTTACGCGGGGGCCCTCTTTCTCGGGCCTGGCCTGCATGGGTGGGCGGGCTATTGACGCAACTCCTCTATCGGCCTTTGCCTCCCCAGGTGCCGATAGATCATGATGCTGTCACGCGTTGGACCCCTGGTTATGAAAAAGGACTTTAAACTCGACTAGCCGCCCCCGTATTGCCCCAGCTCAGGCTCCCGGCGCGGCCGCTTCGGCGACAAGTCTAGCGACTGCCTCATTCAGCGCAACAATTTCTTGAGCCTTGCCGCCCAAACGCCGGAGCGCCACGGTCTTTTCTTCCGCCTCCCGGGCGCCGACGACGGCAATCAGCGGCACATGGGCGTGGCTGTGCTCGCGGATCTTGTAGTTGATCTTCTCGTTCCGGAGGTCCGTCTCCACCCGAATGCCGGCTGATTTGAGGGCGCCGGCCACTTCGTGGGCGTACTCGTCCGCATCGTTGGTGATGGTCGCCACCACCGCCTGCACCGGCGCCAGCCACACCGGAAAACGCCCCGCATAATGTTCGATCAGAATGCCTGCAAACCGCTCCAACGAACCGAACAGCGCCCTATGCAGCATGACCGGGCGGTGTCTCTCGCCGTCCTCGCCCACATACGTCATGTCGAACCGATCGGTCAGGTTCATGTCGACCTGCAGGGTGCCGCACTGCCAATCCCGGCCGATGGCGTCCCGCAGCACGAACTCCAGCTTTGGGCCGTAAAAGGCGCCTTCGCCCGGGTTGTAGCTGTAACTCTCGCCCATGCTCTCCAGCGCACCCTTCAACGCCGCCTCCAACTTATCCCAGACGGCGTCTTCGCCGATCCTCTTCTCCGGGCGGTCGGAGAAGAGGATGCGAACGTCGTCGAAGCCGAAATCCCGGTAGATGTCCAGGATCAGCCGGACAACCGTCTGGCATTCGTCCTGCATCTGCTCGGGCGTGCAGAATATATGCGCGTCGTCCTGAGTGAACTCGCGCACGCGCATAAGGCCGTGCAGGGCGCCCGACGGCTCGTACCGGTTGACTTTGCCGAACTCGGCCATGCGGATCGGCAGTTCGCGGTAACTCCGGCTGCCCTGCTTGTAAACCTGGGTGCCGCCGGGACAGTTCATCGGCTTCACCGCGTATACTCGGCCATCCTCCGTCTCGGTCGTGTACATATGCTCTCGAAAAGTCTCCCAATGGCCGGACGTCTCCCACATGGCGCGGTCCATCAGCGTCGGCGTGGAGATCTCGACATAGCCGGCCTCATCCTGGCGGCGGCGCATGTAGTCCACGAGCATTCGGAACAGCGTCCAACCCTTCGGGTGCCAGAACACCGCGCCCGGCGCTTCTTCCTGGAAGTGAAACAGGTCCATTTCCCGGCCGATCCGGCGGTGATCCCGCTTCTCCGCCTCTTCGAGCATGGTGAGGTACGACTTGAGCTGCTTCTCGTCGGCCCATGCCGTGCCGTACATGCGCTGCAGCATCTCGTTCCGGCTGTCGCCCCGCCAATAGGCGCCGGCGAGCTTGAGCATCTTGAACGCCTTGCCCAGCTTACCGGTCGAGGGCAGGTGCGGGCCTCGGCAGAGGTCCTTCCAATCACCCTGCCGGTAGATGGTGATCTCTTCGGATTCCGGCAGGTCCCGGATGATCTCGGCCTTGTAGATCTCGCCGATGGACTTGAAATGCGCGATCGCTTCGGCCCGGTTCCAGATCTGGCGTTCGATCGGCAGGTCCTGATCGACGATTTCCGCCATCCGCTTTTCGATGGCCTCGAAATCATCGGTCGAGAACGGCTCGTCGCGGGCAAAGTCGTAGTAGAAGCCGTTTTCGACGGCCGGGCCGATGGTCACTTGGGTGCCGGGGAACAGTTCCTGGACGGCTTGGGCCAGCACATGGGCGGCATCGTGGCGCAACAGCTCCAACGCATCATCGTCCTTGGCGGTGACGATGGAGAAATTGCAGTCACCCGGGATTTCCCGGTTGAGATCCCACATTTCGCCGTCAATCCGGGCGGCCAGCGCCGCCTTGGCGAGGCCGGGGCCGATGTCGGCGGCCACCGCGGCACCGGTCACCGGCGCCGTGTAGTCCCGGACACTGCCATCGGGCAGCGTCAGCTTTACGTTCGCGCCTGCTTCTACTCCATTCGCCATCGGTCCGATCCTTCGTCGTCACTCAAGACATTGCATCAAAAAACCCCCCTTGCGTTTGCGAGGAGGGCTGTGAGTCCGTCTATGCACACGCGCCGGACGTCACGGCCCCCCGTGGAGGGTCGTGGTCGTGGTGGTGGTAGTGGCACGGTTATGCGTCATCGTGGCGCTTATATCGGCAATCCGGCTTCGCCTGTCAAGAAGCGCCTAGATCGGGTCATGTCTTGACGGAACCACGGCGCGGTTTCGTCAAAACATGTGAATCGGCTCTAGTCAAGGGTCCGAAGGATGGGCTCCGAAAGTTCATCGGTGACATCGGCGAGTTCCAGGGTCTTGAGGTCGTCCCGCCGCAGGATACTCACATGCGGTCCCCGCTGGGCGCACAGCGCCGGGTCGGACGCCTTGGAGTAGACCACCACCGTCGGGCAGCCAATCATGGCGGCGGCGTGCATGGGGCCGGTGTCGTTGCCGATGGCGGCGAGCGCGCCCCGGCCGAGCGCAATCAAATCGGACAGGCTTGTTTCGCCGGCAAGGGAACGGGACCCCGGCGCCTGGAAAACGATCTCGTCCAGAAACCGCGCTTCGCCCGCCGTGCCCAGAAGCACCGGCTGAACCCCCCGATCCCGAAGCCAGTTGGCGAGCTCGGCGAAGCGGTCCTTGGGCCAGCGTTTTTCGGGCCGGTGAAGGGCGCCCATGGGTGCCAGCAGGGCATGGCGTTCGGCGAGCCCGAAGCGTTCGATCCGGGTGTCGACCCAGGAAAAATTAGGCGCCGGAACCGCGTCGATTCCCGCCATTTTCAGCTGTTCGGCTTGGCGTTCCATGGTGTGCATGAAGTCGCGTCGGGGGTTAGCGTGGGGGTGGGAGCAGGACCGGGCGATTCCCGACCATTCGGGCTTTTTTCCGAATAGCCGGTAATAGCCGGACGAACGGCCAGAGGTCTGGAGATCATATACCCGGTTGAACCGGCCGCTATTGAGTTGGCCCCGAAGGCGCATCCAATTGACGAATTGCCAAGGCTTGGGCCGGACATCGGTCCACACCTCGTCGAACCAAGGCGACGCGGCGGCGAAGTCGGCGAATGGCCGGGTCGTCAGCAGGGTGATGTGCGCGTCCGGGTGATGGGCGCGGATGGCGGCGAAGGGTCCCGCGGCCTGCAGGAAGTCGCCTAGCGCCCCAAGCTTGATCACCAGTATCCGGCCGGCCATCCGCGCTGGCTCCGGGCTCAGCCCGCCGGAGCGCCGCTGAGTAGCTCGTCATAGACGGCGATGGTCTTGGCGCACATGGCGTCCTTGGTGAAGTTGTCGCGGATATGGGCGACCGCACGGGCCGCATAGTTCCCCCGGGCCGACGGGTCCTGATCAAGAACCCGGGCGATCGTGGCGGCGAGCGCTTCGGCGTCGCCCGGCGGCGTCAGCCATCCGGTCCGGCCGTCGATAATGGTCTCGCGGGCACCGCCGTGATCGGTGGCGATGACGGGCCGGCCGAGGGCTTGGGCCTCGGTAACGACGCGGCCAAAGGCTTCCGGCTCGATGGAGGCGGAGATCACCACGTCGGTCAGCATGTAGGCGGCGGGCATGTCATCGCAATGGTCGATCACATGTATCTTGCCGCCAAGCCCGGCGCGTTCGATTTCATTGATCAGCTTCTTGCGGTAGGCATCCCGCCCCTGGTCGGAACCGACGATCAGGCACCGGACGTCGTGGTCCGTCAGCAGTTTCATCGCGTCGATGAACACCCGCTGGCCTTTCCAGCGGGTGAGCCGGCCGGGCAGCATCACCACGGGCATGCCGTCGGGCAGCCGCCAGCGTTCGGAGAGCGCGATAATCCGTTCCTGGGACACTTTGGCGGGGTCGAAGCGGGCAATGTCGACGCCGCGGTGGATGACACGGACCTTGCCGTCCGGGACGCCGTAGACCTCGCGCATGTGTCCGGCGATGAAGTCGGAGATGGCGATGACCCGTTCGCCCCGGGTCATAACGCTGTTGTAGCGGCGCTTGAACACGTTGGCGTGGCCGTAAGTGCCGTGAAAGGTGGTGACGACGCGGCGGCCGGTTCTATTGGCAGCGGCAATGGCGCTCCAGGCAGGCGCCCGGGAACGGGCGTGGACCACGTCGACGTTCTCCGAGTTGATGATCCGGGCCAGCCGGCGGATGTTGGCGCGCATGACCAGCGGGTTCTTGGAATCCACCGGCAGGGTGACGTGTTCGGCGCCGCCCCGGCTGAGTTCGTGCTCCATGCGTCCGCCGGCCGAGGCGACGATGGAACGTCCGCCCGCGGCGACGATGGCGTTGGCGACATCGACCGCGCCTCGTTCAACCCCGCCCGTCTCCAGTGCCGGCAGGACCTGCAGCACGGTGGCGCCACCGGCGATGGTTTTTCCGCTTGCGGCGAATACCGCCGGCGTGCCTTCGGTGCTAATGTCCTGGTTCAATCTCTTCGCCGCCATTTCGCACGGGAACAAGAATGTCCGACCATGCGTCCACCCCCGACCTCAAGGCCGGAATATTAACACGCGGTACCGGGCCGTCCATCGCCTACCACAGAACGCCGGGCCGAAGTCCCGGCGTCATATTCATGACAGGTTTCATGTCGGACATGTCGGGCGGCAAGGCGCTGGCGCTCGAGGAGCTGTGCCGGGGTCGGGGCAACGCCTGTCTCCGCTTCGATTATGCGGGCCATGGGGAGTCCGAAGGCGCGTTCGCCGACGGCACCATTAGTTCCTGGGCGGCGGACGCGCTGGCGGCCTTGGATGAGCTTACCGACGGCCCCCAGGTGCTGGTGGGGTCCTCCATGGGCGGCTGGATTATGTTGCTCACGGCGCTGGCCCGTCCCGGGCGCATTGCCGGGTTGGTGGGCATAGCGCCGGCACCCGACTTTACCGAACGCCTCTACGCCGAGGAACTGACCCAGGAGCAGCGGGACGTCATGAAGGCCGAGGGCAAGGTGATCATCCCCAGCGACTACGAAGACGACTATACCTTCACTCAGGCTTTGATCGATGATGGCAAGGACCAACTGTTGCTGGGCGGAGAGATCGCCATCGACTGCCCGGTGCGGCTGATCCACGGCATGGAGGACGACGCCGTGCCGTGGCGGACCAGTCTCGCCATCCAGGAGAAGCTCCGCTCGGACGATGTGGAGATAACTTTCGTCAAAGGCGGCGATCACCGCCTCAGCGAACCTCACGATCTCGACCGGCTGACGGCGACGGTGGCGCGGCTGTTGGACCTGGCGGGAAATACGGGTTAATCCCCGGCGGCCACGTGAACGGCGCGCAGGCCTTCCCGGTAGGTCGGGTATCTGAGCGCATATCCCAACTCGGTTCGGATGCGGGCGTTGCTGACCCGGCGATTGTCCTGCCAAAAAGACCGCGCCATCTCGGTCATGTCCCTTTGGGCGTCTTCGTAGGGGATCAGCGGGGGCGCGTCGACGCCCAGCAGCTTACAACCGTAGGCGATCACGTCGGCCTGGGGCGCCGGTTCGTTGTCGCACACATTGTAGATCGCGCCGGGATTCGGTGCGCCGATGGAGGCGGCGAGGACGCCGGCAATGTCTTCCACGTGGATGCGTGAGAACGCAAATCCGGGCTTGTCGATCCGCCGCGCCCGCCCGGCCCGGATCTGGTCGAGGGCGCTGCGCCCCGGCCCGTAGATACCGGCGAGGCGGAATATGTGAGCCGGTACGCCTTCGAGGGAGAGCCAGCCCGCTTCGGCCTCGACCCGCCGCGCCGAGCGATCCGAGGCGGGGTTGAGGGGTGATGTTTCGTCGACCTCCCCGCCGCCCGTATCGCCGTAGACCCCGGTGGTCGAGAGATAGCCCAGCCAGGCCGATCCGGTCTCCGAAATGGCTGCGCCAAAGGCGTTCAGTACGGGATCGCCGCCGCTGCCCGGCGGAACCGAAATCAGGATATGTGTGGCTTGGGCCGGATCGACCTGATCGAAGGCCGCCGGCTCGGCGCCGTCCGCTTCGATCAAGGCAGTGGCCTCCTCCCGCCGGTAGGTGCCGATGATCCGCCAGCCGGCGGGAATCAAGCGTTTCGCCAGGGCGCGGGCGGAATGGCCGTAACCGAAACAAAGAAGCGTGGATGTACCAGCCATGGCTCCTATATGGTCACGGCATGAGGATTTGGGCAATCGCCGCTGTCGCAATGACGGCCGCATTTCCGGCACAGGCGCAATCGCAGCCGCCGACGGCCGCCGATGCGGCCGAGTACCGGGCGTGCATCACCGAAGTGGAGCGCAACGCCCAACGGGGTTTCGAATACGCCATCGGTTGGGAAAGCTTGGACGGCGGCGACCCGGCCCGCCATTGCGTTGCAGTGGCGCTGATGCGGCTCGGTCACCATGAAGTGGCTGCCCGCCGGCTCGAGGAACTGGCCCGCGTGATAGACGCGGATGCAGCCGTGAAAGCCGACCTTCTGGGCCAATCGGGGCAAGCGTGGCTGCGGGCGGAAAACCCGCCCGCCGCGCTGGCCGTGCTTGACGCGGCGATCAACCTCGATGACCGGAACCCGGAGATATTCGCCGACCGGGCCCAGGCCCATGCCGAGGGCGGCGATATGGGCCCGGCCATCGAGGATTTGTCCCGGGCGCTTCAACTGGATTCCAAATTCACCGATGCACGGGTGTTCCGCGCCAGCGCCTACCGGCAGACCGGCGAGGCGGGGCTGGCCATGCAGGATGTGGAACTGGCGCTCTCTCAGGACCCGGCCCATCCGGAAGCGCTGCTGGAAAGGGGTATCCTGCGCGGCCAGGCGGGTGACGAGGCCGGCGCCCGGTCCGATTGGCTGATGGTGATCGAGGTGGCGCCGGACAGTCCGGCGGCCGAGGCGGCCCGGGCCAATCTCGAACGCATGGACGGGCCGAAGTGAGCCGCTAGAAATCAGGATTTACGTAGTGCTTGGGCGGCGGCAGCCCGGGTATGGCGTCCGCCAGAATCTGCCGGAAGCTGGGCCGGGATTTGATGCGCGCGTACCAGTCCTTGGCCGCCTCGTGGTCGGCCCACGGCACATCGCCCAGATAATCCACCGCCGAGAGGTGCGCGGCGGCCGCAATGTCGGCCAGGGAAAACTTCTCGCCCGCCAGCCAGTGGCGCCGCCCGGTGAGGTAGCCGATATATTCCAGGTGGGTGTGGATGTTGGCGTGGGCCGCGCGGATAACCTTCGAATCCGGCGAGCCCAGTCCCTTGATCCGCTTCATCACCTTTTCATCGACCAGCGGCGCGGAAATTTCGGCGTCGAACTTGCGGTCGAACCACGACACCAGCCGGCGGATTTCGGCCTTTTCATGGGGATTGCCCATGATCATCGGCGGTTCCGGCGCGATTTCCTCCACGAACTCGCAGATGGCCCCGGAATCCGCCAACACCGTGCCGTCATCCTCGATGATTACCGGCACATCTCCGGCCGGGTTGATGGCGAGGAATTCCCGCCGCCGGTCCCAGACCTGTTCGACGACCATTTCGAAGCCCAGGTCTTTCTCGGCCAGCACGATCCGGACTTTGCGCGAAAACGGATTGAGCCACAGGTGGTAGAGGGTGCGCATCCGCCCCTTATAGCCAAATCGGGGGCGCTGAAACAGGTCCGTAATGCGCAACTTGGGCGGGAGACCGGTTTCATCGACTCCAGTGCCTGCGCTCGGTTAACTTCCTGTACTTAAAGGAAAAGTGATATACAGGTGCAAATCGCGCAGGGCCCAAACGGATTAGGGGATACGCTTGCCCCTCTTGAACATCATCGTCCTATCGGCGGTCCAGGGCATCACCGAGTTCCTGCCCGTCTCCTCGTCCGCCCATCTGGTCCTGGTTCCCATCTTCACCGGCTGGCCCGACCAGGGCCTGATCATCGATGTCGCGGTCCATGTGGGGACATTGCTCGCCGTGTTGATCTATTTCCGGCGTGATGTCTGGGGGATGATCGCTGCGACCGGCCGCCAGTTCCGGCCCGGGAGGCGCCGCCGCGGCGGCGGCGAGGAGTTCCGCCTCGCCATGCTGGTGGTCGCCGCGACGGTCCCGGCGGTAGCCGCTGGATGGGCGATCAACGAATTCAACCAGGACATCTTCCGGGGGCTCGAGATCATCGCCTGGGCGACCGTCGGCTTCGCCGTTCTTCTGTACCTGGCCGACAAACTGAGCCTGACCATCAAGCGGCTCGACCATCTGGGTTTCGCCGGTGCCCTGTTCATCGGCTTGTTCCAGGCGCTGGCGCTGATCCCCGGCACCTCGCGGGCCGGCATCACCATCACGGCGGCGCGCTTCCTCGGCATGGAACGGACCGAGGCGGCGCGGTTTTCCATGCTGCTGTCGATCCCGATCATCATCGCGGCAGGCTCGCTCAAGGGGTGGGAACTCTATCAGGCGGGCGACGTGCAATTGACCGATACGGTGTTCGCGGCGATCGCCATCTCGTTCGGTTTCGCCATCATTACCATCGCCGGGTTCATGGCCTGGCTCCGGCATTCCGGCTTTACGCCGTTCGTCATTTACCGGCTGATCCTCGGCGTGTTCCTGCTCTGGGTCGCCTATGTGGCGCCGGGCTTCACTTTCTAACTGAATTAACCCCGGACGACGCCCGTCTCGTCGGCAATCAGATCGAAGGCCGCGGCCATCAGCGCCTTGGTGTAGGGCTCCCGGGGGTTGTCGATGACCTGCTCGGCGGGGCCGTGTTCGACGACGACGCCGTCGCGGATGACGATGACGTCGTGGGACAGCGCGCGCACCACTTTCAGATCGTGGCTAATGAAGATGTAGGAGAGCCCGTGCTTCACCTGCAGTCCGCGCAACAGCTCGACGATCTGCGATTGGACGCTCATGTCGAGGGCCGAGGTGGGCTCGTCCAGGACGATCACCCTGGGCCGCAGCACCAGCGCCCGGGCGACGGCGATCCGCTGGCGCTGGCCGCCGGAAAACTCATGTGGGTAGCGGTCCATGGTGTCGGGATCCAAGTCGACCTCGCGGAGCGCATCCGCAACCATTGCCCGGCGCTCGTCATAGGTTTCGCCGATCTCCTGCACCAGCAGTCCTTCCTCGATCACCTGGAAGACCGACATGCGGGGGCTCATGGAGCCGACCGGGTCCTGGAATACGATCTGCATGTCCCGGCGCAGCGGGCGCAGTTCCTTGTAGCCGAGGCCCTGAATGGTCCGGCCGTCGAGCTGGATTTCGCCGTCGCTTTTTTCGAGCCGCAGCAGCGCCCGGCCGAGGGTCGACTTGCCGGAGCCGGATTCACCGACCACACCCAGCGTGTGACCCTCGCGGAGATCGACGGTGATGCCGTCCACCGCCTTCACGTGGCCGACGGTGCGGCGGATGACCCCCTTCTTGATCGGGAACCAGACCTTGACGTTGTCGGCGGTCAGCAGAGGCTTGGAGTCGGGGTCCGCCGGATCGGGCCGGCCCTTGGGTTCGCTATCCAGAAGGTGGCGGGTGTAGGCGTGTTCCGGATTGGCATAAATCTTCTTCGTCTCTCCGGTCTCGACCACTTCGCCCTGGTTCATCACGTAGGTACGGTCGGACAGCGCTTCGACGATGCCGAGATCGTGGGTGATCAGCAGCATCGCCATGTCGAGCTCCCGGGTGAGGCCCTTCATCAGCTTCAGAACCTGGGCCTGGACGGTAACGTCGAGGGCCGTCGTCGGCTCGTCGGCGATCAGCAGTTTGGGCTCGTTGGCGAGCGCCATGGCGATCATGATGCGCTGCTGCTGGCCGCCGGAAAACTCGTGGGGCAGGGAGTGCATGCGCCCGACCGCGTCCTCCAGCCCGACGAGGCTCAGGAGTTCCCTGGTCCGCGCCTCGACCTTTTCGTCGCTGATGCTCTGATGGAGGCGGATGATTTCGCCGATTTGCTTTGCGATGGAATGAAGCGGGTTGAGGGAGTTGAGAGGCTCCTGGAAAATCATCGAAATGTTGTTGCCCCGGACTTTACGGATCTCCCGTTCGTCACCGCTCATCAGATCGTAGCCGCCGAAGACGATCCCGCCGGACGGGTGCCAGGCGACGGGGTAGGGGAGCAGCTTGAGGACCGACAACGCGGTGACCGACTTGCCGGAGCCGGATTCGCCCACCAGTCCGATAGTCTCGCCCGGATGGATGTCGATGGAGACGTTCTTGACCGCCCGCACCTCGCGCTCGCCGCGGCCGAAGCTTACCGACAGGTCCTTGATCCGGAGGAGGGGCTCGCTCATCGGATTTGCTCTCCCCTAGGTCCTGTTGACATTTATCGCATCCAAATGAGCGCCCCGACGAGGCACAGCATGGCCATGTAGGCGGTGACGGTCTTTTCGTAGCGTGTGGCGATGCGGCGGAAGTGCTTGATCTTGTTGATGAAACATTCGACGACGTGCCTTTCCTTGTAGAGTTCGGGGTCGTACGGCACGGCTTGTGCCCGCGACGGGTTGGAGGGGATCACCGCCACCATCCCGGCGCTGTCGAGGCGGGCGCGGAAGCGGTTCGCGTCGTAGGCGGTGTCGGCGATCAGGGTCTCGCCCGGCAGCCCGGCGATCAGCCCCTCGGCCTGGGTGACGTCGCCCACCTGGCCGCCGGTGAGGATGAACCGCAAGGGATTGCCCAGGCCATCGACGGCGATGTGGATTTTGCTCGTCAGGCCGCCGCGCGAGCGGCCGATGGCCTGAGCCTGAGCCCCCCTTTTGCGCCGGCGGCATGTTGATGCGCCCGCACGATGGTCGAATCCACGATCAGGTATTCGAAGTCGGGATCCTCCGCCAAGGCATTGAAAAGACTCTCCCAAACCCCCGCCTTGGCCCACCGCGAAAAGCGCACGTAGACGCTGTTCCAGTTGCCGAAGGCGTCCGGCAGATCGCGCCACGGCGAACCCGCCCGGGCGATCCACAGCACGGCGTCCACAAACAGGCGGTTGTCCCGACCCGTGGAGCCGCGATCCGCCTCTTTGCCCGGAACCAAACCCTTGATCCGGTCCCATTGCATATCCGTCAGTTCCCGTCGAAGCATGACACGCTCCCGCCAGTTGAAACGGTCTTGCTTGAATCACGCCAACCATGAATAGTCCGTTAATTGTCAACAGGACCTAGGCCCTGAACGTCTTGCGGGGGTCGAAGGCGTCGCGAACCGCCTCGCCGATGAAAATCAACAGGCTCAGCATCACCGCCAGGATGAGGAACGCCGAAATGCCGAGCCACGGCGCCTGCAGGTTGGCCTTGCCCTGGTTCAACAACTCGCCCAGGGACGGTGAGCCCGGCGGCAAACCGAAACCAAGGAAGTCGAGGGCCGTGAGGCTGGTGATGGAGCCGGTGAGGATGAAAGGCATCAATGTCACCGTGGCGACCATGGCGTTGGGCAGGATGTGCTTGAACATGATCTTGCGGTCCGAGACGCCCAATGCCCGGGCGGCCATCACATAGGTATAGTTGCGGCCGCGAAGGAACTCGGCGCGGACCACGCCCACCAGCCCCATCCAACTGAACAGCAGCAGGAAGACCATCAAGATCCAGAAATTGGGTTCGATGAAGCTCGCCAGGATGATCAGCATGAAGAGCTGCGGCATGCTCGACCAGATTTCCATGAAACGCTGGAACAAAAGGTCGGTCCAGCCGCCGGAGTAGCCCTGCCAGGCGCCCGCGGCGATCCCCACCATGGAGGAGACGACCGTGAGGACGAGCCCGAACAGCACTGATATTCGGAAGCCGTAGATCAGCCGGGCCACCACGTCCCGGCCCTGATCGTCGGTGCCGAGCCAGTTCCGCAATGTCGGCGGAGAGGGCGCGGGCCGAGGCAGGTCGAAGACGATGGTATCGAAGGAATAGGGAATCGGCGGCCAGAGGATCCAGCCCTTTTCCTCGATCAGTTCCTGGACCTCGGGGTCCGCATATTCGGCCTCGGTCTCGAAGTCGCCGCCGAAAGCGGTTTCGGGGTAGGCGACGAAGACCGGTGTATAGAAGGCGCCGTCGTAGCGGACCAGCAGCGGCTTGTCGTTGGCCAGAAATTCCGCGAACAGGGTGACCAAGAAGACGGCGATGAAGATCCACAGGGACCAGTAGCCGCGCCGGTTGGCCTTGAAATTCTCGATCCGCCGCGCATTCAGCGGCGTAATCCGCATACCAAGCAGGCGCCCTTCCTCCATCTAGACCTCCTGCGCCTCGAAGTCGATTCGCGGATCGACCACGTGGTAGGCAAGATCGCCGATGATCCCCATGATCAGGCCCAGCAGGGTGAACATGTAGAGGGTGCCGAAAACGATCGGATAATCCCGGTTGATGGCCGCCTCGAATCCGAGGAGCCCGATCCCGTCGAGGGAGAAGATTATCTCGGTCAAGAGCGAGCCGGTGAAGAAGATGGAGATGAAGGCCGAGGGGAAGCCGGCGATGATCAGCAGCATCCCGTTCCGGAACACATGGCCGTAGAGCACCTTGTTCTCCGCAAGCCCCTTGGACCGCGCGGTCTGGACGTACTGTTTATTGATCTCGTCGAGGAACGAATTCTTGGTCAGCATGGTCAGAACGGCGAAGGAGCCGATGACCATGGAGGTGATGGGCAGCGCCATGTGCCAGAAATAGTCCAGGACCTTGCCGACCGGACTGAGCTCGTCCCAGTTGGGCGATACGATGCCGCGCAGGGGGAAGATGTCGAAATAGCTGCCGCCGGCGAACAGCACCACCAGAAGAATGGCGAACAGGAAGCCGGGGATCGCGGTGCCGATGATGATCACCGCGCTGGTCCAAAGATCGAAGTTGGATCCGTCGCGCACCGCCTTGCGGACGCCGAGCGGAATGGAAATCAAATAGGTGAGGAGGGTGGTCCACAGGCCAAGCGAGATGGAGACTGGCAATTTCTCGATCAGCAATTCGATCACGGTCTTGTCGCGGAAGAAACTTTCGCCGAAGTCGAAGCGGAGATAGTTCTTCAGCATGATCCAGAAGCGCTCGTGCGCCGGCTTGTCGAACCCGTAGAGCTTCTCGATCTCGGCGATCAGCTCGGGATCGAGGCCGCGGGCGCCCCGGTATTTGCTGGCCCCGGCGCCTTCACCGCCGACCTGTTGCCGGCCCTGGTCGCCGGTGCCGACGGTTTCGCCCTGAGAGGTGCCGCTGACCCTCGCCGTTGCGTCCACCGCCGTTCCTTGCAGTTGGGCGATGGTTTGCTCCACCGGTCCGCCGGGGGCGAACTGCACGAAGACGAAGTTCAGCAGGATGATGACGAACAGCGTCGGGATGACGAACAGCAGCCGGCGGATGATGTAAGCGAACATGTCGTCGGGCGGCCTTTCCCTCTATAGCGCGACCTCGGCGCCGGCGCTCGCCAGTGCTTCCAACCGGTCGAGGCGGCCCTGCACGGCGGTCCGTTGATGATAAAACCGCAAGCCGCGCGTGCCGCCCAATTCTTCGCCGCCGCCGGCACGGCCGGGTCCGCCGTGGGTGCACATGGGCATAACGATGCCGTGTCCGGTTTGGCTCTCGGCGACCTGCTCGTCGACCACCAGTACCCTGCCGTGATCGGCGGCGATGCCCAGCGTCGCGGCATTGGCGAATTCGTCATCGGCGGTGAACACCGACGCGGCCAGCGATCCGCCGCCCCGGGAGGCGAGCTCGACGGCGTCCTCGGTGTTTTCATAGGGCATCACCGTGCAGGCGGGGCCGAACACCTCCACCTCGTGGACTGCCCTGGCGCCCTTGGGGTCCCGGCATTTGAAGAGCGTCGGCGCCACGAATGACGAGATTTCGGGGTTGGCATCGACGGGCTCGAAACCGTCACTGCCGGTGATGACATCCGCTTCCCCGGCCAATCGAGCGATTCCGTCCAGAGCCGTTTGCTGCTGCGCCTTGTTGACCAGCGGGCCCATACGGACGGTCTCGTTGCGGGGATCGCCGGTCACTGTCTTGGCGAGCCGGGCTTCCAGGGCGCCGGCAACCTCGTCGAGGATGCCCGCGGGCACGAAGGCGCGGCGGATGGCGGTGCATTTCTGACCCGCCTTAACGGTCATCTCCCGGGACACTTCCTTGACGAACAGGTCGAACTCGGCGGTTCCCGGTCGGGCATCCGGGCCCAGCAGGCTCATGTTCAAGCTGTCGGCTTCGGCGTTGAACCGGACCGAGCTTGCGATGACGTTGGCGTTGCCCCTGAGCAGGGTGGCGGTGTCCGCCGAGCCGGTGAAAGCGACCGCGTCCCGGCCGGTGACGTGATCCATCAGATCGCGCCCGCCGCCGCAGATCAGGCTGATGGCGCCGTCCGGCACGGTGCCCGCCTCGATGACGTCCTTGATCATTTCGTAGGACAGCAAGCAGGTGGCGGTGGCCGGTTTGACGAGAAACGGCACGCCGGCGAGCAGGCTGACCGCGGCTTTCTCCCACAGTCCCCAGGAGGGGAAGTTGAACGCATTGATATGAATGCCGGCGCCTTTCAGCGGCACCCAGATGTGCATCCCTTGGAAGGCCTCGTCCTTGGCCATGCGCTCAAACCCGGAGTCCCGGAGGTAATTTGCGTCGCCCAATTTTCCGGCGAGGCGCGAATAAAAGAACAATGTGCCCGTGCCGCCGTCGATATCGATGGCCGCATCGATCTTGGTATTGCCCGAATTCCGGAGCGCAATGTCGGCGTACTTGTCCCGGTTGGCGGTGAGGGTTTCGTTGATTTTGCCCAGCATCTCGCCCCGTTCGGCGTAGGTCATGGCGCGGAGCGCGGGACCGCCGACAGTGCGTGCGTGATCCAGGGCCCTGCCGAGATCGACGCCGTCGGATGTGGCGCGGGCGATTTCCTCGCCGGAGACGGGATCGACCAGAGGCGTTCCCTCGCCGTTGCCGTCCACCCATTCGCCGTGGACATGGTTCTGAATTTTCACCGCTTTCTCCCTGGATACGGCCGTTCCTGTCGAGAGCGCATTATGACCGCTGGGGCAGGCTTGAAAAGAGTGGCGCACGGCCCCGCGGATCAAGTGCCGCCCGATCATCCAGGAAGGCTATTTCCCGCTGGCTAGATTTTTCCGCTGGTTGAGGGCCGCCTGCTTCCTGGCATCCACCCACCAGCCGTCGAACCCGAGGCCATATCGAGGGGTGGTTTCGGGCTGGCCGAACTTGTCCCAGTAGGCGACCCGGAACGTACGAATATGCCATTGAGGGATCACGTAGTGGCCCCAGGACAGCACTCGATCGAGGGCGCGGGTCCGGGTGATGAGGCTCTTCCTGTCGGGGGCGGAGATCACCAGTTCGATGAGCTTGTCCACCGCCGGGTCCTTGATGCCGATGACATTGCGGCTGCCCGGCCGGTCGGCGGCTACGCTGCCCCAGAAATCCCGCTGTTCGTTGCCGGGAGACAGGGACTGGCCGAAGGAGGACACGATCATGTCGAAGTCCTTCTCATCGGTCCGTTTCTGGTATTGGGAGGTATCGACGGTGCGGACCCGGACACTCATGCCGAGCCGCTCGAGGTTTTTCCTGAACGGCAGCGCGATCCGCTCGAAGGCCGGCGAGACCAACAGGATTTCAAACTCGAACGGCCGGCCCTGCGCGTTGACCAGCTTCTTGTTCTTGATCGTCCAGCCCGCCTCCTGGAGCAATTTCCGCGCCGTCCTCAGGTTGGAGCGGATGCGGCCGTCGCCACTGGTTACCGGGACGGAGTAGGCCTCGGTGAATACCTCGCCGGGAATTTGGCCGCGGAGCGGCTCGAGGATTTTAAGCTCTTCCGGCGACGGCAGCTTGCTCGCGGCAAGCTCCGAGTTCGAAAAGAAGCTCGTGGTCCGCGCGTATTGGCCAAAAAACAGGTTCTTGTTGGTCCATTCGAAGTCGAAGGCGTAGGCCATGGCGCGCCGGACCCGCCGGTCCTTGAAGATGCCCTTCCGGGTATTGAAAACGAAGGCCTGCATGCCGGTCGGCAGTTCGTGGCGGATATCCTGCTTGAGATAGAGTTTTCGCTCGAATGCCGGCGACTCATAGCCCGTCGCCCAGACCTTGGCGGTGTTCTCGACCCGGAAGTCGTACTCGCCCGATTTGAACGCTTCGAGGGCCACCGTGGCATCCCGGTAGTAGTCGTAGCGCATTTCGTCGAAGTTGTTCCTGCCCCGCTTGATCGGCAGATCGCGGGCCCAGTAATCCTTGACGCGCTCGTAGGTCACCGAACGGCCGGGCTCGAAGCTTTTGATCTTGTACGGGCCGGTGCCGGGGATGGGCTCCAGAATGGTGCTGGTGAAATCCCGGTCCTTGAAGAAATGCTTCGGGAGGATGGGGAGTTGCCCGACGATCAGCGGCAGTTCCCGGTTCTCCCCGCCGGAGAACGTAAACTTGACCTTGCGGGGACCAACCTTCTCGGCGGTGGCGACGTTGCCGTAATAGAACCGGAAAAAGGGCCGGCCTTGCGTTTTGAGTGCATTCAGGCTGAACAGCACGTCGTCGACGGTCACCGGTTTGCCGTCATGCCAGCGGGCATTGTCCCGAATGGTAAACGCGACCCAGGACCGGTCTTCCGGCATCTCGATGGACTTGGCCAAGAGCCCGTATTCGGTGAAGGCCTCATCTTGGGTGCCGGTCATCAGGCTTTCGAAGACCGATCCGGCGCCCGCCGCCGGGACGCCCTTGAGGGTGAACGGGTTGAAGGTGTCGAAGGTGCCGATGGCCGACAGCCGGACGCTGCCGCCCTTGGGCGCATTTGGATTTACATAGTCGAGATGCTTGAAGTCCGGGCCGTATTTGGGACTGCCGTGCATGGCGATGCCGTGGACGGGCTTGACGTCCTGGGCAACGGAAGCGAGGGGCAGGGCGGCCGCAGCGAGGGCGGCGGCAAACAATGTGCGGCGCATGATGGTCTCTCCCGGATGCACGTTCTTGGCGTTCAATTTGTCCGTTAACCAACGAATCGGCAAGGGATTCCGGTCGGTTTCGGGCGATTTCAGGCGAGCGCTCACCAGAAGTTGAGTTAGCCCGCGAGTAATTCCAACGCGTCTGCGTGACAGCGTGCATCGCCGGCGGCCAATACCCGGCCGTCGGAGTCCAGGGTCAGCCTCGTGCCGGACCAGTCCGTCATCACCCCGCCGGCGCCGTGGATCACCGGCGCCACCGCACAGAAATCCCACGGCTTGAGACGCGCCTCACAGACCAGATCGACGAAGCCCGAAGTGAGCAGCGCGTACCCGTAACAGTCGGTGCCGAACAAGGGATGCTTTACCGTTTTCGCGAGGCGTTCGAAGGCGGCCTCTTCGTCTCCCCGGAACATGTAGGGCGAGGTTGCGTACATCCAGGCCTCCGATGCCGAGGGGCAGTCCCGTACCCGCGCCGGTTCGCCGTTGAGTGTCGTCGGCACGCCCTCGCCGCCGATCCAGCGCTCATCCAGCACCGGCTGATCGATCACGCCGAGAACCGGAACGCCGTCACGGGCAAGACCGATCAGGGTCCCGAATGAATGTTTGCCAGTGGCGAACGCCTTGGTGCCGTCTATGGGATCCAGAACCCAGAGCCATTCGGCGTCTTCCCGGACACCGCCTTCTTCCTCGCCGAGGATGCCGTGCGCGGGCTGTTCCGCCTCGATCAGTGCGCGCATGGCCGCCTCCGCCTCCTGATCGGCGAGGGTCACGGGCGTGGAATCGGGCTTGTCGCTCAGCCCGGCGGAAGTACGGAAATATTTGGCGATGATGGGCCGCGCCGCATCGGCCAGCCTGTGGGCGAAATCAACGAAGTCCCCGGGTGAACTCACCGGGCGCGCCGCCTACGGTGCGGGTAGCGGAACCGGGGAGTCGTCGAAGCTCCGCATGTAGACGATGATCGCCGCCCGGTCCGTGGGTTTCCGAAGGCCGACGAACGCCATTTTCGTGCCCTTGAGGAAGTTCTTCGGCTTCAAGAGGAACTTGTCCATGTCCTCCAGCGTCCATTTGCCGCCCAAGCCCGCCATGGCCGACGAATAGGAGAAGCCGTCGGAGCCGGCCCGGTCGCGGGTGAAGACCGACCACAGATTGGGGCCGACCTTGTTTTTGCCGCCGCTCGCGAAGGTATGGCAGGACACGCACTTCTTGGCGACCCGTTCGCCACGCTTGGCGGTCGCTTCGGCCAGCAGGACCGGGAACGGCACCACCGGCTCCGGCGCCTTTTGCGCCGCCGCCGCAGGTGCTCCCACGTCCTCGTCCGAGTGCACGATCTCGATGTGCGGGATCAGGATGTTGCCCAGATAGTTCGTTCCCCAGATCATCCACGCGGCCACGAGGATGGCGCCGAAGACGACATTGGTTTTCATACTCCACATGAGGCAATCCTAATCCTGTATGGGTCTTGATCCTGTTTCCGGACCCGGCCGGGCCCGCGAATGTATGAGGCGAAAGCGAGAGCCAGCCTCGCGTTTAGCCCGTCACCGGGGCCCTGTCAATCATATGGGGATCGCCGGTCCGAAAGGCCGCCCGGCCACGTCACGCCTAGAGCCGATCATGGATTGTCGGTATCGCTTAGCGATGCCGACAATCCATGTGAATCGGCTCTACACTATTGAAATAGATCGTTTCAATGGTTCAATTGCGCCTACCTGCGCGGAGATGCGCACCGTTGCGATAAAATGTTGTGTTTCAGCGGTTTGTCATAGGTTTCTGGCAAGCCTGCCTGGACACAGCTACGCCTGATAGCTCTCTGGTTGACTTTCATGTGTTGATCCATATGGTGATTTTTTTGGCGAATGTTGCAAAAGGTTTCAATATGTCAACACAATCCGGCAAGCGAACCGCCAACCTCAAGATCACCCTCAACAAGCGCAACGTCGAAGCCCTCAAACCCGCCGAGAAGCCCTACATCGCATGGGACGACCGGGTGACCGGCTTCGGTCTTCGCGTCCAGCCTTCGGGCGTACGCTCCTACCTCGTTAACTACCGCGCCCACGGCGGCGGGCGCAAGGCCGCCAACCGGCGCCTCGTCCTCGGACGTCACGGACGGGTGACCGCCGATCAGGCGCGCCGCATGGCCCAGGAGACGCTGGGCAAGGTCGCCGCCGGTGAGGACCCGGCCGCGGGCCGCGCCCGCAGCCGTTCCGTTCCCACGCTGCGCGAGGCTTTCGACGACTACCTCGCCGCCGGTCCGGCACGAAAGAACAGCACGCTTGCCGTCTATCGCGCCACCATCCACAGGGACTTAGGCGACTGGCTCGACCGGTCCCTCGAGACCATCGGGCGCCAGGATGTGGAACAGCGCTTTCAGCGCCTCACCGAGCGGGCCGGCTGGGTGCAGGCCAACAACGCGGTGAAGATGCTGGGTGTGCTCTACCGCCGCCAGTGCATCGATTTCGAGGGGCTGCACAACCCGGTCGACCAATGGCGCGCCGCGGGCGGGCGGCCCCATCGCCAGCGCCGGCGCACCATCCAGCCGCCGGCCGAGATATTGCCGCGCTGGCACCGGGGCATCGAGAACGGCGTGCGCAACCCGGTGGCGCGCGACGCCTTCCGCTTCGGCCTCTATACCGGCATGCGCCGGGCGGAAGTGTTCGGGCTCGAATGGGCGCGCGTCGACATGGCCGCGATGAAGCTCCGCATCGAGGACACCAAGACCGGCGCGCCGCTTGCGTTCCCCATCACCCGCCAGCTTGCCGCCATCCTCGAACGCCGCCTCGCCGAGCGGGACCGCTTTCCCGAGAAGAGCCGGGGCTGGGTCTTTCCCTCGGACAATGCCGGGTCCGGGAGCGGCCATCTCGCAGGCATGCAGCACCTGAACGCGCGCATCGGCGAGGAAGGCGGGGCGAAGTTCTGGTTCCACGCGCTGCGCAACTGTTTCATCACCGTCGCCGACCGCGATCTCATGCTGCCCCCGAGCCTGACCAAGCGGCTGGTCAACCACGCCCGGCCCCAGGACGTGACCGAGGGCTACGCCGCCGACTGGACCATGGACCAGCTTCGCGACGCAGCTCAGAGGGTCGCCGACCGCATCGATGAAATGATCCAATGTTGAGTTCGATATTTGATCAATTGAACCGAGCCGCCCCGGCGCCGGCCCCCCAGCCGGACCGTTCGACGGCCTCGACATAGGCGTTCACCCTCGGTATCCCGGTCGCGAAGTGCGCGGCCTAGGATGCTTTTGAAACGCCGGGATCGCGTACAACGAACGGGCGGCATCCATGTCAGGTCGGAAACCCGCCCCACCTTCGCTTTATTTAACCAAGACTTTGAAAAGACTGCGTTAATTCCGAAAATCCTACACGAATCCAACATCTCGGGGAAAATGTAGGATTCGTGTGGTGGACCATCCGGCGTCCTTCGGGAATCCTCCTCAGGTTTGTATGACCCAACGCGGCGGCGCCGGCAGCGGAAGCCGCCGAATAACAGGGGTTCGGCGCCCGGCGCCGGACAGCCGGCCGGTCCGCCACGGCGGGGCGGAACGATGGATCGGCCGGAACGGGGACCCGGACCCGACAAGCGCGGGGACCGCGGGAGACGCCGCACTGTGGGGCGGATCGAGCGCGGCGGTGGGGATGGCGGCGAACCCGTTCGGAGCCCACCAAGCCGGCCGTCATAGGGCCGGCTGCGGGGGCGGCCGATCGGCGGCCGCCCTCGACCGCGGGGGGTAAGCATGCTGACGGCGCCCGGCCGCCTCGCCTCCAACCGAACGGCCGTCTCCTGTCAGTGATGGTCGACAATTCCACCTCGGCGGGGCTTCCTTTCGGCAATGCCGACCGGCGCCCCGTCGAATCTTCCAACCAGCCGCCGGTCTGCCCGGCGGCTGGTTTCGCCTTGGTCAAAGTCGCCGACTCGTATATGGCCTCCATCCACGCAGGCGGGACGGGATCCCGCCTGTTTGCAATCTGTTAACCCTGGGCTGCCAAGGTGAACGCCGAATCGGTAATCGAGATTCGGCCAATATGCGAGGGGCACACGGACGATGAATAGATCGGCACGCAGACGGATCAAGCGGCGGCGGCGAATTCTCGCCGTGGGTCTGGTCGCGCTGCTTGCCGGATGTTCCTCGATCCCCGGAGCCGTCAACCCCGTCGAATGGTACAAGGACGCCCGCGATTTCGTCTTCGGCAGCGACGACAAACAGCGGGTGGCGGAGAATGCCCCGCGTGGGCTTCAGGCCGGGCTCTGGCCGGCGGCCCCGGGCGCCGGTCAGCCCATCCCCAATTTGAACACCGTGCCCGAGCGGCCCGGCGCCTCGTCCCGGGAGCAGCGCATCCAAGCGCGGCGCGGCCTGAACGCGGACCGGGAGGGCGCCCGGCGGTATTCCAGGGATGCGGTCCGCCGCCAGGGCGATCCGGTAAATCCGCTCCAGGCATCGCCCCGGAGATTACCCCAGGTATCGCCCCAGGCCGTGGTGCGCCAAGCAGCGTTCCGGATCGAGACGCCGCCCCGCACGGCAGCTCCGTCCCCGCCGGCCCGGCCCCGGCCCCCGGTCGCGGCGGCGCCCGTACCGAGACCGGCTCCCGCGCCGCGGCAAGCTGTGCTGGCCCCGCAGGCCGCGCCGGCGTCATCGCCCGGCATGTCGCTCCCGGCGTCTCCCCCCGGCGCAGGCGCCGCCTCCAAGGCCGGCGGCGTCCGGAGCCTCTCGGATTTCAATCCGGCGGCGGTCCGGGGTTCCTATCAGGTGGCGACCATCATGTTCCTCAACGGGTCGTCCCGCCTCGATTCCCGGGACCGGCGGATCATCCGCCAGGTCTTCGCGCAGCAGCGCCAGACCGGCGGCACCGTCCGGATCGTCGGTCATGCCAGCCACAAAACCGCAACCATGGACGAAGACCGCCACAAGCTGGTGAACCTTCGGGTATCGGCGGCCCGCGCCGATGCGGTGGCCGGGGAGCTGATCAGACTCGGCGCCCGGCCCGGCAGTCTGTTTGTCGGCGCCGTGTCCGACCGGTATCCCCGGTATCACGAGTACCTGCCGTCGGGAGAGGCCGGCAACCGGCGGGCCGAGATTTTTATCGATTTCTAGACCCAAGGGCTATTACCCCCCACTCCGGCATTTGAATGAGCCGATGGAAGGGGCGCCGGCGAGCGCCGTCATGGGCCATGGGACAGGAATCTCACCGGATAAAGCGGCTGCCGTACGCAGGACCTATCGCTATTCGGCGTTGCATCGCCCAGGAAACGCCGGTCGCCAATTTCACCGGCTCGGCCAGCCCAGTCACGGGTCCGGCTCGCTCTCCTGCGCCCCCTCTTCGCCGGCGCCGTCGCGCGCCTATGCGCCCTCGGGCCAGAGCGCGTCCAGCGGGAAGGTGATCGCATCGAAAGGCGGCTGCGAGACCGGCGCGTCATCGGCCAATGTCGCCAGAAGCATCCACCGGCCCTCGCGCAGTTCGAACACTTCCAGCGTCTTCACATCCGGATCGACGAACCAGAGATGCGAGACCCCCTCGCGGGCATAGAGGGGGCGCTTCTCGTTCTGGTCCAGCCGCCGGGTCGAGGGCGAGAGCACTTCGCAGACCCAGTCCGGCGCCACCTCGAAATACGCCGCGTCGGGATACTCCGGCATGGTCTTCCGCCGCCAGCCCGCCAGATCCGGCACCACGATGTCATCGCCCAGATGCAGTTCCGGCTCGAAGACGATCCACCAGCCGCCGGGGCCGCCCCGTCCCCGGTCATATGGACCGACAAGCTCGCCGCCAATAATGGAGCTTGCCCGCGCATGGCGCGGGGCGGGTCTTGGATGGGTGTGGAGCGTGCCCGCGAGCACCTCCGCCACCACATGGGGCGGGGCGTCCAGCACATCCCGGTAGGTCGCCCGTCTCTCCGTCCTGGCTGTTACCGTCATCTGCCTCTCCGTATTCTCACGGACCATAGCGCCGGGGCGCGGGGTCGGCAATCGCGATTGCGCACGGCGGGTTGCACCGACACCAAGACAGGCCCCAACCTTCCATGCCATCATAAACGACCGTTCCCGGCCCGTGCCGGCAATGAACCGGGCCGGCAACGTCCATCGCGAGACCGCGTTGCCGCGGGGCGCCGAACGAAGTGGGGGCCGGGTGGAGTCCCCTACCGGCCGGCGGGTGGTGTTCAGCCGGTTGGCGCACACGGATTGCGCGGCCGCGATGACGTCGGCGTATTGCGCCTTGACCTCGCCCTGGTGGCGCCTCTCCGTAAACTCCCTATAGGTTGGACCTTCTCACTTCGGATCGATATTGCCGTCTGATCGCGCCGCCGTCCCGCCGCCGTCTCCATCCCCGCGCTCTTCTCCATAAAGAGGAGAGACTTGGCCGTGAGCGGGGCGGCGGTCGGGAAGTCCGGGGGAGGGCGTCCGGCCGCCGTTTTCCCTCATCGGCACGAAGGAGACGGCAAATGACGGCAGCCATGGCGATGCCCGGCAATACGGCGGATACGTTTCTGATTCATTTCTTCGGCGGCGGCCTCGAAGGCGACGACCGTTTCGTGGTCGAGCGGTTTCGGGCTCTTGTGAGCGGCGACATTGTTCCCGCCCCCGCCGAGGCCCTCGCGGCGAAGGGCGGGTGCAAGGTCAAGCGTACGGTGGTCTCACGCAAGGAGGCCGAGGCGATGCGTCCCGGCCGCACGGAGATCATCATCTGCACCGGCTTAAAGACCCGGGGCGGCAGACAGGCGTGGGGGGTCATCGCGGCGGGCATTCTCTGCGACCGCAGGCAGCGCGGCTGAACGGCACGCTCCGGGGGACATCCCGCCGGCCCGGTGTCGGCGAGATGTTCCCGTTCGGGATTCCAATTTCGATGGGGAGAACATCGTGGCCTATCGTGACGAGGAAGTTCGCAAGCAGCGTGATCGTGATCGCGTCGCGCGCCGGACGGCCGCGCGGATTGCGGCCGGTAAATGCCCTCGGTGCGGCGTGAGACCTCCCGCGCCGGACCGCTCGGTGTGCGGGCCGTGCAACGAGAAGCGGAATGCGGCCGGCCGGGCGCGGGACGCCCGGCTCCGGGCCGAGGGAAAACCCAGGCGGGACATGGCGCGGGCGAACGAATATGAACGCGAGCGCTCGCGCAAGGAAAGGGCGGTGCGCCTTGCCGAAGGCACATGCACCCGCTGTAGCAAACGCCCCGCGGCGGAGGGCCGCTCATCCTGCGGGCCCTGCCTGGAGAAGCGCCGCGCTTCCGACCGCGCACGCTATGCGGCCGGTAAAGCCCGGGGGCTCAAGTACGGCGGTGCTGATCCACATGCAAAGAGACGGATCGGCCGGGCCCGGAGCAGGAAGCTCCAGAAGGCCCGGATCGAGGCCGGGCTCTGTATTCGCTGCGGCAAGCAGCAGCCGGTAAAGGGCGGAACCACCTGCGCTCCGTGCCGCGAGAAGCGCCAGGCGGCGGAGCGCCGGCAGTATGCCGAGAGGAAGGCCGCAGGCTGCTGCACCCGGTGCGGCGGCCCGGTTCATGACGGCCTTTCCCGCTGTGCGCGATGCGCCGTCATCGAGGACGCCGGCAAGTGCCCGGAGCGCAAGAACGCGCGGTCCCGGAAGCTCTATGCCGAACGGCGGGCTCGGGGGTTGTGTACATCCTGCGGAGCGCCGTCCCAGGGGGCCAGCAGGTGTACCCCATGCGCCGAGAAGTCCTACCACGGCTCGGACCACTTCCGGGGCATCCCGGTCTGGAACCCCACCTGGACGGTGATCGAGACCGCCACGGGCCGGGAGCACGGCCCCTATGACAGTGAGGCGGACGTGGCCCTCTGCCTCGCCTTCGAGAAGCTGGACCGGGACCGGGTGGAGATAGTGGCGGACGCCTCGCCCCTCGGTTCGATCACATCGTGGGATTGACCGCGAGCCGGCGCGGCGAGGGCCCGCCCTTGCCGCGCCGTCGGGCCGCCGACGGGCACCGTCGCGGTCCCGCATACATATCGCCGTCCGGGCGTTCGCCCCATGGCTTCGCTGACGGCGCTCCCCTGGTGAGCCGTCGCGGTCCCGGATCGGCGTCCGCCCGCCCCGGCCTCCGGACCGGCGGTGGGGCGGCGGGCTTTCCCAGCTGCGATAGAGGGATGAAAAGTTCCCGTTCCAGGACACCGAAACACTGCATCGGAACGCCCTGGTAGTCTTGGGCTTTACCCGCCGCCACAAACGGGATCCGAAACCATGAGCCTTTCCCAACTCGCCGACGCCGGCCCGATGCCGGCCTTGCCATCGCCGGCGGGGCGCGTTTCAATAAATTGCCCGCTGTCCTCATGCGGTGGATGCGGGTAGGCCGGTTGGGTTTCTGACTGTTTCCTCGCCGGCCGGCGGCGGGGGCTTCACTGGCATGACCCCCGCCGCCATCATAAACGAGGGGAGCAGCATGGACACTTCCCAACCAACCGACACCGGTCCGAAGCATGTCATATCCGGCGCGCCGCCGCCCGATGGACGAACAGGGGATATGGAATGGACCGTTCCCAATTGACCGAAGCCAACTGGGACGACATCGAGGCCGCCGCCGTCTCGCAGCTCGACATGGAAGATTTCAGGTACCCGATGCCGTCACGGCGTGTCCCGCCGGTCGCGGCCGGGGCATGACGGCACCGGTGTCCGCGCGGGTTCGGCCGGGAGGCGGAGGGGAGCTGTTGAAGGGGTGTGTCCGGCAGGACGGCGGGAGAGAGTTTCGCCGCGCCGATGCCGGGCCGAGCAACGGCAAGAGGAATTCTCCGCCATGTTTCAGTTCAACCATTCTCCCGACCTTCCCGACGGCAGGCTGCTGCTGGCCGACCTGGGCATCGACCCCCGCACCGTCCGAGAGATCGCCGAAGACGACCGCATGATCCGCTGTCCGGAGCGCCCCGCGGCCTACCCCGAGCGCAGCTTCGCTTGCCTCGTCCCGGACCCGGCAGCGGGGGGCCTCAGCGAGGCGGCACCCGATGAACCCCGGGATACGGCGCCGTCGCCGCCGCAGCCGGATTAGAGGCGGAGAAGGGCTTGGAGAAGGTGAGCGGTAGGGGGTTCGGGAGAGTGAACCCGGCCCCGGCCGTTCGGAACCCATCGTCATCAACCAGCTATGCAAGGAGTATCGTCATGGCTTTCGGACTCAACCGCGTGGAACTGATCGGCCGCCTCGGCGCCGACGTTACCGTCAATCACCTCACCTCGGGGGGCCGCGTGGCCAACCTGAGCATCGCGACCGACGAGTCGTACATCAACAAGCAGAGCGGCGAGAAGGTCGACAAGACCGAGTGGCACCGGGTCGTGACCTTCCAGGACGGGCTGATCGACATGTTCGAAAAGCACGCCACCAAGGGCCGTCTGGTCTACGTCGACGGCAAGCTCCAGACCCGCCGCTGGAAGAAGGACGGCGAGGACGGCGACCGTTTCTCGACCGAAATCCTGCTCGTGCCGGGCGGCCGGGTGCAGTTCCTGGACAAGCCGAACGGCAACGGCCAGACGCAGCCCGACCCGGACGCGGCGGGCGATACCGGCGATATGCCGGCCGGCGGCGCCCCCGCCCACGCCGACGACCCCGACAGCGAAATTCCTTTTTGAGTCGACCCTCCTCCCTCCGCCTCGGGGAGTCGGCGCCCTCCGGCGCCGGCTCCCCTTTCTTTTTGCTTTCGTCCTGGAGTCATCCCCGGCCCGACGGCCTCGCCCGGCGCTGCGCGCGGGCGTGCCTCGCCGCCACCGTCGTCGTGCCGGATGGCGGGGTATCGGCGACCGCCTTGCCGATCCCGGCACATCGACCGTCCGCATCCGCTTCGCATCCCTGTTCCACTCCCGAGCCAGCCCCGGCGTTGCTGGAGGAAGAGAAGAGCGAGGGTCGGGCGAGCCGACCCGAAGGAAGAGGAGAGAGTCCATGAGCGCCGTCATTAATCTCAGGCACGAGCCGAAGCTGCGGGAGCAGTTCGAATATGCCCAGGTGGTGAACAACACCGTGCTGATCGACCGCCGCACGAAGTGGGGCAATCCGTTCCTCATTGGCCCTGGCCAAGACCGCGAACAGGCGATCTCCCGCTACCGGGCCGATCTCTGGCGGCGCATCCGCGCGGGCGAGGTCGCGCTGGAGGAGCTCGCCGAACTGGACGGCTGCTGGCTGGCCTGCTGGTGCGAACCCGAGCCCTGCCACGGAGACGTGCTTGCCCGCGCGGCAGCCTGGGCGGTGGGCGTGTTGTCGGAGCGGTCAGATGCCTGACGCGCCGCCCTGCTTCCCCTTCAACGCCGTACCGGGCCGAACCACCGATGGGGGCGGTGCGGGTGGAGAGAGAATACGCCACCCCGCTGTGCTGTCCCATTGTGATCCACGTGCTCGCTACAGCAACCCCTCCGGGGTCCTCCGGGCGAAGGCGCCCTGCGGCCTGGCCGGGAAGCTCTAGGGGCGGACCGTGAAAGCCGCCGACCGTGAAGATCGAAGGCGATCTTCCGCACCAAGATCGGCGGCTTTCCGCACCACTCCGCCCCAAGAGCATCCAAGGCCAGGTGCTTCCACTGCGCGCGCGGTTCCCAACAGGACATCACTTCGGGGCGCAACGCTCCGATCGCTGCAACCCGATCATCAAGGAGATCGACATGACCTTCATTACCGACACCATCGAGACCGGCGGGCAGTCCGCCACCGCGACCGTCTGCGACAACGCCGCCCTCTACGGCGCCACCCCCGAGCGGGACGAGTTCGACCCCCGCGAGGTCTGGGACGCCGACGAGGCCACCGGCGCGGTGTGCGAAGCCTTCCGCATTCTGGCCCAGGGCGCCTGCCCGGACGGCTTACAGCTCGCCGACGAGCGCGAGAGCCTGCTCTGGGGCTTCGTCAACATGCTCGACGCCCAGACCCAGCGCCTCGACCGCGCCGCCGACAAGCTCGGCCCGGAACTGCGCGACCTCCAGCGCGAGCAGGACGGCACCGAGATCAAGTCGTTCGAACTGGAACTGCTGACGGACCGTGCGCGGAACCTCACCGGCCGCCGCGACGCCTTCGAGACCCTGCGCGATGCGGCCGCCGAGAGCTACCGCACCGTCACCGGCAACACCTGGCGGCCCCGGCGCGGATCGCATACCAGCCAGACCGGCCAGCTGACGTCGGCCGCCATCGACGCCCGCGACTACCAGCGCGCCCGCAAGGACCGCAAGACCCAAGCCCACCTGCCGCAGGGCACCCTGGTCGCCGTCGCCGGCGGCAAGGACATCGCCGACCCGGCGGCGGTCATCGCCCGGCTCGACAAGGCCCGCGAGAAGTACGCCGACATGGTGCTGGTCCACGGCGGCGGTCCCGGCGTCGAGAAGATCGCGGCCAGCTGGGCGGAGCGCAACGGCATCGACCAGGTCGTCTGCAAGCCTGACTGGGACCGCCACGGACGCGCCGCCCCGTTCCGCCGCAACGACGAGCTGCTCAACCTCCTGCCGAAGGGCGTCATCGCGTTTCCCGGCAGCGGCATCACCGAGAACCTCGTCGACAAGGCGCGCACCCTCGGCATCCCGGTCGCGAAGTGCGCGGCCTAGATCTCGCCTCGACGGGCCGCGCCGTCATCCCCGGTAACGGGCGGTGGCGGCGCGGTTCGTTTCGATTTCCGACGGCGGTGTTATAACGGCACCGTCGTCCTCGCTCGCGCTTCGCGCCGCGCTCGCGCCTTCGCTGCGCTCGGCGTCCCCGGCAGCGTGCTCCGCACGACTGCCGGCGCGGCCGCCACTCAGTCGCCGTGGCGGCTCCATCGCGCCGGGTTCCCCGGCGGCGATTCTCCCATGAAAATCGCTGCACGATTTAGTGCCTTCGACGCCCGTAGGACGCTGTTTCGTCACACCGCCCGCATCGCTCGAAGACCTCGTGCCGGCGCAGGCGCCACCGCAAGGGCCGGTTCCCGCTTCGGCGAGGGACCGGCCCTTTCCTTATGCCGTCCACCCGGAGACCCGCTTCACACCGGCGCCTGCGCGCCCACCGTTGCGCCTGCATGCTCCCGGCAGGGCGCTCCACGCGCCCGCCGTCCGCGCGCCATGCCGCGATGAATCCCCCCCCTTACATACCCGGACCGATCTCCGCCCGCCTCCGGCGTCGCCCGCCCCCTCCGAAGCGATCCAACCCCCCATTAGTGCACGCGGCCAACCCGATCCCCGGCATCTATGTTCGCTGTTTGTTCTTGTCAACGGACGTAATTGCGGTTAGTTTCCTTCTCACACCGGCGCCTGCGCGCCCACCGTTGCGCCTGCATGCTCCCGGCAGGGCGCTCCACGCGCCCGCCGTCCGCGCGCCATGCCGCGATGAATCCCCCCCCTTACATACCCGGACCGATCTCCGCCCGCCTCCGGCGTCGCCCGCCCCCTCCGAAGCGATCCAACCCCCCATTAGTGCACGCGGCCAACCCGATCCCCGGCATCTATGTTCGCTGTTTGTTCTTGTCAACGGACGTAATTGCGGTTAGTTTCCTTCTCACACCTTTGCAGCTAGCTGCTCTCCCCAAACCTCCCAGTACAGGCCGGACCCATGGTAGCGACGCTGGCACAGATGGCTACGGCCGAATATTACCTGGAAAGCCAGCGCTCGTTCCGCCATCCCAACGAGTACTACACCGCGGGGGAGGAGCCCGACGGGACCTGGTTCAATCCCCACGGCCTGTTCGGTCTTGCCGACGGCGCCAAGATCGACAGCAGGGATTTCCACCGGCTCTACAACGGATTCTCTCCGGACGGGTCGGGCAGGCTGACCCGCAACGCCGGGTCCAAGGCCCGGTCTCCCGGGTTGGACATGACGTTCTCGGTGGACAAGAGCGTCTCCGCCCTATGGGCCATCGCCGAGCCGGATATGCGCGCCGAGATCGAAGGTCTCGCGATAACCGCGGCAAGGGCGGCGCTGGAAGACACGGTGCTTAAATATGCCAGCTATACGCGGATCACCCGGGGTGGCGGGATCGTTCCCGTCCCTGCCGATCTCATAGCAGCGGTCTTCCCCCATGGGACGAGCCGGGAGAACGATCCGCAGCTTCATATCCATACCACGATCCTTAACGTCGCGCGCACTCACGAGGACGGCAAGTACCGGGCCCATCATCAACATCCCGCCTATGGCTGGAGCAAGGCGGCGGGGGCATTGTTCCGCGCCTATCTGGCCTGGGACCTGCGGCAGAGCCTTGGCGTCAGGATGGAACGGTACGGACGGAACGGCGCCTACACGCGGATACCGGGCTTACCGGAGGACCTGCTGTCCTTCTGGTCCAAACGCCGCAAGGCGATTATCGCCAAGGCGGGAGAACTCGGCATCCCGGTGCGCGGCAACGCGGCGCGCCTGACGGGCGTGAACAAGCTGACCCGGACCGCCAAGTCCCCCGGCAAGCCCCATGACAACGACCCGGAGGTCCGCCACCGGCGCTGGCGGGGAGAGGTCGAGGGTTTTGCCGAGCGCGAATCATTGATCGCCTCCGTCACCGGCCACGGGGTGGAGATCCGGCAGGAAGAACTCCGCGCATTGACCGAAGAGCTCGATGCGCTGCCGGAATATCTCGCCCGGGAGGAAGCGGTATTCCGCCGCCCCGACATGGTGGAGGCGGCGGCGAACCGGGCGGCGGGCCTGTTGGGCCGCGACGCGGTGGCGGCGGCCATCGAGCGGGTGCGCCGCAACCCGGAGATCGAGGCCCTGGAATTGCCCGTGGCCACGGCGGAATCGAATGCCGGCATGGTCCATACGGAGCGCTATTCGACGCGCCGTAATCTGGGCATGGAACAGGCGGTGCGGGACATGGCGGAAGCCATGGCCGCCGATACCGTCCATGCGCTGCCTGCCCAGGCGATCGAGGCCAAGGTCGAGGCGCTCCTTGCCGGCGGCTATCCCCTGAGCGAAGAACAGATATCCGCGATCCGCCATGCCACGGCCCGGGGAGCGCGGGTGGCGGTGATCGAGGGCGCGGCGGGCTCGGGCAAGACCACGACGCTGCGCCCCATTACGGATCTGCACCGGGAGCACGGCTACGAGATCGTGCCCACGGCGGTGGCGTGGCGGACGGCGGTGGCCTTGGGCAACGATTGCGAGGCCCGGCCGTTCTGCGTCGACAAGCTCCTGAAGCTGGCGGCCCATGGGCAGATCGGGATCGGCAGGAACACGCTGATCGTGGTCGACGAGGCGGGGATGCTGTCGACCCGCCAGGCGCATCATATCCTCCGGTTATCGGAGCGGCATGGGGCGAAGATCGTGTTCGCGGGCGACACCCGCCAGCAACAGCCGGTTGAGGCGGGACCGGGGCTGAGGTTGATCCGGGACGTCGCGGGCAGCGTCCGGGTGGACCGCATCCGGCGCCAGAAGGCGGATCTCGAGGATGTGCTGGTTCATGTCCATGGGGAGACGCCGGAGGCGGCGCGGTTCAGGGCGGGACTGACGCCGCCCGGGGAGAGGGAGCGGATGCTGGGTGCGTTCGAAGCAACTGCCGATGTTGAAAAACCCGCCTTCACGCCGTGGCAGGTGACGGCATCGGAGGCGCTGAGGGACGGCGAGGCGGCGGCGGCAATCGCGATGTGGCACGCCAGGGGGCGCTTCCACGTATGTCATGACGAGGAAAACACCCTGACCCGGCTGGTCGAGGACTGGGCCAAAGGGGTGCGCGAGGAGCCGGGCAAGTCCTCCATCGTACTGGCGCGCACCCGGGCCGAGACCCGGGCGCTGTCCCATCTCATGCGCGAGCGCCATCTTGCGGGGAATGAGGACACCGGACGCGTGGTCGTCGAGGTCAGCCGCAACGCCGAGGACGGGCGCATCGTCGAACCGTTGGAGATCGCCGTTGGCGACCGGCTTCGCATCGGGGCGACGCAGTGGGAGAAGCAGCTGTTCAACGGCACCGTGGTCACGGTGGAGGACATCAAGGTCCGAAGGGGCGGGGTTGCAAACCACCCGGAAGGTCCTTCGGTGCTGATCACGGCACGCACCGACGACGGGCGCCGGGTGAAGTTCCGGCATGACGAGATCCGCGACTGGTACGGCAACATACGCCTCGATCACGGCTATGCGCTGACCATTGCATCGGCCCAGGGGCTGACCGTGGACCGGGCCTTCCTGCTGGCCGACGCGAGACCGGCGCGGGAGACCATCTATCCGGCCGCCACCCGGCACCGCGACAGGCTCGACATCTACGTCAACCGGGCGCCTCTGGCCCTCGACATCGCCGACGGCCGGGCCGACAACGACCGGGAAGTTCCGGTCACCGATTCCGAGATACGGGCCTATCTGGCCGAACGCTGGTCGCGCACCCGGCCCAAGGAGGCGGCGCTCGATTACATCACCGGCGGCGCGTGGCGGGATCCGCGCGACGAGGCCTTGAAACGGCGACATGGCGTCCGGGCCGGAAGGTCCCGGGCCGGAGGCGATCCGGAATCAGCGGCGAACGACAACGCGCTGGCCCGCATCGCGCGGGATATCCGGCGCACGGCTCATCGCTGGCGTCATGGCCAGGCGGTGGCGGCCTTCGCCGACGGACGGCGCGAGGTCCTGGCGGCCTACGGCGAGCTGCGCGAGCGGACCCGCGCCGAGGGCGACGCCGCGGCTCTGAGCACCGCCTTCCGCGACACCCTCAACCGTCATGGCGCGCTGCTGAAACAGGCCGAGGCCTTCCGCGCCCGGCCGGCGGCGTTCGCCTCCCTGCTCGCGGAAAACGGCGGCTTGGGACCTAAGGACCTCGACGCCTTCGAGGCGCTCCATGCCCGGGCAAGCCGCCACCGGCGCGCCGCCACCATGCGGCATGTGCATCGGGTCAAGCGGGAGGCGGAACAAGAGGGTGTTGAGCAAGGAGTGCGGCCACATCATGAAGCCGTGCCGGCGCCGGAGGATGGCGCTGTTGCGTTCGAGGCCCGGAGACACGGGATCGGGCAAGCCGCCCCGCCGGAAACGCCCGAACAACGCGAGCGGCGGGCACATGAAGAGGCCCTCGAGTTCTCCCGGCTGCGGGCGGCCGTGTACGGCGCGCGCACGGACGACGAAGCGCGAACCGCGCGGGAGGAACTCGACGCCTATGTCCGCCGCGAGACCGAGAAGCATCGCGCCGGGGACGAGCGCCAAATCTGGGCGGCCCGGGAACACGGGACCGGGCAACCGGACACGGTTGCGGCGGCATCCCCCGCGCCGGAGGCAATATCGCCGCCGCCGGCTCGGAAGCGGGCCGACGAGGCGTTGGCCCGGCACTCGGCCGGCCTCGGGTTCGCGGTGGACGGCAAAGCGGGTCCGGTGGGGGCCGATACTCCCGGGGTGCTCTCGGTGCTGCGCCGCGCCGCGGGCCGCATCGCCGGCGGCAGGGACCACCACGACCGCATGGAGACCGAGATGCACGCGCGCCAGGTCCTGGAACGATGGGAGGCGCTGAAGGGGGACTGGAACCGCCTGTTGGAGCAGGCGGACCGCGAGGGCGTCCATGTCATCTACACCGATGGCTACGACAATCTGTACGAGAGGCTGAACACCCTCTCCAGGAACAGGCTCCTGGATTATGATATCTCCTCGGAGATGCGCGCCGTGCTTTCCAAGCTTGACCGGGCGGTATCGAACCGCCGGTATGTCGACACCTGGCGCGGTCTCATGACGGGTGAGCTCGACAGCCGCGAGGCGCTGGAGGCCGAGGCGGCCGGGCGCGGCGTAGCGGTTCCCGACCACAAGAAATACGACACCTGGCGGGACCTGATCGACGATGCGGCGGACCGCTGCGGGGAAATCCTGGCCGACCGGCATGAATACGGCATCCATCTCGACGACATCGCGCGCCGGGGAGAGAGCCTCGCCTCGGCGCTGTCGCGGGTGCACGACATACTGCGCGAGGACGACCGGCATCTCGCGGCGGCCCTGGTGCAACAACGCGAGGGCGAGGACATCGCCGAGCGCGAGAAGCGCATCGCCTGTCTTCTCGACGATCCCGGGAAACTCCGGGAGCTGCGGCAAAAGCGCGCGGAGAAAAGGGCCGGCAAGAAGCAGCGCAGGGATCGGAGCATGGGGATGGGGATGTAGCGCTACGCCGGTACACATTCTCTCCGCCGTTGACTCCAACACCGCATACCCGCTGGATTTATCACCCCGGCCCTTGATGGCTATGGACTTCCCCATCATTTGCTCGCCCGTCCGGCCGGGTAGGCCTCGTATCCGGTACTTGTCCATCGGGTCGCGGCTTTGCTCTACCCTTCATTTCAGACCCCACCTTGCGACGACGCCCTTGTCCTTCGCTAATCCTTCGCCGCCATCGGGCTGGATAGAGGAATTGCACCTCCAGGCGGTTGATCAGATCCTGTCGAGAGACCCTGGGCTGAATACCCCAGGGTCTCTTTCATTCGGGAGCCTATTCTCGATTCTCGATCTCGTTCAAGTCGGAGTGCTCACCGCACCAATCCGTTCCATTGGTCAGCGGCCATCTGCCCATCTGTTCCCCTGTGTCCTCTAGGACTGGCGAGCGTCGCCGGCACGGGGCGGCCCCTTTGTCGTTCCCCCCCCAATATGAGCAGCTTTTGCAGGTTGGGCGTTCATCGGTCATGGTTTGTCCTTTCGCATTTGTAGCTGGCGGCTGGTCTACCTCGTCTTACCTCCGCGAGTAAGTCACCTTCAGTACTGTAGTACTTGCCTATTTCGTCTTTGGGGATGATGAAAAAGATTTCTTCCCGGTCTGAATGGGGCCTGCTGGCGTCGCCCGCTTCCTGGTCGGCTGTTTCGGAAAAAAGCCCACCCCAACTCCATGCGCGCTTGCCCAACGAATCGATCACGAAGAGTGTGTTTTTGACTGTGCTGCCGAATGTCACCACGCCGAAGCCTATTAGATGTCGGCGTGGTAACAATGTCGGCCCGTCTTCGAAGATATCCTTGGCGTCGCCTTGCAATATGACGGGGATGTTTCCGTCGGGACCACAGAGTTTGCCGACAGGACAACATTCCCACCGTTCTTCGGCTGCCGTAGCGTTTTCTGAACCGGCAATGAGGGCAAGCGCAGCTGTAGGTGTTTGTGTTCGGGTGCTGTTGTGGGGTAGATTCGCTTCATCTGATTAGTTCACCTTGCACGGGCGGGCGGGTCAGGATATCTCTCAGACGGCCTGGGACGTGACGCCCGGGCCGTTTCTCATTTCGGGAGCCTAATCCCGATTCCGCGCGTGATTCAAGGTAATTTTCAAGCTGATCTTTTTGTGATCCGCAGGTGATCACTCGACGCAGCCTTTCTGGGGCGCGGTCATTGTCTGATGCATTTGTAGACCCCTTTCGGTTTGGTGGTCCGCACCCCATCGACGGGTTTCACATTGGTAAAATCGTAGTACTTGCCCGCTCCATCGACATCCATCACGAAGCCGTAATTCATTCTGTTGTCGTCGCCCGGGTCCCATCCCCATCGGCGTTCCAAGCCGGCGATCGTAAACAGAGCGACATGCGTGATGTCGCCGAATCTGATCAAGCCAAAGCCGCCGCTCTCGCGGCTGCCTAGTAGGTCGATTAGCATCGGCGCAGATTGGCAGTCCTCGAACCACCGTCTATCGAAGGTGCAACATTTCCGTCGTTCACCATCAAGGCCAAGGCCGATGCTTCCGTCCGCTGTTTGCGCAAAGCTCGGGGGCACCGGTTCATCCCCGCGCGGGCGGGGAACAGTTTTCGCAGGCGATTTGGCCACGGGCAACCTCCGGTTCATCCCCGCGCGGGCGGGGAACAGGGTTTGAGTATACCGGCGATGACCGGCTTTGCCGGTTCATCCCCGCGCGGGCGGGGAACAGCGATCCCGGACCGATTCCGGTTGGGCGTTCGGCGGTTCATCCCCGCGCGGGCGGGGAACAGTCCTCCTGCACGCTGTCCTCCAGACGATCGCTCGGTTCATCCCCGCGCGGGCGGGGAACAGGGAATGCAGCGCCACTTATCCGAGATCAAGGGCGGTTCATCCCCGCGCGGGCGGGGAACAGGATCGTGGTTCGGATGGCCGCGATATCGTCGACGGTTCATCCCCGCGCGGGCGGGGAACAGTCGGCCGCCCGGCAGAGCAGCGTTGGGTACGGCGGTTCATCCCCGCGCGGGCGGGGAACAGGGTAACCGCCGACTGGTAGGGGTTCATGTACTCGGTTCATCCCCGCGCGGGCGGGGAACAGGGTCCTGCGATGTAATACTCCGGCAATGCCGTCGGTTCATCCCCGCGCGGGCGGGGAACAGTTTCGGTCTTAAATTGGCTCACTTGGTTTTTCCGGTTCATCCCCGCGCGGGCGGGGAACAGCATGGATTATCTGGGAAAACGTACCGGGCGTCCGGTTCATCCCCGCGCGGGCGGGGAACAGGCCTTCACAACCATTTCAGACATTGGTTTTTCCGGTTCATCCCCGCGCGGGCGGGGAACAGGGTTAGCCAATTCACTCTTTAGATCAGACCGGCGGTTCATCCCCGCGCGGGCGGGGAACAGCCCAATTGCCGCCTCAGCTCTTCGGCCGTGACCGGTTCATCCCCGCGCGGGCGGGGAACAGGCCAGGTGATCAATTGCCGCACGACCAGCCAACGGTTCATCCCCGCGCGGGCGGGGAACAGATATCGGGCGTGTCCGCGTCGTTTTCGATGACCGGTTCATCCCCGCGCGGGCGGGGAACAGGTGATTGTCAGCTGCGGCGATTGGCCGTAGCGCGGTTCATCCCCGCGCGGGCGGGGAACAGGCTCGTCGAGAACGGTGGCCATGTCAGCGGCCCGGTTCATCCCCGCGCGGGCGGGGAACAGTGCTGACGGGCTTCCTCGGCCTCGTCGCGCTCCGGTTCATCCCCGCGCGGGCGGGGAACAGTACTGCCGGCCGGCGATCATGGCGGCGGCGATCGGTTCATCCCCGCGCGGGCGGGGAACAGCGCACCAGTTTGATTGGCAAGCCACCAGCCGACGGTTCATCCCCGCGCGGGCGGGGAACAGTTCCCAATCCTCGTCGCGTAGCGACCAAAATTCGGTTCATCCCCGCGCGGGCGGGGAACAGTCGTGATATCGCGCTCTCTGAAGCCGTATGAGCGGTTCATCCCCGCGCGGGCGGGGAACAGCCCGAACACGCCTTGCGGGGTCTCGTGAGAGCCGGTTCATCCCCGCGCGGGCGGGGAACAGCCGGACATGAGGCGATAATGGGAAAGAGAGTGCGGTTCATCCCCGCGCGGGCGGGGAACAGTCTTCCTGGAACTCATTGAAACTTCGATGGTTTTTTCAAAGTATGAACTCTACCAAATTCTGATGAGTATATTTCCATACTCATTCCCTTCCCCCGTTGTCGTCCGCGGGAGAAAATCTGACGAGTTTCAGGCCACCGAATTCGTATGGCATCCGGCGATTTTGGCCAATGCTCTCAAAGTCGAAGCCTTGGTCGTTCGGAGCTGTCCAGCATATCACCGCGTCACCTTGGCCGATTCCGGCCTCGACCTGGGACCAGATTCGATCACGGACGCGCACCGAATAGTTTCCGACATAGACGCCTGCTCTTATTTCCAGCAGCCAGATCGCAAGACGTCCCCGCAGGTTGGCCGGTACGTTGTTAACCGCGATGACCATCATCGCCGCTTGTCTCTTCTTCGAAAGCAGGACCCAAAGCCTCGCTCGAAGGTGGGGGTTTTGGGATGTTCCCCGCCTCCAGCAATTCATGAATGCCGGGAATGATCTTGTTCAAGAGGCCGGATTTTCGGAAAGCATCACGGCATGCCAGACGCACAGCCCTTTCAGGGGCCATATCCAACTGCCCTTTCTGTGCCTTTGCAGCGATGCGAAACGCTTCCGGGACTACTGTTTCGAGTTTCCAGATATCGGCGATGTCATACACAAAACTGCGTGGCTTGCCGGTATGAAGAAAGCCGATTGCGGGAGCGTACCCGGCCGCCAGAACAGCGGCTTCGGATAGCCCATGCAGACAGGCCGTAGCCGAGGAAAGACAACGATTTGCAACATCGCCCTTACTCCAGTCGGCCGGGTCGTATTTGCGGCGCGTCCATTTGGCACCGTGGCGCTTGGCCAGCAGGTCATATGCGTGACGTACACGCTGCCCTTCGATGCCGCGCAACTGGTCGATGGAGCGTTTCGCCGGCGGTTCTTCCCCGAAGCGTCGGGCATACATCGCCCGGACGACGCGTAGGCGGGTGCCATCATCAAGTGCAAGTTTCGCCTGCCACAGCAGGTTGTCGGATCGGGCACCTCCCGGCTGACCGGCGGAGTACAGCCGAACGCCGCCTTCGCCAACCCATGTCACCAAGGTGCCCGCTCTTCCCGCCAGCGCTATGGCCGCGTGGCTGATCCGAGCTCCGGGCTCAAGCATCAGACAGGCGACACCGCCGATGGGAATATGAGTGCGCATGCCTTCGGCATCAATTGCAACGCAGGCACCGTCTCTGACATCAATCTGAGCCCGCTCGATGAATACCATCGCTGCCCGCTCCTTTAGCGGGATCGGCTTGGGCGGTGGTAAACCCGGAAGACTCATCGTGCGCGACGGATCAGCATCAGCCCGCAACCCCAGGCCTTTGCACGGCCGAATCCCTGGGCGAGCGCGGGCAAGAAGGCATCGACGTCGGTAACCTCGACAATACCGCTCAGATCAAGGATTCCAAATGTTGCACCCTCGCGCCGTTTTCGTCCGAGTTCCATGGTGGAATAGCTCTCGGCCACTGTGGCAACAGGTCGATAACCTTTCTTGTGGCCCTGGGCCATCATCCAGGTCTCGGCGGCCTCCGCGGCAAGACGCTGGCGCGCTTCGGCGCGTTCGCGACCGGCAGGAACCCGATGAAGCAGATCCATAACCACATCTACCCGTTGGCTCTTGCCATGTCCGATGCGCCGCGCCCGCGTGGCATTGGCGCGCAGGATGTAGCTCAGCCTATCGCCCTTCCGCAGATCCGGTTCGAATACTTTGGTTTCGGATGGCAAAAACAACTCGCTCGGACTTGGCGATCGTGCCGAGAGCGTCATGAATCGCCCCCTGCCGTCATAGCGCCAGAGGAAGTCCCGTTCCCGTGCCGGTCCATCGGAAAAAACCGACCAGACCAGTCGGTGATGAGCATCGGCGGCAGAATTGTGATCCTCGGGATTCAGGAGCGGCATCAGCGCCTTGGCCGAGGCGGTCCTGTTCAGGGTTAGCCGCGACAGATAGAGGGTCACGTATCTTGCTCCGGCACTATTACCTGGATCTGGCGTTGGCCGAAGTGCCATGCTCCGCGATCGAGCGGCTCATCCCAACGCGTTTCAGTCCAGCCGCGCGGCATCTCCTCGTCCGAGACGATCAGCTTCGGCTGATCAGGTTCGAGGTTCAGGAACGGCGGTAGGGTGATTTGCTCGAGCGCTTCGACGGAGGTGCCGGCTGCAACGGTCTTCGGACCCATGGGGGCTGATAACGGGCAGCTCTTGCGGCCCAGATAAGGCGCAAATACAGGCTGTTTCAACGCAGATTCCAGCGATGGAATGTCTCCACCCCACATCGCAACGCCGAACACGCAGTCGCTGCAATAGTCGCGCCGTGTGATGACCCCGTTGTCTGTCCGCTGCAATGCCGCGAGCGCTTCCCGCCGCGTTCCGGGGCGCTTGATGCGGGCGGAGGGCACGGTCTGCACCGTATGAAAATCCTGCCAGACGCTGCCAACGCTCAACACCGATACGGCGGTTTTCCATGCCGCCAATGTGGCCTGCCCAGATTCGTCGTCTCGACGCACTCCCAGGGCCCCGCCAACCAGCCCGAGGAGCGCTGATCGCCCCGGCCAAAAGTCCGACCCGCGCATCTCGTGACCTGCCAGATCCCCGAAGGAGCCCATTGGTGCTACCAGAGCAAATACCAGATAGTCATGCATCGTCCACCGCACCCATGGCAAAGGTCTTGATCGCCGCAATACTGCCTTCGGCCTGCACAACGTTCATGATTTCGGATCGTTGGGGTTCACCGTCGAAATACGCCTTGTCGATTGCTTTCGCCGTTTCTATCAGCCTGTCGATCGAAGCCTCCAGCAGGTCATCGCCCGTCACGGGTTTGAGGAAAGCGCCTGCCAGCGACCGCGGCTGCCTGTCGCCTCTTTCCGCCATCGCAAAGCTTGCGAAGGTCTGGTGCGCGAAGGAATTACGTTTCCCCGAGGGTGTTGCGGTCGCCAATGCCTCGGCAAGCGCCGCAGTCGATCTGGCCGCCAGAGCCGAATCCCCCTCAAGGTTCTCTTTCAGAAGAACCGTATCGACACAGGCATAGATGTAGAACACACCCGATCCAAATCCTGCCTCGCCCACGAAACCGGCACCGGCATCTTCGGAGGGTCGTTTCAAATCGTCCACAGCGGTGTAAAAGTCATCTTCGATCAGTGCGCGATGCGTGGTAAGGGCATGACTGACCTGCACGGCGGCTTCGCGGTTGAAATCCGGATCGTCGGCCAGCATGCGTCCGAACATGGCGATATCGACGGCACCGTCGGCATTACGCAGAACCATTTTTTTCAACTCGGCATTCGAAGGCAAGGGCTCGCCGTCAATTTCCCTTTGCGCCAGATCCATTGCCAATTTCTTCTCTTGCGGAGATATGAAGGCCAATTGGCGCGTACGGATATGTCCTTTCTTTTCGGCTTCGGCATCCAGCTTGCCGAATACATCAGCAATTTTCTTCGCAGCCGAGCTAGCGGCTTCACCCGCGGCTCCGCCATTCGCCAGGGCCTGCTCAATGGCCTCGCCGATCCGTTGGGTTCGTTCGCCCAAATTTCCTTGCAGATTATGCTGCATCGCGTCCGATAGGCGCGCAGCACGTTTTAATGCCTGACTGGAAATCCGTAGCCTCGGCACGCCGCCGTATGTTGCCGATTTCGGTCGGCCCTGATCGTCGCGGTTGGGATTCGACAGTGGGTAGACCGTCAGGTAATGCAATTGCAGAAATCGGCTCATATGTCGGTCTCCTCATTATCGGAAGTCGGTTTCGCATCGGCCGAACCGTAGTATTCGAAACACCAGTTGGTACGGACACTATCCCCCCACCAGTAAAGATCCTGCGCCAGTTGGCGCGCATCTGCGCTGCCGCCAACAACTGCGAGAGCACGGATTAGGGGGCGGATCAGATCGCGCGGGCGCTCGGTCCCGATCAGCGCATTGAAACGAATCCGGCTTAACTTTGGAGGATCGCCAGCCCCGAAACGGCGGGCCAGCGTTTCTCCCCGCCCCTCTTTCACATGGGCCAGCGCCACCGCGATCAGGGACAGTCGATCCGGCCAGTCGGTGCGCTTGTGTAAACCGGCATCGGTCAACTCACGGTTCAGATCATGCACTGTGGAAACACCCAACACAGCGAGGGGCGTATCGGCTCTGCGCAATTCGGCTCGCGTTTTACGTGAACGGCCTGTATCGGCCGCCACCTCGCCAAGCCACCAACGGAAGCATATCTCCCCGACCGAATCGTGTTTTTCACTCATGCGTCTTCTCTTTTTCGTCGCTTCTTGGGCGGTAACTTCAGGGCAAGCGGCTCGAAGATTTTCCTGGCAAATCGACTATGACCACTGAAGGCCCCCAGAAGCGATCTGCGGGCCTTGACTGCCTTCTCGCGGCGGGTCTCCTGCATCCCGGCCAATCCAGGAAGGACGGACTCGTCAAAAAGATCGAGAGCAGCACGCCGAAGAACACCCAGCCAGTCAATTGGGTTGGGGTTGTCGCCATTTGAAAGCGCAGCGACCCGGTCAACGAAAGGCCGGTGCGTTTGGTCGAAGAATGCCCGCTTCGCCCGATCCGCCGCTCCCTTGGATTCCGGACCTTCACCCATGCCGTCCCGGACACAGGCCGCCAGTGCAAGTCCGGCCTGTTCGGCCGCCTCGACCATGCTGGAGGCGATCCCGTCCATCTTGTCGGAAAGAGGAAACACCGGCTGCTCCGACCACACCAAGTCCAAAGGTTTCATATTGTCCATCGCCCAACCCGCGACGATCAGATTAACCGGCGACGGATTGGGAGCGTATAAGTTCCGTTCCAGATTGGCCGGTCGGAAGCGCTTGTCGGATTGAAGAATGATCCCGCGCCAGTTCCGATACCCGAAAGCCCCTGGTCTGGGGTGCCTTGGCAAGACCTGCCCCTTGGGATCCATATAGTAGGGCGTCAGATGATGATGCCACTCTGCATAGTTCGTCCCATAGGGTTGCTGAATAACGCCGGTGATCCTATCCCCCTCGGCAACAAGCCGCAGACGACGGGGTTGGCCGAAAAACATTTCCGGTGGGTGGCCGTCCATCGAATCGCCTTGCGGTACCACGACCTGCCCCTTTTCGGATGTCACGGTAGGCCGCATCCACGGCAGTTTGGACAACTGTTCTGGCCGAAGCGCTACGCCAGCAGGAACGTTGGCCCAAATGAGGGGCCAGAGTCCCTCTTGTTTTGGGCGAACCAATGTCACCATGGGTCCGCCGCCACGCATTGAGGTGCGGTTGCCCTTCCCACCTGCGGGGGCGAAAGCCTGCAACGTATAGAGCGCCATCGCCGCAAGCGGCAGAGGCAGAGTGCCATAACGGTTTCGCTTGACCATAATATCGGCATTCTTCTTGGCCGCATTTGCACCGGCGTTGTCGATAAACAGCATGTCGGGCGGGTTCGGATCGCCCTGTAGCGGCTCAAAATCCTGCAAGAAACGCGGGCCGTCGCCGAGGAGTTCGAATGCGGGAACCAAATGCGCCAACCCACTCTTTAGGGTGGCATGATCCGGTGGCGTCCAAGATACATCCTCATCGGGATCAGGCGGACAGGCCAAGTAGGTCAACCCGATCATCAATTCATAACAGGCCAAATTCAAATCGGGTCGCGGCCAAGCAAATCCGAGAACATGCGGGTCTGCAATCTGGTCCGGGCGCACGACTGACACGCCGGTCGAACAATGAACAGGAATCCAAGGGTCTGCAATCAGGTTTAACAAATGGTGTACTTCACAGTCTGCCTCGGAGGGATCCTCGAACCCTCAGTCGTGTTAGTTTATTTTTCAGATTCCGGCACGGCCAGCAAGCCCAATTCCGCGTCATACCGCAACCGGTCCGACAGGTGACCGTCTTCGCCGACTACCGCGACCTGGAACACTACTCGTTGCCATTCAGGCCACTGATCCTTGAGGGCCGCAACTTCGGGTTTCTGCTGATCCAATTCACCCACCGCTTCATAGCGTGCGCGAGACATTTGAACCTCGGAGTCTTCCCATCTTTCCGCAAGCGGCTCCAACCGCCCATCTCTGTACCGGGCAAGTCGCAATGTGACCTGAGGAATGCCCAACCGGGTTGCCAGCCTCTCCTCGTCGTAGACTCTCTGCGCCGCATGAAGGTAATCCTGAAGCGATCCGTTGCGGTGGGTTTCCAGCAGTTGGTTTCTTGCCATCTGACGTTCGATCATCAGCTTTCCAATATTTTCCTGTTCCGCCCTGCCCAGGACTTCCGGCACATCTTCCGGGTCCGAACCATGAACGGCTTCGATAAGGTCGCGTAGACCATCCGGTGCGCGGATCGCACCCGCTTCAAACACCGCAAGGGCCGTGCGCCACTGATCCGAAAGCGGATAGACCCACGCACCGGCGTCCAGAACACGATGCAGCCATCGGGCGTCATCGACGACACATGGGTCCGGAGACAGAATATGCAGTTTCGGCCCGTCAGCCGGGCGCTTCCGGGCGGGAAGGCAATCCATGTGCCGCCACAACCGCCCGGCTCTCTGGATCAATGAACCGATTGGCGCCAGGTCGCTGATCATGAGATCGAAGTCCAGATCAAGCGAGGCCTCGACCACCTGCGTCGCCACCAATACCTTGCCCTGACGGTCGGTCCCGCCAGGTCCGAACCGTTCCTGCAATGCCTCTTCCTTCCTCAGCCGGTCCGCAACCATAAACCTTGCGTGCAGGAGATCCGCGTCCATGCCTTCGGCCCTGAGACACCGCACTGCAGCAATGGCGTCGTCGACCGCGTTGCGCACCCAAACGCAGGCCGCGCCCTCTCGTGCACCATCGAGTATCCGAGCGAGGGCCGCCGCTTCGTCAACGCGCTCCACGGCAATGTCCCGACAGGTCGATGGCACCGGGTCGGGTTGGCAGGTGTCGACCTGCTGGGCAACAACCGTCAACTGCGGATAGGCGTTGCATTCTACGGATGACGGCTCACGATTCCCTAATCCGCGCTGAAACGCCTCTGCATAACCGTCGCGCATCCCCTTTGGCAGCGTCGCAGTCATTACAATCGCCGATCCGCCCAGCATGGCGTGGAATCTCAACAGCGTGCGTAACTCTTCCTCCATATACGGGTCATAGGCGTGCGCTTCATCCACGATCAGAACTTTGTTCGACAGCGCCCAGAGCCGCAACGTGTTGAAGCGTGTCGGGAGTACAGCCAAAAGAGCCTGATCAATGGTGCCCACACCGATGTCGGCCAGGAGAATTCGCCGCCGGTCATCTGCCAGCCATTGACCGCAGGTCACGGGTTCGCCCGGGTCCGATCCATCATTGCCACGAATCTTCTGAAACTGCTCATTCAGACTCGCGCGGCCATGGGAGAGACCCAAGGATGGACGCCCGGAGAACAGCTTACCCGCGGCTTTCTCAACACGTTTGAGCATGGCGTTCGAGGTCGCCATCGTTGGTAAGGCGAAGAAAATTCCATCACTCTTCCCGGCGATCATCATGCGGTGCGCGAGAATAAGTGCGGCTTCGGTTTTGCCCGCACCGGTCGCATCTTCCACAACTGCCAGTACAGGACCATCCGGCAGGCTAAACCGGCGAACCGCTTCCTGCATCGGTCGCGGAACCAACGATTCCGGCAAAATTGCGGCTTTGTCGCGAAGTTCGGCGCCATGAAGTCCCGCCCCGGCGACAGCGTCCCGAGCACGACAAAGCGCCTTTTCCCAATAGCTGACAATAGGAATGTCGGGAGGCTGACTAACAAACCAATCCATATTCGACCCGATCCAGTCCGCCTGTACTGTCAGTCCGGACACCTTCCAGCTGAGCTTCTTTGCATCGGCGGTGGAGAGATCATCCAGCGATGCTTCTGGAAATAGACTGCTCATCGCCGCAATGACCTTCGGGGCTGTCTCAAAGGCTTCCGGACCGATCGCACTTTCCCAGCGCCGCTGCTTGTTGCCGCTACCGTCGTCTAGCTCCGGCGGGCCGCCGTGATGCCCGGAAACGGCGGCGTACAGGGCCCGTCTTGCGGAGGGTCCGCCGCCTACGCGCTCTGCCATCAGGTCGTCGAAATGCTGGAGCAGAACAAAACTCAATTGGGAATGATATTCTGCCCGCGCGGCCGCGCCGGTGATCTGGTCGCGAAAACTCTCGCTGATCTTGCCAAGATCATGCAGGGCGATCAGAAAGGTAATCGCTGAATCCTTTCCGGCGCAGCCCGTAACCGGACGTTTTTCAATCAGGCGGTCCGCAACGGCTCCCACATCCAGCATATGCCAAAGCGCCGGATGATAGGCTCCTTGGATCGCCTTTCCCGGCCACGCGTTGATCATCTCGGGAGTGAGCGGGGGTCGTGGTGTCATGGTTTTCATGTGTCTGCACTTCCATTTTCACCGACTCCGCCGAACATTGTCACGCAATGCCGCTTCGTTGCACGGTTCAACTACAGTCGGATGCATTGGTCCTTGAACAGTCCCACCACGATACGGCCCTGTCTCGGTAATGGCGATTCTGCAGACGAAGGTTCATGTAGAGAGTAAATTTGATCTAAATTCGGCTGTACCTTGATTTGCCACCAGAACACTTTATCGACCCCTCGATAAGGCCGTGTGCGGTCGCTTCTGGTCGGTGGGTGCCTCTTGGCATCCCCGTTTTCGTCCAATGTCTCAGTGCCGACCCGGACCGACAAGGTCGTCGAAACATCCTGCGGGTCTGACTTCATCCCTGCCGAAATACCAGATCTCCTTCCGTGCCGGCCGTATGCCGAACGCCCTCAACAGGAATCTGGGAATGAAATGCTGGTTTCTACCGGTCATCACTGATATCCGGCCACAGTGTAACCTACACCCGAAAAGACTTTATCCGGTAGCCCACTTGGCCGATAGCGCTTCGGCCTGTTGCAGAACGGTTTGCACGGCGGCATCTTGCAGATCGGGCGGATAGCCGTGCTTGCGGAGGATGTGTTTGACCAGAACCCGCATTCGGGCGCGCGCCGGCTCCCGGTGCTGCCAGTCCACGGAGGCGTTGCTCTTCAGCCCGCTCAGCAGTTCATGGGCGATGACGCGAAGATGGTCGTTACCCATGACCTCGACCGCGCTCTCATTCTGGGCGAGGGCGTCGTAGAACGCGATTTCCTCCTTGCTGAGTCCTTCCTCCTCGCCACGCCGGTGCGCGGCTCGGATGTCCTTGGCCAGTCCAATCAGTTCCTGAAGGACCTCTGCCGTGGTGATGGCGTTGCTGTGGTAGCGGGCGATGGCCTCCTCCAACCGCTGGGAGAAGGCGCGGGTCTCGACCACGTTGACCCGGCTTTGTGAGCGAAGCTCGCCGTCAATGAGATGGCGCAGCGCCTCCAAGGCGAGGTTCTTTTTCTCCATCCCCCGGATCTCGTCCAGGAACGCATCGGAGAGGATTGATATGTCCGGCGTCTCCAGCCCGGCGGCTTCGAGAATGTCGACGATCTCGGTCGAGACGACGGCGCGGCTGACGATCTGCTGCACGGCCAGATCCCGCTCGGCTGAGGACTTGCCGGAGCCGGGCGCGCTCTTGGCGAGCGCCGCGCGGACGGTCTGGAAGAACCCTACCTCGTCGCGGATGCCGCGCGCTTCATCGCTGGCAGCCGCGAGCGCGAACGCCCTGGAGAGCACCAGAACGGCATCGTTAAAGCGGCGATGGGCGCGTTTCTTGCCTTCTTCGGTCGTTTCCCCGGCCGCCTCGCGTTGCTGCATGTCGAGAATCCACTCGATGGCTCCGGCAAGCGCTGCGAGCCGTTCCTGCGGCGGGCCGGCCAGCCCGGCCCGATAGTCGAAGCCCCCGTTCGTATCAGGGGCGAACATGACCCTCACGATCTCGTACTTCTCGAGCATCACCGCAACGGCCTCGGCCTCATCGATACCGGCGTGTCTCCGATCGTCGCGTGAATACTGGCCGAGGGCCGACTTCAGATTCTGCGCGATGCCGATATAGTCCACGATCAGTCCGGCTGGCTTATCGCGGAACACCCTGTTGACGCGAGCGATGGCCTGCATGAGCCCGTGTCCCCGCATGGGCTTGTCGACATACATCGTGTGGAGGCTCGGCGCATCGAATCCGGTCAGCCACATGTCCCGCACGATCACCAGCCTGAGCGCGTCGTCCGGATCCTTGATCCGCTTTGCGAGTAACTCCCGGCGGGCCTTGCCGCCGATGTGCTGCTGCCAGTCCTTTGGGTCCGACGCCGCACCGGTCATGACGACCTTGAGGACGCCGCTTTCGTCGTCGTCACTGTGCCACTCCGGACGCAGCTTGATGATCTCGCCGTATAGCGCGACGCATATCCGTCTGCTCATGCAGACGACCATGGCCTTGCCCTCCATGCCGACGACGCGGCTCTCGAAGTGCTCGACCAGGTCCCCGGCGACCAGACGCAAGCGCTTTTCCGTGCCGACGACGGCCTCGATGCTCGCCCATCTGCGCTTGAGCCGCTCCTGTTCACCTTCGGCCTCGTCCTCGGTGAGTTCGGCGACCTCGTCGTCGAGCATCGGCTTCTCGTTGTCGTCCAGTTCGATGCGGGCGAGGCGGCTCTCGTAGTAGATCGGCACGGTAGCGCCGTCCTCGACGCCCCGGTTGATGTCGTAGACGTCGATATACTCGCCGAACACGGCGGGCGTATTCACGTCCTCCTTCTCGATCGGCGTGCCGGTGAAGCCGATGAAGGAGGCGTTCGGCAGAGCGTCACGCAGATACTTGGCGAAGCCGTATGATATAGTTCCGGTCCTGTGCCCTACCTTGGCGCGGAAGCCATACTGGCTGCGGTGCGCCTCGTCGGCGATGACCACCACGTTGCGGCGATCGGTGAGCACCGGATAGTCGGTCTCGCCCGTTTCGGGCGCAAACTTCTGGATGGTCGTGAACACCACGCCACCGGAGGGGCGGGTCAGCACCTTCTGCAAATCCTCCCGGCTTTCCGCTTGCCGCGGGGTCTGGCGGAGCAGGTCGCGGCACATGGCGAAAGTGCCGAACAGCTGGTCATCAAGATCGTTGCGGTCGGTGATAACAACGACCGTCGGGTTCTCCATTGCCGGATGGGTAATGATCTGTCCGGCATAGAACGCCATGAGCAGGCTCTTTCCCGAACCCTGCGTGTGCCAGATCACCCCGATGCGGCGATCACCCTCTGGGCTTGCGGCAGCGAGCGTGCGCTCGACCGCATGGCGCACTGCGTGGAACTGGTGGTAGCCGGCCACGATCTTGACCAGCCCCGCGCCCGTGTCTTCGAACACGGTGAAGTCCCGGATCATGGTTAGGAACCGGTTCTTCTCGAATACGCCCTCGATGACGGTTTCGAGTTCCGGCGCGCCCTTCGGGGCGATGGCGGAGCCGTCCACGGTGCGCCAGGGCATGAACCGTTCGAGACTGGCCGTCAACGATCCGAAGCGCGCCTGAAGCCCGTCGGAGGTCATGAGCGCGGTGTTCGTGCGGAATAGGGAAGGAATCTCGTCCTTGTAGGTCTGAAGCTGGTTGAACGCCCCGTCGAGGGTGGCGTTCTCGTCGCCGGGGTTCTTCAGCTCGATCACGGCCAGGGGCAGGCCGTTGACGAACAGCACTACGTCGGGGCGGCGGTTGTGTTCGTGCTCGATCACCGTGAACTGGTTCAGCGCCAGCCAATCGTTGGCCTCGATGTCGTCGAAATCGATAAGCCGGGCGGTATCGCCGCTGGTGCTGCCGTCCTCCCGGGCAACCTCGACGGGCACGCCCTCGACCAGATAGCGGTGCAGGCGCCGGTTCTCCTCGATGAGCGAGGAAGTTTCAGCCTGCCGCACCTTGCGCAGCACATCCTCCAGCGTCTCGGCGGGCAGGTGCGGGTTGAGACGGGCAAGCGCTTCGCGGAGCCGTCCGGTCAGCAGCACGTCGTCGTAGCTGCCGCGCTCCGGCGTCGCGCCGTCCGGGCCGATATCCGGCCCGTGCAGCACCGCATAGCCCAGTCCGGCAAGCCATGCGAGGGCGGCGTTCTCGACAATGGATTCAGTCAAGGTGCTCAATGGCCGAGTTCGCCGATGAGATTGACGATCAGGCGAATCATCAGATCCTTGTTCGACGGCGCGCTTTCCGCGATCAGCAGTGTGAGCGCCGTCAAGGCTCCGGGATCGGGGCGGTGTTCGATGCCCTCCCGCGTCATGTAGAGCAGAAACAAAAGAGCGGCGATGCGCTTGTTGCCGTCGGTGAAGGGATGGTCCTTGACCACGAAGTAGAGCAGGTTGGCTGCTTTTTCTTCGCGGCTCCGGTAAAGGGGTTCGCCGAACATGGTTTGCTCGATATTACCCAGTATCGCTTCCAAAGCATCGCCGCGCGGGTTGCCGAACAGCGGCGAGGCCTCGCCCTTCGCGGTCAGATCGTGCTTGAATGCGTCAATCGCAGTGCCAACGTCGTCGATATCCAGGACGCTTGTGGCTGGTTTCGCGCCGGTTGGAGTTTTGAGGCGGTCTTCGTCGTACTCGAGAAGCAGCCGCCACGTATCAGCGTATGCGGTGATGATGTGCAGCACAGCGCGTCCGGTTTCGTCCACGAGCGCCTGGTTTTTGAGCGTGCGGGCGAGCAGCTCCAGCGTTTGCCTTGCCTCGTCGAGACCGCGTTCCGCAAGTCTTCGTTCATTCAGCGTGTAGCCGCTAACTAGGTGCTCGCGCAGGGTTCGGGTGGCCCATTGGCGGAAATGCACGGCTCGCTTCGAGTTGACCCTGTAACCGATGGAAATGATCGCGTCGAGGTTATAGTGCCTGACCTTGCGCCGAACCTGTCGTTGGCCTTCTGATCGAACTACCGAGAAATCCTCGGCAGTTGCCGCTTCCTCCAGCTCACCCGTCGCGTAAACGTTTCTGAGATGCAGGCTGATGTTGTCAGTTGAGGTCCCGAAAACCTCCGCCATCTGCCGCTGTGTCAGCCAGACCGATTCCTGGTCGAAGCGAACATCAACGCCCCCCTCGCCTTCCGGAGACTCGTAGACAATGACCTCGCCTCCAGGAACTGCCGGAAGCTGCTCAGTAGTCATAGCTGGCTGCTCCACTTTCGCTTTCGGCAAACGCCGTCATCCGCGCCGCGACAGTCTCGGGGGCCGTGCTGACATAGGCGCTGCCGACGAAACCGAGTCCGGCTCGCCGGCAACGCGGGCGAAGTCCCGATACCAGTTCAGCCGTTCCTGGCAAACGTAGATTGTGTCCAGAAGATTCGGGCTGGGGCGCGTGACCGCGCGCCCGGCGAAAGTTCGGAAATCCGGGATTGGTACGGTTTCCCCCCGCCGGCTCCGAAAGAAACAGGTAGCCGATTGGTGCATGGACCGCGCCTGCGAATGCCTCAGCCTGTTTCGGCGTGGACCGCGTTTTGCCGTCCTCCCACTCCGGCAGCTTCTTGAACCTCGCCGTCAACTCTTCCTGAGCGATGCCGGCGCGCTCGCACGCCCAGCGCAGGAGGACCGGGTTGGCGAGTACGCGGATCATGCCACGGCCTCCGTCACCTTCTCGATGTCGCGGAGGCGGATTTCGCCGGACATGAGTTTCGGCAGAAGCAGGTCGCGGGTCCGGGCGAGGGAGCGGCTTTCTGACTTGGCGTGCTCCACTTTCTCGCGCAAGGGTGCGGCAAGCTCGGCGAAAGCGTTAAGCGTGGTTTCCCCGGGAAGCAAAAGTTCGGTATCGGAAACCTCTTGGGGCTTCACCGCTGGGTAGGCGCCGCCATGACCGTCGGCCAAGTTCGCCAACCGGTCGATATTCTCTTGTCGCGTCGCTGCAATGTGGACAAAGTCACGATAGGCCAATTTGCGCGGTGATAGCACCGCGAAGCCAGTGCTAACCGTTAATCCATCTCTCGAAATATAGGCAAAAGATCCGTTCCCTGGTCTAGTTGTACCGACAACAGTGTCGCCAGCCCTTGTAATTCTTCGGGCGCGGCTTGGTGCCTGTTCCCATTGCATTCTCGAAATGCTGTCAATGTTGCCCCACTTGGCGTTCGAGAGATCTACATAGTCGACAAATGAGGGATGGTTCCGCGTGGTCCAACTTTGCAGGTTGGTATCCGCTAGATTACCAACTGTCCCAACCTCCCACCCTACTGGCTTTCCCTCGCCGTCGAGTGTGTCGGGGAACAGGTTCCAGAGTCCCGGGGCCAGATATGGCGAGTGGCCCTTCATCTTGGCGCGGGTGGGGCCGAAATCCACGAACCAGTCCTTGAAGACCGCCCGCGCCATCGACTCCAGCGTCTCGTTCATCCGCCGGTTTAACTCGATTTTGTCGTCGAGGAGTCCGATCAAGTCTACGATTTCCCGCTGCAAGTCAATTGGAGGAATTCGTATCGTCATCTGCCGGAGATGCGAGGGGCCGAAATGCCTTATCACGCTTCCAGACGCATGGGCTTCAGCTTGCAAGATGAACTCCCTCGACCCCAAAAAGAGTTTCAAATAGCCATCGCTCAAGCGTTTTGACTTGGTGCGAAAACGGATGATGCCCGTGTAGAATATCGCGTCCTCAGCCTCAGCACCAACTACGGCAGGACGACCGAAAGATGCGCTTGTAGAGACCAGTATGTCCCCTTGGTTCAGCCTGAAGTGCTGCCACTTAGTGGATGCTTTTTCGTCAGCTACGTGGTTGCAGCCTTTTAGTGTCACTTCATAGCCCCCCAAGCCTGCCAACCGAACGAGGGGCGTTCCATTATCCACAAAGTCTTTCGCCAGAATGCCGGGCCCCTCTTGAAAATGGGCGACCTCGTGAAGAGGTTGTTCCATCCAATCAATCATTCGGCGTGACCCGGCCCAGCTTTTTTTGGATCAGTATGCTCAGTTCTTCAGCTTCGGCGAATTGCTTGGCCAGGGTTTCCCGCAGTTCCGTAAACCGATCCTCGAATGGCACGCCGTCATCTTCCGTCACTGCCGCACCGACATAGCGGCTGGGCGTCAGGACGTGGTCGTGCGCGCCGATCTCCTCCAGTATGACGGACCTGCAAAATCCCGGCGCGTCTGCGTAGGGGGCCGTATCCGGTGCGCCGCGCCAAGCGTGATATTTGTCAGCGATCCGGGCGATATCTTCGTCGGATAACGCCCGACGGGTCCGGTCAACCATATGTCCGAGCTTGCGGGCGTCGATGAACAATACCTCTCCACGCCGGTCGCGGCCGTCCCCGCCGGGATTCTTGTTGCGTGTCAGGAACCAGAGGCAGGCGGGAATCTGTGTCGAGTAGAAAAGCTGTCCCGGCAGCGCGATCATACAGTCCACCGCGTCGGCTTCGACCAGGGCGCGGCGAATGTCGCCCTCGCCGGACGTCGCAGTGGACATAGAGCCGTTTGCGAGCACCACGCCTGCGGTGCCGTTCGGGGCGAGGTGATGATGGATATGCTGGAGCCAAGCGTAGTTGGCGTTACCCGCGGGCGGAACGCCGAAGGTCCAGCGGGCGTCTTCGCGCAGCCGCTCGCCGCCCCAGTCGGAGACGTTGAACGGCGGATTGGCGAGGATAAAGTCGGCCCTGAGGTCCGGCAGTTCGTCCTTGTGGAAGCTGCCCTCGTTGTTCCAGCGGATGTCGGCGTCGATGCCGCGCACCGCGAGGTTCATCCGGGCGAGCCGCCAGGTCGTGTAGTTGCTCTCCTGGCCGTAGATGGCGATGTCACCAATACGCCCGCCATGCGCCTCGACGAACCTCTCCGACTGCACGAACATGCCCCCGGAGCCGCAACAGGGGTCGTAGACCCGGCCCCTGTAGGGCTCCAGCATCTCGACCAGCAGGCGGACGACTGAGCGGGGCGTGTAGAACTCGCCGCCGCGCTTGCCCTCGGCGCCGGCGAAGCCGCCGAGGAAATATTCATAGACCCGCCCGAGGATGTCGCGGGAGCGGTCGGCCTCCTCGGCCATGCCGATCCCGGAGACGAGGTCGATCAACTCGCCGAGCATGACCTTGTTCAACGCGGGGCGGGCGTAGTCCTTGGGCAGCACACCCTTGAGCGAGGCGTTGCTGGCCTCGATCGCCAGCAGGGCGTCGTCGATGTCCTTGCCGATCGTGGTCTGCCGGGCCCTGGCCTGAAGATGCGACCAGCGAGCCTCTTTCGGGACCCAGAAGACGTTCTCGGCAAGGTACTCCTCGGGATCCTCCGCGTCGGCCAACTCCTGTTCGAGAAGCTCTGCGTGCTTCGCCTCAAAGGCATCGGAGATGTACTTGAGGAAGATCAGGCCAAGAGCAACATGCTTGTAGTCGGACGGCTCCATGTTGCCGCGCAGCTTGTCCGCCGCAGCCCAGAGCCGGGCCTCGAACCCGAGATTGGCACCGTTGTTGTTCGCTTGCTTCGCCATGCGGTCCTTGACCTTTACTCTCTAATGGAGACGCAGTTTGCCCGATCAGCTTTATGAACGCCACGTTGCGCCTGACCGACACAATAACACGGACCGAGCGAGTGGACGTTTCGCAGTATGCCATGACGCTATTTTGGCATAACGGACGATGCAGGGCAGATCAATATGTCAGCGGGTCATGGGTCGCGGACGGCTCCATGGTGGCCGATCTACCGGCCGAGCCATTGTCACGTTGTCCACGGTCACGGTCATTTCAAGTCCGGGTGGCCGGGAGGTGGGCCAGCGTCATTGTCCAATCGCGCGACATCCCTCGGCTCGCTCTCCACGGCTCCGACCCACAAGGGTCTTCGCTCACACTCCGGCACAGCCGGGCCGTCGAGGATCGGGCACACAGGCTCGGTTGTCAAAGTGTCGGGGTCTCCTGCAATCAATGCGGTCATGCTTGGACGATGACCAATGGCTTCCGAACCCTCGATCCGGGATCTTTGCCAAAGTAGTTCCAGAAATCCGTCTCGAATCGGGAAACAGTCTTGTCGATTTCGCCGAGAGCCTCCAGGGGATACAAAGGAAATTCGGTATCGCTTCGTTTGATCGTCCCGACGACGAATCTATCGTCGTTGCCTCCGACATCGACGCTGTCCGCAGTGACTCTAAACTGCGGTTGAACGGCGTACTCCGCTCCAGGGGCCGTTGCATGCTGCCGCACTTTGTCCGCCCAAACGAGAAGCCCGGCCAGCGTCGAGACCGGTGTTTCGGAGTCGAGGCCCATTTCGACCGGATTATCTTGGGTATGGAAACCACCGAAAAGACGATTCGAGAGAAACCCCCACTCCAACAGGCCGTCGGCGTGGATTTCGGTGTAAACAAATCTTACCGCGCTTTGATGTCTGTCGTGACTATTCTCCACGCGCGCTGCCCGGAGCATCGGTCGCCAATTACCGAGGTGCATTCCATGAAAGTTTCGAATGGTGCGCAATCTGGAGTCCGGGTCGTTTGACCCGCGCCCGATCTCGATTTCGGGCGGACGCAATTCTTCGACCAGATCACCGCCGGAATAGACAGACTCTAAGCGAATCTCGTCGCCGACGGGGATGGCTGTCATGCGAAACCCGAAAGCGTCGTCGGGGGTTTCGATACGCTTGAATTCCTGCTCGAATCTCCTTGACCGATCCCGCAGGTGCCGTTCCAACCGTTCCGTGCCGCGGGCCAGATTGAGGGTCATATCCTGAATCTCCCGCATACTCAGGGGTTCGCAGCGGTCGTCCCGCCGGACGGGGCATCCGAGGGTTGGAATAACCCGATGCGGCCCTTGGCGCGACCGACCGGTACGGAATACGATAATGCCGCTGTCGCCGTTTGTCGGAACCGGGACGATATCAAGTGTCGGGAGTTGTGGTTCAACGCAGTCGCGGAACACCAACCTGAAACGCTCCGCCAAGTCAGCGCAACGCGGCAGTGGTGCCATGTTCGCGGCGACGGGCGGTTTGGCTCCGTCCTCCGCAACACCGAGCACCAGGGCGCCGCCATAGGAATTGGCAAACGCCACGACCTCTTCCAAAATTCGGTCTCTTGCGTGGTCGCCTATCTTGCTTCCACCGTTTAGCCACGGATCGGTATTGCCCTTACCTGCAGATAGGCTTTCCTTGAACTCGATCTGCGCCCCCTCCGGCACACTTTCGTCGATTAGCGCCTGAACATCGCTGGCGTCGATTCGGTCGGCCGGTTTCGTGAGAATGGTGGTCATGCGAATTTTATTCCGATGGACAGAGGCCCAAGGTATTCGGAGAAACCGGATTTGAAAACCACATCCGCGGACCGGCTCATGTTCTCCCGCCGGCCCGCAATCGGATAGCGGTGATTCTGGCCAAGGTGCGAATGATGGCCGGTCGTGCCGACATCTCAATAGAGGCACTTCCGGCGCCCGTCCCCCGGATCGTGTTTCGTCGGCGTTTCTCCCAGTTCCTCGCCGCTGTTTCCGCGCTGCCGGAGCGTTCGCCCGTCTGTGGCGTCGCGTCCGCATCGGGACGGTACGGCTCCGCTGGGATGGCGACCGGCGGCTCGGCGCTGTACCCCATGGCGCGGACGATGGCGGTCGCGGCCTGGGCGGCGGCGGCGCGAAGCGCCGCATCGTCGAGATGGGCGTAGAAGCGATGACTCGCTTGCGGAGATCGCCCGATTGTGTGACAGAGTCGGGATAACCGTTGCTCACTTGGGGATTTGATGCCGGTGAGAAGGCTACAGAAATCAGCCGTCCCCGCTTTGGCAGAACCCGGTATTGTCGATGGTTTCGCGAAAGCATCACCCGGTGACCGAACGAACGGCGTAATCCCCGGGATCCGAACAGTTGCTCCGCCTGTGTCAACGCGCGTGGCCGAATGAAAACGGCTTCCCGGAATGCTTATGAATACGAGTAAGCATTCCGGGAAGCCGTGCGGAGCCGCCCAGACAAGGCAGATTCTAGCGGTTTAGCGAGCGCTGCCAATCCCTTCTGAGAGGCCGGAGCCAGACGTCCTTTTGAGGTTTGTCGTAGAGCTTGTCCCGATCGTATCGCCCTCGTCCTTGGGTGGTTCCGACATGGACCCATCCTGAGGCCTTGTAAACGGCGCCTGTATAACGCGGGGTCTCGACGAAGGTCTCGATGAGCACCGGCGTGGTGTTGTAGCGCTCGGTCCAATCGATGGGCAGACGGCGGCGCACGATGGCGAGGATGTGCGAGCCGAGGTTGGGGATCTCGATCCAGGGCAGAATCAGGAACCTCGGATTGTCGATCACGAGGGGCAGGTTCTTCTCGCGCATCTCCGGCGACCATTCGATGAACTTGTCGCGCGGTGCGAGCTTCCAGGCGGCGGTGGAGAAGCCGAGCATGGCGAGTGGCAAGCCGTTCCTGTCGTGGACGGCGTAGCGCATCTGGGCGCCGACCAGCGGCTTGTATCCGAGGTAGTGGTAGCGGGCGACGAACTCGTTCCAGAGCTTCCCTTCCGGGGTGCCGCCCAAAACGATGCGCATGTCAAGCGGGCGGACCTCGTCGAGGGCCGTGGGCGCGGGGAACAGCGGCGGCTCGGTGTCAGGCCCGAAGACGATCGGGCGGGGCGGGTTGCGCCTCCCTTTCGGCGACGGCAGCGCGATCACGCCATCGCGATGCATGGCAAGCATGGTGACGCGCGCCATCATGTCCTTGAGGCCGCCGTCGGACTTGAACCAGCCGACGCGCCGGCAGAACTCCCTGGACAGGGCAGCGCGGGTCGGCTGCGGATCGGCGGCGATCAGGGTGCGCAGCAGCGCCATCTCGTCGGTGGTGAAGTCGCGGCCGTAGTACCGGCATTCGATCGCGCCGGTCATCCCGGCGCCATGAACTCGTGCCTGCGCTCCTCGCTCATCGACCACGGCAGCCAGGCCGTCAGGTCGTCCGGCGGCTTGCGGCAGTTCTCCGCGCATGCGGTCAGCCACGATTCCAACCAGCGCGGGACATCGATGCCGTTCATCGAGAGCGTGCCGATGACGGAGTACATGATCGCCGTGAAGTCGGCGCCGCCCCTGGTGTTGGAACCGAAGCTCAGCCCCCGTCCGATTGCCGGCGCACGCAGGATTCTCTCAGCCTTGTTGTTCGTCAGGGGCACTTCGGGCCGGTCCACGAACAGGCACAGCCCTTCCCGATGGCTGAGCAGCGAGCGCAGCGCCTTGCCTTCGCGCGTCTGGTCCGGCAAAGCCGCCAGTTCCGCCTCGGCAGTCGTGAACAGGCTGTCGACCGCTTTCTTAAGTTCACGCGTCGCCTTCCTGAACGCCGCTGTCTGGCCCTTCCGGTCGGGATCATAATGTTCCAACCGTGCATCGTTCAGTGCGAATATCTCCGCGATCCGCTCAATCCATCCTTGGCACCATTGCTCCAGCCGCGGCTGGCCGGCGGCAGCGTCAATAAAATCGCGGCGCTGATGACTCCAACAGTACGCCAGAATCGCTTTGTCCCCGAGAAGGCGGACCAGCCGCTTGTACGCGCTGTAGCGGTCGCAGACGATGATTGTGCCGGGCACAGCTCCTGCGAACAGTTTGAGAGCCACCTCGGCGCTGCGCGAGGGGTCAATGGTGAAATAGATCGCGTCGCTGCTGACCGAGGCCCACAGCCAAGCGCGGCCCGAGCGGTCTTTTCCACGCAACTCCTGCACGCGCCAGGAGGTCTCGTCGGCATGACGCAGGGTCGCGGTGTTCTGGTGCGCGAGGATCGCCTCGTAGAGCGGCTCGAACAGCGGCATGAAACGGGGGACACTGTTGCCCAACGTCCCGGGCGATATCGCCAGTCCCCGGTCTGACATCCACACCGCGACGCCGTTGAGCGTGCGGAAACAGGCATAACGCTCGAAGAGGTAGCACGCCCACACGCTGACCCCGTAGTGCGTGTTGGCGAACAGCCGGGGCACCGGCGGCGCCGACACTTCCATCGGCGAGGACGCGCACGCGCAGGTCCGGCGGTGGCGCGGACGGCCGATCACGCGCTTGTGGGCCTTGACCTCGATCTCGACAAGGGTGGATTCCTCGGCACCGTTCGGCGCATAGGGCTGCCCGCAGGATGCGCAGACGCATGCCTCCGGCGGCGGATTGATCTCTTCGCGCCGCTCATCAAGCTTGGGCCTCTGGGTGTGGCCGTGGCCGGGCGCACCGCGTTGCTGGCCGCGCTTGCGCCCTGTGCCCGGCTTCTTCTGCTGTTCGCTCTTGCGGCCGAAGAGCCTCCTCGACAGCACGCTCCTGGTCGCGCGGAGTTCCGCCATCTCGGCTTCCAGCGCCTTCTTCTCGTCCTCCGACCTCTTCAGCGAACCGCGCAGGCCGTCGAGGTCCAGGCGAAGGGTGTCGACCTGCCAGTTCAGCACCCGGATCGTGTCCCTCTGATCCTGAAAGTCCCTCAGTCTCGCACGGAGACGCTCGATCATCCCCGACAGGCCCCGGATGGTGCTCTCCTGGGTCTCCGCCTCCTTGACCGCCTTGCGCAGATCGCGGATCTGGTGACGCAGCGTGTTGATCGTGTCCTTCTGGGCCTCAACCGTTTCCTGGGCCTTGCGCAGCCGCTTGGCATCCCTGTACGGGGACCTCCTCGCCTTGCGGGCCTTCGCGCCCTGACTGGCCCGGGATTGCGATACCACGGTGCCGCCGCGGCCCGCCTCGTCCTGCGCCGGCGGCGACCAGATCGGCTCATCGATACCCGCCGCGAGCGTGTCGTCTACGGAAAAATCGCTCTCAAGAACCGCCATGTGCACGACGATAGCGCATCGAGAGAGATGTTACCAGCCCCAAAAGGACGTCTGGCTCCGGCCTCTCAGAAGGGATTGGCAACGCTCGCTAAACCGCTAGAATCTGCCTTGTCTGGGCGGCTCCGCACGGCTTCCCGGAATGCTTATTGCGCCAGGTTAAGCCCTGGAGAGGAGGATGACATGATCTGAAACCTCTCGTCGCGATCCAGCGGGTTCGACTCCCGCCCGGCAAAGGCGCAGCCCGCCGGCCGGAAGCGAGTCTTGCATGGCGTGCGGCGACGCTCGTCGTGAAGCGTAGACAGCAGGTGATGAAGCGGCGTGCAGCCTCGAAATCGGGAAATCGATGACGCCTTCATTGTTAAGCAGGTGGGGGCAGTACCGGAAGCGCCGTTACAGGCGAGGCGCAACGGGTCGTCCGGGGTCGTGGATCGGCGCAAAGTCACAGGATGGATCGCCAGGGAACCTGGGAGATCCTGCTCTTGCCCGCGGGCAAGGACGCTGGAAAGGGGACCGCCGGCGTGAACAATCCAGACCCCGGCCCGTCGCCGGGCCTGCGCGGCGATGGGAGCGCCCCACAGGGCGAACACGAACCCCGGCAGGCGCCTGTGGAGCCGGCTGGCGAAACCAATAAGCCGAAGGCCATGCGGGGGCAGGAAGTCGTAGCGCTCTGATAATACCGCTGAAGGCGGGGAACCGTGACCATCGGGACCCGCTGGAGGGAAGCGGAGCGTCACCTGAACAGACCCACTGATGGGAAACGCTGGAGGAAACCCTGAGTTCCACCAACACGTACACGAAACAGCAGTGGATAGCCGAACAGGCGAGGGAGCATCCGGATCGGGTGTTCACGTCCCTGCACCATCTGATCGACGGCGAGTGGATGCGCGAAGCGTATCGCCTGACGCGCAAGGATGGGGCGACAGGCATCGACGGCGTAACGGCCGCCGACTACGAGAAGGACCTTGAGGCCAATCTTGACGACCTCCTGGGCCGGATCAAGTCGGGCCGTTACTTCGCGCCGCCGGTGCGACGCCACTACATCCCTAAAGCGGACGGCACGAAACGACCGCTCGGCATTCCGACGTTCGAAGACAAGGTGGCGCAACGGGCGATCCTGATGCTGCTGGAGCCGATCTACGAGGCGGACTTTCTGCCGTGCTCTTACGGCTTCCGGCCCAAGCGGTCGGCTCATGACGCCCTGGACGCACTACGCAAGGGCATCATTGAGCAGCGCCAAAGATGGGTGATCGACGCGGATTTGAAGTCCTACTTCGACTCGATCTCGCACACCCACCTGCGGTCATTCCTCGACCTGCGGATCAAGGACGGCGTCGCAAGGCGCATGATCGACAAATGGCTGAAAGCGGGGGTGCTCGAAGAGGGCACCGTGCACAGGCCGGTCGCTGGCGCACCCCAAGGTGGGGTGCTCTCGCCGATTCTCTCCAATATTTTCCTGCACCATGTGCTGGACAAGTGGTTCGAGAACGAGGCGAGGCCGCGCTTGCGCGGCAACTGCCAGCTGGTGCGATTCGCCGATGATTTTGTCGTTGCTCTCGAAGACCGCCAGAGCGGCAAGCGGCTGCTTGACGTTCTGGGCAAACGTCTCGGTCGATACGGGCTCACGCTCCATGAGACCAAGACGCGCTATGTGGACTTCCGCCGGAGGCGTCCCTACGGGCGCCACTGGATGGCATCGGCCACGACGTTCGACTTCCTCGGCTTCACCCATGTTTGGGGGAGGTCGATGCAAGGCAAGGACGTCGTTCGCCAAATCACGGCGAAAGGCCGTTTCGCCCGCGCGCTGAAATCGGTGCATGACTGGTGCAAGAGCAACCGGCACTTGCCGATCGAGGCGCAGCATGACTATCTTGCTCGAGCGATCCGGGGCCACTGCGCATATTATGGTCTTGCGGGAAACGGCAAACGTCTGGAGTGGTTCCGCTACCAGGTCGCCCGCACATGGCGGAAGTGGCTTGCACGCCGCAGCCGCCTGCGTCGAATGAACTGGGACCGGATGAACGAAACCCTCAAGCGCTACCCCCTGCCGTCAGTCAAGTTCGTGCGCTCATGGCAAAACTCCTTGAGCGAACCTGTCAGGTGAGGAACCGAGTGCGTCAATCGCGCACGCTCGGGTCTGTGGGGGGAGGGGCTCGGCAACGACCCCTCCTACCCGGCCGAATACGATCCGGCCTTCGTGATGACATAGTGTTTACTCGCCGTCTTTTTTCTCCTACACACATTCGCTAACCATATGTCATGAAATGATTAATTCGGCGTAGAGTTTAGCTGACCGTTTAATTAGATCGGATTCACATGTTTTGACGAAACCGCGCCGTGGTTCCGTCAAAACATGACCCGATCTAGGGTGGAGATGAACAAGGGTGAGGGGGGCTGGTGGATGCCCAGTTCCCCGGCGGCGCCGACGAGGCTCTCATGGCGCGCGGCGGCATCGAACGCCCTGGGCCCGCGCATCCCGGGCAGCGGTCCGGCGGAAAGATTCAGCATAGCAATTTTGATATGATTTCGCCGGCGATTTTGCATTTCACGGGCGCGACATTCTTTGTCAATCTATACGTACTTCCGACCGGCTCAATGCAGTCGGCACTCGCCGCGCGCGACTCCTCCAAAGTGGTTCGCGGTGTCGAACCCGAGGGGGTTGACGCTTCCTCGGGTTCACTTTTTCAGGCTACGGGCGCTGAAGTTTATAATTCCCTGTTTCAGCCCGGACCGTTCGGCGTTTCGGGGAAGGTCAAACGGCGATACTCGGCATAGGTCTTCGGTCCCTGCTGCGCCTTCAGCCAATTCCACGCCTCGAGCACGTCTTTCCTCGGGATGCCGGCATTGGCCGGATCGGCCCAGAAGTCCGTGATGAAGTTGTTCATGCGCGCCGAAGGAATCTGCGGGAGGCGGCCCTCGGTCTGCATCAGCTCGCGCAGACGCCCGGCGAGGTCGCGATAGGTGAAGCGTGCCCGCGCTTCCTGCTTCTTGCGCCGCCAGTCATTGAGCCAGTACCACTGTCCCGACTTTCGGCCGAGCCCCGGCGCTTCGGCATGGACAAGTTCCAGCAGGAAGGCCTTGGTTTTCCCGTCATCGACATAGTTGGTAACGACCGTGTCGGATTTCAGCTTGTCGCGCGCTTGGCCTGCCTTGCGCGGCATGACCGGTTTGCGGTCGGGGACCTTCCCCGTCCGCAGGAATTGACGGATCAAATCCTCCAGTTCGATCTTGCGGAAATTGCCGACGGGGATTCCAATCTCGCGGGCAAAGGCATTCAAGTCGGCGGCGTAAAAATATCCGTTGTCGAATTCCTCGACGCTCATCCCTCGATGAAGCGTACTCATTCGGATCCTCCTGGTGCTCGCTATTGCGAGTGTCGATGAAGCTCATCGCCTTAGCAAGGATAGCGCCGGCCTTCTCCGCCGCCGCAAGAGGCGCATAGCCCGCTGTGGTCCGGTGCCGCCGGTGCCCGAGCGGCTTGCCGGCCAGCGACAGGTTCCCGCCCGCGCATGAACGCCCTAACCCCCGACGAAAGCGCCGTGGAAGCCCAGCGGCAGCGGATAGGGCAACCAGGCCTGGGCGACCGGGCCCGCCGCGACGGCGCGGGCGTCGATGACCGACAGCCCCGTCACGCCCTTCTTCCAGTCCAGCACCGTGCCGATCAGCCAGCCGTCGTCCTCGCCGCGGCCGCCGGGCCCGGGAACGAACAAATGCTCTTCCGGTATCCTGCCGGGGCCGTAGTCGAAGCTCTCCGTCGTGCCCCGTTCGAGGTCTCGTTTGACGATTGTGCGGAAGCGCCAGCCCCCCGGATTGTCCGGGGTGCCGAGCGTGTAGACGAAGCGGTGCCGCCGGCCGACGGCGGCGGGCGCCACCTTGGCGAATTCCGCCTCGCCCGCCCGGTTTTCGATCCGGCCGTCGCCCTCCGGCGGCAGGACGATCCGGGAATAGCGCAGCCGCGCCGAGGGCCGGAACTCGCCCTTCATCACATAGCGCAGCGTTTCGGTGACGATGCCGGGATCGCCGGCGAGGCAATGGTCGAGGCGGATCGTTCCGTCGGCCTCTTCCCAGCCGTTGCCGTAGTGGAAGCCGAAACAGGCCGGCAGGGCGTGCCAGCGGCGTTTGCCGAAATCTTCCTTGTCGACGACCAGCACGCGGGTTTCCGCCCGCGGTTTCCAGACATGGGCATCGAGGATGCCGGCCCGTTCCGCCCTCGCGGGATCGACCAGGAACGGGTGGATCAGAATGACCAGCGACTTGTGCGTGACGACGAAATCGTGGATCAGCCCCATCGGCCCGGCATCGACAAGGGCCGCCTTCACCAGCCGGCCCGCGCGGTCGATATGGTAGAGCACGAGGGCGGGCCGCGGCAGCAGGGCGCAGCCGATGTTCCACAGGGTGCCGTCCGGATCGGCCTTCGGATGGGCCGAGAAGGGAACGCCGCCGAGCTGCGGGCTCCAGGTCTTGAAGCCCTTGGCCGCGAGCGTCGCTTCGTCGAGCCGCGTCGCCGAGCCGCCTTCCCACAGGGCCAGCAGTTCCCCGCCATGATGCAGGACGGAGATGTTCGCCGCGTTCAGGGCGTCCGGCCCGCGGACCGGGGCCTGGCTTTCCAGGTGCGTGGCGTAGCCGCTGTAGAGCCGCCTGCCGGCCGCGTCTTCCCGATCGAGCTTCGGCGTGCGGACGATCCGCCCGCGATGGGCGATCCGGCCGCCGTCCATGGCGAATTCCTGGATCATGCCGTCGCCGTCGAACCAGTGCCGGTAGCGCCGGCCGAACCGGTCGTGGATCGACGGCCCGTTGCGGAAAAAGCGGCCCTTCAGCCCGGCGGGCCATGCGCCGGTAACGGCGAGCGAGCCGGTATCCAGCCGGTCCGGCGGCGTTTTCCAGCCGAGCAGCATCGGGTTCCGCCTGAGGGCGGCGGCGAAGGCTTCGCCCCAGTCGTCGCCCCAGTCATCGCCCGAGGCGGCGAGCGCCGGTGCGAAAGGGGCGAGACCGGCCAGTCCGGAGGCCGCCGAGGCGGCGAGGAAAGTGCGCCGGGAAATGTTGGTGTCCGTCATTGGTGTCGATTCCTGTGTCATGGCCGGCGGGGCTCAGTAGCCCATCGGCAGCCGGATCGTTGCCGCTTCCTTCACGTCGATCGAGGATGCGTCGAACTCCGCCGGCCCGAAGCTGCCGGCCGCGCCGTTGCCAAAGCCGTAGCCTTCGGTGGGAACGCCGAGCAGATTGGTGTCGAGATCGCCGTTGCCGTTGTCGTCGTGGAAGCCGTTGACGGCGTACCGGCCGGGCTCCAGCCCTGCGAAGGTGACATTGAAGCCGCCCTTCCGCGCCATGCGCCATGCGCCGGCGACCGCGCCTTTCATGTCGGGGAACTTCACGCCGGCGGCGGCGCGATGGAGGGCGACATAGACCCGGCCCTCGGCCGAATTGACGCCGCTCACCGCGACCGTCAGTTCCGCCGCCAGGGCCGAGCCGCCCGTCACCGGCTGGGAGAGCGCAAGGGAAGCGGCGATGGCCGCCGCGGCCAAGCGAGATTTTGTGTACATCCTTGGTTCCTTCCGTTCGGGTGCGTATCCTGCGCCCCAGGAGTAAGCACGATGGACGGCCATGACCAACGGCGGCTACGCAAACGGCCCGGATAGTTCGCGAACGGTGCGGGAAGCGCCGTTCGCGCTTCGCGAATGGTTCGTCTGGCGGCGGCTGCGCTGGCATTTGGCCTTGCTCGCCGTCGCGGTTCTGTTTCTCGGCTATCTCGGCCCGTTCGGCACCTACCTCCGGATGCCGCTCGGCGAGCGGATGGCCTATTGGGCCTTGGCGGTGGCCGGCAATTGGTCGCTCGCCCTGGCCTGCATCCTGCCTGCGGTGGCGTGGCTGTCCGGCCGCCTGCCGGCAATCGTCTGCGTTCTCGGCGGCGGTCTTGCCGCTTCGGTGCCGGGGACGCTGCTGATCGTAGGCATCCAGTTGTTGTTTGCCGGTGGGGTGCCGGAGTCCGTAGGAACGGGCGAGTTGTTCCTTTCCAACGCGCTCATCCATATGGTGATCGGCCTGATCGTCTGGGGAACCATTGAGCTGCCCATGCGGCGGGCGGGCGGCGCGCCCTTCTCGGAACCGCCGGCGGCGGAGCGGCTGGACGGCGATCCGGGCGGCGGCACAGCCGCGCCGCCGCCCCTGCTGGGGCGGCTGCCGGCCAGCCGGCGCGGCCGCCTGCTGCATCTCCAGGTGCGCGACCACTATGTCGAAATCCACACCGACCGGGGATCGGAACTGGTGCTCATGCGCTTCGGCGATGCGCTGAAGGAACTGGGCGGCGCGGAAGGGATGCAGGTCCATCGCTCGCACTGGATCGCGCGGGCCGCGGTCAAGAAGATCGTGCGCCGGGCCGGCCGGACCGTCGCCTTCCTGGAGAACGGCGCGGAAGTGCCGGTCAGCCGCCGCTACGCCAGGGCCCTGCGCGACGCCAACTGGGTCTAGAAGTTGGGAACCGGCCGGGCCGGCTACTCGTCGGCGACGGTGTTCTTGAGAACGCCGATACCCTCGATCTCGAACTCCAGTTCATCGCCCGCCTTGAGCCAGTCTTTCGGCTCCTCGCCTTCGATGATCGAGCCGCCGGGACTGCCGGTGGCGATCAGGTCGCCCGGCTCCAGCTCGGTGAACTTGGAAATGTGCGAGATCAGAAACGGAATCTTGCAGATCATCATGTCGGAGGTCCCGTCCTGGACCACCTCGCCGTTTCGCCGGGTGACGATGCGGACATTGTCGAGGTCGGGCAGATGGTCGGGGGTCACCATCCAGGGGCCGATGCTGCCCGAACGGTAGAAATTCTTGCCCGGGCAATTCTGCGTGCCCTTGGTCTGCCAATCGCGGACGCTTCCTTCATTGACGATGGTGAACCCGGCAACGCAGGACAGGGCGTCCTCTTCACCGACGTGACGGGCCCTTTTGCCGATGACCACGCCAATTTCGTTCTCGTAGTCGAGCTGGTCCGACGCCTTGGGCTTCAGGATGACGCCGCCATTGGGCACGAAGCCGTTGAGGTAGCGCGGAAAGACGCTCGGATATTCCGGTTCGCCGCCGTCCTCCAGGACCTCGTGGTAGGCCCGGTAGTTGCGCCCGATACAAAAGATCTTGCTGGGCGCGGTAACCGGAAACAGATACTCGATATCGTCGAGACCGACATCGGGCTCGCCATGGTCCGCCATGGGGGCAAGTTCCAAGAGCGCCTCTCCTTCGATCACGTGCCGCAAGTTGGTGAAACGGTCGGCCAGCCGGTCGGTGGCGTCGATGACGCCGCCGTCCTTCACGACGCCGTAGCGCGCCCTCCCGCCATGCCTGAAACTGACAAACTGCATGCGCCGCTCCCTGTCTGGCTCGAAAATCGGCCGCCTATACTGCAAGCAATTTCGCCCGCGCGAAACCCCCGCCTCGCCGCTGGCCATGAAACCATGGGAAGTGGCCGTCTGGAGGACATTCTCCTCCGGGCCGGGGTATGACGCACGTCATTTGGGGTGCACGCAAGTCGTCATGCCCCGACCCACTGGACCGGCTTTGCCGGCCAGCCGGCAAAGTGGCGGGGCATCCAGGAAAAAAAATCTCACCACAGAGGCACAGAGTTCACAGAGGAGGAATGATTAACTCCTCACCGTCTCACTGTCTCTGTGGTTCAGGAATTGAAAATCTGGATACCCCGGACTTGCGCCGGGGTATGACGAGTGGATATACGACACAAACCAGGCCGTCACGCTCCGGCAAACTGCCGGCCCACAGGCCCATCGCCCCTAGTCGTCCGCCGACAGCGTCCCGCGGTTGATCTGATCCTGCTCCATGGATTCGAACAGCGCCTGGAAATTGCCTTCGCCGAATCCTTCGTCGCCCTTGCGCTGGATGATCTCGAAGAAGATCGGCCCGATGACGGTTTCGGTGAATATCTGAAGCAGAATTCCGTCGTCTGCCGGTGCGCCGTCGATGAGGATACCGTTTTCCTTCAGGCGGGCCACATCCTCGCCGTGGCCGGGCAGCCGCTCTTCCAGCATGTCGTAGTAGACGTCCGGCGGGGGATCCATGAAGCGGACGCCGCGCGTTTTCAGGCCCTCGACCGTCTCGTGGATGTCGCCGGTCGACAGCGCGATGTGCTGGATGCCCTCACCGTTGTAGGCCTCCAGATATTCGGCGATCTGGGATTTGTCGTCGGACGATTCGTTGATCGGAATCCTGATTTTTCCGCACGGGCTGGTCATTGCCCGCGAGCGCAATCCGGTCAGTTTCCCCTCGATGTCGAAGAACCTGATCTCCTTGAAGTTGAACAGCCTTTCATAAAACCCGGCCCAGGTATCGAGACGGCCCGTATAAACATTGTGGGTCACATGGTCGATCATGTTGAGGCCAATGCCGTGCGGGTCCTGATCGACACCGTCAATGGGCACGAAATCCACATCGTAGATGGACCGGTCTCCGAAACGGTCGACCAGATACAGTTGACTGTCGCCGATACCCTTGATCGCCGGAATATTGAGCTCCATGGGGCCGACCGCCACGTGGTCCGGTTTGGCGCCCAGCTCGACCGCCCGATTGTGGGCGAAGGCCGCATCCTCGACCCGGAAGGCCATGGCGCAGGCCGACGGACCGTGCACCCGGCCGAAGGACTGGGCGAAGCTGTCCGGTTCCGCATTGACGATGAAGTTGATGCCGCCCTGGCGATAGAGGGTCACCTCTTTCGACCGGTGCCGCGCCACGGCCTCGAACCCGATGGATTCGAACAGCGTGCCGAGCGCCGCGGTATCCGGGGCCGTATATTCGATGAACTCGAAACCGTCGGTCCCCATGGGATTCGTCGCGGTTCCGATATCAGTTTTGGCGGACGATGAATTTCCGGCGGCGGACATGGGACACCTCTCAAATGAGAATTAATCCTGGTCCAAATATAGTGTATTCAAGGCGGTAATTCCGTGCAAATTTACGATAATTTTTCAAAAAAATAGAAAATCGTTGCACTAATTTACGTTCTGAGCGCCGTCCATTGCGCCTAGTGCCGGTCGGCCCGAATAATCCGGCGATCGGCGATCGACGCTTCCCCGGCGGCCCGCCCGCCTGGACGCGACGCAGGCCGTGACCTTGGCGGGAAATGCGGGTTAAGCTGATCCCTCAAGCTGATCCCCCGGGGCGGGAGGCTCGAAATTGTCACAGGACTTCAACGATATCCGGCATTCGGTACAGGCGCTGTGCCGGGAATTCGACAGCGGTTACTGGCAGCGCGTCGACCGCGACCGGGCCTACCCGGAAGAATTCGTCGGCGCCATGACCCGGGCCGGCTTCCTCGCGGCGCTGATACCCGAGGAATTCGAGGGCAGCGGCCTGGGGCTCGGGGCCGCCGCGGCCATTCTTGAGGAGGTGCATCTTTCCGGCGGCAACGCCGCGGCGTGTCATGCGCAGATGTACATCATGGGCACCGTCCTGCGCCACGGTACGGCCGAGCAGAAGAAAAAGTACCTGCCGGCGATCGCCCGGGGCGACATCAGGCTACAGGCATTCGGGGTCACGGAACCGGCCAGCGGCAGCGATTCCACCCGTATCCGGACCACGGCGCGCCGGGACGGCGATCACTACGTCGTCGACGGCCAGAAGGTCTGGACCTCGCGGGCCGAGCATTCCGATCTCATGCTGCTGCTTGCCCGGACGGGCCCCCGCGAAAGCGATCAGAGCCGTCACGAGGGATTGTCCGTCTTCCTGGTCGATATTCGGGACGCGCTGGGCAGCGGCCTGGCGATCAGTCCCATCCGCACCATGCTCAACCACGCGACCACCGAAGTGTTCTTCGACGGCTTGAGAATCCCAAGGGACAGCCTGATCGGCGAGGAAGGCAGCGGGTTTCGCTACATTCTCGACGGCATGAACGCGGAACGGATACTCATCGGCGCCGAGTGCATCGGCGATGCGCGCTGGTTCATCGGCAAGGCATCCGGGTATGCAAACGAACGCGAGGTGTTCGGCCGGCCCATCGGCAAGAACCAGGGGGTCCAGTTTCCCATCGCCCGGGCCTATGCCGCGGCGGAGGCGGCCGATTTGATGGTGCGGAAGGCGGCGGCGCTGTTCGACGAAGGAGAGCCGTGCGGTCCCGAGGCCAACATGGCCAAACTGCTCGCCTCGGAGGCGTCGTGGCAGGCGGCGGACATGTGCCTGCAGACCTTCGGCGGCTTCGGTTTCGCCGAAGAGTACGATGTCGAGCGGAAGTTCCGGGAAACCCGCCTCTACCAGGTCGCGCCGCTTTCGACGAACCTTGTCCTGTCCTACCTGGCCGAGCACGTCCTCGGCCTGCCCAGGTCCTATTAGGGAAGGGGCGGCAGCGTGTTCAATCTGATCGAGCGCGGGGAGACGGTCGGCAAAGCGGAGTTCAACGCGGCCGCGTCGGAGCTCCGCACGTCGCTGATTCTGACCCAGCAGGAACTCAGGAAAGCCGATTGCCCCGTCCTGATCATATTAGGCGGCGTCGACGGCGCCGGCAAAAGCGAGCTCGCGAGCCTGCTCAATGAATGGATGGACCCGCGCTGGATCGTCACCCGCGCCTACGGGCCCCGGACCCGAGATGAGAAATCCCGTCCCGAATTCTGGCGCTATTGGGTCGATATCCCGCCCAAGGGCCAGATCGGCGTCTACCTCAGCGCGTGGTATTCCGAGCCCCTCGTGGATCGGGTCTACGGCCGCCTCAAGAAACGGAAATTCGAGCGCGATCTCTCCCGCATCAGCGAATTCGAGCGGTGCCTGGCCGACGACGGGGCCCTTATTCTCAAATTCTGGATGCACCTGGACAAGGCTCAGCAGAAACGCCGGCTCAGGAAAATGGAGAAGCAGCCCGCCCAGCACTGGAAGGTGGGCAAACAGGACTGGCGGAATTGGGAGAACTACGGCCGCTTCGTCGAGGTCGCCGAACGGATCATCGAACGAACCGATGCGCCGCACGCGCCATGGAGACTGGTCGACGGCGGCGACGCCAGGTACAGGTCCCTGGTGGTTCTCCGGACAGTCCGCCAGGCAATCGGCGATCACCTGGCCGGCCGGAAACAGCCGCCCCCGGCCGCCCGGCATCCGATCTCCGAAAACGGCCTAGAATTCAGCCCTGCAACGGCGGTGTCCCGCGGCGGTCCTATTTCACGGCCGCCGCTCGCGCAGGTGGATTTGAGCGCCTCGGTGGACAAGCCGGTCTACGGCAGGAAGCTGCCTAACCTCCGCCGCCGCTTGAACGAACTCTACCAACGCGCAAGAAACCGGGAGATGGCGTCGGTGCTCGTGTTCGAAGGTTGGGATGCCGCCGGCAAGGGCGGGACAATCCGGCGCATCACGGCGGCGCTGGACGCCCGCGACTACCGCATCCATCCCTTTTCGGCCCCCAACGACTGGGAGAACGCGCATCACTACCTGTGGCGGTTTTGGCAGCGGATTCCCCGCGACGGCAAATTCGCCATATTCGACCGGAGCTGGTACGGGCGGGTCATGGTGGAGCGGGTCGAGGGCTTCGCATCCGAACCGGAGTGGAGCCGGGCGTTCCGCGAAATCCGGGAATTCGAGGATCAGATCGTCGAGCACGGGACCCTGCTGATGAAATTCTGGCTTCACATCGATCCCGACGAACAGGCCCGGCGGTTCCGCAGCCGGGCCGAGACGCCGTACAAGAGCTGGAAGCTGACCGACGAGGACTGGCGCAACCGGGACCGCTGGCGCGAGTACGAGGCGGCGGTGAACGAGATGGTCACGCGGACCAGCACGGCGGCGGCGCCCTGGCACTTGGTGCCCTTCAACGACAAGAGGTATGGGCGCCTCGAGGTGCTGACCCGGCTCTGCGAGGCCATGGAGCGGAAGCTGGGTTGAGCCCCGCGCCGTAGGAGGCCAACTCAAATCCATTCAAGGAAATGGCGCGCCCGACAGGATTCGAACCTGTGACCTTCGGCTTCGGAGGCCGACACTCTATCCAGCTGAGCTACGGGCGCCCAATGTCGCGGAGGGCGCGCACATTACCCGAAGCGCCTGGGGCCGTAAAGCGCCGGGGCGGCGCGCCAACCAGCGGCTAGCGCGACGCCGAGGCGGGCGGCGCACCCATACGGGAGGGCAGGCGGCCCGCCGGATCGGCTATCCAGGCCGTCACATCCTTCCACACGGTTTCCGCCTGCAGATCGCGAAGCAGCATGTGATAGCCGTCCGGGTAGCGTACGATCCTCTGCACCGCCGAGGCGGATTCCGGCAGCCGCCCGAAGACGCTCTCCATCGCGTCCTTCGGAATGATGTCGTCGTTGTCGCCGTAGAGAAGCAGCGACGGCGCGCGGTAGCCGGGCGCCGCGTCGAACGCGCGGTCCATCAGGCCGGCCAGCCCGTAAATGGCGTCGATCCGGGTTTCCTTTATGACCAGCGGGTCGCGCCCCAGGGCCCGGAGCATCTCCCTGTTGTCGGACGGATTGCGCTTTATCCCGCGCCCGGTGAGGGTGAGCCACGGGACCGAGTGGGCGCCGAGCCACAGGGTCCAGCGCTGGTAGAACGGCATCGTGGCGCGCCCCCAGACGGCGGGGGCGGCGAGAATGGCTCCCTTCACCCCGGGGATGGGTTTTTCGGCCTGGGCCGCCATGACCACGGCGCCCCCCATGCTCATGCCGAGGAGGTAGAGCGGTGATTCGGGATAGCGCCGGCGCAGCAGCCGGGCGACCGTCCGGAGGTCGTCGGTCATGGCGGTGGTCCCCGGCCACTGGCCGCGCACGGGCGCATTCCCGAACCCGCGCTGGTCATAGGCGTAGACCTTGATGCCCGCCTCGCCGAAATGTCCGGCGGCCCTGTCGATGAAATTGCCGTAGTCGTTGAACCCGTGGAGCGCCAGCATGACCGCCCGCCTGTCGCCCTTCACCGGCCAGGACCGGAGCGGCAGGGCGGTTCCGTCCGCCATGACCGCATGGTTTTCCGTCAGCCGCGGCTCGTCCCTGGGCGGGCCCGGCAAATCGAACCGGGGGGCGCAGGCGCCGAGCAGCAGAACCAGGAGAACCGCGGCCGCGGCGTATCCGGCCGGTCGCGCGCCCATATGGGAGGGCAGGCGGCCAGACAGGCCAGAGGGCAAGCGGGGACGCGGTTGAAACTCGACCGTCATGGGGTATCATTCGCACGCCGATAATGGGAGTGCACGCACTTCATTTGGCGGAATTCGGCGGACCGGCGTGGACCGCCGGCTCCCGGGAGGCGGCCGTGGATACCGACGATATGGAAAAACCCATCATGGTCACATCGGCCACAATCGCCTGCGACGGCGGCGGCGGACCGCTGGGCCATCCCCGCGTCTTCCTGACCATGGACGACGACGGCAAGGTCGTCTGTCCCTATTGCAGCCGGACCTTCGTTCTCGCGGACGGCGCCGAGAGCCGGGCGGGCCATTAGTGGCTGACGCGGGGGCAGCTTCCGTCAGGCATCTCTTCCTGGTCGACGGATCGGGGTTCATCTTCCGCGCCTTCTTCGCCAGGGGCGTCTCCAGCAGCGCCATGACCCGCTCGGATGGCACGCCGACCAATGCGGTCTATATCTACACGCGGATGCTGCGCAAGCTGGTCGACGATACGGAAGCCGACCATATCGCCGTCATATTCGATACCTCGCGCAAGAGCTTCCGCAACGAAATCTACGCCGACTACAAGGCCCACCGGCCGCCGCCGCCCGAAGACCTGATCCCCCAATTCGCACTGGTCCGGGAGGCGACCGAGGCGCTCAACGTGCCGGCCGTCGAACTGCCGGGTTACGAGGCGGACGACCTGATCGCGACCTATGCCCGCCAGGCGGCGGATGCGGGCGCCGAGGTCACCATCGTGTCATCCGACAAGGACCTCATGCAGCTGGTCGACGACCGGATCACCATGTTCGACGCCATGAAGAATGTCCGCATCGGCCGCGAACAGGTGATCGAGAAGTTCGGCGTCGGTCCTGAACGGGTCATCGACGTGCAGGCGCTGGCCGGCGATTCGACGGACAACGTGCCCGGCGTGCCGGGGATCGGCATCAAGACGGCGGCGCAGCTGGTCGGGGAATATGGCGGGCTGGACGACATCCTTTCCCGCGCCGAAGAGATCAAACAGCCCAAGCGGCGCCAGTCGCTCATCGACGGCGCCGACGACGCCCGCATGTCGCGCGAACTGGTCACCTTGAAGACCGACGTTCCGGTCGAGGTGCCGCTGTCGGACCTCGCATTGCGGGAGCCGGATCCGGGCAAGTTCCTGGATTTCCTGGCCGAGCAGGAATTCAAGTCGCTGGTCAAGCAATACGGGGGCGATCCGGACGCAATCCCGGACAAGAAGCCCCCAAAAAAATCCGAGTCGAAGTCCGAGGCAAAATCCGAGGCGCCCGCGCAACAAACGCCGAAGTCCAAGAAAAAGCCGTCCAGGCCCTCCGAAATCGCCGATGGATACGAGCTGGTTCAAACCGAGGACCGGCTCCAGGTCTGGATCAGGGAGGCGGCCGGGCAGGGGAGCTTCGCCGTCGACACGGAGACCACCTCGCTTAATTCCATGCAGGCGGAACTGGTGGGCATCTCTCTCTCCCTGGGGCCGAACAGGGCGTGCTACATCCCGGTTGCCCATGTGGCGGGCGAGGAGCAGGCCACCCTCGATCTGGACGGCGGTGAAAACCAAACCACCGAGAACGTGCCGCAGATTCCGCGGGACAAGGCGGTCAAGATGCTGAAGCCCCTGCTCGAGGACCCGGCGGTTCTCAAGGTCGGGCACAACATCAAGTACGACAACGAGATCTTCGCCCGCTACGGCGTCCATGTCGGGCCGTTCGACGACACGATGATTCTGTCCTACGTGCTCGAGGGCGGCCTACATGGCCACGGCATGGACGAGTTGGCGGAGCTGCATTTCTCCCACCAGACCATCAAGTTCAAGGACGTGGCCGGGTCGGGCAAATCGCAGGTGACCTTCGACAAGGTAACCCTCGACAAGGCGCTGGACTATGCGGCGGAGGACGCGGACATCACCGGCCGGCTTCATGGCCTGCTCCGTCCCAGGCTCGTCGCCGACCGCATGGTCAGCGTTTACGAGACCCTGGAAAGGCCCCTGATCGGCGTGCTGACCGACATGGAGCGCGCCGGCATCCGCGCCGACGCCAAGGTGTTGAAGAAGCTGTCCCAGGATTTCGAGAAGCGCCTCGGAGATCTGGAGACCGAAATCCACAAGCTGGCGGGCCATGAATTCAATATCGCGTCCCCCAAGCAATTGGGCGAGATCCTGTTTGACGAGATGGGTCTCGAGGGCGGCAAGAAAACCAAGACCGGGGCCTACGGCACCGGCGCCGACGTGCTGGAAGGCCTCGCGGCCGAGGGCCACGACCTGCCCGCCCGGGTACTCGACTGGCGGCAGCTCGCCAAGCTCAAGAGCACCTATACGGACACCCTGATCGAGCAGATCAACCCGGAGACCGGCCGGGTGCACACCACCTATGGACAGGCCGTCGCGTCGACCGGCCGGCTCAGCTCGAACGACCCCAACCTCCAGAACATTCCCGTGCGGACCGAGGAGGGACGCAAGATTCGCCAGGCGTTCGTCCCGTCGGACGGCTGCGTGCTGTTGAGCGCCGACTACTCGCAGATCGAGCTCAGGCTCCTGGCCCATGTGGCCGGCATCGACGTGCTGAAGGATGCTTTCAGGGAAGGCATGGACATCCACGCCTTGACCGCCAGCCAGGTCTTCGGCGTGCCCGTCGACGGGATGGACCCGATGATCCGGCGGCAGGCCAAGGCGATCAATTTCGGGATCATCTACGGGATCTCGGCATTCGGCCTTGCCCGCCAGCTTGCCATCCCCCGCGGCGACGCCAAGGCCTATATCGACGCCTACTTCGAGCGTTATCCCGGCATCAAGGACTATATGGACCGGACGAAGGAAATGGCCCGGGAGCAGGGCTATGTGACGACCCTGTTCGGCCGGAAATGCTACACGCCGGGCATCAAGGACGGCAATCCGTCGCACCGGAGCTTCGCCGAGCGGGCCGCCATCAACGCGCCTCTCCAGGGAGGCGCCGCCGACATCATCAAGCGGGCGATGATCCGGATGCCGGCGGCGCTGAAAGAGGCCGGGCTGGGCGCCAGGATGCTGTTGCAGGTGCACGACGAGCTCATCTTCGACGTGCCGGAGAGCGAGGTCGACGCCACCGCCGAACTCGCCAAATCGGTGATGGAAGGGGTGGCAACCCTCGACGTTCCCCTGACGGTGGACACCGGCTTCGGCGGGAACTGGGACGAAGCACACTGAAAATGCGCGCCTGAACGGGAAAGCGCGGAAGACCTTGCCGGTTGATTGGGACAAGGTGGAGAAATAGGGCCAAAAATGTGGCTCGGGCCTTTCCGGCGGATTACATTTTCGTAACTCACGACAAATTTTGTCGAATCGCCGGATTTGACCTGGAATAATTCAATCCCGAAGCTATTTATGGGGCGTAGTCGACATCCGCCCAGCAGGAGACCGGGAAATGCTGATCAAATTCAAGAAAGCATCCGACGCCCATGAATCGGAAGTGACGCCGAAGGAATTTTTCCTTAACCGGCGCTCCTTCATGGCAGCCGCCGCGGCGGCCGGGGGAACCGCGCTTCTGCCCGCATTTCCCAATGATGCCCGGGCGGCGTTCACGAACCTGAAGAAGAATCCGAAATTCCAGACGTTGGAAAAGCCGACGACCCTGGACGGGATCACCTCGCACAACAATTTCTATGAATTCGGCACCGGCAAGACCGATCCCAAGAAAAACGCCCATACGCTGAAGCCCCGGCCCTGGTCGGTGGAAATCGCCGGGCATGCGGCCAAGACCGGCACCTTCGATCTGGATGACATCCTGAAGCCTCACGGGTTGGAGGAGCGCATCTACCGGCTGCGCTGCGTCGAGGCCTGGTCCATGGTGATCCCGTGGGTCGGCTTCCCTCTGGGAGATCTGATCAAGCGGTTCGAGCCCACCTCGAAAGCGAAATATGTCGCCTTCGAGACGTTGGTCGATACGGAGCAGATGCCGAAGCAGAAACTCCCGATCCTGGATTGGCCCTACGTGGAAGGACTGCGCATGGACGAGGCGATGCACCCGCTGACCATATTGGCGGTGGGCATCTATGGCGATGACATGCCCAATCAGAACGGTGCGCCCATCCGCCTCGTGGTGCCGTGGAAGTACGGCTTCAAGAGCATCAAATCCGTCGTCAAGATCAACTTCGTCGAGGAACTGCCTCCGACGACCTGGAACATCCAGGCGCCGGGAGAATACGGCTTCTATTCCAACGTCAATCCGAACCGGGATCATCCCCGCTGGAGCCAGGCGCGCGAGCGGCGGATTACCGGTGAAGGCGGCTTCAAGGCGCTCATTGCTCCCAAGATCGAGACCAAGATGTTCAACGGCTATGACGACGTCGCAGGTCTCTACACCGGGATGGACCTAATCAAGAACTACTAGGCGACGTCCCATGGATACCAAGACGTCGCGGCGAATATTCAAGCCGCTGGTGTTCATTGCCAGCCTGCTGCCGTTCGCCTACCTGCTGTATGCGCTCTACTCCGACACGGTGCTCGGCACCAAGCTGCTGACCGACGATCCCGTCCAGAAATTCGACCGGGAGCTGGGCGACTGGACGCTGATCTTCATCATCATCACCCTTTCCGTGCGGCCCCTGGCCGATATCCTGAAAAAGCGGGAACTGATCGCGTACCGGCGCATGCTCGGACTGTTCGCCTTCTTCTACGGCGTGCTGCATGTATCCAGCTATGTGGGGCTCAACCTGCAGCTCGACTTCGCCGAGTTCGTGAAGGACGTGGTGAAACGCCCGTTCATCACCGTCGGCATCATCGCCTTTACGGCCATGGCGGCGCTCGCCGCGACCTCCACCAAGGGCATGATCAAGCGCATGGGAGCACGGGCGTGGACCCGTCTTCACTGGCTGATCTATCCCATCGCCGTTTTGGGCGTCGTGCATTTCTATATGATGATCCGCGCGGACTTTTCCAGGCCCGTCATCTACGGCAGCATTATTTTCGTTCTCCTGGCCTACCGCTATGTGGTCAAGCTGCGGCGGGACGGAAAACGCAAGCGCCGGGATGCGGAAACCGCGGCTGCCTGACGCGGCCGCAACTTTCGGGAAGACCGCGGGTTCCCGCCCCGTTAGGGTTGGGCACCTCTAACGCACCCCTGCTGGACCACCCCTCGTGTCGGCCCCTCTCAACGCCAAGATCTGGTTGCTGCTCGTTACGCTCTCCGTACTTTGGGGCGGGTCGTTCTTCTTCGTCGAGGTTGCGGTTCCCGAGCTTCCGACCCTTACGATCGTCTTTCTGCGGGTAGGCATCGCGGCCCTGGTTCTGCACGTGGCGATGACGGCATTCGGCAAGCCGATGAAAATCTCGGTACCCCTTGCCTTGGCCTACTTGGGGATGGCGATCCTGAACAACATCGTCCCGTTTTCACTGATCGCCTGGGGGCAGATTCACATTTCGAGCGCTCTTGCCTCGGTGCTCAATGCAACGACCCCTCTGTTCACGATCATCGTCGCCCATTTGCTGACCCGCGACGAAAAACTGACCGTGCGGGGGATGCTGGGCCTGGTCACCGGATTCGTTGGTGTCGTTGTTATCCTGTCGCCCGAAATCGGCGCATTGGGCGGCGGAACCTGGGGACAACTGGCGGTTCTCGGCGCGGCAGTCAGCTATGCCTTTGCCGGAGTCTTCGGAAAACGGTTTGCCCGGCTGGGTGCGGGCCCGTTCGATGCCGCGGCAGGCCAGTTGACGGCGTCGGCCGCCGTGCTTGCCGTTGTCGCGGCTATCGTCGAGGAGCCCTGGACCTTGCCGGCACCGAGCGGGGCGGTGTGGGCGTCGATCATCGGTCTCGCCGTGCTGTCCACCAGTCTCGCCTACACGATTTACTTCAAAATCCTGTCCGAGGCCGGCGCAACGAACCTGCTGCTGGTCACCTTTCTAATCCCGGTCAGCGCCATCGTGCTGGGAGTGGCGGTCCTGGGTGAAACGCTGGACGCCCGGCAGATTGCGGGTACGGCCCTGATCATGATGGGCCTCGGCATTATCGACGGACGTATCTGGGTCCGGATCAGAGAGGTTTGGAGCTAGCCGCCGAACATCTTTTTCAGATTGTCCATCCCCGCCTGATAGACGTCCTGAACCGCCTTCGTTGCGTCGGGGCCGCCCTGGGCCGGTTCAAACTGACCGGACCATTCCACATCGGCACCGCCGCTTTCATTCGGCGTGACCTTCAGGGTTGCGGAGTAATTGATCACCGGCAGCGGCGAGGAAACAATGGAATAGGTGTAGGTCAGCTCCTCTTCGTCGCGGGCGACCAGTTTCTCGACGATTTCACCGCCGCCCATCACCGTTATCCGCCGGACGGTGCCGCCGTCCTCCAGCTCACTGGATTCCATGGCGGGATGCCAGGAAGGCAAGGCATTGAAATTGCCGATTGCCTCCCAAACCTGCTTGGCGTCCACCGGCAGTGACGTTTTCATGCTGACATTTGCCATGACCCAATCTCCCCAAATCAGCCGGCGACCCGCCAGACCTCCGGCGCCGCGTCGAGCCGCTGTATCAGGGCCCGGCGCTGGGTCTCCATCTCGTCCGGGAGGGCGCCATCGAAGCTGTCGAAGAGTTCTTTCTGCGCTTCCGCCTCGGCGCGGCCCGCCGCGGTATCGATGTCCATGATACTGGCGAATGTATCGGCGCCGAAATCCAGGCCCTTCCAGTTCAAGTCCTGGTGCCGCGGCATGAAGCCGAACGGGCTCTCGACCGCATCCGCCTTGCCGTTCACCCGGTCGACGATCCACTGCATGACCCGCAAATTTTCGCCGAAGCCCGGCCAAACAAAGCCGCCGTCCTCATCCTTGCGGAACCAGTTGACCCGAAAGATGGGCGGCGGGTTGGCGAGTTTGCTGCCGAGATCCAGCCAGTGCCGCCAGTAGTCGGCCATGTTGTAGCCGCAGAACGGCAGCATCGCCATCGGGTCCCGGCGGATCGCCGCTTGGTTGACTGCGGCGGCAGTCGCTTCCGAGCCCATGGTCGCCGCCATATACACACCGTGCTGCCAGTCGGTCGACTGATAGACCAAGGGGAAGGTGTGGCTGAGGCGTCCGCCAAAAATGAAAGCGCTGATCGGCACGCCGTTGGGGTCCTCCCAATCGTCCGAATAGGTCGGACATTGGGTGGTCGGGCAGGTGAATCGGGCATTGGGGTGAGCCGCCTTGTCCTCGGACGACGGCGTCCAGTCGTTGCCGCGCCAGTCGATCAGATGATCCGGCGGCGGATCGTCATGACCCTCCCACCACACGTCCCCGTCATCGGTCAGCGCGACATTGGTGAAAATGGTGTCCCGCTCCATCATCTTGACGGCATTCCGATTGGTCTTCGAAGAGGTGCCGGGGACGACGCCGAAATACCCGGCTTCCGGATTGATGGCATAGAGGCGGCCGTCTTCGCCGGGTTTGATCCACGCGATATCGTCGCCGACGGTCGAAACCTCCCAACCGTCGAAACCTGCCGGCGGAATAATCATCGCCAGATTCGTCTTGCCACAGGCGCTCGGGAAGGCGGCGGCGACATAGGTCTTTTCGCCTTCGGGACTCTCAAGGCCCAAAATCAGCATGTGTTCAGCGAGCCAGCCTTCGTCCCGCGCCATGACCGAGGCGATGCGGAGCGAGAAGCACTTCTTTCCAAGGAGGGCATTGCCGCCATAGCCGGACCCATAGGACCAGATGGCCCGCTCTTCGGGAAACTGGACGATGTATTTGGTTTCGTTGCACGGCCAAGGCACGTCTTCCCGCCCGTCCTCAAGAGGTGCGCCGACGGAATGCATGCACGGTACGAACTCGCCGTCGCCGAGAACGTCCAGCGCCTCCTGACCCATCCGCGTCATGATCTTCATGCTCGCCGCGACATAGGGCGAATCGGTGAGCTGGACCCCGATATGCGAGATGTGGGAGCCGATGGGACCCATGGAGAAGGGGATGACATACATGGTCCGGCCGCGCATGGCGCCGTCGAAGAGACCGTTCATGGTCTCCTTCATCTCCACCGGATCGACCCAATTGTTGGTTGGCCCCGCATCTTCCTGCTTCCTGGAGCAAATAAACGTCCGGTCCTCGACCCGCGCGACATCGTCCGGGTCGGACCGCGCCAGGTAGGAATTGGGCCGCTTCTCTTCGCTGAGTTTCATCAGCGTGCCGGACGCCAACATCTGATCGATGAGCTGCCGATACTCCTCCTCGGAGCCGTCACACCACTGAACCCGGTCGGGCCGGCAAAGCCCCGCCATCTCCTCGACCCAAGCCAAAAGTTTTGCGTTGGTGGTCCGGTTGGTGCCGGTAGCGGTCATATTTTTCTCCCGTTATGCCCTTTTTGGGCAGCCGCCTTTGGGCGGTCGATCGTGTCCCGAAGGCGGGTTGCTTGCCGATCCAGTGCCGGTCGTTCGCAAAAAACTGTAACGCCGCGCCTGGACACAAGCAACCGGTTCATGGCCGATGCAGGCGCACTCAACCGGATTTTTTCCGCGCCTCTTTTGCAAGCGCGACAAGGACCGCCCGACATGTCTCGGCGCTATCCACGGGAGTGTCAAAATCGAGGCGGTGGATGGTGTGTCCACACCGGAGGTCCAGCCCGTCCGGGTCGATCCCGATCATCGACCAGTGCTTTCCCCGCCGGCCCAGGAGCACCGTGCCGTAAAGCCGGAGCGCTTCCAGGTGATCGGCGTTCATGTGTTCGAGAATACCGGCCTCGGCTTTGGAGATATTGCGCGCCGCTTTTCCGTTTGCCGCCAGCTTCTTTCCATCGACCCAATAGGCGCGTGCGAACCCGCCGACAAAATGGGCGCGCTCGATGTCCAGCTGAAAGAAGCCGAAGTCGGCGAAATCCGCATACGACGAAGCGTCCGGATTATAGCGCAGATAACGCGCGGCCTTCCGCGGATCATCTTCCTTTCGGAGTCGGCCGAACAAGGTAACCCGGGCGCCGGTCTGGGGGTTGCGGGCGCCGGCGGTTCCGTCGAGAAAAATCGAGACCCGTTCATCGGCCTGGAGATTCCGGGTGTGGGCCGACAGTTCGGACAGCAGGAGAATCGGCGCGCCATCGCCGGCCGGCGCAATGCCGACCAGCGACGCCATCGGCCAGCCTTCGGGCTCCCGCGCGTTCGTGCCGAGGACGGCCTTGCGGCAGCGCCGCATCATGTTCCGGATCTCCCGGAGGGTTCCGGGGCCCGCTTTGGTCCGAATTGCCATAATTTCCGTGCCTTATCCCTCTGAAATCACGAGAGAAATTATGATAGGCCTCCCGCCGCGCCATAATTGGACTATATTTTTGCCACAATTCCGCCGTCAATTGGGCGCCGTCGTACGGTGGGCCGGGCCGCTTCCCGGATCCCCGTGGGACCGATCAAGGGTAATGGGCGGGTAAGAGAGCCGGCATGACTCAATCGATTGTTCTGGTCGATGACGACCGCAATATTTTGACCTCCGTGGCGATGGCGCTCGAGACCGAGGGGTTCGAGGTCAAATCCTACTCCGATTCGGTACAGGCGCTTCATGGGCTGAGAACGGCGCCGCCCGATCTGGTGGTGCTCGACATCAAAATGCCGCGCCTGGACGGCATGGAGTTGCTGTCCAAGCTTCGCGAACGCTCCAGCGTGCCGGTCATTTTTCTCACCTCCAAGGAAGATGAGATCGACGAAGTGCTGGGTCTCCGCATGGGGGCCGACGACTATATCAAAAAGCCGTTCTCCCAACGCCTCCTGATCGAACGCATCCGCGCGCTGTTGCGCCGGCAGGAAGGGCCGGATGACGAGAATTCGCCCAAACCCCAGGACGAGACGATCCGGCGCGGGGATCTTATCCTCGACGGCGCGCGTCATCGGTGCTCCTGGCGCGGAACGCCGGTCGACCTGACGGTCACCGAGTTTCTGTTGCTTCAATCGCTGGCCGCCCGGCCGGGACACGTCAAAAACCGGGAACAGCTGATCGATGCTGCATATGGCGATCATATTTACGTCGACGACCGGACCATCGACAGCCATGTCAAACGGCTTCGGAAGAAGTTCCGGACGATTGATGAAGACTTCCAGGCCATCGAAACGCTGTATGGTGTGGGGTATCGTTACAACGACGGCCGGGCCGCAAAGGAGTAGGCCAACACCACCAACTGGATCGGACGAGTGGATCGGGGGGCGCACCAAGACAATCATCGGCGGGGCCGCGCGGGGCGCAAAGGCCGGTTTTCGCCCATCACCCGGCGAATTCTCGCGGTTAATGTTTTTGCGCTTGCCGTGTTGGTGAGCGGATTGCTGTACGTGGGCCAGTATCGTGAAGGACTGATCCGAACGGAAATCGCCGCATTGACGGCCCAGGCCGATCTGATTGCCGCCGCGCTCGGCGAGGCGGCGGTGAGCGAGGAGAACCCGGAAAACCAGGCTCTGGTCGAGGACGTGGCGAGACAAATTGTCCGCCGTCTCGCAGCCACATCCCGGACACGGGCGCAACTGATCGATACCCAGGGACGGGTGGTCAGCGACAGCCAGTTTCTTGTCGGACCCGGCGGCACCGTACGGATCGATGAATTGCCGCCGCCGGGTGACGGGGAAGGGCTGGGAGGCTTCGTGCTGAGCGCCTATGAGCGTGCCGCGAGATGGTTCCGCGGCGCATCCGGGCGGGGACCCGGTCTCGACGGTGTGGGCACTGGTTCTCAGCTTCCCGAAACGCGCCTCGCGCTCGCCGGCGAACACGGCAGCGGCGTCCAAATCGGCCCCGACGGCGAAATGATCATCAGCGTCGCGGCGCCGGTTCAGCGATACAAGCGGGTGCTGGGCGCGCTCCTGCTGTTTCGGGATTCCCGGGAAATCGACGAGGCCGTGTTTCAGGTCAGGATGGATATCCTGAAGGTGTTTGGTGTAGCCCTGTTGATTACGGTCCTGTTGTCGGTCTACCTGGCCGGCACCATCGCCCGGCCGTTGCGGCGGTTGTCGCTGGCCGCCGACCGGGTTCGGCAGGGTCTCTCCCGGCAGTATCGCCTGCCCGATCTCTCCGGCCGCCAAGACGAGATCGGAGATCTCGGCTGGGCCCTTCGGGAAATGACCGAAGCGCTGTGGAACCGGATGGATGCCATCGAAGGTTTTGCCGCCGACGTGGCCCACGAAATAAAGAACCCGCTTACCTCGCTCAGGAGTGCGGTCGAAACGGCGTCCCGCGTCTCCGACCCGGAACAGCAACGGAAGTTGATGGCAATCATCCAGGACGACGTGTCCAGGCTGGACCGATTGATCACCGACATCTCCGACGCATCCCGCCTGGATGCGGAGTTGTCTCGAGCCGAAATGGCAACCGTCGATATCGCCGGCCTGGTGGCAACCCTGAAGGATGCCTATGGCGCAACCGCGGAGGAGCAGAAGATCGGTCTCGTCCTGGACGCCGAGGATAATCTGCCCTGTTTGGTAACCGGTTTGGAGGATCGTCTTGTTCAGGTGTTTCGCAACCTGATCGGCAACGCTTTGAGCTTCAGTCCGGAGGGCGGTCGGATAACCCTTCGTATCAGGCGGCGCGACGACGATGTCCGAGTGCTGGTCGAGGACCATGGACCCGGAATCCCGGAGGGGACGGAAGAGCAGATTTTCGAGCGTTTCTATCAGGAACGGCCGGCGTCCGAGAAGTTCGGGACTCACTCCGGTCTCGGGCTCAGCATTTCCAAGCAGATCGTCGAGGCCCATGGCGGCTCGATTCGCGCCGAGAACTATGAGGACTTTTCCACCGGATGCACCGGGGCGCGGTTCGTCGTCGAGTTGCCTCTCGGCCCCATTGACACACCGAACCCCTGAGCATTGAGTCCTGTCATGGATCATATCCACGCCACTGCGGTTTCTATCGATGGTCACGGCGTTCTGATTACCGGACCATCAGGCGCCGGAAAGTCGGACCTCGCACTGCGCTTGATCGACCGTGGCGCCAAGCTGATCGCCGACGATCGGGTCGTGACCCGCGTGAATTCCGGGGCGGTGAGCCTGAGCGCACCGGCTAATCTCGCCGGCCTGTTGGAAGTTCACGGTATCGGAATTGTCGAACTGGACCATCAGGCCGAGGCGCCATTGAACCTGATGGTCGAACTGGTCGGCCGCGATGCGGTCGAGCGGCTGCCTGAAGACCCGGCAACGGAGATCCTGGGACACCGGATCGCGCGCGTCCGCCTGCACGCATTCGATAATGCTGTGGCGGAGAAGGTCGAGTTGGCGGTCAGGATAGCTTCAGGCGCCGCCAACCGTCTCGACGAGCGAACATTGCTTGCACCCTTGAAGGCGCGGCCGTGACCGGGGCGCCGGCGAAACCCGCCTCGTCCGCCCGGCTGGTCCTGGTGACCGGAATGTCGGGCGCAGGGAAGACGTCTGTCCTGAAAGCCTTCGAAGATCTTGCCTACGAAGCCGTCGACAATGTTCCGCTACCGCTGCTGGGGAGCCTGGTTCTATCGGCGCAGCCGGGATTAACGGGCTCCGGTTTCGACCGGCCTATCGCGGTTGGCGTCGATATCCGGACGCGCGGGTTCGGCGTGGATGCCTTCCTGACCCAATTCGATGAACTGGCCGGCACGGGAACCGTCGAAGTGGAAATCCTGTTTGTCGATTGTGACGACGAGGAACTCAGGCGCCGCTACGAGGTCACCCGGCACCGTCATCCGCTGGCCATGGACCGGCCGATCGCCGATGGTATCGCCCATGAAAGACGGGTTGTCTCGCGGCTTCGCGACCGGGCTCATCACGTTATCGATACCACCGGCATGGCGCCCGGTGAACTCAAACAATTGCTCGAGGCTCACTTTTCGCCGGGCGGCGACAGCGGCCTCAATATATTCGTGAGGTCGTTTTCCTATCGGCGGGGGTTGCCCCGCGACGCGGATCTCGTCTTCGACGTACGGTTTCTCGTTAACCCCCATTACGTTCCCGAGCTGCGGCCGCAAAGCGGGCGGGACGAGGCCGTTGGGGCATACATTGCCGAGGACCCGGCATTCGGGAGTTTTTGGGACGGACTGACCAAGCTGCTCCAGCCGCTCTTGCCATCCTACAAGGCGGAGGGAAAAAGCTATTTGACCATCGCGATAGGTTGCACGGGCGGCCGGCACCGCTCCGTCTTCGTGGCCGAACGACTGGGCGGGTGGTTTGACAGCCTGGGCGAGAAGGTTCAGGTTCGCCATCGTGATCTGGGACTGGCTGATCCACCGGTCCCGGCAAAAGAGGAATCCCGATGATCGGATTGGTTTTGGTTACCCACGGCCATTTGGCTGACGAGCTCATCGGTGCGTTGGAGCACGTCGTCGGCCCTCAGACGCAGGTCGCTTCGGTCTGCATAGGGCCGGACGATGACATGGAGCGGCGTCGCGCCGATATCGTGAACAGTGTTCAGGAGACGGACAGCGGGGACGGCGTCGTCGTTCTCACCGACATGTTCGGCGGCACGCCATCGAATTTGGCTATTTCCATTATGGAACGCGCGAACATCGAGGTGATCGCCGGGGTCAATCTGCCGATGCTGGTCAAGCTCGCCAGCGTCCGGGACGATCTCGAACTCGGCGAGGCGGTGGCCAAGGCCCAGGAGGCGGGCCGGAAGTACATTAACGTTGCTTCCCAATTGCTGGCCAAGGAGGCCGACTAGCCCCATTCGGTAGGGCTCCAGCCGCCATGCCCCGATCGATCCTCACCATCTGCAATTCGCGTGGTCTGCACGCCCGGGCAGCGGCGAAGTTCGTCAAACTTGTCTCGGGGTTTGATGCCGAGGTCACCGTGTCCAAGGACGGGACGACGGTTCTCGGCACGTCGATCATGGGCTTGATGATGCTGGCGGCGGCGCCCGGCATGCGGATCGAGGTGACGGCCTCGGGCCCGGAGGGTGACCAGGCCATGGTTGCCATCACCGAACTGGTCGAGGCCGGATTTGAAGAAGAGGACGGATGATCCTCGACTGATCCAGGGCCATTGAAACCGCCGCCGTACCAAACCCTGCATCAGGCAGTGTGGGACGAGTGGGACGGAAGCGGGGTTATTCCTTGCTTGGCAAAATGGCTGCTGCTATCCCTGCCGCCTTTGATTTACGGACTCCCCGGAGAAGATGGATGGGCGCCGCGAACGATTACAAAGTTGCCGACATGGACCTGGCCGAATGGGGCCGCAAGGAAATCGCCATCGCCGAGACGGAGATGCCCGGTCTGATGGCGGTCCGCGAGGAATATGCCGGCAAAAAGCCGTTGGCGGGCGCCCGCATCGCCGGATGTCTCCATATGACCATTCAGACGGCCGTGTTGATTGAAACGCTGATCGACCTCGGCGCGGAGATCCGCTGGAGTTCGTGCAACATCTTCTCCACCCAGGATCAGGCTGCCGCGGCCATCGCCGCCGAGAATATTCCGGTCTTCGCCTGGAAGGGGGAGACCGAGGAAGAGTTCTGGTGGTGTATCGATCAAACCATCGAGGGACCCGACGGCTGGGTGCCCAACATGATACTGGATGACGGCGGCGACCTCACGGCGGTCATGCACGAGCAGCATAAGGACAAGATGGCCGGCGTCAAGGGACTGTCCGAGGAGACCACCACCGGCGTTCACCGCCTCTACGAGATGGCGAAAGAAGGCTCGTTGATGGTGCCGGCCTTCAACGTCAACGATTCGGTGACCAAGTCGAAATTCGACAATCTCTATGGCTGCCGGGAGAGTCTGGTCGACGGTATCAAGCGGGCAACCGATGTGATGCTGGCCGGTAAGGTCGCCGTGGTCGCCGGATATGGCGACGTGGGCAAGGGCTCGGCCGCCAGTCTTCGGGGCCAGGGCGCACGGGTTCTGGTAACCGAAATCGACCCTATCTGTGCTCTTCAGGCTTCGATGGAAGGCTATGAAGTGGTCACGATGGACCAGGCGGCGCCCATCGGCGACGTCTTCGTGACCACCACCGGCAACATCGACGTCATCACCCTCGACCACATGCGGGAGATGAAGGACCGGGCCATCGTTTCCAACATCGGTCACTTTGATTCCGAAATTCAGATCGAATCCTTGCGGAACTACAAATGGCACAATGTGAAGCCCCAGGTGGATGAAGTGGAGTTTCCGGATGGCAAGCGGATCATCGTGCTGGCCGAGGGCCGGCTGGTGAATTTGGGTTGTGCCACCGGTCATCCGAGCTTTGTCATGAGCGCCAGCTTCACCAACCAGGTGTTGGCCCAGATCGAGCTTTGGAACAACGCCGGCAAGTACGAGAACAAGGTCTATGTCCTGCCCAAGGACCTGGACGAGAAAGTGGCGCGCCTGCACCTCGGCAAGCTGGGGGCCAAACTCACCGAACTCACGCCGGCGCAGGCCGAGTATATCGGCGTCCGGCAGGCCGGGCCCTACAAGCCCGAATATTACCGCTACTAACCCAAATTTCTGACCAGGGTTACGGCCTGCGTCGCATCCAGCCTATTGCTGGCCGATGGGCCCCGGCCTAAGATTCGCCGGTGCCCACACTTCATGCGTCCGACCGGCATCCTGGGATCGATACCGCCCTCCTCGAGGCGTTGCCGCTCGCCGTTTGCCTGATCGCCCGCGATGGCAGGGTGGAGGCTTTCAATCCCGTATTCGCCACCCTGTTCGATCTCGACACCGACTGGCTGGACCGCCGGCCGACATTCGGCGATCTACTGGATCGGATGCGGGCGGGCCGCAAACTGCCCGAACAGGTCGATTTCCAAGCCTATCGGGAGGCCCAATCACGGCTCCTGACCGGATTGCGGGACGTCCACGAAGAAGTGTTCCATCTGCCGGACGGTGCGGCGCTCCGGCGCATCGCGGCGCCTCTCGGAGAGGGAGCGGTGATGCTGGCCTTCGAGGATCTCAGCAGGCGCATGTCGGCTGAGCGCCAGGCCCGCGAGGCGCAGGCGGTACAGCGGTCCACGCTCGACAATCTATCCGAGGCCATCGGTGTTTTTGGCGGCGATGGGAGGCTTCGATTGGCCAACCCGGCATTTGCCGAGATGTGGGAGGTTCCCGACGAACTCCCGAAGCTGCATTTGAGCGACTTCGTTCGTCAGACCCGCTGCCTGCACGGGTCGTCGGAGGATTGGGAGGCCGAGGCCGCACGGCTGGCGGCTCATTACTTTGCACGCGACTCGGAGACATCGGAGCTTCGCCATGAAGACGGGCGGGTTTTCGAATTCGTCCGCCGCCCGCTCCCCGACGGGTCGATGCTGTTTCGATATACCGATGTCACCCGTACCGTCCGGGAAGGCGAGGCCCTTCAGACCAAGGCCGAGTCGATGATGGCCCTCGATCGGCTCAAGACCGAGTTTCTCGCCAATCTGTCTTTCGAGCTCAGGACGCCCCTCAACACGGTCAAGGGATTCGCCGAGCTTCTCAGCGGCGGTTATGTCGGAGAGCTGAACCGCCGCCAGCAGGAATATGCGGAGGGGATCGCCTCGACGGCGGCGGCCATGGCGTCGACCATCGACCAGGTGATGGATCTTGCGAATCTCGAGGCAGGATTGCTCAGTCTCGATCTCGAAAGTCTCGATCTCCACGTGCTGTTGACCGATCTTTTGAGCCTAGTCCGGGAACGTGCCCGGTCGGACAGGATTCGGCTGGCGTTCGATTGTCCGCCCGAGACCGGATGGATTACTGCCGACGACCGTATTTTGCGCCAGGCACTACTCCATTTGTTGAGCAATGCGCTGGCATTTACCGAGCCCGGCGGGACGGTAACGCTTGGCGCGGCACGGGGCCGAGACGAGATCGAGATATTCGTCAAGGACACGGGGGTCGGCATTCCACAGTCCGAAATCGATTTAGTTTTCAAGGGCTTCGCCCGGGGCGCGGATGCCGGCCATGAAGGCGTCGGCCTCGGCCTGACTTTGGTCAAAAGCTTCATCGAGCTTCACGGCGGCTCCGTTAATCTGGTCTCGCGCCTCAATCGGGGCACCACCGTCACCTGCCGTATCCCGCAAAGTCCAGCCTAGTACAGCAATCCGCTTTCGCTTCAATCGCGGCCCCTTTAAAAGAGTGCCATGAGCATGCCCAAGCCGCGCCGGCTGACCTTGGACGGAGAGGAAGCGACAGCCGAATTGGCCGCTGAAATCGCCTCGCTCACCGAGGATGGAGACGTCATTGCGCTCTCCGGTGAGCTCGGAACCGGCAAGACCACGTTTGCCCGGGCGTTCCTCAGGGAGTGGGGCGTCCAGGAGGAAATTCCCAGCCCCACCTTTACGTTGGTTCAGACCTACGAACTCGAGGCGGGCACCGTCTGGCACTTCGACCTCTACCGTCTGGAAAAACCCGACGACGCACTGGAGCTGGATATCGAAGATGCGTTTACCGAAGGCATTTCACTCATCGAATGGCCGGAGAGGCTGGGAGCCTACCTGCCTTGGGAGCGGCTCGACTTGCGTTTCGTGATCGGCGAGCGAGAGGATGTGCGGCGGGTCGAAATTGAAGGTACCGACGAATGGGCGGACCGGTTGAAGGAACTCGAAGGCCTTGGCTGACCGGTCGGACCATATCGATTCGTTCATCGAATCGGCCGGTTGGCGGGGCGCGCGGCGCGAACCGCTTGCCGGCGATGCGTCTTTCCGGCGCTATGAACGGATTGTTATGGGTGACGAAACGGCCGTGATCATGGATGCGCCGCCGCCTCGGGAAGACGTGCGGCCGTTTGTCCATATGACCGGCCATCTGCTCGACCTGGGCTACAGCGCGCCGAGGATATACGCCGAGGACCGGGAGATGGGATTGCTTCTCCTCGAGGACCTTGGCGATGATCTCTACACGGCGGCCGTTGCCAAGGGCGCCGGTGAGCGGGAGCTCTATGAGCGGGCCGTCGATCTGCTGATAGACCTGCACAGCCGGCTTCCTGCGGTTTCCGTACCTGATGGCCTGGCTGAATACGACGAAGAAATGCTTCTCGACGAAGCGGCGCTGTTCACCGACTGGTATATGCCCAATACGCTTCACGTGCCGACCTCGCCCCGGACCCGAACGGCTTTTCTGGATATCTGGCGGCGGTACCTGCCGATGCTCGAAGAGGTGCCGGAGGCCCTTACGCTCAGGGACTACCACGCCGACAACCTAATTTGGCTTCCCGGGCGCGAAGGGCTCGCCGCCGTCGGGTTGCTGGACTATCAGGATGCGGTGGTCGGCCGCACGCCCTACGATCTCATGTCTTTGCTCGAGGATGCCCGCCGCGACCTGCCCCCGGGCCTGGCCGGACTCATGCTGGAGCGCTACCTCGGCGCATTCCCCGGTCAGGATCGGCGGACGTTCGAGGCGGCCTACGCAATTCTTGCCGCTCAAAGGCACTGCAAGGTCATCGGCATTTTCACCCGGCTCGCCTATCGGGACGGCAAATTCGCCTACCTCCGGCACATCCCGCGGGTTTGGCGGCTCCTGACGGATGCCTGCCGCCATCCTGTTCTGGGCCCGCTCCGCGACTGGCTGGATGCGGCGGTTCCGCGCTCCTCGCGGACGGTTCCCACGCAGGAAAGGCAGGCCTGAATATGGCCGAAGCCGGCCGGCATTCACTTCGTGCCGCGATGCTGCTCGCCGCGGGGCTGGGTCTGCGCATGCGTCCGATCACCGAGAAGACGCCGAAACCGCTCATTCGGGTGACGGGGCGCACGCTGATCGATTTGTGCCTGGACCGCGTGGCCGCATCGGGCATCGGGAAGGCGGTGGTGAATACCCACTATCTGGCCAATCAGGTCGAAGCCCATTTGAAGCGCCGGCCGGATATGGAAATAGTCATATCCCACGAACCGGAGCTTTTGGACACCGGCGGCGGGGTCGCCAATGCCCTGCCGCACCTCGGAGACGAGCCTTTTCTGGTTGTGAACACCGATTCGCTCTGGCTTGATGGTCCTTCCCCGGCAATCGAACGGTTGGCGCTGAATTTCGACGAATCGATGATGGATGCCCTGTTGCTCATGCACTCGACCGTCGAAGCCTACGGCTATGAAGGGGCCGGCGATTTCGTTATTGATGCGGGCGGACTCCTCAGCCGCCGGCCGGAACGGGAGCAGGTCCCTTATGCCTACATGGGTGTGATGGTCGTGCATCCGCGGCTGTTTGCCGGTGCCCCCGACGGCGCGTTTTCGTTCAACCTGCTCTATGATCGGGCGATCGAGGCCGAACGGCTATACGGTATCGTCCATGATGGGGAATGGTTCCACGTCGGGACGGCCGACGGCTTGGATCAGGTTGAAGACTATATGTCCGAGCGTTTCCCCGGCATCCGGCACCGATGACGGAGAGCCCGCGGACCTCCTCGATTTATTCCATCCCGCCGGGGGTGCCGTTCGTCGACACCCTTGCCGCCGGAATTCTGAAGGAGACCGGCGGCGATGCCGGGCTGCTGGCCGGATACCGGATATTCCTGCCGACACGGCGTGCCGTCCGCAGCTTGCGGGACGCGTTCCTACGCCGATCCGATGGGACGGCGCTACTCCTTCCCCGGCTGCTGCCGCTTGGCGATCTGGACGAAGATGCGCTGGCGATCGCCGGCTGGGAGGAAATCCCAGGCACCGGCGCTGCGGCAATTCCGCCGGCGATCTCGGGGATGCGCCGTCATCTGATCCTTACCCGCCTCGTCCAGCAGTTCGAAGGGGGAGAGATCACGCCGGACCAGGCCGCGCGTCTGGCCCGGGAGTTGGCGCGGCTCATCGATCAGATTCAGACCGAACGGCTTTCGTATGACGGCCTCGCCGATCTGGTGCCCGAGGAGTTTGCGGCGCATTGGCAGGAGACGCTGAAATTCCTGCAAATCGTCACCAATCAATGGCCCGAAATTCTCGCCGGGGAAAACGCCATCGATCCGGCCGAGCGCCGCAATAGACTGCTTGAGGCTCAGGCCGATCGGTGGACGCAAAGTCCGACCGATCAGCCCGTTATTGCCGCGGGTTCGACGGGTTCGGTGCCGGCGACGGCCGACCTTTTGGGGGTGATCGCGGATCTGCCGAACGGCCGGGTTATCCTGCCCGGACTGGACGCGTCTCTGGACGAGGATGCGATCCAAGTTCTCGACGACGTGCATCCGCAGTCGGGAATGGTTCGGCTTCTGGACCGCCTCGGTGTCGAAATATCCGACGTGAAAGTCTGGCCCGCGGATGCGGATGGCGCGGGGCGGAAAGACGGAGAGCAGCGCCGCTCGCGGGCCCGGCTTGTGTCCCGGGCCTTGTTGCCTGCGCCGCTGACGGACCGGTGGCATGCCGACGAGGAGGCGCCGGCCGCGGCGCTCGGCGGCATATCCCGGGCCGAGTTCGGAGACCCCGAGGAGGAGGCCCGGGCGATTGCCCTGATGATGCGGGGCGCGATCGAGGTCGAGGGCAGGACCGCCGCCTTGGTGACCCCCGACCGGCAGCTCGCCCGCCGGGTCGCCGGCGAACTGCGCCGGTGGAAAATCGAAATCGACGACTCGGCGGGGCTCCCCCTGAACCGGACTGCCGTAGGCGCGTTCCTGAGCCTGATCGTTCAGGCGGTCGCCGACGCGTTCGCGCCGGTACCTCTGTTGGCGTTGTTGAAGCATCCCCTTGCGGCAAATGGCGCCAATCCCGCGGCCTTTCGCCGTCAGGCCCGAATCCTGGAACGGCATTGTCTCCGGGGCGCTCGGCCGGCGCCGGGGCTGGAGCCGCTGGCTGAGGGGCTCGGCGGCAAGCACCCGGAGACCGCGGAATGGATCGGCAAATTTCATGCTTCGGTCACCGAGTTGGCCGCCCTCTATCAACTGCCCGCCGTTCCGCCCTCGCGGCTCATGGAGGCGCACGTCTCGGCGGCGGAGGCGTTGGCCGCGACCGATGAGCTGTCCGGCGCCGAGCGTCTTTGGGCCGGCGAGGAGGGTGAAGCCGCCGCCAATTTCATTTCGGAATTGTCCGCCGCGATTGACACGTTGGAGGCTGTCGCGCCCTGTGACTACCCGGCTCTCTTCGCTACCCTGATGGAGGGGGTCGCCGTTCGACCGCAATGGGGCACCCACCCGCGCCTGTTCATCTGGGGCTTGCTGGAAGCGCGGCTGCAGCATGCGGATCTAATGATATTGGGCGGGCTCAACGAGGGTACCTGGCCCCCGGAAGCGGAAGCCGACCCCTGGATGAGCCGGCCGATGCGGGCGGCGTTCGGGTTGCCCTTGCCCGAGAGACGGGTTGGTCTGACGGCCCACGATTTTGTCCAGGCCTGCGGCGCACCCGAGGTCGTGCTGACGCGCGCGGCGAGGATCGACGGCACGCCGGCTGTTCCGTCCCGCTGGCTGCTCCGGCTGGACACGATGCTGGCGCGGCATGGCGCGTCCGCGAACCGGCTTGTGGTGCACGACTGGAACCATTGGCAGTCGATGCTTGACCACCCGGCCGCGCCGGACCCGATCTTGCGCCCGGCGCCCAGGCCCCCGGTCTCAGCTCGGCCGCGCCGGCTTTCGGTAACCCAGGTGGAGACCTGGATGCGCGATCCGTATGCCATTTATGCGCGCCATGTCCTGGGCTTGTCGGCCTTGGACCCGATCGAGATGCCGCCCAGCGCCGCGGAATATGGGACCATCATCCATGAGGCCCTGAGCGCTTTCGTTCAAAAGTACCCCGGAGACCTGCCCCGCGATCCCAAGGCGGAATTGCTGGCGATCGGCCGGGAGGAATTCGCCGATCGTTTGCAGATGCCGGGAGTTTGGGCGTTCTGGTGGCCGAGGTTCGAGCGCATCGCGGACTGGTTCGTCGCCGAGGAGGAGCAGCGCCGCAAGGCGATTACCGGCTCACACAGCGAGGTCGAGGGCCGGACCGAATTGGCTGGTCCGGCCGGTCCCTTTTTGCTGACGGCCAAGGCCGATCGAATTGATATTCTGGATGACGGTTCCCTCTCGATCGTGGACTACAAGACGGGCTCATTGCCGGCCGCGCACGAAGTCGCGGCCGGGTTTTCACCGCAATTGCCGTTGGAAGCGGTGATCGCGGAAAGCGGCGGTTTCGAGGGCATCGAAGCCGGGAGGGTCTCGGCGCTCGATTATTGGCGTCTTCGAGGGACGGTGCCCGCGGGCGAGACGCGAACCGCCGAAAATCCCGGCCGGCTGGCCGACGAGGCGCGCGAAGGTCTTTCCGGTTTGATCGCCGTTTTCGACCGGGACGAGACGGTCTACGAAGCCCGGCCTCGGCCCGAAAAGGCTCCGAAATACTCGGACTATGAGCACCTCGCCCGGGTCAAGGAGTGGGCGTCGGCGGCGGATGGGGGAGAGTCGTGAACGGCGCCAACAGAGGGCCTGCGGCGGATCTTGCCACCATCAGGCAAAGAGAAGCCGCCCGGCCGGACTTCTCCGTCTGGGTGTCGGCGTCGGCCGGCACGGGCAAAACCAAGGTGCTGACCGACCGGGTGCTGAGCCTGCTGCTCGAAGGAACGCCGCCTGAGCGCCTGTTGTGTTTGACGTTCACCCGGGCGGCGGCGGCCGAAATGGCCGGCCGGATCGCCGATCAGCTTGGTCAATGGACGATGGCGCCGGATGAAAAACTCAAGGAGGCGCTGACGTCGCTGACCGGCGGGCAACCCGACGAGGATACCTGCCGCCGGGCCCGGCGTCTGTTCGCGGCGGTCCTGGATACGCCGGGGGGGATGCGCATCGAAACCATACACGCCTTCTGCCAATCATTGCTGCGCCGATTTCCCATCGAGGCCCAAGTCGCGCCCCATTTTTCATTGATGGACGAACGTGATGCGGAGGAAACCCTCGCCCTTGCCGAGGCGCATATTCTCAGCGAAGCGCAACAGGCCCGGGATCCCGAACTGACGGATGCCCTCGCCGAAATAACCAAACATGTCTACGAGTTCGAATTTCCGGATCTGATTGCGACGTTGGCCAATCAGCGGGGCCGGCTGCGGCGAATGTTGGATCAGGCGGGAGGGCCCGCGTCCTTGAGTGATATTGTCCGCGATGCGCTCGGCCTGGCGCCCGGTGACACAGTATCGAGCCTGACCGAACAAGCCGTCGGTGACGCGGCTTTCGATCAGCTTGGCCTGAGAATGGCGGCGGAAGCGCTTCGACAGGGTTCGGATTCCGAAGCCAAGGACGGTGAGATGCTTTCCGGCTGGCTGGATGCGGACCTGACCGGACGGATCGCCGGGCTAACGCCGTACCTCGACTATTTTCTGACCCGGGACCATAGAGAAAAGGAGGTGGCCCCCCGCAAGCGGCTGATCAATAATCCCACCGCGGAGGCCGCGCCCGGCGCCAAGGATATCCTCGAGGCCGAGGCCGAACGGCTGACCCGGTTTGTCCTCAAGCGCCGGGCGGCGGAGACGGCAAGCGCAACCCGGGCGCTGACGGTGATTTCACAAACTCTCATCGATACGTACCAGCGGGAAAAGCGGTCCCGGGCGCTGCTCGATTATGAAGACTTGATTCTCGATGCCGGGCGGCTTTTCGCGCGTCCCGGCATCTCGTCATGGGTTCTCTACAAGCTTGACGGCGGTCTCGATCATGTCCTGATCGACGAGGCTCAGGATACCAGCCCGGATCAGTGGTCCGTCGTCGATTCGATTGTCGACGAATTCTTTGTCGGTGAGGGGGCCCGCGACCTGAATCGCACCATGTTCGCGGTCGGTGACGTCAAGCAGTCGATTTTCAGTTTCCAGGGAGCCGCGCCGGAAAACTTCGCCTCGGCACGGGATTGGCTGGCCGAAACGATCCCCGGCGCCGGCGGTCAATGGTCGGATGTGGATCTGAATATTTCCTTCCGGTCCGTCGGACCGGTCCTTCGCGCCGTGGACGCCGTATTCGAGCAGGTCTCGGCCCGGGACGGCGTGGCGCTGGATGATCGCCCAATCGTGCACGAGACGGCCCGCGAGGGGGTTGGCGGTCTCGTGGAACTGTGGCCGCCCGTTCCGCCGCTGGCCTCGGACGAGACCGGGGTCTGGAAACCGCCGGTCGAGGGGATCAGGGGCGGAACGCCCGAGGCCCGGCTTGCGGCCATCATCGCCGCCCGCATTTCCCGGATGATCAACGATGACGAGGTACTCGAATCCGCGGGCCGTCCGATCGCCGCCGGCGACATCATGGTTTTGGTCAGGCGCCGCGGCGCTTTCGTGGATGATCTGGTGCGTGCGCTCAAGGCTTCGGACATCGACGTCGCAGGTGTCGACCGATTGGTGCTCACCGAGCACATCGCAGTCATGGATCTATTGGCGTTGGGCCGGTTTCTGCTTTTTCCCGAGGACGACCTCACCGTGGCGACAATATTCAAGAGCCCGATCGTGGGCCTGACCGAAGAGGAACTGTTCGAACTCGCCTATGACCGGGAAGGAAGCTTGTGGTCGGAACTCCAGGCCCGCCGGGAGTCCAGTCCGAGATTTGCCGCCGCCCACGAATTGCTGCGGGAATTGCTTGCCGCCGCCGATTACCTGCCTCCCTATGAGCTGTTTGCCGACATCCTTGGCGCACGGGGCGGACGCCACCGTTTGCTCGCCCGGCTGGGGCCCGAGGCGATTGATCCTCTGACCGAGTTTCTGAACCTGGCGCTGGCCTTCGAACGAAGCCACACCCCGTCGCTTCAGGGGTTCCTGCAATGGATGGAGGCCGGCGCGGTCGAGGTGAAGCGGGATCTGGACCAGGGCCGCGGCGGCGCGGTTCGGGTCATGACGGTTCACGGCGCCAAGGGCCTGCAAGCGCCCATCGTATTCCTGCCGGATACGATGCAGACGCCGCGTCAGGAGGGCGGCCTGCTATGGGGCGGCCGGGATGAGGACGGCGCGGAGTTCCTGTTGTGGCCCCCGCGCCGGGCATTTCGCGAGACCGTCGGCGACCGGCTGGCGGAAGAAGCCCGCATTGCCCAGCAGCGGGAATATCGGCGGCTGCTCTACGTCGCCATGACCCGGGCCGAGGACCGGCTCTACGTCTGTGGCTGGGAGACGAAGAACAAGGCGCCCGAGGGCAATTGGTACGAGTTGATCAGTCAGGCACTCGAGCCGCTTGCCGAGGCCGTCGACGATCCGATTCTCGCCGAATGGGACAGTGAGCCGGCCAAGAAGGTTTTTCGTCTCGCGGCGCCTCAAACCAAGGAAGTCGAGGAGACCCCGGAGCCGCAAGAGCTCGATCCGATACCGTTGCCCAGTTGGACAGGCGAGCCGCCGGCGCCGGAGGCCCCTCTGCCGCGGCCGCTCAGCCCATCGCGGCCGGCGGATGACGATCCGCCGGTTCGGTCTCCGCTCGGGCAGGATGGTTCGATGCGATTTCGCCGCGGGCTGTTGATCCACAACCTTCTTCAGACGCTGCCGGACCTTCCCGGGGACTCATGGGCCGGCGCCGCAGCGGCGTATTTGTCCGGAGCCGCGCATGACCTCGGGGCGGCGGACCGGGAACGGATTGCCCGCGAGACCTTGGCGGTCATGGAAGATCCGGCTGCGGCGCCCCTGTTCGGGGAAGGATCACGGGCCGAGGTGCCGATTGTCGGCCTCGTGGGTGACCGGGCCGTCTCCGGTCAGATCGACCGAATCCTGATCGGCGAGGAAAAGGTCACGATCGTCGATTACAAGACCAATCGGCCGCCGCCCCGGTCGCCGGAGGATGTGCCCCCGGCCTATTTGCGGCAGATGGCGATCTACCGTTCCGTGGTTGCCGATATCTATGGGGATCGCGAAATCGCCTGCATCCTGCTTTGGACCGATGGCCCGATCGTTATGGAAATCCCTAAGGAACTTACGGACCGGTACGTCCCTTGACGGGCATTGGGGCCGAACATAGATTGACTTCATCATCCATGATATCCCTCGCGAGCGGCATCGCTGTGCGGCGTTGGAAAGGAAACATGTTATGGCCAAAGAAGTAAGCGATTCGTCGTTCGACTCGGATGTGCTTCAAGCATCCGGCCCCGTGTTGGTGGATTTCTGGGCCGAGTGGTGCGGTCCCTGTAAACAGATCGCCCCGTCCCTCGACGAAATCGGTAACGAACTCGGTGACAAACTCACGATTGCCAAGGTGAATATCGACGACAATCCGGAGACGCCCTCCAAATACGGCGTACGCGGAATTCCGACGTTGATGCTTTTCAAGGACGGCGAGGTCGCTTCCATGAAAGTCGGCGCGCTGCCCAAGAGCAAGCTCATGGAATGGGTCGAATCGGTCATCTGAAGCCGATTACGGTCCGCCATTCATCGAGACCCCGTCCAAGCGGCGGGGTTTTGCTTGGGACCCGCCGGTTCAGGCGTGAGTCTTGAGGACTTCGCCCGCCAGATAGAGTGATCCGCAAATCAGGATTCTGCCCGGGCGATCCAGGCGGGATGGAATTTCTCGTGCGGCCGGATGAAGTCCGCCGGTTTCGAGCGCGGTCATGCCGGCTGCCGTCGCCTGTTTGGCCAGGTCTTCGGCGGACCATGCGCCGTCTTCGCCGGGAATTTTCAACGTCAAGGCGAGTTGGACGTGGGGCGCGAGCGGTTCGAGAAACGCCCGCGGGTCCTTGGACTTCAGCATGCCGACCATCAGCGCCAGCGGACGGTCTTGCCAGCGCGCCGCCTGCCGGGCCAGGGCTAACCCGGCGGCGCCGTTGTGCCCCCCGTCCATCCAGATTTCCCACCCTGGCGGGAGTTCGTCCAGCAGCGGCCCTTTTGTCAGTCTTTGGAGGCGGCCGGGCCAGTCGGCGCCGTCGAGGCCCTTGGTGATGGCCGTGTCGGAAACCGGGAATCCGTCAAGTGAATCGAGGCACGCGATTGCCTGGGCGGCATTCTCGATCTGGTGGTCGCCGGCGAGTACGGGGACGGGCAAGTCCCGGAGTTTGCCGGGCGTTCTGACGGCCATCCGGGCCCGTTCCCGCTCGACGGACCAATCATGCCCCGAAACCAATAAATCGGCGCCGATTTCGTCCGCCTTTCTTCTAATAACCGCCATCGCTTGATCCGGCTGCCGGGCAACGATGCACGGCACGTCGGGTCTCATGATGGCGGCCTTCTCACCGGCAATCCCGCCCAGCTCGTTTCCCAAAAACCCCTGATGATCCAGGGAGATCGGGGTCAACACCGTCACGGCGGGCGCGTCGAGAACGTTCGTTGCATCCAGACGGCCTCCGAGACCGGTTTCGATAAGCGCCAGGTTCGCGGATGTCCTCGAAAATGCGAGGTAGGCGACGGCGGTGGTTATCTCGAAAAAAGTGATGGGGTCGTCACCCGCCGCCGCCTCGCACTCCTCCAGCAGCTCAAGCAGCCGGTTGTCGGTGATCAGATTTCCGGCAACACGAATTCGTTCATTGAAGCGTATCAGGTGAGGTGAGGTGTAAACGTGAACCTTGAGACCGGCGGCTTCGGCGAACGCGCGCAGGAAGGCGATAACCGAGCCCTTTCCGTTGGTGCCGGCCACATGGACCACCGGCGGCAGCTTGCGTTCCGGGTGACCCAGCCTATCGAGCAGCAGTTGAATCCGCTCCAGGGAGAGATCGATCACCTTGGGGTGACGCCGATTAAGCCGGTCGATAAGTGAAATTGCGGTCACGGCGGTGCGCTCGAAATACCGGCTAGCTCTTCAATCCGCCCGCCAGATCCCTGACCAGTCCGAGGACGGCATCCCGGCACGCGCCCGCCGCCGGCCCGTCGCCGTTCAGATTTTCCTCGATTTGAGAGACCAAGGCGGAACCGACGACGACGGCATCGGCAAACCTGCCGATTTCAGCTGCCTGCGCCGGGGTCTTGATCCCAAATCCGACGGCAATGGGCAGGCTGGTGTGGCGGCGAATTCGCTCAACGGCCGTTTCGACTGCGCCGGCGCTGGCCGATTTGGTGCCGGTAATTCCCGTTATCGAGACATAGTAGATGAACCCCCCGGCGTGCTCGACCACATGGGGCAGACGGTCGTCACCGGTGGTCGGCGCGGTCAGGTAAATGAAGTCCAGCCCGGCGGCCTCGACAGGTTGCCGGAGCTCGGTCTCCTCGGGCGGCAGGTCGACGACAATCAAGCCGTCGACGCCGGCGCTCTTGGCATCGGCCATGAACTTTTCGGGTCCGTAGGCGTAGATGGGATTGTAGTAACCCATCAGGATGACGGGCGTCTGTCCGTCGTTCTCTCGGAACGACGCCACCATTTCCAGGGTCTGCTTCATGTTGGCGCCGTTCTCGAGCGCCCGCAGGCTTGATGCCTGAATGGCCGGCCCATCGGCCATGGGATCGGAAAACGGCATTCCCAATTCGATGAGATCGGCGCCGGCCTCGGGGAGCGCATCCAATATGGATTGCGAGGTCCCGCGGTCGGGATCGCCCGCGGTAATGAACGTGACCAGCCCCGAACGGTTCTCCGATTTCAGCCGGTCGAAGCGGGCGGATATTCGCGTACCGCTCATGATCCGCGCGCCTTCAGGTAAGTGCCGACGGATTCGAGGTCCTTGTCGCCCCGTCCGCTCATATTTATGACCATCAGGTGGTCCGGGGCGAGTTCGGGGGCGATTTTTGCCGCATGAGCCACCGCGTGGGCGGATTCGAGGGCCGGAATGATTCCCTCGGCCCTGGTGCAAAGCTGAAAGGCATCGACGGCCTCATCGTCCCGGATGGACACGTACTCGACGCGGCCAAGGTCGTGAAGCCAGGCGTGTTCGGGTCCGATGCCCGGATAATCCAGACCGGCCGAGATGCTGTGGGCTTCGGTAATCTGGCCGTCGCCGTCTTGCAGCAGATAGGTTCGGTTGCCGTGCAGGACGCCGGGCTCTCCCGCGGTCAGGCTGGCGGCGTGCTTGCCCGTCTCGATCCCTTCCCCCGAAGCTTCCACGGCAATAATCCGGACCTCGTCGTCATCGAGGAAGGGATGAAACATGCCGATCGCGTTCGAGCCGCCGCCGATGCAGGCGAGAAGCGTATCGGGGTTTCGTCCCTCGATTTCGTTTATCTGCGCCTTCGTCTCGTCGCCGATCACCGACTGGTAGTCCCGAACCATGGTCGGATAGGGGTGCGGTCCGGCCACGGTTCCGATCAGGTAGTAGGTATCTTCGACCGTCGCCACCCAGTCGCGGAGCGCATCGTTCATGGCATCTTTCAGGGTCCCGGAGCCCGACGTTACCGGTCGAACCTCGGCGCCGAGCATCTTCATCCGAAATACGTTGGGCGCCTGTCGTTCGATGTCGACCTCGCCCATATAGACAACGCACTCGAGACCGAACAGGGCGCACACGGTCGCGGTGGCGACGCCGTGCTGGCCGGCGCCGGTTTCGGCGATGATCCGGCGCTTGCCCATCCGTCTGGCGAGCAAGATTTGTCCCATGCAATTGTTGATCTTATGGGCGCCGGTATGATTGAGGTCCTCGCGCTTGAAGTAGATCCGCGCGCCCCCCAACTGTTCGGTCAGGCGTTCGGCGAAGTAGAGCGGCGTCGGACGGCCCACGTAACTCGTCAAATATGAGTTCAGTTCCGCTTGGAACGCCGGGTCGTTGCGGGCCTCGTCATAGGCCCGCTCGACATCGAGAATGAGGGGCATCAAGGTCTCGGCGACGTATCGGCCGCCATAGAGTCCAAAATGCCCGTCGCTGTCGGGACCTCGCTGAAAGGTGTTGGGCTTGCTCATGCCGTGGTCGTGGCCCTGGTTTCTTGATCGGCCGCTAATAAACCACACCGGTGCCGGTGCAACGAGGGTTATTTCATCGTCTGGTCGTCGATCGGCACGGACCGGACCGCGCCGATAAACCGTTGAATTTTCTCGACGTTTTTCACGCCTGGCCGGTCCTCGACCCCGGACGATACGTCGACGGCCCCGGCGCCCGAGATTTGGACGGCCTGGGCCACGTTTTGGTCGGTCAGACCGCCCGCAAGCATCCAGGGCGCGTCGATCCGGCGTTCCGACAGCAATTGCCAATCGAACATCAGCGCGTTGCCGCCGGGAAGCGCATCCGACATGTCCGTGGGCGGTTTGGCGTCGAAGAGAAAGCGGTCCGCGATGCCCCGGAAATCATCGGCGCGTTCGAGGTCGGCCGCGCCGGCCACGGAAATTACCTTCATGACCGGGAGGCCCGTACGGTCCTTGATCTCTCCGGCCCGGTCCGGTGTCTCGCCGCCATGGAGTTGAAGGAGGTCCAGGGAGGCTGCTTCGAGCACACTGTCGATCTGTTCGTCGCTGGGGTCGACGAACAATCCGACCCGGACCACGCCCTCCGGAACCAATCGGATGAGCTCGGCTGCACGGGCAGGGTTCAGATTTCTCGGTGACCGCGGGTAGAAGACAAACCCTGTATAGTCCGCGCCGGCGGCTGCCGCGGCGGCTACGGATTCCGGGCGGTCAAGGCCGCAAATCTTTACCTCAAGCGGCCTCGGCGAGTTCATCTCGAATCCGGCAGGCGGCCTCCGCGGGATCGGCGGCGCCGGTGATCGGCCGCCCGATCACCAGGTAATCCGCTCCGCGGCTGACGGCATCCGCGGGTGTGAGAACCCGCTTCTGGTCGTCCGTGGACGCCCAGACAGGCCGGATTCCAGGTACCACGAGTTTGAAGTCCGGACCACATTGCGCTCGCAGGGTTTCGATTTCGCGCCCCGAACAGACGACTCCGTCCAATCCGCTCGCTTGAGTGAGGGCCGCCAGCCGCTTTACCTGATCCGGCGCCGGATCGGAGACACCGGTGTCCTCGAGGTCGTTGTCGTCAAGCGACGTGAGCACGGTGACGCCGAGCACCAACGGCCTTTGAAGCCCGATCTTCGATGCTGTTGCCCCGGCCGCATCGGCTGCCGCCCTCATCATGGCGCGGCCGCCCGCGGCGTGGACGTTGAGCATGTATGGTTTCATCTTGACCGCGCTTCGCACGGCGCCGGCAACCGTGTTCGGGATGTCGTGAAATTTGAGATCGAGAAACAGCGGTATATTTCCACCGGTGATCTCCAAAACGGCTTCGGGCCCAAGCGCCGTGAACAATTCCTTGCCAACCTTCACGCCGCCGACATGACCCGCGACATCGGACGCGATCGCCTTGGCGCGGCCGAGGTCCGGCGTATCGAGAGGGACGAAGACGCGTTCATGAGGCGGCAGGGTCATTGGCAATGCTCCGGGCTTGGCGAGGTTGCCGTCTTATACAGCCCCCGGGGTTGCGGCGGCAAGATCGGCTCTAGCCGGATCGAGTGATTTTGGTTAGCCCGAGGGGGTGTTGCCGCTCTTGTCGAGCTCGTCGATCTTGGATTTGAGCGTTTCCAGGTCCTTTTCGAGGGTATCGGCGCGCCGATGTTCCTGACGGGCCCTGCGGCGCGTTCCGCCGGCGGACAGCCAGGTGATGATGCCCCCTCCGACAAACCCGACGAATGCCGCGCCGAGGACGACGGCAAAACTCGGCACGACCGGTGCGAACGGAAGTGGCCAGAGATCGATCTCCAGCGGAGACCGATTGGCGACGGCGAATACGATGATTACCAAGCCAACGACCACCATGGCGACCCAGGATAGGACACGGATCAAAGAACTGGTCTCCTTGCGGCAAGCCGTCGCACCCGGACCCTCTTGGGCCGGCGGCGGCTCAGGAGTTGATCATTTCCCGGAGTTGCTTTCCAGTCTTGAAATAGGGAACGCGCTTTGCCGCAACCTGCACCGCTTCGCCGGTTCGGGGATTTCGCCCCACGCGCGAGTCGCGATGTTTAACCGAAAATGCCCCGAAGCCGCGCAATTCGACCCGGTCTCCTCTTGCGAGGGCTGCGGCAATTTCGTCGAAGATTGTCGTTACGATTCGTTCTACGTCGCGCTGATAGAGATGGGGATTCTGCTCGGCCAAGTATGCGATGAGTTCGGATTTGGTCATCTCAGTGCGCCCCTCCCCCGTCGCTGCCAATTCTCCGATGGTGAAGATGTTGGCCGACGCTGCCAGACGCCGAACAAGGTTTATTTGAACTCAGGGTGCCAAAGGGAAATCAACCCGTCAAGTCTAAGTCGTTCAGAAAACAATGTTTTTCCGAATACATCGTCGAGCATGCCACTCAGAATCCCGTCATCGCGGCGCGCTTTTACGGGCCGCACCGGCAATGATGCGGCAATGCCGTGGGCCGAGGCCAGCCAGTCGCGAGCCTCCGCCTCGCCGCCGACGCCGTCGATGAGCCCTTGGCGAAGAGCTTGGCGCCCGGTGAATATCCGCCCGTCCGCCAACGGGGCCACCCGCTCCCTGCTCATCCGCCGCCGCTCGGCAACCATGCCGACAAATAGGTCATAAATGTCGGCGACCACCGCCTCGGTGGCGGCGCGGGCTTCTTCGGAGAACGGTTCCAGCGGATTGGGCTGCGCCTTCAAGGGCGAACTCTTGACCGACTCCGGCTTCACGCCCAGTTTGTCCAGCAGGCCGGTGATGTCGGTGCTCTGCAATATGACTCCGATGGACCCGGTGATCGAGCCTTCGCGGGCGATAATGTAGTCGGCGCCGAGTGCCGACATGTACCCGGCCGAGGTCCCGAGCTCGCCGATGACGGCGACCACGGGTTTTCTGTCGGCGACCAGCCGCAATGAACTGAAAAGCGCCTCTCCCCCGGCAACGGTGCCGCCGGGGGAATTGATCCGGACGATGAGCGCTTGAGCCCTGCGGTCCGCGGCTACCCGGCGAAGTGCGGCATCCCGGGCCGGTTCGCCAAATATGACATTGGAGATTTCGATGGCGGCCACATAGGACCCGCCGCCAATCCCGCCAAAGCGGCCGGCGCCCACGGCCACCAAGGCGATGAGCGCCGCAACGGCAACGATCCGCCAGAAGCCGAGGCGGCGCTTAAGGCGGCGGCGATCGACGATCCGGTCAGTGTCCAACGCCATGGGCCCGCCCCATCCCCCGGACGCCGCTAGCTTTTGGCCTCGTCTTCAGGCTTGTCTTCGGGCTCTTTTTCCGCATCGCCCGCGTCTTCGGACGGCGCCTCGGCCTCGTCGGCTTCGCCCGCGTCTTCGGCGGCCGCTTTCTCCGACGGCGCCTCGGCCTCGTCGGCTTCGGCCGTATCTTCGGCGGCGGCTTCTTCCGCCTCCGTTTCTGCTTCTGTTTCCTCCGATTCGGCGTCGGCGGAGTCGGCCTCGCTTTTCTCCTTCAGGGCCGCGCCCAGGATGTCACCCAAGGATGCGCCCGAGTCCGAGGAGCCATAGGCCGCCATGGCGATCTTCTCCTCCTCGACCTCGCGGGCCTTGATGGAGAGGTTGATCTTGCGGTTGGCCTTGTCGACCGAGACGACCATCGCGTCGACCAACTCACCAGGGGCAAAGCGGTCGGGACGTTGTTCGGAGCGGTCGCGGCCGAGGTCGGACCGGCGGATGAAACCCGGAACGTCCCCGCCCACGGAGACCTCGATTCCCTTGTCACCGGTGCCGGTAACCGTGCATGTGACGATGTCGCCCTTCTTGAGCTTCTCGAGGCCGTCGGCGACCGGGTCTTCGGTGAGCTGCTTCACACCGAGGGAAATCCGCTCCTTCTCGACATCGACGTCCAGGACCTTGACCTTCAACATGCCGCCCTTGTTGTAGCCGGCAATCGCTTGTTCGCCGGACTTCACCCAATCCAGGTCCGACAAGTGGACCATGCCGTCGATCTCCTCGTTGAGGCCGACAAACAGCCCAAACTCGGTGATGTTCTTGATTTCGCCCTCGATCTCGGAACCGACCGGGAACTTTTCCAGGAAGTCGGTCCACGGATTGGCCACGCATTGTTTCAAGCCCAAACTGATGCGCCGCTTGTTGCGATCGACATCGAGGACCATGACTTCCACTTCCTGGCTCGTGGAGACAATCTTGCCCGGGTGGACATTCTTCTTGGTCCAGCTCATCTCGGAGACGTGGACCAGGCCTTCGACGCCGGGTTCCAATTCTACGAAAGCGCCGTAGTCGGTGATGTTGGTTACCCGGCCGGTCAGCTTGACCTCGAGCGGATACTTGGCGTCGACGCCCTCCCACGGGTCGGCTTCAAGCTGCTTCATGCCCAGTGAAATTCGCTGGGTCGACGGGTTGAACCGAATCACCTGAACATTGACCGTCTGGCCGACCTGCAAGGCTTCGGACGGATGATTGATCCGCCGCCAGGCGATGTCGGTCACATGGAGCAAGCCGTCGACGCCGCCGAGATCCACGAAGGCGCCGTAGTCGGTAATGTTCTTGACCACGCCCTCGAGAACCTGTCCCTCGGTAAGGTTGGAAATCAGCTCCGAGCGTTCCTCGGCGCGGGTTTCCTCCAGTACCGCGCGGCGGGAGACGACGATGTTCCCGCGGGAGCGGTCCATCTTGAGTATCTGGAACGGTTGCGGGCTGCCCATCAGCGGTCCCACGTCCCGGATCGGGCGGATATCCACCTGGCTGCCGGGCAGGAACGCAACGGCGCCGGAGAGGTCGACGGTAAACCCGCCCTTGACCCGGCCGAAGATGACGCCTTCGACCCTTTCGTCATTTTCAAAGGCTTTCTCGAGGACGTTCCACGCTTCCTCGCGGCGGGCCTTCTCACGGCTCAGGACAACGACGCCGTCCCGGCCCTCGAATCGCTCCACGAAGACATCGACGCGATCGCCCGCCATGATGGTCGGCGCGGTGCCGGCTTCGGAAAATTCCTTGATCGGGATCGACCCTTCGGACTTCAATCCCACATCGATGAGGACGAAATCGTTCTCGACCGCCAGCACGAGGCCGTTGACCACTTTGCCCTGAAGGCGCTCTTCCTGTTCAAATGCCTGGTCGAGGAGGTCGGAAAAATTTTCGCCGGCAATTTGCTCGGTGATTTCCGGGGGGAGATTGTCGGCGTGGGTATCCACGTTTGCCATGTTCAGGTCTTCCTTCGAATAAATGTTTCACTGGCCGGCCGGTTGATTCCGGCGGTCTTTCAACACGTTGAGGGCGCTCATCCGAAGACGAGCAATGTGGGCGCTTGCCGCCATCGGGCGGCCTGGACCCGGTCTCTAGTTATTCTGCGACGTGATATGAGCGAGTGCCGTTTCAAACACTGTGTCGGCGTCTTTTTCACTGGTGTCGATGACCAGTGCGTCTTTGGCCGGCTCCAGCGGCGATACGGCCCGCGATGCATCCCTGGCGTCGCGGTCCTGTAAGTCCCGCAGAATGCGCGTGTATATAGCTTCAAGGCCTTTGGCTTGCAACTCCTTAACGCGCCTTTCGGCGCGGACTTCCGGGCTTGCGGTGAGAAACAGCTTGATGTCCGCGCCGGGGCAGATGACGGTGCCGATGTCGCGCCCGTCGAGGACGGCCCCCGGCGCGCCCCCCGGCGGGTTCGCGGCGAAGTTCTGCTGGAACGCGCGGAGGATTTCGCGCACCTCGGGAATGGCGGCGACGACCGAGGCCGCCGACGCGGCGGCCTCCCCGCGAAGCGCCGGATTGTTCAAATCCGAGGCTTGAAGTCTTTCGGCCGCGGCAACGGCGATCGCCGTCTCTCTGGGGTCATCGCCCTTTTCGATGATCCTGAACCCGACCGCGCGATAGAGAAGTCCCGTATCCAGGCGGGCGAAGCCAAAATGTTCCGCCAGACGCCCGGTCAGCGTGCCTTTCCCCGATGCGGCCGGGCCATCCACCGCGATGATCACGGCCCCGATCCTTCGGCGGAAAACACCGCCCCCAAATCTCCCATCGCCCGGGTAAATCCGGGAAAGCTGGTGGCGATTGTCGAGCCGTCATCGATGGTGACGGGTTGGCTGGTTACTTGCCCCAAAACCAGAAATGCCATGGCGATCCGGTGATCGAGACCGGCGGCGATGGTGGCGCCGCCGGCCGGCGGTTCGCCCCGGCCGTGGATTGTCAGGGAGTCCTCGGTTTCCTCGACCTCCACGCCGCACGCGGCGAGACCCGCGGCAAGGGCCGACAAACGGTCGCTTTCCTTCACCCGCAGTTCGCCGATACCGTGGAAGGTGGTGAAACCGGCGGCGCACGCGGCGGCCATCGCCAGGATCGGATATTCGTCGATCATCGACGGCGCCCGTTCCGGCGGAACATCGATACCGGTAAGCGGAGCCGATTCGATGCGGATATCGGCAATGGGCTCGCCGCCCCCGGCCGCATCGTCCAGCGGCTTCCGGATGAGTTTGGCGCCCATTTCCTCCAGGCATGTAAGGAGACCGGCGCGCAGCGGGTTGGTGCCGACGGCCGGCACGGAAATGTCGGAGCCCTCGATGATGCTTGCGGCGACCAGCGGAAAGGCAGCCGAGGAAATATCTCCCGGAACCCGGATCTCCGCCGGCTCCAATTCGGGCTGGCCGGTGACCGTGGCGGCGGTTCCGTCCGCCGTTTCCTCGATGGCGACTTCGGCGCCGAACGATCGAAGCATTCGTTCCGTATGATCCCGGGACCGTCGCCGTTCGATGACGGTGGTCCTGCCCGGCGCGGTGAGCCCGGCGAGAAGAATTGCGGATTTTACCTGGGCCGACGCGACGTCCGGGGTTTCGACGATCGGACGTAGCCGGTCGGTGCCGTGAACGGTCATCGGCAGCCGGTTTCCCGTCCTGCAGGTGAAGCGGCCGCCCATCCGCTCGAGCGGGCCGGTCACCCGCCCCATGGGCCGGCCGGTCAAAGATGCGTCGCCGGTGAGCGTCGAGTTGAACGGCTGGCCGGCCAGCAGGCCGGTCAGCAATCTCGCCGCGGTGCCGGAATTGCCCAGGTCGAGGACGTTGACGGGCTCGGCCAGGCCGCCGACGCCCCGGCCGTGGATGCGCCACGGCCCGCCGTCGCCGCCCCTTTCGATTGCCGCGCCGAGCGCTTCCATGGCCGTCGCGGTGGCGAGCACGTCGTCCGCTTCCAGCAGGCCGTGAACCGCCGTCTCGCCCGCCGTCGAAGCGGCGAGCATCAAGGCGCGATGGGAAATGGACTTGTCACCCGGGACACGCAGGGTTCCGCGTAGCGCACCGGCGGCGCCGGATGTCACCGCAGTCATGTCAATCCTAGCTCGTCGGTTCGGGCCGTCTCTTTCGGCCGGTAAACAGGGGTGCGTGAACGCGTGAGGCGGTCCATAGCATGTTTGGTCCCTCTCGCGGAAGGGGGTGTATGGCCGGCGCGGGGATTGGATGCGGCGGGAGGGGGTGATTTTTGCTTTTGACAGAGGCGGGCGAACATGGCAATTGGCTGGCCTTGAGTTGGCCGAAGCCGGAAGGAGTAACGCGTGGTCAAAGCCGAGTGGGGAACCAAGCACACGTGCCAGAACTGCGGCGCGAGGTTCTACGATCTCAAAAAGACACCGGCGGTTTGCCCCAAGTGCGGGACCGAGCAGACGCCGGAAAAACCCAAGCTCAAGCGCGCGTCGGCGCCTCAGGAAACCAAGGCGGAGACCCCGGCGCCCGAGGCGAAGGAAAGCGAAGACGTCGAAGAAGACGAGATCGAGGTCGATGACGGCATCGAAATCGATGACGACGAAGACGACGCGATTCTCGGCGATGACGAGGCCGACCTCGATGGGGACGAGGACGTTGCCGGGGTGGTCGATACGGTCGATGGGGACGAAGACGACAAGCCCTAGGTCCTGTTGACATTTATCGCATCCAAATGAGCGCCCCGACGAGGCACAGCATGGCCATGTAGGCGGTGACGGTCTTTTCGTAGCGTGTGGCGATGCGGCGGAAGTGCTTGATCTTGTTGATGAAACATTCGACGACGTGCCTTTCCTTGTAGAGTTCGGGGTCGTACGGCACGGCTTGTGCCCGCGACGGGTTGGAGGGGATCACCGCCACCATCCCGGCGCTGTCGAGGCGGGCGCGGAAGCGGTTCGCGTCGTAGGCGGTGTCGGCGATCAGGGTCTCGCCCGGCAGCCCGGCGATCAGCCCCTCGGCCTGGGTGACGTCGCCCACCTGGCCGCCGGTGAGGATGAACCGCAAGGGATTGCCCAGGCCATCGACGGCGATGTGGATTTTGCTCGTCAGGCCGCCGCGCGAGCGGCCGATGGCCTGAGCCTGAGCCCCCCTTTTGCGCCGGCGGCATGTTGATGCGCCCGCACGATGGTCGAATCCACGATCAGGTATTCGAAGTCGGGATCCTCCGCCAAGGCATTGAAAAGACTCTCCCAAACCCCCGCCTTGGCCCACCGCGAAAAGCGCACGTAGACGCTGTTCCAGTTGCCGAAGGCGTCCGGCAGATCGCGCCACGGCGAACCCGCCCGGGCGATCCACAGCACGGCGTCCACAAACAGGCGGTTGTCCCGACCCGTGGAGCCGCGATCCGCCTCTTTGCCCGGAACCAAACCCTTGATCCGGTCCCATTGCATATCCGTCAGTTCCCGTCGAAGCATGACACGCTCCCGCCAGTTGAAACGGTCTTGCTTGAATCACGCCAACCATGAATAGTCCGTTAATTGTCAACAGGACCTAGGCCCTGACGCCGCGCCGTTCCCTTGAGGCGCCGCCCGCAACCGCTGGACATCCCTGAAAATTCCCCCGAATACTCCCCCAGAAATTCCCCAAAAACTCACCCAGAAATTCCTTGCCACAAAGCGGCGATTTACCTAATTTGCGCGCCTCTCGGGCGGGGGCCTCATTCCCAAGTGTGGCCCGCCCGTCCCGGACGATGGGGCCGTAGCTCAGTTGGGAGAGCGCTACAATGGCATTGTAGAGGTCAGGGGTTCGACTCCCCTCGGCTCCACCAATCTTTCTCGGCCATTCTCGCCACCAATCCATGGGCTCCGCGCGTGCCCCGGTTGCGGGAACGTGAGAAAGTCTAAAGCGGCCACTTCACTGCATCACTCTGCGGCGTGCTTCACATCCGTACTCTGCAACTGATGGATCGCCTGGCGGCTGTAGGCCACGGCCTTCCGCGACGCGCTGCCGTCCGCGGCGACCCGGCCCACCACTATTTTCCATGCGAACCGACGACCAGAAGGTTGGTGGATTCGTTGCCGGCTAAGTCGCCTCGGTTCCGGACTTAGCCGTCAAAGGCCGGATACCGCCCCGCAAATCACTGTCGCCTGCTCATTGTCGAATGAGACAAAAGCAACGATATTGTTTCCGCGCTTTATCAACTGTTGACCGTACGGCGCATTGGCAAAGCGAGAAAAATAAAATGCGCACACATCGCGAAATGCATTTTCCGTATCCATCGAGTATAGGCTCGGATAAAGGCCGCTTGCGCACGATCACAGTTGGACAGCATCTCGCACGTGCCGCCGGCGCTGTGATTGTCGCTATCCTCTTGATGGGCACAGGAGTGGCCCACGCGGGATCACCTGCCGCGGCGGCAAAGGCTTTCATTGAAACCTTGTCGAAAGACGAGGCACGCAAGGCGCTCGCAGCTTTCGATTCAACGGATCGAAAGAAAATTCGCTTCACGCCGGGTCGGCGTGGCGGCCTCCCACTCAAAGCCATGGATGCGGGATCATTGGCGGCAGCTACCCGCTTCCTGGAACAAACGCTGAGTGCCGAGGGGGTTCGGATGGTGGAGCTTATTCGCCAGCGAGAAGCGATCCTCGGCGAGATCACGGGGCGGCCCGACTACCGAGACCCGAAGCTCTATTACCTTGCGATTTTCGGAGACCCGGGGAAGGGCCATTGGGCGTACCGCTTCGAAGGACATCATCTGTCGATCAACATGACCTACCGCGATGACAAACTCATCTCCGGCGTGCCGATCATGTTGGCGTCAAATCCCGAGAAAACGGATAGCCCGGGTGCACCTCCGGAATTGCTGGGACCTCTGGTAGCGGATGCGCGGGCGTCGGTTGCCGATGCGGCTGCCAGACAACGAGTCATCGAGACCCTGACGGCACATATCCCCGGTCCCCTCCGTGCGACCTATCGGGCAGGCTTGTACGGTCGGCAAGCCCTCGCCAAACGCAAAAAGACCCGGAGGGGGTTTGACCTATATGGCGGCGACGCAAACGTGGAAATCGAGACCAACCAAACAAACCATATCCATATTACCTTCCGGGACGGTCTTTGGGATTTCGGCGGGGGGAATTGAAACCGTCACCGGATCACTCCGCGGCGTGCTTCACATCCGTACTCTGCAACTGATGGATCGCCTGGCGGCTGTAGGCCACGGCCTTGTCGTGTTCACGCAGGATCAGCCGGCGCTCGGGCGCCTTGCTGACCGCTTCCTGCTGAGCCTCGATGAACAGCTTGTCTTCGAGAAACGCTTCACGGTTTGCTTCGTGAAACGCGATATTCGGGGCTCCGTCGAGCGGCTCGCCGCGCACCGCGGAGGCGAAGAAGTAGTGATAGCTGTCTTCATCGGCCGGCGTCGCCTGATGAAGCAGCCGGAAAACCAATCCGCCGGGCTTGTTGCGGTCTTCCCGGCCGCCGGTGCCCGCGTCGTGCGCGCCCGCCCATTGCAGCACCGTCGCCGGCGCCACGTACTCGAACTCTCCCCACCGGTCCACCGGTCCGTCGAAGCCGCCGGCCTTGACGAACGCGGGCGGCGGGGTCGAATTCATCATCCAGCGGACGTACTTGGCGCCCCGCTCGGTGCGGACGGTATCCAGTTCGGCGATATTCTGCTCGTCGGGATGGCCGCCGATGGTCGAGAGGTGCACGTAGCCCAGGTGGGTCAGGTCCATGAGGTTGTCGATCATGAACATGTAATTGGCGGCGATCTCATAGCGCCCATAGTGAAAATTCCACTCATCTTCCAGGTCGGGATAGGGGAAATCGACGATTTGGCTCTCGTCCGCCGCTTGGGGATCGCCGGTCCAGACCCAGATCATTTTTTGACGTTCGGCCGCCGGAAAGGCGTTTACGCGATGGGCGGGGCTGAGCCGCTCGCCCGGATTGTCGACGCAGGCGCCGCTGCCGTCGAAGACCATGCCGTGATAACCGCATTGGAGACCGGTCTCGACGATGCTCCCGAGCGACAGCTTCACGCCCCGGTGGCAGCACCGGTCTTCGAGCGCCGCCGGCATCCCGTCGCCGCCGCGGAACAGCACCAGGTCTTCACCCGCGATTTTGCGGGCGATCGGCCCGTCATCCAGCTCGTGGGCCCAGGCCGCGAGATACCAGGCGTTCCGGACCAAAGGTTCCATCGCCAATTCAGACATATTCGCTCTCTCCTGCTCCGGCTTCTTCGGATTTGGCTGGCTGACCACCGGCCGGCATTATCGGTGTCCCGTTGGACTATGTCGAACGCCAAACGCCCGGACCGAATATACCGCAGGTTCCGAGGCCGTGTCTTGTTCCGGCTGAGGGCGGTATACGCCGATGCCATATGGGGTGAATTGGTGGACCGGCCCATGGGTTTTAGGCAAGATCGAGCCCGACGGTTCAATCCAAGCCAGAACGGCAGAATTTCATCAAGGTAGACATGGCCAGCAAATTTCAGCCCAGGTTCCGCAACGATCTCCCCCCGCCGGCAAAACGTTGGAACGGGTTTCCACGGTACAACTTCGTCGGCGGCCACAATGATGCCTCGGAGGTGCCGGTCGACGAACTCATCGCGGCCGCCGGTTCGGTTCTCGCCCGCGAGGGGCGGACCTTGGCGTATTACGGATTGGAGAGCGGCGCGCAGGGCTATCTGCCCCTTCGGCGGCTTGTCTCGGACCAGTTGGCGGACCACGCGAAAATGCGGGTCGGGGAGGACGACATCCTGTTGACGTCGGGCTCTCTCCAGGCGCTCGATTTGGTGTTCGAGGCGTTTCTCGAACCGGGAGACACGGTGATCATCGAAGAGGCCTGCTACGGCGGTACGCTCAGCCGCCTTCAGCGGCTTGGGGTGACATATGTAGGGATCGAAGTCGACCAGGACGGAATGAGGACCGACCGGCTTGCCGAAGTGCTCGGTGAATTGGCGGCCAAGGGACAAGTCCCAAAGCTCATTTATACGATTCCCACCGTTCAAAACCCCACCGGTACGGTAATGAGCGAAGCCCGCCGGGCCGAGCTTCTGGCACTGGCCGAAAAATACGACCTGCCGGTCTTCGAGGATGACTGCTACGCGGATTTGCTATGGGAAGGGGAGCGCCCGCCCTCGATCCGGGGGTTGGAACAAGAGGGCGCCGACAGCGGGCGCGTAATCTACTGCGGTTCCTTTTCCAAGACCGTCGCCCCCGCCTTGCGGGTCGGCTATCTGGTTGCCGACTGGCCGGTGCTCAGCCGCCTGCTGCCGCTCAAAACGGATGCGGGCAGCGGCGCGCTCGAGCAGATGGTTTTGGCGGAATACGGCGCCGCGCGGTTCGATGACCATGTCACGGACCTTTCCGCCGTCCTCAAGGAGAAAGCGGAACTCATGGCCGCGTCGCTGGCCGAACAATTTGGTGCTCAGGTGGAGTTCACGGCGCCCAAGGGCGGGATCTTCATTTGGGTGACCTTTCCGGAAGAGGTCGACACGACCAGTCTCGCCGCGGCCGCTTTGGAAGAGGGAGTGGAGATCAATCCCGGCGTCGAATGGTCGGTCGACCCAAGCCATGGCCGCCGGCGCGCGCGCTTGTGTTTCGGCAGCGCGACCAGGCAGGAGATTTCCGAGGGCATCGCGCGGCTGGCCGACATTTGCCACAGGCATACCGGCATTCCCGCGCGGAGCGGAAATGTGGAACGTTAGCCGCATAAACAGCGTCCCGCTGCATTTCGAACCCGCCTGGTGACAAAAAAGGGGGCCTCGTTCGAGGCCCCCCAATGGCATGCTGCCTCTCGGCGGCTATTTCTTCCAACTCACCGTCGAAAGCGGCAGTCCGTAGGCGTTGGTGGAAAAATCGCGGGGCACGTTGAGGTCCTTGCTGTGGACCAGCACCGTCGGCGCCGAACCGAACGGAATGATATAGACCTGCTCGTTGTTGCGGTCGAAGGCCTGCCGGGTAAGGGCGAGCCGCTTGGTCTCGTCGAATTGCGAACGGCTCTGCCGTCCCAATTTCGTAATCGTGTCGTCGGAATAATAGTCGCGCGGCTTGCCTTTGCCGGCCCAGAAGAAGCTCAGGACCGGATCGGCGTCGGGGATGCCGCCCGAACCGTATATGCCGACGAGGGAATTCAGTTTGCCCTGTGCCCGGACCTTGCGCAGCGTATTGATCGGCACCCGTTTCAGGGTGGCGCGAATACCGACGTGCCGCAGGTAGCCGATGATGGCTTCGTTGACCGTCACCGATTCACCCAGCGAAGTGAGTTCCATGTCGAAGCCTTGTTCCCAACCGGCCTCCTTCAACAAGGCTTTTGCCTTGGCGGGGTCGTAGGCCGGCGGTGCAGTTGTTACATCGCAGCCGAACTGGTCGGACAGACAGGGCGCATTCATCGGCAAAACCCTGTCGCCGCCCGCCAAAACCTCCTTGCGCATCTCGGGAATGTTGATGGCGTGGGCAATGGCGCGCCGCACACGAATATCGGCGAGCGCCTTGATCCCGCTGCGATCAGCCGCGTCCAACGACATGTAATGGTAGCGGAAACTGTTCACCGCCGTTGCTTGCAGCTTGGGATTCTTCGCCAGCTGGTCGGCGAGATCCTTGCTGAATACGCGGGTCACGTCGATCTCGCCGGTGATCAGACTGGCAACCTGCGTCTGCTGATCCGGAATTACCTTGAACACGACGCGATCGACCGACGGTGCCGGGCGAACCTTGTTCGTGTGCCGGTATCTTTCGTTGCGGACGAGGATGATCCCCTTGTTCTTGTCGACTTGCACCGCCCGATAGGGACCCGTTCCGACCGGTTTGCGGCCAAAGTCGGCCTTGTTCTTGTAGGGTCCGTGCGCATGCTCGGGAAACATCGGCCACGTCACGGCGAGCCGGCGCAGCGTCGGCGCGTAGGGACGCTTGGTAACGAGCCGAACGGTGTGATCGTCGATCACTTGCGCGTTTTTTACCCATGAAAACCGCGGTTTGAGGCGGAGCTTCACTTTGGGGTCGGAGGCGTAATTGACCGTATGGGCAACGTCTTTTGCCGTGAACGGCTCGCCGTCGGACCATAGGACATCCTTGCGGAGCTTGAATTCCCACGTCTTCGGATCTACCCGCTTCCACGATACCGCCAGCGACGGCAGCAGTTTTCCCGAATCCCTATCGAAGGTCATAAGGGTGTCGAAAATCTCGCGGTGGAGGACTTGCATCTCCGCGCCCGGTGCAAGAATCGGGTTAATGTGCGCAAATGCCTCCTGCAAAGCGACGGTGAGCGTGTTGTCCTTCTTGCCCGCCTCGGCCGTTCCCGCGGCGGCAATCAGCGCCAGGGCGCCGGCGCCTGAAATGAACGTTTTCATCATCGAGCTGCCTCCCGTTTGGTGATGTCGGATTGTTCTTGCAGCCAGCCTAGCCCAACTCGTCCGCGGAGGTAAACGGAACCTTCATCGGCAGTAACACCTTTTTCCTGTGAAACGGCCGGCCGCTGGGGCGGACCGCGCGGCTCAAAAAATAGGCGCGCTAGTCAAGTTTGCGTCCGGCCGCTAAGGTTGCTGTCCCTGAAAACGAGTTTGGATTCCTGCCGGCCGGTCCGGTGAAAATTTGATTTCGGGGCCAAAACAAACCCGGCGCCATCAGCCGGAGGGGATGTGTCACCGTCAGCAGGGCTCTCTGGTGCTTAACTACTTCGTCAATCGGCTTATCGTCGCTGTTTTGGTGGCAATCACCGTGTCGGTTTTCGCGTTCAGTCTGCTCAGGCTGTCGGGCGATCTGGCTGCCGAGCTCGCCGGAGATGACGCCACCCCCGCCGAGATTGCCGAGACGGCCAGGGCCTACGGTCTCGATAGGCCATTCCACATTCAGTATCTGGATTGGGCCGGCAGCGCACTCACAGGCGACCTCGGGGTCTCTATCTTCTCCAACGAGCCGGTATTCGAGGTCATTACCAAGGCATTGCCGGTTACCCTCCAACTGGCGACTTATTCACTCATTCTCAGTTTCGCCATTGCCATTCCCCTTGGCGTACTGGCGGCGGTAAGACAAAACAGCTGGTTGGACAGGGGCGCGTTGGTGTTCGCCGTGTCGGGACAAGCCATACCCAACTTTTGGCTTGGCTTGATGTTCATTCTGCTCTTCGGCGTGCTGCTCGGATGGCTTCCCATTTCCGGCCAGGATACCTGGGCACATTTCATATTGCCGACGTTGACGGTTGGTTTGTCGGCGATGCCGGTAAAGATGCGCCTGACTCGTGCCGGTATGATCGAGGTTCTTCAGTCGGATTTCATTCGCACTGCGCGAGCCAAGGGCCTCGATCCCGGCATCGTTCTTTTCAAGCATGCGCTGAGAAACGCCATTCTGCCGGTGGTGTCGGTGACGATGGTCACTTTCGGCCGCCTCCTCGGGGGAACGGTCGTGGTGGAGAGCATCTTCGCGCTTAACGGGATTGGTTATGAGGCGCTTCAGGCCATTACCCGCCAGGATTTCCCGGTCGTCCAGTCCATCGTGGCGTTCGTCGCTTTCGTTTACATCGGGCTGACCTTGTTGAGCGATCTAATCAACGCCCAACTCGATCCGCGCATCAGGTTGAGCTGAGGAGGGCAGGATGGCGTCCGATCATTCCTCGACGGCGGCCGCGGCCGCAAAAGCCGCCAGCGATGTGGATCCGTTTCACGTCGAACCGCCCACCCCATGGCAGCTGATGAGACGCCGCGCCGGCAGCCATATGGGCTTCTGGATCGGCGGTACATTTGTCCTGATTTGCGCTCTGCTCGCCATATTCGCGCCGGTGATCGCCCCCTTCGACCCATTCGAACAGGACCTTACGCGCCGGTTCGTTCCGCCTATCTGGAACGCCGAAGGCACATGGACCCATCCGCTCGGCACCGACAAGTTCGGCCGGGACTATCTGACCCGCCTGATTTACGGCGGACGGGTTTCGCTGATGATCGGATTTTTTGCAGCGTCCATCGCCGCGGTGATCGGGTCGATCCTCGGGATGATCGGCGGCTACTTTGGCGGCCGCATCGATGCGTTCGTCATGTACCTGGTGAATGCCAAGCTCTCGCTGCCCGGTCTCATTGTTTCGCTGTCGCTGGTCTCGGTGTTTGGAGGTTCGATCCTGGTCCTGGTCTTGGTCCTGGCCTTCCTGTTCTGGGACAACTATGCGGTGGCACTGCGCTCGGTGACCATGCAAATCCGCTCTCAGGACTTCGTGGCGGCGGCGGAAGCCGTCGGCGCTTCACGCCGGCGGATCATTCTCAGCGAAATTTTGCCCAACTTGATGAATCAGGTGATCGTCATACTTACGCTCGAAATTGCGTTGGCGATCCTGATCGAGTCGACCCTGTCGTTCCTGGGGCTTGGTATTCAGCCACCGACGCCGTCATGGGGGCTGCTTGTGTCCGAGGGCAGGGAACAAATGTTCTTCAATCCGTACCTGGTCACCATCCCGGGTGTCACCATCTTCCTGGTCGCCATCGCCATCAACATGATGGGTGACGGCATCCGCGACATCACCGCACCGGAGGGCCGGAACTAGGAAGCGCGGCATGGTGACCGGCAAATCACCGCCGCGCCAACAATTTGGGGGGAGTACTCGTGCGATACCTGCAGACTGGACTGACCTACCACGATCCGGAAAGAGCGACGCCCGGATTCACCCTCTTTACGCCCCTATACCTGCCGAAAACCTATCTTCTCGATATGGCCGGAGAAGAGGTTCACGCCTGGGACATCGGCGGCAAGGTAACCAACTACGCCAAGCTTCTGGACAACGGCAACTTGCTGGCGCCGATCCGCACGGATCGCAGCGGCCTCCTCGACCAGGCCGGCGGCCTAATGCGCGAATTCGATTGGGACGGCAACGTCACCTGGGAATACGAAGATCCCGATCAGCACCATGATTTTCACCGTCTGACCAACGGCAACACCGCCTATCTTGCCTGGGAGCTGCTGCCCGAAGACGTGGCGGCCCGCGTCCAGGGGGGAAAGCCCGGCAGCGAACATGACCAGGGAATTTGGAGCGATGTCATCCGGGAAGTCGACCCTTCCGGCAACCTGGTCTTCGAGTGGCGCGCGTGGGAGCACCTGGCCGTTGAGGACTATCCATTGCACGGCCACTCGAATCGCCACGAATGGGCCCATCCCAACACCATTTTCCCCATGGACGATGGAAACTACCTTATCTGCTTCCGGCACATTGACCTGTTGATCATTGTCGACAGGTCCACCGGCGAGATTATCTGGCGGCTCCACGACCCCGGGCTGGGCGGGCCGCACGACGCCCAGTTCCTGCCCAACGGTCACATGCTGATCTTCGCCAACCGCGCCAACCAGTCGCCGCGAGGCTCGGCCATCCTCGAGTTCGATCACCAGTCCGGCGAGGAATTCTGGTCCTACCGCGGCAACCCGACCCATACCTTCGACAGCCAGTTCATCAGCGGCTGCCAGCGGCTGAATTCCGGCAACACGCTGATCTGCGAGGGTCTCTGGGGACGGATTTTCGAAGTGACGCCGGATGGCGAACTGGTCTGGGAGTATATCAGCCCCCACACCTTTCATCGCGACAGCGGACCTTCCGTCGGCGAGGTCAATTTTGTCTTCCGAGCCTATCGGTACGCCGCCGACGGACCCGAGATTCAGGGCCGGCTGGGTAAGGATTAATCAAGCTCTCGGCTAAATCCGGAGGACCGCACTCCGCTGACTGGCCGGCGTCCGCGCCTGGCCCGAAGCGGCCCTTAGAGCCGATCATGGTTTGTCGGAATCGCTTTGCGATGCCGGCAATCCATGTGAATCGGCTCTACACTATTGAAATAGATCGGATTCACGTGTTTTGACGAAACCGCGCCGTGGTTCCGTCAAAACATGACCCGATCTAGCGCCGACGATCAAAATGGCTCGAAATCCCGAAGTTCCGGGATCACCCCCTCCGCGAACAGGCGGATGGAACGCATCAGATCATCCTCGGGCAGGTCGGCGAAATTGAACTCGCCCATGAAAGTATTGAAGAGACCGATTTCCGATGCGGCCCTGAGCTTTCCGGCAACCGTTTCCGGCGAGCCCACGAACATGATGTCGTGCTCGAATATGTAATCCGCGTTGAATAGATTCAACCGGGTCTGGATCGACTTCAAGTCGCCCCGTTCGATGTAGGGTGCGGTGTACCGCTCGAGGAGGTCTTCGAAGCTCTCTCCCTCTTTCCTGGGCGGAAGAAATCCCTCATAGGCCCGCGCCGCCCGGTGGCGCGCGATTTCCATGGCCTTCTCGTCCGTCTCATCGACATAGACGACCGTGGAGTGGGCTATCTTTGGTTTGCGGGACCAGCCGGCCTTGTGCCAATCGTCGATATACTTGCGGTAAACCGGTCCCGCCTCCTCATGGGGAAAGACCAGGAAATAGCCCGTATTGATGCCTTCCCGCGCGCAAAATTCCAGCGTCTCCGGATCGCGGCTTTGCATCCAAAGCGGGGGATGGGGGCGCTGCATGGGGAGGACGGACAAATTCGCGCTTTTGGTTTCGAAGTTGTCGCCGTCGTAGCTGAAAGGCTGGTCTTCGCCGAACGCGGCGCGCAGGTACTTCACGAACTCCAGGGTGGGCGACTTCCGGTCCTCATGGCTGGCCCCGAATGGTTCGAAATAAGCCGGGTTGATCCCAGGGACCAGGCCAAGCTCCATCCGCCCGCCCAGCATTTGGTCGACGATGGCGATTTCCTCGACCAGGCGGAGCGGATCGTAAAGGGCGGGAATGTATCCCATGGGACCAATGCGCAAGTTCCGGGTTTTGACCCCGGCGCCGACGGAAAACAGACTGGGTGCCGACATCCAGCTCTCATCGGGGCGGAAATGGTGTTCGACGCAGAACGCATGGTCAAAGCCCACTTCGTCGCACAGCTTCAGTTCCCGCCACAACTGCTCATAGCGCTGATGCGGAGTCATACCGGGCTTGGCCCAGACGTGGGTAAAATAGGAAAACTGCACGCCGGCCGGCCTCCCTATATTGGCGCGAAATTCTTCAAAATTTCGCCGAATTGGGCTGATTGACGGCGTTGTTGCAGCCGCCCGGTCTCAAATGCCGGCATCTCTGTTCGACGGGTCTCGGCGGCGGGGGCCGGACCCGCGAGGGGCCCGGCGCGCCGCGAAATCGATCCCGTTATTTGGCCTCGGGCGGGATCAGCCGATTTGGAATCTTGACGCCCGTTTCCTGGTAATAGCGGAGAGCGCCCTTGTGCAGCGGCGTGTTGACGCCGATGAACGGGGTTTCCTTCTTGATTTGCTTAAGAACCGCCGCGGATTTGTGAATCTCGTCGAGGTTGTCCCAAATCAACTTGGTCATCTTGTAGACGAGATCGTCGGTGAGGCTTCTGCGAACGACGAACATGAAGGTCGCGCCGCCGGTGATGACATCGCCGCCCAGTTGTCCCGGATAGGTGTTCGCGGGAATCACCCCGGTCGTCCGTCCCGGCCGCGTGGTGTAGCGCTCCCACGCTTTCGATTCGACGAGGTCCCTGTCCGCGCCGAGAAGGCGGAACTTTCTGCGCGAACCGAGCTGTACGATGCTGGCCGAACCGGCAGCCGCCGGACGTACGTAGACGTCGAGCTTGCCGTCCATCATGGCCTGAAGTCCGCCGCCCCAAGGGAGACGAATGGCGTTGTAGTCTTCGTTGGCCTTGTAGCCGGTGATGATGTTTATCATCAGTTCGGCCAGGATTGCCGCGGCGCCCGAAGGCGGGCCCGTGAATACGCGCTTGCCCTTGATGTCCTTCCAGCTGGTAATGCCGGAACCGTCAAAGGTGACCGCGTGAAAGAGGTTCGCGTTGTAGCCCATTACCGAACGGATATTTTCGGACCCCTTTCGCGCGGCAGCCTTCATTTGATCCGACTTGTATGGCCCGCGACCGCCGCGCATCATGCCGTAAATCGCCGGCGGCAGCGGCATCATATCGATCTGATTGCGGCCAAGTTTGATCGCCGACCGGGTCAGGGTCTGGCTGTCATTGATCTGGACGCTGATGCCCAGGTGTTGAGAAAAAAGCTTCCCGTACACCAGCATCATTGCATGAACAATGTTGCCGGTTGCACCAGTGTCAGCGGTCATGATCTGAGCGGATTCCGCTGAGTTGGATGACATCGAGACAGCGCCGGCCATCAATGCGACGGCGGCGGTTGTCGACCTGATAATTTTCATGGCGTTGGTCCTCTCCTGTGGCGGGCGATTCCGCGCCCATGCCGTTACGGCATTCGGTTCATCGGTTTTTCGGCTCAAGAGATCTGCTGTCTCTTTTGACATGGTGGTCGTTGCTTACCGGGCGTCCAAGACGGTTGAAACGGGCCGATGCCGGAGCGACGCCGACGGCCGCAGGCCATCCATGGACAAAAGCGCCACTGGGGCGCCAATGGGGCGCCAATGGGGCGCCACCGGATACCTGACCATCCTGCGGACGCCGGGTAAGCGGTCCACTCACTGAATTGATAGCTTAGCGGGCTGCCTAAATCCAATGTTTCGCTGAATATCAGGTACGAGGTCAGCGGCACGGGCATTATCGATACGTTCATCCAGCGCGGACCGGCAATGGGCGTTCTCACCCATTCGATGCTGACGCCCGGCGCTCCTCGAAACCTTCCCCTCTCCCCCTGAAGAAGGGGGAGAGGGAGTAGTTGTGTCCCCTTGCCGCCACGCCCGCCTAAGCTAAATGTATAGGTCACTGCCGCCCCCGCCGGGGCGGCGTTTTGCGTATAAGGGGCGAGCTATGCATTTTTGTACGACCTTTTTGGGGGGTACCTCCCAAACGGAGGCCAATAAATGCCTATAAATGCCCATAAATGCCTATACCGGCGAAAAGTACCGAATTAGAATATATTTATAAATCATGTTATTTCAATATCTTATCGTTATGCATAAAATGCATGTCTCGCGATCACCTATATCCCGGAAATCTCGCTGTTCCTGCCAAGGTTGCTGGGCGCGTGAGCCGCTAATACTCCGCGACGTCCCCCGCTTCGTTGTCGAGGATCATGAAGGCGTCGAAGTAGGTGATTTCGGGAAGCGCGCCGGTGCGCTCACGGACGGCTTCCCGCCATTCGGCATTGTGGGCGGCTTCGGCCGCCTCGCGGCTCTTCCACAGATAGAACCCGGAGAGCCATTTGCCGTCATCGCTCCACATGAAGTGCTTGCGGATCAGGTCCGGCTCGGCCCGCCATTTGGGGATGACGCTCCTGGCATCCAGGACGATGTCCGTCCGGTCCGCTCCCTCGGGCGCCGGGTATCTGACGAATTCTCCGATCATCGGCGCTGCTCCTGCTTCGCTTTCCTGCCTGCGTCGGTCTCCGGTTCCCACACCTTCTCGTGGGCGGCGTGGGCGTCTTCGTCCCAAACGTGTTCGGTGCCTTCGCCCATGAACACCACGAAGGCCTCGGCGCCGTCCGGGTATTCGTAGGGACCATGCATTTCGTCCCAGCCGAAGATGTAGTCGCCGGGCCGCAAATCCTTGCCGGCGACGCACATGCGTCCCTTGAGGACGCAGATGGCGTGCCAGCTCTTGTGGGCGTGCGCGGGCTCGACGTAGCCGGGCGGGAACTTGACCTTCATGTCGATCCGCTTCATCGCCTCGTCGATGGCGAAGACCTTCACCTGCACCCCCTCGGGCAGTGTCAGGAAGTTGGCGTCGACATCGTCCTGCCAGGGAATTTCATCATCGTGGATGGCCTTGAAAGTATGGTCCATTTGATCGCTCATCTGCCTCTCCCGTCACCGCGTACCGGCGCTATCATTTCATCAAATTGCCCGGGAAAACCAGCGTTTCGATTTACGGGCGGGGTGCAAGCGCCTACCATTCCGGCCAGCGGGAGGAAACCGATGACCCAATATCCCCTGATCAACGTCGCCGATGTGGAGCCTCTGGGGGTCGGCGCGGAAGTTGATTTCAAGATGCCGATCACCGGGCGGCACGGCAGTTCGACGGCCGCTTTCCACACCCAGTTCCCGCCGGGCGCCGGCCTCGGCAGGCATCTCCACCGGAACTGCGACGAAATCGCCATCCACTTGACCGGCACCGGCCTTGCCGGCCAGAACGGCGAACGGGTGGCGGTGCGGCCCGGCACCTGCCGGGTGGTGCCGGCCGGCGTCGAGCACTCCTTCGTCAACACCTCCGAAACCGAGGACGCGCTGGTCGTCGGGTTCTTCGTCGGTTGCCCGACCCTGGAGGATACCGGTTTCGAGATGCATGGCGAGGCGCCGCCGGACGGGCGGGCCGCCGCCGACAGGTTCTCGGATGGGCTGATGGTTCATCTGGACGACGTCAAGCCGGAGAACATGGATGAAGGGGACGGCTGGATGATCAGTGATTTCCGGCTGCCCATCAGCGGCCGTATCGGCTACGGGTCGACCCTGTTCCGGGCCAGGTTCATGCCGGGGGCGGTCCACAAGAAACACGCCCACCGGAACTGCGAGGAGATCTATTTCGTCATCTCCGGCCGCGGCCTGGCGGGCGCCGGCGCCGACCGGGTCGAGGTGCGCGCCGGTGACTTCCACTACATCCCCGCCGGTGTGGAGCATTGGCTTCACAATCTGTCCGGGACCGACCCCATCGAAGTGGTCGGCATCTACATCAATGCCGCCTCCGTGGAGGCGACCGGCTACACCTATCTGGGCGACGTGACCGAGGCGGATCTCGCCGCCGCCCGCACATAGGCCGGGCCAGGGAATTTCAGGCCAGGGAATTTCAAGCCAGGGAATTTCAGGAATGACCCGAATACTTATCGTGACCGGCGGCAGCCGGGGGATCGGCCACGAAACATCGGTAGGCGCGGCCCGGCAGGGCTGGGACGTCTGCGTCAACTACGTGGGCAACGACGAGCGGGCCGCCCAGACCGTCGCCGCGATCCGTGAGGCCGGGCAGCGGGCGATCAAGGTAAAGGCGGACATTTCCAGGGAAGAAGACGTGCTGCGCCTGTTCGAGACCTGTGACGCGGAATTGGGCGTACCCTACGGCCTGGTCAACAGCGCCGGTATCGTGGCGCCCTATGGCCGGATCGACGAGGTTGCGTCCAGGGACATCCCGCCGCTGATGGACCTCAACATCAGCGGCACGCTGCTGTGCACCCGCGAGGCCATCAAGCGCATGTCGACCAGGCACGGAGGAACCGGCGGGAGCATCGTCAATTTGTCCTCGGCGTCCTCCCGGCTCGGCGGCGCCGGCTACAGCGTGCCCTATGCCGCGTCCAAGGGCGCCATTGACAGCTTTACCTGGGGGGTCGCGCAGGAAGTCGCCGGGGAGGGAATCCGGGTCAACGCCGTCAGCCCCGGGGTCATCGACACCGAAATGCAGCCCGAAGGCCGCGTCGAGAGCGTGGGTCCGACGTTGCCCATGGGCCGGGCCGGGCAGCCGGACGAGGTCGCCAGGGCAATATTATGGCTGCTGTCGGATGACGCTTCTTACGTGTCGGGCAGCAACCTGAACGTTTCCGGCGCGCGCTAAAGCCTCTCCGCAAAAGGAAAAGGCCCGCCTCGGAAGAGACGGGCCTTCATCGCATCCGGCTCGGGGCCGGCGGCGAATTCCTAATAGGTGTACTTGTACGGCAGCTTCACGCCCATCCCTTCGGCGATCTCGATATACCGCTTGAACACCTTGGTGCCCTGCAGGCCCTGCTTGTCGTAAAGTTGAGCCTTCTCCTTGGACCAACCGGCGAGAGCCTTGGCCATGACCGCGCGCTCGGAGAACGGCAGGGTCGTGACCGTGCTGCCATCCCTGCGAAGCGCCGCTATGGAGCTTTCAAATCGCTTGGTGGATTCCTTGGCGGTCTCGACCATCCATTTTTCGGACTCCTCGGAAATGATCTTCTGCACCTCCGGCGGCATCTTCTTCCAGGTGTCGTTGTTCATGCTCATCTGGTAGAGGAACGTGGAACCCCAACCGACGACCTTGTAGTGCTTGGCCGGCTCATCGAGCTTGAAGCCCTTCCAGGCCGTCGGGAAGATGACGAGGCCTTCATACACGCCGGACTGCAGGGAGTTGTAGGATTCGTTGAGGCTGGTCTGAACGACCGTGGCGCCGGTGAACTTCAACCACGGCAGGTTGAGGCCCGCGCCCGCGATCTTGTGCCCCTTGAGGTCGGACATCTTTTCCCAGGGGAACTTGGTGCCGAGACCATAGGACGAGAACGCGCCCCCGCCGAGCCAGCGCTGGTTATACTTGGCCAGGGCGCCCGGCCAGTGCGGGAATTCCTTGTAGAGTTGGCGCGAAATCTTCAGCTGCGTCATCGGATCGTCGGTGACGAAGGGGATGAAGAAGTTGAACGCCAGGTGCGAAGCCTTGGTCGGCTCGAAGCAGGCGCACCACAGTCCGATGTCGAACAGGCCTTTTTCCACGCCTTCCAGGACGTCGAACGGGCCCGAGACGGTGTTCCACAGCTTGGTGAAACGAATCTTGTGGCCGGTTTCCGCCGCGACGCGCTTGGATATGGTCGGAGCGAAGTAACCATCGGCCTTGAAGATCGGTTCCAGCGGCTTCATCGGCTGTCCGGAACCAATTTTCAGGGTGAAGGTATCGGCATTCGCGACGGACGCCGATGCCACGACGGCTGCGAGGGCGAACGCCCCATAGCGAATTGCTTTCCTAAAGCTAGTCGAAGTCATTCATTGATCTCCCAAAGTGAAACCCCGGGGGGTGGGTCCTCCTTTTCCGTGCCTTGCAACGGATGCGGGGTCGGTCTACAGATGGCGGCTAGAGAAACATAATACATCATGGAATGGCAATAGCTTACGTACCGGTGCGTGCCCAGGCCAACACACAGACCCACGCAATCGTCAACAGCCTGGAGACGCGCCGAATATTGTGCTTAAGCTATGTGCCGGAATGCCGAGAATAACCTCATCGCCGCCCGGGAGGCCGTCGACACATGAGTGAAGTTCCCGCAGGTCAGCAGGATATCGTCACCCGCTCGACCAACGTCCTGAGCACCATTTCCGCCTTCTGGGCGCTATTGCTCGCGGCAATCTTTCTCTGGGACATCATTGGCCGTGAGGCGTTCAGCAAGCCGTTTCTGGGGACCCACGAGATCGTCGGCAATTCGATCGTCGGGATTCTCTTTCTGGAGTTGCCGTCGACCATCAAGCGCGGCGCCATGCTGCGGACCGTGTTTGTCTATGATTCCGTGGCGGTCCTCTGGCGGCGGGTCATTGACAGCGCGTCATACATATTGGGGATTTTGCTGTTCATCGCCATTATCTGGGGCGGCTGGGGTACCATGCTCACCAGTTGGGCAACCGGCGAGATCGAAGGCGCGGGTGCGTTCGAGGTGCCCATTGCCCCGGTGCGCACCGTGATCATCGTGTTCAGCGCGATCTGCGTGCTGGTCTACCTCCAGCTTCTTTATCACACCGTCACCGGCAAAATCGACTACCACCAGGCGGAGCCGGAGCCACAGCACTAACCGGAAATCAAACCAAAACCATAACGTAAATCGCCTCAGGGGAGCCGCTTCGTGGATCCGACAATCGTCCTACTGATCATTCTGGTCTTGCTGATCGGCCTCGTCATCGCCGGCCTGCACATTGGTCTCGTGCTCGGAATGGTGTCCCTATTGGGCACCTATCTGCTCTTTTTCGATATGACCATCACGCTGGAGTTGGCGAACCAGTCGGCTTATGCGGTGCTCCGAAACTCGGTTTTTGCGGCCATCCCGCTGTTTGTGCTCATGGGCGAGTTCATGAGCAAGTCGGGGATGGCGACCGATCTCTACAAACTCGCCAACTACTTCCTGCGCAAGTTGCCGGGTCGTTTGGCTGTCGCCACGGTGTTCGGCAATGCGGTGTTCGCCGCGGTCACCGGCGTCAGCATTGCTTCCGCCATGACATTTTCGCGGATCGCTTACCCGGAGATGCGCCGCTTCGGCTACAACCGCGCCTACGCGCTCGGGTCCATCGCCGGCTCGGCCAGTCTCGGCATGCTCATCCCCCCGAGCGTGTTGTTGATCGTCTGGGGCATCGTGATCGAGCACTCGATCGGTAAGCTGTTCCTCGCCGGATTCATTCCCGGAATCATCCTGGCCTTGTTGATGGGTGCCTATTGCACCGTCCGCGCCGGGATGAAGAAAGAACTGGCCCCCGCTGTCACGGAAGATTTGGAACAGAAGCCCACCGGCAAACAATTCATCAGCGGCATGGGTGTGGTGGTGCTGATCTTGCTGGTGCTGGGCGGTCTGTTCGCCGGATTCTTTACGCCATCGGAATCGGCCGCGGTCGGCTGCGGCGGCGCCATCATCATCTCCCGAATCAAGGGGCTGACCCTGCGGGAGTACCGGGAAGCCATCATAGATTCCGGCAAGACCATCGCGCCGATCATGTTCCTGCTGATGACCGCCGCCATGTACGCCAAGTTCCTGGCCCTCGGCAACATCATCGAGATCATCCAGGACTTCATCAACGGCTTCGGACTTGGCCCGATTGGCGTGACCATTTTGATGGTGGTCATATGGCTGCTCATGGGAACCCTGATCGACTCGCTGTCGATCATTCTGCTCACTGTGCCCATCTTCTGGCCGATCGGCCAAGCCGCCGGCTGGGATGTCAACGCCTTCGCCATCTTCGGCATTCTGGCCATTGAAGCGGGGCTGCTGACGCCGCCGTTCGGCTTGTTGGTCTATACGGTGAAAGGGGCGGTTCCCGATCCATCGGTCAAATTGGGAGAGATCTTCGCGGGATCGATCCCCTACTGGCTGTTGATGTTGGTCGTCATGGTCATCATCTGGGTGTGGCCGCAGACGGCGACTTTCCTGGCAAGCTAGACGTCCTCCTAATTGTTGCAATGCCGACCGTAATGTGACGGAGTCCCCAGGCTATGGACGGTTCTCACGGCAAGGCGGCAGGCTGCCGCATTGGAATTGACACCGGCGGCACGTTTACCGACATCGTGCTGGTCGGCGCCGCGTCCGAAGGCATCCAAGTCACGAAAGTGCCGAGCACCCCGGAGAATCCAGCTATCGCCCTTCGCCGAGGCGTGGCGGAAATCGTCGAACAGACGGGCCATTCGATCGAGGATGTAGCCACACTCTGCCATGGCACCACGGTCGCCACGAATGCGTTGCTGCAAGGCGAAATCGATAGCCTCGCGCTGATCGTCACCGAAGGTTTTCGGCACGTACTCGAGATTGCGCGGCAGTCGGTGCCCGAAGGGTATGGCAACTCGTACTTCTGGGTAAAGCCGGACCGAATTGTTCCCGTCCACCGGGTTTTTGCAATCAAGGAGCTGCTCGATTTCCAGGGCAATGAGATCCGGGGCCTGGACGAGGACAGCGTTCGGGAAGTCGCCCGCCTATTGGAGAAATACCGGCTTTCGGCCGTGGGCGTCTGTTTGTTGCACAGTTATGCAAACCCGGCCCATGAACGGAGGGTGCGGGAAATCCTCGAGGATGCCTGTCCGGACGTGACGGTGTCCTTGTCGAGCGATGTCTGGCCCGAATACCGGGAATATGAGCGCGCCATGACCACGCTCGTGGACGCCTTCGTGAAGCCGGTGATGCGCCGCTATCTCTCGGATGTTTCCGAGCAGCTGCCGGGCATTCTCAAGGAACGGCCGTTCCTGGTGATGCAATCTTCGGGCGGGGTCTTGAGCGCGGGGCAAGTGGCCGAGAAGCCCATCTCAACTGCGTTGTCCGGTCCCGCGGCCGGCGTTATCGGCGCCCGTGCGGTCGGTGAGGCGGCCGGTTTCAGGAATCTGATCACTCTGGATGCCGGCGGCACGTCGACCGACATTTGTCTCGTGGAGGGCGGCGCGCCTCAGCTTACCACCGACGCCTCCATCGGACCATTTCCGGTTCGCTTGCCGATGATCGACATACGAACCGTCGGGACCGGCGGCGGCTCCATCGCCTGGGTGAACCGCGAAGGCCAGCTCAAGGTGGGGCCAGAGAGCGCCGGTGCGTCCCCGGGACCCATGTGCTATCCGGATGGCGGTGACGCGCCGACCATCACCGACGCGTCGGCGGTGCTGGGCCGCATTCCGCCCGAGCTCATCGGCGGCGGCATCCCGCTGAACGTGCAGCGCGCGCGGGATGGGATTTCGGCATTGGGCGAAGAGTTGGGCGGCGGTCTGAGCGCCGAACGGCTTGCCGCCGGGATTATCGAAATCGCCAATTGGAACCAGGCCAACTTGATCCGCCAGATGACCATCGAGCGCGGGATCGACCCCAGGGATTTCACATTATTGTCGTTTGGCGGATCGGGGCCGGCGCAATCGCCGGCGGTCATCGGGCTTCTGGGGATCGGCACCTGTCTGGTGCCGCCGAACCCGGGCAACCTCTCGGCTCTTGGATTGCTGATGGTGGACTATCGGTCCGACCACGTGTTCACCCAGGTAACCGACCAGGACGACCTGAACCCGGCGGCTGCGGCGGACATATACCGGACCCTGGAGACGGCGGCGGTGGATACGCTGGCGGCCGACGGCGTTGCCGCGGGAGATATCACCGTACTGCGCCAGGCGGATATTCGTTACCGGGGCCAGTCCATGGAAGTGCGCGTCGAGGTGCCCGGCGGCGATTTGACGGACGCCCTGCTGGATCGGATGGCCGAGAATTTTCACGCGGCTCACGAGCGGACCTTCGGCTATTGCTACCGTGACAGCCAAAAAATCGAGTTGGTTAATTTCCGTGTTTCAGGTCTCGGTCCGGTGTCAAAACCCGCGCTGAATGCCGGCAAGTCCGCTCCAGCGGATTTTCCCTCGCCTTCCGAGACACGCCCGGTGTTTTTCGGCGACGCTTGGGTGGAGACACCGGTTTATCTCCGCGGATATCTCGAACCGGGGATGAGCGCGGCCGGTCCCCTGGTGGTTCAGGAATTTGGATCGACGACGGTGGTTTTCCCCGGCCAGTCGGTATCCGTCGACGGCAACCGGAACCTGCTGGTCCTGCCGGCGGGCAACGAGAACTAGGTGAAGCGCCATGAGATGGACACCGGATCAGGAAGCTGACATCGCTGCTCTCCGCGAGCGCGCCAAGACGGTCGATCCGATCATCCTTCAGATCGTCGAAGGGACGTTGAATTCGATCGAGAGGGAGATCGAGTTTGCCGTCGAACGGACGGCCCGGAGCCCGATGATCCGCGAGGCCCACGACTATCGGGTCGGACTATTCGACCGTTTCGCCCGCAAACTGACCGGCCGGTCCTACTCGGCCATGCCCGAGGCGGTGCTGCGCGACTACCCGCCGGAGACCATGAAGCCGGGTGACGCGTTCTTCATGAACGACACCTATGACACCGAGGGGGCTATCGGCCACCTGCCCGACATGTGTTCGACGGTGCCGGCGTTTCATGACGGTTCCATCGTTGCCTACATCCAGGTCTTCGGTCACCACGACGATATCGGCGGCAAAGTGCCGGGCTCCATGCCCGGAACCGCGTTGTCGGTCTTCGAGGAAGGACTGATGATCCCGCCGATCAAACTCTACGACCGGGGCGTCCGCAACGACGAGGCGTTCAAGATCATCCGCCGCAACAGCCGGGTGCCGGAAATGCTGGAGGCGGATGTCGACTCGGAAATGCAGGCCATCCTCATGGGGTCGGCACGGATGACCGAGCTGTTCGAGCGGTTCGGCCGGGAGACGGTAGAGGCTTGCTTCCAAGCCATCTTCGACCGCACCCGGGACATCTTTCTCAACGAGCTCATGCCGAAGATCGCCAACGGGACCTACTACGCCGAGGATTACGTGGAGCATGACGCCTTCACCGATCCGTTGCTGCATAAGATCTGCGTCACCATGACCAAGACGGACGACAAAATCGTCCTCGACTTCAACGGCACCGATCCTCAGGCGGTCGGGCCGATCAATTGGGCCGCCGACTATTCGGAGGGCCGGTATCTGATCAAATGGGTATCGCCGGTCATGCGCAATCTGGCCGATACCCCCGAGCGGGCGGCGGAGATTCCCTGCAACGAAGGCATGGTTGATCTCTTCGAGGTCGTGTTTCCGCCCAAGGGATCTCTCATCACGCCCATCCGGCCGGCACCGACCAATGCGCGCGCCTTCCTCCTGCTCCGGTGCTTGAGCCTGTTCGCCAACGTGCTCGCACAAGCTGTCGAGGGCAAAATGCCGGCGGATCAGGAGACCATCCGTTACACCGGGTTCTACGGTTACGACGCCGACGGTGACTATTTCCTGTCACGGGAAGTGCTGGGCGGCGGCAGCGGCGGGCGGTACTACGCGGACGGATCGGATGCCATTCACGTTGTCCCGGATTCGCGGAATCAACCCGCCGAATATACCGAAACCCAGTACCCGTTGCGGGTCGAACGGCTTGCGCTGGCGGAGAATTCCGGCGGTGCCGGAGAATTTCGGGGCGGGCTCGGGTATCTCAAGGAGTACCGTCCGCTGGTCGACTGCTTCACCTTGGTCTCCGCCGACCGTGTGCGGCTCGGCTGCTACGGGGTCAAGGGCGGCAGTTCGGGCGAGCCGTTCGGCGTCTTCGTCGATGCCGAAGGCGACAAACGGAAGCTAGGCGGCCTCGAGGACGAGATTCCCATCAAATCGGGTGAACTGATGCGGGTCGAAACCACGGGCGGCGGCGGCTGGGGCGATCCCCTGGACCGGGACATCGAGGCGGTACGGATCGACGTGTGGCAGGGGAAGGTGTCCGCCGATGCCGCGGCGAAAGCCTACGGTGTGGTGATCGCCGGCGTCGAAGACGGCGAACCGTTCATCGATGACGCCGCGACGGCGGCCTTGCGCCGGAAGATGCGTGCCGAGCAAAACACCGACGTTCCGATCATCGACCGCGGCGCAGGCGTCGAGGCCATCCGGCTCGCCAACCCGGGCGCCGGCGAATTGAAACGCTACGGCTGACGGGCGAAGCCGGCGTGAAAATTCCCGAGAGCTTCGAGAGCCGGGTTGCCGAGGCAAACAGTTTTCGCCTCCACCATGTGATGGGAGGCAATGGTCCGCCGGTTCTGTTGGTGACCGGTCCTCCGCATCCTTGAAGCCATGAGCCCGTTGTCTCTATTCATCTTCATGGGAATTCCATTGGCCGCCGCCCTTGCCGCACTGGTCTTCGTGGCGGCCTCGATCGTGCGTTGGAACAGGTCCGATCCGCCGGCCGGGCACTACATCGCATCACGCATGGCGCTCGAACCCGTCGATGCGGAGGACGAGAAGTGGCTCAATGAATTGGATAGCTTGAGGCTTCCTTACCGTCACACCATCTGCTGATTCCGGCGGCCCGTCGGTGCTTCCCGATCCCCGGCCGATGCTCTACATTTTCGGGATGAGCTACATCCGCCTCCCCGATGATGCGGGGAGATGATCGGACGTGGGGGCTGGTTTCATGTTGTTCAGGCAGCTGTTCGACAGCGTATCATCGACCTATACCTACCTGATCGCGGCGGGTCCCGGCGGCGAGGCGCTGATTATCGATCCCGTCGCCGACCAGGTCGAACGCTACCTCAAACTCCTCAACGAGCTTGACCTCCGCCTGACCAAGGCGGTCGATACTCATATCCATGCCGACCACATTACCGGGTTGGGATTGCTGCGGGATGCGACACGCTGCGTGACGGTCATCGGGGAGCAGGCAAAGGTGGACCGGGTATCCATGCGGGTCGGTGACGGCGAGCCGGTCGAGATCGAGGGGGTAGCCTTGACCGCGATGTACACGCCGGGCCACACCGACGATTCCTACTGTTTTGTGCTGCCCGACAGGGTCTTTACGGGCGATACGCTGCTGATCCGCGGTACCGGCCGGACCGATTTTCAGAACGGCGATCCCCGGCAGGCCTACGACTCGCTATTCAACAAACTGCTCAAGCTGCCTGATGAGACCCTGGTCTACCCCGGGCATGACTATAAGGGCGATACCGTTTCGACCATTGGAGAAGAGAGGGCCTGGAACCCGCGCCTGCAAGTCGGCTCGGCGGACGAATATGCGGAGCTGATGGATAATCTAGGCCTTCCCGACCCGAAGATGATGGATGTGGCGGTGCCGGCCAATTTGGCGATTGGCCTGCAACAGGACGCCGGAGAACGGGCGGACGCCACCCTGAGCGTTGAAGATGCCGTCAGCGAGCTTGGCCGGGGAGATTTGATTTACATCGACCTGCGGGAAGAGGGTGAGCGGGAGAAGAGCGGCGTTATCCCGGGCTCCGTGCATGTGCCGTACGCGCGGTTCGAGGAACAAATCAAACCGGGCGGCATGTTGAATGCACTCGCCGGCCGCACCGGCCGCCGGTTGGTTCTCTACTGCGCCTATGGTGAACGCTCTGCGCTGGCGCTTGATGCCCTGCGCGAGTCCGGATTTGCGAATGCCCGGCACATCGGGGGCGGCATCGACGCCTGGAAACAGGCTGACGGGCCGCTCCGGCAGGCCGACTAGGCCGGGCTCGCCAATTGGACAATTTGACAGGCGGCATTGGCCGCGCCTTCGCAAACCGAAACTACCGCATCTATTGGTCGGCGCACCTCGCAACGATTCTTGGTGTGTGGGTCAACCGTATCGCTATCCAATGGGTAACCTGGGAGCTCACGGAATCCTTTGCCTGGCTGGGCATTATCGGCGCGGCCAATATGGTCCCGACGCTGTTTTTCGGACCGATCGCCGGTGCGACCGCCGATCGATACGGCCACCGCATTCAACTTCAGATATCGACGACGGTCGGCGGCCTGAGCGCGCTGGCAATGGCGATTCTTGTGATGACCGGTCTGATGACCATCGAGCTCCTGCTCGCGTTGGCGCTTCTTTCAGGCACCAGCCGGGCCTTCAACGTTGCCGCCCGCGGCGCGCTTGTTCATGCGGTTGTCCCGAGAGATCTGCTTTCGGCGGCGATAGGCGTATCCAGCGCGACATTTCATGGAGGGAATTTCTTTGGCATGGTCCTTGGAGGGGCCATCATCGCGACCCTCGGCGCCGGTGTTGCCCTCATCGTTTATGCGGTTGGCGCCGCCATGGCAGTGTTCCTGTTGAGCCTTTTGCGTATCGATGAAAGCCGATGGGAGAACGCGGAGCCCAGGAAGTTTGAGCTAATCGCCGATCTTCGCGCAGGATTTACCTACACCTTTGGTCACCGCGGCATCCGGCTGATTATGTCCGTGTCTGCAATCATTGCCCTGTTCGTGCTTCCGTATCTGGAAATGCTGGCCGGTGTCGCCGACGAAGTATTCGCCCGGCGCGCAGATGGTCTCGCCATCCTGGCGAGCGCTACCGGTCTCGGTGCGATGACCGGTGGGCTTTGGTTGGCGCGGCGCGGCCGGACCGAAGGCCTTACCCGAATCTTGCTGGGAGCTTCGGCATTGGGGGCGCTGGGCGTTGCCGCCTTTGCGCTGATCGACGTGTTTTGGCTCGCTCTGCTGCCCATGTTCTTCATTGGGATCGCCGTCGTCAGCGCCCAGACCGCGTCCATGAGCCTCATACAGAATGCCGTCGCGCAGGAGTTTCGCGCGCGCGTGTTCAGCATCAACGCCGTCGTTGGAGTCGGGTTCCCGGCACTTGGCGCCATCGGAATCGGTTGGGTCGCCAATATGACCGGGGTCCAGATTCCGCTGCTCGGGGCCAGCCTCATCGGACTGGTTGCGTGGGCGATACTCTCGAAACAGGTATTGGCGATTGCCGCCGAGGTCGAAAATCAGGGGCCTTCCTCGGCCGGGACCGCCACCGCCCGCGGGGCGTAAGCGGCCGCTCAAGTACCGCTTTGCCGTTCCGCCGAACAACGGCCATGCTAGACTGGTCCAGCAGAGGAGGATCCGAATGAAACTGTATGCCCGGCCGGCGTCCCCCTTTGTTCGAAAGGTGCGTGTCACTGCTCTCGAAACCGGTCAGGAGTCCGCGATCGAGGTGATCATGATGGGCTCGCCGGAGGAACAGCGTGAACGCGTCCCCGAGCACAATCCGTTGGGCAAGATTCCGGCCCTGGTTTTGGATGACGGCCGGGTCCTCTACGATTCCTGCGTTTGTTGCGAGTATCTGGACGCCCGGCATGCCGGCCCGCCCCTGTTTCCGCCGCCGGGTCCCGAGCGCTGGGAAGCGCTGCGATTGCAAGCGTTGGGGGACGGCATAGGTGATGCCGCCGTCCTCGTCGGGGTGGAGGAATTCCGTCCCGAAGAGCATCGATCCGAGGGATGGGTAAAGAGTCAAACCCGAAAAATCATGCGGTCGCTGGATACGCTGGATGGTGATATTGCCCAGTTGGACGGGCCGCTCAATATCGGTCAGATCGCCGTCGCCTGTGGGATCGGATATGTGGAGTTCCGGGTTCCGCAGTTGGCTTGGAAGGCGGAGCGGCCCAGGCTCGCCGCTTGGTATGGTGATTTCTGCGAACGGCCGTCCATGAAGTCGACCTTCTTTGCCCGGCCGTAACCCTGGTGAGAAATGCGGGCTAGTAGCCGCGAGACCAGTCCACCACTTGCTGCAGCGGCTCTCCGGCTCGAAACCGGCGGATGTTGTCGACAACCTGGGGCACCATCTGCTCGACCGGCGGACGGCGTGCCACGTGGGGCATGATGGTGATCTTCGGGTGGTCCCAGAGGAGACTGTCTTCGGGTAAGGGTTCGGGTTCGGTAACATCCAAGGTCGCGCCGGCCAGTTTCCCGGAATCCAAGGCTGCAATCAGGTCCTGATGATTGATCAGCCCGCCGCGCGCCAGGTTGATGATGGATGCGCCGTCGGGCATGGCATCGAATGCGTCCCGATTGATCATTTCCCGGGTGTGGGGATTCAGCGGCAGCATCAGCACGCCGATTTCCGTTTTGGCCAGAAACGAGTGAAATCCCTCGGCGCCATGGAACACTTCGATCGGCGCATCGGATTTGGCTGTCCGCGCCCAGGCGATGACATCGAAGCCGAGAGAACCGATCAATTCCGTCATCGGCTTGGCAAGCGTGCCGTAACCAAAAAATCCGACGGTCCGTTCATGCGGTTTGGGCTGTGGCAGGGGCGACCAGTTGTGCTCACGTTGTTGAGCCTGGTAGGCCGGCATCTGCCGGTGATGGCGGAGGATCTGCAGCAGGCAGTACTCGGTCATTTGCGGATCGCCGCCCGGCGGTTCGGTTTTGGTAAGGGGTGCGTCGGGCATCTCCGTCTTGCCCAACAGTCCGTCGACTCCTGCCAGCATGGTCATCATCAGCTTCAGGTTCGGCAACTTGGGCAAGTCCTTGAAGATGGGCCGCCCGAAGACCAGAAACTCGATTTCGGCGGGATCACCCAAAGTGTCCATGGACCGCACTTCATCATCCGGCAACGCCTGCCCGAGGAGTTCCGCCCACTGCTCATCGGTGCCGCGGACCGAGTTGAATATCAGTATAGCCACCGCCATCTCCGTTTTTCGGATCGCAGCATGAGGGCTCCGAGGGTGTCGATCAAGCGGGGGAAGCCGTGATATGACATTCCGGACACAACAGCAGGAATCGTCCGTTGAATTTCGCAAGTGACAACGTAACCGGTGCAGCGCCGGAGATCATCGAGGCCGTGAGCGCGGCCGCGGCAGCGGGGCCGGAAATGCCGTATGGGGCGGATTCGTATACGGCGCGCGCCGAGGCATTGATGAACGAGGTCTTCGAAAAGAAGGTTTCGGTCTTCTTTGTCGCCACGGGCACGGCGGCCAACTCGCTTTCGCTGTCGCAGTTGGTCCCACCCTATGGCGGCGTCTACTGCCACGAGGACGCTCATATTCAAGTACATGAGGCCGGCGCCCCCGAGCATTACGGCGGCAAGTTGATCCCGGTCGGCGGCGAGCACGCAAAACTGACCCCGGCTGTTTTGCAACCTGCCATCGCAAAGGCGGTGCCGCCGGTTCATCATGTAAAGCCGTCGGCCGTCAGCATCACCCAGGCGAGTGAATCCGGGACGGCGTATACGCCCGAAGAGATCAAGGCCCTGGCATCCTGCTGCCGGGAGTACGGCATGCGGCTTCACATGGATGGGGCCCGGTTTGCCAACGCGGTCGCCTCGATGGGCGTATCACCCGCCGAGACCACCTGGAAGGCCGGTGTTGACGCGTTGAGTTTCGGCGCAACGAAGAACGGCACGCTGGCGGCGGAGGCCGTGGTGTTTTTCGATCCTGCCGACGGTGAGGAATTCGCATACCGGCGAAAAAGGGGCGGCCACTTGTTTTCGAAGATGCGCTTCTTGACCGCACAGTGGGAGGCGTATTTGAGCGGCGGTCTTTGGCTCGCTCTGGCGGATCATGCCAATGCCATGGCCGCGCGGCTTGGGTCGGGGTTGTCCGAAATACCGGCCGTCGACATACTTCACCCGGTGGAAGCCAATATGGTCTTTGCTGAATGGCCCGCTTCGACAACCGGCGAGCTCATGGAGCAGGGCTTTGTCTTCTATGCCCAAGAGTCCGGAGGCCGAAGCCGTGTTCGGCTGGTCATGGCGTTCGACACGCGCCAAGAAGATGTGGAGAAGCTGATCGAAGCCGTACGCGGACATCGAGCGACCCAAGCGGCACAATGATGACAGAAAAGCAGGGCCTGATCTGATCAGGCCCGAGCCCGTATTTCTCACCAGGGTTACGGCCTGCGTCGCGTCCAGGCGGTCGAGCCGCCAGGAACGGCCCGAAAAGCGTAGCGGCACCTACGGTTGAGGGCCGTGACGACGCGGGCGGGCGCCTGGGCGCGACCCGAAGGGCGGCGCTCTCGGGCCGACAGCGTGCGTCGAGGCGCTTGCCCGATGTCACCGCATCGCACGGCGCGCCTCTCCTGCTCTGTCGACCCGACAGCGCCGCGCAGACCATGACCCTGGTGAGAAATGCGGGCTATTTGGGGAACGTGTGTCCGGGCCGAAAACCCGGCACGGGAGAATCTGCTAAAGGTACTCCGGTACGCGGTCGGCGACGCTGAGGTTGTCCTCGATCGACTTCACGCCGTTGATGCTCTCGGTCGCCAGGTGTACGGCCTTCCGTGCTTCCTCGGAACCGACCAAACCCCAGAGGCGCACGACACCGTCCTTGACCACGACATTGATGGTCGATGATCCGGACCAGGCGTGCTTGTCGAACTCGGCGATGACGGCCTCGCGAATCTCCTGATCGCTGGCGTCGGTCTCGGGCAGTCCGGTCTCTTTCACCGCAACCAATGCCTGGATGATGTTCGCCCGGCTCACGATGCCTTTGAGCTTGCCATCCTCGACCACCGGGACCCGCTTGATACGCTTGGTCTCCAAGGTCTCCGCGATCTCGGAAACCGCGGTAAACTCGGTGACCGAGATGACGTCGGCGGTCATTACATCGGCGGCCGTTTTGCCGTGGGACCTCAAGTACTCCCGAGGTGTGTCTTTGGGGTCGCCCAACAGGCTCAGCCACCACGAGCGCGGAAGTTCGTGATCGCCACGTATGCGATGCACCAAGTCACCCTCACTGACGATGCCGTGCAAGATGCCGTCGACATCGACGACCGGAACGGCGCTGATGCCGCGTTCGATCAGAAGCCTCGCAATATCGGCGACGGGCTCGTCGGGGCCGACGGTGATGACGTTGGTCGTCATGATATCCTTGGCGAACATTGAATCCTCCTGTCACTGTTCCGGAAACATGGTGACGAAAAGCCATTGATCTCGCATTGACGCCTGTCAAGCAAGATCAATCGGCCCCAAAAATCGCGCCGATTTCACGGCCGATCAGTTGCCATCGCGCCCGGCCCTCGTAGTTGCCGACGGAAAGCAATTCATCGGCGCGGAGTTCGGCTTGTGCCAATGCATCCCGTCCAAACCGTTCGACAAACATGCCGGCGGCGGATCGGATATTGCTCATGTCGGTCACGTCCCGTTGGGATTGAGCGCACCGTGTGGAGCAGTTTGCGACAAGGGGACAATCCGGGAGTCTTGGGCGATCGCTGTAAAGTACGGGCATGGGGTGCGCCTCTCAGATATTCCCGAAGTTTAGATTGCCTGGGGCGTGGTCGGATTGACCGTGATCAAGCGAGAGTTCCCGCCGCCCCCCGGGACCTTAATGGGCCATCAGGACCGGGACGGTCATGTGATCGAGCATGTGGGCAGTCACCCCCCCGAATACCCATTCCCGCCAACGGGCGTGTCCGTACGCGCCCATCACTATCATATCGGCACTCTGATCGGCGGCTCGCGAGAGCAGCATGTCTGCAACACCGATATCGTTGACGGTGATCGACTGGGCTTCACATTTGATGCCGTGCCGGGCGAGGTGGAGGCTGATGTCCGCACAGGGTATTTCGCCGTGTCCGCCGTTCGGATTTATGGCAATCACGTCGACATGGTCGGCCTGCGACATAATTGGAATGGCGTCATGAACCGCCCGCGTTGCCTGCGGACTGGCGTTCCAGGCAACCATAATGCGTTTGCCCATGTCCGCGGATTGGCTCACGTAAGGCAAAATCAGGATCGGCCGGCCGATTGACAGCAGCAGGCCGTCGGGCACGTCGCCGCCGGCCGGCTGTTCGGGGTTGCGCTGGCCGGCGATGACCAGGTCACAGTAATGTGCGTGCGTGGCGACAACGTCCGCTTTGGGTCCCTGATCGACGCGCCATTCCGCGGAAACACCCGTTGGCCCGGCTATCCCGCGGAACATGTTCTCCGCCGCTTCGGCCCGCTGCTTGTCCAGTGTTTCTTGTTCCTCGTAAAATTCCGGCGGCAATTGGGCCGCGTCGTATATGGGGATGAACGGATCGGCGAGGACAAACAGGCCGGTCAGGTGAGCTTCGTACTGTTGCGCCAACTGCGCGGCCAGTTCTACACGGACTTTGTTTTGCTCGGTGCCGTCCATGTGCACCAGGATGTCCTTCATCACTTCTTGCCCATCTCCTTATCTCATGCGGACCATTTGGTTCGTGCCCGTCATGCTTGGAAAACGATCATCACGACACTAACGGCGGGCCTGTCCTGCCGCTTTGACCTGGGTCAATGGGTGATGGTCGTTGGGTGGATCGTCAGGGCGGGCCATTTTCGTGTTGTTCCAGCCGACGGACACCGTAACGCTTGACGGCGGCGGAAATTGTCACAAATTAGAATTACGACGGGTCCGGCAGTGCACACAAGGTGGCCGCCGAGAGCACCCGACGCCAACAGAGGCGCCTTGCTTGGGCCTCGCTGCCACGCTCGCTTAAGGAGGACGAACGGCCATGGCGCGTGTTCCAGTTTTCAACAGCCCACTACTTCTCGGATTCGATCAGCTTGAACGGGTATTGGACCGGGCGTCGAAGGCGTCCGCCGAGGGCTACCCGCCCTACAATATCGAACAGGTGGGCGAGGAAGAGATCCGCATTACCTTGGCGGTCGCCGGATTCACGCTGGATGACCTGGACGTTACCATCGAAGACAACCAGCTGGTCATTCGCGGCAGGAATGACGAGGACGGGACGGATCGGGTCTATCTCCACCGCGGCATTGCCGCCCGCCAGTTTCAGCGAGCTTTTGTTCTCGCCGAGGGCATCGAGGTCACGGCGGCTCGGCTCGAAGACGGTTTGCTTCATATTGATTTGCGGCGCCCCATCCCTGAACCCGAGGTGCGTTCCATCAGAATTGAGAAGGGAGCCGGCAGGACAAAAGCGTCACCTCAAACCATCGATGTGGATGCCGAGTAGGAAAGGGGAACGGAAATGACCGAGGACAACCAAAACCCGGACACCGGCGAGCCCATCGATCTCGATTCGGCATTGGTGTCGGCCTCCGACCTTGCCCTATGGGGTATGGATGAAGTGGCTTACGTGCGGCCGATCACGACCGAGGACGGCAGGCAGGCCGCGGGAATTTTTGCTGCCAATGGCGAGCAGATCGGCGCTGCCCCGGATGAGGATATCGCTGCCGCCGCCGCAATCCAGGAGGGGCTCCTGCCCGTCTGGGTGCACTAGCCAAACAATCCGGATATTGGCACCCGGAGGCAGCCCGCGCCCCGTCCCGCCGACTCGGAGGCCGCCGATGACCGATTCCGGCCGCTGGCTCGTCAATCCGAGGACCGAACCCAGGCCGCACCAAGTGGGGCAATCCGTTCAGGATCGGCAGGGCCCACCCGTTTCAGGCGGATCGAATTTTCACTACAGGCCCAGGAAAGCCGCGATGCGGGCCACGATGCGCTTGTGCAGCGCCGCTCGGTCCGTGCCCGGTGGGTCGTCGCAGACCGGATCGTCGCCTTCGGCGGCCAGGATCGCCGGGCCCCTCGGCTTGCAGGCCGGCAGGGCCGAAAAATGCGCGGCCGGGGCCATCATCTCAATCTCGGCGGCCGGCAGATGGGAGGCCAACCCGCTCCCCGTCGCGCTGAATTCAGTTGCCGGCAGTCGAGTTTCCCTATTGCCGAGTCCGATCAACAGCACCCGCTCCACCAAGTCGCGCGCGTGGACCCTTCCGACACCGTAGGTCAGCGCGGGGTCTATGGCGGCTACGGCACGGATGCGGTCGTCCTTGCGATCGGCATCCCAATCCTCGGGCGAATAGGCCGAAAGGTCGGCTCCGCGCCGGGTGAGGTCGGCGCATTGCCAGGGCGAGGGCGGTGCGGTCCCGCAACGCGCGGCATAGCCCCGGAGGTTGGCGCGCAAGCCCCCAAGGGCAAGCGCCGTCCAACCGCCGGCGGAGTAGCCCACCGCGTAAACCCGGGAGAAGTCCGCTCGCGCCGCAATGTCCGGCTGGGCGGCGAACCAATCGAGCGCGGCCCGGAGGTCCTGCGTCCGTGTCCAGTGCTTTAGGCCTTCCTGGAGATTGAAATCCCGTGTCGTGCTGTTCGGATGGTTGACCGAAATGACAAGTGCACCCGCCTCGGCAAGGCCCGCAGTCAGCCAGCCGAGCGCGCCAATATTGCCGCCGAGGCCGTGGCTTGCCAGGATAACGGGGAACGGCCCCTCCGCCATCCGGGCGCCGTCGAGGACCCGAGTGCCGAAAAAGACGCCGTTCTCGCCGTACGAATTTGCCTCCCCGCCGCCTGAGGAGGGATACCAAAGCGCGCCGGACATCTCGCGCCCGTGATGCCCTGCAGGGATGGTCACGCTCCGAAAACCCGCAGGTTCCGCTGCGGCGGCCTGAACGGCCAGAAGCAGGAATCCGGCTGCCAATAGATGTTTCATCGCTTGTCCCCCGTGCTGCTCGGAACGAGCCGGACTATGGGAGCCGGATCGGGAGGGCGCGTCCTCGAACCGGTTTTAGGTCGTCCGATATCCGGATTTGGGTCATAAGGGCACCGTGATGCCGAGCTTGCCCCTGCAGCTTGTATCCGCTCTCGTCCTGGCGTTCCTGTTTGCGGAGCGCCTGCTACGCCGCGACGGACCTCGCCTGTTCGTCGCTCTCGTCGGGCGGTGCGCCCTAAGCCGCGCGATTTGCCGTGTGGTCCGTCAGCAGCGAGTACAACGCTTCAGGGGTGTCGGTAGCGCGAAGCTTGTCGCAGACGCTCTTATCCCGCAGAACGCGTGACACCCGCGAAAGTGCCTTCAGGTGCTCCGCGCCGGCGTTTTCCGGCGCGAGCAGGAGAAAAATCAGGTCGACCGGCCGCTCGTCAATGGAATCAAAATCGACCGGTCGTTCGAGCCGCGCGAACAGTCCATAAAGTGTGCTGAGATCGGCGAGTTTTCCATGTGGGATGGCAATGCCGTTACCCACGCCGGTCGTGCCCAGTTTCTCCCTTTCCAGCAGAACCTCGAAAACCTGACGTTCATCAATGTCGAACAATGTCGCCGCCCGCTTCGCAAGCTCTTGAAGTGCCTGTTTCTTGCTGGTGACCTTGAGGTTGGGAATTACACTTTCAGGGGTTATGAGTTCGGCGATTTCCATTGCCGTTCCTTCGACCAGGTTTTCGGCTCATTCGAGAGAGCCATACAGCGCCTATCACCCTGGATGGACAACCAAGCCGGATTTCCGACCGGCCCTGGAGCCGGGGTGCGTCTCCACCAATGTGGCTGCGGACGGAATTCCAATTGAGATGTCGTAGGGGATCACGTTAAAGCGCAATGTTTTTTATGAACGATAACGACGAATTAGCTCCTGCTGAGCGCGAGCGGGCCGGACCCTAGAACCCGGTGTCACGGCTGTCAAGGGGCGGTCGTCTTCGAGTCCGAAAAGGGATGTCTCAGGTCAACCGGCCAGCAGCGCTTTGTTGCGGCGACGCTGTACCGAAGACGGAATATTCATAGATTCTCGATACTTAGCGACGGTTCGCCGGGCAATATCAATGCCCTCCGCATTCAACAATTCGACCATCTTGTCATCGGACAAAATGGTATCCTTGGTCTCTCCGTCGACCAACGACTTGATTTTGTGTCTCACCGCTTCCGCCGAGTGAGCTTCTCCGCCAACCGTCGAGGCGATGGCCTGGGTGAAGAAGTACTTCAACTCGTAAATGCCCCGAGGCGTGTTGATGTACTTGTTCGAAGTCACCCGGCTCACGGTGCTTTCGTGCATTTCTATTTCGTCGGCGATGTCCCGCAGTACCAGAGGCTTGAGATGTTCAACGCCCTTGGCAAAAAAAGCCTCTTGCTGGAGGACGATTTCCCGGGACACCTTGAGGATGGTCGTCGCCCGTTGGTGCAGAGCCTTAACAAGCCAATGCGCCGATTGATATTTCTCTGCGACGTAGGCCTTCTCATCTTTGGTTCTTACTGCGGCGGAAACCTCGGCATAGTACCTATTGTTCACCAGCACTCTGGGTAGAGTTTCGCTGTTCAGTTCAACGATCCATTTGCCGCCCGGTCCGGAGCGCATGACTACGTCGGGCGTAATGGGCTGCGCCATCACATGATCGAATGCCTCGGCCGGCCGATGACTAAGGGCCCAAATTTCGTCGATCATGTCACGGATATCATCGATATCTACGTGACACAGTTTGGAAAGGGCAGAATAGTCATGTTGTTTCAGCAGTTCGACATTTTCCAGCAGACGCTCCATTGCCGGGTCCAGTCGATCCCGTTCGCGGAGCTGAATGGCCCAGCATTCGACCAATGACCGGGCGAAAATACCTGGTGGATCCATCAGTTGAAGCTGGGAGAGCACCGACTCTACCTTTCCCGCGGGGCAGCCCAGACGTTCGGCAACAGTATCTACTTCGTCGGCGATTCGACCTGCCTCATCCAGTGACTCGATAAGTTGAATTGCAATCAGGCGATCAGCCGGGTCTTTGATGTCGACGGTGATCTGCGCCATAAGGTGGTCGCGGAGAGAAACTTCTTGAGAGAGGGTTTGCTCAAGAATTGTAGCGGTGCTTTCGCCGGAACCGCCGCCGCCCCCGGTTGGCGAATAATCCGCCGGCCGCGGCGCGGTGCCGTCATCCGTCCAATCGTTCTGATAGTCGGCATCGAGTGCTTCGACTTGGGGTGTTTCCGGTGAATCAGCGTCAGCGAACTCAAGGTTGGCTGAATTGTCGGCCTCCTCCGGGTTGCTCTCGCTTTCCGCCGGTTGTTCCCCGGAACGATCAGGCTCGTCAAACTGTTCCTGGCTGTTTTCGTCCCGTTCGAGCATGGGGTTTTCGGCGAGTTCGCCCTCCACATACTCGACAACCTCAACATTGGATAGCTGGAGCAGTTTGATCGCCTGTTGGAGCTGGGGCGTCATCACCAGGGATTGTCCCTGGCGGAGTTCGAGGCGGGGGCCTATGGCCATCAGTAGTCTAAAGGTTGAATTGGTCGCCGAGATAGACTCGGCGCACGTCTTCATTGCCGACGATATCGGAAGCAGTGCCTTGCATCAGAACCATTCCGTCATGGATGACGTAGGCCCGGTCGATCACGTCGAGGGTGTCGCGGACGTTATGATCGGTTATCAGCACTCCTATGCCCCGGTCCTTGAGGTGGGCCACGAGGTCGCGAATGTCACTGACGGCGATCGGATCGATCCCGGCTAACGGTTCGTCCAGGAGTACAAAGCTTGGCCGCGAGGCCAGGGCTCGCGCGATCTCTACCCGGCGGCGTTCACCCCCGGACAACGCCAGCGCAGGGGTTCTCCTGAGATGGGTAATCGAGAATTCAGCCAGTAGCGCATCCAGCATCGCCTCGCGCCGGTCACGAGACTTCTCGATGACTTCAAGAACCGCGCGGATATTGTTCTCGACCGTTAATCCTCTGAAGATGGAGGCTTCCTGGGGCAGGTATCCAATCCCCAGTCGGGCCCGCCGATACATGGGCAATTCGGTGATGTCTTCGCCGTCGAGGACGATCGAACCCGAATCCGGCGCAACGAGTCCCGTAATCAAATAGAAACAAGTCGTCTTGCCTGCTCCATTTGGACCGAGCAACCCGACGACCTCACCCCGGTCGATCGCTATCGACACGCCTCGGACAACCGGCCGTTTATCAAAACGCTTACCGAGATTGCGGGCCGACAGACCGCGAATATTTTCGGCAACGATCCGGGGGGTATTTGCCACCTGACCGTCCGTCGGGCCGGACCGCCGCCGGTCTTGTTTGCGGGGCTGTCTGTTCACTGGCGAGGCTCCGATATGTCGGTGTTCTGTATCATGCTCACGGCCATCTGTCGTGCGTAGGCTTTCAATGCTTATTTCTTGGGAACCAGCAGGCCCCGGACAGGCTGACCGGGATCGCTTAACAGCTTACTAATCCCGGTGTTCAAATCGACCTCGGCACGGTCTCCGGCGAGCTGATTTTCACCGCGGGTAATCCTGACGTTTCCGATCAATGTGGCGATCCCCGAATCCACATTGTACGTGCCCTCGTTCGCCCGAACCGTGTCGATTTCGGTCTGGATAACGACATTGTCGAACGCCTGTACGCGGAAGACCCGAGATTTGCCCTGTTGGTCGGGGCGGAGAAAGGCCACCAACACTTCGGCGCGTATTCGCTTGCCATCGTGAAGACCGACGGCGCGACCCCGGGCGACCGCCATTTGCTGCCGCTCCCAATACTCCATCTGCTGATTGGCGGTAATTCGATCATTGTCGGTATCGAATCGAACGTGATCGCCGGCCACCACAAGGATGGCCTTTTCAAGATCGTACACGGCGGAATCGCCGGTGACGTTTTCCGACGGCGAGGCGATTTTGACGCCACCGGCCGCATCCAGTCGCGACAACTCCGTGGCGCCATCGCTACGGCTCGCGTAGTGGGCCCTGAGGACATCCGCTGTCACCGAGATGTCTTTGCGCACGGCTCTGGCGTTGCCGCGGGCGATCAATACTTCATTCCCCCGCTGCCACTCGATGCCGTCATCGGCAAATATTTCTATGGGGCCGCCATCGGCATCGCTGGCGAGGTTTAGTGATTGTCCAAAAACCGGACACGCGGCCACGATTCCCAGCGACATGGCGAGTACGGGTCCGATCGGAATTCCGGCGCGAATCATTGAACCTCCTGCGCCAACTTTGGAAAGATCACGAGTTTGGATTTGCCGGTGAAATAGATGGTCTGACCCTTGTTTTCCAGCTTAAATCCCTGGGCCTCCAGTTGGCCGAACGGCCCCTGACCGCGAACGGGTGAATTGCTCTCGGCATTGCCGAGGCCTAAATCGATCTGCGCTGTCTTGGTGTTGAACTCGTACCCTGCATCGTGAAACAGCTTCACCGAGCCTTCGAGTCCGAGCTTCTTGCTATCCTGATCATAGACGCCTGAATTGGCAGTGAGTACGATCCAACTGCCGTCCCGCGCCGTGATATCGGCCTTGGGCATCTCAAGTTCGACGGACTTGCCGCCGAATAAGAGGTTTCTCGCGAGGTCAGCGGTAATTGTATACGGCTGCTCTTTTCGATCCGAGCCGACGAAGCGGGCATTGACCATCGCGGGCACATCACCCTCCGTCGCTTGCAGCTTCGTGAATTGGAGGCCAAACCTTTGATTTTTGAAGTCGAACTGTGGCCAAACGACAACCAGGACGACCAAAAGTAACGCCGCCGCCGGCAGGATAAATTTCATGAACGAAACGAACCGGCTGTAGCCGACACTGCTGCGCCGGTTTTCGCTGCGTGCGGATGCGGTAAAAATATCCGCGGACCTATTCGCCGGGGTCACAGTGGTCGTGGCTGCGGTTTGCCCGTCCATCGCCTCACACCACCCCCGCACGCATGCAGTCGTGAATGTGGATCACGCCGGAAAGCTCGCGGCCTTCGGCTACAAGCAGGTTCGTAATCTCATGATCATTCATTAGCTGTACGGCCTCACTGGCCAGCGCCCCGGGAGATATTGTCCGGGGGTCCGCCGTCATAACGTCTTTGGCGTTCATTTCCAAAATGTCGCCGGAGATGTGCCGGCGCACATCACCATCGGTGATAACGCCCACCAGATCCTCTCCGCTGGTGACGGCAATACAGCCCAGCCGTTTATCGGTCATTTCGGCCAAAACTTCAGGCATTGGCGTTTCGATTGATGCTATCGGAAGCTCGTCGCCGGTGTGCATGAGATCGGCGACGCTCAAAACCCGGAGCGCCCGTTCTGCCAGGTGCCCCCCGGGATGAAAGGTCTTGTAATCAGTCACCGATATGCCCTTGCGCTCCATCATTGCTATGGCCAGCGCGTCTCCCAGGGCGATCATCATGGTGGTCGAGGTGGTTGGCGCCAAGCCATTGGGACAGGCCTCATCGACTGCGGGGAGCACGAGGGCGACGTCCGCGTGGACTGCGAAAGCGCTGTCGGCCCGGCCGGTCACGGCGATCAGGGGAATGCCGAACCGTTTTACGTAGTTGGTAATATCCGAAAGTTCCGGTGTTTCCCCCGAGTTCGATAGCGCTACCACGGTATCCTGTTTCACGATCATGCCGAGATCACCGTGACTGGCCTCTGCCGGATGAACGAAGTAGGCAGGCGTACCGGTTGACGCCAAGGTAGCGGCAATCTTCTTGGCCACGTCTCCGCTTTTCCCCATTCCGGTGACGATGACCCGGCCATGGGTTTGTTGAAGCAAATCCAAGGCACTGGTGAAGTTTCCGTCCAGGCCGTTTAGCAGCGCCTCCAGACCATCTTTGGCGAGCGATAGAACGCGCGCTGCCGCCCGCAGGTCTTCGTCGGATTTATTGGACCCATCTTGACCATCATCGCGTCGAAGGGGCGTCGGATTGCTCATCTCTGGACAAACACTCTCGTCGAAATGGAGGCCGGGGTTATGTTCGCGCGGCTGGGCGGCGCCCGCCAAAGGCATTCCGCCGATGCGCGAAAAACACTTGGATTCCGGGCACCTCTCGGGCGCAGTATGCGACCCGGCCGGCTAAAGGTCAACAAATCCCGCCGATTCGGCATAGAAATCGCATACCACAATATCCGCTGTAGATTGTCGGTCACGCGCTGCCGAATCAGGCGTGCGAGAAGATATCCTGGTCTTCCCAGCCAGCCAGGTCGAGCTCCGCCCGATGTGGGAGAAACTCGAAGCAAGCTTCAGCAAGGGCTGCCCTTCCTTCTCTGGCCAGTCTTTCATCCAATGACTGCTTAAGGCGGTGCAGGTAGAGCACGTCGGAAGCCGCATATTCCAGTTGTTCCGGCGTCAGCTCCGCGGCGCCCCAGTCGGATTGCTGCTGCTGCTTGGAGAGATCCACGCCAATCAGCTCCGTGCAGAGGTCTTTGAGACCATGCCGATCCGTATAGGTTCGCGACAGCTTTGAAGCGATCTTGGTGCAATAGACCGGGCGACACACGACACCGAGATACCGCTTGATCATGGCGATATCAAACCGCCCGAAATGAAACAACTTGATGACCGTTTCATCCTCGAACAGGCGCTTCAAATTCGGTGCGTCATAGTTCCCATTGGATAGCTGAACCAGATGCGCGTTTCCGTCGCCGGACGATAGCTGTACGAGGCAAAGACGGTCCCTTTGCGGATTGAGGCCGAGCGTCTCCGTATCGACAGCGACGGTCTCGCCGAGATCAAGCCCGGCCGGAAGATCACCCTGATACAACTCCACGGTCACGTCATATCATCCATTGCGCAATTGTCGAAACCGGCACCAACTATGCCAAGGGAATTGGTGCCCAGGAGAAGACTCGAACTTCCACGGCCTTGCGGCCACTGGCACCTGAAGCCAGCGCGTCTACCAATTCCGCCACCTGGGCGACCATCCGGCGAACCGTCCCGGCTCGGCGGGCTGTAGGTCGTACTTCTCAACCCAAAGGCTGTCAACCGGGTTTCGCCGGCTCAACCGTCACCCGCCTCTCGGGCCGGGCAACGGTTGAGCGAGTGGCGGCCGGGCGCTATGAATATCGGTCGCACCTGCCGGCGGACCGCCGGGGTGTTCCGGCTCAGAGGACGAAGAATGGAAAACAAGACGATAACCGTGGTTGGCGGATCCGGTTTCGTTGGCCGGCATCTGGTCAAGCGGCTGGCCGAGCGGGGAAATCGAATCCGCGTGGCGGTTCGGAATATCGAATCGGCGGGTTTCCTAAAGCCGGCGGGAGATGTCGGTCAGATCGTTCCCGTCGCGGCCGACATCTGTGATCCGTCGAGCATTGCCGCGGCGATGGATGGCGCGGACGGCGCCGTAAATCTCGTGGGTATTCTCTATGAGAGCGGACGGCAGACGTTTCAGTCCGTCCACGTGGACGGTGCCTCCAATGTGGCGAGGGCCGCGGCGGACGCCGGTCTGAAGCGCCTCGTCCATATGTCTGCCTTGGGAGCCGATCCCCATTCCCTCGCCGAGTACGGTCGTACCAAGGCGGCCGGCGAACAGGCTGTACTCGCTGCATTCCCCGGGGCCGTTATACTTCGGCCCAGCATCCTGTTCGGGCCGGAAGACGGGTTCTTCAATATGTTCGCGGGTTTCACGCGTATCAGCGCGTTTTTGCCCGTCTTCGGTACGTCGCAGCCCGGCGGAACCAAGTTTCAGCCGGTGTTCGTCGGCGATGCCGCCGAGGCGGTTATCGCCGGATTATCGGATTCCGCTTTCGATGGTCAGACGTTTGAGCTCGGTGGGCCCACGGTCTATTCAAGCCGGGAGATTATGCAGCTGATCTTGAAGGAAACGGGTCGGAGGCGGATCCTTTTTCCGGTGCCTTTGGGTTTATTGTCAATGAAAGCCTTTTTTCTCGAGATGTTGCCGAAGCCCCTGTTGACCCGGGATCAAGTCAAACAGTTGAGGACCGACAATGTGGTTTCCGCGGGCGCGAAGTCCTTGGCTGATCTGGGGATACGGCCGACGGCCGCGGAGGCGATTTTACCAACGTATTTGTTTCGCTATCGGCCGGGGGGCCGGGCTCGGACCCGGAGCGCCTAAAGGAACCCGTCCGCCGCTTATCCGAATTCGGAAACAATGTGAGCGTAAAGCGCCCGGATTCCCATGGCTTCACCGCCCTCCGGCCGGCCCGGCCGCGACGACGTGTTCCATGCCATGACATCGTAGTGTGCCCAACGGCGCGCCGGTTCGGCGAACTCCTTCAGGAACAAAGCAGCCGTAATCGCCCCGGCAAAACCCCCTTCCGGCGCATTGGTCAGGTCCGCAACCTTGCCGTCCACCATTTTGCGGTAACCGGCCCACAGGGGCATCCGCCAGACCGCGTCCTCGGTATCCGTTCCGTGGGCGGCGAGGGCCGCGGCGAGATCGTCGTCATTTGTGAACAGCGCCGGCAGTTCCGTACCGAGGGCAATACGAGCCGCGCCGGTGAGCGTGGCAAAATCAATCAATAGCTCCGGATCCTCACCGGCGGCCTCGGCCAGTGCGTCCGCCAGGATGACGCGGCCCTCCGCGTCCGTGTTGCCGATCTCCACGGTCGGGCCCTTGCGGGTGGAGACGACATCAAGGGGCCGAAGTGCATTGCCGGCGACGCTGTTTTCCACAGCCGGGACGAGGACCCTTAGCCGGATGTCCAGCCCGTTCGTCATCAGCATTTTCGCCAGACCCAGGACGTGTGCGGCGCCGCCCATGTCTTTCTTCATCAGCTTCATGCCGCTGGCGGGTTTCAGATCAAGCCCCCCTGTGTCAAAGCAAACTCCTTTTCCCACCAGCGTTACTTTGGGCGCGTCGGGATTGCCCCACAGGATGTCGATGAGCCGGGGCGGATCGTCGCTCGCCCGGCCGACGGCGTGAACCGCCGGATAATTCTCCTCCAGCAGATCATTCCCGACGATCTCGGTGAAAGCGGCGCCATGCTCGTCCGCCACCTGTCTGGCGGCCGCCGCGAGCTCGGAAGGCCCCATGTCCTCAGCCGGCGTGTTGATAAGGTCGCGGACCAGATACGTACCCTCCGCCGCCATTTCGACGCTCCGGCGATCGGCGCTTTCCGGCCAAATCAGCCGCACATCCGGTCGATCGTTATCCTTGTAGCGGTCAAACGAGTATGCGCCGAGGGCCCAGCCAAGGACCGCGATATCGAGGTTTTCCAGATCTGTCCGCTCAATCGCATAGGTCCCGCCGGCTAATCCAGTCGGCAATTCCGACAGTGTCCCGAGGCGAAGACCGTCGTCGCCGATACCAACGAGAATCTCGGCGAGCGCACCGGTCGCGTCCGGGACCGGGCAGCGGGTCCCCTGTTTGGCTTCGAACCCCAGTTTTTTGATCCAATCGCCGACATGAGCGGGCTGGGCGTCAACAAACTCGGACAAGTCGTCACGCGAAACGAGACGAATCGTTGTGAGGTCTTCTGCACCGTCGACGAAGCAATCAAGTGAGGTCATGGAACCGGACTAAGCTTTCGGGTCGATGACAATTCGGTCTCGACGCACGTCTTCCAAGACAACTTTGTAACCGTCCGTCGCCCGGTCAAGACCAAAGACGCAATCGTCCAGAATGGCGTAGGGCTTGTAGGTTCCGTCCTCGAAACCGGGCCGGATGGCACGCATGATTTCAGCCGAGCGAATGTTGTCGTAGTCCAAGTTGCTTACGCCGACCATTCTCAGGTTGGCGCGGTAGAAAACCCTCAAGTTGATCGGCACCTCTTCGATGAGGGTGGAGATAATGATCTGACATCCAAACCGCGCGAGGCAGGTCTGCGCCGTCTCAAAATATGGGCTGCCGACGGAGTTCATGATGATCTCCGCGCCCTTGCCATCGGTACGAGCCATTATGGCTTCCTTGAGGTCAGGCTCCTTGGAGAGGTTTATGACTTCGACCTCGCCGGCGGCGTGACCGGCGTAATCATCGCGGGAGCGTTCAACGGCGATGACCCGGGCGCCGGCGGCGCCGGCGAGCTGAACCGACGCCTGACCGACCGCGCCATTGGCGCCAAGCACGGCAACCGTTTGCCCGTCCGCGACACGGGCGCCGTCAACCATCCCCATATACGCGCAGGTCCAGGAGACGCCGAGACTGCCTGCTTCGTGCATGGAGAGGTTGCCGGGCTTTTCGGCAATGCCGGCGGTATCGACGATTGCATATTCCGCGTGGTTGCCGTTCCGCCGCATGCCTAAATCGCCCCCGGTACCCCAGACCTCTCTGCCCACAAGGTCGCCGGGCCCCTCGACCACTATCCCGGCATAGTCGCGGCCCGGCGTCCGCGGCCAGACCAGGTTCGGCATCCTTCCGAGTAGAGCCTTTGCGTCACTCGGATTCACCCCGCTCGCGTGGACTTCGATGACGCATTCGCCGGCACCGGGCTTGGGTTGGTCGATTTCCTCGGTGCCGACCTGGAGGGCGTCAGCGCTCTCCGACTTCTCTCTCGCTACAATCGCCTTCAATGAATTTCGTCCGGAATACGCAAATGAGTATCCCGGAACACTAGTCTTCGGCTTCCGGACGTGCCAGCCCGGAATTTAGCTCTCCGGTTCTACGCAAAGCAGGATCACCGCCCATTAACGAAGAATCCACGAATTCGAGCGAACCCTGCCCCGTCTTCCGTTGCGGGCATAGGAGGAGAGGGGGTCATGCCAATCGTTCACGGGTTATTCGGTTTGGCAGTATTGATCGGGTTTTGCTGGCTGGTGAGCGAAAATCGCCGGGCAGTGAAGTGGCGGGTGGCGGTCACCGGCCTCGCCGTCCAGTTCATCGTGGCCGCAATCTTGTTGAAGGCGCCTGGATCCCGGCAGGTCTTTGTCTGGTTCAACGAAGGATTTCTGGCGGTACTCGACGCGACGACCGCCGGCACATCATTGGTCTTCGGCTACATCGGGGGCGGCTCGTTGCCGTTTACCGAAAGCTTCCCCGGAGCAGCCTTCGTTCTCGCATTTCAGGCACTGCCGGTCATCCTGGTCACCAGCGCCTTGTCGGCCGTTCTTTTTTATTGGCGTGTTCTCCCGCTCATCGTTCGTGCGTTCGCCTGGGTGCTGCAGCGGTCCATGGGCGTCGGCGGCGCGGTCGGTGTCAGTTCGGCCGCGAATATATTTGTCGGAATGATCGAGGCGCCCCTGTTCGTGCGGCCCTATCTCAACAAGATCAGCCGAAGCGAACTGTTCATGGTGATGACGGTGGGCATGGCCACCATCGCCGGTACGGTGTTCGTACTCTATGCGAGCTTCCTGAAGGACATTATTCCCAATGCCGCCGGCCACCTGTTGACAGCCTCGATCATCTCGGCGCCCGCGGCGATCATGATCGCCAAGCTGATGGTTCCCAATGACGGAACGCGGACCGGTGAGGGCGCCGCCATGGAGCCCTCACCGGACCATAGCGCCATGGATGCGGTGACCCGCGGTACTTCGGATGGGGTGCGGCTGCTCATCAATGTCATCGCCATGTTGATCGTCTTCGTCGCGTTGGTTTCCCTGATCAACAAGATACTTGGGCTATTCCCCGATTTGTTCGGCGAGCCGATCGCGCTGCAGCGCCTGTTCGGATGGGTGTTTGCGCCAGTGGTGTGGCTGTTGGGTATCCCATGGTCCGAAGCGCCCATCGCCGGGTCCTTGCTGGGAACCAAGACCGTGCTCAATGAGCTCGTCGCGTTCCTGCAGTGGCAGCAGGTGCCCGCCGAGGCCATGTCCGAGCGTTCCAAGCTGATCATGGCCTATGCCCTTTCCGGCTTCGCCAATTTCGGCAGTCTAGGCATCATGTTGGGCGGGCTGACCACGATGGTGCCCGGGCGGAGGAAGGAAATCGTCGGACTCGGCATGAAATCGATTGTTTCCGGAACCATCGCGACCTGCATGACCGGCACGGTGGCGGGCATTCTTTTCTAACGCGGGTACTCCCGGCCGGGTCTTGCGACCGCGGCCTTCGGCCACGTAGACTTCCCGTCCTCGGGGAGAAGGCATGCAGGTACTGTCTTTCAGGCATGGGAGCGCATCGCTGACGGCTGCCGCTTTAGGGGCGTCAGGTCTGGCTCACGCAGCCGGTTTGGCGGCCTTCGTCACTTTGTACGACCCGGAGCCCGCCGCACCCGTCTCCCGGCCGGTGGTGATCGAGATCGTAGCGGCGGCACCGGCCGCGACGGCAGGCGAACCGTCGCCGAGTGCCGTTGCCGAGCCGAGGGCTACCGTTCCCGCCGATCAGACGCCCGACATTCGGATGGATGACGAATTGCTTCCCGAACCGCTCGGCGTCCGGATGGTGACGACGGATACAGTCGAGACCGCGTCCCTTCCGCGTGAGGTCGTACCGGCGCCCAAGCCGCCGACGGCGCCCGCCGAGACGTCAACCGTCGTGCCGGCCGAGAATGAACCATCCATATTTGAAATTGGCATTGCCGCCTTGCCGCCGGCGGCCGATTTCGCCCCGTTGCCGCGTTGGAAACCCCCTGTGCCGGCTGAGGAAACCGCCGTCGTCGCACCGGTTGCACCGGCCGCCGGGCAGTCGCTTGAGGATATTCCGCCTCAAACCGTGACATCGGAACGTGCGGCCGCACCGGGCACGAAACAAATCCGGGCGCCGGCTCCGGAAGCGGCACCTGACACCGGCGGAGAAGAAGGGTCCTCGGAAACGGCAAGTCTGCCCCAAGATGGTGAGAGCTTCGTGGCGGCCGATTACGCCCACGCATCGCTTGGCAATCAGCCGCCCAGATACCCCCGCCGCGCGCGCCGCGATGGCCTGGAGGGACGGGTCGTGCTGTCAGCCCGAGTGTCCGCGGCCGGGCGAATCGTCGGTCTCGAGGTGGTCCGATCGAGCGGGCATGAAATATTGGACCGGGCGGCGTTCCGGGCCGTCAATCGCTGGACCGTCCGACCCGCGCGCCAGGGAAGCAGACCGGTTCCCAGCGAAGTCCGCATTCCAATTCTGTTCAGGCTGACCGACAGATAAAGGTTGGGCGGCGTCGATCACACCAAGCTTCTCAGATACTTCGCTTTCCTGTCCGTTGTTTTCCTGCTTATTGAACTGGCCGTCCGCAAGGTGATAGATGTGAACGCCATCATATTTGGGGTGTAGGAGGCCCGTATCGGCGGCGGAAGCGTGATCAGCCGATCCGGGAAGAGGCTGGATGGCTGTTATCGGCATCTACAACATAAAAGGCGGTGTGGGAAAGACCACCACGGCCGTCAATCTTGCCTACGTTGCGGCGGCCGACGGTATGCGGGTCCTGGTCTGGGACTTGGATCCCCAAGGATCGGCGAGCTACTACTATCGGGTAAAGCCGAAAATCAAGGGCGGCGGGAAAGCATTGATCGCCCGCAAACGCCCGTCGGAAAAGTACATTCGGGCGACTGATTTCGAGCGCGTGGATCTTATCCCCTCGGACATTTCCTACAGGCATATGGACCTCGCCCTCGGCGACCGCAAAAAGCCGTTGAAGGGGTTTTCGAAGTTTCTCAAGCCGCTCGACGCCGAGTACGACTACATCTTTCTCGACTGTCCGCCAGGGCTGACACTCTCGTCGGAGAACGTGTTTCGTGCCTCCGATGGGCTGCTGGTGCCGCTGATCCCAACGACGCTCTCGATGCGGACCCTCGATCTCCTGGAGGCGTTTCGCAAGGAGCACGATTTGCAGAAGCTGCCGGTGATGCCTTTCTTCTCGATGATCGACCGGCGCAAGAAGCTCCACCGCGAAACCCTGGAGAAGACCTTGGCCGAGCGCCGGGAATTCCTGCGCACCTCAATTCCCACCGCCAGTGAGGTGGAGCGTATGGGGATAAACCGGGACCCTCTGCCCGTGACCGCCCCCAAGAGCGCCGTCGCGCTCCGATACCGGCAATTGTGGAAGGAGATCGAGGCCCGCTTTCCCTGATTGAGTGTCAGGTTTGCGGCTCAAATCACGGTGCGCCTCGTCACCCTCGATACATGGAAATGCCATGGCGGTGACACCTCCGCCGGCGGCCATCGGGCCGTTACGGTTGATCCGAGATTTCCGGAGACCGACTAAACCGCACTCTGGAATACGACGCCGGCCACGATTGCGCCAAGAATTCCCAAACCGAGATAGGCGGCGAAGACTTTTCGTTTGACCAGGGACCAGACCGCGGCCATGGCGGGGATGGAGCTCACCGAGCCGGCGGTCATGAATGCCATCGCAGCTCCGGCGGTCATGCCTTGCTCCATCAAGCCGGCAATTAGAGGCGGAGCGGCATAGCCGTTAAGGTAGGCCGGCGCGCCGACAACCGCACCCGTAACGATGGGCAGCAGACCTTCACCGCCAACCAGCGAGGCAACCAGTCGAGCCGGCACATAGTCGATCAGCAATGCTTCGACGAGGTAAGCAAAGGTCAGCCATTTGAGCAAAAACAGGGTGTTGTCGCCGGATGCATTGAAGAACATTTGCCGGCGCTCAGGTTCCTGCCAAAACTTCCAGACCGGCTTGCCCTCGAAAGGAGAGGGGCCACAGCCACACCCGCCGATGGAGGTGCCGGGACGCAGAGGTTCGGTGAAGGCGCCGCGACGGACCAGCACACTGACGACGATCCCGCCGAAGATGCCGAGAGCAACGGCGGAGATAGCCTTACCGGCCGCAAACTCCCAGCCCAATGCGCCGGCCGTTATCAATAAAGTGGGCGGGTCGATCAGCGGCGAAGACAGCCAAAATGCCATCACTGCGGAGAGGGGGGCGCCAACGGCGAGAAGGCCGGCGATGAACGGGATGACCTCGCATGAGCAGAACGGCGCCAGCCCGCCCAGTAGCGCCGCAAAGAGGATCATCCGGTACTCGTTGCCTTCGAACGCCTTGGCGACCACGGTTTCGGCCCCCGTCGCCTTCAAATAGCCGATCATCAGAACCGCCGCCGCTATATATGGCAGGGTGCCGCCCAGCGCCGTTGCGGCGATCGTGAGTATGTTGAGCGTGTTCTCCCGATCGACAGCGAACACCGCCAGGGGTATCAACGCCGCCAGCATCCAGACGGATGTCAACCGGTCCAAATTGCGGCGGAAATTTTGCCAGCCCTTGATGGCGAGTTCAGTCATTGTTCCGTTCCCCGGTCTGTGACCCTTGCTGGAATGGCTTGGGAAACAAAAGAACGGCGCCACCGTCGGGCGCCACGTTCTCGAGAACGATTTCGACCCGTTTCACGCCGATTTCCTTTGCCGGGGCGCCGCCTCGACGCAGCACTCCTTAACCAGGTAGCCGGCCAATTCCTCGATGTAGCCGAAGGATGCCCGGTTGATGACCGTTCGGCCGATTTTTTCCTGCTCGATTAGCCCGGCGTCCGTCAGAAAACGAAGATGGTGGGCGAGTGTGGAGGCAGGCAATTTCACGCGGTCCTGAATTTGACCGACGCTGAGGCCGTCATGGCCGACTCGAACCAGGGCCATCAGTACCGCCAGCCTCGGCTCGGAGCCGACAGCCGCAAACCCCTGTGCCGCCTGCTCGATGTTCAATTGCATGATCGCGCCTCAAATAACGAAAAAACTAGATTTCTAGTTATATCGTTATTATTCGAGGCAAGTCAACCGGAAACTGGAGTTCGTCCTTTTATGTAGCGGAAAGGGTTAGGCCCCGCCAACCAAGACCGATCACCGCGGTTTTCACCGCCGACATGGTTTATTCCTTGTACCGTCACTTGACGGCACGAACGTCACGGACCTCGAGCCAATCCGAGATTGCCGCGTGTTGATACCGAGACATCAGCGCCGGCGCGTGGCCAATTTCCGGCAGGTGCACGACGGAGGCCCGAGGCCCGGTTGCTTGCATCCGGTCACATACCTCGCGGCTCAGCAGCCGGCTTTCCTCGCCGTGCAGTACCAGCACGGGGCACCTGATACACTTCCAAACCTCCCAGATATCAACGTCTTCGCCGCTCGCTTCCGCGAACGGTATCCGAATCGCCGGGTCGTAGCTCAGGACCCATCCATCCCTGGTCTCACGGCTCGAATGGGTGGCCAGGTGCCGCCACTGGTCATCCGTGAGCGCGCCGAACGGCGCATGGATCCGGCGGAGGTGCTGCTCCAGCTCTTCAAGGGTTTCGAAGCGAGGGGCCGTGCCCAGGTAGGACTGAATGTCCTGCAACGCCGCGGCTGGAACGAACGGGCCGACATCGTTGAGGACGAGGCGATTTATGAACGTTTCGCCACCGGCCGCCAATGCCATGCCGACAATCCCGCCCATTGATGTCCCGATCCAAACCAGGCTTTCGATTTCGAGCAATTGAACGAATTGGGCCAGTTGCGCCGCGTAGGTCGGGACCGCGTACTGTGCCGGGTCGGAAAGCCACGCGCTATTCCCCCGGCCGACGACATCCACGGCAATCACCCGGTATTCCTGGCTCACCAGATGACGCGCCAGCGAGTCGAAGTCCCGCGAGTTGCGGGTCAGGCCATGAACACAAAGGGCAACCTTCTCGCTATCCGCCGCGCCCCAGTCCACATAGGCAAGATGCAAATCTTCGAACGGAGCCTGCAATTCCAAACGCTTGATTTGGTGGTCGGTTAGCTTTGCGGCTATGATCATCGATCGATACAGTTGAGTTCGACGAGATGGATTTCCAGCCCAGCGTATCCCTTAGCCACGCCGGCTTCCATGTCTTTGACATGGACACGGAAGTGAAGTTCTTTACCCAGGTCTTCGGCTTGCGGGTCACGGACCGGGGCGTCCTGGGGGATCGTGGCGAGATTACTTTTTTGGGTGCCGACCCCAGGGACCACCATCAGTTGGTTCTCTATGAGGGCCGCACCAATAAAGATGCGGTGCACCACAACCACGTCTCCTTCCGGGTGGACAGCCTCCAGCGGCTTCGCGATATCCGCGCCGCCCTCGACGGACATCCGGGCGTTACCGACGTGCACACCGTCAATCATGGCAATGCCTGGTCGGTCTACTGCTTCGATCCGGAAGGCAACCGGACAGAGGCGTTCGTCGACACGCCGTGGAATGTCAGTCAGCCCTATGAGGACACACTGGATTTGGACCGGCCGGATGACGAAATCATCGAGGCCACGGAGAAAATGCTGGCTGGCGATCCGACGGCCCAGCCGTTCGACACATGGCGGGCCCAATTCGCGGAGAAACTTCGAGAGGCCGGCGCTGACGCCGAGTGACCCGCCCGGCAACCGTTCAACGGCTTTGCCGCTTTTGCAGGTTCACCGATGGACCGGCCGGCGGGTGACAAGCGGACCTATTCGTCTCCCATTCGGAGGGCCGCGAGAAATGCGGACTGGGGAATTTCCACCTCTCCGAACTGACGCATTCGCTTTTTTCCCTTCTTTTGTTTTTCGAGCAATTTTCGTTTTCGCGACACGTCGCCGCCGTAGCACTTGGCGGTAACATCCTTCCGAAGGGCGCCGACGGTCTCCCGGGCGATTACCTTGCCGCCGATGGCGGCCTGAATGGCAATTTTGAACAATTGACGGGGAATCAAATCCTTTAGCCGCTGACAAATCGCGCGGCCGCGGCTTTCGGCCTGAGTCCGGTGTGCGATGAAGGACAGCGCATCGACCGGCTCGGCATTGACCAGGATGGAGACTTTCACGAGGTCGGATTCCCGGTATTCGTCCATCTGATAATCGAGGCTGGCGTAGCCGCGCGATGTGGATTTCAGGCGGTCGTAAAAGTCGAAGACGACCTCATTGAGGGGCAAACAATATACCGCCATCGCCCGGTTGCCTGCATAGGTGAGTTCGATCTGTTCGCCCCGCCGCTCGGTGCAGAGAGACAGCACGCCGCCCAGATGTTCGTCCGGCACGAGAATGGTGGCGCGGATCCAGGGCTCCTCGATCCGGTCTATCTGCGTGGGTTCGGGCATGTCGGCCGGATTGTGAAGTTCGATCACCTCGCCGTCGTTTCGATGAATCCTATAGACGACACTCGGCGCCGTCGTGATGAGATTCAGGTCGAATTCCCGCTCAAGGCGCTCCTGTATGATTTCCAGATGCAGCAGCCCGAGAAATCCGCAGCGAAATCCGAAGCCCAGCGCCGCGGACGTCTCTGCTTCGTAGGCAAAGCTCGCATCGTTAAGCCGGAGTTTGGCGAGGCTGTCGCGGAGGTCCTCGTAGTCGGCCGCGTCAACCGGGAATAGGCTCGAGAAGACCACCGGGACCGACGGCTTGAAGCCCGGCAGCGGCTCGACGGCCGGGCGCTTGTCGTCGGTAATGGTATCGCCTACCGGTGTCTCGGCCACGGTCTTGATCGAAGCCGTGATATATCCCATTTCGCCCGGGCCCAGGCTTGCCACCTGCTCGGCCTTGGGCGTGAACACGCCTACCTGGTCGACCTGGTGGGTGGCCCCGGACGACATGAACCGGATCTTCATGCCTTTGTTCAGGGTGCCATCCTTGATGCGCACCAGAATCATCACCCCGAGATAGGGGTCATACCAGCTATCGACCAGCAGGGCCTTCAGCGGGGCCTCGGCAACGCCCTCCGGTGGGGGCAGCCGCTCGACCAAGGCCTCCAGGACATCCCGAACGCCGTCGCCGGTCTTGGCCGAGATCGGAAGGGCGTCGGACGCATCGATGCCGATCACTTCCTCGATCTGTGCCTTGATCCGGTCCGGTTCAGCGGCCTGCAGGTCGATCTTATTGAGCACCGGAACGATTTCGTGGCCGGCGTCGATGGCGAGATAGACGTTTGCCAACGTTTGGGCCTCGACGCCTTGGGTGGTGTCCACCACCAGTAGTGACCCCTCGCATGCCGCGAGCGAGCGGGAAACCTCGTAGGAAAAATCGACGTGTCCCGGCGTATCCATGAGATTCAACGCGTAGGTCTCGCCATCCTGCGCCTTGTAGGACAGGCGGACGGTCTGCGCCTTGATGGTGATTCCACGTTCCCGCTCGATGTCCATGGAATCCAGAACCTGTTCGGTCATTTCGCGATCCGACAGTCCGCCGCATATCTCGATCATGCGGTCGGCAAGCGTGGACTTGCCGTGGTCGATATGGGCGATGATCGCGAAGTTGCGGATGTGGGCGAGGTCGCTCATGGCATCGGTCAAAACATTCGGGATGGGCGGGTGAATAGCATCCGCGGCCGGTGAGTTCCAGGCCGAGTTCCGGGCCAAGCTCCGAGCATGACATGCTTCGTGATTCGGCAAATATTGTGTAGCCTAAATGCTGGACATGATGCGCGGCGCCATTGCCGCCGGAGACAGGGAGCAGAGAGCATGGCTGACGATATCCAGTGGCCCGTCAAAACGCGGGAAATGCACAATAACCATTTCGATTCCACGGTCTGGAACGACTTCCCGTTCCGCGATGACGACATCATCATCGCCACCAACCTCAAGTCCGGGACGACCTGGGTTCAGCAGATCATCAGCCAACTGCTGTTCAACGGCGAAGAGGGATTGCCGGTCGCCGACATGTCCCCATGGCTGGATCTCCGTATTCCGCCCAAGGAGGTGAAACTCCCCGAGGTGGAGAAGCAGACCCACAGGCGGTTCCTGAAGACCCACTTGCCGATTGACGCGTTGGTCTATTCGCCGAAGGCCAAATACATCTATATCGCCCGCGATGGCCGGGATGTCGTGTGGAGTTCGTACAATCACCATGCCAGCGCCAACGACCTCTGGTACGAGGCGTTGAACGAGACGCCCGGTCTCGTCGGTCCGCCCATGGAGCGCCCCACCGATGACGTTCGCCAGTATTTCCTCGATTGGCTGGAGAAGGACGGCTATCCCTGGTGGCCCTTTTGGGATAGCATCAAGCAGTGGTGGGATATCCGCCATCTCCCCAACATGTACCTGCTCCACTTTCAGAACCTGCTCGATGATATGGAGGGCGAGATCCGCAAAATCGCGGCGTTCCTCGAGATTCCAATCGACGAGAGCAAGTGGGATGACATCGTCGAGCACTGCACCTTCAAATACATGAAGGCCAACGCGACGCCGAGCGTTCCGCTGGGGGGCATCTTCTGGGACGGCGGCGCCGAGCAGTTCGTCTATCGGGGCACCAACCGCCGGTGGGAGGAAACGCTGACCGAGGAGGACGTGCGGCGCTACTTGGAGACGGCGGAAAAAGAACTCGGTTCCGAGTGCGCCCATTGGCTCCGCACGGGGGAGAAGCCTGTTTAGCCCGCATTTCTCACCAGGGTCATGGTCTGCGCGGCTCTGTCGGGTCGACAGAGCAGGAGAGGCGCGCCGCGCGATGCGGTGACATCGGGCAAGCGCCTCGACACACGCTGTCGGCCCGAGAGCGCCGCCCTTCGGGTCGCGCCCCGGCGCCCGCCCGCGTCGTCGCGGCCCTCAACCGTAGGTGCCGCTACGCTTTTCGGGCCGCTCCTGGCGGCTCGACCGTCTGGACGCGACGCAGGCCGTAACCCTGGTGAGAAATGCGGGCTGGGCGGCTTTAGGCGTCCGCAAGTTCCGGGTGGTCGCGGAGCATTTCCAGACCCCACGCCTCGAAGGTGCCGTTGATGACATCGGGGCGGAGCAGGAAGTCGTGGGCTTCCTGCGCGTGATGCGGCTCGACCGGTTTGATGGGGCCTGCGGCGCGGGCCAGCATGTGCATCCGGGCGGCATTCTCGAACAGGACCGCCAGATAGGCGGCTTCCTCGAACGTCGCGCCAACGGTGAGATAGCCGTGGTTGGCAAGCAGGATGGCGCGGTTGCCGCCGAGGGCCTCGGAGATGATGCGCCCTTCTTCGTCGGCGACCGGGACCCCCGGCCAGTCGCGCAGGAACGCACAATCGCCGTAGAACGGACCGGCATCCATATGAGCAACCTCCAGCGGCTCACCGATCATCGAGAGAGCCGAGGCGTAGGGCGGGTGTGTGTGCACGATGGCGTTGACGTCCGGCCGGGCCCGATAGATCCACATATGAAACCGAACCCCCGGATTCACTTCCTCGGTCCCTTCGATCAGGTTCATGTCGCCGTCGACCCGGACGATCCTGCTCTCGGTGACGTTGGGAAATCCGCCGGCAAGCGGCGTACTCCAGTAGGTCGTGTCGTCCGCGCGGCAGGTCGCTTGCCCGGCGAGCGTCAGTGCGTGATTTTCCGACGCCAATTTTCGGCAGGCGATGGCGAGTTTCAGTGCCGGAGACCATTGATTAGGGGGCATCAGATTACTCCTGAGACGAAACCGGCAGGCGCCTTGCCGAACAGCCATTCGTGGAACACCAGTATTACGCCGTAGGCGATGATCCCGAAGATCACCGGCTTGATGCCGATTCCCCGCCAATCGATCTTGGTTTTTCCGGACAGCGCCGCCACGAAGGGAATATTCGAGGTCCGGGCCATATAGGTGTCCCAAGCCTCACCCGAGAGCGCCTTTTTCTTTTTGTCGATGGACAGCGTGCCGAGAAAGGCCAGGACCGCGAACCCGCCAAAGAGAATAATGCCGGCCAGGTGCCCGCTCGCGCCCACGTGCATCACCGCCCAAACGCCGATGGCCCACATCATCGGATGCCGAGTGATGGTGAAAATGCCCGTCGGACCGGCTGCCATTCCTTCGTTCCTGGAGCCGAGTTTGGTCGGGTTTGCCCTGTTTTCGGAGGCGGCCAGCGTGATCAGAACGAAAACCATGAGGGTCAGCGGGATGTGCTTGATCGCGATCCCCGCCGTCCACAGATCGACAAAGGGCGCGTCGCGGAAGGCGAGGATCATCCAGATCAGCAGGACGATCATCAGCAGCGAGTAGCCGCCCCGATAGCGGTTGGCGCCCCACTTGGCCACCAGGGCATCGCGGATAGGGGTGCCGCTGATGAGCAGGTGTCCGCCGACGAACAAAATTGTCGCCGCCCAGAGGGCTTCCATGGAACCGGTCATAGGCTGAGTTTAGCCGAGGCCGTGCCAGGCCGCTACTCGACTGCCGGCACGTCGACGTCATTGAGAGCGCAGGCCGCCGTCACCGTGTTTTGCAGCAGGCAGGCGATTGTCATCGGACCGACCCCGCCGGGAACCGGCGTGACGGCCGCAGCCACCTGTTTTGCGCCGTCGAAGTCCACATCTCCACAGAGTTCGCCCTTCTTGCCGGGCTCCTCGGGCGGCAGGCGGTTCATGCCCACATCGATGACCACCGCGCCCTCTTTGATCCAGTCTTTGCGAACCATCCGGGCGCGGCCCACGGCCGCAACGAGGATGTCGGCGCGCGCCGCCTCGCCAGCCAAATCCTCGGTCCGGGAGTGAGCGATGGTGACGGTGCAGTTTTCGGCCAGCAGCAGCTGCGCCATGGGTTTGCCGACGATGTTGGACCGCCCGATGACCAGCGCCCGTTTACCGGAAAGATCGTCGCCCAGCACGTCCTTGATCAGCATGAGGCATCCGAGAGGCGTACACGGCACCAGGCCCGGCGCCCCGGTAGACAGCTTGCCGGCATTGATTACATGGAAACCGTCGACATCCTTGGCCGGATCGACGGCCGCCAGCACGGCGGCCTCATCGATCTGATCGGGGAGCGGAAGCTGAACCAGTATGCCGTGGATCGCCGGATCGGCGTTCAGTCCTTCGACCAGGGTCAGGAGCTGCTTCTGTGACGTATCCGCCGGCAGCGTATGCTGGACCGATTTCATGCCCACCTCCTCGGTGAGCTTGGCTTTGTTTCCGACATAGATCTGGCTTGCCGGATCCTCGCCCACCAGCACCACCGCGAGGCCGGGGGTGAGGTTGTGATTTTCCTTGACGGCCCGCACCTGAGCGGCCACCCGGGCGCGCAAGCCTGCGGCGAACGCCTTGCCGTCGATCAGTTTCGCATCAGCCATCGAGGGGACCCGTTGTCTCGTCCAACCCTGTTCGAGATATGCGGCAGCACTCTAGCCGGATCATCGGAGATGACAACAATCTTCGAAGTCGGAATTCCGCCGATGAATTCGGCTGTCAGAGCAGGCGGACGCCGTATTCCCGGAGCAGGGAGCGCGCAAACCCGATCGCCAGGAGGACGACAATCGGCGACAGGTCGATTTGGCCGAATGTGGGCAACCACCGCCGGACCCAGGCAAAGACGGGCTCGGTGATGCGGTAGAAGAAATCGGCGATCATGTAGACGAACTGGTTCGAGGTGTTGATCACCCGAAAGCCGATCAGCCAACTCAAAATGACCGCGATAATCACCGCGTACAGATAGAGACTCAGTACCGTATCGATGAGCCACAGGAGAGATGCCATAACGGGGTCCCTGGGTCCGCAAATGAACGCCGGGAAACCTATACATATGGCCCGTTGCAGGCAAGTCACACGCCCGCCGGGCCGGGGATCGCGGCACTCTTGACAGAATTGGGACCCCGACACATTATCCCGCCTCCCCACCCTGGGGCGGCGGTTTCGGGCGCCGGGACCATGGTTTAGGGGCCGTAGCTCAGTTGGGAGAGCGTCGCGTTCGCAATGCGAAGGTCAGGGGTTCAACTCCCCTCGGCTCCACCATTTTTTATCCATCTGGACATTGAAGAGACGCTTGATGCAATCGAAGCGGTGCTGGCGGATCGGTGCTTCCTCGCCGGCGATCAATTGACCGAGGCGGGCCATCTGAAAAGGGCTACCGAAGCCGGTCCATGACCGATTGCGCGGCCTTTTGCAGAAGGGGCAGGGCGTTTTCACGAGCCGCCGCGTCAAACCGGCTGGCCAGACCGGATATTGCAAGGGCTCCCCGGATTTCGCCATCGGCATGAAGGATGGGAACCGCAACCGCGGCGACATCCGGCGAACGCTCGCCGACGGAGATCGCGAAACCATCCCGGATCTTCCGATTTTCCAATCCGTTTGATCCGGCATAGGCAAGCAACACCCGCCCGGCCGCGCCCCGGTCCAGCGGCAACCGGGCGCCCTCGTCCAAATGATGCCGAATGGGATTGCGCGAGTTTTCCCGGTAAAGGCATACCCGTTCGTCTCCGTCCCGAACCGAAAACGAGGCGGTTTCGCCGGTCTCGCTTACGAGTTCGCGGAGCACCGGACGAATGAACTCGTCAAGGTCGAAATTGCGCCGGTAGCTGGACCCGAGCCGCCATAGGCTGGGTCCCAATCTGAACAAGCCTTTGTCGTCGCGAACCAGGTAGCCATATCGGCCAAGTGACGCAGCCAGCCGCAGGATCGTGCTCTTGTAGAGCCCTGTTTCCTCTGCGATTTCCGCCAGCGTGAGCTCGGAGCGTGTCTCTCCGAATGCCTCGAGTATCGATAGCGCCCTTTCAACCGCCTCTACCCGGTCTCGTGCCATGTGTCCGCGACCAAATGTTTCATCTGACAGAATAGAATTCTATTTTGCTTGCGTAGGTGGCGCGGCGCAATAGGCTATTGCGGGGGATAAAGTTCATGAACGTGTCGTCGTGAGACCGCTCGAGAAGATTCGGGTTCTTGACCTGACCAACGTATTGGCCGGCCCTTTCTGCTGCCATCAGCTCGCCCACCTCGGCGCCGAAGTCATCAAGGTCGAGGCGGCAGGCCGAGGTGATCTTGCACGCCGGTTGGGCGGCGATCCCGAGCTCAACGATCGGCGGATGGGCGTATCGTTCCTGGCGCAAAATGCGGGCAAGAAATCGATCACTCTCAATCTCAAGGATCCCCGCGGCAAGGATCTTCTGAAACAGCTGGTCGGCGGTTCTCGCGTTCTGGTCGAGAATTTCCGGCCCGGCGTCATGGACCGGCTGGATCTCGGATGGCCGGTACTCAAGGAAGTCAATCCCAAACTCGTTTATGCCGCCATCTCGGGTTTCGGCCAAGATGGGCCCTGGGCGGACCGGCCCGCCTATGACCAGATTATCCAGGGCGCGTCGGGCATCATGTCGATCACCGGCGACGAGCGGTCCGGACCGTTTCGCGTCGGCTACCCGATCGCCGACACCATCGGCGGTCTCACCGCGGCGATGGCCGTGTGTGCGGCGCTCAACAATCGGGACCAAGGGACGTTCATCGATGTCTCGATGCTGGAATCGGTTTTGGCGACGACCGGATGGGTCATCTCCAACTGGTTGATTGCCGGCGTCCATCCCAGCGCCCACGGCAACGACAACGTCACGTCATCGCCGTCGGGCACGTTTCAGGCCGCGGATGCGCCAATCAACATTGCCGCCAACAAGGAAGAGCAATGGCGCATTCTGGCGCGGCATCTCGGGCGGGAGGAGTTGACCGGGGATACGCGATTTGCGACCCGGGAAGCCCGCAAACGCAACCGGGCGGCCCTGACGGAACAAATCGAAAAGACCTTGAAGACGCGGCCGGCCCGGGAATGGGTCGAAGAGCTCAATCAGCTTGGTGTTCCATCGGGCGTGGTGCTCGACGTGGAAACGATTTTGGAGCACGAGGTCATCGCGTCCCGCGGCATGCTGGGAACATTCGAAAACGTGCCGGGTGTCGGCCGCGACATCCAGGTGGTCAGAACCGGGATTAAGCTGGACGGCGAAGCGCCAAGGGTCGACGATCCGCCTCCCATTCTCGGCCGGCACAACGACGAGATTTACGGCAGCCTGGGGTTGGACGCCGAGGAGGTCGGCCTGCTCCGGGCGGAGGGAGCGATATGAATGCTCAATCGAACGACGTCTCGGACTGGTGGCGGACATCGGTCATCGATATGGAGCCTGGCCGGATCGACATTCGAGGACGCCCCATTCAGCAAATTATCGGCCGCTTCTCGTTTCCCCAGATGATCTGGTTCACGGCCACGGGCCGCGAACTTTCCGGCGAACAGGCCATGCTTTTCGAGGCCGCATTGGTGGCGGCTGTCGATCATGGCCCCCAGGCGCCGTCGATCGCGATCGCCCGGATGGCGATGACCTGCGGGGTAGATATCAACAACGCCATGGCAAGCGGGATAAACGTCCTGGGCGATGTTCACGGCGGCGCTGGAGAGCAAGCCGTCGAACTCTACAACTCGATCGACGAACTCGCGGGCGAAGACGATGGTCTTGACGACGTTGCCGCGGACCGGATTGCCGCATGGCAGCGCGAGCGGGGCCCCTATGTTCCCGGTTTCGGCCATCGGTTCCACAAGCCGACGGACCCGAGGACGCCCCGCCTGTTGGGATTGGTGGATGAGGCATCCGCCGAAGGGCATGTGTCCGGCCGCTACGCGGCGATTGGCCGGGCGGTTGAACGATTGTTGGCGGACCGGAAAGGCAAGCCGGTGCCAATGAATATCGACGGCGCGACCGCGGTCATCTTCGGCGAGCTCGGATGTCCGCCGAAGCTCGCGCGCGGGTTTTTCTGCCTGTCGCGCGGCGTCGGCATCCTGGCGCACGCATGGGAACAGTCCCGGCAGGGTGGACGCAACAAGGGCCCGACCCCGCCTCGATACCGGTGGACCTACGACGCTTCCACGGATTGAGCGAGGGACACCCGGACGAGGGTTCCACCCGGCTCGCTTCGCGGAACGATGATTGCGTCCCCGTCGTGGCTTCGTGCGATTTCCCGGACAATTGACAACCCGAGTCCGCACCCCGGCGCGTTGGAGGCGTCGGATCGATAGAATCGCTCGAAAACTCTCTCCCGTTCCTCCGCGGGAATGCCCGGACCGTCATCTTCCACCTCGAGGATTACTTCGCCCGAGCCGTTGGAGAGCCTGACCGATGACCGTGTTCCCGAGGGACAGTACGACAGCGTATTGTCGATCAGATTCTTGACCAGTTCCTCGAAGAGGGTTCGATCACCCTTCAGCGGAATTGGTTCGTCGGAACCCTCGAAGCCCAAATCGATGTTCTTGGCCAACGCCGTGGGTACCATTTCCCGGGTGATTTCGACGCACAGCGCTCGAATATCGAACTCCTCGCCCTGAGGCCCGCCCTCGGTCGGGGCCGCGCGGGACAGGCTCATCAACTGATTGATGAGCCGTGTGGTCTGTTCGGCCGATTCATGCAAGTGGGCCAGGGTCTTCTGGGTTTCAGCAGGGTCATTCTCCTTGAGCGCCAACTCGGTCTGGGTCTTGATGGCCGCAATCGGCGTCCTGAGTTGATGCGCGGCATTTGCCGTAAAGCGCTGCATCGCACCAATACTTCGCGCCAGCCGCTCCATCAGCTGATTGATCGAGGCAACGAGGTTCCGCACCTCGTAGGGAACCTCGTGCTCGATGGGCCGGAGGTCCTCTCTGTTTCGGCGATTGATGGCTTGCTCGAGGGTTTCCAACGGTTTTAGACCGCGGGACAGCCCAAACCACACGATCAATGCGGCGACGATGATGATCAAGGAGAGCCTCAAGGCGGCGTCGCGGATGAGTTCTCCGATCAACGCATTCCGCGCCCCCACCGTTTCCGCCACCTTTATGGTCACCCGGGTCGACAGACGCGAACTCGACAGAAACCGGGAAACCGCGCCGACACGGACCTGCGATCCCTTGTATTCGGCATCGTAGAATACCGGCTGGTCGCCGGCGCCCACCAGATGATCGGGGATATTCGGGAGGTCCGAATAGCCGGTGATGAACTGCCGATCGCTCTTCGACACCTGATAGAACACCCGATCCTGGGCGGCGGATGTCAACATTTCCAAGGCGACATACGGGATATCGACAACGATTTCATCACCATCGATCACCACTCGTTCGGCGATGGCCAGCGCCGAACCGAGAAGCACGCGGTCGAACACCTCGTTCGCGGCCCGGCGGGAATTCTCCCGAACGTCCAGCAGCAGAAACAGGCTGACGAAAGCCAGCGGGACGATTATCCAGAACGCTAGGCGGCGTCTGAGCGAACGGTTGCGCCAGTTCATGGATTCTCCAGCAGATATCCGAGCCCGCGGATCGTTCGGATATCGATCCCGGCGGGCCTCAAGCGTTTCCTAAGCCGGCTGATCTGGGTCTCGACCGCATTGGGGCTGACGTCGTGATCGAATCCCGCCAGGCCATCCGCTATCTGATCCTTGCCCATGACCTCGCCGGCATGGCTGAGAAGCAGTTGAAGCAGGCTGAGTTCCCGCCGTGTAAGCTCCAAGGGGTCGTCATCGATCCAAACGCGCCGGGCCACGGTGTCGAATTTGAGGGGACCGTGAACGATGGTGGGCGAACTGTTGGCGGCGCGCCTCCGCAGGAGAGCCCTTACGCGAGCCTCCAGTTCCGGCAGATCGAACGGTTTGGTCAGGTAGTCGTCCGCCCCCCTGTCCAGTCCGGCCACGCGGTCCTTGACCTCATCGCGGGCGGTGAGGATCAGGACCTGGGCATCGTCACCCCGGCGGCGCATGCGGGTAAGGATTTCCAGGCCGTCCACACCGGGCAGGTTGAGGTCCAAGACGACCAGATCATAGGCCTGATGACAGAGAACCGCATCCGCCTCCTCGCCGTCATCGATCCGGTCAACGGCCATCCCCATGCCCGCGAGGGCCCGGGATACGCCGTCCGCCAACGCAGAATTGTCTTCAACGATCATCACCCGCATGCGAGAACGGTAATATAAGTCCGATCGTGAGTGAAGTTGGATGCCGGGACGTGACTAAATCCGCCGTTTTTTCCGTGTTCGCGCTGCTCTCGGCCGCGCTTCTTTCGCATCCGTCGCCGGCATATGCCCAGAATTACGAGTTCCCCGGTCAGGGCGGGGGCCGAACTCTTGTGGTCTACAGCACGACGGATATCGAAGCGGCACGGCCATTGATCGAGGACTTCCGGAAGCTCCGGGCGGATATCACGGTCCAGTACCACGATCTCCAGAGCCAAGTGCTCTACCAGCGGATTATCGAGGAATCGGACGGCCCCGGGGTAACGGCCGATCTGGCCTTCAGTTCCGTGATGGACCTCCAGATGAAACTGGCCAACGATGGCTACGCCCAGCCGCACAAGGCTGAATCCGTCGATGGATTGCCGTCATGGGCCAATTGGCGGAACGAGGCATTCGGCGTGACATTTGAGCCGGTGGTGATTGTCTATAACAAAAAGTACTTCCAGGGCCGGGAAGTGCCGACCACCCGCACTGGTCTTGCTGAAGCGCTGAGCAGTCCTAATTCCGAGTTTTTCGGCAAGGTCGCGACCTACGATATCGAGCGGAGCGGGTTCGGTTTCTTTGCTCTCGCCCGCGACCAGGAACATTACAGCGCGACTTGGAACCTGGTCCGGGCCATGGGAAGGAACAGCGTCAAATTATTTTCCAAATCCGCGGCCATACTCGATCAACTCAGCACAGGGAAAATCGTGCTTGGCTATAATGTGCTGGGAACCTATGCGGCAAGCCGGGCAGCGCGGGATTCGGCGATCGGCGTCATCCTGCCCACCGACTTTACGGTGGTATTGTCGCGCATCGCACTCATTCCCCGTAGGGCGCGCTCGCCCGAAACCGGCAAGATGTTCTTGGACTATCTGCTGTCCGAACGCGGCCAACGGGTTTTGTCCGAACAGTCCGGGCTCAACTCCATCCACACGGGGGTGACCGGCCCCAGGACGGCGGCCAACATGCAAGCGGAAGCGGGGGCCAGTCTTCGGCCGGTCAAGGTGGGCCCCGGATTGCTGGTCTACCTTGATCAGTTCAAGCGCGCCAGAATGATCGATACCTGGGAAAAAGCGCTGACCGGCCGTTAGGCGGCCGTCGAATTCTTTCATTTTGACAGGTTGATGACAGGTTCAGGCACTAATGTATGAACCAGGGCCTGTCCGTTTGCGGTCCGGCCTCGTGGCAAATAACAAAATTCGTCTAACAGGAGAGAGCGATGCTCAAAGCTAATTCACGTGTATATACCCATTTGTTCGTCGGTGCGGTTGCGGCCGTCGGACTCTCGATTTCCGTGCTGGCCAATGGCGCCCAGGCGGCTGACAAGGTTCTCGACAAGGTACATTTCCTGATTCCCGGCGGTGCCGGCGGCGGTTGGGACGGTACGGCGCGCGGCACCGGCGAAGCCCTGACCAAGTCAGGCATCGTTGGGTCCGCTTCCTACGAAAACATGTCGGGCGGCGGCGGCGGCAAGGCCATCGGCTTCCTGATCGAGAATGCCGCGTCCAACCATGGCACGCTGATGGTCAACTCCACGCCCATCGTTATCCGCTCGCTGGTTGGCCGGTTCCCGCACAATTTCCGCGATCTGACGATGATCGCCGGAACCATCGGCGACTACGCGGCGATCATTACCGGCAAGAACAGCCCGTTCAAGGACTTCAAGGATCTCGTAGCCGCGTACAAGGCGAACCCGCGCAAGGTCTCCGTCGGCGGCGGATCGGTGCCCGGCGGCATGGACCACTTGGTCGCCGCGATGGCCTTTCAGTCGGCTGGAGCCGACCCGACCAAGGTCAAGTACATTCCGTTTGATGCGGGCGGAAAGCTGAACGCCGCGATCCTGTCCGGCGAAGTCGCCGCGGGATCGACCGGTTTCTCCGAGGCCGTTGCCTTGGCGAAGTCCGGCGAGATGCGCATTCTCGCCGTCACGTCGCCGAAACGCGTACCTGCGTTCAAGGACGCGCCGACCCTCAAGGAGCAGGGCTTCGACACCACCTTCGTCAACTGGCGTGGATTTTTCGCGGCGCCGGGCCTGCCGAAGGACAAGGCGGCCCAGTACCGGAAAGCCATCGCGGCCATGTACAACACGCCGGAATGGAAGGCCGTGCGCGACCGCAATGGTTGGGTTGATATCCACAACTCAGGCGAGGAGTTCACCGCCTTCCTGGTGGATCAGGAAAAGGTCATCAAGAACCTCATGACCAAGCTCGGCTTCCTGAAATAGCCGAGTTGTGCCGGGGCTCCGCCTTACGGGGCCCCGGCGCGAATTCCCGGCGGAACACCGCCGAGAGAAACAAGAGAAACAAGGGCCATCGCGACGGCTCACAATAGGGGGACTGCGCCGTGACACTCGATCGCGCCATTGCCGGAATCTTCGTCCTGATTTGCGTGATTTACGGTTACACCGCCTTCGTGACCATGGAGGCAGGCCTGCTGCCGTTTGAACGCAATTTGACCTTTTTGCCCAACACCATGCCGAAATGGCTGAGCATACTTGGGGCATTCATCGGCCTGATCGTCATCGTTCAGTCGGGTCCCAAAGAGGTGGGCGAGATCGATCCCAGTGAGATCGATGTTCGTAATCTCAGGCAGTACAAATTAGGTCAGGCCATCTCGCTGCTCGTTCTCATGGTCGCGTATGCGCTGCTGCTGAGGCCGATTGGATTTCTTGCCGCGACGACGCTGTTCATCTGCCTGGGCGGATACGTGTTGGGCGAAAGAAACTACAAGCTGATGGTCCCGATTGCCGCCGTGGCGGCTTTCTTCATTTGGTATTTGGTCGAACAGGTTCTTGGCATCTTCCTTCGGCCCTGGCCCTGGTTCGTCTACGGGGGGGCATAAGCCATGCTTGAGGGAATTCTTGCGGGCGTTACCACCGCCCTGACGCTTCAGAACCTGATCATGGTTATCGCCGGGTGCCTCATCGGCACTTTGATCGGCATGCTTCCCGGGCTTGGCCCCATGTCGATCATCGCCATTATGATCCCCGTCGCCATCAAGATCGGCGATCCGTCCGCGGCGCTTATCCTATTGGCCGGTGTCTACTATGGCGCCATTTTCGGCGGCTCCACCTCTTCGATACTGATTAACGCGCCGGGAGTCGCGGGTACCGTCGCAACCTCATTCGACGGCTATCCGATGGCGCGGCAGGGCAAGGCCGGCAAGGCGCTTACCATTGCCGCAATCGGCTCCTTTGCCGGCGGAACGGTGGGTGCCATCCTGCTCATGGGTTTTGCACCCGCTTTGGCATCGGTTGCGCTGCTCTTTCACTCGGCGGAGTATTTCGCCCTCATGGTCGTCGGTCTGTCCGCGATCGCGGCGTTTGCGGGATCGGGCCAGGTTGCCAAGGCGCTGATGATGACCGTTCTGGGCGTGATGCTGGCGACGGTTGGCGAAAGCGCCCAGTTCAACGCGCCCCGCTTCACCATGGGCATCCAGGATCTCCAGAGCGGCATCAGCTTCATCACGCTGGCCATGGCCCTGTTTGCCTTGCCGGAAGCGCTATATCTGGTTCTTAACCCCGCCCGCTCCAACACCGGAAAGGACGGCGAGGGTGGCGAGATCAAGGATTTGCGGATCACCCGGGAGGAAGCCAAAAAAATCACTCCGGTGATCGGCAGGCAGTCCATCCAGGGTTTCCTGATCGGGGTGATGCCCGGCGCCGGTGCGACGATCGCCTCTTTTCTCGGCTACGCGGTGGAGCGAAACATCGCCAAGGGCGAGGACCAGAAGGAGTTCGGCAAAGGCTCGGTCAAAGGCCTCGCCGCGCCTGAAACCGCCAACAACGCGGCCTGCACCGGATCGTTCGTGCCTCTCTTGACCCTTGGTATTCCAGGCTCGGGCACGACGGCGATTTTGCTGGGCGCCCTGATCGCGCTCAACGTGACGCCGGGTCCGCGGCTGATGGTCGACAACCCGTCCATTTTCTGGGCGGTGATCATTTCCATGTATATCGGCAACGTGGTTCTGTTGATTCTCAATCTGCCGCTGATTCCCTACATCGCGAAGCTTTTGCAGATCCCGAGGAACTACCTGATTCCCTTCATTTTGTTCTTCACCATGATGGGCAGCTATATCGGGCAGAACAACGCAACCGAGCTGCTGTTGCTGACGGGAATGGGACTAGTCGCCACCATCATGCGGTTTGCCGGTTTCCCGCTGGCGCCGATGCTGATCGGGTTCATCCTGGGTCAGTTGCTCGAGGACAATTTTGCCCGGGCGATGAGCCTGACCGACGGCGTCAGTTTCATGTGGGAACGGCCGATGACCTTAATTCTGCTGATCCTGGCGGTCGTGCTGATCTTTCTGCCGTCGTTCCGGCAGCAATTGGCCATGTGGCGCCGGAGAGGAGTGGCCGAAGGCGACTGATCGAGACCCATGCCCATCAACCGCCTTATCGCCGGCTTCAAATCGTTCCGGCAGACCTATTTCGAGGGCCGTCCCGAGATTTATCGGGACCTCGTCCAACAGGGCCAGCATCCCGAGGTCATGGTCATCGCCTGCTCGGACAGCCGGGTGAATCCCTCGATCATCACCGAGGCGGTGCCGGGCCAGATCTTCGTGGTGAGGAACGTCGCCAATCTGGTTCCACCCTACACCCCCGATGGGCACCCACACGACACAGCTGCCGCCCTGGAATATGCCGTGCGCGATCTCCAAGTCGATCACATCGTGGTCTTGGGACACACCCATTGCGGCGGGATAAAGCGTCTCTGTGACGGCGCCGGAAACGGTCCCAAGCGGGAATTCATCGACGACTGGGTCAAAATCGCCAAAGCAGCCCGGGGGCAAGAGCGAAACGGCGAGGATTACCTGAGAGCGGTTGAACGAAACGCGGTTGCGAATTCCCTGGATAACCTGCGCAGTTATCCTTGGGTAAAGGCAAAGCTGGACAGCGGCGATATCGAGATACATGGCCTTGTCTTCGACCTTGATGGCGGAAACCTGCATCGCTTGGTGGATAAGGGCCGCTGGGAGGCCGTACTTCCCGTTTGAAGACCTAGAGCCGGTCATGGTTTGTCGGAATCGCTTTGCGATGCCGACAATCCATGTGAATCGGCTCTGCACTATTGAAATAGATCGGATTCACATGTTTTGACGAAACCGCGCCGTGGTTCCGTCAAAACATGACCCGATCTAGCCCGCCCAATCTTTGCGCAACCGACAATGCTGTTATGATTTGAGCCATGACCAAGGAGCCGTTCGACGAGATGCGGGACGGTGGCGGGGCGGTCCGAGAACTGTACCGGGGGGTTCAGGATTGGCTCGACCGAACGCCGGCCGACGTGATGGCGCTCAAAAGGGAGGAGACCGAACTTCTCTATCGCAAGAGCGGCATAACCTTTGCCGTGTATGGCGAGGGCGGCGGCACCGAGCGCATCATCCCGTTCGACGTCATTCCCCGGCTGATCAGCGCCCGGGAATGGGAAATGATGGCGCGCGGCCTCGATCAGCGGGTCAAGGCATTGAATATGTTCCTCTGCGACGTCTATGGGGAACAGCGGGCCCTGGATGAAGGCATTATCGATCCCTCGCTTGTCCTGCTTAACGATGCCTATGAGCCGCAAATGCAGGGTCTGCAGGTGCCGGGCGGCGTCTACACCCATATTGCCGGCATCGATCTGGTGCGGGTCGGCCCGGACGAGTTTTACGTGTTGGAGGACAATGTTCGGACGCCCTCCGGTGTCTCCTACATGTTGGAGAACCGTGAGATGGTCATGCGGTTGTTCCCCGACCTGTTCCGGAGTTACGCCGTCCGGCCCGTCGATCATTACCCGGAAGAACTCCTTTCGACATTGGTGTCCGTTGCTCCCCCTGCCGCACAGGGCGACGTTACCACCGTCGTTCTGACGCCCGGCCGGTACAACAGCGCCTACTACGAACATTCGTTTCTCGCCGATGAAATGGGTGTCGATCTGGTCGAGGGACAGGACTTGTTCGTCGCCGACAACATCGTCTACATGCGGACGACCCAGGGTCCGAAACGGGTCGACGTCATCTATCGCCGGATCGACGACCCCTATATCGACCCATTGGCGTTCAATCCGGCTTCGGCGCTCGGCGTACCGGGGATCATGACCGCCTACCGCGCCGGAAATATTGTACTTGCCAACGCCGTCGGGGCCGGCATCGCCGACGACAAGTCCGTCTACACCTACGTTCCGGATTTGATCCGGTTCTATCTTTCCGAGGAGCCGATCCTGAACAACGTGCCGACATATCGGTGCTCCAAGCCGGATGACCTCGCCTATACCCTGGACAACCTGAAGGACCTGGTCGTGAAGGAGGTGCATGGGTCCGGCGGCTACGGCATGTTGGTCGGCCCCGCGGCGACTAAGGATGAGATTACCGCCTATGCCGAGCGGTTGCGCGCCGATCCGGACCAATTTATCGCCCAGCCTACGTTGGCCCTTTCCACCGTCCCCACGTTTGTCGAGAGCGGCGTCGCCCCGCGTCACGTGGATCTCCGCCCCTTCATCCTCGTCGGTAGCGAGACCAAAATTGTCCCCGGCGGTCTGACCCGGGTCGCCCTCAAGGAGGGCTCTCTTGTGGTCAACTCGAGCCAAGGCGGCGGCACCAAGGATACATGGGTGCTGAACGAATGATCTCGTTATGCTGAGCCGTACCGCCGACAATCTTTTTTGGATGTCCCGTTACATGGAGCGGGCCGAAAATCTGGCGCGGCTGCTCGAAGTTGGCCACCGGTTGTCGATCATGCCGGCCAGCGCCGACGGTACCGAATGGGCATCGACCTTGGCCATAGCTGGTTGCCAGGACGCCTTCGACCGGGAATACGAGACCGTAGGCGCTCAAAACGTCATCGAATTTATCGGAATTCGGAACGACAACCCTTATTCGATTCCGTCGTGTCTCGAAAACGCACGAAGCAATGGCCGCGCCGTTCGCGTCTCCTTGACGACTGCCATGTGGCAGTCACTGAATAGTACATGGCTTGAATTGCATTCCCGTCGGCACTCGGCCGAATCCGGCGCCGGAGTACTGGACTACCTGGATTGGATCAAGGACCGGTCTACCCAGTTTGTCGGCGCGACGACCAGCACCATGCTTCGCAGCGATGCGTATTTCTTCGTCATGATGGGAATGCTGCTGGAGCGTGCCGACAACACTGCCCGGCTGCTGGATGTGAAGTACCACGTCATGCTGCCCGAATACGAGGATGTGGGCGGGACTCTCGACTTCTATCAGTGGAGCGCGTTGCTGAGGGCGGTGACGGCCAACAGGGCATATCACAATCTCTATCGGGGTGCGCTGCAGCCTTGGCGGATCGCAGAGATGCTGATCCTCCGCGCCGAAGTGCCCCGCTCGCTTCTTTCCTGTCTCGTGGGACTCACCGAATACCTGGAGCGGCTGTCCGACATGTACGGGGAGCGGAAAGAATGTTTGAGAATGGCAAGGGCGCTTCATGCCGACCTGGCCTACAATCCCGCCGAGGATATTTTCCAGCGCGGTCTCCACGAGTTCTTGACCGATTTCATTCAGCGCAACAATCGATTGGGGCGCCAGATTCAACGGGACTATCTGGCCTGAGCCGATGGATATCGTCATTTCCCACGAGACCACGTACCGCTACGACCGGCCGGTCAACTACTCGATCCAGGCGCTCAAGTTGACACCGTGCATTTCCAGCGGGCAGTCGGTGCTTCGCTGGAACATTGTCGGAGGCGGGCGTTCCCCGGCCCCGTCGGGGGAGGACGGTTTCGGCAATCTGGTGCACACGCTCACCACCGTCGGGGACCATTCCCACGTCACCATCCGGGCGTCGGGCGAGGTTCGCACCCAAGATACGAACGGCGTGCTCTCTGGCGCCATCGAGCGTTTTCGACCTCTGTTTTATCTCAGACCAACCGGCCTCACCGAAGCAAACGAGGCGATTCATGGCTTGGCCCGGCAAGCGAAACGCAGCGCCGATGGAAATCTGGATCTCGGTCATCGACTCATGGGCTTGGTCCGTGAGGCCGTTGACTATGAGGCCGGCGCTACCGATGCGGCCCATACCGCCGCTAAGGCGATTGCCGCCGGTGCCGGTGTTTGCCAAGACCACGCGCACATATTCATTGCCTGCGCCCGCGCCCTCGAAGTGCCCGCCCGCTACGTGAGCGGCTATTTGTGGAGCGAAGGAAGCACCGGGCCCTTTGACGCCGGTCACGCCTGGGCGGAAATGTTTGTCGACGATTTGGGATGGGTTGGATTTGATGTTGCAAACCGCATATGTCCAACCGATGCTCACGTCCGGGTTGCTGTTGGTCGTGACTATCTTGATGCGGCGCCTGTTCGGGGGTTGCGGTCGGGGTCCGCCGATGAGCAGATGCAGGTTCAGGTGCAGGTAAGTGCCGCTCAATAAGCTCGTGGCGTTTCCGGGAGCGCTCATGCGAGGAAATCGGAGATGACGTACTGCGTTGGGGTGCTGGTCGACCAAGGGCTGGTGATGCTATCGGATTCGCGGACGAATGCGGGCGTGGACAACATCGCGACCTATCGCAAAATGACCGTCTGGGAGCGTCCCGGCGATCGTGTTTTCTGTCTGTTGTCTGCCGGAAATCTTGCTATCTCCCAGGCGGTGATCAATTTGATCGAAGAGTGGAACGGGCCGGATAACCGGGGAGACGGAGGCCTGTTCGGCGTCACCAGCATGTTCCGGGCGGCCCGGCTGGTGGGCTCGGCGATCCGCGATGTTTACGAGGCCGACGGAAAAGCTCTCGAGCGGCACGATCAAGAGTTCAACGCGTCGTTCCTCCTCGGTGGCCAGCTGGCGGGCGGGCGGACGCGATTGTTCCAGATATATGCCGAGGGAAATTTTATTCAGGCCTCCGAAGATACGCCGTTCCTGCAAGTCGGTGAGCACAAGTACGGCAAGCCCATTCTCGACCGCGCCGTAACCTCCGGGATGTCCCTGAAAGACGCGACCAAACTTGCCCTGGTGTCCATGGACTCGACCCTTCGAAGCAATTTATCGGTCGGATTTCCGGTCGATCTTCTGGTTTACCAAGATGGCGCCCTCCGAACCCGGCTTCGCCGGACCCTGGACGAGGACGACGCTTACTTCTCCGACATCCGCGATCGCTGGAGTCTGGCGCTCCGCCGCGCCTATGCCGAGCTCCCGGATCCCGATTGGTTCGACGAGACCCTGGCCGTCATCCGCGATATCAACGACGGTAAATCCTAAGGCGCGGCGGCTTCGTCCACTCGGCCTCGAAGCACGAACTTCTGGATTTTGCCGGTGGATGTCTTTGGCAATTCGCCGAACACCACGTAGCGGGGGCACTTGAAATGGGCAAGATTGTCCCGGGCGAAATCGATGATTTCCTGGGCGCTTATCTCATCGGCGTCCGGTTTGAGTTCCACGAACGCGCATGGCGTTTCGCCCCACTTCTCGTCGGGCTTGGCGACAACAGCCACGGCAAGGACCGCTGGGTGCTTGTAGAGCATGTTTTCCACCTCGATGGATGAAATGTTCTCACCGCCCGAGATGATGATGTCCTTGGACCGGTCGCGAAGTTCGATGTAGCCGTCCGAGTGCATCACGCCGAGGTCTCCGGAGTGGAAGTAGCCGCCGTGGAACGCCTCCGAGGTGGCCTCTTCGTTTTTCAGATAGCCCTTCATTACGTTGTTGCCCTGGAACATCACCTCGCCCATGGTTTCGCCGTCCGCGGGTACCGGCTCCATGCTTTCCGGATCGATCACCGTCAGATCCTCGAGCACGGCGTAAGGGACGCCTTGGCGGGCGCGGAGGTTTGCCTGCTCCCCGGCGCTCAGTTCGTTCCATTCATCGTGCCAGGCGCAGACCGCGGCTGGTCCGTAGACTTCCGTAAGGCCATAGGTGTGGGTAACCTCAAAGCCGCCGGCCTCCATTTTCTCGAGAATGGCAGCAGGCGGCGCGGCCCCGGCGGTCAGCACTTTGACGAGATGGTCAAACTCCCGCTTCTCATCGTCCGAAGCGTTGACAATCATCCCGAGAACGATCGGCGCGCCGCAGATATGGTCGACGCCCTGATCGGCAATAGAGGCGTAGATGGCTTTCGCTTCGACATTTCTGAGGCAGAACGAGGTCCCGCCATATGCGGCCAACGTCCACGGAAAACACCAGCCATTGCAGTGGAACATGGGCAGCGTCCACAGGTACTTGGGATTCTGCGTCATGTTCCAGGCCATAGCATTGCCGATGGCATTCATGTATGCGCCGCGGTGATGGCAGACGACGCCCTTGGGGTTGCCTGTCGTGCCGGACGTGTAGTTGAGAGAGATGGCGTTCCACTCGTTGTCCGGCAGTTTCCACGGATACCCCTCGTCGCCGCCGCCGATGAAGCTTTCATAGTCCTCGTCACCGAGCATTTCGCCCTCCGGCGCCAGGACGTCGTTCACGTCGATGACCCGCGGCGTGACCTTGGCTTTCCCGAGCGCTTCCTTGATCACGGTGGAATACTCGCGGTCGGTGATCAGCACCTTGGCTTCGCCATGATCCAGAATGTACGCGATGGTGTCGGCCTCCAGCCGGGTGTTGATGGCATTGAGTACGGCGCCGGTTGCAGGGACTCCGTAGTGGGCCTCGAAAATTTCAGGGGTGTTGGTGCACATCGCCGCCACGGTATCGCCTTTGCCGATACCTGCCCGGTCAAGCGCGCTGGCCAACCGCCGGCAGCGGGCGAACGTCTCCGCGTAGCTGTACTTCCGTTCGCCGTGGACGACGGCGGGGTGATTCGGATACACGCGCGCCGCGCGCCGCAAAAAACTCAGCGGAGAAATCGGAACAAAATTCGCCTCGACCCGGTCGAGTTGGTCATACGGATTGGTCATCGGTGGCCTCCCTGACGGCCGTAAATGTCTGTCTTTACCCGCATTTTAGCGGAGCGGGACGGGGTCGATCTTAATCCAAATCAAGTCCTCTATGCCAGACGGGGAAATTCAGGCGGGGGTGGACCTTGCCGGCGATGCGGGCTAGGGAGTTGATCCCCAATCCAGAGAACCGAACCCCGCCATTGCCAACGTCCGTTTCCAACGCTCTGAATGAACTGCGCGAAAAGTGGCGGCCGTTGGCCGTCGCCATGCTGTTGGGGGCGATCGGGGCAGCCGGCGCCGTCTATCTGACCCTGCCGCTTCCTTGGATGCTGGGTCCGATGGTCGTGACGGCGGTCGCGGCCATGTCCGGGGTCAGGGTGTGGATTCCGACGTGGCTGCGCTCGTCCATGTTCATCGTTATGGGGATCATGTTCGGGGCCGGCGTTCCTCCGGATATTGCCCAGCAAATTCAAACCTGGATGATCAGCAGCGCCGGGGTGGTGATCTTTGTCATCGTCACCGGCGCGGCGATGTTCCTCTACTACCACAGGGTGGCCGGCTACGGACCGGTGACGGCCTATTTTTCCGCCATGCCCGGCGGCGTATTGCCGATGACAATCATCGGCGGGAGCTTCGGTGGCGATGAGCGGATTATATCGCTGATGCAGATTTCCCGGATGGCCGGCACCGTCATCCTCATTCCCGTTTCATTTAGACTGTTTGCCGGGTATGAGCCGACCGGTTCCGCGGGGACCGACGCCCATTTTGACGATGTGGCTCCGCTGGACGCGGTCATCTGGTTAGTTGCTTCCATCGCGGCGATCCCATTGGCGGGGAGACTGCGTCTCCCAGCGCCTACGCTCATGGGGCCGCTCCTTGCCGTCGGGGCGCTGACGCTCGGCGGGGTGGTGTCTTCGCCGATGCCGGATGAGCCGATGGCGGTGGCGCAGTTGATAATCGGAGCCAGCGTCGGCGCGTTGTACAATGGGGTGAAAGTACGAGAGGTTGGCGTATACCTCGTCCATGGCAGCATTGCCGGGACGACGATGGTTGCGTTGGCGCTGTTGATGGCCTTGGCCGCCGGTCCAATTTCCGGGCTGGAGCCGCGGGCATTGATCCTTGGCTACGCACCGGGCGGTTTTGTCGAAATGTCGTTGATCGGCTTCGCTCTTGGGATCGAGGTGACGTTCGTCATCACTCACCAGTTGGTCAGATTCCTGTTCATCGTTGCCGGTGCGCCCATCATCATGGCACAGCTCAAGAAACGTCTGAATCTGGAAGAAAACTAACTGGAGATCGCCAGTAGCTCGTCGGCATAACCCCGGAGACGGCTGACGGCGGTTTTGCGCTGATCTTCGGTGAATGACGAAATGATATCGAACATCAACCGGCCAAACCGTTCGGTTCGCTCGGCGATGAATCGGCGATAGCCGGGCGCCATATTTTCGTCCGGGGTCAGCAGAACCTTGTCCAAATACCGCTTCAGGTCGCCGACCTCCGGATCGGCAGCCAAGTAGGCCAAAAATGCATTTTGCCGCGATTTTCGGGCGCTCAGCCAAACAGACGAGCCTCCGGCTGTCCCAGAGGCATAGGCGCGGACACGATCCCGCTGCTCGCCGGAAAGCTCACCGAGAAACCGTTCGATATTCCTGATCTGCCGTTCGGTGCGTCTTTCGATCCGCTCGGCTAACGGTTCGGCCAATCTCTCTTCGCGCTCCGTGTTCTTTTCGTCGAAACGAGCCTTCAGGTATCCCCTGCGGGGTTCGCTTGCATGGCGCTTTAGCACCAAGGCGCCCTCGGCGGTTGCACCCCTTACGGTCTCCTCATAGAGCGCGCGGGTTTGCCGCATGGCGGCCATTACCTGTTCGCGGCTTACATCTCCGGCTTCCAAGACATCGGCCTGCCGACGGAGAAACGCGGCGTAGCGGGGAAGCATTTCCAACTGGTGCCAATCGAGAACGCGATCCATCGCCGCATCGGCGAACAGGCGCTCGTGTTCGTCTTCCAGGTCCAAATAGAACGCCACCTGGTTCCGCGCGGCCACGTCGAGGCCGAAATACGCCACCCGCAGGCTGGAGCAGCCGGCGAGGACAAGGATCAAAAAAACCGCGATGACGGGCTTTGATGACATGACAGCAAAATACGCTCGATTTCGCGCCTCGGGTGCGCGGTTGTTCCGCTCAGAACTGCGCGACATATTTCGGCAGCCAAAGCGCCAGGCCCGGAAGGAACACCACCAACATCAAACGGACGATGTCGGCGGTGAAAAACGGTGCAATCCCCTTGAACATGCTGGAGAGCGGGACGTCCGGCATTATTGTCTTGATGACGAATACATTGAGGCCGATGGGCGGCGTGATCAGGCTGATTTCGACGACCATGACCATGACGATGCCGAACCAAATCAAATCGAAGCCCAAGGCGTCGACCAGCGGTACGAATATGGGCACGGTGAGGAAAATCATCGCCAGCCCTTCGATGATCGTACCCAACAGAATGTAGATCAGCAGCACCACGAGGATGACGGTGATCGGCTCGATCTGCAGGGTCTTGATGAAATCGACGATGGCGTCCGGCATACCGGCGACATTCACGAAGTTGTTCAGAATGAGCGCGCCGAAGGCGATGGTGAATACCATGGCCGAGGTTTCGGCCGCTTCCACAAGCGCATAGAAAAATACCCGGAGGTTCATCCGTTTGCGGGCGATGGCGAACAGCAGTGCGCCGACGGCGCCGATGCCACCGCCCTCGGTCGGCGTGAATACCCCGAAGGTGATGCCGCCGATGATCACGAGGAAGAGGACGAGGACCGCCCAGACTTTTGACAGCGTGTGCCAGCGGTGCGCCCAGGTCGCCTTGTCGGCACGCGGCGCCAAATTCGGCATCAGGAATGCGACGCCCCAAATGACCGCGAGGTAGAGCGCCACGGTGATGAGGCCCGGAACGATACCGGCGATGAACAGATCCCCGATGCTGGTCTCGGTCAAAATGCCGTAGACGATGAGGGCGGCGGACGGGGGTATCAGAATTCCCATGGTGCCGCCGGCCGCAACGGTGCCGGCGGCGAAACCGTTGTTGTATTTGAACCGCCGCATGGGCGGGATTGAAACCCTGGCCATGGTCGCGGCGGTTGCAACCGATGATCCCGAAATGGCCGCAAAGCCGCCGCAGGCGGCGACCGTGGCCATCGCGAGGCCGCCGCGTTTGTTGCCGAGCCAGGCATTGGCGGCCTCGTAGATATCCTCCGCCAGGGCGGCCCGGAAAACGAATACTCCCATCAGGACAAACAGGGGCAGGACGACAAAATTGGCGTTCAGCGCCAATCCCAGAATTTGCTGGCTGACGGTTTCCAGCGCCGGCCCCATGCCGCGAATGAAGGCAAAGCCGGCAAAGCCCACCAGCATCATGGAAAATCCGAGCGGCAGACCGAAGAAGGCGATCCCCAAGAGGATGGCAAACCCGATTAGGGAGATGACCATCTAGGAGTCTCCCTCGTCCTTGTCGTGGTTGAATCCCGGTGCGACTCCGGCGCGGAAATCGACGGTCACATATTTCCAGAGCATATAGAGTTGGACGATGACACTCACGGCGCTCAGGAAGGTAAGTGCGAACAGTACCGGCGCGGTCGGCAGTTCGAGGGTCAGGGAAATATCGTCGAATTCCTGCATCTCGAGGCCAGTTGTCCACATCCGCTCGGTGATGAACGCGATCATCCCGGCGCTGATGAACAGGACGATGATTTCCCGAAACAGCTTGAATTGCTTGCTCATGAATCCGTCAAAAAGCTCGACGACGATGTGCGCGCGTTTGACGGTGACGAGGGGCAGGGCGGAAAATATGAGCAGACCGAGGGCAAACTCGATCAATTCCACCCCGCCGTGAACCGGCGAGTTGAACACGTACCGCCCGGTGACATCGACGACCGTCAGGCCGGCCACAAAAAACATGAAGAAGGCGGCGAGCACCGTCAGAAGCCTGACGGGCGCCGCCAAGGCCCCTGCGGCGTCCGCCGGCACCGAATAGTCGTCGGCGAGCGCCCGATCGAGCGGATTTGTGGATTGGGCGCCGTCGCCGCCAAGGCCGACGACGCCCGTTTTGTCACCTTCAGCCATGGTAGTTCGGGAGCAGGCGAACTACTTCAGCTGATCCTTGAAAAACGCCATCGAAGCCTTGGCGTCGATCCCCTTGGCTTCGGCGGCCTTCAACCAGTCCGCTTCGGCTTTTTGCCCCAGCTTCCTGATCGCCGCCATCAGTTCCGGATCGGCTTGGACGACTTGGCCGCCCTGCTTCTTGACCGCTTCGATGCCGGAATCGGCAGCCTTTTGACCGGCCAGGGTGCGCTCGGAAAGTTTGAGCCCCGAGACGCTCATGATTTGGTCTTGCTGCTGCTTGGTGAGGCCATCCCATTTCTTGCCGTTGATCAGCATGGAGAAGGACGTGTTGGTCAGGCCGCCCGGAATGATCGTCGATGCCTTGATGTAGGGAAGAATCCGGAAGGCGCGAAGGCCGTGCCCCGGTACCGCCGCGCCATCGACAACGCCCTTGGAGACGAGGCTGAAGATTTTCGCCGGGCCGGAGGCAACCGGCACCGCTCCGAGTTCCTTGAGAATGTTGGTGGTGATTCCCGGAGCCGACCGCAGCTTGAAACCCTTCAGGTCGGCAACGGTGACGATCGGCTTGCCTCGGCTATGAATCACGTTCGGCGCCAGGAGGAAGCTTCCGACCAAGTGGTTGCCTTTGTATTCGTCGGCCCTGGCGAAATATTTCTCGTGGGTTTTCCAAAGCGCGATCGACGTTTTGACGGCGCCCGGCGAATTGAGCGGCAGCTGCGAAATCTGGGGCCCGACAATGCGCTTGGTCTGGAAAATATTCGCCAGGATGACGACATCGGCAACGCCTTTCGACACGGTCTGCCAGTTCTTCGGAGGCGGGCCTACCGCGGCGGCGGACAGTTTGGGCGTAACCGAGCCTTTTGTCGCGGCCATAACGTCCTTCATCCACGGGACCGTAATGCCCGTCTGGAATGGATGCTTCGGCGGCAGGTAGTTGTTGATCAGCAGTTCGGCCGACTGAGCAGGGCTTGAAACGAAAAACGCACCGGCGGCGACACCGGCGAGCGCGGCCAACGTGACCGTGCGGCTAATTGAAGACATTGTGAATCTCCCAAAAATCATGAAACCAGTATGGTTTTCCTTTTATTGGACGGGGCGATGCCGATTGGCGTCAATCCGGGGTTGGGTATTGTATGTTATTGCCAGCCGGGGAGTCTCACGTTTATGTGAGACCCGTCGCCGGCCCCGCATCCGCGATGCCCGCCTGAACTGGCGGGACGCATATTTTTCTCATCATACCCCGGCTAACCCCCTCACCCTGGTCAATTCCCTGTGGGAAATGACAGACCTCTCCCCCTGAAAGGGGAATTGGAATCTGCTTCCAACGGAAATTTCGAATCCGGGGCGATCGCGTGGGCCGGTATAGGCATTTATGGGCATTAATAGACATTTGATGACTTGGTTAAATTCCAATTCTGCTCTTTTGCGCGCATTTTTGTGCGCGGGAACCACAAGCAAATTCATGGGGCAAAACCGTGGGGCGGAACCCTGCGAACCACGCTCTCTTGTCATATGTGCGGTCGGCCGCTCTTTGCCAGTCCCTCACCCTCGGTCAGGGGGAGAGGGTGTAAAATTACCACAGAGACGGTGAGACAGTGAGATAGGAGGAGTTAATCATTCTTCCTCCGTGTCTCTGTGCCTCTGTGGTGAAATCTTATTCCCCCCCTCGCAGAAAGTCTTTGATCCAACGCCGGTACAGATCGTCGCGGGTAAACCTCTTCAGCATCTCGGGATCGGGCCTTCCCTGGATGTCTGCGGGTTTTGTGCCGTCGCGAAGGGCCTTCAGCGTGTCATGAACGGCTTTCATGGCCATCGAGAACGGCAGGTGACCCTGTAAGGCGATGCGTACCCCTTTGGAGCCCAGGTAATCGAGATCGGCCATCTCCGGCGGCGTGCTGCCGAGGATCAGGGGTATGTCCACCTTGTCCGAGACCGCGTCCAGTTCCTCCCGGCTGGTCAGTCCGGCAAGAAATACCGCATCCACGCCGGCCTCCTGGTAGGCGCGGGCGCGAATCGCGGCGTCCTCGGCATCGGTGACGGCGCAGGCGCTGGTCCGGCCGGCGATCGACAGCAGCGGGTCCTGGCGTGCGCCGACCGCCGCCTTCATCTTGCCGATCCCTTCCTCCAGCGAAATCATTTGCGGCTTGCCGGCGGTGCCGAACGGCGTGGGGAGTTCGGTATCTTCGAGGCTCATGCCGGCGATTCCGGCGGTTTCCAGTTCCTCGACCGTACGCCGCACGTTGAGCGCATTGCCGTAGCCGTGATCCGCATCGACCATCAGCGGCAGGTTTCCGGCTCGATTGATCCGCAGGCATTGATCCGAAAACTCGCTCAGCGTCAGGACGAGGAGATCGGGCGCACCGAGTACGGTCATCGAGGCGATTGAACCCGCGAACATGCCGATCTCGAACCCCAGATCCTCGGCGATCCGTGCGGAGATGGGGTCGTATACGGATCCCGGGTGCACGCATTTGTCGCCGGCAAGTATTTCCCTGAAGCGCTGCCGCCGGTCGGTCCAGTCCATGAGGCGTTCCTTGTCTTGAGGTTCGGACGGTCCTAGATCGGCTCTAGGGACGGTCCATTCTGTCGCGAAGGTAGGTGGTGAGGGTGTCGATCATGCGGTAGGCCTGCTCCCGCTCCGCAGGCGTGAACAGTGACAGCAGGCGCCGGTTCCGTTCGCGGACCACCGGTATCATCTGGTCATATCGGTCACGTCCGTCATCGGTGAGGTCGATGATGGCGCTCCGGCCGTCGGATGGGCTGTCGACCCGTCCGATGCTGCCCGCGTTTTCCAGAAGCGTTGCGGCGCGGCTGATCTGGGACTTGTCGAAACCGCTCATCCTGGCGAGGTCGCCTATGGTCATGCCGCCCCTCACCGACAGCGCGGACAATATTCGCCATTCGACGAGAGAGATACCGAATTCCGTATCCAGCAGCTGCTTGGATTCCCTGTCGAGGAGCCGGGCCAGAATGTCATAGCGCGCGGTAAACAGGTCGAGCAGCCCGAAACCGCCTGTGTCGGGGCCATCGGGTCCGTCGCGGAGGAGTCCGTCAGGCAGGAGCCCCCCTGTTTCATGCGCGTCGTTTGCCATGGTGATCCTTTGATCGCAGGATATCGGCTGGCGCCCCGGCAACGCAATCACTTGCCGAACCTCGTCCCCCGGACAGACCGCGCAGAACATTTGAAGCCTCGCGCCTGAGACCTTAAGGTCTTGATCCTGAATTGCTTGGGAGGCTGGGATGCCTATCCGCACCGGCCAGGAATACCTGCGGTCCCTCGACGATGGCCGAACCATCTATATCGACGGGGATCAAGTCACCGACGTCGTCAACGACCGCCGGTTCGCCGGCGCGGCGGAGACCATGGCGATGCTGTTGGAGATGCAGCATGATCCCGGACTCGCCGATAAGCTGACCTATGCCTCGCCCAGCAGCGGCGAGAAGGTCGGCATGACCCACATCACGCCCTTGTCGAAGGACGATGTGGTCGCGCGCGGCGACGCCATTCAGGTTTGGATGGATGCGACCTGCGGCATGCTGGGCCGCAGTCCGGATTACAAGAACGTCATGGTCGCGGCATGGGCGGCGGCCAGCGAAATATTCGATCGCGACTCCTTCCAGGGCGCCGCCAACGTTCGCGGCTTTCACGAACACGTTCGCGAAAACGATCTCGTTATGACCCACGTACTGGTCAACCCGCAGGTCGACCGGTCGCGGCCCGCGCACTTGCAGGAATCGGAAATCGTCGCCCAGATCGTCGCCGAGGATGACGCAGGCATCACGATCCGGGGTGCGCGCATGGTGGCGACGTTGTGTGCGCTCGCCAATGAAATCGTCGTCATGCCGGCGGCCATCCGCTGGGCGACCGACGAACAGCGCAAATCGGACGACTATTCATTTGGATTTGCCATCCCGGCCAATAGCGAAGGACTGCGGTTCATCTGCCGGCCCTCCGTGGCTCATCCGGATTCCGCCTCGCCCATGGATTATCCGTTGTCTTCCATGTACGAGGAATCCGACGGGATTGCCATTTTCGACGATGTGAAGGTGCCGTGGGAACGGGTGTTCATATATCGGGACGACGAAGCCGAAACGCTCATTCACGGCAAAACCCGGGTCGGACCCCATGCACTGCATCAGTCGGTGGTGCGGGCGGCCGCCAAAGCGGAATTCATGATGGCGTTGGCGCTGGCGATCGCGCGCTCGACCAAGATCGATGAGCACCTGAACGTCCAACTGCTGCTCGCCGAAACCATCAACATCGCCGAGTTTGCCCGCACCTGCCGGGTGGCGGCCGAGGCGGAATCGTTCCAGACGCCATTCGGCAACTGGTCGCCGGGCCTGGCGCCGATCCAGCTTTGGCAGAGCATGTTCTGGAAGTTCTATAACCGCCAGTGCGAGATCATAAATACCTTGGGCGCCGGCGGCCTGGTCGGCGTGCCGTCCATTGCGGAACTCGCCGGTGAAGTGAAGGACGACGTGGAAAGATATTTTCAGTCGGTCAACGCCGATTCGCCGACCCGGATCAAGCTGTTTCGATTGGCGTACGATGCGTCGCTCTCGAGCTTTGCCGGCCGTCAGCGGCTATACGAGCAGTACTACAGCGGCGATCCCAACCGCAGCCAGTCCCTGCGCTTCCGGATGTTCGACAAGGACGCGCATATCGACCGTATCCACCATATGCTGGAGGATATCGAACAGCGGTTCTCCGGCGGGATCGGCGAGCGCGTCGCGGCATTCCGGGAAGCCGGCGAGTAACCCCGACAATTAGAGGCAGATGATGAGCAACGACCAGGGCGGCGTTCCCTATATTCGCCGCGCCATTCAGGAAATGGGGCCCAAGTTCGACCCGCCGACGGAGGGCGTCCTCCGGCACAAGGGATATGACACCGGCGAAGTCCTGGCCATGGGCCTGAACGAAAGCTTGTTTCCTCCGTCGCCCAAGGTGCTCGACGCCGTCCGCGACAACCTGACCATGATGAACCGCTACCCGGATGCCCAATGTCCGGCCCTCTCCGATATCGTCACGGCGCGCACCGGCGTCCCGGTGGAAAATATCGTATGGGGCAATGGCAGTGAGGAGCTGATCCAGGGCACCATTCATCTCAGCATTTCATCGGGGGACGGCATGATCCTGCCCGTACCGACATTCTGGGGGTACCGGGCCATGGTGGAAGCTTCGGAGGCCGATTGCGCCTATGTGGGCATGAAGGCGGATGGGCATGTGGACGCGGACGCCGTCCTGGGTGCGGTCGGCAACCGGACGAAGCTGCTATTCCTGGTGACACCGAACAACCCGAGCGGCCGAATGCTGGACGAGGCGACCCTGCGCCGTTTCGTCGAGGAAGTGCCGGAGAACGTATTGCTGGGCGTCGACGAGGCCTATCATGAGTTTGGCCTTCATGCGGGCGGGCCGGATGTGGTCGAGGTGCTGAAGGAGCGCCGCGGGCCCTGGGTCGTGATCCGAACGTTCTCGAAGGCCTACGCCATGGCCGGCATGCGGATCGGATATGCGCTTTGTTCGGACGGCGACATTGCCCAGGCGCTCCGCAAAACCACTTGCACCTTCAACGTTCCGATCCTCGCCCAGGCAGCCGCCGAAGCGGCGCTTCTCGATGAGGTCTATTTGGCGAAGATGCTGACAGACGTCTCCGAATCGCGGACGATGCTAGAAGACGGACTTCGTGATCTAGGCTTGGATCCGTTTCCGTCCGTGTGCAATTTCGTTTCGGCCAATGCCCACCGAAACGCCCGGGAATTGGCGGCGGAGGTGCTCGAGAACGGGGTCCAATTGCACGCCTGGCCCGAGCCCGGCTATGAGACTTACATCCGGGTCACCGTGGCGCCGAAATCAGGCGTCGCCACCTGCCTCGAGGTCCTGGCCGCCGTTTTGAGCAAATAGCGTCGCGCGACCGAGGCCGAAATCGCCAAGCTTCCGGAAACCCGGCCTGATCTGGTTTTGCATCTGGCGTGGCAGGGCTGAATCGCGCCTGAAATCAATCGGCGCATTGTCCTGAACCTTGAAATAAAGAGCTAACGGGTCTCCAGTTGGCGGATACGCTCCTCGGCGGCCGCCGCTTTTTCCTCGTCGCCAAGCACGCGATACGCCCGCGCCAGCCGTTTCCAGCCCTCCAGATCATCCGGGTTGTCTTCGAGCCGGGCGGCGAGGCGCTCGACCATCCCGATGATCATCTCGGCCCGCTCCTCGGCGCTGAGTTCCGAAGCGGCGCGCACGTCTTCGGCTGTCGGGCCGGCGGGGCGCGTCCGGCTCGGCGCAATCGATGCCAAGTCGATGTTTCCGGCCTGGGCGGCGGCATTCATCCGTTTCCGGACTTCGTCCACCCAGGGAGCGTCAGGCGGAGAGAGGGCGACAACGTCGGTCCAGCGCCGGACCGCGCTTTCGAAATCCCGCCGCTGCGCCGCCGCAAGGCCGAGGAAGTAGTGCGGCCGGACGGCATATGGATCGAGGTCCATGGCATCGGCGAAAATCTTCATGGCGTCGTCGGAAACCACGCCGCCCTGGGCAATGACGGTCGTTTCACCGAGAGCGATGGCGATCTCGGCCCGGTCCGGCGCCAAGGCGCGCGCGCGCGCATATGCCCGTGCGGCCTCGAGGTGCCGTTGCAGGGTGACCAGCGACCGGCCCAGCAGCAGCCAGCCGTCCACCCGTGCCGGCGCCGCCTCAAGCCTGCGCTCCAATTGAGCCACGATCTCCGTCATCTCGGCCACCTTCGGGTCGTCGCTCGGCGGCGGCTTGGCCCGCTCGGCAAATGGCTGATCGGGAAAATCCGGTGTGCCCAGGGAGCCATAAATTCCGAAGCCGAATATGGGAACCAGGAGGCCGACACCAATGGCGGTGGCCGTTCGGAAGCCGCTGCCGCCGGGTGCGGCATTCGCCGATGCCGTCCCGTCGATTTGCGCCATGCGCCGCCGGATCTCCTGTCTCGCGGCGGCGGCCTCTTCCGCGCCGAGCAATCCGCGCTCCTCGTCCCGGTCCGTCTCGGCCAACTGGTCTTCGTAAACCGCCCGGTCGAATTCGGCGGGCGGGACCGGCCTGTGCCGGCGCAGAACGGCCACGGCGAGGGATGCCACCGTGGCCGCCGTAATCAAGGCGGACAACAGCCAGATCATCGGCCCGCACTTTCCGCTTCGCGGCCGGCCCGCCGGAAGTATGAGATCATCGCTAACAAGCCGATGAGGACGATGGCAACGGGGCCAATCCACAGCACGAGCGTCGCCCCCTTCACCGGCGGGCGGAGGAGAACGAAGTCGCCGTACCGGGAGACGACGTAGGCGATCACCTCGTCATCGCTGTCGCCTTCCACGATGCGCTGCCGCACCAGGACACGAAGGTCGCGGGCCAGATCCGCATCCGAATCGTCGATGGACTGGTTCTGACAAACGACGCAGCGAAGTTCCTTGGAGATCGCGCGGGCGCGCGCCTCGTGCACGGGGTTGTCGAGCACCTCTTCGGGCAGCACGGCGTGCGCGGGCTCCGGTACCAATCCGGCCAGGCCAGCCAACCCGGCCAGCACCGTCAGCAGGACTAGGATTCGGCGCGCAGGCGCTGGACGATCGGCCACAGCTTGCTCTCCCAAACATCCCGAGTGATGGGGCCCGCATGTTTGTAGCGGATGATCCCTTTTCGATCGACGAAGAAGGTCTCCGGCGCGCCCGTGACGCCGAACGCGATGGCTCCTTCGCTTCGCGGGTCATCACCGACGAGCCGGTACGGATTGCCGAATTTGTCCAGCCATTCGGGGCCCGCCCGGCGGTTGGGCTCCCGCCAGTTGATCCCGTAAATGGGAACGACGTCATTCGCCTTCAACTCCATCAGGACCGGATGTTCGATCAGGCAGGCCACGCACCAGGACCCGAAAATGTTCACCAGCGAAACCTTGCCCAGGAGGTCGTCCCGGCGGAAACCCCGCGCGGACCCTTCGATGGCCGCCAGGGAAAATTCCGGTACCGGCTTGTTGATCAGCGCCGACGGAAGTGCCTGAGGGTCCCGTTGCAGACCGAACCAGAAGCCGATACCGAGGGCGGCGATCAGGACCAGGGGCAGAAGAAACAGAAACCGGCGGGACATGCCTATTCCGCCGGCGCCGGCGCGGATCGGGCGCCGGCCGTTTGCCGGCCGGGCGCGCCGACCCGATGCCGGCGGTCGGACAGGCTCACGAAACCGCCAAGGACCATGATGAACGACCCAACCCACATCCATGGGACGAGTGGATTGAAATAAAGGCGGGTGACGAAACCTCCGTCTTCGCCGCGCGGGTCCCCGAGAACCGCATAGAGATCACCGAGAAATGTCGGGTGGATGGCCGCCTCGGTGGTCCGGCCCTGAACGTCATAAAATCGTTTCTCGGGCGTCAGCACGATATCGTTGCCGCCCCTATGGACGCGAAACGTGCCCCGGGTCGCCCTGTAGTTGGGGCCCCGCACCTCCCGGGCGCCGTCAAAGGTAAAGACATGGCCGCCGACATCCACCCTGTCTCCCGGCTTCATGACCTGGATGGATTCGGTGGTCCATGCCGAGGACGCGGTCATGCCGGCGATGACGATTGCGAGCCCGCCATGGGCGAGGGTCATTCCCCATCGCGCCCTCGGCTGGCGCCGCAAAAGGCGCCAGCTTTCACCCGGGGGAGCCCTGAACAGACGAATTCGCACCGCCAACTCGTGCAGCGTCGCGAACATCAGCCAGGCGGCGAGGAAAACCCCGAATGCGGCCAAGGCGGAGGCGCGGTCGATAAACAGCCAGGCGCCGACGCCGATGAGGACGGCCAGTCCCGCGCTGATTTTAAGCCGGTACACCGTCGCTCCGAGTTCGCTGCGTTTCCAGTTGAGCAGCGGACCTATGCCCATGGCGAGAACCAGCGGCACCATCATCGGGATGAACACGCTGTTGAAATAAGGCGCACCGACGGAGATTTTTCCCGCGTTCAGTACGTCGAGAATCAGCGGATAGACGGTCCCCAGCAGAACCGCGGCTGCTGCGGCGGTCAGCAGGAAGTTGTTGAGGACCAATCCGCCTTCACGGGATACGGGGCGGAAAAGGCCACCTCCCTTGAGGGCCGGGCCCCGCCAGGCGTAAAGCGCGAAGGCGCCGCCCACCGATACGATCAGCAGCATCAATATGAACACGCCGCGGCTCGGGTCCGAGGCAAAGGCGTGCACCGAGGTCAACACGCCTGAGCGGACCAGGAATGTACCGAGCAGCGAGAAGGCAAAAGCGACGATGGCGAGAAAGACGGTCCAGCCTTTCAGCGCGTCTCTTTTCTCGGAGACGATGGCCGAGTGAAGGAGGGCGGTTGCCGCAAGCCAAGGCATGAACGACGCGTTTTCGACCGGATCCCAGAACCACCAGCCGCCCCAGCCGAGCTCGTAATAGGCCCACCACGATCCGAGCACGATGCCGCCGGTGAGAAAGGTCCAGGAGGCAAGGGTCCAGGGCCGGACCCAGCGCGCCCAGGCGGGATCGGCCCGGCCCTCGATCAACGCGGCGACGGCGAACGAAAAGGTGGTCGATAGCCCGACATAGCCGAGGTAGAGCAAAGGCGGGTGAAAAGCGAGGCCGGGATCCTGCAGCAGCGGGTTGAGGTCGCGCCCGTCGACCGGTATCGGGAACAGCCGTTCGAACGGGTTGGAGGTGAAAAGAATGAACGCAAGAAAACCAAGGCCCAACAGACCCTGAACGGCCAGGACGCGTACCTTGAGGGTCGGTCTCAGGTTGCCGCCGAATACGGCGATGGCCGCACCGAACAGGGCGAGCACCAGCACCCATAACAGCATGGAGCCCTCGTGATTGCCCCAGACTCCGGAAATTTTGTAGAGCAGGGGCTTGGCGGTGTGGGAATTCATCGCCACGACCGTCAACGAGAAGTCGGAGAGCACGAAGGCGCGGGTCAGGGCCCATAACGAAACGGCGATCAGGAGAAACTGGAGGATGGCCGCCGGTGCGGCGATACTCATCCAAACGGGATCCCGGCGCCGGGCGCCGATCAGGGGCAGGGTGCCTTGCAGGGCGGCGGCCGCGAAAGCCAGGATGAGGGCAAAATGTCCGAGTTCCGCGGTCATGACCGGCTATTGCCCGCCTTTCCACTGACCGGATTTCTTGATCGCCTCCGCGACCTCCGGCGGCATGTATGTTTCATCGTGCTTGGCCAGGACTTCGGTGGCGACGAATACGCCTTCGCGCAGGTGACCTTCGGCGACGATGCCTTGACCCTCGCGGAAAAGGTCGGGAAGGATGCCCCTGAACGTGACCGGTACGGACTTGGCGGTATCCGTCACGGTGAATGAGACGGAAACGCCGTCGGCGGCCTTGGCGACGCTGCCCGCTTCAACCAGTCCGCCGATGCGGAGCCGCTGAGTGGGGGCGAAATTTCGTTCGCTCAGTTCGGTCGGACTGTGAAAGAAGACGATATTGTCCTCGAAGGCGGTAAGCACGAGGGCGGCGGCGGCGGCGACGGCCAGTCCGCCGGCCCCGAGCAGGGTCATGCGCTGATGCTTCCGCTTCACGCGTCTTCCTCGTCATCACCGCCGCGCAGCTCGGCCAGCGCCCGTTCGCTGGCGCGCATCCTGCCGAAGCTCATCGCGGAGAGTCCGGCCAGCACCAGCGCCGTGGCGCCATATGCCGGCCATACGAAGGCCGCGTACCCGCCCATGTTCAGGAAGGATTGAATTGCTTCCATCTCAACTCTCCTGGGGGGCCGGCGCGGTGCCCGAGGCCTGGCGATACCGGATCGCCCTGATTTTCGTCTCCGCCAGCTCCGCCCGCATGCGGATGATGGCGAGCCACACATAGAGTGCCGCGTAACCGAGCGCCATGAGCAGCAACGGGGTCAGCATGCTCGAGTGGATCGCGGGTCCATCCAGGCGGGTCAGGCTCGCGGGCTGGTGGAGGGTGTTCCACCAGTCGACCGAAAATTTGATGATCGGCACGTTGATGACGCCGACCACGGCAAGGATGGCGGCGGCGCGGGCGCCGCGGGCGGGGTCCTCGAATGCGTTCTGCAGGGCGATATAGCCCAAATAGAGAAAGAACAGGATCAGAACCGACGTCAGCCGGGCATCCCATACCCACCAGGTGCCCCACATGGGTTTGCCCCACAAGGAACCGGTGACGAGCGCCAAAAGGGTAAAGGCCGCCCCGACCGGCGCCGTCGCCTTGGCCGCGAGGTCGGCGACCCTGTGCCGCCAAATCAGGGACGATGCGCTTGCCGCGGCCATGACCACATAGCAGAACATCGCCATCCACGCCGCCGGCACATGCACGTACATGATGCGGACGGTTTCGCCTTGCTGATAGTCGGGCGGCGAGGAGAACAGTGCGAAGTACAGACCCACCCCCAGGCACGAAAGCGCAAGCGCGGCGGCCCAGGGCTGGACGCGGCCGGCAAGCCGGACGAAGCGGGTAGGGTTGGCAAATCTATGCACGTTGACGCCTGCTTCCGCCTATTCTTGTTTGCTGATCCCAATAAAGCCCGCGTTTTATCGCGGCTTCCAGCTAAATTCCAGGCGCCTCGCGGCAACGTGACGCCTGGATCGGCTCTAGGTCCTGTTGACAATTAACGGACTATTCATGGTTGGCGTGATTCAAGCAAGACCGTTTCAACTGGCGGGAGCGTGTCATGCTTCGACGGGAACTGACGGATATGCAATGGGACCGGATCAAGGGTTTGGTTCCGGGCAAAGAGGCGGATCGCGGCTCCACGGGTCGGGACAACCGCCTGTTTGTGGACGCCGTGCTGTGGATCGCCCGGGCGGGTTCGCCGTGGCGCGATCTGCCGGACGCCTTCGGCAACTGGAACAGCGTCTACGTGCGCTTTTCGCGGTGGGCCAAGGCGGGGGTTTGGGAGAGTCTTTTCAATGCCTTGGCGGAGGATCCCGACTTCGAATACCTGATCGTGGATTCGACCATCGTGCGGGCGCATCAACATGCCGCCGGCGCAAAAGGGGGGCTCAGGCTCAGGCCATCGGCCGCTCGCGCGGCGGCCTGACGAGCAAAATCCACATCGCCGTCGATGGCCTGGGCAATCCCTTGCGGTTCATCCTCACCGGCGGCCAGGTGGGCGACGTCACCCAGGCCGAGGGGCTGATCGCCGGGCTGCCGGGCGAGACCCTGATCGCCGACACCGCCTACGACGCGAACCGCTTCCGCGCCCGCCTCGACAGCGCCGGGATGGTGGCGGTGATCCCCTCCAACCCGTCGCGGGCACAAGCCGTGCCGTACGACCCCGAACTCTACAAGGAAAGGCACGTCGTCGAATGTTTCATCAACAAGATCAAGCACTTCCGCCGCATCGCCACACGCTACGAAAAGACCGTCACCGCCTACATGGCCATGCTGTGCCTCGTCGGGGCGCTCATTTGGATGCGATAAATGTCAACAGGACCTAGGGTTCCTTTACGTTGCCGGGCGGCCGGCCTGACCCGGCTCAAGCCTGATCTGCTCGGGTCCCCTGGAAACACCTGGACACATATGTCCGTTCCCCGATTATGCAACGGCCTGGCGAATCGCCGCCGCCGCCGCCCACGGGCTGAGGGCCGCCGCGAGCAACAATAATGCGCCAAGGACCATGAGCTGGGGCCGATAGGTCAATTCGAGCAGCGCCGCGTCGACGGCGCCGACGCCGAAAATCAGGATCGGTATGAACAGAGGCAGAATAAGGAGAGAGATCAGAACCCCGCCCCGGCGCGCGCCGAGCACCAGCGCCGCACCGATTGCGCCCACCAAACTCAGCGCCGGCGTTCCAAGCGCCAGCGACGCAAGCATCACCGCGATTCCCCCGGCCTCCAGGTTCAACAACAGCCCGAGCAGCGGCGAGGCGGCGATGAGCGGGAGTCCCGTCGTCAGCCAGTGGGCGGCGGCTTTCGCCAGTACGATGATCTCCAGCGGCACCGGGCTCAGGACAAGAAGCTCCAACGATCCGTCCTCGAAGTCGGATTGGTACAGCCGGTCCATCGAAAGCATGGCGGCCAGCAGGGCGGAGACCCAGATGATCCCGGCGCCGATCCGGCTCAGGATTCCGGGTTCGGGCCCCGCGCCAAGAGGAAAAAGCACCACCGCCAGAACGAAAAACATCACCACCAAAAGACTGTCGCCGCCCTGGCGGAGCGCCAGGCGGAGTTCCCGGCGGAGGGTATGGGTGAAACCGCGCGTCACGGCAATTCGAGCCGCCGTGCGCCGGCCGGCACGGCATCATGGGTGGCGACAACGGCCATGCCGCCCCTGGCGAGATGCGAGGTGATCATGCTCTCGAGTACGGCGGCGCTCCCCTCGTCGAGACCGGCCGCCGGTTCATCCAGCAGCCACAGGCGGGCGGGCGCCGCCAGCAGCCGGGCAAGATTCAGCCGCCGCCGTTGACCCGCGGACAGGAACCGGGCGGGCATTTCCGACAGTTCGTCGAGACCGACCCTGCTCAAGGCAGTCTGCACCCTATGGCCGGCCGTTTCGGACCGTGTCTCCGAAATCGCCGCCCAAAAGGCCAGGTTCTCGCCGACGCTGAGAACCGGCTTTACCCCGTCCGCATGCCCGACATACCGGGTCCGGTCATGGTGCGCCGGAATATCGTCCCACACATCCGCCTCGTTCCAGCGCATTTCACCGGCGGCGGGCCGCTGCAGGGCCGCCATAACCCGGAGGAGGCTGGATTTGCCGGAACCGTTGGCTCCCGTCAGGTGCAGCGCCGTGCCTTCCTCGACCGAGAAGCCGAGACCCTCGAAGACAAGCCGCTCACCCCGAATACAGGTCAATTGAGTGCCAGAGAACGCGACCATGATTTCCCAGCCTGACGGCAGGTTGGATGAGGCGGCAATCTATCATGCCGGGGGAGGTCGATGACAGATGGACTTGCGCCAACGCGCGATTGCCCGTCTGGTCCGAACTCGGTATCGACCGGTTCCACAAGGCCCGAAATCCGGGCTGGGGCGGGCGTTTTATTCCGACTGGAGGCGCGCCCGTCTCGCCAGCATCTTCTCCGCCAGCCTCGGGGCGGTACCCGGTTTCGACCACGGGCAGCGGCCGATACAGATGGCGCATCCCATGGTTTCGCCGAAGTAAGGGATGCATTTGTCGAAATCGACGTACCACTTCCGCTCGCCGCGAACCGTCTGTTTGGTATCGAAAATGGCGCCGGGCGGGCAGGCCTTGGAACAAACCCGGCAATTGGCGCAAAATTCCTCGGCGCCGATATCGTCGCGCGCGTCGGCGACAAGCGGCATATCGGTCGAAACCGCCGACAAGCGGAAGGATGAGCCGAATTGCCGGTTGATCAATGAGCCATGCTTGCCCAATTGCCCGAACCCGGCTTCGATCGCCGGGGGGATCATCAGCAACGCCGATGCCCACGGTCCGGGATACGCCTTGGCATCGTATCCCCGGGATAGAATGAAATTGGCGAGGTTGCGGGAAACCCTGGCCGCGCGATTGTACTGCTCACCGACTTCCACGGCCGAAACCGGGTTTTCCAGCGTGTCCGGGGCGGCGTTCAGCCGGTCGTGGTCCATGGCCACGCCGATGACGATCAGCCAGGGCTCGCCGATCTCATAGCCGTCGAACACGTAGGACGGATCCATTGGCGTGATGCCTACCTGATCGGCCTCATGGCTCAGCGCGAAGGATTTGACGGTCTCGGTCCACGCCGCGGGAGACTGTTCGACGCGCGTGTCGGCGCGTTCGATGGGTTTGGGCCCGCGATCGGCATTGGGGTTGTAGACCCGCTGGATGTCGGGCGAGGTGTGGAAATTGTGCATCACCGCGTCCTGCAGGTCGCCGAAGTCATGGCGGTCCTTCGGGTGCCAGAAGAAAGGCGACGGCGGCCGCCGTTCGTCTTCGCCAAGGCCGTTGACGTCATTGCCCGACTTTTCCGGAAAGGCGTCCAGATATTTGGGATCGGGCGAGTATTCGCGGCTGCTCATACCATTATCTTACGGATGAGCGGCCGGGGATCAATCGGGGCTATATTTTGTTGAAACGTTGGGCGAACCGGGGGCAAAGCCGGTCAATTGGATTGCATCGCCGGGGCGAGGTTCTAAATTTCATCCGAACGCATGATGTCCGGAGGTTGAAGGAGACTGGAAATGACTCGGGCACTGGTCGTGGGGTTCCTGGCGATTGTCCTGGGCGCGGCGCCGGCGTCGGCTGATCCGGTCGAAGCCACGGTGAATATCGAGAAGCGCAAGGTCGTCGGCGAGCGGGTCATTCGCGTCAAGCAGGGCGACGACGTCACCATTCGCTTCAACGCGGACGAGATCGTCGAACTGCACCTTCATGGCTATGACATCGAGCAGGAGGCCAAGCCGGGCGCCGGGGCGACGATGAGCTTCAAGGCCCGGGCGACGGGCCGGTTTCCGGTGACCAGTCATGGATTCGGCGGCCATTCGCACGGACACGGTGAATCGGCTCTGTTTTATATCGAGGTTCATCCGAGGTAACGAACCGGACGCCGGGGCGAAGACTGTCCACGGAACATGCGCGAGATATCCACAGATTTTGTGGATAGTATTGCACTTGTGTGAAACTCGCCGCCGGGCGGCACCTCGCCGCCGGCATTCCGGCAAGCTGGAGGACCGAATGGGACGGATGGATGACAAACGCTGCATCGTGACCGGCGGCGCCGGCGAAATAGGCCTTGCCAGCGCCCGCCTGCTTCAATCGGAAGGCGCCAGGGTCATGCTGGTCGACCGCCAGCAGGCCGATCTCGACGCCGCGCTGAGCCAAATGGACCCGGACCGAACGCTGACCGCCGTGGCCGACGTCACCAGCTCGGCCGATTGCCGAGCCTTCATCGCTTCGGCGGTCGATGCCTGGGGTTCAATCGACGTGCTGTTTGCCAATGCCGGGGTCAGCGGGACCTCCGCCAGCACCGCGGACTATCCCGAGGATGTTTTCGCCCATGTGATAGACGTCAACGTCAAGGGCGTTTTCCTGACCTGCAAACACGCTATCCCGGACATGGCCGACGGGGGCAGCATCATCGTCATGTCGAGCATCATGGGGGTGACGGCTCGCCCCAACTCGGTCGCGTATATTACGTCCAAGCATGCCGTGGTCGGCATGACCCGGGCAATCTCCAAGGAGCTTGCGCCCAGGAACATTCGCGCCAATGTGCTGGCGCCCGGACCGACATCGACCGCCTTTCAGCAGGAGATCGAAGACCGGGCGAGCAAGCTCCTGGGGATCGACATGACCGAAATGCTCAACAAGACCATTCCCCTGGGCCGTCACGCCACGGCCGACGAGATCGCCAAATCGGTGCTCTATCTGGCGTCCGACATGTCGAGCTTTTCCACGGGTGGTGTGTTCATGGCCGATGGCGGGTGGCACGCCTGAACCCTTGAAATGAAAAACCGGCCGGGGAGTCAGGGGGGCTCCCCGGCCGGAAGTCGGGGCAGAATGCTCTGCCCTCAAGGGGGTAAGAGGGGCATGTGCCCTCTCAATCAGGAGGCCTGATGGAGCCATTCAAGCAACCAATTGTGGCGAGAATAGGGCCGACCTGTAACGAAAGAGTGATTTGATCCGGAGCGTGCTCCATAATCGGTCAAACCGGCGGCGCCCGGCGGCCGACCGGCAGGGAAGGAGGGATCCCCATGCGTGACAAGTCGTACCTGCTGTCGCTGCTCGACTACAACATCTGGGCGCGGGATCTCTACTACGCGCAGGTCGACGGTCTGCCGGACGGCGAGTTGGCCAAGCAGCGTCCCTCGATCATGAACAGCTTCCTTGTTTTGCTGAACCATTTCCTGGTCGTCGAAAAGGTGTGGATGGCGCATATGAAGGGCCGTCCTCACGGGTTCGACAAGCTGCAGACGGTGTTGCACGAGGACGTGGCGAGCCTCCGGGCGGCACAGCACGATATGGACAGGGAAATCCGCGGCTATATCGAGGGTCTATCCGGGGAGGAGTTGGAAGAAGAGGTCTCCTACGAACTGATCGGCGGCAACAAGGGCCGGCTGCCCAGATATATGATCCTTACCCATATGATCATGCACGGCGCCTTTCACCGCGGGTACATTGCCGACATGATGGGGCAGGTGCCGGCACGCCCGGCACCCCAGGACATTCCGGTCTGGGAACGGGCGGTGCGCGAGCAATAAAGATTGAAAATTCGGGGGTGACGTTATGCCGCGAAAATCCAGCAAAGGACCCCGCATAGACATGCACACCCATGTCGCGTTGCCCGAGGTCCTGGAAATGGCGCGCAAGGTAAAGGTGCGGGGCTCGGGGCCGGGGAAACAAAATTGGATTCCGGCGGGCTCGTCGCGAGAGCACAACCGCCAAGCCAAGGCGGTAGCGAAGAAGCTTGTCGAGCCCAAGGCGCGGCTCGAAGACATGGACGCCATGCGGGTCGACATCCAGGTGATCAGCATGAACCTGCCGACACCCGCCTACTGGGCCGACGGCGCGACCGGCCAGCGGATCGCCAGGGCGTGCAACGAAGGAATTGCGGATTTTGTCGCGAAGGCTCCGGACCGGTTCATCGGCATCGGCGCCGTACCGTTGCAGGATGTCAACCGGTCGGTTCGTGAACTGAAACATGCCGTGAACGAGCTGGGTTTGCGCGGGGTCACTATCCCGTCGAACATCCGCACCCGGGATCTGGGCGAGCCCAGGTTCCGCAAGTTCTGGGCCAGGGCGGAAGAGTTGGATGTGCCTGTCTTCATCCACCCCCGCGGGTTCACTCACGACGATCGATTGCGAAAATACTTTCTTTGGAACACGGTCGGCCAACCCCTGGAAGAAGCGTTGGTCATGGCGTCACTCGTCTATGAAGGCGTCATGGACGACTACCCCGGTCTCAAGGTGGTCGTTGCTCATGGTGGCGGATATCTGCCGTACTATCCGGGCCGCGGCGACAAGGCATTCGATTCCCGTCCCGAGACACGGGTGAATATCGATCGAAAACCCAGCGACTATCTCAAGCGGTTCTACTTCGACAGCGTGATCTTCGATCGCGAAATGCTCCGGACCTTGGTGAAGCGCGCCGGCGATAAGCATGTGATGATGGGCACCGACTACCCTCGCGGCGAAATCGAGACCGACCCGGTGGGGTTCGTATCCCGGACTTCCGGCCTGTCCGCATCGTCCAAGGAGCGGATTGTGTCGGGCAACGCCGCCAAACTGTTCGGGATCGAGATTACCTGAATTCGCGGGTGATTATTTTTCTGACCACGGGCAGGCCGAGCGTGCACGTCATCGCAAGATGCGCCTGCCTGACCGGATTCCGCTCGTCCATCCTGCCGACCGACAACAGGGTCTCGAGCAGCGGCGCGACCGCTTCGTAGATCTCCTGATCCTGGCGTTTCGACGGGTTCTTCTGGAGCTCTTTCTTAACGTATTCGGCGAACGCATTCGTGATGGCCGGCAAGTGGTGGTTCAGCACGATCGGGCACCATGCGTCGTTCTGCTTGAGGCGCTCGGCGTCGGGCCGCGGATCGTTCTGGGCGCCGGCCGGCGAAGCCGCAAGGACCACCACGATGGCGGCCGCGCCGACAATGCGTGCAGGAATCATGACTGTTCTCGACGGTCTGTTTTGTTCTCCGTCAGCGTAATGCCCTGAACGCCGCTGTCAAATCCGGTTGCCGCGGTGGAACAACGCTTATTTGTCGAAGTGGTCCCGCTCCAGCAGCCAGGATGCGGCAAATCCGAACACCAGTCCCCAGAACGGCGCACCGATATTGAATATGGTGAGTTCGGTGAGGGTTACCAGGAACGATACCAGGGCGCCCAGCGTGAACTTGCCGCCGAACGAGACCTTGAACGCGCTTTCGAGAATACGCAGCAGCGCGAGCCCGGCAAGGGTGGCGATGAAGGCGGGCGGCGATGCCAGCAGGAACTTGGTGAACATGGGCGAGTGGAGCCCGAACAGGACCGCAAACAGCCCGATGATCACGGCGGCAATGTAGTGGGTCTCCTTGCGGCCGCCGGAAGACAGAATGGCGTTCACCGGTCCGGTCAGACAGGTCGAGACGGAGCCGAACATGCCGATTATCAATGAATTGAATCCGCAGGCCGCGGTGATGGTGTTGACCGGCGGTTTGTGACCGCGGGTTTGAAGAATGGCGATGCCCTGGGCGTTCTGGGCCGCCAGCACCGTGATCGACAGCGGGATCACCAGCTCGATCATGGCCGGCAGGGAAAATTCGGGCCGGAAAACGATCGGCGCGACAAACTGATAGCCGAATCCGCCCTCCGGGTTGAATGATCCCTGCGCCAAAATCACGACGATGCCGACGATCAGAACGCCGATCATCGGCGGAAATCTCTCGGCGAGCCGTCTGTTGAGGGACAGCAATACGAAGGCCGCCGTCATCGAGCCTGCGAGCAGCGGATCGTCCCAAAGCGCCCGCACCCAATCCAAGCCGAATTCGAGAAACACGCCCGCTACCATTCCCATGATGATCGGCATGGGCAGCAGCTTCATGATCTTTCCGACCAATCCGGAAAGCCCGAGCACCAGCAGCAGGATGCCGGTCGCCAGAAAGGCGCCGATCACCTCCTGGAAGCTGAGGTGGTTAAGAGCGGGTCCCACCAGCACGGATCCCGATATGGTCCAGAAAAACGCCAACGGCTGCCGATAGACGATGGAGACGATAATGCTGAGGACGCCGTTGAGGGCGAAGCCGCCGAACACCCACGACGACAGCTCGGCCTCCGACAACCCGCCCTTGAGACCGACACCGAGAACAATCGCGACCGGCGCCGAGGCGGCAAACAGGAACGCGATCAGCGCATTGCTGGCGTGAACAACGCCGATGTCGGCGAGCCAGGATCGCGGACCTGGAGCGGGTCCTTCAGGTTTTTCGAGTTGCACGTATTTGCCACGCGTCCGATGAGTCTTGTCAGTCGGGCAAATTGTTAACGCGTGATCCCGGTTCTGCAATCAACCATTGGGGACAGACCCGGGCACGCGGTCTATAGTCCCCGCGATGATGGAACCCCCCGCCGCCCCCCGTCCGACGAATTTTGCCCACCGGTTGCCGTTTTTCTACGGCTGGGTCGTCATCGCCATTGCCTTCGTCACCATGGCCATCGGCGCCAATGCCCGGACATCATTTTCTCTCCTGTTTCCTCCGATTTTGGACGAGTTCGGCTGGTCCCGGGGCAGTATCTCGGCAACGTTCTCGATCGGCTTTATCTCTTCAATCCTGATGACCCCCGTTATCGGCGCTCTGATGGATCGCTACGGCCCGCGATGGGTCCTGCCATTGGGTGCCATCCAGGTCAGCGCCGGTTTGGCCTTGGCGACAATCTCGACCGAGCCGTGGCACTTCTATCTGACGCTGGGGATTTTGGTGGTCGGCGGGTCCGTCTTCATGAGCTATATGGGGCACACTCTTTTCCTGCCCAATTGGTTTGATCGCAGGCGCGGCCTGGCAATCGGGATTGCTTTCTCGGGTGTCGGCATAGGCGCCATCGTCCTTTTCCCGTGGATGCAGCACACGATTCAGTCGGATGGTTGGCGGGCCGCCAGCCTGAGCGTCGCGTTGGTGGTGCTGATCGTTCTGGTGCCGATTAACTTCCTGTTCCAGCGCCATCGGCCGGAAGAGCTGGGCCTGAGGCCCGATGGCGATGCGGTCGCGGACCAGACAAGGGAAGGCGCCGGTGCCGGAGAGGCGCCCAGCCGGGTTGTGGATCAGGATTGGGTGGCGGTCGAGTGGACGCTCGGGCTGGCGATGAAGACCGCCCGGTTTTGGTGGCTGATGATCGCCTTTATTTTCGGCCTCTACGTCTGGTATGCGGTTCAGGTTCATCAAACCCGCTACCTGATCGACATCGGAATTTCCCGTGAATCCGCGGCGCTCGCGCTGGGCCTTGTGGGCTTGACCGGCGTCGCCGGCCAAATCGCCATTGGCCACTTTTCCGACCGGGCGGGCCGGGAATGGGCCTGGACGCTCGCCCTTCTCGGGTTCATGGCGAGTTATGGCTGCTTGTTGTTGTTGCGCGAATTTCCCTCGGAGTGGCTCATGTACGTCATGGTCGGGTGTCAGGGATTTCTGGGTTATGGGCTTGCCTCCGTATTTGGTGCCGTCCCCGCCGAACTTTTCGCCGGAAGGCGTTACGGGGTCATTTTTGGCGTGCTTGGCGGAGCGTCGATCGGCGGTGGGGCGCTGGGTCCGTATCTGACAGGGGTGCTGCACGATATCCAAGGCAATTACGACCAGTCCTTTGTCCTGGCCATGCTGATTTGCGCCTTGTCCATACTGGCTATGTGGCTTGCGGCCCCGCGCAAAGTCCGATTGGTCGCCGGCCGGATTGGCCGCTGATCCCCTGAGTCTGGACTTCCGGACACTGCCGGTGTACCCAAAGGCCCGGTCGTCGGACGGGGGAGCCGCCGGCCAGGGATGGGATTTGATTTTCGAAGGAGGTACTCATGACCGCGACCGGCCATGACAGCCTGAAGACGCGCCGGACGCTCGAAGCCGGCGGCAAAAGCTATGATTATTTCAGCCTGGAGGCTGCCTCCGAAGCTGGCCTCGGCGATATCTCCAAACTTCCGTTTTCTCTGAAGATTCTCCTCGAAAACCTTCTCCGCTTCGAAGATGGCTCGACGGTCACGGTGGACGACGTCAAGGCCGTCGCCGAGTGGCTGAAGGAGAAGCGCTCCGACCGGGAAATCGCTTATCGGCCGGCCCGGGTGCTGATGCAGGATTTCACCGGGGTGCCGGCAGTGGTCGATCTGGCGGCTATGCGTCAGGCGATGGTCGATCTCGGCGGCGATCCCCAGAAAATCAACCCGTTGAGTCCCGTCGATCTGGTGATCGACCACTCGGTGATGGTCGATCAGTTTGCCGGGCCGGATGCCTTCAAGGCAAACGTCGATCTGGAATTTGAACGGAATCAGGAGCGTTATGAATTCCTCAGCTGGGGAGCGGAGGCGTTTGACAACTTCCGGGTCGTACCGCCCGGGACGGGAATCTGCCATCAGGTCAATCTCGAGTATCTGGCCCAGACCGTATGGACGTCGGAGAACGGCGCGGCCGTCGCCTATCCGGATACCCTGGTGGGCACGGACAGCCATACCACCATGGTCAACGGCCTGGGTGTGTTGGGTTGGGGTGTCGGCGGTATCGAGGCGGAAGCGGCCATGCTTGGTCAGCCGGTTTCCATGCTCATCCCCGAGGTCGTCGGGTTCAAACTCACCGGCGAACTCAAGGAAGGCACGACCGCTACCGATCTGGTGCTTACCGTCGTGCAGATGCTGCGCGAGAAGGGCGTGGTCGGGAAATTCGTTGAATTCTATGGGCCTGCGCTGGATACCTTGGCGCTGACCGACCGGGCCACCATCGCCAATATGGCGCCGGAATACGGCGCGACCTGCGGCATCTTCCCGGTCGACGAAGAGACCCTCGGCTACCTCCGTTTCACGTCGCGCGACGAAGACCGCATCGAATTGGTCGAGGCTTATGCCAAGGCGCAAGGCATGTGGCGCGATTCGTCGACGCCGGATCCCGAGTTTACCGATACGCTCGAACTCGATATCTCGACGGTGGAGCCGGCGCTCGCCGGGCCCAAGCGCCCGCAGGACAAAATCGCCCTTTCCCGGGCCGCCGGCGCGTTCGACGACGCAATCGCGTCCATCGGCGCCGGCAAGGGCCCGGTGCCCGTCGCCGGTGCCAACTACGAGCTCGAGGATGGCGATGTGGTCATTGCCGCCATCACCAGCTGCACCAATACGTCCAACCCCTCGGTGATGCTGGGCGCCGGCCTCGTGGCGCGGAACGCGCTCGCCAAGGGCTTGAAGGTCAAGCCGTGGGTGAAGACGTCTCTCGCACCCGGCTCGCAGGTGGTCAGCGATTATCTCGAGAAGGCGGGCCTGCAGGACGATCTCGATGCGCTTGGCTTCAATCTCGTCGGGTATGGCTGCACCACCTGTATCGGCAATTCCGGCCCCTTGCCGGAACCGATCGCCGACGCCGTCGATGAAGGCGACTTGACGGTAACCGCGGTTCTGTCGGGCAACCGGAACTTCGAAGGCCGGGTGCACGCCCAGGTGAAGGCCAACTATCTCGCCTCGCCGCCATTGGTGGTTGCCTATGCGATCGCCGGCTCCATGAAAGTCGATCTGATGAACGATCCCATCGGCGAGGATCCCGACGGCAACGCGGTCTACCTCAGGGATATCTGGCCGACAAACAAGGAAGTCGGCGATACCGTCAACAGCGCCGTGACGCCGGAGATGTTCAGGACCCGGTACGGCAATGTCTGGGAAGGGCCGGAACAGTGGCAGAAAATCCGGACCGCCAAGTCCCAAACCTACGATTGGCAGGACAGTTCCACCTACGTGAAGTATCCGACCTTCTTCGACGGCATGCCGGAAGAAGCGGGCGGCTTTGAGGATGTACACGGCGCCCGTGAACTTGCGATCCTCGGCGACTCGGTCACCACCGATCACATTTCGCCGGCCGGCGCCATCAAACCGGACAGCCCGGCGGGCGCCTATTTGACCGAGCGGCAGGTTCGGGTCTCCGAGTTCAATTCGTTCGGTTCCCGGCGGGGCAACCACGAGGTGATGATGCGGGGCACGTTCGGGAACATCCGTATTCGCAACCAGATGGCGCCCGGCACCGAAGGCGGCGTGACCATTCACCATCCCTCCGGGGAGCAGATGTCGATCTATGACGCAGCGGTGAAATACGCCGCCGACGGCGTGCCCCTGGTCATCGTGGCCGGAAAGGAATACGGCACCGGTTCGTCCCGCGACTGGGCAGCCAAGGGGACCCGTCTTCTCGGAGTCAAGGCCGTCATCGTCGAAAGCTTCGAGCGCATCCACCGTTCCAATCTGGTCGGCATGGGCGTCCTGCCCCTGCAGTTCAAGGACGGGGTGACCCGGGAAACCTTGGGCCTCGAGGGTACGGAAACCTTCGAAATTACCGGCCTCGCCGATGGAATCGAGCCGCGAATGGATGTCGCGTGCACGGTTACCCGGACCAATGGCTCGACGGAGGAAATCACGCTGCTGTGCCGGATCGATACGGCGGACGAGGTCGAGTACTACCGGCACGGCGGCATACTCCAATATGTGCTCCGCCGGCTGAAGGCGTCCTGACCGAATTTCGGATCGCCGAATAGTGACCGCCCGCCCGGGGGAGACCGGTAGCGTTCACCCGCATTTGATTGGCGGTTGAGCAGGCCTTCCAGTATCTCAGAACCATGCGGCACCTAACGCGATTCATTGCTCTCGGGGGACTCGGAGTTGTCCTGTTTCTGGCGCTGACGGCCGTTCAGGCCCATACGTCTGGTGCGCTGGCCGGTGACCGGAGCCCGACGGTCGTCGAACTCTATACGTCGCAAGGGTGCTCTTCCTGCCCACCTGCCGATGCGCTGCTCGGGAAGTTGGCCAAGCGCAGCGATGTCATCGCCTTGTCGTTCCATGTGGATTACTGGGATTACATCGGCTGGAAGGATCCCTTTGCCGATGCATCCTACTCCAAGCGGCAGCGGACCTATGCGCGCCACTTCTCCCGGTCGTTCGTCTACACGCCGCAGATGGTGGTCCATGGCCTGACCGAGACCTCCGGTACGGATGAACGGGAGGTCCATAGCCGAATAGCCAGGGCGGCCAACGCGCCCGACGTGACGGTCAAGGTCACTCGCGGATACGACGGCGGGATCAGCGTGTCGGTTCCCGCCTCCACGCAACCGGCCCAGGCGGCTGTTTGGCTTGCGCTTTATCAGAGCAGCAAAAAGACCGAGGTCAGACGCGGCGAAAATCGCGGCCGCGTGATCGAGAATTTCAATATCGTCAAGAAGCTGGTCAGGATCGGCGAGTGGAAGGGAGAGACGCTGAAGCTCACCGTTTCCGCCGGCAAATTCCACGAACCCGGTGTCGATGGGTGTGCGGTGTTTTTGCAGTCGGAACAGACCGGTCCCATAATGGGCGCCGCCGCGATGGCTCTGGCCAATCACAAATAGCCCCGGACACCCGAACACTCTCCTCTTCTCCCTCCCCCTCGCCCTGAGTGAGCGTAGGGGACACTTGCTTGAAGCGATCCGGTGAAAATCAATGAGGCCGCTTTTCGTTGCGCTTTTCATGTCCGCGGCCCAATGGCATAAGGGCGGCCTGCCTGAAGAACTCTCACCCAAGGGCACATGACCAAGTTTCAAACCCTCGATGACCTGGAAGTCGCCGGCAAGCGGGTGCTCGTCCGGGTAGACCTGAATGTCCCCATGCGGGACGGTTTGGTTTCCGACACCACGCGGATTGACGCCGTCCGGCCGACCATCCTCGAACTTCTCGGCAAGGGGGCGAACGTCGTGCTCGCCAGCCATTTTGGACGCCCGAAGGGGCAGGTGGCGCCGGACCTTTCCCTGGAGCCGATTGTTCCGGCGCTGAGTGCCGCCCTCGGCCGTGCCGTTTCATTCGGCGACGGGGCGTCGGGTGAGCTGATCCTGCTCGAGAACCTTCGCTTCGATCCGGGAGAAGAAGCCAACGATCCGGAGTTTGCAAGGAAGCTTGCAGGCTTGGCCGACCTTTACGTGGATGATGCCTTTTCCTGCACCCATCGCGCACACGCGTCCATCGACGGGGTCGCAAGGCTCCTCCCGTCGGCGGCGGGGCGGCTTCTGGAGAAGGAACTGAAGGCCCTGACGCAGGCGCTGGAGGCGCCCGAGCATCCGGTCATGGCGGTGGTCGGCGGCAACAAGGTCTCGACCAAGCTCGGCGTGCTGGAAAATCTGATCGAAAAGGTCGATCACCTGGTGATCGGCGGCGCCATGGCCAACACGTTCCTGCTCGCGGATGGCGTCCAGGTGGGAAAGTCTCTCGTCGAGGCCGACATGACCGAAACCGCGCGGAAGGTCACGGAGGCCGCCGCGGATTCCGGTTGCAGTGTTATTCTGCCGTCGGACGGCCTCGTCGCCGGGGAACTCGCCGCGGACGCCGACGCGGCGACGGTTCCGGCCGATCGAATTCCCGCCGATAAAATGATGCTGGATATCGGACCGGCCACGACGGCCGCCATTATCGGGCAGATGAACAGCTGCCGGACGCTGGTATGGAATGGACCGCTCGGCGCTTTCGAATTTCCCCCATTCGATCAGGGGACCAAGGCCGTTGCCGGTGCAGCGGCCGGCCGGACCCGGTCCGGTGACCTGTTGAGCGTCGCCGGGGGCGGCGACACCGTCGCTGCCCTGGCAACGGCAAATGCGGTCGAGGCGTTCAGCTACGTTTCGACCGCCGGCGGCGCGTTTCTCGAATGGCTGGAGGGCAAGTCCCTGCCCGGGGTCGAGGTGCTTTCCGGTTGATCTTTGCCGCCGGGACGAATCTCGACCAATAGGTTGTCAGTGGCGCGCTGCTGACCCAGACTAGCGACATGTCTGAAGACGAGTTCAACGGACCATCCGTCAGGACGGTGCCGACCGGCGATACGGTCGAACGGTTGGTTTGCCCGGACTGCGGCTACATCGAATACCAAAATCCGAAAGTGATCGTCGGAGCGGTGTGTGTCTGGGAAGACAAGTATCTGCTCTGCCGCCGGGCGATCCCGCCCAGAAAGGGCTACTGGACCATGCCGGCCGGCTATCTGGAGATGGGGGAGACCATCGCTGACGGCGCTCGGCGCGAGGTCTGGGAAGAAGCCTGCGCCGAGGTCGAGATCGGTGACCTGATGGGGGTCTATGAGATCCGGCACCTGAGTCAGGTCTATATGGTGTTTCGGGCCGAAATGCTGAGCGAAGAATTCGCGCCCGGAGAGGAGAGCGAGGAAGTGGGGTTGTTCGAGTGGGAACAAATTCCCTGGAATGATCTGGCTTTCCCGAGCGTGCGATGGGCCCTCGATCACCATCGCCGGGGGTCCACGGCGGTGATCGAGCAGGCGCCGCTGAAGATCTGAAATGGGGGGCTAGCCGGCTTCTTCCGGTCCCAAATCCACCAGCGCCCGGGCAAACGAAGTCGCATCGAAGGGCCGCAGGTCGTCCGCCTGCTCGCCGACCCCGATTGCGTGGATCGGCAGACCGAATCTCTCGGCCAGCGCCACCACCACGCCGGCCTTCGCGCTGCCGTCCAGTTTGGTAACCGCGAGGCCGGTCACGTCGACCATTTCGCGGAAGGTCTCGACCTGGGAGTGGGCGTTCTGGCCCACGGTTGCGTCGAGCACCAACAGGGTCGATTGCGGCGCCGTTTCATCCAGCTTCTTGGCGACCCGTATGACCTTCTTGAGTTCGTCCATCAACTCGGTTTTGTTCTGAAGCCGCCCCGCGGTATCGATTAGCAGCAGATCGACGTTGTGCCGCCGCGCTTCTTCGATGGCGTCGAACACCAGGCCTGCCGCATCGGCGCCGGTATCGCGCGCCACGACCGGCGCCCCGGTGCGTTCGCCCCAAATCTGAAGCTGCTCCACGGCTGCTGCCCGGAACGTGTCCGCGGCGGCCAGCATGACGTTCAATCCCTGGTCCCCATATAATTGCGCGAGCTTGCCGACGGTCGTGGTCTTGCCGCTGCCGTTCACGCCGCAAACGAGGACCGTGTGGGGCCGGTGGCCCGGATCTACCGCCAACGGCTCGGCAACCGGCGACAGGATCTCCGCGATCTGTGCCGCAAGGGCGGCGCGCACCTCGTCACCGGTGATTTCCTGGTCGAACCGTTCCTCGGCCAATTTCCGGGTGAGCTTTGCCGCCGTCGGGACGCCGATGTCAGCCGCGATCAGCAGCTCTTCGAGTTCGTCAAGTGTGGCTCTATCGAGTTTTCGAGCGCCCGAAAACAGATCCCCCAGGTTCTGATTCAGCGCCGACGACGTGCGCCGCAGTCCGGATGCCAGCCGGTTCAGCCAGCCGGGTTTCCGTCCGGTATCCTCTCCCGTCATGCGGCCCGGGCAATCAAGTGACCGCCGGCAACGTGGTCGATGTCGGCGTCGACAATGACGCCTTGAGGAGCGTCGCCGGCAAGTTTGGCCGGGGCGTAGTGCTCCGTGTAGCCGCGCCCATCGCTCTCAACGAGTATCCGCACACGCTCCCCGATTCGAGAATCGAGGTAGGCGGACCTCTGCGCATTGCCGGCCTCGCGCAGCCGCCGGGCCCGTTCATGCCGGACGGGCCTTGGCACCGGGGGCATCCGCGCCGCCGGCGTCCCCGGCCGTTCGGAATAAGGGAATACATGCAGATGGGTAAGCTCCGCCTCGTCGACGAGTGAGAGCGTTTCAGCGAACATCTCCGGGGTTTCCGTCGGGAATCCGGTGATGAAGTCGGCACCCAGCACGACATCGGAACGGGACGCCCTGAGATCGCCGCACAACCGCAAAAATCCTTCGCGGCTATGCCGGCGTTTCATCCGCTTGAGGATCAGGTCATTGCCCGCCTGGGCACTCAGATGGATATGAGGCATGAGCCGGGATTCCGTCGAGAGTACGAGCATCAACGCCGGGTCCCTGACTGCCGGATCGAGCGAACTGAGCCGCATTCTCGGCAAATCGGGTATCAGGGCAAGGATACGGCGCACCAATTCGCCCAGGGTCGGCTGTCCCGGCAGATCGGTTCCGTAGGAGCTGATGTCGACACCCGTAAGCACCACTTCCCGGTAGCCGGCCGAGGTCAGGCTTTCAATCTGATCGACGATTGTCCCGACCGGCACACTCCGGTTGTTGCCGCGGCCGAACGGAATAATGCAAAAGGTGCAGCGGTGGTCGCATCCCTGTTGAATTTGAACGAAGGCCCGCGTGCGGCTCTCGAAGCCCTCGACCAGATGCCCGGCGGTCTCGGTGATCCGCATGATGTCCGACACCACGATTGACTCCCGGCTCGATTCCGGCAGATAGCTCTCCATCCGGAGTTTTTCCTCGTTACCGAGGACCTGGTCCACCTCGGGCATGTTCGCGTAACGGTCCGCGTCCACCTGTGCCGAGCATCCCGTCACGATAATCCGGGCCTCCGGATGTTCACGCCGCGCCCGGCGGATCGTTTGACGGGCCTGCCGCTCGGCTTCGCTGGTCACCGCACAGGTGTTGATCACCACGGCGTTGTCGAGGCCCGCCTCGCCGGTTCGGTTCTTGATGACCTCGGATTCGAAGCTGTTCAGCCGGCAGCCGAGTGTGATAACCCGGGCGCTCATTGCACCATCTCCTCCGGGAGGGCGCCCCTGAAACTCTCGGCGACCGCGCCCGTCATGATGATGTGGCCGTTTTCGAGCCAGCTTGTCGTCAGGTCGCCGCCGTCGAGACTGACGGTCAGTTCCCGGTCCGCCAGATCCCGGCGCACCGCCGCCACCGCCGCCGCGCAGGCGCCGGTTCCGCAGGCCCGGGTGATACCGACGCCGCGCTCCCACACCCGCACCCGCAGATGGGATCGCGACAGAACCGAGACGGCCTCTACATTGGCGCGCTCGGGGTAGAGCGGGTGGTGCTCGAGGACGGGCCCGACAGCCGCTAGGTCTATTACCTCGGCATCTTCCACGAAAAACACCGCGTGCGGGTTGCCGATCGATACCGCGACGGGGTCCTGCAGCGGTCCTTCACCAATCTCCAAATGCAGCGTGTCTGCTTCTTCGGCAAGCGGGATGTCCGTCCATCGATCCTTGGCTTCTCCCATGTCCACGCTGATACCGTCATCCGATCGCCAGACCGTCAGCAATCCGGCGCCGGTTTGGATTTGTGCCCGTTCCCGGCCGATCTCCGTCATCACCATGTCGCCGACACAGCGGGTGGCGTTGCCGCAGGCATCGACCTCTCCCCCGTCCGCATTGTGGATCCGCATGAACAGCGCGGCACTCGTATCCGTCGGCGGCTCGAGAATGATGAGTTGGTCACAGCCGACGCCCGTGCGGCGGTCCGCGATGGCACGCGCGCGCGCGTCGGACAGCGCAATCGGCCGGGAGCGCGCGTCAATCACCACGAAATCGTTGCCGAGTCCGTGCATCTTTATGAAGTCGATCGAACTCATAGGCGGGGATATATGGCGGAATCCCCGAGAAGTCCAAGAGAAATGCGCCGGTATCGTCCGCGCAATTTCTACCGGCTGAATTCAGGCGTTGGAGGCGCGCGCCAAACTTTTGACGAACTGGGAGATTCGTTTCCGGACCTGTTCGTCGGGGACACGGAAATAATTGTGCATAAGCTCGATGGCTTCCCTCGAAGCCATGGGGTCATCGTTGAACTGTTCTTGCGAGCCATCGGAGAGTTTGCCCCGGGCCTCGGATTGCTTGTCGAAGTCCGGCATGCCGTCAAAGAAGAACGAGACTTCAACCCCAAGCGTCCGACCGATTTTGAACAGATTGCTGGCGCCGATCCGATTGGCGCCGTTCTCGTATTTCTGAACTTGCTGGAAGGTAACCCCTATTGCGTCGCCGAGTTTCGTCTGGCTCATGCGCAACCCCACGCGGCGTGCACGAACCCGGGAGCCCACATACTGGTCTATGGGATCCGGTCCATCGAATTTTACGGTTCGCCGTCTCATGGTTCATGCAAGCTCCCTGGTCCCGGATGCATTCTCCGACGTGGGACTCCAAAAGTCCTGGTTGCACAATACCACCAGAAATGTCCGCGGGGTATACCTTGACAGGCCATGGGACAGACCGTAGGTTCCGCCCCCTAATCGACGTCCCCAGGGGCGCCGCCAGTCCGCGAGTTTCGCGCACTGGCGTTTTTTGGTTGTGACGACGGTATTTTGGCGGATTTGGGCCCATGTTTGATGGTTTGACCAGCCGATTTGACGACATCTTCGAGCGTTTGAAGCGCCGGGGTGCGTTGAACGAATCCGATGTCGATGAAGCCATGCGCGAGGTGCGGGTGGCCTTGTTGGAAGCGGATGTCGCGCTGCCCGTCGTCAAGGAGTTCATCGACAAGGTCACCGAGGCCGCGGTCGGTTCGGAGGTGCTCAAGAGCGTCACCCCGGGCCAGATGGTGGTCAAGATTGTCCACGACCAAATGGTTGAAATGCTGGGACCCGAAGAAGCCGGTCTCGACCTGGCGGTCCAGCCCCCGGCGGCGTTGATGATGGTTGGTCTTCAGGGTTCGGGCAAGACCACGACCTGCGCCAAAATCGCTTCCAGGCTTATCGACAGGGAGCGCAAGAAAGTGCTGCTGGCCGCCCTCGACGTTGCTCGTCCCGCCGCGGCGCAACAGTTGGCGACCTTGGGCGGGCAGGTGGGGACCCAGGTGGTGCAGCCGGTTCTCGGCGAACAGCCGGTTGGGATCGCCAGGCGGGCCATGGATGTGGGGCGCCGCGAGGCTTTCGATGTGGTCATTCTCGATACCGCCGGTCGTTTGGCGATCGACGACGAACTCATGGCCGAGGCCGCTTCTATCCGCGATCAGGTGATGCCGGTGGAAACTCTATTGGTTGCCGACGCGCTTTCCGGTCAGGACGCGGTGAATACCGCCAAGTCCTTCAACGAGCGGGTCGGTCTGACGGGCATCGTCCTGACGCGTGTGGACGGTGACAGCCGGGGCGGCGCGGCGCTCTCCATGCGGTCGGTCACCGGGTGTCCGATCAAACTGATGGGCGTCGGGGAAAAACTCGACGATCTCGAGACGTTCCAGGCGGACCGCATTGCCGGCCGTATTCTCGGCATGGGTGACGTGGTTGGGCTGGTCGAGAAGGCCCAAGAGACCATCGATACCGAGAAGGCGGAGAAGGCCGCCAAGCGGGCGTTGAAGGGCCAGTTCACCCTTGAGGACTTGGGTGATCAGTTGGCCCAGGTGCGAAAAATGGGCGATCTCCAGGGAATCATGGGCATGCTGCCGGGGGTCGGCAAAATGAAGAAACAGATGGATGCGGCGAACGTGGACGACAAGACGATCGCCCATCAGCACGCCATCATTCAGTCGATGACGCCCAAGGAGCGCAGCAATCCCAAGCTGTTGAACGCCAAGCGGCGAAAGCGGATCGCCGCCGGCTCCGGTACGTCGGTTCAGGAGGTCAATCGCCTGCTGAAGCAGTATCAGCAGATGGCCGGAATGATGAAGAAGATGGGAAAAATGGGAAGGAAGGGCTTGGCCGGCGGGCTCCCGCCGGGCGCGCTGCCGCCCGGGATGATGCCGCCGCCCGGTTTCAAGTGAGTTGAATCACCGAACTGGAACGAAATGTTTGAATGCGGCCGCAATGCGGCCCTACCACGGAGGTCGAAAGACATATGGCACTAAAGATCAGACTATCGCGGGGCGGAGCAAAGAAACGTCCGTATTACCGTATCGTCGTCGCGGATTCCCGGTCGCCCCGGGATGGCCGGTTTATCGAGAGGCTCGGCACCTACAACCCGATGGTGGCCAAGGACAACCCCGAGCGGCTGAACATGAAGGAAGACCGGATCAGGCATTGGCTGGAAAACGGCGCGCTGCCGACGGATCGCGTCGCCCGGTTCCTGGATGCCGCGGATATTCGCAAGGCCCCGGAGCGGCCCGAGCAGACCAAGCAACATCTTCCGCGCGCCAAGACGTTGGAACGGATGGCCGCCGCCGAAGAAGCCGCCAAGGAGGCGGCCGAGGCCGCGGCCGCGGAGGCCGAAGCGCCTAGTGAGGAAGCCGTGGCCGACGAAGCGCCGGCGGAGGACTCTGCCGCTGAGGAAGAGGCCGCTCAAGAAGAGGCGCCCAACGAAGAGGCCGCGGCCGAGGAAGCCCCCGCCGACGAGGAGGCCCCCCAAGAAGAGGAGCCTCCCGCCGGGGAGGAGGCCCCTCAAGACGAGGTGCCGGCCGAAGAGCCTGCTGACGAAGAAGAGAAGAAGGAGGAGTAGTTCGGGAATGCAGCGGGGCCCTCAGGCCGTACGCCGATGAGCGGCGCCAAGCGGATACTGGTTGGCGCAATCACCGGGGCTCGAGGTCTCGGCGGCGAGGTTCGGATCAAGAGTTTCACGGATGATCCCTCGGATATCGCGGCATACGGCGACCTGACGGACCAGGCGGGCGAACGCGTGTTCAGCATTCGGCTTCGCGGTTCTTCCAAGGGGGCGCTGATCGCCCGGATCGAAGGAGTGGACGACCGGACCGCCGCCGAGGCCCTGAAGGGAACCGAACTGTACGTCGCCCGTGAACGATTGCCGGCCCCGGCGGATGACGAGTTCTATCATGCCGATCTGGTCGGCCTCCCGGTGCGGTCCTTGGAGGGGCGTACAATGGGAACGGTGCGAAGCCTGGATGATTTCGGCGCCGGTGAGGTGATGGAAATATTGCTGGAGAGCGGGAAACCGCTGGTCGTCCCGTTCAGCCGAGAGGCGGTGCCGGAGATCGATTTGGATCGGGGATATGTGGTCGTCGATCCGCCGGAAGGGCTAAGTATCGACGGGGTCGAACAGGATGACGGCCTCGCGGACGAGAATGAGGAGAACGGATAGGACCGATGAGCGCGTGGTCTGCGACCGTGTTGACGCTGTTCCCGGAAATGTTCCCGGGGCCGCTTGGACAATCGTTGTCCGGCAAGGCCATGGACAACGGCACGTGGTCATTGGAAACGTTGGACATTCGGGGGTTTACGAGCGATAAACACGCCTCCGTCGATGACACCCCGTTCGGTGGCGGACCGGGAATGGTCATGCGGGCGGATGTCGTCGACGCGGCCCTTCGGGAAGCGCGAGACGATTCCCGGGATGACCGTGCACTGATCTATTTGACACCGCGCGGCCGGCCTATTACCCAAACGCGCGTTCGCGCGCTGGCCGAGGGTCCGGGAGTGGTCTTGTTGTGCGGACGCTACGAAGGCATCGATCAACGGGTGATCGATGAGTGGGAGCCCGAAGAGCTGAGCATCGGCGATTTCGTGCTTTCGGGCGGCGAACCCGCGGCGCTGACACTGATTGATGCCTGTGTGCGGCTATTGCCGGGTGTCATGGGGAGCGACGCTTCGCCGGAAGAAGAGAGTTTTGAAGGGGGTTTGCTGGAGTACCCCCACTATACGCGGCCACGGGAGTGGCATGATCGAGAGGTGCCGGACGTGCTCTTGTCCGGGCACCACGAAAAAATCGAAGCCTGGCGGCGCGCCGAGGCGGAGATGGTGACGAAGGAAAGACGGCCGGACCTGTGGGCGGCCTACCGGGCGGCCCGGAAATAGACCGGGCCAGGAAGAGGATTGGAACGATGAACATCATTCAAGAGCTCGAACGGGAGCAAATGGCCAAACTGACCGCGGGCCGGGAAACCCCCGAATTCGCCCGTGGCGACACGGTTCGGGTCGACGTGAAGGTGGTTGAGGGCAGCCGCGAAAGGATTCAGGCCTTTGAGGGCATGTGCATCGCACGCAAGAATGACGGGCTGAATTCGTCCTTTACCATTCGAAAAATTTCCTATGGCGAGGGCGTGGAACGGGTCTTTCCGCTCTATTCGCCCAATGTCGCCGGCATTCAGGTGATTCGCCGCGGCGACGTCCGTCGCGCCAAGCTCTACTACTTGCGCGATCGTTCCGGCAAGTCGGCCAGGATCGCCGAGCGGACCGACGGCTATGCGGCAAAGTTGTCCGCGGCCGATCGTGAAGCGGCCGCCGAAGAGAAACGCCAAACCATCGCGTCCGCCGCCCAGGCGACCGACGAGGAGCTGATCGCGGCGGGTGCGCCCATCGATCCCGATGCGCCCGAAGAGGCCGTCGAGGAACCCGTCGTCGAGGAAGCGGCCGAGGCCCCTCAAGAAGAGGCGGCCGCCGAGGAAGCGCCCGCCGATGAGGCTCCGGCGGACGAGGCCGACGCCGGCGGCGAAGAACAGAAATAAACGCCACCCAATAAGCGCGCATCCGGGGAGTAAGCGCCATGAGTGCACCCAAGACCCTGTTCGACAAGATCTGGGACGCCCACCTCGTCGACGAAAGCGATGACGGCACCTGTCTGATCTTCATCGATAGGCACATCGTTCACGAGGTAACCAGTCCGCAAGCCTTCGAAGGTTTGCGCACGGCCGGCCGCAAGGTGCGCCGGCCGGACCTGACCCTCGCCGTGCCGGATCACAATGTACCCACCTCGGACCGGGCGGCGGGCATTGATGACGAAGAGTCCCGCATTCAGGTCGAGACACTCGACAAGAACTGCAAGGATTTCGGGCTGCAGATTTTCGGCATGGACGATATTCGCCAGGGCATCTGCCACGTCATTGGTCCCGAGCAGGGCTTCACGCTTCCCGGTACCACGCTGATTTGCGGCGACAGCCACACGGCGACCCACGGCGCGTTCGGCTCACTCTCTTTCGGGGTCGGCACGTCCGAGGTCGAGCACGTGCTCGCCACCCAGACGATGATCCAGCGCAAATCGAAGAACATGCGAGTCACCGTCGATGGGGAATTGCCCCTGGGCGTGACGGCGAAGGACATGATCCTCGCGATCATCGGCGAAATCGGGACCGCCGGCGGTACCGGCTGCGTCATTGAATTTGCCGGCGAGGCGATCCGGTCCCTGTCCATGGAAGGCCGGATGACGGTTTGCAACATGACCATCGAGGGCGGGGCCCGCGCGGGCCTGATCGCCCCCGACGAGACCACGTTCGAGTACCTCAAGGGCCGGCCCATGGCGCCCAAGGGCGGCGCCTGGGAGACCGCGGCCGCGTATTGGAAGACCTTGAAGTCCGACGACGGCGCCGGGTACGACGTCGAGGTGACCCTGAAGGCCGAAGACATCGTGCCGCAGGTCACCTGGGGCACCAGCCCGGAGGACGTGGTGCCGATTACCGGCGCCGTGCCCGATCCGGCCGACGAGTCCGACGATGCGCGCCGCAACAAGATGGAACGCTCCCTCGAGTACATGGATCTCGAGCCGGGAACGGCCATGCGTGACGTCAAGATCGACCGCATGTTCATCGGCTCCTGCACCAACAGCCGGATCGAGGATCTCCGGGCCGCCGCCGAGGTCGCCCAAAAGGCAATAGACAGGGGCCGCAAGGTCGCCGGTCACGTGGATGCCATGGTCGTGCCGGGTTCCGGCCTGGTGAAAGCCCAGGCGGAGGAAGAGGGCCTGGATCGGATATTCATCGAGGCCGGCTTCGACTGGCGCGAGCCCGGGTGCTCCATGTGCCTTGCGATGAACGCCGACAAGCTGACCCCGGGGGAGCGCTGCGCATCGACGTCCAACCGCAACTTCGAGGGCCGTCAGGGTCCCGGCGGGCGCACCCATCTGGTCAGCCCCGCCATGGCGGCGGCGGCGGCCATCGCCGGCCACCTCACCGACATTCGCGATCTGGATTAGGGAGACGGGTCATGGAGAAGTTCGAAAAACTCACCTCTGTCGCCGCGCCGTTGCCGATCGCCAACGTGGACACGGACATGATCATCCCGGCCCGCTACCTGAAAACCATCAAGCGGACCGGGCTTGGCGAAGGCCTGTTCGCCAACATGCGTTTCAAGGAGGATGGATCGGACAACGAAGAGTTCGTCCTCAACCAGCCGGTCTACAAGGACGCCAGGATCCTCGTCGCCGGCAACAATTTCGGCTGCGGCTCGTCTCGCGAACACGCGCCCTGGGCGCTGATGGATTACGGCATCAAGTGCGTCATCTCCACGGACTTCGCCGACATCTTCTATAACAACAGTTTCAAGAACGGCATGCTGCTGATCAAGGTCGGCCCGGAAGAGCTGGACCTGCTGATGGACGATGCGGCGCGGGGCGCCAATGCCACCGTGACGGTCGACCTGGAAGCCCAGGAGATCACCGGTCCCGACGGCGGAGTCATCAAGTTCGAGATCGATTCCTTCAAGAAGCACTGTCTCCTGAACGGCCTCGACGACATCGGGCTGACCATGGAGAAGGAGGACAGGATCGCGTCCTTCGAGGAGAGCCACAAGGCCGCCCAGCCCTGGCTGTAAGCATTCTCTCTTTCATCATCCGATCTGTTTTGGGGACACCGTCATGGCCGCCAATAAATCCGTTCTTTTCCTGCCGGGCGACGGCATCGGCGCCGAAGTCGCCGCCGAGGTGAAAAAGGTCATCGATTGGATGGGGGACAATCGCGCTCTCACATTCGACGTCACGGACGGTCTGATCGGCGGAACCGCCTACGACCAAACCGGCTCGCCGCTGCCCCGGGAGACCATCGAGGCGGCCCATGCGGCGGACGCCGTCCTATTGGGCGCGGTCGGCGGCCCGAAGTGGGAAACGCTTCCCTTCGAGGACCAGCCCGAACGGGGCCTGCTGGGTATCCGGAAGGAGATGGGCCTGTTTGCCAATCTGCGCCCGGCCCTGGTGTTCGATGCCTTGGCCGACGCCTCGACCCTCAAATACGACGTCGTGGCCGGCCTCGACATCATGATCCTTCGCGAACTGTCGAGCGGCATCTATTTCGGCGAACCCCGCGGCATCGAGGATTTGGGCGGCGGCAAACGGCGCGGCTACAACACGCTCACCTATACCTCGGACGAGGTCCGGCGGATCGGCGAGGTCGCCTTCGATCTGGCGGCCAAACGCGACAAGCGGGTGTGCTCCATCGACAAGGCCAACGTACTGCAGGCGACGGTGATGTGGCGGGAGGAAATGATCAAGGTGGGCGAACGTCACCCGGACATCGAACTCAGCCACATGTATGTGGACAATGCCGCCATGCAGCTGGTCCGCAATCCCAAGCAGTTCGATGTCGTCGTCACCACCAACATGTTCGGCGACATTCTGTCCGATTGCGCCGCCATGCTGACGGGGTCGCTGGGCATGCTGCCGTCGGCGTCGCTCGGAGAACCGGACGAGAGCGGCAACCGCCCGGCCCTCTATGAGCCGGTGCATGGCTCGGCGCCGGATATTGCGGGGCAGGGTATCGCCAATCCACTGGCGATGATCTTGTCGTTCTCCATGATGCTTCGCTATTCGTTCGATCTCGCCGGCGAAGCCGATGCGGTGGATGCGGCGGTCGAGGCGGTGCTGGCCAAGGGCTTGCGCACCGGTGACATCATGGAAGACGGCAAGACCCGGGTTTCCACCGAGGAAATGGGCGCGGCCGTGCTGGCCGAGTTGTCGGCCGCCGCCTGAACCCCTGAAGCCATCCCCGGGCCTTGTCCGGCCGATAACAATATCTCATGGAGATTCCCGGGTTTGCACGTTGCAAAACCCGGTCAACCGGCGTAAATCAACGCCCCGAATCACGCTTTCCGAACCGGAGACGGACCATGCCGATCAAGTACGCGGTAGTCGGCGCCACGGGCGCCGTCGGGCACGAAATGCTGCAGATCCTTGCCGAGCGCGGGGTGAGCGCGGACGACGTGACCGCCCTCGCGTCCCAGCGCTCCATCGGCGTCGAGGCGTCGTTCGGCGAGGACGACGTGTTGAGCGTCGCCGGCCTCGACGGGTTCGACTTCGAGGGAACCGACATCGTGCTGTCCAGCGCCGGCGCGAAAATCTCGGCGGACTTCGCGCCCCGCGCCGCGGCCGCCGGCGCGGTTGTCATCGACAACACATCGTACTTCCGGATGGACCCGGACGTTCCGCTCGTGGTGCCGGAGGTCAATCCGGAGGCCATCGCCGGCTATACCCGGAAGAACATCATCGCCAACCCCAACTGCTCGACCATCCAGATGGTGGTGGCGCTGAAACCGTTGCACGATATCGGCAATATCAGGCGGGTTGTCGTCTCGACCTACCAGGCGACGTCCGGCGCCGGCAAGGAAGGCATGGACGAACTGTTCAATCAGACCCGGGGCGTCTTCGTGAACGAGCCGGAACACGACAACATGGAGACGTTCACCAAGCCCATCGCCTTCAACGTCATTCCTCACATCGACGTCTTCATGGAAGACGGCTACACCAAGGAGGAATGGAAGATGATGGTCGAGACCAAGAAGATTTTGGATCCCGAGATCAAGGTCACCGCGACCTGCGTCCGTGTCCCGGTATTCATCGGTCATTCGGAAGCCGTTACGGTCGAGTTCGAGCACGCCGTCTCGGTCGAGGAGGCGCGCGCCGCCCTTGCAGAGATGCCCGGCATCGCGGTGGTCGACCATCGTGCCGACGAGGGCTATGTGACGCCCAAGGAGTCCGCCGGCGAAGACCCGGTCTATGTCAGCCGCCTCCGCGAAGACCCGACGGTGGAGAACGGGCTCTCGTTCTGGTGCGTGTCCGACAATCTCCGCAAGGGCGCCGCGCTGAACGCCGTCCAAATCGCCGAAGAGCTGACCCGAACCTACATGGAAGAAGCGGCCTAGCCCGTATTTCCCGCCAGGGTTACGGCCTGCGTCGCGTCCAGGCGGTCGAGCCGCCAGGAGCGGCCCGAAAAGCGTAGCGGCACCTACGGTTGAGGGCGGGCTGGCTCCCGCCTGGACCAACCCGTTCGCCCGAGGTTATGCTTCCCTAAAGCCAGGGGGGCCGAATGGCTAAGCGTTCAGACCGCATGCATGTGGGCATGTTCTTCAAGAACACCGGCCACCACATCGCGTCGTGGCGGCATCCGGACAGCCAGCCCGATGCCGGCATCAACATCCGGCACTACGCGCAATGCGCCCAGGCGGCCGAGCGCGCCGGATTCGACTTCATCTTCTTCGCCGACAGTGCGGCGGTGCGGGAGACCGACATCGAGCCCCTGAGCCGCTCTTCCCAATACACTGCGTATTTCGAGCCGACGACGTTGCTGTCGGCGTTGGCCATGGTCACGGAGCGGATCGGTCTCGTCGCCACCCAGACCACCAGCTACAACGAGCCCTACAATATTGCCCGGCGGTTTGCTTCCCTCGATCACCTGTCCGCGGGCCGGGCCGGATGGAACGTGGTTACGTCGGGCAATCACGCCGAGGCGTTCAACTTCGGCCGGGATGAACACTTCGAGCACGAAGACCGTTACCGGCGGGCCAAGGAGTTCGTCGAGGTGGTCAAGGGTCTTTGGGACAGCTGGGACGATGACGCTTTCGTCTACGACGTGCCGGAAGGCCGGTTCTTCCGGCCCGATGGGCTTCACAAACTGAACCATGAGGGCGACTTCTTTAAGTCCCGGGGGCCGTTGAACGTGCCCCGCCCGCCCCAGGGCTATCCGGTTATCTTCCAGGCGGGCATATCCGAATCCGGCAAGGAACTGGCCGCGGCGACGGCGGAGGGGGTGTTTTCCGGCGAGCTGACCCTCGAAAGGTCCCAGGCCCACTACGAGGACATCAAGTCGCGCATGACGCGCTACAACCGGGGCCCCGACGAGCTTCGGATCATGCCCGGGCTGACGGCGATCGTCGGCAAGACGACGGCGGAGGCGGAGGACAAAGAGCGCGAACTGGCCGAACTGGTCCATCCGGTCGTCGGACTTGCGTACGTGGGCACGCTTCTTGGAATCGACCTTGCCGGCCATGATCCCGACGACAAAGTACCCGATCCCTCCGACGGGCCCCGGGGCGATCACGGCATGGTTCGGCGGATCATGGAGATTGTCGATGAAGAGGACCTGACCATCCGCCAACTGTACGAGAAACTGGCAGGGTCTTATGGAAAGTTGACTGTTCGCGGTTCGGTGACCGAGGTGGCCGACATCATGCAGGAATGGTTCGAGGCGCGGGCGTGTGACGGGTTCATCCTGCAGCCGCTGACCATGCCGGGAGACTTTGACGATCTCTGCGGAATGCTGATCCCCGAACTCCAGGACCGCGGACTGATCCGCGTAGGGTATGAGGGTGAAACCCTCCGTGAGCACATGGAGCTGAACCGGCCCGAAAGCCGCCATGCCCACTGATTTGAAGAGACTTCGAACCGACCAGGTCGGCAGCCTGCTCCGCCCCCGTGCCCTCATTGACGCCTTCCTGAAATTCGGCCGAGGTGAAATCTCCGAAGCTGAACTGGCCGGCGAACAGGACACGGCCGTAGACGGCGTGGTCGCGCGACAGGAGGCCGCCGGCCTGGAGGTCGTGACCGACGGCGAGTACCGGCGGCTCAATTGGCAAGTCAGTTTCTCGCGCGTGAATGGCTGGGATCAGACCGATCGATCCCTCGAAGGCTTTGTTCGTAATCCAAGCCTGGTGATGGAGGGCGAGACCCCCCACAGCCGCGGCGCGGACGCCGTCGAATCATTCAAGATGCCCGCGGATGCGAAACTGGCCCTCGCAGAGAATTTCCCCCTGAAGGAGTATCGCTATCTCGCCAAGGCCGCCTCCGTACCGGCAAAGGCGATGATCATGGGGCCGGATCGGGTGTCCCAGATGTGCGATATCGAGGCATCGAAGCCGCACTACGAGACGTCGGATGCATTCCTCGCCGACGTCGTCGAAGTCGAACAGGAAATCGTCGGAGGTCTCGTCGAGGCCGGCTGTCCCTACGTGCAATTGGATGAACCCAGCTACACCGGTTACGTCGATCGTCCGACGCTGGAACGAATAGCCGCCCGTGGCGAGGATCCGATGGCCAATTTGAACCGCGCCATCGATGCGTCCAACGCGGTCGTCGAACCTTACCGGGGAAAAGCGGTATTCGGCCTTCACATCTGCCGCGGCAACCGGGCCAGCATGTGGCACCGGGAAGGGGCGTATGACGGCATTGCCGAAACGCTGTTCGGGCGCCTCAGGTTCGATCGGCTGCTGCTTGAATACGACACGGAGCGGGCAGGCGGTTTTGAGCCGCTGCGATTTGTGCCAAAAGGGGTTCAGGTGGTGCTTGGTCTCGTGACCACCAAACGGGGTGATTTGGAAGATGCCGAGGAATTGCTCCATCGCATTGACGGCGCGAGCCGGTATATCGATCCCGACCAGTTGGCGCTCAGCCCCCAATGCGGGTTCGCCTCCGGAATTGCCGGCAATGCGATCACCGAAGATGAGCAGTGGCGGAAGCTCGAACTGATCGGCGAAACCGCCCGGCGTGCCTGGGGCCATGCCTGATCTTACGCGTTCCGGCCGCTAAGCCCTTAAGCAAATTGCATTTGTCGGCGCGGTTGCCGTGCAAACGTGGTGTGGCCAAAGTGTAAGCCTATGCTATTCTCGCACCGTGCTCGGGCCGAGGCCCCGCCCCCGCGAGGTTGAAGCCGGCAAGAAGTTCAGAGTTCAGATTTCCAGGGAGGAACGAAAATGTACAAAACGTTTGGGCTTGCAATTGGGGTTGGCGCGGTTGCGCTGATGTCCCTCGGTGCGCATGCGCCCGCTTATTCCGCAGAGGTTACTCTGCGCGGCGCCAGCTGCTTCCCCATCGGTTCACCGCCGTCCAGCGCCTATGAGGCCCTCGTCAAGGCGGTCAACGAACGCGGCAAGGGTGTCATGCAAATCAAGCTGTTGGGCGGCGCGCCGGCCATCGGCAGCCCGTTCACCTTGACCCAGAAGATGTCCAAGGGCGCCTACGATGTGGTCGGCTGCACCGAGGCCTATTACGGCAACGTCATCCCCGAGGCGCCGGTCCTGCGGCTCTCCAGCAAGACTGCCGCCGAACTGCGCAAGAATGGCGGCATCGACTACGTCCAGAGGCTTCTGAACGCCAAGAACGTTCACTATGTGGCGCGGCACGGCGATTTCGGCCCGTTCAATCTTTGGCTCAGCAAGAAGATCGACAAACCGGACCTCAAGGGTTTGAACTTGCGGGTCGCCCCGGTCTATACGGCCTTCTTCAAATCCCTGGGCGCTACCGTGCAGACGGCGGCGCTGCCGCAGATCTACACCCTGATGGAAAACAATACGGTTCAGGGTTTCGGCTGGCCGGCAGGCGCCTTCGTGCCGCCGTGGGCCAAGGTGACCAAGTACCAGGTCGAGCCTGGTTTCTACACTTCGCCCTTGCAGACTTTGGTCAATCTCAAGAAATGGAAGGGCCTGACCCAGGCGCAGCGCGACTTCCTCACCAAGGTCGCCCTCGAGTTCGAGGCCGCGTCCGAGCCGATCGATAACCCTGCCCTTCAGGCGCGCCTGAAGAAGGGTATGGAGACCCGCGCCAAAGCCGGCATGGAGGTCATCGAGTTCAAAGGCGCCGATCGCGAGAAATGGCTCGCTGCCGCAAATAACGAAGCCTGGAAAGAGGTTCTGGAGCGTTCGCCGAAGCACGGCAAGGCGCTGGAAAAACTCTTCCGTTAAGCCGACCGGACCACCGAAAAGTGGAAATGTAGACGCGATCTGCATTTCCGCTTTTCGCTTTTTTGGATGTCGAATTAAGTCTCGGGGCGCCTGATGAAGACCGCACTCGACAATTTGGAGACACTTTACCTCCGCCTGACCATATTTCTTGCCGCGCTGGTGGCCGTTTCCATCGGTCTGATCGCAATTCTGATTCCCTTCAATCTGCTCATCATCAAGGCCGGAATAGGCAGCATTTGGTGGCTGAACGAGGGAATCGAGTTCGCCCTGTTCTTCGGCGTTTTTGCCGGCGCGCCGTGGGTGCTCCAGCAGGGCGCCCACGTCAAAGTCGATATTGTCACCTCTTCCCTGCCGCCGGATGCCTCCAAACGGCTCGACGGATTCCTCAATCTCTTCGGGTTTGCGCTTTGTTTGTTGCTGTGCGTCTACGGCAGCCGCGCGGGCATCAGCGAATTCATCGACATGACGTTGCCGGACAAGGATGTGCGGATTCCCAACTGGATCGTGGTGACGTTTTTCGCCGTTTCGATGGCCCTGCTGGCGACCGAATTCCTGATGAGGTTCAGGGAACGACGGGTCCTGAAGCCGGCCGACGGCGCTCACGGCTCCGAGGCAGGAATCTGAGATGGAGTGGTATCTCGCCCTCTTACTCCTCCTTGGGACCGTCTGTCTGGCGATGTTCCTGGGATTGCCTGTCGCCCTGGCGTTCTTCACCGCAAATGTGATCGGCACGTTTATCTTCATCGGCGGCGACATTGGTCTCGTGTTCATGCCCATGGAGTTCCACAACGCGATCACCTTCGGTGTCGCGCCCATCGCGCTCTTCCTGTTGATGGGAGAAATACTGCTCCAGACCGGCGTGGCGTTTAAGGCGATCGGGGCCATCGACCGGCTGATTTCCCGGGTGCCGGGCCGTTTGTCGGTGGTCTCCATCGTCGGCGGCACGGTGTTTTCCTCACTCTCCGGCTCGACCATCGCCAACACGGCCATTCTGGGATCGGTGCTCTTGCCGGATATGATCAAGCGGGGCTATCAGCCGTCCATCGCCATGGGTCCGATCATGGCCGTCGGCGGCATCGCCATGCTGATCCCGCCGTCGGCGCTGGCCGTGCTGTTGGCGAGCATTGCCGAACAGAGTGTCGCTCAACTGCTGATCGCCGGGATTATTCCCGGTTTTCTGATGGCGATGCTGTTCTTTGCCTATGTGATCATTCGCTGCACCCTCAATCCGTCGCTCGCGCCCAGCTATGCCCCGGACGAAAGCGCCCTCGAACTGCCGATTACGGTGGCGCTCAACCGTAAGGGCCGGGCGATCGCCAGTTGGACCTATCGCGGCCCCGGATTGAAGCTCCTGAACCGCATCCTGCCGTTCGTTCTCTACATCCTGCCGCTGTTCATCATCTTCATCGTCGTGGTCGGTTCGATCTTCTACAAGATTGCCGCGCCGACCGAGGCCGCCGCGCTGGGCAGTCTCGCCGCCTTCGGCGCTTGCTATTTTTTCCGGCTGTTCAAGAACATCATCACCATCACCGGGATCGAAGGCGCCGACTTTACCTGGCGCGCCATCGCCAAGGCGCTGATGGAGACCGCCAAGGTGAACACCATGATCCTGTTCATCATTGCCGGCTCATTGGTGTTCGCGCAGGCGTTGTCCAACTCGGGCGCGACCGACGGCCTTTTGGCGGCAATCGCCTCCCTGGAGCTCACCCGGCTTCAGGTCGTGATCATGATGATGCTGGTCCTGCTGTTTCTCGGCGCGTTCATGGATCAGGTGAGCATGCTGCTCCTCACCCTGCCGTTCTTCCTGCTCGGCGCCCAGTCGCTGCAGGTGGTGTTCGAGATCGATGTCGTCTGGCTGATGGTGCTGATGCTGATCACCATGGAGATCAGTCTCCTCACGCCGCCATTCGGCCTGCTGCTCTACGTGATGAAGGGGATCGCGCCCTTCGACGTATCCATCGGGCATGTGATCCGGTCGGCCATGCCGTTCATCCTGATCGAGCTGTTCGTGCTCGCGCTGCTCATTGCCATGCCGGAGGTCGCGGTCTGGCTGCCGAGCAAGATCGGCTGATACCGGTGCTCAGGCAACGGTGGCGGCCTTCGCCGCGGCAAGATGAATCCGCGGCTTCAGCCAAGTGCTTCACGCCTGGTGAGCGCTGTGGATAAGCCTGGGGACAACTTTATGGTTGTTTGGGGTCAGTAGCTGCAAGTTGCTGATTCCAATGCTGAATCAGCCCTACAAAGCTTGTTGAAACCCAAAATCGAATCGGATATGAAAGAGGCGTCAGGTACACAAGGCCTGGGATCCTCATGTAGCGCGCCGCGCAGGCGGCACTCCTGACGCCTCGTAGAGCCGGCCAGGCTCCACGCACACGATAACGCCCTTCCACTCCATCTGCGTTGACCATCGATTTACCCTTGGGAGAGAGATCGATACGGTCGCTGCAGCCGGGTCCGGCCTCGTACGGACGCCGTTGCCGACATCCGTCTTCCGCCTTCCCCTCGGCTCACCGGGCCTCAAAATCGGCTGGACACCCACGTCCCGGGAACGAACATTGACGGCAGGCCGTCCCTGACATTCCCGGCGGTCAGCGTTCCTTGCGAGGGCAAGAACCCCGACCCGCACGTGCCCGTCCCATCTCTCGACACGACGAACCACCGGCGGACCTCGTCTGCGACGGCGCCCCTGCCGAATGTCGCTGGACCCGACCCCGATCCGCCTTGCGGCGGTTGGCATCCGATCCTGCGCCTCTCGACACCGGCTGGGCCACCAGGGCGGCCCCGCCGCACGCAGCCTTCGTCCACCAGCCCGAACCTCAACCGATACCGAGGTACCGTTTGGGTCCGGTCTCGCGATCCTCGCCGAGAGTCCCAACCCGAAGGCCGAAAGCCCCAACGTCCGCCCGGCCCGAAAGCCGTTTGGGGTGCCGCCCTCCGGCCCGAAGGCCCGACAGCCGCACCACGGATCGCGACGGAAACGCTATCGCGTACGAGAAGTATTCTGCGAACATCAAATGAAACTTTCAATAAAAACCAGATCAATTCTTGAAATTTTCTGTGTATAATTTAGCTGTATTTGCACAAAACGTTCACAATTTATCCACAGGCCTGCTCACACAGAAAACTAAAAGTATTTCCTTTCAACACCTTACCTTCGGCTGATCGGCTCGTGCCGGCAGCGCGCAATTGTCATTTTTTTGACGCGACAAGCGCCGCCGACGATTTGAGGGGACGTCATTACATTCGTTGGCAAGCGGGCTAGATCGGCTCTAGGGAGGCGCGTTGACTTGCCCGGGGCGAGGGTCTAAACCAAATTTTCCGCCGCCCCTGGCGGAAAGTGCAGCATATCAGGGCATCCTCCATGGCTACGGATAACCGTCCGCTCTCTCCCCATATTCAAGTCTATCGCTGGCAAATCACTTCGGTCCTCTCCATTCTCCACCGGATCACCGGTGTGGGGCTGGCGGCCGGCGCCATTGTTTTTGCCTATTGGCTGAATGCCGCCGGATATGGGGCCGACGCGTTTGCGCGCGCCCAGGCGGTTCTCGGAACCTGGGTTGGCGTTGTCCTGCTGGTGGGATGGACGTTCGCGCTCTTCTACCATCTGCTCAACGGCATCCGCCATCTGTTTTGGGATGCGGGAATGGGCTTTGAACTGGGCCAGGTTCGTGCCTCGGGCTGGACGGTGGTTATCGGCGCAGCCCTACTGACGGCGATCACCTGGGCGGTTGTCTGGAACACGGCCGGGGGGGCGGGATAGATGAGTTTACAAACCGATCTGGCGCGGGTCCGGGGACTTGGTTCGGCCAAGGAAGGCACCGGCCATTGGTGGGCACAGCGGTTGACCGCGGTTGCCTTGGTGCCATTGGGAATTTGGTTCGTTTTCGCGGCGGTTTCCCTGGCCGGCGCGGATCTCGGCGAATTCCGGGCTTGGCTGACCGTTCCCTACAACCTGATCCTCATGGTTCTGTTGGTCGGCGTCCTGTTTCACCACATGCAGCTTGGCATGCAGGTGGTGTTCGAAGACTACATCCACAATGAACGCTCGAAGACCGTCGTATTGGTACTGAACAAATTCATCGCCGTAATTCTAGGCGTATCCTGCATCATCGCGCTCTTGCGCGCCGCCTTTGGAGGCTGACGGCCGATGGCTGACCACGAAATAATCGATCACCAGCACGACGTCATCGTCGTCGGCGCCGGCGGCGCAGGCCTGCGCGCGACCCTAGGTATGACGGCCGCGGGGCTGAAGACCGCCTGCATCACCAAGGTCTTCCCCACGCGCAGCCACACGGTCGCCGCTCAGGGCGGTGTCGGCGCGGCGCTCGGCAATATGGGGGAGGACGACTGGAAATGGCATATGTACGACACGGTCAAGGGCGCCGACTGGCTGGGCGACCAGGACGCTATCGAATACATGTGCCGCGAGGCGATGCCGGCGGTTTATGAGCTTGAGCACTACGGCGTGCCGTTCTCCCGCACCGAAGACGGTAAGATCTATCAGCGGCCCTTTGGCGGGCATATGCGAAACTACGGGGAAGCTCCCGTGGAGCGCGCCGCCGCGGCCGCTGATCGGACCGGTCATGCGATTCTCCACACGCTGTATCAGCAATCCCTGAAGCATGAAGCCGAGTTCTTTGTCGAATACTTCGCCATCGATTTGATCATGGACGACGAAGGTGCCTGCCGGGGTGTGATGGCCTGGAATTTGGCCGACGGGACACTGCATCGCTTCTCGGCACAGCAAACCGTCCTCGCCACCGGCGGATATGGCCGAAGCTATTTTTCCTGCACCTCGGCGCACACCTGCACAGGGGACGGCAACGGCATGGCGGCCCGCGCCGGTATTCCGCTGCAGGACATGGAATTCGTGCAGTTCCACCCGACCGGCGTTTATGGCGCCGGTGTCCTGATCACCGAGGGGGCCCGGGGCGAAGGCGGTTATCTCACCAACTCGGAAGGCGAGGCGTTCATGGAGCGCTATGCGCCGACCTCCAAGGATCTGGCGTCCCGGGACGTGGTCAGCCGCGCGATGACTATCGAAATTCGAGAGGGCCGCGGCGTCGGCCCGGAGAGCGATCACATCTTCCTGCACCTGGAGCATCTCGGGACCGATGTGCTGCACGCCCGCCTGCCGGGGATTACCGAATCCGCCAAGATTTTTGCCGGCGTCGACGCCACCAAGGAACCGATCCCGGTGCTGCCAACGGTGCACTACAACATGGGGGGCGTGCCCACCAACCATCATGGCGAGGTTATTCGCCCGACCGCCGGCGATCCGGATACCGTCTGCCCGGGGCTGATGGCTATCGGCGAGGCGGCCTGCGTCAGCGTGCACGGCGCCAACCGCTTGGGGACCAACTCCTTGCTGGATCTTGTGGTATTTGGACGTGCCGCGGCGATCCGGGCCGCCGAAACCGTCGAGAAGGGCGCTTCCCGGAAACCGCTGCCGGCCGATGCCGGCGGCATGGCCATCGAGCGACTGGAGAAAACCCGCAACGCCAATGGTTCCCGTCTCACCTCCGAAATTCGGCTGGAGATGCAGCGGATCATGCAGACCGACGCCGCCGTGTTCAGGACGACGGAGACCCTCGCCAATGGCGCCTCGGCGCTCCAGGAGACGGCGAAGAGCATCGGAGATTTGAAGCTCAATGATACCTCGATGATCTGGAACTCCGACCTCGTGGAAGCGTTGGAATTGGATAATCTGATGGTCTCGTCGGTGGCGACGGTGGAATCGGCGAAGAACCGCCGGGAGTCGCGCGGCGCTCACGCCCACGAGGACTTCCCCGACCGGGACGACGAGGTCTGGATGAAGCACTCGCTTGCCAAAGTCGACGGGAACTGGGGGACCGAATTGTCCTACCGGCCGGTACACGACTATACGCTCACCGACGAGGTCGAATACATCCCGCCGGAAGCACGGGTTTATTAGGCCCGAAGGAACGAGGTCAAGGAAACGAGAAATGGCAGAGTTTTCACTTCCCGCAAATTCGAAAGTCGTCGAGGGCAAGACCTTCCCGGCGCCCGCGGGCGCGGCGCGGGTCAAGAAGTTCAAGGTCTACCGCTACGATCCGGACAGGAATGAAAATCCCCGAATGGATACCTATGAGATCGACCTGGATGCTTGCGGTCCGATGGTTCTGGACGCGTTGATCAAGATAAAGAACGAAATCGATTCGACGCTGACCTTTCGCCGTTCGTGCCGGGAGGGGGTGTGCGGCTCCTGCGCAATGAATGTGGGCGGTACCAACACGCTGGCATGCATCAATGCGATCGGCGACTTCAGAGGCGATATCGCGGTCTACCCGCTGCCGCACATGATGGTGGTCAAGGACCTGGTTCCCGACCTCACCAACGCGTACGCCCAGTACGCCTCCATTCAGCCTTGGCTGCAGGCCGACACGCCGGCGGCCCCGGGTAAGGAACGTCTCCAAAGTCCGGAAGAGCGGGAAGAGCTGGACGGTCTTTGGGAATGCGTGTTGTGCTTCTCGTGCTCGACGGGATGTCCCAGCTATTGGTGGAATTCGGACCGCTATCTGGGTCCGGCGACGTTGCTGCAGGCCTATCGCTGGATTGCCGATTCCCGCGACGAATACACCGGCGAACGGTTGGATGCGCTGGAGGACCCGTTCCGGCTCTATCGCTGCCATACCATCATGAACTGCACCAACACGTGCCCGAAGAATCTCAACCCGGGCAAGGCGATCGCCAAGATCAAGCAGAAGATGGTCGAACGCCGTTAACGGCGCGAACCGCTCCCGGTATTCTTCCCCGAAGCCAAGGGCCGGACCGCCATTTCCTGGCGTCTGGCGCTTTACAGACGGCGCTTCGCCGCCTAATGAACCGCCATGCAAGAGCAGGCCGTCATTCACGCGGGCCCGTTGTTCGACTACCGTGACCGGGTCGCCGCGGGTGAACTCACTTCGGATCCGGCGCAGGCGCTGTTAGCCGAAAAGCTGCAAAGCCTCCATCGGGCGTTGGCCGGCTATACGCCGAGCGCCGGACACGCCGGCTGGAAGGAGCGGTTTGGACTGACCCGCCGGCGGGCCGAGCCGGTTCAGGGCCTCTACATCTATGGCGGCGTGGGCCGCGGCAAGTCCATGCTCATGGACATGTTCTTCGGCGCTGCCTTGGTGGAAAAAAAGCGCCGCACTCATTTCCACGCCTTTCTCCAGGACGTGCACGCAAGGATGAACGCCTTTCGCGAACGGTCCGGCGGCGAGGGCGGCGACCCGATCCCGGATGTCGCCAAGGACATCGCGGACGAGGCGTGGCTGCTTTGTTTCGATGAATTCCAGGTCACCAACATCGTCGACGCGATGATCCTGGGGAGGTTGTTCGAGAACCTGTTTGCCCGCGACGTCGTTGTGGTTGCCACGTCCAACCGGCCGCCGCAGGACCTCTACAAGGACGGCCTGCAGCGCAATAAATTCGTTCCCTTTATCGAGATGATCAGCGAGCGGTTGGATGTGCTGGAGCTGAGCAGTCCGATCGATTATCGCCTGCGCCGGCTGAAGGGGATGAACGTTTACCACACGCCGCTCGACGGCGGCGGCCGCGCGACCCTCGACGACTACTTCGGCCAGCTCACCGACGGCCGTCCGCCGGAGACCGAGCGTATCGAGGTGAAGGGCCGGACGATCGAGATTTCAATGGCGGTCGACGGCGTTGGCCGGGCGGACTTTGGAGATCTTTGCGACAGACCCCTGGGCCCCGCGGACTATCTGGCAATCGCGGCGCGTTATCATACCTTCGTCGTCGACGACATTCCCCTGCTGACGCCGGCGATGCGCGATGCGGCGCGGCGGTTCGTCATCCTGATCGACGCCTTCTACGAGGCCAAGGTCAACCTCGTATGTTCGGCGGCCGCGCCGCCGGCCGGGATCTACCCCGAGGGCGAGGGAAAATTCGAATTCGAACGCCTGGTCTCCCGGCTCGTCGAGATGCAATCGGAAGACTACATGAGCCTCCCCCATCAGCCCGGCGAGTAAATCGGCCGGCTGTAAAATCGCGGTCGCAAATTCCACTAGCAGAAACCACCTCGACAGAAGGCCGACGGGGCTCCCGCAGGGCGCGCGGATGTGCCCGCGGCGGTCCGCCGGGTGCGGACTTGCACGGGTCCATAAATTGCGCTACCACCGGCGGAATTCCTAGCGTTAGGCGGCCTTTGGAAGACACGGAAAGGGGCTGCCCGATCCAAACCGGGGCAAGAGGAAATTTGATGGCGAGAGATAAGATCGCGCTGGTCGGCGCGGGCAATATTGGCGGCACGCTGGCGCATTTGGCGGGCCTCAAGGAGTTGGGCGATGTCGTTCTTTTCGACATCGTAAGAGGCATCCCGCAAGGCAAGGCGCTCGATCTCGCCGAGAGTTCTCCGGTGGAGGGCTTCGATGCCAAATTGGCCGGCACCAATTCCTATGCCGGCATCCGCGGCGCCGATGTGGTGATTGTTACCGCCGGCGTGCCCCGCAAGCCCGGCATGAGCCGCGACGATCTCATCGGCATCAATACCAATGTCATGCGTCAGGTCGGCGCCGGCATCAAGAAGTACTGCCCCGATGCCTTCGTGATCTGCATCACCAATCCGCTGGATGTCATGGTCGGCGTATTGCGCGATGCCTGCGGCCTGCCGGCCAACAAGGTCGTCGGCATGGCGGGCGTGCTCGACTCCGCGCGGTTCCGTTATTTTCTCGCCGACGAAATGAACGTCTCGGTCGAGGACGTGACCGCGTTCGTCCTCGGCGGCCACGGCGACAGCATGGTGCCGCTGACCCGCTATTCCACGGTCGCGGGCATTCCGTTGACCGACCTGGTCAAAATGAAGTGGCTGTCCCGGAAACGCCTGGACGAGATCGTCGAGCGGACCCGCAACGGCGGCGGCGAAATCGTCAATTTGCTGAAGACCGGTTCGGCGTTCTACGCCCCGGCCTCCTCGGCCATCGCCATGGCCGAGAGCTACCTCAAGGACAAGAAGCGCGTCCTGCCCTGCGCGGCCTACCTTCGAGGCGAGTACGGCATTCGCGGCCTCTATGTCGGCGTTCCCGTCGTTATCGGCGCCAAGGGCGTCGAGCGCGTCGTCGAAATCAAGCTGGATCCGGCGGAAAAGAAGGCCTTCAATGCCTCGGTGCGGGCGGTGAAAAAGACGGTTGCCGACGCCAACAAGATTCTTGCCAAGATCAAGGCGGACGAACGCAAGGCCGCGGCTGCGGCCAGGAAGCCGGCTGCCGGGAAAGCACCGGCAAGAAAGACGGCGCGGCGGACAGGCAAGTAGGGAACCCAACGGAGAACGGGGACCCGCCTCATCGGGTCCAGGATCGGAACTCTCAATGAACATTCACGAGTATCAAGCCAAGCAACTGCTCTCCCGGTACGGGGTGGCGGTGCTGAAGGGCGGTGTCGCCTATACGCCCGCCGAAGCCGAAGCGGTCGCAAAGGATCTGGGCGGCCCCGTCTGGGTCGTGAAATCGCAAATTCACGCCGGCGGCCGGGGTAAGGGCAGGTTCGAGGAATCGTCCGCGGGCGAAGGCGGCGGTGTCCGGGTGGTCAAGTCCGTCGAGGACGTGAAGGACAACGCCAACCAGATGCTCGGCGCGACCCTGGTCACCCACCAAACCGGCGCCGCCGGCAAGGAAGTTAAGCGGGTCTATATCGAGGACGGCTGCGATATCGACCGGGAGCTTTACCTCTCCCTACTGGTCGACCGGGAAACGTCCCGGGTGACCATCATTGCCTCGACGGAGGGCGGCATGGATATCGAAGAGGTTGCCGCCTCGGCACCGGAGAAGATCCAGACGGTGTCCATCGATCCCGCCGTCGGCATGCAGAGCTACAACGCCCGCCAGGTGGCATTCGGCCTCGGCCTCGAAGGCGACCAGGTGAAAGCCGCGGTAACCTTCCTGATGTCCATGTACAAGGCGTTCGTCGATCTCGATGCCAGCATGGTTGAGGTCAACCCGCTCGTGGTCACCAAGGGTGGCGAAGTCGTCGCCCTGGACGCCAAGATGAATTTCGACGACAACGCGCTTTACCGGCACAAGGATGTCGAAGAGATGCGGGACGAGGACGAGCAGGATTCGGCGGAGCTGGAGGCCGAGCGTCACGACCTCAATTACATCAAGCTCGACGGATCCATCGGGTGCATGGTCAACGGCGCGGGCCTCGCCATGGCGACGATGGACATCATCAAGCTCCACGGCGGCGAGCCGGCCAACTTCCTCGACGTCGGCGGCGGCGCGACCAAGGAGCGCGTGACCACCGCCTTCAAGCTGATCCTGTCGGACAGCAATGTGGAAGGCATTCTGGTCAACATCTTCGGCGGCATCATGCGTTGCGATGTCATCGCCGAGGGCGTGGTCGCCGCGGCCCGCGAGGTGTCTCTGGGTGTTCCCCTGGTGGTTCGTCTGGAAGGCACCAACGTCGACCTCGGCAAACAGATCATGGCCCAATCCGGGCTGCCCATCATCTCGGCGGACGACCTCGCGGATGCGGCGGAGAAAATTGTCGAAGCCGTGCAGGAGGCGGACTGATGGCTGTTCTGGTCGGCAATGACACCAAGGTTATCTGTCAGGGCTTTACCGGTTCGCAGGGAACCTTCCACTCGGAACAGGCCATCGCCTACGGCACCCGGATGGTGGGCGGCGTAACGCCCGGCAAGGGCGGCTCAACCCATCTCGACCTGCCGGTCTTCGATACGGTGCAGGATGCGGTGGATGCCACCGGGGCCAACGCATCGGTGATCTATGTCCCGCCGCCGTTTGCCGCCGAGGCCATCCTCGAGGCGATCAACGCGGAGATCGAGTTGGTGGTGTGTATCACCGAGGGCATTCCCGTGCTCGACATGGTCAAGGTCAGACGGGTCCTCAATGGTTCCAGGACCAGGCTGGTCGGACCCAACTGTCCGGGCGTGATCACGCCGGGCGAATGCAAGATCGGTATCATGCCGGGTCACATTCATCAGAGGGGCAATATCGGCATTGTGTCGCGCTCCGGCACCCTGACCTACGAAGCGGTTGCACAGACCAGCGCGGCGGGTCTGGGCCAGACCACGTGCATCGGCATCGGCGGCGATCCGGTGAATGGCACCAGCTTTATCGATTGTCTGGAAATGTTCCTCGCCGACGACGAGACCGAGGGCATCGTGATGATCGGTGAGATCGGCGGTTCCGCCGAGGAAGATGCGGCCCAGTTCTACAAACGGTCAAAATCCAGGAAACCCCTGGTCGGCTTTATCGCCGGTGTCACGGCGCCGCCCGGCCGGCGAATGGGCCACGCGGGGGCGATCATCTCGGGCGGCAAAGGCGGCGCGGCTGACAAGATCGAGGCCATGAAGAGCGCCGGGATCGAGGTATCGGATTCTCCGGCGGCTCTCGGCGAAACCATGGCAAAGGCGATGAACGGATAACGCGCCCCCAACGCGGTCCGGCGCGCGGAAATAGGCGGGACCATGGCGAACCAAACGGATTCCATTTTCACCGGCGCCAACGGGGCGTTCATTGCCCGGTTGTACGAGAACTACCTGGATGACCCCTCGTCCGTGGATGCGGGCTGGCAGGCTCTGTTCGCCGAGATGGCCGATGATCCGGCGGCTGTTCGGGGAGAGGTCGCAGGCGCGAGTTGGGCCCCGCCGCTTCCCGAACTAGAAGGGGCCGACGGGAACGGCCGCGCCGCGAAAAAGGAAGACGAGGCGCCCGCAGCCGCCATTTCAGGCGATGCCGAGGACGCGGCCCGGGATTCGGTCCGCATTCGCATTCTCATCCGCTCATTCAGGGTGCGGGGTCACCTGGCCGCATCATTCGACCCCTTGGGTCTTCAAGGTGCCGGCTATCTGAAGGAGTTGGACTACAAGCACTACGGATTCACCGACGAAGATCTGGGCCGGACGATTTATCTCGACACGACGACGCCGCTCTGCGGCAAGGACCGCGCCACGCTCAGCGAAGTATTGGCGATCTTGCGGGAGAGCTACTGCTCGTCCATCGGCGTCGAGTACATGCATATGCAGGAAATCGAGCAGCGGGCATGGATCCAGGAGAACGTCGAAGGCGTCGACTACCGCAAGAATTATTCCGATGACGTAAAAAAGAACGTCTACAAGGACATCGTCGAGGCTGAGGGCTTCGAAAACTATCTTCAGGTAAAACACACCGGAACCAAGCGCTTCGGTCTTGATGGCGGGGAAAGCATGATCCCGTGCATCGAACGCATGCTGCGGACCGCCGCCCGTGCGGGGATCAAGGAAGTGGTCATCGGGATGCCCCACCGGGGCCGTCTCAACGTGTTGGCGCGGACCCTCGGCAAACCCCATGTGGCAATCTTCTCGGAGTTTCAGGGCAACTCGGCGCATCCCGAAGATGTCCAGGGCTCCGGTGACGTCAAATACCATTTGGGTGCGTCCGCCGACCGGGAGTTCGCCGAAGGCACGATGCACCTGTCATTGACCGCCAATCCATCGCATCTGGAGTGCGTCAATCCGGTGGTTGTCGGCAAGGTGCGCGCCAAGCAGACCATTCGCGATGACGAGGCGCGCGAGCAGGTAATGGGTCTGTTGCTGCACGGCGACGCGGCTTTCGCCGGACAGGGGATTGTCCCCGAAACCCTCGATATGTCGCTGCTCCGCGGGTACCGCACCGGCGGCACCATCCACATCATCGTCAACAATCAGATCGGCTTCACCACCAATCCCAACGCGTCGCGTTCGACCCCTTATCCGACGGATGTCGCCAAGGGGCTCCAGGCGCCCATCTTCCACGTCAACGGTGACGACCCCATCGCCGTGTGCCGGGTCGCCGACCTGGCGGTACAGTTCCGTCAGAAGTTCAAGCGGGACGTGGTCATCGACATGTTCTGCTATCGGCGCCACGGGCACAACGAGGGCGACGAACCCATGTTCACCCAGCCGATCATGTACAAGACCATCGCCGGGCATCCGCCGACCCGGGAGATCTTCCGCGGGGCGCTGATCGAGGATGGCGTGATGACGGCCGAAGAGGCCGACAAGATCGAGAGCGACTTCAAGGCGCATCTCGATGCCGAATTCGAGGCTGCATCGTCGTACAAGACCAACAAGGCCGATTGGCTGGAGGGGGTTTGGGACGGGCTGGTCCACCTTCGTCAGGACGAAGAAGAGATGAAGGAGGGGCCGACCGGGGTCGACCTCGACCGGCTCAGGGAGATTGGGCTGTCGCTGGCCCGGGTGCCCGAGGACATCAACGTCAATTCCAAACTGCTGCGCCAACTCGAGGCCAAGGCGGCGATGATGGAAACCGGCGAGGGTCTGGATTGGGCAATGGGCGAAGCGCTGGCCTACGGCTCCCTATTGATGGACGGCTTCCGGGTTCGATTGTCGGGGCAGGATTCCTCCCGCGGAACCTTCTCCCACCGGCATGCGGCGATCATCGACCAGGTCAACGAAAAGCGATACTACCCGTTGAGCGAGCTCAGCCCCGATCAGGCGGCATTCGAGGTGATGGACAGCCCGTTGTCCGAGTTCGCGGTGGCCGGTTTCGAGTACGGTTATGCACTGGCGGATCCCAACACGTTGACCATCTGGGAGGCGCAGTTCGGCGATTTCGCCAACACGGCCCAAGTGATCTTCGATCAGTTCCTGTCGTCCGGCGAATCCAAGTGGCTGCGGCTTTGCGGGCTGGTCATGCTGCTGCCTCACGGGATGGAGGGGCAGGGGCCGGAGCACTCGTCTGCCCGCTTGGAGCGATTTTTGCAGCTCTGCGCCGAAGACAATATGCAGGTGATGAACATCACCACGCCGGCCAATTTCTTTCATGCCTTGCGCCGTCAAATGAACCGGAACTTCCGGAAACCCTTGGTCGTGATGTCGCCCAAGTCGCTGCTGCGGCACAAGCTCAATGTCTCGAAGCTTGAGGATTTCGGCCCTGATAGCCAGTTCTGGCGCACCCTTGGGGAGGCGGACGAACTGGTGCCGGACGAGAAGGTCAAACGGGTCGTCCTGTGCTCGGGCAAGGTCTATTACGATCTGTTGGAAGCGCGCCGCGAGCAGGAGATCGCCGACATCGCGATTTTGCGCATCGAGCAACTGTACCCCTGGCCGCGGGACGCCCTGATTAGCCGGGTCGGGCGCTATCCCAATGCCGATGTGGTCTGGTGTCAGGAAGAGCCCGCCAATATGGGTGCCTGGTCATTCCTCAACTTCCGATTGGAGTACGTAATGAACGGCGTCGGCGGAAAGATGGCCGAAAAACGGCCCATTTTCGTCGGCCGGCGGGCATCGGCCTCTCCGGCCGCCGGCTCTCTCAAGGTTCACAATGCGGAACAGGCGCGGCTCGTGGAACAGGCCCTGACCTGGAAGGCGGACGATTTGCGGCAGCCATTCCAGCGCATTGACAGCGCGGATCCCAATCCGGTTACCATCGGCTGATCGAGGCTCTTATGGCGACGGAAATCAAGGTACCCACTCTCGGCGAGTCCCTCTCTGAAGCGACCGTCGCCACTTGGCTCAAATCGGTGGGCGAGACGGTGAGCGCCGACGAGCCGTTGCTGGAACTGGAGACGGACAAGGTGACGGTCGAGGTTAACGCGCCCGCCACCGGTACCCTTACGGAGATTCTTGCCGATGTCGGCGCCGACGTGGAAGTCGGTGCGGTTCTGGGAAGGATTGATGGGGAGGGCGGAACGGCAGCGGCGCCGGCGCCCGCGGAAGCCGTGCCGGCAGCCGAGGCGGCGCCGGCCGAAGCCCCTGCACCCTCTGCACCGGACGGCGGGGACGACGTCCGGATCGTCGTGCCGGCGCTGGGTGAATCCATCGCCGAGGCGACCGTCGGCACCTGGTTGAAGTCGGTCGGCGACGCGGTTGCCGCGGACGAGCCGCTGGTGGAGCTGGAAACCGATAAGGTGTCCGTCGAGGTGAACGCGCCTGCCGCCGGTACGCTGACGGCCATTGCGGCGGAAGCCGGGTCCGAGGTCGAGGTGGGCGCCATCTTGGGCGTCATCGTCTCCGGCGACGGCGCCGCGGCTGCCGCCCCCGCCGCCGAAGTTTCTCCCGCGGCGCCCGCCCCGTCACCGGCCGCGGGCGGGACAACCCTGTCGCCCGCCGTACGAAAACTCGTCGAAGATGAAGGGCTCGATCCGGCGCTCATTCCGGCGACGGGCAAGGATGGCCGGCTGACCAAGGGCGACGTACTGAATTACATGAAGTCCGGCGGCGCGACGGCGCCTGCCGCGGCCCCGGCGCCCGCCCCGGCACCGGCGAGCGCCGAGGTTCCCAGTGTTCAAATCCCGGCGAAACCGGCGGGTCCGCGCGAGGAGCGGGTCCGCATGTCCAAGCTCCGCAAGGTCATCGCCTCCCGATTGAAGGAAGCCCAGAACACGGCGGCCATGCTGACGACCTTCAACGAGGTGGACATGGGTGCGGTGATGGAGGCGCGCGCCGCCTACCGGGACACCTTCGAAAAGCGCCACGGCGTTCGGCTCGGTTTCATGAGTTTCTTCGTCAAGTCGGCGATTGTCGCCTTGCGCGAGTTTCCGGCGGTGAATGCGGAGATCGACGGTGACGAGTTGGTCTACAAGAACCATTACGACATCGGCGTCGCCGTCGGCACGCCGCAGGGTCTCGTGGTGCCGGTGATCCGCGATGCCGACGCCATGGGGTTCGCCGATATCGAGAAGGCCATCGTCGACTTCGGCGCCCGGGCACGGGACGGCAAGCTGGCGCTCGACGAAATGACCGGCGGGACCTTCACCATCTCCAACGGCGGTATTTACGGCTCCATGCTGTCGACGCCGATCCTCAATACGCCCCAGTCGGGCATCCTGGGGATGCACAACATCACCAAGCGTCCGGTGGTGATCGATGACGAGATCGTCGTCCGGCCGATGATGTATCTGGCGCTCAGCTACGATCACCGGATCATCGATGGCCGCGAGGCGGTTTCCTTCCTGGTCCGCATCAAGCAATGTATCGAGGATCCGCAGCGCATCATGCTGGACATGTAGCCGAAGCCCGGAAGAGCGAGGAATAGAATGGCTGACAGCAATTTCGACGTCGTCGTTATCGGCGCGGGCCCGGGCGGCTACGTGGCCGCCATCCGCGCGGCCCAGCTGGGCCTGAGCACCGCCATCGTCGATAAGCGGGAGACCCTCGGCGGCACCTGCCTGAATGTCGGCTGCATCCCGTCCAAGGCGCTGCTTCACACCTCGCACATGTATCATGCCGCCCACGACGAGTTCGCCGCCATGGGCATCAAGGCACCCAAGGTGGACCTCGATCTGAAGGCGATGATGGCCTACAAGGACTCGGTGGTCGGCGACACCATCAAGGGTGTCGATTACCTGATGAAAAAGAACAAGATCACCCGGCTTCTCGGCGCCGGCTCCATTCCGGCCGCCGGCCAGGTGACGGTGACCGGCGCGGACGGCAAGGCCGAAACAATTCAGGCCGGGAATATCATCATCGCCACAGGGTCCGACGTGACGCCGCTTCCGGGTGTGGAGATCGACGAAAAGCAAATCGTTTCGTCCGCCGGTGCACTGGAATTGCCCAAGGTCCCGAAGACCATGGCGGTGATCGGCGCCGGGGTCATCGGCCTGGAACTGGGTTCGGTGTGGAGCCGGCTGGGCGCGGAGGTTACCGTCATCGAGTTCCTCGACCACGTGCTGCCCGGCATGGACGCCGAGATCTCCAAGCACATGCGGCGCACCCTCAAGAAGCAGAAGATCGGTTTGAAGCTCTCCAGCAAGGTTACCGGCGCCAGGAAATCCAAGACTTCGGTCACGCTCGATGTCGAGCCGGTTGGCGGCGGCGATGCGGAGCAGGTGAAAGCCGACGTGGTGCTGGTCGCCATCGGCCGGCGTCCCTACACCGACGGACTGGGCCTGGAGGGGTTGGGGATCGAACCGGACGAGGGTTTCATTCCGGTGGACGCCCATTTCCAAACCAAAGTCCCGGGCGTCTACGCCATTGGCGATGTCATCGGCGGCGCCATGCTGGCCCATAAGGCCGAGGACGAGGGCGTGGTGGTCGCCGAGATCATCGCCGGCCAGTCCGGCCATATCGATTACGACGCCATTCCGGGAATCGTCTACACCTGGCCCGAGGTGGCGGGCCTCGGCAAGACCGAGGAGCAACTCAAGGAAGCCGGTATCGAATACAATGTCGGCAAGTTCCCGTTCACCGCCAACGCGCGGGCGCGCGCCATGGGCGACACGGACGGGTTCGTGAAAATCCTCGCCGACAAGGAGACCGACCGGGTCCTCGGCGTTCATATTCTCGGTCCCGCCGCGGGCGATCTCATCCAGGAATGCGTCGTGGTCATGGAGTTCGGCGGATCGGCCGAGGACATCGCCCGCACCTGTCACGGCCATCCGGGTTTGCCCGAGGCGGTCAAGGAAGCCGCCCTCGATGCCGGCGGCCGGGCGCTGCACATCTAGGCGCTCATCGAGACACGATGATCGTTCTGCTCCCCGGGACCTCGAACAACGTCATCGGGGTGAAGGTCATCGGCAAATTGACCGCCGCCGACTTCATCGCAATCGTCCCCGGCATCGAGGCGATCATCGCCCGTCACGGCAAGGTTCGTTTCCTGGTCGACCTCACGGCATTCGGCGGCTGGAACTGGCACGCGGCGTGGGACGACTTCGCCTTCGGCATCAGGCATTGGGGCGACATCGAGAAGATGGCGATCATCACCGGCCCCGAGTGGGAGGATCTGGCCGCGAATATCGCCGGCGCGCTGATGCACGCCGAGGTGAAACCCTATCGCTCACCGGAAATAAAACGCGCCTGGGCGTGGGCGCGGGCCTAAAGCAGTTCGTTACTCACGATCTCCGGGGCTTCGCGCCCGCGGGTGCGCGTCCTCGTAGACCTCCATCAGGCGCGCCTCGTCCACCTCCGTGTAGCGTTGGGTGGTCGAAAGCGAGGCGTGTCCGAGCAGCTCCTGAATGGTCCTGAGATCGCCGCCGTTGGCCAGCAGATGGGTGGCGAAGGAATGGCGAAGGGAATGAGGCGTCGCGGTCTCGGGCAGGCCGAGATCGGCGCGAATCTTCCGCATCTGCCGTTGGACCACGCCGGGGTTGAGCCGCTTTCCCCGGGCGCCCACGAACAACGGGTCCTCGGGTCCGAGGTTAAACGGACAGAGGTCCAGATAACTCCGGATGCGCTCCATGATCACCGGCAGGACCGGGACCAGGCGCTGCTTGTTGCCCTTGCCGGTAATGGTCAGCACGTCACCCTCCGGAACATCGCCCACATCGAGGCCGAGAGCCTCACCGATCCGGAGGCCGCAGCCATAGAGCAGGGTGAAAAGCGCCGCATCGCGGGCGGCGAGCCACGGCTCGTCGTGAAACAGCCGGGCCCGGTCGAGGGAGTCCAGCGCCTCCGCTGCGCCCAATGGCTTCGGCAGTGATTTCGGCAATTTCGGGGTGCGTACGGCATTGATGGCGGCGTTCGTGACGGCGCCGGTCCGGTCCAGATGACGGAAAAAGTTGCGCAGCGTCGACATGGATCTTGCCGTCGACGACCGCGCCAGTCCCTGATTGCTCTGCTGGGCGAGATAGCCTCGAAAATCCGCCGCCGACAGTCCTTCCAGATCACTCAATCCCGGCGGATATCCCAGATGATCCGAGAGGTAGCGGAAGAACTTGGCCAGATCCCGGCCGTATCCGGCCAAGGTGTGCGCCGAACAGCGCCGCTCGCTCAGCAGCCATTCGCGCCAACCGGCGATCGCCATTTTGACCGCCGGTTCGGCGGCAACCGTCTCAAGCGGGCCGGCGGCCCGGGACTCTAGGTGTTCGGGGGCAGCCATCGGTGAACGCAATGCTCGGTGACCCGAGCCAGGAAAGTCAGCAGCTCGGTTCCCTGGCTGGGATCGAAGGTGCCGGCGTGCCGGCCGCCGAGGGCCAGCAATCCCTGCGGCAGGGTGCGGGTCGGCCGAATGCGGGCGATGGCCGCCGAGGCAATGAGCCCGGCGGCTTCGCCGAAAACCGTACCGTCATCGCCGGTGTCGGCGAACAGCATGGCCTCGGTATCCGGGGTCTCCAATAGGTGGTCGAGGGTGCCCGGCGGCACATGCCGGACATCGCCGGTGGCGAATAACGGCTCGGATCCGTCGGCGGACTCGAAACACAGCGAGACCGCATCCACATCCAGCAGTAGCGGCAGATCGAAACGAATCACATGAACCAGCCGTTCAAACCCGTCCGAGGCCAACAGTCCCAGCACCGCCGCGTGGGTACGCGTCTGGACCAGCATGTTGGAGCGGGTCGTGGTCACCAACTCATTGGCGGCCTGGCGTAAATTTTCGGATTCCGACTTCAGCCGGTCGAGCATGAAGGCCTGCATGTCGACGACGCTGCCGTCGGCTTCGGTCCAGCGGCTGGGCGGCGACAGGACCGACAATAGTTCCGGCCGCTCATGGAAGTAGTCCGGGTTGGCCTTGAGGTATTCCGCGACTTCGTCGGCGCTGGGCGGATTCGCCCCGGCGATCACGCCCTGTCCGTTGCCCGGCTTGGTTTCCTGTTCACTGCTCATCTTCGGCTACCCCTGATCGCCAAGAATGCTCTGCCCGGTCTTGGCCCAGTCATCCAGGAATGCCGCGAGCCCTTTGTCGGTGAGCGGGTGCTTGAAGAGCTCTGACAGGATTTTGGGCGGGATGGTCGCCACGTGGGCGCCCATGCGGGCGGCCTCGACCACATGCATGGGGTTTCGGATGCTGGCGACCAGCACCTCGGTAGTGAAGTTGTCATACTGGCTGTAGATCTCGACGATGTCGGCGATCAGCTCCATTCCCGATTGGCCGATATCGTCCAACCGTCCGACGAACGGAGAGACAAAGGCGGCGCCGGCCTTGGCGGCCAAGATGGATTGAGCCGCCGAGAAGCACAGGGTCACATTGACCATGGTTCCCTGATCGCTGAGGGCCCGGCAGGCGCGAAGCCCGTCCTCGGTAAGCGGGACTTTCACCGCGACGTTCGGCGCAATCGCCGCCAGCTTCCGGCCCTCCTCGATCATCGTTTCGGCATCGGTCGCGGTCACTTCCGCCGAGATGGGGCCGGGCACGATCTTGCAAATCTCGGCAACCACGTCCGTGAACTTGCGGCCCGTCTTTGCGACCAGCGACGGATTGGTGGTCACGCCGTCGACCATTCCGGTCTCGGCGAGGGCGCGAATTTCGTCGATGTCGGCTGTGTCGATAAAGAACTTCATGGGATCGGGAAGGCCTCCTCAGTCAGAGAACTGAAGCTTGATTCGCATCGTCCGCCCTGGTGAGGCAATCCTGTCATCGCCCGTTCGGGCGCATCCCCCCGGTTTTCCGGGGCCTTGGCCGTTCAGCGGGCGGTGCAATTTCCCCGGCCCGCCGCAGCCGCTAGAGTGTAGCCCATGCCGCCGATCCAAACCAGAGGCGACGCCCGTTCCCGGCAGGTGGGTGTCCTCCTGCCGCTCCCGTTCGACGAGCCGTTCACCTACCGGGTGCCGGACGACGTGGACGCCGAATTGGGGGATATCGTCGAAGTGCCGTTCGGTCCGCGGCGGGTGGCGGGAGTGGTCTGGGACGGGGGGGATGGAGATGTCCCGCCGGAAAAACTGAAGGACGTCATTGGCGCATTTGAAGTGCCCGGCCTGAGGCCCGAGCTTCGGCGTTTCGTCGAATGGGTCGCGGCCTACACCATGTCCAACGCCGGCAGTGTGCTGAAGATGGTGCTCAGCGTCCCCGACGGCCTTCTGCCGCCCAAACCGGTTACCGCCTATGCCCTCGCCGACAGTGTGCCCGATATTCGGATGACCGATGCCCGGAAACGGGTCATCGAGGCCGCCGGCGGACTTCCCCCGCTGCCGGCGGCGGCCCTTGCCCGTGAAGCCGGCTGCGGCCCGTCGGTGGTGAAGGGCCTCGCCGAAGCGGGCGCACTTGAGCAGCGAACCCTGGCGCCGTCGGCCGGATTCCAACCCCCGGATTTGTCGGCCGAGGGGCCGGCCTTGTCGCCGGAGCAGGCCGCGGCGGCCGACGCATTGCGGGAGCTTGCCGCGGCCCATCGGTTCGGGGTCAGCGTGCTGGAGGGAATTCCGGGCGCCGGCAAGACCGAGGTGTATCTGGAGGCCGTGGTGGCAGCCCTCGAAGCGGGCAAACAGGCGCTGGTTCTATTGCCGGAAATCGCCCTGTCGGCCCAATGGATGGACCGGTTCCGGCAACGGTTCGGCTGCAAGCCCGCCGAATGGCATTCGGACCTTACCCATGCGCAGCGCCGCGCAAATTGGCGGGCGGTGGCGACCGGTGAAGCCCGAGTGGTGGTCGGCGCCCGTTCGGCGTTGTTCCTGCCTTATCCGGAACTCGGTGTCATCGTCGTCGACGAAGAGCACGATGCTTCCTACAAGCAGGAGGATGGCGTGATCTACAACGCCCGCGACATGGCCATCGTCCGGGCGCGGGAGGAGGAAGTGCCGGTGGTGCTGGTCTCCTCGACGCCGTCGTTGGAGACGGTCCAGAATGTCCGCCAGGGCCGGTACGGACATCACAATCTGCCGGACCGCCACGCCGGGGCCGAGTTTCCGGATGTGGACGTTGTCGACATGCGCGCCGACAGCCCGCCGGCCGGCGAATGGCTGTCTTCGCCGTTGCGCTCGGCCATCACCGAGACCCTGGATCAAGGGGAGCAGGTGCTTCTGTTCCTGAACCGGCGGGGCTACGCGCCGCTGACCCTGTGCAGGGCCTGCGGCCATCGGCTGCAATGCCCGAACTGCACCAGCTGGTTGGTGGAACACCGGCTGATGAACCGTCTCCAGTGTCATCACTGCGGCTACGCCGCCGATTTGCCAAACACCTGCCCGAACTGCGAAGCCGAAAACAAGCTTGCGGCCTGCGGGCCGGGCGTCGAACGATTGGCCGAGGAGGTGGCGGCCCGGTATCCAGACGCGCGGGTGGTCATCGCGGCGTCCGATACCATCCATGGTCCCGGCCAGGCGGCCGAGCTGGTCCGGCTGATCGAGGAACGCGAGGTGGATATCGTTATCGGCACCCAGATTGTCGCCAAGGGATATCACTTTCCCCACCTGACGCTGGTGGGTGTGGTCGATTCGGACCTCGGACTCTCGGGCGGCGATCTTCGGGCGGCGGAACGAACCTACCAGCTCCTCTATCAAGTGGCGGGCCGCGCCGGACGGGAACACCGGCCGGGCCGGGTGGTGCTGCAAACGTTTATGCCCGGCCACCCGGTAATCAAAACGCTGGCCGCCGGGGATCGGGACGGGTTTCTGTCCGCCGAGGCCAAGGACCGGGAGAATGCCGGGATGCCGCCCTTTGGACGTCTCGCCGGCGTCGTCCTGTCGAGCCCCGACCCCTACCAGGTCGACCGGGCGGCAAATGCGCTGCGCCGCACCGCGCCGTCGGAAGAGGGCGTGCAGGTGCTCGGGCCCGCCCCGGCGCCGATGGCGCTGCTGCGCGGCCGTCATCGGCGGCGGTTTCTGGTCAAGACGAGCCGCGAGGTAAACCTTCAGAAGGCGCTCCGGAATTGGCTCTCGGCCACGCCCATTCCCAAGAAAGTCCGGGTCCAACTGGACATCGATCCCTACAGCTTCATGTAGCGCACAGATATTCCATAACCTATTGATAAAAAAAGAGTTTTGTCGTCTTTTCCGGTCCGGGCGAGTCGTCTTGCGCCCCTTCAATCAGTATGGTAGACAACCCTCGCCTTCGGCGGCGCGGTGCCGCCGAAAGGCGCAATATTCTCGCAACATTCGTTGTGTTATCGGTGACATCTCACCGGGGAACCAGAACCGAGGAACATCTCACGTGGCAACGGACACCACAGGCGCCACCGGCCTCGCCGGAAGGTATGCAACAGCGCTGTTTGAGCTTGCCGAAACCGAGGGCGCCCTGGATGAGGTTGCGGACGACCTGAAATCGCTGGACCGGATGATTCTCAGGAGCGCCGATCTGACGCGGATGATTCGATCCCCGGTGATATCCCGGGACGAACAGGGTGCGGCAATGAACGCCCTGTTGACCGCCGCCGGCGCGGGCGGATTGACGTGCAAATTCGCCGGCGTATTGGCCGGCAACCGGCGCCTGTTCGCATTGCCGGAAATCATCGATCAATACCTCGCCATTCTGGCCGGTCGCCGGGGCGAGATGACGGCCGAGGTGACCTCGGCGGCCAAACTGTCCGACAAGCAGTTGGCGACGCTGGAAGCGACGCTCAAACGCTCGGTCGGCGGCGAGGTCAGTATCAATGAGAAAGTCGATCCCGATGTCCTGGGCGGCCTGGTTGTCAAATTGGGCTCCCGGATGGTCGACAGCACCCTTAACACCAAGCTGCAGCAGCTGCGACTCGCCATGAGAGGGGTTGGATAATGGAAATCCGTGCGGCCGAAATCTCCGCGATCCTGAAAGAGCAAATTCAGAACTTCGGCACCGAAGCAGAGGTTGCCGAGGTCGGACAGGTCCTGTCGGTGGGTGACGGTATCGCCCGCGTCTACGGCCTCGACAAGGTGCAGGCCGGAGAAATGGTTGAGTTCCCGGGCGGCATCAAGGGCATGACCCTCAACCTCGAAGAGGACAATGTGGGTGTCGTGATCTTCGGCGACGATCGGACCATCCGCGAAGGCGACACGGTCAAGCGGACCGGTGAAATCGTCGACGTGCCGGTGGGCAAGGAACTGCTCGGCCGGGTGGTGAACGGTCTCGGCGAGCCGATCGACGGCAAGGGCCCGATCAACACGGCCAACCGCGGCCTGATCGAGGTGAAGGCGCCCGGTATCATTCCACGGAAATCGGTGCACGAGCCCATGCAGACCGGGATCAAGGCCATCGACAGCCTGATCCCCATCGGCCGCGGCCAGCGGGAGCTGGTGATCGGAGACCGGCAGACCGGCAAGACGGCGATCATTCTCGACACCATCATCAATCAGAAGAAGGTCAACGACGCCGCCAGGGATGATTCCGAGAAGCTCTACTGCGTTTACGTCAGCGTCGGCCAGAAGCGGTCTTCGGTGGCGCAGTTCGTCAAGATCCTCGAGGATTACGGCGCGCTCGAATACTCCATCGTCATTGCCGCCACGGCGTCCGAACCGGCGCCAATGCTTTTCCTGGCGCCCTATACGGGCTGCACCATGGGTGAATATTTCCGCGACAACGGCATGCATGCGGTCATCTTCTACGACGATTTGACCAAGCAGGCGGTCGCGTACCGGCAAATGTCCCTGCTGCTTCGCCGTCCGCCGGGGCGTGAAGCCTACCCCGGTGACGTGTTTTATCTGCACTCCCGCCTATTGGAGCGGGCCGCGAAGATGAACGATGACAACGGCGCCGGGTCATTGACCGCGCTGCCGGTGATCGAAACCCAGGCCAACGACGTCTCGGCCTACATCCCGACGAACGTGATTTCCATTACCGATGGGCAGATCTTCCTCGAGACCGAATTGTTCTACCAGGGCATCCGCCCGGCGGTGAATGTCGGTCTGTCGGTCAGCCGGGTGGGTTCGGCTGCGCAGGTGAAGGCCATGAAACAGGTTGCCGGCTCGATCAAGCTGGAACTCGCTCAGTACCGGGAAATGGCGGCGTTTTCCCAGTTCGCGTCCGATCTGGATCCGGCGACCCAGCGTCTGTTGGCGCGCGGCTCGCGGCTGACCGAAGTCCTGAAGCAGGGACAGTTCGTACCCTACCCGGTGGAGGAACAGGTGGTCGCCATCTACGCCGGTGTGAACGGCTATCTCGACGGGATCGAGGTTGGAGATGTGGTCCGCTACGAAGCGGCGCTGATGAAAGAAGTCCGCGACTCGGGCGGCGACATTCTGGTGGCGATCCGCACCGATGGCGAAATCACCGAAGCAACCGAGGAAAAGCTCAAGACCTTCCTCGACGATTTCACCAAATCCTTCTCCTAGAGCCTCGGACGAAAAAGCTAAACGGATAACCGATGGCCGGTCTCAAGGAACTCAAGACCCGGATCGACAGCGTCAAATCGACGCAGAAGATCACGTCCGCCATGAAGATGGTGGCGGCCAGCCGTCTGCGCCGCGCCCAGGAGGCCGCGGAAGCGGCACGTCCGTTTGCCGAACGGATGGAGCGGATGATCGCGGGCATGGTCGAGGGGCTGGGCTCGACGGAAGGCGCGCCGCCATTGCTGGCCGGCACAGGCAACGATGACGTCCATCTGCTGGTCGCCATGACATCGGATCGCGGACTCTGCGGCGGCTTCAACGCGAATATCGTCCGCTCGGTGCGCCAGCAGATCGCCGAGCTGGAATCCGCCGGCAAGACCGTCAAAGTCCTGTGTGTCGGCCGAAAGGCCCGCGACCAGCTTCGCCGGGATCACGGAGACAAGATCGTCGATACGTTCGAGGATATCGGCCGGACGGCGGTGACCTTGGAAGACGCTCGGAATGTAACCGCCAGGATCGTCGAACTGTTCGACGCCGGCGAGTTCGACGTCTGCACCGTCACCTACAATCGGTTCGTTTCGGCGATGACCCAGATTGTTACCCCCCAGCAGGTGATTCCCGTTTCCATCGAGGAAGGGAAGGGGAGCAAAGAGGCGGCATCCGGCGTCATTCCGGCGGCGACCGAGTTTGAGCCGGACGACGACGTCATTTTGAAGGTTTTGCTGCCCAAGAACCTGGAGGTGCAAATTCTGCACGGGCTTTTGGAGAGCAATGCGTCTGAACATGGCGCCCGGATGAGCGCCATGGACAATGCGACCCGGAACGCGGGAGAAATGATCGACGCCCTGTCGCTGCAGTTCAATCGCACGCGCCAGGCCAAGATTACGAGTGAGTTGATTGAAATTATTTCCGGCGCCGAGGCCGTCTAGGGCGGCGCCGAATCCGAGGAGCGAGTAGGATGGCAGAGAATAACGCCGGAGCAATCTCCCAAATCATGGGTGCGGTGGTCGACGTCAAGTTCGACGGCGATATGCCGGAGATCTTGAACTCCCTTGAAGTTCAAGGGCTGGACCGGCGCCTGGTGCTTGAAGTTGCACAGCACCTTGGCGAGGGCCAGGTGCGCACGATCGCCATGGACACTACCGACGGCCTGGTTCGCGGAACCGAGGTCATCGACACCGGCGGGCCCATCGAAGTGCCGGTCGGGCCGGAAACCCTGGGCCGGATTTTGAACGTTATCGGCGAGCCGGTGGACGAGGCCGGGCCGGTCGAGTCGGAAGTCACGTCGGCAATTCACAAACCGGCGCCCGAGTTTGTCGATCAGTCGACGGAGACCGAAATTCTGGTCACCGGCATCAAGGTCGTCGATTTGATCGCGCCATACGCCAAGGGCGGTAAGGTCGGCCTGTTCGGCGGTGCCGGCGTGGGCAAGACCGTGATCATCATGGAACTCATCAACAACATCGCCAAGGCGCACGGCGGCTACTCCGTGTTCGCCGGTGTCGGCGAACGGACCCGTGAGGGCAACGACCTCTATCACGAGATGATCGAGTCGGGGGTCATTCAGACCGATGGGGCGGGCTCCAAGGCGGCGCTGGTCTACGGCCAGATGAACGAGCCGCCCGGCGCGCGGGCGCGCGTCGGGCTGACCGGCTTGACGGTTGCCGAGTACTTCCGCGACCAGGAAGGCCAGGACGTGCTGTTCTTCGTCGACAATATCTTCCGGTTCACCCAGGCGGGCTCCGAGGTGTCGGCGCTGCTGGGCCGGATTCCTTCCGCCGTGGGCTATCAGCCGACCTTGGCCACCGACATGGGCGCGCTGCAGGAGCGGATCACCTCGACCACCAAGGGCTCGATCACGTCGGTGCAGGCGATCTATGTGCCGGCGGACGATCTGACCGATCCGGCCCCGGCGACATCGTTTGCGCACTTGGACGCGACCACGGTGCTGTCCCGTCAGATCGCCGAGCTCGGCATCTACCCGGCGGTGGATCCTCTCGACTCCACGTCGCGGGTGTTGACCGCCGATGTGGTCGGCGAGGAGCACTACACCACCGCCCGTGAGGTGCAGCGCGTGCTGCAGACCTATAAGTCCCTGCAGGACATCATCGCCATTCTCGGCATGGACGAACTTTCCGAAGAGGACAAGCTCACCGTGGCCCGGGCGCGGAAAATCCAGCGCTTTCTGTCGCAGCCGTTCCATGTCGCCGAAGTGTTCACCGGCTCGCCGGGCGTCTTCGTCAATCTCGACGACACCATCAAGGGCTTCGCGGCTATCTGCGCCGGCGAGTACGACCACCTGCCGGAGAACGCCTTCTACATGGTCGGCACCATCGAGGAAGCCGTCGCGAAGGCCCAGAAGATGGCCGCTGAGGCCGCCTAAGGGCAGCCCGAAGGACACAGATCATGGCTGATTCCGCCGCAGACAAGGTTGACTTCGATCTCGTGACGCCGCTGAACCTGGTGGCGTCCGAGGAGGTCGACATGGTGGTGGTGCCGGGCGGCGCCGGCGACTTCGGCGTGCTGCCGGGTCACGCGCCGTTGATCTCGACCGTCCGTCCGGGCGTCGTCGAGGTGCACCAAGGCGGCTCCGTCACCTCCCGGATATTCGTCGAGGGCGGATTCGCCGAGGCCAATGCGGAGCGTTGCACGGTTCTCGCCGATGCGGCCCAATTGGTTGACGAAATCGACGCCGGCGCGGCATCCCGGCGGCTAGACGCCGCCAAGGAGGCGGCCGGCTCGGCGGACAACGACGGAAAAGCAGCCGCCGAGACGGAGCTTCGGATCGCCGAGGCCTTGGTGCTGGCCGCCGGAAGCGGCGGAGATGTCCACTAAATTTCCGTTATTGGCGTTTATGGCGGTTCTCGTGACCGCCCTCCCCGTGCGGGCGGGTGATTTGATTGTCGAGGTCACCGAGATTCGCAACGATCGAGGCGTTATTCGCCTTGCCCTGCATAACGACCCCGAGGAATTCCCTGAAGGAGAGCGGTTCAGGGGTTTCGATGAACCCGCGAACGCCGGATCCATCGTCGTGACGATGAAGGACATTCCCGTGGGCCGCTACGCCGCGGCCTTGCTCCATGACGAGAACCGGGACGGGGGGATGAACAAAAGCTTTATCGGCTGGCCCCTGGAAGGGTTTGGTTTTTCCAGAGACGCCCCGGTGCGGCTGAGCGCGCCCCCCTTCGAGGCGGCGGCATTCGACGTCCCCAACGAAGGGACGCGCATCACCATTCGGGTGCGGTACTACTAGATAACGGGAATCTGCTTGCCGATTGCGTGCTAGGCTTGCCGAGCCATATTAGAGGAACGATCGACCGCAACCGGCTGGAGGCAGACCGCCATGGACAAAGCCGTCGACGATTTCATTCATGCCGGGTCCCTCTCGGAAATCAAGGCCAAGGGCACGGTCCTGGTTCGGGGCGGACCGACGCCCATTCTCGTGGTCCATGACGGTGAGCGTTTGTTCGCCCTCGACAACCGTTGCCCGCACTTGGGCTTTCCGTTGAACCAAGGCTCGGTCGAAGACGGCATTCTCACCTGCCACTGGCATCATGCCCGGTTTGATCTGTCCAGCGGCTGTACCTTCGATTTGTGGGCCGACGATGTTCCCACCGCCGAGGTCAATATAGACGGTGACGAGGTTTGGGTTTCGAGCCGGCTGCGACCGGCGGGCGCCGCCGGCCGTTGGCGTCAGCGCCTTCATGACGGTATGAGCCATAACATCTCGCTGGTGATGGGTAAGGCGATCCTGGCAGGCTTGGATGCCGGCGCGAGCCACCAGGACATCGTCGCCGCGGCAGCCGATTACGGCGTTCGTAATCGCGATGGTTTCGATGTTGGCATGACCATCCTGACGGCGCTCGGAAACATCATCGACCGCTTGCCGGAGGACGAGGCGTTTCTGGCGCTGTTCCACGGTGTGCGCCGGGTGGCGGCGGATTGCGCCGGAGAGGAGCCGTATCAATCATCCGGACCGCTCCTCGATGCCGATTTGGACGGCAAGACCCTCAAGCGCTGGCTGCGCCAATGGTCCAACGTCCGGCACCGGACCGCCGCCGAGCGGACGCTGGAAACCATGATTTCGTCTTCCCGGCCCTGGGGAGAGATCGTCGACAGCGTGGCGGCGGCGGCAACCGACCGGCATTACGGGGACACCGGCCATAGTCTGGACTTCATGAACAAGGCTCTCGAAGCGGCCGAGCTGGTCGGCCATGACCGGGCCCTGGCGATCCTGCCCACGGCCATTGACCAGATGGTCCGGGCGCGCGGCGGCGAAGAATCGGATTCCTGGCGGCATCCCGTCGACCTTGTCGCCCTGGCGGATGCGGGGTGGGAAAGAGCACGCGGGCGGCTTCCCGATCCGGGCGGGGCAGGACCGTACGAGGCGCACGCCGATTTGGCCGGGCGGCTGCTCGACGATGAGCCGGACAGGATCGTCTCGGCGCTGGAACAGGCCGTGGGCAAAGGGGCGCGGGCAGCCGATCTGGCCCAGGCGCTGGCCTATGCCGCGGCGCTCCGTCTGGCCCGTTTCGGGACGGCGAACGAGTTTTCGGACTGGGACACGGCCCACCATGTCTTCACCCACGCCAATGCCCTGCACGCAATCCTGAAGCGCCTGGATGAAGCCGGCGATCCGTATCCCGATGCGACGGGTGGCGTCTTTGCCGGCGCCATGGCCCTGTACCTCACCCGGTTCCTGAATATCCCGCCGGCGGGGATGCCCGGTGAGGATGGACGCCCCCTCGACGATTTGCCGGAGGCGGCCGACGAACTCCTCGATCGGCTGCTGGCGGCCTTCGACCGCCAGGCCCGGGTAAGCGAGGCTGCGCGGCTGACGTCCCGCTACCTGCTTCTCGGTCACGATCCGGAGAAGCTGATCGTCGTTCTCGCCCGTGCGTTGTTGCGGGAGGATGCCGGCTTCCACGCTTATCAGAACTTTGAAGCCGGTGTCCGCCAATTCGATGCCTGGGGGCCCGGCGACGAAGGCCGGCACATACTGGTCGCCGTGGCGCGCTTCCTTGCCGCCCATTCGCCGACCGAGCGGGCAGTGTACCAGACCGCCGATATCGCACTTCGGCTTCACCGGGGCGGAGAATTGCACGAAGAAGAGGGCGCCTGATCGGCCGCGACCAGCCGTGACCGGGGTACGGCTCACGCCTTTGGGATGCTTGCAGGGGCGGTGCCAGCGGATACAGTGTTAACCTAGTGGTACCGAACAATTTCTTTGGGGGCACCCATGGATCAGACCGCCACGGCCGCCGAGGCCGGCACCATCACCGCCGATCTCGTCTATTCCATCGATACCGGTGTGAAGCCGGTCAACGAGACCATGGAAGAGGGCAACCTCAAGCGGGTCTACTCGGGCGAGTTTGCCGGACATGAGATGAAAATCTCCAACGGGCGGCCGGTTCGTGACCGGTTCGGCCTCGACGTCAACGGTTTCGAGTTCGTCGACCATCCGACCCGGATGAACGACTTCTTCGACGCCGATGAGCTGACGTCCGTCTACTACCCGGAGGTCGAGGCGTTGGTCAAGGAACGGACCGGCTGCAACTGGGTTCACATCTTCGATCACACCCTGCGGACCGGGGATCGGGACGAACAGGAGGCCAGGCTGATCCGTGAGCCGGTTCTCCGGGTGCACAACGACTATACGGAATGGTCGGGGCCGCAGCGGGTCCGGGATCTGATGCCCGACCGGGCGGAGGAGCTGATCAAGCACCGTTTCGCCATCGTTCAGGTGTGGCGAGCCATCAATAAGCCCATCGAAACCAATCCGCTGGCGATCGCCGATGCGCGGAGCCTGAACGAAGCCGATCTCATCCCCTCGGAGCGCCGGTATCCCAACCGGGTGGGGGAAACCTACCAGGTCCAGCACAACCCGGATCACAGATGGTTTTACTTCCCCAGAATGACCCGGGACGAGGCCATCGTGTTCAAGGTCTACGAATCCGAGACCGACGGACGGGCTCGCTGGACGGCGCATACGTCGTTTGACGACCCGACGACGCCGGAAGGCGCACCGCCCCGCCAATCCATCGAGATGCGCAGCATAGCTTTCTGGGCGCCTGCGTGAACTTGGCGCGGGGCCTTCCGGGCGCCGGAGAACCGCCCGCCTCTAGTATGGTTGAGTGTCGACCAGTTCGATATAAGCCGGGCGGTCCCGGAGCCGGGCGTACCAGGCTCGTATGTTCGGAATGTCCGGGAAATCGTCCCGCGGGGTGCGGAAGTAGCGGCTGATGGCGCAGCCCGCGGGGATGTCGGCGATGGTCAGCAGATCTCCTATGACGAACGGTCTGTCCGCCAGTTCGGCCTCGAAGATCCGCAGCTGCTCGGCGCACTGTTCCCAGTTGGCGTTCACCAGGTTCATATCGCGTTTTTCCTCGGGCGTTCGCGCATAGTTCCAGTAGACGGCTCGAAGCTGCATCACCCAGAAATCGCTGTCCCCCCACTCCATCCAGGCATCCGCCCGCGCGGCCGTATCGGGGTCCTCCGGCAAAAGGGTTCCCGGACCGTATTTGCGGGCCAAGTAACGGACGATGGCGAGAGATTGGCCGAGGACGAGCCCGTCTTCGGCCAGCGTCGGGACCAGGGCGAAGGGATTCAGTTTCCGGTAGTCCGGCGTATCGATGCTGCCGATGGTCCCGTCGGCGTCGACCCGGTGGACCTCGAGGCTCAACTCGGCGGCGGTCCATACCGCTTTTTGCACATTGATGGAGGAGGAACGTCCGTAAATGGTGATCATTGGGCTGCCTTGATAATTGCCAGAGAAATCCTACCCCCATACGGACCCTATGGACAGGCGCGCACGCCGCTTCATAATGCCCTCAGCCAATTGACCGGATCAGGGAGGTACACATGGCCGGAACCGATATCAAGCTCACCTCGAGCGGCGGCGGGGAATTCGATTCCTACGTGGTCACACCCGATGGCGGTCCGGCGCCCGGGATCGTCATGGTGGCGGATATTTTCGGGGTCGGGCCGAGCCTCAAGGCGATTTGCGATGAGCTTGGCGAGGCCGGTTATGCCGTATCCGCGCCGGATTTTTTCTGGCGCACCGATTTGCCCGGCCCTTTGGAACTGGGTGACGAGCGGGCCCGGGAACGGGCTCAGCCGCGCTATGACCTGATCGAAAAGGGTGTCGAAGACGTGGCGGACGCGGCCAACGACCTGAAATCCCGCCCGGAGTGCAATGGAAAGGTGGCCGTGGCCGGTTTCTGCTATGGCGGACCCTATGCGTATATCGGTCCGGCGCGAATGGGCCTCGACGCCGGGTTTTCCTATCACGGTTCCGCCATGCAGGATTGGTACGATGACATCGCCGGTATCAAGGCGCCGGTAAGTATCCACTTCGGCACCGACGATCACGCGGCGCCGCAGGAGGTGTTGGACCAGATTCAGGATGCGGCGGACGGCAATGACCTGCTGGAGCTTCATCTTTATCCGGACGTGAAACACGGCTACACGTTGCGGCAAGCGCCGGCGTGGGATGCGGCGGCCTACGAAGCATCGATGACGCGGACCAAGGAAATCCTTAACGCTCTCCGCTAGTTGCGGTACTGGAACCGCCGGCGGCGCGGGCCTTGGCTCGCGCCTCCTTGGTTTCCACCTGAATGAGCCACACGGCGCCGGCGACGATCACGGCCGCGCCCGCCCAGGTCCAGATACCGGGAACTTCCCGGAAGATGAAAAATCCGATCAAGGCCGCCCATATCAGCCGGGTGAAGTAGGCCGGCTCCACCGCCGTGACTTCGCCGAGGCGGTAGGACCAGGTCATGAAACCGTGGCCAAGGACGCCGAGCACGCCGATGACCCCGAGCATCCAAAGCGCGTCCATACTCGGCCAGCGCCATACGAACAACGACGGGATGAAGCTGAATACGGTGATGAACAGCGTCAGATAGGCGACGATGGTCGCTGGATCGTCCGTACGAACCAATACCTTGGTCATCACCTTGGAGGTGCCCGCGCCGATACTGGAGGCGACCACCAGCAGCATGCCGATGCCGATGGCCTCGAAGCCCGGCCGTATAATGATCAGCATGCCGGCGAATCCCAGGCCGACGGCCAGCCATCTGCCGCCCCGGCTGGGTTCGGCGAGAAACAGAATGGCGCCCAGGGTGGCGAAAATGGGCAGCATGAATGAAATCGCCGTTGCCTCCGCCAACGGGACGAACAGCAGCGCCCAGAACCAGCACAGCATGGCTGTCGCGTGAATCAGGCCGCGGCCCGCATGGAGCTTGAGGTTCCGGGTATACCAGAGACGTGTCCCCCGGCGGAGCATGAGCGGGACCAGCGCCACCAATCCGAAGAAGTTGCGGAAGAAAACGATCTCGACCGGGTGCAGTTCGTTGCCGATCTGTTTGACGAAGCCGTCGACGCTGACCAGCGCTCCCATGCCCAGGGTCATGGCGGCAAAGCCGAGAACGTTGCTGGTGAATCGCGGCCTTCCGTCCGTGCCGGAAGCCCCGGGATGCCCGGTGTCAGCCATGAGGCCGGCGGTGGATCGCCTATTCCCTGGGCTTCAGATTGAGCGACGCGGAGTTCATGCAGTACCGGAGGCCGGTCGGCGCCGGGCCATCGGGAAAGACATGGCCGAGATGGGCGCCGCAGCGGCTGCAGAGCGCCTCGGTCCGGATCATGCCGTAGCTGACGTCCCGTTCCTCGGCGACCGCGTCCTTGGTCAACGGCTGGAAGAAGCTCGGCCAGCCCGTGCCCGAATCATATTTGGCATCGGAATCGAACAGAGGCTGATCGCAGCAGATGCAATGGTAAATGCCCGGCTCCTTGCTATGCGCATAGATGCCGGTGAAGGCCTGCTCGGTCCCCTTCAGGCGCGTCACCTGATACTGCTCCGGCGTCAATTGGCTGCGCCATTCCTCTTCGGTCTTGGTTACTTTGTCGGTCATCGGTTCTCGGGTGTCCCATTACAGCCGCCCCATTACAGCCGTATGACGATCATAGCCGCCGCCGGCGCCGGTTCCAATCGCAGGGATGGCGGGTTGGTGATGCACCCGGATGGGACCGCAATTTCAATCACTCGCGCCGTGAGCCCGGTCACATGAACGGGCCGCTTCTACACCTGTCGGGATGCCGGGAGAGATGCTACCGTGGCGGAGGTGGATCAAAAGGGGATGGCCGACGATCCGGTGAGTCCGGACCGGGCCGAAGCGCAGATGAGCCAGGGCTCTCCGGCGACGCGGGTGTTTTTTCAGACCGTCCGGGACCACATGCGGAAAACGCCTTCCGGGTTGTCTCCGGACGAGCCGTTGCGGGACCTCGTCGGCATCATGAGCACTCAAAAGCTCTCGGCCGTCGTGCTCGCGGATTCGGAGGGGGCGCCCCGGGGCATCGTAACGGAACAGGATGTGGTGCGGCGGATCGCTTTCCGGGCGGATGCCCAGCAGCGGGCGTCGGACATCATGTCCTATCCGCTTCGGACGGTGGCCGAAAGCGATCCCCTATACGTGGCGCTGGCGCGAATGCGCCGCTTTGGGCACCGTCACCTGCCGGTGGTCGACCGCGACGGCAGGCTGTCCGGGGTGCTCGACCTGCATCAGGTGATGGCGACGGCGGCGAGCGATCTTGTCACCCGCGTGGATTCCTTCGCCTACGAACGGACCCGTGAGGGATTGCGGGAAACCAAGGCCGCCCAGACCGATCTGGCCGCCGAGTTGCTGGAAGAAGGCGTGAAGGCGCCGGAAATTCAGGCGCTGTTGACCCACATGAACAGAGGGCTCCACCAGGATTTGCTTGCGCTCAATGCGGCCGAGATGGAGAGCGAGGGATTGGGCGCCGCCCCACTGCCGTTTTGCATGGTCATCATGGGTTCCGGGGGACGGGGCGAGAACTACCTGTCGCCGGACCAGGATTACGGCTTCATCATCGCGGATGCAGACCCCGGCGAAGTCGAGTCCGCCGATCCGTGGTTTGTCGAGTTGGCCACACGGTTGTCCCGGGACCTCGACGCCGCCGGCCTGCCGTTTTGCAATGGGGACGTCATGGCGACCAACCCCCTCTGGCGTCAGACGCTTTCGGGATGGAAGGCGCAGGTGGACAAATGGAGCGCCGCGACGACCAACCAGGCGTTTCTCGATTTCGATATTTTTTTCGATTTTCAGCCGGCATGGGGCGAGGAGTCGTTGGGCCGGGAGCTGCGCGGTTACGTCACCGGCCTTATGGACCATAACGAGCCGTTCCTGCGCCGGCTGTTTGCGGCTGACCGCGATCACGGCACGGCGCTCCGGTCTTTCGGACGCTGGGCGACGAGCAGCGATGCGGGGCCCGACAAGGGCAAGATGGATCTCAAGCTTCATGGAACATTTCCCTTGGTTCAGGGTATTCGTCTGCTGTCTCTCCGCGAGGGAGTGACGGCGACCTCGACGCTCGACCGGATGGACAGCCTCGAGAGCATCGACATGCTCAGCGCGGCGGATCACGAAGATCTGACGGCGGCCTACGTCTATTTGTCCAATTTGATTTTCTCCCGCCAAGTCGCCGAGGCCCGGGCCGGCGGATCGCCCAGCTATCACATTCACCCGAAATCACTCTCGCGCCGGGTCCGGCGTCAACTAAGGGAGGCGCTCAAAACGGTCGAAGACCTTCTGACCCGGATCAAGTTCGAATTCGGCGGCGAGCTCTATTGATGGCACACTGGATATGCTGACCGGGCACGGCGCGGGGGGACAAAGGGCATGAGGATTTACCGGCTCAGTACGCGCAGGCTCGCAGGCCTCTGGACGGCGGTTTTGGGCGTCGTCCTCGCCGCCGCCACCTCCGCTGCCGCTTGGCTCGTTCTCGGCGCCGGTCAGGGCCCAGGTCAGGCCCCAGGTCAGGCTGTTGGCCAGGCGCTGCATCTGGTGGTCTGGATATTTGCGGTTACCACCGTGATCTGTGTCTGCGCCTGGATCTGGCTGAACCGGGAACTGCATCGCCGGGAGCTCGATGCCGGCGCCTTGCCCGAGCGGCCCGAGTTTTTCGACTACAGCCTTCTGGATTTGCCCCGGCACATGCAGGAACTGGATGGCCGGACCCTGCGGTCACTGGATTTCACGGTCTTCGATACGGAAACCACCGGTCTCAGGCCGTCACACGGGGACGAGTTGATTTCCATCGGCGCGGTCGGCGTCCACGGCGGCGAGGTGACCGAATCCCGCTCCTTTGACGAATTTATCAACCCGGGAATGGATATCCCCAAGGCGTCCATCCGTATCCACGGCATCACCGATGATATGGTTGCCGATAAGCAGGGTGCGGATGCGGTGGTGCCGCGCTTCCGGGAGTTCGTCGGCGACACCGTACTGGTGGCCCACAACGCCGCCTTCGACCTGACGTTCTTGAAACTGAAGGAAGCCGAGACCGGCGCCCGGTTCGACCATGTGGTGCTGGATACGCTGCTGATCTCCGTGTTTCTCGATCGCGACACCGACGACCATAGCTTGGAAACCATTGCCAAGCGGCACGGCGTAACCATCGAGAACCGGCATTCGGCCGTGGGCGATGCGGTGGCGACGGCCCAAATCTTCGCCGCCATGCTGGAACGGCTGGAGGCCCGCGGGGTGTCGACCCTCGATCGTTTGATCCGGGCCTGCGACGAGATGGTCGCCGTGCGGAAGCTGCAGGCGCGGATGTAACCGTTTCGGGCATCTCGGCCCCCGAGATGGACGTCGGGAAGATTCCGTCCTAATCTCTCGCCGATGGCCAAGTGACGACGGTTTGTTGGGAGGGCAAGTCAATGGACGATCTCGTCACCGGATTGCAAACCACCACCGAGTATTCCTTTCAGGCGCGGCCGGTGGGCGTCTTCCTGGGCGCCGAGATCACCGGAATTGATCTGTCGCGGCCGCTGAGCGCGGAGCAGCAGGCCGAACTGTTGCAGGCACATGCGGAGTTCGGGGTGCTGGTGTTCCCCGATCAGAAAATCTCCTCCGATGACCTGCGCCGGTTCGGCGGATATTTCGGCGAGCTGACCGTCCATCCCTTCTCGAGCAGCACCGAGGACAACCCGGAGCTCATCGTCTACGACAACAAGGAAAACAATCCGCCCGCGCCGACCGACATCTGGCATACCGACGAGACCTTCCGCCAAGAACCGCCCATGGGCACCATGCTTTGCTGCAAGCAGATCCCCGCGGTGGGCGGCGACACCAATTTCTGCAGCATGACCGCGCTCTATGACGGCCTCTCGGACCGGTGGCAGGCGTTCCTGTCGGGGCTCGAGGCGGTGCACGATTTTCTGCCGTTCAAGGACCTGTTTGCCGATACCCCGGAGGGCCGGGCCAAGCTCAACGAGTACGAAGAGATCTATCGGCCCGCCGTTCATCCGGTGGTGCGCGTCCACCCGGTAACCGGCAGGAAAGCAATTTACGTCAATCCTCAGTTTACCACCCACATCAAGGGGATGGAGGCGGACGAAAGCCGGGTGGTGCTGGAGATGCTGTACAGGAAGACCCTCCGCCATGAGTACCATTACCGGCACCGCTGGCAGTCCGACATGCTGGTGTTTTGGGACAACCGGTCCACGCAGCATTCGGCCCTGCACGACTATTATCCCAATCGGCGGCTGATGGAGCGTGTCACCGTCAAGGGGGATCGGCCGGTGGGCGATGCGCCGCCGCCCGACGAATCAGAGACCCGGCGTTACCTGATGCCGCCCATCTCGGCGTTCCGGGACTCCCGGCAGAAACGGCAGCACGAGCTCTAGGTCCTGTTGACAATTAACGGACTATTCATGGTTGGCGTGATTCAAGCAAGACCGTTTCAACTGGCGGGAGCGTGTCATGCTTCGACGGGAACTGACGGATATGCAATGGGACCGGATCAAGGGTTTGGTTCCGGGCAAAGAGGCGGATCGCGGCTCCACGGGTCGGGACAACCGCCTGTTTGTGGACGCCGTGCTGTGGATCGCCCGGGCGGGTTCGCCGTGGCGCGATCTGCCGGACGCCTTCGGCAACTGGAACAGCGTCTACGTGCGCTTTTCGCGGTGGGCCAAGGCGGGGGTTTGGGAGAGTCTTTTCAATGCCTTGGCGGAGGATCCCGACTTCGAATACCTGATCGTGGATTCGACCATCGTGCGGGCGCATCAACATGCCGCCGGCGCAAAAGGGGGGCTCAGGCTCAGGCCATCGGCCGCTCGCGCGGCGGCCTGACGAGCAAAATCCACATCGCCGTCGATGGCCTGGGCAATCCCTTGCGGTTCATCCTCACCGGCGGCCAGGTGGGCGACGTCACCCAGGCCGAGGGGCTGATCGCCGGGCTGCCGGGCGAGACCCTGATCGCCGACACCGCCTACGACGCGAACCGCTTCCGCGCCCGCCTCGACAGCGCCGGGATGGTGGCGGTGATCCCCTCCAACCCGTCGCGGGCACAAGCCGTGCCGTACGACCCCGAACTCTACAAGGAAAGGCACGTCGTCGAATGTTTCATCAACAAGATCAAGCACTTCCGCCGCATCGCCACACGCTACGAAAAGACCGTCACCGCCTACATGGCCATGCTGTGCCTCGTCGGGGCGCTCATTTGGATGCGATAAATGTCAACAGGACCTAGCCCGCATTTCTCATCAGAGGCACCGCCTGGACGCGCATCGTGCGCTTTGCGCGCGTGGACGCGCATCGTGCGCTTTGCGCGCGTGGACGCGCATCGTGCGCTTTGCGCGCGTGGACGCGCGACGGGCGGGGTTGGGTGCGCTCCCGGCCGGCGGAACAAGGGCGCCGATACGAGAACGGCGGCTTCCGGTGGAAGCCGCCGTTGCCGTTTGGCAATTCCGGGTCTTTAGGCCAGGTGCTGCTTGAACCAGGCGATGGTCCGGTTCCAGGCGATCTTGGCTTGCGCCTCGACGTAGCGGGGCGTCGAGTTGTTGTGGAAGCCGTGCCGGGTGCCCGGATAGACGTGGCTCACGAATGTCTTGTTGTTGGCCTTCAGCGCCGCCTCGAAATCCGCCTTCATGGCGTTGATCCGGGGATCGTTCTCGGCGTACTGGATCATCAGCGGCGCCTGGATTTTCGGCACGTCCGCCGTGTTGGCGGCCCGGCCGTAGAACGGCACGCCGGCCTGCAGATCCTTGCCGAGCCGCACAGCCATATTGTTGACCACACCGCCGCCGTAGCAGAAGCCCGTCGCGCCCAGCTTGCCGGTCGACAGGGAATGGGTTTTGAGGAACTTGGCGCTGTTCAGCATATCGGTCATCAGCTTGCCCCGGTCGAGGGAGCGCTGCATGACCTTGCCGTCATCGTCGTTGCCGGGATAGCCGCCGATGGGGGCGAGCCCGTCCGGCGCCAGGGCGACGAAGCCGGCGACGGCCGCGCGGCGCGCGACGTCTTCGATATGCGGGTTGAGGCCGCGGTTCTCGTGGATCACCACGACCGCCGGGAAGGGGCCGTTGCCCGCCGGCTGCACGAGGTAGCCGCGCATCTTGCCCGAGCTACCGCCGGGGGAATCGTAGTTCACATATTTGGCTTTGATCCGCTTGTCGGTGAACATGATCATGTTCGCCTTGGCGTAATCGGGCAGCAGCGCCCGGGCCATGGCGAGGCCGGAGCCGCCGATCACCGCAATCGCCGCCGCGCGGTCCAGGAACTCGCGCCGGGTCATGCCGGAATGGCAGTACCGGTCGTAAAGTTCGAAGATCCGAGGATCGATATTCTCGTAAGTGTATTCGGTCTTCTCAGGAAGATGGGTGTCCATGAATTATTCCCTCCCATGTGGAATGAACAAACGAATAACGCTCAAACAACCAACATCGGTCGCTGAATTCTAGTCCCGCCATTCCTCCGTCCGGCATCAACTTTCGGACCATTCTTGCTCACCTTTTCGAGAGGTTGCAGGTGCAGGGGCGCGTGGCGGCGCCAGGAGTAATCCGCCGGATCGTTGGGGCTGCGAGCAAAACCGGAAATGGGATGCGCGGCTCCCCAGGGGAAAGGGCTGTACCCTCGGGTGAATAAATGTAATGTTATAACATATCTAATTTATGGTCGGCGGGCGCGAGCCATTGAAACCGGCCTGGATCATGAGAAAGGGTTCTACATGGATGAGTTGGTCGGCGAAAGCCGGTCCGCCGGGGCGATGGTTACGAGTTTGAGCAGGCGCCGGCGCCCCAGCCAATCGGAGGCGGAAGCCGCCGTCCGGACACTCATTGAGTGGGCCGGTGATGACCCGGACCGGGAAGGGTTGGTTGGTACGCCGGGTCGCGTTGCGCGCGCCTATAAGGAGTTCTTTGCCGGCTATCAGGAGGACCCGGTTGCCGTTCTGGGCACAACCTTTGAGGAAACCGAGGCCTACGACGAGATGATCGTTCTCAGGGACATCCGCCTTGAGTCCCACTGTGAGCATCATATCGTTCCCATTCTCGGCTCGGCGCATGTGGGTTATCTGCCGGCGGGGCGTGTCGTCGGCATTTCCAAGCTTGCCCGCCTGGTGGAGGTGTTTGCCAAACGCATGCAAATTCAGGAGGCCCTGACGGTGCAGATTGCCGATACCATCCAGGAGGTTCTCGAGCCCCGGGGGGTTGGCGTCGTCATCCAGGCGGCGCATCAATGCATGACCACGCGCGGGGTTCGGAAGCCGGGCGTGAGTATGGTGACCAGCCGCATGCTGGGATCGTTTCGCGATGATCCCTCCACCCGGCGGGAGTTTCTGTCGATGATCGGCGGCGAAAGAGGAAGTCTGAATGAGGGATGAATATGGCGCCGTTGTCGGTCCGGTGAACGGCGCGGAGACCGCGGACACCCGCGGAACAGGGATTCCGGACCAGACCGCCCCGCCCGCGGATGGGGTGGTGATGTGCCGCTCGAGGGACGGTCTCGCCGGCATCAATGATTCCGGGACGGAACTGGTGATCTGGCGTCGTGAACTGCCCGAGGGTTTGCATGACTGGCTCGAACAGACGGATGCGGCGAACCTTCCGCATTTTCGTATCTTCGTCGAACCCGGCAACCTCCGGCCCGCTCTTGAACCGCTGCTGGACGAGTGTGGCCTGCCTGCGGGTGGCATGCGCGGCCTGCTGATCGACGACATGGTTGGCCTGGTCTCCGCCTTTGCCGGCATAACCGGCATCGACCGCGTCGACGTGCGCCTGGAAAGCATCGACCACGATGCCTGCTGGCGGTTTCATCGCGACACCGTGGAGACGCGCCTCGTGACGACCTATCGAGGCCCGACGACGGAGTGGGTTCAACCAGCCGACGCCGATCGGGCGATCAGCGACCAGACGGAGTACGACGGCCCGCTGGAACGTCTCGGCGACCACGACGTCGCCATCTTCAACGGCAAGTGGGCGGGCGCCGAGCGTGGGATCGTCCACCGCTCGCCGCCCATCGCCGGGACGGGCATTACGCGATTGCTCCTCTGTCTCAACAAAAAGACGGTGGTATCGCCGGAGCCCTGGGTCAAAGCCTGAGGCCGGCGACTGCCCCGCGTCCGCCTCGCGTACAGAATTTCATCGAGCGACGGAACGAATAGCCCTTCCCGTTGAAGGGGCATGTTCGCAACTCTCAGGACCATCCGGGACCACCCCTGCGCCTTCTGGGTGCTGCTGGCGCTGCCCGGCATCCCCATGACCGCGGCGCTCGCCCGCGGCGTCGGCGCCGAGGAACTGCTCCACCCCACGGGCGAGTTCGCGGCCCGCTTCATGATTATCGCCATGATGCTGACCCCGCTCCGGATGCTGTTTCCGCGCACCCGCTGGCTCGCCTGGCTCGCCCACCGCCGCCGGTATCTGGGTGTCGCGGCGTTCGGCTACGCGCTCCTGCACACGATCCTGTACGCCGTCGACATGGAGACTCTGGACGCCATGGCCCGCGAGTTCTGGGCGATCGGCACCTGGACCGGCTGGTTCGCGTTTTTCATTTTCATCCCCCTCGCGGTGACCAGCCACGACCGCGCCGTCCGGTTCCTGCGCCGGGGGTGGCAGTGGCTGCACCGCTGGATTTATCCGGCCGCCATCCTGACCCTGCTTCACTGGATTTTCGTCCACAACCATCTGGGCCCCGCACTGGTGCATTTCGCGCCCCTGGCCCTTCTGGAGGCCTACCGCCTGTACCGAATCATGAAGCCGCGCCCAGCGGCCGCCTGAACGCTCCATCACGCCCCATCGCGCTTCAACACCCAAAGAGGACGCCATGATCAAGAAAATCGTAATCGGAACCTTCGCCGCGGCGGTCTTGAGCTTGTCCGCGGGGCACGCCGACGCCACCGGCCGCATGACCTGCGAGTCGGGCGACCAATCCACATGGAAGACCCGGGATCAGCTGATCGAGAAGGTGAAATCCGAGGGCTGGCAGGTCCGCCGGGTCAAGGTCGACGGCCGCTGCTACGAGCTTTACGGCACCACGCCGGAAGGGGACCGGGTCGAGGCCTATTTTCACCCCGTGACCCTCGAGAAACTCCTGGTCGCGCGGCGCGGGCAAATTCTTTTCCGCAAATAGGCGGAAATTGGACGTTCAACTAAGCTCGGCTAAATGTCCGCTTCTAGCCAGAGGCGGACACGCAGCGATGCTTCATATCACCCTGCGCCGTACTTCGACAGGTACTCGGCGCGCCTGCGGTTGAACGCCCCGACGATTTTTGCTCCTTCGACCCTCATGGGTTCGGTCTCTTCGCCCGACGGTCCCACATTGGCCTGCCTGTAGCTCGGCCGCGCTTTGACGGCCTGCCACCAGGCCTGCGCATGAGGCCGCTTCGCGAGCCAGGGCTCAACCAGCGTCATGCCGTCGAGACGGGCAATGAAGGTCGCGAGGCCGAGATCGGCAAGCGTGAACTGTTCCCCCATCAGCCACGGCCCTTTTTCGGCGACGGTCCTGTCAATCTTGGCGAACGTCCGTTCCCACGTCGCTATGGCGCGCATGGCGTAGGGAGACTCCATACCTTCACGCACGCAGGATTGCTGGCGCTGAGTGCGTTCAAGAACGGTTTGACCATCCCAATAGGCCTGACGGTCATCGTCGGACATGGCCAACAATTTTGCCCTGAAAACGGCGACGAACGAAAGGGAGGCAACGCCTTCGAACCCAGCTTCGTCGGCCTCCTTGATCCATTCCCGCATCCGGGCAATGGCCGCCGGTTTGGCGGGTTTAAGCGGGGGATCCGGATAGAGATCGTCGAGGTAGTCGCATATGAGCGACGACTCCCGGATCACCTCACCGTCATGTACCAGCGTGGGCACCTGGGCCTTGGGATTGAGCTTCAGATACCTGGGATCAAACTGCTCTCCCTTGAACAAGTGGATGTGGTGTGGAACCCAGTCGGTGATGCCTTTTTCGGCAAGCGTCATCTTCGGCCGTTCAGAGCAAATCGAATTTTCAAAATAGTAGAGTTCAAGCATGTGATTTCCTATTTCCCCGGGACAATGACAGATATAGTCGATGTCGCTCAAGTGGGACACAGAGAGAGATTCCGGAGTTGAGACCACCATGACCATCCAACGAATTGAAGCAGTTACCTATGGCGTGACCGATCTGGAAACGTGTGTCGCTTTCATGGAAAACTGGGGTCTGGAAAAGGTCCAAGTGAACGGCGCCGGGGCTGACTTTCGAACGCTTGAGAACCAACTAATCTCGTTGCGAAATGCCGACGACCCGTCTTTGCCGGCGACCGGGGAAGACGGTTCCACCGTCCGGGAAATCGTTTGGGGGGTGGACGAAAAGGCTGGCCTGACGGCCATCGGCGACGAACTCTCCAGCGACCGGGAGGTGCGGGAGGACCGGGACGGCTGCCTTCACACTTACGACGATAAGGGTTTTGCGATCGGGTTTAAGGCAGCGGACATTACGCCGGCCGATGCCCCGGATCAGACGCTGAACTTTCATGAGAAAGTCGAACGAATCAATAAACGCAGTTGGCCGGAAGACCGAATAACGCCCCTCCGAATTGGTCACGTGGTGTATTCCATTGAGGAGGAGGGAAACTGGGAAGCGGCCGAGTTCTACCTCAATCGACTTAGCTTTAGGCTAACCGACCGGTCAAAGGACGGCGGCACCTTCATGCGCTGCGAAGGCTCGACCTTCCACCATAGTCTTTTTCTTTTTCACCGCGTCGGGACCCAAAAGTATTTCAATCACCTGGCCTTCGAAGTGAACTCGTTCGACGACATCATGATGGGCGGTACCCACATGCTGAAGAACGGCGCCGTGAGCGTCTCCGGCCCGGGCCGTCATTCGCTCGGCTCCAACTGGTTTTGGTATTTCAAGAACCCCTGCGGCGGCGATATCGAATACTTCGCCGACATGGATCGCATGGACGACGATTGGGAGCCGCGTTACTGGGATGAGTCGCCGCCCTACGCCCGTTGGATGCTCGGCGACGGTATTCTTTCGGGTTGATCGGCCAATAGCTTGACCTCGACCGACGATAGTTTCGATGTCGCCGTCATTGGGCTTGGTCCGGTGGGCGGCGCACTGGCCAATATCCTCGGCGCCTACGGTATCCGCACCCTCGTATTGGAACGCCAGCCCGTGGCCTATCATCTGCCGCGTGCCGTTGCCTTCGATGACGAGATCATGCGGATCTTCCAAGCGCTCGGGCTGTCCAAGCAAATTGTCGGCATCACGGCCGTCGGAGAGGGTGTCGATTTCGTCGATGCCGAGGGCAACGTACTGGTTACCTGGCCCCGGCCCAAGGTGCTCAGCCCCAATGGGTGGTACGTCAATTATCGCTTTCATCAACCGGCGTTGGAGCAGGTCTTGCGGGACGGCATTGCGCGTTACCCTCACGTCGCGATGAGGCTCGGCAACGAGGTCAGGAGTATCGAACAGGACTCGGATGGCGTGACACTCACGGTGGCGCGGAACGGTGGGTCGGAAATTGGGGCGGTGCGCGCGGCATTTGTTGTTGGCTGCGACGGCGCCAATTCGTTGACCCGGGAAGTGTTGGGGACCGAGTTCGACGATCTCGGGTTCAATGAGCCCTGGGTCGTGGTGGACCTAGTGCTCAAGCATGAGCGTGAAGACCTAACCCCTCAGAGCATTCACTATTGCGATCCCGCCCGCTCGGCGACATACGTGTTTGTCGGCGCCGGCCGGCGGCGGTGGGAGTTCAGGCTCCGGCCCGGTGACGACCTGTCAACGATCACCGAACCCGATAACGTTTGGCGTCTACTATCTAAATGGATCACGCCCGATGAAGCCGAACTCGAGAGGGCCGTGGTCTATACCTTTCGTTCTGCTGTCGTAATGTCTTGGCGTCAGGGGCGGGTGATGATCGCTGGCGACGCCGCTCACCTAACACCGCCGTTCATGGGGCAGGGAATGTGTGCCGGTATTCGCGACGTGTTCAACCTGGGTTGGAAACTGGATCAGGTGATCACCGGCGGTTCGGAAATGGACCTATTGGAAACCTACCAATCCGAGCGAGATCCCCATGTCCGTGCCTTCATCGAACTCACGGTTCAGATGGGGCAGGTTATCAACACGACAGCAGACGCGTTGGCGTCGGGAAATGTCGCCGAGGTGGGTGAGGGCCGGCAAAAAATCTCCCAGCTCCGACCGGCCCTGGGGCCAGGATTAAAGGCGGGAACATCGGCGTTGGCCGGTCATCTGTTTCCCCAGCCAAGACTTACGTCGGGCGAACGGCTTGATGACCGGATTGGCAGCCGTTGGGCGTTGATACTCAAGCACCCCTATCGGGATTTGGTGCCCGCCGAGGTCGTCAGACGAGCGACCGAAGAGGGCATCGTCGTCATCGGAGAAAGTTCGCCCGAGCTGAAGGAATGGTTCAATTCCAGCGGTCTGGTCGCGGTTATGATGCGTCCGGATCGGTATATTCTTGGTGGCGCCGCGGACATTGAAGAAGTCGAAAACTTGATCGCCCGAAGTTAGAGTCCGCTTTGGGTCAAATGTGGACCAGCTAGTTTGCCCGCATATCCTCAATCGGGGCCGGAATTCGAAAGGTTCTCAAACTCCTGGCCCGAGGCGTTCAATCGCGGATACTCCGCCGCCGGGACGGGCTTGTCGAGAAACCGGCAAAGCGGTTCCCAGCCTTCCCCCAAATGGTATGTCAGCAGGCGATCGTCCGGAAAGGCGGCCTGTACGTGGGCGGTGTTCTTCTCGTAAACCGCCATCGCGTGCGCCCGGTCCTCCAGCCGGTCCCCGAACGTGAGATTCCTGACGATGACGGGGCCGACGGATTCGGGGTCCACCGTCTTCATGAAGGGGATGATGGTTTTTTCCATGCTGGCGTACCAACTCTCGGCGCTTCGCACGGTGAGCACGATTTTGGCATCGGGATAATGCTCGGCGAGTTCGCGCCAGTAGTAGCACGACGGCCAGTCGACCGCGGCGCTGTAACCCTCGAAGACGTGATCCCAGCCGGGCCGCGAACCCGCCGCGATGGACCGCCAGAGGTGTTCCTGTTCGGGGTGGTGCAGCAATTCGCGCATGTGATGACAGGGACCGAACCCCAATTGTTCGAGGGCGGCGCGCAGCGAATCCGTGCCGGTCCGCCCAAATCCCGCGCCGATGACGGCAAGGCTCATGGCTCAGCGTTCTCCCAATGCATTTCAGGAGTACAGACTGACCAAGTTCGGGACCGACCGCTAGGCCGCATTTACTTGATAATTCAATGATTGATTTCTCAAATAAATGCCGTATACTCCCTCTTGTCCATGGGGGAGAGTAAATTGTCCGACGTCCTCACCCGGCCGCGCGCCAAACAGCGGGTTGACCTGAAGTCTCATGTTCCGGCCCTGTTCGTCACGCTCGGCGTGAAAATCGGACGGCACGCCGACCGTCACCATGCGCGCCTGCTCGGCTTCGACCTTCGCGAATGGCGGATCATACAGATCACCGGCGCCGGCGGCCGGTCGACCATTCTGGAAGTAGCGGACACTTTGGGAATGGACCGGGGCGGCACCAGCCGCTCCATTGCCCGCCTCGAGGAACGCGGACTGCTCACCCGCCAGGATGATCCCAAGGACCGCCGCCGGTCGTTTGTGGAACTGACCCGGGACGGCTGGGCCCTTTATGACGAGATCGTTCAGTTTGCCCTGGCCCGGGAACAGCGGTTGTTAAGGAAATTTTCTGCGGACGAACAAGCGGTCCTGAGAGAAATGCTGAACATCGTCCATGCCGAAGCGGACGAGATGCTCGCGGAGGGCTGGGTGCCCGATGCCGGCCGATCCGGCGAACCCGCCCGGCGGTCGAGCCAATAGAACCGATACGGAGGAGGCGGACTATGTCTGAATTTGCAATGGAGCCGTTGGTGCGCAACGCCTGGTATATCGGCGCCTGGTCCCATGAATTGGACGAGGGGCCCATCGCCCGCAGGATCATGGGCCAAGACCTGGTCATCTTCCGGAGCGGCGACGGCGCCGCCGCGGCGCTCGAAGACCGGTGCTGCCACCGGGGCGTGAAGCTGTCTCTGGGCAAGGCCGTCGAGACCGGCATCCAATGCGGCTATCACGGCATGGTTTTCGACGGCTCGGGCGCCTGCGTGGACAACCCGGGCGAGAAGCTGAGCCCCGCCCACCGTGTCCGGGCGTATGCCGTCGCGGAGCGGCAGAACTTCGTGTGGATCTGGACCGGCGATCCCGAACTGGCCGATGAAAGCCGGATCATCGATTTTCCCTATCACGACCGGACCGGCGAGTACAATTTCCACTACGGCCGGTACGATATCGCCGCCAACTACATGTTCATGATGGACAATTTGATGGATTTGACTCACCTGGGGTACGTCCATGGGACGACCATCGGCGGCAATCCAGAGGAGCACGACGAAGCCGAAATGACGACCACGCGGACCGAGCGCGGCGCCCATTTCAATCGCGCCATGCCGAATTCCACGCCGCCGCCGGCATTCAGGAAAGCCGCCGGATTCAAGGGGCAGGTCGACCGTTGGATGGATTTCGAATATGTCGCGCCGGCAACCGTGCTGCAGTGGGCCGGCATTCACGATGTCGGAACCGGTGGATTTGATGATCCAACCAAACCGGGCGGGCTGGTGCTCCGGGTCTTCCATCACGCGACGCCGGCCGACGATGCGAATTTCCACTACTTCTTCTCGACCGCGGTCCGCGGCGAGCCATACGACGGGAAGGGCAATACCGGGTTCCACGAAGATGTCCTCGAGGCCTTCGAGGAAGACAAGCTCTTTATCGAGGCCCAGCAGGAGGCGGTCGGCGCCGACCCGGACCGCAAGCTGATCCTTCGAGAGCACGACAAGGCCGTCGCCTACAGCCGCCAGGCGATCCACCGGATGCAGGCGGCGGAAATGCCGGCCGCGGCGGAGTAGGAAGCCCGGAAACGCCGCCGCCGGTTCAGCCAACGCCTAACGTCTATGAGACGGCGGCCTGTCCCGGCGGAGGGGCCGGTCCCCACAGCGACGTCATGGCCCGGTCGGCCCGGTCCAGTTGGCGGCGGAGAAACCGGCGGGTGCGAATTTGGCCGGGCGTGTCATCGCCCGCCCAGACCAGGAGTGTGGCCAGGAACAGCGAGGTCAGGCCGATTTCCTCCATCTGCGCGCGCCGGCTCCCGTAGCTGGCCGGCAGCATCGCCGCTTCGCGAAGCCAGTGGATGGTTCTCGAGAGATCGAAGATAGCCGGCACCCAGTGGTGCGGATGGGGAATGTGCATCTTGCCCTTCAGCATCTCCACCGTGACCCGGCGGTGGGGCGCCAGGGCATCGAACCAGGCGAGAAGGCAAGTCTCTATGCGCCGCTTCGCCGGTTGCGCGCCGAAATCCGGCTCCCTTGGCGCGATCATCGCCTCCAGCCCGCGCCCAAGCCACCCGTTGGCGACGCTGTCGAGATCGCGGTGGTGCTCGAGGACCCGGCCCGGCGGCACGCCGAGCTCCTCCGCGATATCGTGCATGCGAACGGCCGGCCAGCCCCGCTCTTCGGCCAGCCCCAGGGCGGCCTCCACGATGTCCAGGGGCAGGTCCCTTTTGCGGTTCTTGCCGGAGCGGCTCCGCGTCGAGGCGGTTCGTGCCATGATCGCGCCCGCCCTAGACCGGCTCGCCGGCGAGCCAGCGGCGGCCTTCGTCCTTGCAGGCGGCTTCCGCCTCGCTGCCCCGCGAAATGATATTGCCGCCCACGGACTGCCCGGATTTGGCCAGCCGGTAGCACAAGTGCGCGCAGGCCGGCGGGTAGGGCGAGAGATCGATATTCTCATGGAACGCGGCGGGCACCTTGGCGGGCTCCACCGCGTCCATGCGGTCGGCATCGTAGATCATCTTCCACTGCACGATCTTCCAGTCGCCGTCCCGGCGTTCCACCAGATCGTAGAACCGGGCCCAGGTGGTGGTGTCGAACAGGTGCCCGTCGAGGCGCACCCGCGCGAGGATCATGGCATCGGTCTCGGCGACCGCGCGGTCGCCCTCGATCCAGTAGCGAGCGCCGCCCAGCCAATGCTTGCCGCGCTCGTCCGGCGCCCGCTTGGCGTTGAGTTTCTTTGATCCTTCGATGAAGCCGGCGACGTCGCCTTCGTACCAGGAAATACTCATGGTCGCGCCCGGGTGAAAACAGGCCGCGATTTCGTCCCAGTCGCCGTAGTCGCGGCCGAAGGCCCAGCGTTCGCGAAGCCGCCGGATTTCCTGTTCGTCAAGTAATGTGGACATCATACTTCCTTGCATTGTCGCTTGCCGACTTCAGAGCCTAAACGTCTATTCTAAACCCTAGACAGGCGAGTTAATCGACATTAAGATACATGCAATACTGATTGTTTGTATAATTTAATTATTTGTGTGGCAGGTCAACCACCGCGGGGTTTATGAAAAAGTTGGAGGCCAAAATGTTCCTGACTGACTATTGGTATGCTGCCGCGATAGAGAACGATGTCAGCGACAAACCATTCGGGCGAATCGTATGCAATGAACCCATCGTCTTTTTCCGCGATCGATCCGGTGTAATTCAGGCCCTAGAGGACCGGTGTTGCCACCGCCATGCACCATTGTCTCTTGGTTACCTGGACGGCGATCAAATTCGCTGCGGTTATCACGGTTGGCGCTATGACGGCGCCGGAAAATGCACCGATATCCCGAGCCAGGACTCGATACCTAAGCTTGCCAAGGTGCAATCCTATCCGGCGGTCGAACGGTACGGCTGGATCTGGGTGTGGATTGGCGATGCGGAGAAGGCGGACCCGGCACAACTGCCCGATCTGTCCTACCTGGAGGATGACGAATACCGGACCTGGCACCACTACATTTACGGCCAAGCGGCTCATCAGCTTTATATGGATAACCTGCTCGATATTTCGCACACCGCCTATCTTCACAAGCAAACCATCGGCACGCCGGAGATGACGAAAGAGCCCCTCAAGATCAGGCGTGACGGGACTACGGTCCACGTCAACCGTCTGAACCGGGGCGCAACTCCGGGTCCCGCCATTAAGCGTTGGGGAAACTTCGAAGGGACTGTCGACGCCCAATCGGATTACAGCTGGCAGCCGCCGGCGGTTATAAAACTTCGCAGTACTCGCCGAGATGAGAAATTTGAGCTGCAATACTGGCTGACCAATATCGTTACACCGGAAACCGAAAAAACGACCCATTTTTGGTTCGCATGGGCGAGTAAACAGCTAAAGGACGATCCGGGCTATCCGGCAGATTCGCGCAGGGCGATTGAGCATACCCTCGGCGAGGACTGTGAAATGATCGAGGCACAGCAGCGGATCATGGACCTCAAGCCGGGAATCCAGGTGTTTCCTGGCAAGGCCGATGCGCCAATCGTGGAGGTACACCGGGTTCTTGGTGAACTCATGGCGGCGGAGCAGGAAAAACTAACCCAGGCTGCCGAATGATTCCTCAGCCCGCCCGACCGTCCAGGAGGGCAAGAACCATCGACTTCAGAGCTGATAGTTCTGGATCGTAATTGGGCGGCCGTTCGTGATCGTCAAATATCCGGCGCAAGGCGAGACCCCTCACCGTTGCGCTCGTAAGTTCATGCGCCATCATTAGGCGCTCAGCCGGAAGATCGAAATCGGCGAACGCCTCTCGCCAATAGGCTGACCGGGCCGCGAATATCGATCTCATGTGGTTACTCAGCGGCTCAAATAGTTCAGGCTCGCCACGGGCACCCATCCAGATATCAACGGACGCGACAAAGGTGTTTTGCGTAAAGGCCAGCCAATATCGGTCGACAATGGCACCGACGAGCGAGTCTAGCGAAGTATGGGTCTCGGGCTCCAACGCCAAGGGCTCCTGAAGCCGCAACATGATCTCATCGATAACCGCCAACAATAGGTCCGTGCGAGTGCCAAAATGGTGTTGCATGGCGCCCCGTGATACCCCGGCGCGGTCGGCGACGGTCATCGTTGTTACGCTCGAGAAACCCTCCTCGACAATGAGCGCCACGACCGCATCGATCAGCTTGCGCCGAGTCGTCGCGGAGCGTTCTTCCTGGGTCCGGCGTTGTGGTTTGGCGGCAGCGGTGGTCGTCATGGTCGCTTTGTAGCCTAACTGCTATCGGAGCGCATCAAATTCTCGGCAACGAAAGTCGGTTTCAAGATTAAACGTCATGTGCCGCCAAGTTGATGAGAACCGCCGCTCTCAGCTCGAGATGGGATGGCGCGATAGGAATGAAGATACAACCTCGTTGAAGCGGTCCGGTTTTTCGAAGTAGGGGGAGTGCGCCGCGCCTTCGATCTCTTCGAATTCGGCGCCGGGGATCATTTTGGAGAACCCTTCCATGGTCCGGGGCGTGACGACGATGTCCTCGGCACCATTGATAAGCAGAGTTGGACACTTGACGCCGGCGACCTGCTCTTCGGTCAGAACATAGTCCGGCTCATAGTAGCGCTGCACCCGCTCTTGAACCGCCAACGGCGCACCCAGGCCGCGATCGTTCAGGGGGTTGAAGGCGCTGATTTGGCGATAGAGGAAAACGAGTTCGGGATTTTCCCGGCGGAAATCCTCGTTGAGCACCTCGGTCTCGACGTTGGCGCCCTTTTTGCCCCACCTGTTCGCGAAGGCTTCCGCGTCGGCTTTTGCGGCCTCGTTGTCGATCCCCATGGGTGAGTCGCTGACCACGAGGTGGGTGATGCGGTTCGGGTCGGATAGTGCAAGGCGGAGCCCCGTCCAGCCCCCGAGCGACTGACAGACGAGCGCCGCCCTGTCGATATCCAGCTTGTCCATGACCGCGAGGACATCGCCGCCGAACAGTTTCGGCCAGTAGATCGACGGGTCGATGGGCTGGGACCGGCCGAAACACCTGTTGTCGACGGTGATGCAGGTATAACGGTCCCGGAAATAGCCGATCTGCTGAAACCATGCGGCGCCGTTTCCGCCGCCACCGTGGAGAAAGACCAAAGCGGGACCGTCTCCGTCGACATCGTAGAAGATTTGTGCGTTCGCTGATTCTGCGTAGGGCACGACTGCTATTCTCCCCTCAACCCCAATTCCGTGGCCTGTTCACTAGTAGCCCAGCGCCTCGGACGCCAGCTTCGCGCCGTCAGCCAAAGACTTCAGTTTTGCCCAGGCGATCTGCGGGTGGGAGCGGCCGCCGAAGCCGCAATCGGTTCCTGCCATCACATTTTCCCGGCCGACCCGCTCGGCGAAACGGCAAATGCGCTGCGCGACCAGCTCCGGATGCTCGACGTGATCGGTCGCGTGGCTGACCACGCCGGGGACGAGAATTTTGCCTTCCGGCAGTTTCACATCGTCCCAAACCACGTATTCGTGCTCGTGCCGGGCGTTGGCGGCCTCGATGAGGTAGGCCCCGGCGTTCAGCGACAGCATGATGTCCACGATTTCCTTAAGTTCAATGTCGAATGCGTGGGGTCCGCGCCAACTTCCCCAACACAAATGGTACCGGACCCGGTCCTCGGGAATCCCGCTGAGCGCATGGTTCAGTGCTTCGATTCGGACCCGGCACCAGTCCCGGTAGCCGTCGAGGCCGAGCGCCGCCATGTCCGAACGATCCCAGGCGACGGGCAGCCAGGCGTCGTCGATCTGCAGGATAAGGCCGGCATCGACGATGGCCTCGTATTCGGTCCGCAACGCCTCGGCCATGCCGAGGATGAAGGCTTCCTGCGAGTCATAGTATTCGTTGCGGTAGTAGGGTTCCAGGCTGGCCGGCGCGGTGGAGGTCAGGAACACGTCCTCCGTCCCGGCGGCCGCCTTGGTTATTTTGATCTCACGCTCGAGCTTGGCCTGTCCGATATAGGTGAACGGTCCGGTGCAGTACCAGGTGAGTCGCTTGTAGGTTCCCCGGCGGCCGGGGGTATGGCCGTGGAGCGTGCCCGTCTCGGCGGCGAACTTGTAGAACTCGGCAAAGGCCTGCCGGTCCCTGCCGGCCTGGGCGGGATTTCCGGAGTCATCGTCGGGGCGGGCCTCACAGCCGCCGAGGCGGCCGTCCATAAAGGACAGCCAGTCACCGCCCTTTGTGTATTCGCCTTCGTTTATGATATCGAGCCCGACGTCGCGTTGTCGGGCCACGACCTCTTCGACGCTGGTGCCGAGTTTCTCTTCGTAGTTGGGCGCGGCGGCATCCCGCGGCTCGTCCCCGGGGAGGCTGCCGACATGGGTGGTGAGGATCTTTTCCTGGCTGCGCCGCATCGGGTTATCCTCCATCCCGGGCCGAGGTCAAGGGCGTCGTGACCGGTGACGGAGCCGCTTCCCGCGACTCCGACACCGTACCTGACAATTACCGGGCCTTTTCGATATACCCCTCATAGAACGTCTTAAGACGTGGCTCGGTATCGGCGATCGACGCCATCAGCTTTGCCGCCTGGTCCAGGTCGACGACACTCGGAGGGACGCCGAAGGCTTTCGCCGATGCCTTCACGAACTCCGGATCGCCGGCCATGTTGCTGAAACCGGTGCGTAGGGCCTTGAGGGCTTCTTCCGGCGTCCCTGGAGGCGCCAGGGCCACGTGGGTCAGAGGAATGATAAGCGAGCACAGCCATTTCAGCGCCTCCCACTCGATGCCCGAGGGATCCTTGCCGAACTTCTTCCGGTAGACGGCGGCGAATCCCGGCATACGTTTTTCGAGGTAGTCGAATTTGCGCAGGCTGCCGTCAGGGTTGGCCGGCTGGTAGTACCACAGCGGGTGACCGTCTCCCGTCTTGATGAATGTGGGCTCGGTCTTGCTGATGTAACTGGACGTCCCGGCGTTCGTCATGTCGGTTTCTTTTCGTTGGACCGCCGCCTGCATCTTGGCAGCGCCCCGGAAACCGGGGACGTAGGTGTATTTCGCTCCCATCAGGTCCAGCGACAGGCGCCCCAGAAGATCGAGCGGTGACGACGGCCGGACGCCTCCCATTTTGAATTTGGGCGCGTCGGAAATCTGGATGGAATCGGTGATCCCGCCCGGGACGATATCCTTGCGCGCGTAGGCCATGATTTCGACGCCCATGGCGCCCACCAAAGGCATTTTCGAATAATCGGCGCGGATGCCGGGCGCTTTGATCAACACGCCCACGGGGCTCCATGGACTGGTATAGAGCGTGAGCCCGTCCGGCTTGGCTTTTTCGTAGACGAAGTTAGCCGCCTTCACGGCGCCCGCGCCGGGCATGTTTTTGACGATAACCGTCGGCTTGCCCGGAATATTCTTGGCCCACAAGGGCGCCACGAGGCGCCAGCGGCTGTCGGCGCCGCCCGGACCAAACCCGACGATCAAGCTTAGGACCTTGCCGTCGTAGTACTCGGCAGCCGCCGTATCATCGGCAACACCGGCAAGGGCGACCGCCACGAGGGCCGAAGCGGCTGCAAGTTTGGCGGTGAAGCTTTTCTTACGCATCACGGCCCTCGGGTTTCGTTGGATTAATCGACTATACATCGCTCCCATTGCTCCCATCCGTTACATATGCATCTGCCATACGCAGGTGAATACACATACAATACAGATTGCATGTTATTTAATCAATCATTTTTGCGTGTATGCCCGCCAGGGCCAAATCCTGTTCCGGATGCAGGTGGAGCGACCGCAAAAAAGGCCGCCGATCGGCGGCCTTTCTTTCGGAATAGACCGTTTCCTAGCGCGAGTAATACTCGACGACCAAGTTGGGTTCCATCTGCACCGGATAGGGGATGTCGGCCAACAAGGGCTGGCGGGTAAAGGTGCCGCGCATCTTGTTGTGATCCACGTCCATATAGTTCGGCACGTCGCGCTCGGGCGAGGCGACGGCGTCCAGCACCATGGGCACTTCGCGGGACTTGTCCTTCACCTCGATGACATCGCCTTCCTTCACCGTGTAGGACGGGATGTTGACCCGTTTGCCGTTGACCCGGATGTGGCCGTGACTGACGAACTGGCGGGCGGCGAAAACCGTGGGGACGAACTTCATCCGGTAGACCACGGCATCCAGGCGGCGCTCCAACAGGCCGACCAGATTCTCCGAGGTATCCCCCTTGGTGTTGTTGGCCTTCTGGAAGTAGCGGCGGAACTGGCGCTCGCCGATATTGCCGTAATAGCCCTTCAGCTTCTGCTTGGCCTGCAGTTGCAGCCCGAAGTCGGACGGCTTCTTGCGCCGCTGGCCGTGGAGGCCCGGGCCGTATTCGCGCTTGTTGAAGGGGGATTTGGGCCGGCCCCAGAGATTTACCCGGAGACGGCGGTCGATCTTGTACTTGGCGCGGACGCGCTTGGACATGTCTGTCCTCCTTGGCTCTGCATTTCGTACACGTTCTTAATGTCCCGGTAGGCCCCCTCGGACTTAGGAGCGGGCGGTGACGGATGGCCGGCCACGCGTTCCCGGGAATGAAGCGCGGGAGTATAGGGATTTCACCTTTGCTGTAAAGGCTCTAGCGGGTAGTAAGAACGGGTCGCCCGAGGGGGCGGCCAATCGAGCCGGAATGAATTGGACTTGGGGCCATTGGCCGCGCCATGGAGGCGACGGACGAGAACACACGGACAAAAACACGCTGAGCAAATCGTAGGAATTGGAAAATGCCCCGACTGCAACCGCTTGATCTGGCTGACTGCCCGGAAGAATCCCGCCACGCCTTGGAGCTGGCGCAAGAACGCCTGGGCTTCGTTCCCAACAGCCTGCGCATCCTGGCCCGCAAGCCCAAGATCCTCGAAGGCTTCAGCACCATGGCCCACGCGGTCTGGGCGCCGGGCGGCGTCGAGCCCTACCTCAAAGGGCTTGTGGCCCACATCACCAGCCGTTCGGCGGGCTGCGTCTATTGCTCGGCCCACACTACGGGCATGGCCATCGAGCGGGGGTCGGAAGCGGAAAAGATCGAGCACGTCTGGGAGTACGAAACCTCCGAGCTATTCTCGGATGCGGAGCGCGCGGCGCTGCGGGTGGCGCAGCTCGCGGCCCTCAATCCCAACGGTGTGAGCGACGAGGACTTTGCCGAATTGCGCAATCACTGGACCGACGAACAGGTGGTCGAGATTCTCGCCGTCATCTCGCTGTTCGGGTTCCTCAACCGCTGGAACGACACATTGGCCACGCCTTTGGAGGACGGCCCGAAAGACCTGGGCGAGAAGCATCTGTCGGGCTGGGGCTGGGAGGTCGGCAAACACGCCGCGGAGTAGAAGCGGCGGCTAGAGCCGATCATGGTTTGTCGGAATCGCTTTGCGATGCGGACAATCCATGTGAATCGGCTCTACACTATTGAAATAGATCGGATTCACATGTTTTGACGAAACCGCGCCGTGGTTCCGTCAAAACATGACCCGATCTAGGCGGGGCCGGCGAAAAGGGAATGGCCGACGTGTCCGAATAAACGCCTGGACAAGGACAAATCTTATTCGGCCTCGAGTTCCGTATCCCAGTAGAGGAAATCCCGCCAGTCCTCGTGAAGGTAATTGGGCGGGAATCCCCGCCCGATTTCCTGCAGCTGGTAGTTGGTCGGCTGTACCGGCTTGGTGCGCAGCCTCATCCCGACTTCTTTCATCGACTTGTTGCCTTTCCGGAGATTGCACACGCCGCAGGCGGTGACCACGTTGGTCCACCGGGTCACGCCGCCCTTGGACCGCGGCACCACGTGGTCGAAGGTCAGGTCCTGGGTCGGGAACCCGGTGTTGCAATACTGACAGGCGAACCGGTCGCGCAGGAAAACGTTGAACCGGGTGAAGGCCGGGCGCCGGTTGAGGTGGATATATTCCTTGAGCGCGATGACGCTCGGCAGCTGCATTTCCCAGCTCGGGCTGTGGATGGTTTGGTCATATTCGGAGACCACGTTGACCCGTTCGAGGAACACCGCCTTGACCGCGTCCTGCCAGGACCAGAGCGACAGGGGAAAGTAGTTGAGCGGCCGGAAGTCGGCGTTCAATACAAGGGCTGGGCAGTTTTCCAAGACACCGGACACAATATATTCCCCTAATCGCCGATGAGCATAGCCGATGAGGTATGTATTTCAACCGCTTAAGCGACATCCCGGGGACGGCTGGGTGACCCTTTGACGACAATCCACGGGATGGAGCGCCGGCGGCAAGATCGGCGTTAGGAAACCGTGTCGATGGCGAATTCGACGAGAACGGCCTCCATCAGGCGAACACCCGGGCCAGGAACTCGCAGCCCAATTCGATGCCCACCGGATCGATGGAGTGCCCGAGGCCCGGGCGGATGTGGCCCTCCACCTCGACGCCCGCGTCCTTCAGGGCGTTGACCGCCGCCGGCTGTACCGAGGCGGGGATCAACTCGTCCTGATCACCGTTGATCAGCGTAACCGGGGGTTTGACGGAAATCTCGTCCGCCAGGATGTCGGCGCCGACCAGGCGGCCCGAATAGCCGAGGATGCCGGCCACCGGCTGATCCCGGCGCAGGCCCGTGAACAGGGACATCATGGTGCCTTGGGAAAACCCGACCAGTGCGGTGTCGGCCGGGCCCAGTCCATGGGCCGCCATTTGCTCGTCGATGAATTGGTCGAGGATCGGCCGGGCCGTGCGCGCGCCGTCCAGGATCGCTTCATCGGTTCGTTCCTGCAGCGAAAACCATTGATATCCCATGGGCGCCATGTCGCAAGGGAACGGCGCGTTGGGGGAGACGAACTTCGCGTCCGGCAGCACCCGCGCGAAATAGGGCGCGAGACCGATCAGATCGTTGCCGTCGGCGCCGACGCCGTGCAGCATCAGGACGAGTTGCCGCGGCGTGCGGCCGCCGGCGGGCCCGGAACTGGGGCCGGTGAGTTGCGGAAGATCGCTCATTAGGGCCATGATCCTACCGACAATGACCCGGCTCCCCAAGGGAAACCGAATTCCGAATCATGATCGCGCCCGAAACCCGGACCGTCACCCGATTTGCCCCGTCGCCGACGGGATTGCTCCATCTGGGGACCGCCTATTCGGCGATTTACGCCTACGAGGCGGCCAAGTCGGCCGGCGGCCGGTTTCAGGTGCGCATCGAGGATATCGACCGGGGGCGTTGCCGGCCCGAGTTCGAAGACGCCATCCTGGAAGACCTGGCGTGGCTGGGCCTGACCTGGGAAGAGCCGGTGCGCCGTCAGTCCGGCCATTTCGCCGACTACCGGGCGGCGTTGGACAGGCTGGCGGCGGCGGGCCTGCTCTATCCCTGCTTCTGTACCCGGGCCGACATCGCGGCCGAGATCGAGGCCTCCCTTCAGGAGCCGGGGCGGCAGACGGCGGAGTTCCACGGGCCCGACGGGTACATCTATCCGGGCATCTGCCGGGCGCTTTCGGCGGATGAGGCGGCCGGGCGCGTGGCGGCGGGCGAGGCCCATGCGCTCAGGCTGAAAGCCGATGCGGCGGCCGTGGCGGCGGGGCCGCTGACCTGGGAGGATGCGCGGGCCGGCGAGCAGGACGCGACGCCGGAGATTTTCGGCGACGTGGTTTTGGCGCGCAAGGATACGCCGGCCAGCTACCATCTATCGGTCTCGCTCGATGATCACCTGCAAGGCATCACCCGGGCGACCCGCGGCAAGGACGTGTTCGCCTCAACCCATGTGCATCGGCTGCTGCAGGCGCTGCTCGGGCTCCATACGCCGCTCTACGATCATCACGCCGTATTGACCGCCGAGGATGGCCGAAAGCTCTCCAAACGTGATAAGTCCGAGACCATCCGCGCTTTGCGCGATGACGGTCACTCGGCGGAAGCCATATGGAACATGGCCATGGCGCACGCCGCGGCGGAGGAGACGGCATGAGCCGAGGCGCGTGCTTGGGGTTGGGACTGATCCTGTTGCTGGCGGCGCCGGCGGCGGCCGAGCCGTTCAAGTTCATCCGCATCGGCGACGTGGACGGCTTCGGCTTCGAAAAACCGCAGGCCCTCGCCCGGGCATCCCGGCTTGGTCCGGCGCCCCGGGCCGACACCAATGGCGACGGCGTCCTCAGCCCCGGTGAATTTCTCCCGGACCTCAACCGGGACGGGGTGGTCGCGGTTTTCTCCAACGACAATTTCGACAACCGGGACGCAAACGAGATCCGCGACGTGAACAATGTCTGCGCCGGGTGCAAGAAGATCGGCGTCCGGACCCGGGGATCCAACTGGACCGATCTGGCGATCTCGGCCTCGCAGGCCGGCCGCCATTGGCCGGATGCGGATGGGCCGGTCACGCCCAATAACGCGACATTCGTTTTCGATTTCGTTGTCGACAGGGATCAGATCGCGCCCGGCGGGACCCTGTTCTTCAATTTGGTCTTCGGCGATTACGATATCGACCCGGCGATCGTCCAGGTGGCCTTCGCCAACGGCAAGGTCCGCAATCTGCCGCTGCGCAATCTGCGGGATGGCCCGTTCGACAACTCCCGCGACGGCCTGATCGACGCGGCGACGGCCCATCTGCCCTTCGAGGACGTGTTCACCCGGAACGAGGCGGGTGACTGGCATGGTTTCGTCACCGTCGTCTTCGTGGCACCCTTCGAGCCTTACACGACATTCGATTACGTCGAGATATCCATATTTCAGATTGCATAAAGGAGAGGATCATGCGGTTCATCGGTTTGGGAATTCTGGCCGGGTTGCTGGTCTGGTCCGCCGATGCGGCAGCTCAGCGCAATGCGCCGGCGCCCAAGAATAATGCCGACAAGGGCGTCTACCTGAAGGCGGCGCTGCCGCTGGACGAGCCGCGCCATCACTGCCTGGATATTCCGGGCCACGGCGGCCGGGTCAACGTGGCGCGTCCGCTCACGGTTCATACCTGCAAGGAGGGTATCTGGAACCTGGACGAGCGGTTCGTGCGCAACACCATCGACAAGGGCGAGCTGCGCATGCCCCAGTACGATCTCTGCGTGGCGGCGGAAGAGCCCAAGGCGGGCGCCAAGCTGGTGCTGGTCGAATGCGGCTCCACGCCGCTTGCCGGCTGGGAATACAAGGAGGCGCGCCTCACGCTGACCGGTCATCCGGCGCTCTGCATGACCATCGGTCCGGAGCCCTCGGAACTGACGCCGGGCGGGCGGCGGCGGCCGTCCCGCAACATGTCCCGCTCGGTGGGGATGGATACCTGTTCGGAGGACGCGATCGAGCGTCAGCTCTGGACCTTCGCCGACCCGCTGCCGATTTCGCGTCCGCTCATGCCCCCGAAGGGAAAGTAGCCCCCGCGGATCGCCGTCTCAGGCGTCCCGGCGCAAGCCTTTCAGCAGGGTGAGATAGTCCGGGTGTTCCGGCGGCAGCACGCCATGACGGATGAGGAAGTCGATAATCACCAGGTTGCAGTTGAACTTGAAGGCGAATTGGTTTTCGACGATCCCGGCAACCTCTTCGATCGGCAGCCGCTCGAAAGACGCGGTTTCACCGTCGGTGTTCAGGGGAACGAAGTCGTCGGGCAGTTCCAGGTCATAGCAGAACATGGTGTCCGGCTTCACCCCGTCGGCCGTCTCCATGACATAGGAAATGGCGCCGACGGCGTGGGCGCTGGCGGCCAGTTCCGGCGGCACGCCGGCCTCCTCGCCGCACTCCTTGATCACGTTTTCCATCAACCCGAGGCCCGCCGGCTGGCCGCCGGCCACCATATTGTCGAGCATCCCCGGACAGACCGCGCGGTCGTCGCTGCGCCGGCCGATCCACATGTCGAGCCCGCCGCCGGTGCGCCTGACATAGCCGTTGATATGCACCCCGAACGCCCGAACGCCGAAGCGGGGCACCGCGGCGCGCTCCAGCTCGAAGAAGGGTTCGCGGCCCCACGCCGTCAGCACGGGGTAGTTCTCGCCCCGCCAGGGCAGGCCGAGGCCCTTGCCCTGCATGTCGGCGAGGACTTCCGCGACCGTACGGCTCAATTCTTCATACGGTGCGGGTGACAGCCGGACGCCGCCGGCGTCCACATCGAACACATGAGGGTAGCCGGCCAGCTTGGAGCCGAAGCCGTCGCCGATATGTCCGACCTGCGTGCGGTCCACGACAAACGGAAGATAGCCGTCGCCCGAGAAGTTGTTGCAGGCGGCGATATGGTCGAGAAAACTCATCGCCCGGCCTCAGACAATATTTTGCGTCCATTGTCAAACCCGTGCGTCCAAGGGGTCGGATGCACGGCAAGGGTAGCCGGTCTTGAGACGGCAGCTTGCCTCGAGCGTGGACGATCCGGAAGCGGCGACGGCTTGTTGCGCCAGGCGGTCCGGGTTAGGCGGCCTCGTCGCGCTTGCGGTTCTTGGTGTTGGCCACGTAGGCGATCTCGCAGTGGGCCTGGCAATACGGCTTGCCCGGAACGGCCGGCTCGCCGCAGAAACGGAAATCCTCCGACCCCGGATCGCCCACCGGCCACGAGCACATATTGGTGCCCAGCCGGTCGAGGGTGACCACGTTGACCTCGATCTTGACCGGCGCCGGCGCCCGGCGCATGGCGAGATCGAGCCGCCGCACCTTGCCGACGACGGCGTTCTTGGTGATGCCCAGCCGGCGGCCGATTTCACTGGCCGACAAACCGGTATCCCACATCTTCTTGAGCTCTTCGACGCGTTCGTCGGTCCATTCAAAGGGTGTGGTCATGTGGATCGGATCCTCTGTTCAACGTAATTGTCCCGCCCTTCGGACCGATCCCTCGCCGCGAAACCCCAGAATTCCGCCGATTAATGATTATCTTGCCCGGTGAGCCTCAAATTTTTACTATATATTGAGGTTTTGCTGCAAGGTCTTACCCAGATTTAGTGGCAATTTCCTGTGGATAGTTCTTCAGGGCTATGAATTGGCTGATTTTTCGCCGCTGCGGCATGCCGGGGCCGACCGGTCCGGTATCCGGAGCGAACAGGCCCATAAGGGCGGTCACGGCCGCTGCCCTGGGCGGAACACTGGGCGCGGCGCTGGCGCTGTCCGGTGCCGGGGCGGCGGTTGCCCAGGCCGGAAGCCCGTTCAGCGGTTTCCAACTGACGCCGTCTCCCAAAGCCTATCTTGTGATCACGGACGCCAACGTGCGGGCCGGGCCGGCGATCAGGGCCAAGCGGCTGACCCTGCTCCGAAAAGGGGTCCGGGTGGAGGCCAAGGGCCGCGCCAAGGGCACCGAATGGATCGCCGTCCGCCGGGACGGCAAGGATCTGGGTTTCGTCTACAAGACCGTGGTGGCGCCCCTATTGGATGCCAAGGTCGAGGCGCCGGTGAAGGGCGTCCTCGAAGCCAGGGGCCAACCCAAATGCGGTTTCGAACTCAGCTTTGACGGGCGCACCGAAATCGAGGACGAAATCCAGGTGACCGCCGACTACGGTGTCGAGTTGGATTGCGGCGCCAAGGGAAGGAAAATCCGGTTTGCCGCGACCATGTTCGTGACCGAGGTGCCCTACCGGGACCTCACCAAGGCCGAGTATCAGATCAATGTGGATCTGTTCGGCGTGCCCGAAGACGAGGAAAACGGTCTCTCGATCTTCACCATCTACCGTCCGGAAAAGGGAGAACTCCGCTTCGGCGGGATCAGCGACCCCGACTATGCGTCACGGGCCAAACCGGTGAAATCCGGCGCCAAAACGGTCCGTGAGGCGTTGATCGCCGCACTCCGCATGGCGCACCGGAGTTGGGGCTCAAAAGTCTGGGCCGAGCTTCGGAAGCGCTAGAGCCGATTCACATGTTTTGACGAAACCGTGCCGTGGTTCCGTCAAAACATGACCCGATCTAGGCCTGAGGCGGTTCGGGCCGCTCCGGTTCCTCTCCCCGAATTTTCCGGAAGCACCACTTCAATAATTCCCCGAGCGCGGCGAGCGGGGCTTGAATGAACAGGGCGACGAGAACGCACGCGACAATGATCGATAGCGTTCCATCAAAATCATAAATCAGGCTGACGCCAAAATAGACAACGACAGCCGCGATTAGAATCTTGAAACGATGTCGCCGAATGGATCGCCAAATCGAACGTTCGCCGGTCAACCTTGTTCCTCCCGCGCTACCGCCCGCCAGCCGATATCCCGGCGGCAGAACCCGTCCGGCCAGTCGACGGCGTCGACCGCCGCGTAGGCGCGCGCCTGGGCGTCCTTGACCGAACGCCCCAGCGCCGTCACGCCGAGCACCCGGCCGCCGTTCGCCAGCACCTTGCCGTCCGCCGCCTTGGTGCCGGCGTGGAAGACGACGACCCCGTCCATGGCGTCGGCCGCGCCGAGATTTTTGATTTCGGTGCCCTTTTCGTAGCTGCCGGGATAGCCCTCGGCCGCCATCACCACGGCCAGCGCCGTCTCGTCCCGCCAGGACAGCTCGATCTCCGACAGACGACCCTCCGCCGCGGCCGACAGGACCCGGGCCAGATCGGTCTCGAGCCGGGCCATCAGCACCTGACACTCGGGATCGCCGAAGCGGACATTGAATTCGAGCACCTTGGGCCCGTCATCGGTGATCATCAGGCCGGCGAACAGCACGCCCTGGTAGGGGCGCCCTTCGGCGGCCATGCCCTCGATGGTCGGCTGGATCACCTCGTCCATGATCCGGTCCGCCATCTCCGATGTCACCACCGGCGCCGGCGAGTACGCTCCCATGCCGCCCGTATTGGGGCCGGTGTCGCCGTCATGGACGGCCTTGTGGTCCTGGGCCGAGGCCAGCGGCAGCGCGGTCTTGCCGTCGACCAGCGCGAAGAAACTCGCCTCCTCGCCGGCCAGGAACTCCTCGATCACCACTTCCGCGCCGGCTTCGCCGAACACTTTGTCGACCATCGCTTCGTCGATGGCTTGAATGGCTTCATCGACGGACCGGCACAGGGTGACGCCCTTGCCGGCCGCCAGGCCGTCGGCCTTGACGACGATGGGGGCGCCCTGTTCCCGCACGTACCGGACCGCCTCATCCCGGTCGGCGAACCGTCCATACGCGGCGGTGGGGATGCCGCACCTGGTGAACAGGTCCTTCATGAAGCCCTTCGATCCCTCGAGGATGGCCGCCGCGGCCGTCGGGCCGAAGGCGGCGATGCCTTCCGCGCCCAGCGCGTCCACCAGACCGGCCACCAGCGGCGCTTCGGGGCCGACCACCACCAGATCGACGGACTTCTCCCTGGCCAGGGCGACCAGGCCGGGCACGTCCTCGGCGCCCACGTCGATGCATTCGGCGAGGGCGGCGATGCCCGCGTTCCCGGGGGCGCAGTACAGCGCATCGCAGCCGGCCGAGCGGGACAGGCCCCAGGCAAGCGCGTGTTCGCGGCCGCCGCCGCCGACAACCAGTATCTTCATCTTCGGGAAAGCCCCTTCTGTACGTCGGCGCCCTTGTAGCATAGATTCGGTCCGGCAATGAGTATCCCATCCCAGGATTTCGACGATCGATTTGGTCCCGCCGACGGCGCCGCGCCGGGCGGCAACCTGCCGGAGTTTTCGGTCAGCGAAATCTCCCAGGCACTCAAGCGGACGGTCGAGGAGACCTTCTCCCGGGTGCGCGTGCGGGGCGAGATTTCCGGGCTCACCCGGGCGGCATCGGGACATATTTACCTGTCCCTGAAGGACGACAAGGCGGTGCTCGACGGGGTGTGCTGGAAGGGCACGGTGCCGCGGCTCGGCCTCGATCCCGAAGACGGGCTGGAGGTCATCGCCACCGGGCGGCTCTCCACCTATCCCGGCAGGTCCCGCTACCAGATCGTCATCGATGCCATGGAAATCGCCGGCGAAGGGGCGCTGCTCAAGCTGCTGGAAGACCGGCGCAGGAAGCTCCTGGCCGAGGGGCTGTTCGACGAAGACCGCAAGCGGCCGCTGCCCTACATTCCCGATGTCATCGGCGTGGTCACGTCGCCGACCGGCGCGGTGATCCGTGACATCCTCCATCGCCTGAACGACCGCTTTCCGCGCCGGGTGCTGCTGTGGGGCGTCAATGTGCAGGGCGAGGGCGCGGCCGAGCAGGTGGCGGGCGCCATCGAAGGCTTCAACCGGATGAGGGGAACGCCCGAAATCCCGAAGCCGGACCTGCTGATTGTTGCCCGGGGCGGCGGCAGTCTGGAAGACCTCTGGACCTTCAACGAGGAAATCGTGGTCCGGGCCGCCGCCGGCAGCGAGATTCCGTTGATCTCGGCGGTGGGCCACGAGACCGATACCACGCTGATCGATTTCGCCTCCGACCTCCGCGCGCCGACGCCGACCGCGGCTGCCGAACTGGCGGTGCCGGTGATGAGCGAACTGCGCGCCCAGGTGGCCGGCGACGGCGCCCGGCTGGCGCGGTCCTGGGCGCGTTTGGTTTCCGAACGGCAGACGGAGTTGGACGGGCTTTCCCGCGCCATCGCCAATCCGGCGCGGGCGCTCGAGGGAGTTTCCCAGCGGCTCGACGACCGGGTCGAGCGGCTGCGGCTCGCGGGCGGACGGATCACCACCGAACCCGCGCAGGCATTGATCGAGCTCGCGGGCGGGCTGACCCATCCGCGTCAGTTGATGGCCACCAAACGGACGGAGCTCGGCGGCCTCGCCCGGCGCTGGCAGGTCGTGCTGCGGACCGTGCTCGGGTCCCGGAGGGCAGCGCTGATCGAGGTCTCGCGGCTCTTGGACAGCCTCTCCTACGAACGGGTGCTGGAGCGCGGCTTCGCGCTGGTCAGCGGCGCCGACGGCCAAGCCATCACCAAATCAGGCGACGCCGCTCCCGGCAGCGCCGTTTCGATCCGCTTCCAGGACGGCAGCGTGGGCGCGACCATCGAGGGCGCCGCGGCAAAGCCGAACCCCAAGGTCCGAAGGAAGAAACCGTCCGCCGATGGCGGCGGGCAGGGGAGCCTGCTGTGATTCGTCACCTCGTGCTATTGGTTTGCGCGCTGGCTTCTACCCAAACTCTTGCCGCTGATCGAAGTATATCGTTGCCCAATGGCGTGGTTCTGCGCGGTGACTTCATTCAAGGCGGCATGGTTGCTGGGCAGGGCGCACTCGGAGCCAGGGTGGTGCTCGATGGAGCCGACGTTCCGGTAAGCCGCGATGGGTTTTTTCTGTTGGGTTTCAGTAGGGGAGCTGAGCCTATTGCCAACTTGGATATTCAATTCGCCGGCCGACATGCGGAACGACAGCGCATTGCGATCGATCAACGCGACTACGACATCCAGCGGATCGACGGGCTGCCGCGCCGCAAGGTGACACCCGATCCCGAAGACCTGATACGAATCCGCGCCGAGGGCCTCCTGATGCAGGATGCCCGCTCCGGCAAGGCGCTTCAGCTTGGGTTTCTGTCAGGTTTCGTTTGGCCGGTGCGGGGGCTGATCTCCGGCGTTTATGGATCGCAGCGCATCCTCAACGGGGAGCCCCGCCGGCCCCATTTCGGGGTCGACATTGCGGCGCCCACCGGCACGCCGGTGATTGCGCCGGCGGACGGCCAGGTGACACTGGTCCATCCCGACATGTTCTTCAACGGCAAGTCCATCGTCCTGGATCACGGGCTCGGCTTCACCACCGTCTATATTCATCTCAGCGACGCCTCGGTGCAGCCCGGTCAGTGGGTGAAGCAGGGCGAGGTGATCGGCAAGATCGGCGAGACCGGCCGGGTAACGGGCCCGCATCTTCACTGGGGGGCGCGGGTCCGCAATATCGAAATCGACCCGGCGCTGCTGGTGGAGGGAAAGCCGCAGCCGCTGAACGGGCCTTAAGCCGGCCAGCGCCGGTGCACCCACAGCCATTGCTCCGGGTGCTGGCGAATCCAGGATCCGAGATAGTCGTTCACCTCGGCCATGATGACCTCGACGTCCTTCTGCCGGTCGCCGGTCGCGGGCTTTTCCAGGTCGGGATGGAAGGTAATCCGGAACCGGGCGCCCTGCAGGCGCTCCACCTGCACCGGAATGACCGGGCAGTCGTAGCGCAACGCGAACTTGGCGACCGCCGGAGCGGTCATGGCGTCGACGCCCATGAACGGAACCGGGATTCCGTCGTTCATTTTTTGATCCACCAGCATGGCCACGTGCTCACCGTTGGAAAGCGCCTTCAGTGCCATCTTCGCTCCCTCCGGCCCCTTGGCGAAAAGACCGGCGTCGACGGCGTCGCGGCCGCGGCGCAACAGGCGGTCGACCAGCGGGTTATTGAGGGCGCGATAGGCCAGGTGCACGTTCCAGCCCCGGCGGGTGACGGCCAGCGGCTGCAGTTCCCAATTGGCCAGATGGCCGCCGAACAGCAGGCCCGGCTTGTCGTCGTTCCACAAAGACTCCATGTGTTCGAGACCGACGATCTCGATGCGGCCGTCTTCCGCGTAGGGATTGAACTTCCGGATATGGGGGTACTCGGCGACGGTGCGCCCCAGGTTATCCCACATACCCCGGATGATGGCCGCGCGTTCCGTCTCGCCCAGTTCCGGCATGATCCGCTTGAGGTTGTCGTGGGCGATTTGGTGGGCACGAAGGCGGGGACCGAACGTCCGGCCGGTCCACGCGCCGAGGGCCGACGCGGCGTCCACGGGCAGGGCGGCCAGAACGGCGTAGCCGAGGGCCGCAAACACCGCCTGGAGGGGATAGATGATCCAGCGCCGGAACATCAACCCGCTCCCGCCTGTGCGAGAACCGGTTCCAGGAGTCGATCGAATGCCGCCTCGTCTTCGAGCGCCAATCCGACGGTGAGGACCTGGACGCCGTCGCGGTCCTCGGGGTGCAGCCGGACGAAATCCTTGGCCGTGGTCACCAGGGCGGCGTCCAAGTCGCCGGCTTGTCTGCGGAGATCGGCGATCTCGCCCCGGCTGAACGGGTGGTGGTCGGGATAGGGCCTGGCCGCCGTCAGCTCGCAGCCGCTGTCCAGCAAGGTGTTGAAGAATTTTTCCGGCCGGGCGATCCCGGTGAAGGCGAGCAGCGGCCTTGCCTTGAGCTGTTCGATCTCGGGTCCGGGTTGGAGCCGGCCGGGCAGGACCGCCACGCGTCCGCCCGTGGACTCACGCAACCGCCCGGACATGCCGGACGGGTCCCGCCCGATAATCACCACCGCCTGCGCCCGCGTGAGGGCCTCCGCCGGCAGTTCGCGGAGCGGCCCCGCGGGGATCATCCGGCCGTTGCCAAATCCGGCATCCCCGTCGATGGCGATGATCGACAGGTCCTTGGCGAGCGCGGGGTTCTGAAAACCGTCATCCATGACGATCAACCGGGCCCCAGCTTCCGCCGCGGCGCGCGCGCCGGCCAGCCGGTCGGCGGAAATCCAGGCCGCCGCGGCGCCCGCCAGGAGCAGCGGTTCGTCGCCGACATCCGCCGCCGTATGGGTTTCCGGGTCGACGCGCAAGGGGCCCTTTTCCCGCCCGCCATAGCCGCGGCTGAGAAAGTGGACGTCGATCCCGGCCCGCCGGCACCGTTCGGCAACATGGAGCGCGGTCGGCGTTTTTCCCGCACCCCCGGCGACCACATTGCCGACGCAAATGACCGGGACGCCGCACGCCGCCGGTGTCGCCATCTTCCGCCGCAGGCGTCCCGCGATGCCGTAGGCCGACCCCAATGGACCCAATAGAAGGGGCAGGACACCCCGGCTTTGATACCAGAACTCAGGTGTGCGAAACGCCATGATCGCTTTTCAGGAGCCGTTGGATTTCCGCCGAGACCGCCTCGACGACATTGGATTGGGCGTCGGCATAGGACCGGCCGTTTCGGGCAAGTTCTGCGCGGCGGGAATGATCCTTCAGGAGCGTGTCGACCGCGCGCCTTAGTTCTTCCTCGTCCTTCACCTGCACCGTGCCGTCGGTGGAGGTGAGATGATCGGCCATGTCCTGGAAATTTGCCATGTGGGGGCCGTGGATGACCGGCCGGTCCAGCTTGAGCGGCTCCAAGGGGTTTTGGCCGCCGAAGGGCACCAGCGATTTGCCCATGAAGACCACATCGGCAAGCCGGAAGAACAACCCGAGTTCACCCATCGTGTCAGCAATATAGATGCCGGTCTCCGCCTCGGGGAGTTCGCCTTTCGAACGAAGCCGTAATGGCGCCGAGCCGTTGGCAAGGGATGCCAGGATGCCGGGACCGCGGTGCGCGTGGCGTGGCGCGATGATGGTGAGGAGCCCCGGGTGCTCATCCTTCAGCACGTGGTGAACGGCGGCGGCGATTTTCTCCTCTCCTTCATGGGTGCTGGCGGCGATCCAGATGGGCCGGCCGGCGGTCCTGGCCGCCAGGTCCGAAAGCGCCGCATCGTCGGCGGTTAACGGCGGGCTCGCGAATTTCAAATTGCCGACGCACTTGTAGGCGGTCGCGCCCAAGTCCCGTAGCCGTGCCGCATCGCCGTCGGTTTGCCCGAGACACATGTCGAAGCGCCTGAGCAGGCCGCGTATCAGACCCGGCGCCCGCTGCCATCCGCGGTAGGATCGGGGCGATACCCGGCCGTTGATGAGGATCATCGGAATGCCGCGGCGCTGGGTCTCATCGATCAGATTGGGCCAAAACTCGCTTTCAGCCCACAGCGCGATTTCGGGTTGCCAATGGTTGAGGAACGACCGGACGGCGCCCGGCCGGTCAACGGGCACGTATTGGTGGATCGCCCGGGGCGGGAGCCGGCCCTCGATCATCTGCGCCGAGGACACCGTCCCCGTCGTAAAAAGCAAATGAACATCCGGATGGATCTGCAGAAGGTGTCCGATCAACGGCAGCATGGACTGGGCTTCGCCGACACTGGCCGCATGAAGCCAAAACACCCGGCCCTCCGGCCTCGGCACCCCCGGCGTTCCGAGCCGTTCGGCAAACCGAACCGGGTCCTCCTTGCCCAGACGCCTGCGGCGCGCCAGATAAATCCCGATCACCGGACCCAGGATGGTGGTCAGCAGCCTGTAGAGCGGCAGCATCATGGTGCCGCCTCGACGGCCGCGGGCGCCGGTTCCACCGGCACCTGGCCGCAGTCCCGGTCGGTCGCCTCGGTGAGCGCGTTCATCGCGTTTTCGAGCTGAAGCCGGGCAGCCTCGAGCCCGTCGTCATCCGCATCTCTCGGAACCTCGATCGGGGTGCCCCAGCGGATGATGCCGCGGCCGAAGGGAAACGGCACGATAAACCGGTCCCAGCTGTTCAGCGCCCGCCGGGAGGAACTGGAGAATGTCAGGGGCAAAAGGGGTGCCCCCGACAGCCGCGCCAGGACGACGGCGCCGATGCTCGCCCGCATCCGCGGGCCCGCCGGCCCATCGGGGGTCATGCCGACGGTTCCGCCGTCTCTGAGGATTTTCACCAGCTGCCGGAGCGCGGCGGTGCCGCCGCGCGTCGACGACCCATAGGTGCCCTTGATGCCGAAATGGGCCCCAATTTCCGCACCCAGCCGACCATCCGGATGATCGGACAGGAGCATATGAAAGGATTTCGGGCGCTTCCACGTCAGCGGCATCATGAGCAGCCGGCCGTGCCAGAAACAGACGATGAACGGCCGGTCCTGATCCCAAAATCGCTGAACCGTCTCAAATCCTTCGACCCGCCATCTTCCCGTGATCCACACCAGCCGCAGGTACTGAGCACCCAGGAAACACGCGGCCGCGCGTATGGTCGGAGAGCGGGAGATCGCTTTGATGAATCCGGGGGTCGCCATGGATGCGGCCTACTCCCCCGCGGCGGCGACCGCATTATCCGGCAAGGAGGCGTCTTCCTGATCGGCGAACTGGAGCGCGTAAAGCTTGGCGTATATTCCCCCGCGGGCAAGCAATTCGGCGTGGCTTCCGGTTTCGGCCAGTTTGCCCCTGTCGACGACGTGGATGACGTCCGCGTCCATGACCGTGGAAAGGCGGTGGGCAATGACAAGCGTGGTCCGGCCCTGCATGAGAACCCGAAGCGCCGCCTGAACCTGACGTTCGGATTCCGTGTCGAGCGCCGACGTTGCCTCGTCGAGCAGCAGGATCGGCGCGTCCTTGAGCATGGCCCGGGCAATGGCGATGCGCTGGCGCTGTCCGCCCGAGAGATGCGCGCCCCTCTCGCCGACCAGCGTGCCGTAACCCTGCGGCAGTTCGCGGATGAAGGCGTCGGCGGCCGCGTCGCGGGCGGCCTGCATGATCTCGTCTTCGGAGGCGCTTTGGCGGCCGTAGGCGATGTTCGCCCCGATGGTGTCGTCGAACAGGGTGATCTCCTGACTGACCAGGGCGATGGCGCCGCGCAGGCTGTCGAAGGTCAGCCCTCGAACGTCGTGGCCGTCGATGGATACGGCGCCCGCATCGGCGTCATGGAACCGGGGGATGAGATTGAGGATGGTGGACTTCCCGGCGCCCGACGGCCCCACCAGGGCCACGGTTTTGCCGGCGGGAACATCGAGGCTCATGCCCATCAGGGCCGGGCGGTCCGCACGGTAGGAGAACCGCACATTATCGAACCGGACACCGCCGCCCCGCACTTCGAGCGGTTTGGCGTCCGGCGCCTCCGTGATTTCCGGTTCCCGGTCGAGCAGCGCGAACAGCCGTTGCGCGCCCGCCAAGCCTTCCTGGAGGCTGGCGTTGAGATTGGCGAGCCGCTTCAGCGGCTCGTAGGCCATCAGAAGCGCGGTGATGAACGAGAAGAACGAACCGGCATCCATGGTGCCGCCGATCACCCGGAAGCCGCCATAGAAGATCACCAGGGCCACCGCGACCCCGCCCAGGGTTTCCATGATCGGGCTCGCCATGGCGCGAATCCGGGCGGACTTGAATACCAGCTGGAAAATGCGCTCCGCGACGTCGCCGACCCGGCCTTTTTCGTATTCCTCCATGGAATAGGCTTTGACGACGCGGGCGCCCTGAAAGGTCTGGTTGAGGATCGTCGTCAACTCACCCATCTCTGCCTGGGTGTTGACGGTTACTTTGCGGATGCGTTTGCCGAGCCGGGCAATGGCGAACACCGCCGGCGGGAAAACGATGAAGGAAATGATGGCCAGTTGCCAATCCTGGATAAACATCACCGCGACCAGGCCGATCAAGGACAGGCTATCCTTTCCGAGGCCGGTGAGCGCGTTGGTGACTGCCGCGCGCATCATGTTGATGTCGACGGTGAAGCGGGAAATTAGTCCGCCGGAGGCCTCGTTTTGGAAGAACGCCAGTTCCATCCGGGTGAGATGAGCATAGAGCCTATGCTGGGCGTCGGTGATGATCCGCTGTCCGACAAACGCCATTAGCGCGGATTGGGCATAGTTGGCGACACCCTTGATCAGGAATGTCACCAGCACCGCGCCGCCAATCAGTAGAAGCAAATCCTCCCGCTTCTCGATGAAGATGCGGTTGACCACCGGGTCCATCAGCCAGGCGCTCAGGCCTACCATAGCGGCGACAATCGCCATCGCGATCAATGCGACGACAATCCAGCCCGCATAGGGGCGGACATGCTCTTTCACCAGGCGTTTGACCAGACCGGCGGTCGAGATGTCCTGCGGCGGCGTCACTGTTTCGTTCAGAGCCACGAACCCGAGATGGTGATTGAAGGCGCCGAGTTTATCACGGATGGACTCGTCAACCCAATAGGGCCTTTTGAATCAGCGGGTTGTGACCCATCGGTGCTATTTGCCCGCAACCGTCATGCCGTCGATGCGGAGCGTCGGCGCATCGATTCCATAGCGGAAGGTCAGGTCGTCCGCCGGGGTGAGCCGTTGGAACATGTCCTTCAAGTTGCCGGCGATGGTGATTTCGCTCACCGGGTAGGCGATTTCGCCGTTTTCGATCCAGTACCCGGCCGCGCCGCGGCTGTAATCGCCGGTGAGGCCATTGACCCCGAAACCGATCAGTTCGGTGGCGTAGAAGCCGCTCTTGATGTCGCTCATCAGCTCCGCGGGCGAGGCCGGGCCCGCTTCCAGATAGAGATTGGTTGCGGATGGCGACGGCGGCCCGCCGGTGCCGCGGGACGCATGGCCGGTGGTTTCCAGCCCCAACTGCCGGGATGACCGGAGATCGAGAAACCAGGTGGTGAGCACTCCGTCTTCGATCACCGCCCGGCGGGAATTGGCGACGCCCTCGCCGTCGAAGGGCTTGGATCGCAGCCCCCGCCGCCGGTGGGGATCGTCGATGATGTTGATGCCCGTCCCGAACACCGCCTCTCCCATGCTGTCCTTGAGAAAGCTGGTGTCGCGGGCGATGGCGGAGCCGTTCACCGCCTGCGCCAGGTGCCCGACCATGGACCGGGAGATGCGGGGATCGAAGACGATCGGGACCCCGGCGGTTTCGGCCTTGCGGGGGTTGAGCCGCTTCACCGCCTTCTCGCCGGCGATGCGTCCCACCTCGGCCGGCGAGGTCAAATCCTCGGCATAGACGGCCCCGGAATAGTCGTAGTCGCGCTCCATCCCCGTGCTTTCGCCAGCCAGCACCGACGCGCTCACCGAGAAATGGGTGCCCGAATAGGCCCGGGCAAACCCGTTGGAAGCGGCGACGGCGATGGCCGCCCGGCCCCAACCGGCTTCGGCGCCCTCCGAATTGGTGACGCCCTCGACGGCCCGCGCCGCTTCTTCCGCTTCGCTCGCCCAGCCGACCAGGGTCTCGGTGGCCGGCTCCTCCGGGTCGGCCATGTCGAGGGCCGGCGGGTCCGCCGCCAGTTGATCGGGATCGGCCAATCCGCAAAACGGATCTTCGGGCACGTTCCTGGCCATGGCGACGGCGCGCACCGCCAGCTCGTCGAGCGCTTCCGCGCTCATGTCCGAAGACGAGACGATGGCCTGGCGCTTGCCGGCGAACACCCGAAGCCCAATATCCGCGTTTTCGGAGCGCTCCAGTTTTTCCGGATTGCCGAGCCGCTGGGCGACGGACAGCGATATGCTCTCGACATGGACCGCATCCGCCGCATCGGCGCCTTCGGCCTTGGCCTTGTCGATCAGATCGCTGAGCTTGTTCAGGTGGTCGGCGGGATCGGCCATTCCTCGTTTCCTGGTTCGGATTACTTCCAAATGGGCTTGCCGCTGCCCGGCAGTCCCAGCGTGTCCCACATCTCGGACACCCGATCAATCACCTCGTCGGACATGCGGATTTTCCGGCCCCAGTCCCGGTCGGTCTCGACCGGCCATTTGTCGGTGGCGTCGAGCCCCATCTTGCCGCCAAGGCCGGAGACCGGCGAGGCGAAGTCGAGATAATCGATGGGGGTCTGGTCGATGAGGGTGACGTCGCGCACCGGGTCCATGCGGGTGGAGATGGCCCAGATCACGTCCTTCCAGTCCCGGGCGTCGATATCGTCATCCACCACGATCACCATCTTGGTGTAGAGGAACTGCCGCAGGTAGGACCAGACGGCCATCATCACCCGCTTGGCGTGGCCCGGATAGGCCTTCCTGATGGAGACGACGGCGACCCGGTAGGAGCACCCCTCGGGGGGCAGCCAGAAATCGGTGATTTCAGGGAACTGCTGGATCAGCAGCGGGACGAACAGCTCGTTCAGCGCTTCGCCGAGGACGCTCGGCTCGTCCGGCGGCCGGCCCGTGTAGGTCGAGAGATAGATCGGGTCCCGGCGCATGGTGATGGCCGAGATCCTGAATACCGGAAATTTTTCGACCGCGTTGTAGTAGCCCGTGTGATCGCCATAGGGCCCTTCGTCGCCGTACTCGGTGAGCGAGACGTGACCTTCGAGAACGATCTCCGCCTCCGCCGGGACCTTCAGGGGCACCGTCTTGCAGTTCACCAGTTCGACCTTCTCGTTCCGGAGCAGCCCGGCGAACTGATATTCGGACAAGGTGTCCGGCACCGGGGCGACGGCGGCGAGGATGGTGCCCGGATCGGCGCCGATCACCGCGGCGGCCGGAATTTCGGTCTCGCCCTCCGCCTTGGCGTGGTGCTGGGCGCCGCCCCGATGTTTGAGCCACCGCATCAGCGTGGTGTCCTTGCCGGTCACCTGCAGGCGGTAGACGCCCAGATTGAAATCATTGTCGTTGTCGGAGCCGGGCGCCCGGGTGACGATCAGCGGCCAGGTGATCAGGGGCGCGGGTTCGCCGGGCCAGCAGCTTTGGATGGGCAGCTTGCCGAGGTCGATGTCGCCGTCCTGCAGGACCACCTCCTGACAGGCGCCGCCCGGCACCGTTTTGGGCTTCATGGCCATGGCGGTCTTCAGCAGCGGCAGCATGCCGACGGCTTCGCGCCAGCCGCCGGGGGGTTCGGGCTGGCGCAGGAAGGCCAGGGTTTCACCGAACTCGCGCAGGTTCCCGGGCTCGCGGCCCATGCCCCAGGCGACCCGTTCGACGGTGCCGAACAGATTGGCGAGCACCGGCATGGGGTATTTCCCGCCGCTCGCGTCGATGACGTTCTCGAACAGCACGGCGGGCCCGCCCTCGGCCATCAGGCGGGTCTGAATTTCGGTGATTTCGAGTACCGGCGACACGGGCGCCGTAACCCGGTTCAGCCGGCCCTCCTGCCCGAGACGGGCGATGAAATCCCTGAGGCTCTTGTAAGCCATGTACGTTTCCCCGGTTGCCGGCCGGACACACTGCCCGTTGGCGGAGCCAACCACACTGCCCGCCGGCGGAGCCAACCACAATGGAAGCCGAGCCTTTGGTCAAGGCAAACTCTATCGCCGGGGGCTCCGATCCGACGCGGAATCGGAGGTCTAAATCGCCCTGGTGCAGCGCAAAATGGTTATCCACCGGAAATGGGCAAAAAAAAATATACTTCTCCCCAGGTTCCACAGGGGTGTGGATAGAAAAGGGGTTGTTCGTCAAATCGACACCGCGCTAACCTGAAGATGGATCACGAAGCGGCTGTGGATCGCGAGTGAAGCGGAAGCGGAAGGGTCCGATCAGAGTTCCCCAGGGATCTCTTCGGAGATGACAGAGGATTTCTGATTAGGAGCGGCCTCGCTGGGCGACCGGCGGGGCCGTTCTGCTATTCGACGACGCGCCGATAGAGATGCCAGGTGGCGTGGCCGAGGACCGGGAACACGATCACCAGCCCGGCGAGCGCCGGCAGGGTGCCGAGCAGCAGCGCCATCGCGACGACAAACCCCCAGACCGCCATGACCACCGGGTTGTGAACCACCACGTCGACCGACACCATGATCGCCGTGCCGGCGGTCACGTGGCGGTCGATGATCAGCGGAAAGGACACCACGCTGATGGCCAGCGCGATCATCGCGAACAACAGGCCGATGCCGTTGCCGAACACGATCAGCACCCAGCCCGGCCCGGTGGTCAGAATCTCGGCCGCGAACTCGCCGAAGCTCGGCGGCGCCGGAAAGCCGAGGGTCGCCTGGTAGATGGTCATCGCCACCGAGAGCCAGAAGCCGAACAAAATCGTCAGGACCACCCCCAGGCTGATCAGCGAACCCACCGCCTTGTGGCGAAAGATGTTGAACGCCTGACGAAAGGTGACGTTCCGGCCCATCTCCCGCTGGCGGCTCAATTCGTAGAGCCCCAAAGCCAGGAACGGCCCGAGGAGCGCAAACCCGGTGAGGACCGGAAACACCAGCGGGAGCAGCCGTTGGTCCGTACCCACCCAAAAGGCGATGAGCATGATCAGCGGGATAAGGAAGATGATGAAAATGGCGTGGGTCGGGCGCGCGTTGAAGTCTTCGAGGCCCTTGATGACCGACTGGCGCAGGTCCTCGAGGCTTATGGTGCGAACCCGGTACGAGGCCGAAGCCGAGGCCCCGTCCGAAAGAATGGTGTCCTCTGCCATGACCCGCTCAGTATAGAACAGGCCGGATCAAAAGTCATTCGAGCGGCCATAAGATATTGAAAACGCTCAACCTTATGCGGCACGCCCGATTCAATCGATCTCCAGGATGACGTTGCCCATGTGCTTTGCGGCCTCGACCATTTCGTGGGCGGCGGCGATATCATCCAGCGGGAAGCGGGCGGCGATGGTGGTGGTGAGCGCGCCGGCGGCCAGCATCTGGTTGAGACAGCTGACCCCTTCGGCGATTTCGGCTTCCGTGAGCTCGTAGACGATGAACCACTTGAGCGCCGCGGCCCGCATGATGAAGTCCTGGGAGGGCACTTCGGCGGTCGGCTGGCCGGTGCCGTAAATGATCGACGTGCCGCCCGGCGCCAGAATGCGGCCGTAAAGGCGGCCGTTGGCGGCGATATCCACCTCGACGATGCGGTCGGCGCCCATGCCGCCGGTCAGCGCCTCGACCCGCTCGGACACGTCTTCTTCCTGGTAATTTATCACCTCATCGGCGCCGGCCGCTTTCACGTAGCCGGCCTTCCCGGCGCTGGAGACGGTGGTGATAACCCGTGCGCCGGCATGCTTGGCGATCTGGATCGCCTGATGTCCGACCGCGCCGGCGCCCCCCTGCACCAGAAGGGTCCGCCCGTCGACGGGTCCGTCGAACAACACCGCCCGGTGGGCGGTGAGGAACGGGATCCCGAAGCAAGCGGCCTCTTCGTCGCCAGCATGCTCCGAGGTCGGCACCACATAACGCCGGGGCAGGACGATGTATTCGGCGGCCGTGCCGAAGGGCCGCTTCCACTGGCCATTCAGGGTCCACACCCGCTGACCCATGAGCCCGGCATCGATGCCGTCCCCGATGGCGTCCACCACGCCGGCGCCGTCGCTGTGGGGAATGATCCTCCGGAACGGCAGCTTCCCGAAGCGGCCGCGCAGCCGGGCCTTCCAGTCCGAGGGATTGACGCCCGAGGCCGCCAGCTTGACCCGCACCTCGCCGGGTCCTGGCTCGGGCGTCTCCATCTCACCCAGTTTCAACACATCCCGGGCCGCGCCCAGTTCCTCGTAATAGGCCGCTCGCATATTCAATTTCCCCGATCATGACGGTCCGCTGTTGCCACGGCTTGGACTCTCCTGCAAAGCTAGCCGGGTGCAAGACTAATCTCGAGGAGTCCCGAATTGCCGGACCAACCCATTCTCATCGTCGGCGGCGGCCTCGGCGGGCTCACCGCGGCGCTGGCCTTGGCCCAGCGGGGGCGGGCGGTCCGCGTGTTCGAAGGCGCGCCGGCGTTCGGCGCCATCGGCTACGGCATCCAGTTCGGCCCCAACGTGTTTCATGTCTTTGACCGGCTTGGGCTGATGGAGCAGGTGATGGCCGTCGGTGACGAGCCGGCGGCGGTGACCATGCGGGACGGCTTGAGCGACGAGGAGCTGGTGCGCATCCCGACCGATGCCGGGTTCAAGGCGCGGTTCGATTACCCCTACCTGATCATCCACCGCATCGATCTCCATAACGTCATGATCGACGCCTGCCGGGCGGACGGGCATATCGAGCTGATCGCCGATACCCGGATCACCGGCTACGCCAACCGCGAAACGTGCGCCGAGATCACCACCGAGGGCGGCGAGACCCACGAAGGCGAACTGGTGATCGGCGCCGACGGGATCGGCTCGACGCTGCGCGCGCAAATGTTCGACGATGGCGGGCCGCTCCCCAACGGCTATGTGGCCCACCGGACCATCATCCCGATGGAGGAGTTGAAGGCGGATGTTCCCACCGATGTGGTGGTGCTGTGGGGCGGCCCCGGCTTTCACATCGTTACCTATCCGCTGCGGCACGGGGCGCTGTTCAACATCGTCGCCGTCTTCCGGTCGGCCAACGAGGCTCCCCGGGGCGATGTGGAGGCTTACCGGGCGGAGTTGCAGCGGACCTATTCGGGCGCCCACCAATGCCTTCGCGATTTGATCCGGGTGATGGATTTGGAGCGCCGTTTCGTCGTCGGCGACCGTCACCCGGTCCGCAAATGGCATGACGGCCGGGTCTGCCTGCTGGGCGATGCCGCGCACCCGACCCTGCAGACCTTGGCGCAAGGCGCCTGCATGGCCATCGAGGACGGGCTTCATCTGGCGGGACTGATCGATCGGGGGGGCGGCCACGAGGAGGTCTTCACCGCCTTCGCCGCCGACCGGGTGGTCCGCACGGCGCGCGTCACCCTGGAGAGCCGGGCGATCTGGGAAAACTATCACGGCGACGGCGTCGAGCGGGAGGTCGCCTTCCAGCAATTCCGCGAGCGCTCGGTCGAGGACAGCTACCGCTGTCTCGCCTGGCTCTATGACGGGTTCGCCTTCGCCGATTGATTCTAACCCGCATTTCTCACCAGGGCCAGAAGAATGCACGTGCCCTAAACTAGTCCCAACTCAAACAGGCGCCGACTGAGTCAAAGAAATCGTTGGCGAAAAAGAAATCGGAAAAAGGGCGCTAGACCACCTGTCCCAGAACGATCCCGCCGAACAGCAGCCAGCCGAACAGCCGGTTGGACTTGAACTTGCGGAGGCAGTCGTGGGGATCGTCGAGCTTGACGTCCCAGGACTGCCAGGCCAACTGCAGCGCGCCCAAGGCGAGCGCTATCCAGAACGGCCAGGCGAGCCCGGCCAGCCACCCGGAAACGCCGATCAGCGCGATGGCGGCGGCGTGGAAGATCCACAGCCACGGCCGGGTCCCGCCCCATAGAAGGACGGCGGTGGATTTCACCCCGATCAGCGCGTCGTCTTCCTTGTCCTGGTGGGCATAGATGGTGTCGTAGCCCAGCGTCCAGAAGAACCCGGCCGCATAGAGCACGATGGCGGGCATCTGGATGTCGCCCTGCACCGCCGCCCAGCCCAGCAGCGCCCCCCAGTTGAACGTCAGGCCGAGCACGGCCTGGGGCCAGTGGGTGAAACGCTTGAACAGAGGGTAGGTGAACACCAGCGCCAGGGACGCGGCTCCGACCCCGATGGCGAACGGATTGAACTGCAGCAGAATGGCGAGGCCCAGAAGGCACAGCACCCCCATCCAGATCACCGCCTGCCCGACCGTCATCTGGCCCGACGGCAGGGGCCGGTCGGCGGTGCGCGCCACCTGCGCGTCGTAATGGCGGTCGGTGATGTCGTTGAAGCAGCAGCCCGCGCCCCGCATGATCATGGCGCCGAGGCCGAACAGGACGACGAGCCATAATGACGGCCAGCCCGGCGTCGCCAGCGCGATGGACCACCAGCACGGAAACAGCAGCAGCCAGGTGCCGATGGGCCGGTCGAACCTCGCCAGGCGGACATAGGGCCGCGCGGGCGGCGGCACCCAGCGGTCGACCCACCCCTGTTTGGGGATGTCGCTGTATTCGGTATTGCGGGCGGCGGCGTCGCGCATCATCGCATTATCCGTTCTAGGGGATGCGGGCGCAATCTCACCGGCCGTGCTATAGGTCGGGGATGAGCACCGCGAAAGTCCGCCTGTACGTGGAGCACGACCTCGCCGAGGGCGCGTCCGTCGAAGCCACGCCCGGCCAGATGCACTATCTCGCCGGCGTCATGCGCCTGGCCCCCGGCGACGGCGTCATGCTGTTCAACGGCCGGGACGGGGAATGGCGGGCCGAGATCGCGCAAGTGACCCGCAAGTCCTGCCGGTTCGCGGTCCGTCACAGGGAGCGCGGCCAAACGGACGAGGCGGGTCCGTGGCTGCTGTTCGCGCCGGTGAAGCGCAACGGCACCGACCTGATCGTCGAGAAGGCCACCGAACTCGGCGTGGAGCGCCTGCAGCCCGTCGCCACCGAGTACGCCAACACCGCCCGCATCAAGCCGGAGCGGCTTCGCGCCATCGCCATCGAAGCCGCCGAGCAATGCGGGCGCCTGACGGTGCCCGAGATCGGCGAATTGAAGCCGCTGGCGGCGGCGATTTCGGAACTGCCCGCCGCCCGGACGCTTTATCATTTGGACGAAACCGGCGGCGGCAGGCCCATTTCGGAGGTTATGGCATCCGGCGCAGTTGGTGCGCTGCTTACCGGTCCGGAAGGCGGATTTTCGCCATCCGAGCTTGATTTATTGAGGAATCTCCCGAATTCTAAATCCATCACCCTGGGGTCCCGTATCCTCCGTGCGGAGACGGCGGCCCTGGCGGCACTCGCTTGCTGGCAGGCACTTGCCGGGGACTGGCGGTAGGGTGAATGGCAGCCCAGGCGGGTTGTTCAGGAGAGGCGAAAGAACGGGCGATGGCCGAGAACACCAGCGATTCGGCACCCATTGAAGGCAAGGCGCAGCTCATCGCCTATATGGAGGAGGGCTGTACGCCTCCGGATCAGTGGCGGATCGGCACCGAGCACGAAAAATTCGCCTATGATCCCGTGACCTTCCTGCCGCTCCCCTACGAGGGCGGGAAGGGAATCCGCGCCATCCTCGAAGGACTGACCCGGTTCGGCTGGGAGCCGGTGCTGGAAAACGGAAACCCCATCGCGCTGACCAAACCGGATTACTCGTCGGTCACCCTCGAGCCCGGCGGCCAGGTGGAGCTTTCGGGCGCGCCCCTGGAGACCATTCACCAGACATGCGGCGAACTGGGCGATCACCTGAAACAGGTAAAGGAGGTGGCCGAGGAGCTGGAGGTCGGGTTCATGGGCCTCGGCTACCGGGCCATGGCGCGCCTGGATCAGGTGCCGTGGATGCCCAAGGGCCGCTACAAGATCATGCGGGAATACATGCCCAAGGTGGGCTCCATGGGCCACGAAATGATGCTCGCCACCTGTACGGTTCAGGTGAATTTGGATTACTCCTCCGAAGCCCGCATGGTGCGCATGTTCCGCGCCGCCCTCGCATTGCAGCCCATCGCCACGGCGCTCTGGGCCAACTCGCCGTTCAAGGAGGGCAGGAAGAACGGATTTTTGAGCTACCGCTCCCACATCTGGACCGACACCGACCCGGACCGCACCGGCATGCTGCCCTTCGTTTTCGAGGACGGCTTCGGGTTCGAGCGCTACGTGGACTACATGCTCGATGTGCCCATGTATTTCGTTTACCGGAACGGCAGCTACATCGATGCGTCCGGGCAGTCGTTCCGTGATTTCATGAAGGGCGAACTGCCGGCGCTGCCGGGCGAAATCCCGGCCATGTCGGACTGGGTCGATCACATGACCACCGCGTTTCCCGAGGTGCGGCTGAAACAGTTCCTCGAAATGCGGGGGGCCGACGGCGGACCGTGGGGCTACCTCTGCGCGCTGCCCGCCTTCTGGGTCGGGCTGTTGTACGACGACGATGCGCTGGCGGCGGCCGGGGAACTGACCCGGGACTGGACCGTCGAGGAGATGCAGGCGCTCCGCCGCGACGTGCCCAGGGAGGCGCTGCACACCCGGTTCCGTTCAGGCACGGTCCAGGATCTGGCCCTCAGGGCCCTGGACATCGCCCATGACGGCTTGCGCGCCCGGGCGCGCCTCGACCGCTCGGGCCAGGACGAGACCCACTTCCTCCAGCCGCTGATCAGGATCGCCAAGTCGGGCAAGTCCCCGGCGGAGGAGCTGTTGGAGCTCTACGACACCGAGTGGGGCGGCAAGGTCGATCCGGTGTTCAAGTTCCAGTCCTATCTGGAGGAAGCCGGCCAAGTCTCCGCCGCCGGCGGATGACGCCGATGTTTTATGAGCCGAAGAACAACGATCACGGACTTCCCTACAACCCGTTCAAATCCTGCTGCATTCCCCGGCCCATCGGCTGGATATCGAGCTTGGACGCCGAGGGGCGGGCCAACCTCGCGCCGTTCAGCCAGTTCCAGAACCTCACATTCGATCCGCCCTACGTGATGATTTCCGCCAACCAGAATGAATTGGGACGGCGTAAGGACACGGTCGCCAACGCGGAAGCCACCGGCGAGTTCGTCTGGAACATGGCGACATATGACCTGCGTGAAGCGGTAAACATCTCCGGCATGGCGCTGCCGCCCGACGAAGACGAATTCGAGCGGGCCGGGCTGCAGAAGCTTCCCTCGAAACTGGTCAGGGCGCCCCAGGTTCACGGCTCCCCGGTCCATTTCGAATGCCGCTACCACACCACGCTGCGGCTTCCCGGCAACGGCACCGTGGGCACCGCCGATATGGTGATCGGCGAGGTGATCGGCATCCACATCGACGACGAGTTCATTACGCCGGACGGCAAGATCGATGTCCTCAAGGCGAGGCCCATCGCCCGGCTCGGCTATTACGACTACACCTCCATCGAGAGCATCTTCGAGATGCGCATCCCCGAAGGGGAGGGCGCTCTTCATGGCGGCATGGAAGGCGACCCCATCAAGGCGGAGCCCGGCTAACCCTCGATCGGCCCGGCGAGCGGATAGAGGTTCAGACCTCGGTCCCGCCGACGGTCAGGCTGTCGAGCTTCAGGGTCGGCTGGCCGACGCCCACCGGCACGCCCTGGCCGTCCTTGCCGCAGGTGCCGACGCCGGGATCGAGGGCCATGTCGTCGCCGATCATAGAGACCCGGGTCAGCGCGTCGGGGCCGTTGCCGATCAGGGTCGCGCCCTTGACCGCCGGGCCCACGCGGCCGCCCTCGATCCTGTAGGCCTCGGTACAGGTGAAGACGAACTTGCCCGACGTGATGTCCACCTGGCCGCCGCCGAAATTGACCGCGTAGAGCCCGTCATCCACCGAGGCGAGGATCTCTTCCGCATCCTGCCCGCCGTTGAGCATGATGGTGTTGGTCATCCTCGGCATGGGGGCGTGGGCGTAGCTCTCGCGCCGTCCGTTGCCGGTGGCGGCGGCCCCCATGAGCCGGGCGTTCATCCGGTCCTGCATGTAGCCCGTCAGGATGCCGTCCTCGATGAGGGTGGTCCTCCGGGTCGGCGTGCCTTCATCGTCGATGGTCAGCGAGCCCCGCCGGTCGGTGAGGGTGCCGTCGTCGATGACGGTGACCCCCTTGGCCGCCACCCGCTCGCCCATGAGTTCGGAGAAGGCCGACGTCTTCTTGCGGTTGAAGTCGCCTTCCAATCCATGGCCGATGGCCTCGTGGAGCAGGATGGCGGGCCAGCCCGGGCCCAGCACCACCGGCATTTCGCCGGCGGGCGCCGCGACCGAGTCCAGGTTCACCAGCGCCTGGCGGTAGGCCTCGTCGACCGCCGCGCGCCAGGTATCCTCGGCGAGGTATTGGTCGTAGGCCGTGCGGCCGCCGGCGCCGTAGGAGCCCTGCTCCATCCGGTCCCCGTCGCCGACCACGCAGGAGACGTTCAGGCGCACCAGGGGCCGGATATCGGCGGCGCGCGCGCCGTCGGCGCGGATGATCTCGACCGCCTGCCACTCGCCCATCAGGGAGACCGAGACCTGCTTCACCCGGCCGTCCTTGGACCGGGCGTAGGCATCGATATCGGTCAGGAGCTTCACCTTGGTCTCGAAGGGCGTGAGCGAGAGGGGGTTCACGTCCCCGTAGAGAGTTTGGTTGGTACCCGCCGGCCCGTCGGCGAGGCTGCCGCCGTGCCCCGCATGGACCGCCTGCACCGTATCGGCGGCGCGCTTCAGGGCCGCCTCGGAGAGTTCATTGGAGTGGGAGTAGCCGGCGGTCTCGCCCGCCACCGCCCGAAGGCCGAATCCCTGGGTGGTGTCGTAGCTGGCGTTCTTCAGTTGTCCGTCATCGAAGACGAAGCTCTCGGACTGGGCGTATTCCAGAAACAGCTCCCCGTCATCGGCGCCGTTCAGCGCATCGCCGACCACGCGATCGACCCGGGCCTGATCGAGACCGGTGCGGGTGAAAAACAGCTCTTCGGCGGCGGCGATATCGGACATGGCGGTTCCCCAGCGTGATGTTGTTGCCCCCATCATATAGCCCGCGGACGGCCTCGCGAAAGCGCCGATCCGTCAAATTCCGTTTACCGGCCCCCGCCTTGAAGCCGCCACGTTTGGCGGCCTATGATTCCGCCTATGAGAATGGTTGTCCCCATATTTCTCGCGATGATTGTCTGGGCGTTGCCTCACCCCGTGGCGGCCCAGGGGAGTAACGCAACGGAACCCGATTTCGGCTTGACCGCCGATGAACGAAGATGGCTGAGGGTGGCCGAGAATGAATTCCGGAAGCGGGAGGAGGGAGGCGAACTGTATAAGCTCGCGTTCCGGGGCTTCATCGCCGGCAGTCCGCCGGAGAAAATCGAAGGAGCCAGACGGCTTTATCTCTCGGATCGCTGGACCGCCATGACCGAGCCGGAGTTTCAACGGCAGTTGCTCCAAGGCTTCCAGGAGCAGGTCGACTGGTGGAACCATGTCACGCAGCTTGACGGAGATGTCATCTATGACATGGCGAAGGAAATGTACGGCTTTGATATGTCGAGAGAGGTCTACGGTCAGCCGCTGCCCTCGTCACCCGATATAGCCCCGACACTAAAACGGCTGGTTGCGGACAAGCTTTTCTCTTTGTCCGCTCGAAATGGTTCGAACCGGGGACGATACCTTGAATATATGAGCCGACGGGGCGAGGCGGAAAGGGCCCGAAAGTCCGGTGATCAGGCCAAAATCGACGAGGCTTGCGGCATGGATATGGCGAGGTTCCTCTGGAAGGCAGGCGCGAACGGATACCCGAGCGCGGTTCGTGAGTTGGCCGTGGCGTATCTGGACGGTCCGTGCCATACCCGGGACGATGCGAAAGCCTATTACTGGTCGGGAAGGGCGCGGCAACTGGGTCTGGGACTTTCGGCCCCGACAAAGGCGCGCCTGCAAAATATCTCCGCCGAGAAGCGCCGGCTTGCCGAAGGTTGGCTGTTGTCGGGTGAGGTTCCGCCTCTATAGGGCGGGCACGATTTTCGGCAGGCGGGCGGACGGCTCCGGGACCCGGCGACTCCCAAATTCCCTTGACCGGCGGGGACCAGATATTATGGTTAGGCCTACGTGGTGATTTGTTCGACCGGCTTGCGGCCACGTTAAACAAACGAGCTAAAAGGTCGGCGCTGAGGAAGCCCCGACCGTCACCGGCCGGGGCTTTTGCTTTCTCGCAGGGGCCCGGGCCGCCGGAAAAGAGGCATGAGGAGCCAAAAGGGAGGAGCGCGTTATGCCCAAGGACAGCGCGGACGGCAGGAAATACCGTCCACAAACCAATCTGGTGCGGGGCGGGCTCGACCGCTCTCATTTCGACGAACTCTCGGAGGCCATGTATCTGAGCTCCAGCTACGCCTACGCCTCGGCGGAGCAGGCGCAGCGGGCCTTCAAGGGCGAGGAAGACCATTATCTCTATTCCCGTTACGGCAACCCGACCGTCACGTTGTTCGAGGAGCGCCTCGGGCAGATGGAGGGCGCCGAGATCTGCCAATCCACCGCGTCCGGCATGGGCGCCATGTTCGGCTCCCTGGCCTGCATGTTGAAGGCCGGCGACCGGCTGGTGGCCTCCAAGGCGCTGTTCGGGTCGTGCGACTACGTCTGTACGGTGCTGCTGCCCCGCTACGGGGTGGAGACGGTGACCGTGGCGTCGTCCGATCTCGACGAGTGGGAGCAGGCGCTCTCGGAGCCCACCAATGCGGTGTTCCTGGAAAGCCCGTCCAACCCCATGACCCAGGTGCTCGATATTCCGGGGATCGCCGATCTGGCCCACGAGGCGGGCGCCCGGCTGATCGTCGACAACGTGTTCGCCACGCCCGTCTTCCAGAAGCCCCTGGAATTGGGCGCCGACATCGTCATGTACTCGACCACCAAGCACATCGACGGCCAGGGACGGACCCTCGGCGGGGCGATCCTCACCAATGACGGGGACTATTACGAAGACTATCTCCGCATGTATATCCGCCATACGGGCCCGACCTTGAGCCCGTTCAATGCCTGGGTGCTGACCAAGTCCCTGGAGACCCTCGACATGCGGGTCCGCCAGCAGGCGGCCAACGCGGCCCGGATCGCCGACTGGCTTCTGGACCGGAAACAGATCACCGAGGTGGTCTTCCCCGGCCACGACAGCCATCCCCAGGCGGACCTGATCAAGAAGCAGATGAGCGGGCCCGGCACCATGGTGGTGTTCGAACTCGACGGCGACCAGGCCCGGACGTTCAAATTCATGAACGCGCTCGAGGTGATCGACATCTCCAACAATCTGGGCGACGCCAAAAGCATGGTCACCCACCCGACCACCACCACCCACCAGCGGATGAGCGAGGACGAACGCGCGACGCTGGGCATCCACGAAAACATGGTGCGCCTCTCGGTGGGCCTCGAAGATCCGCTGGATCTGATCGAGGACATCGAACAGGCGCTCCAGGCCTGAGGAGACGAGCATGGCTGACGGATATGCAGGCGACGTTTCACCCCGGGACGCGTGGGACTGGCTCGAGGACGATGCCGATACGGTGCTGGTGGACTGCCGCACCTTGGCCGAATGGAACTATGTGGGCCTCCCCGACCTCGCTCGGCTCGGCAAGGAGACCGTCACCGTCGAGTGGGTGGATTTCCCCGCCAACGAGCGGAACCCGGACTTCGTCGATCAGGTCAAGGCGGCGGGGATCGGCCCCGATCAGCGGGTGCTGTTCCTCTGCCGCTCGGGCGTGCGCTCCATCGGCGCCGCCAAGGCGCTGACCGAGGCCGGGTACGGACAGGCCTACAACGTTTTGGAGGGTTTCGAGGGCGACAAGGACGGCGCCGGCCACCGGGCGACGGTGGGCGGCTGGAAAGTCGCCGGCCTCCCGTGGAGGCAATAGGCGGCAAAACCCCTTGGCGGGAGAGTAATCGAGGGTGTAATACCGCTCTCATGATCCCAATCTCCGTGACTCCGTAAAACTCCCCGATGGCCGATCAACCCAGTTCCGGAAACGCCGGGACCGCCGCCCTGTCCGTGGTGGTGCCGGTGCACAATGAAGCCGACAATATCGAGCCCCTGGTGAGCGAGATCGCCGGCGCGCTCGGCGGCAGGCTCGCCTACGAGATCGTCTGTGTGGATGACGGGTCCACCGACGGCACCTGGGCGGCGCTGGAAAGCGCCGCCGCCGGCCGGCCCGAACTCCGCGCCGTGCGCCATGCCGCGCGGTCGGGGCAGAGCTCGGCCATCATCACCGGCGTCCGTCAGGCCAAATCCCCGGTCATCGCCACCCTCGACGGAGACGGGCAGAACGACCCGGCCGATATCCCGAAGCTCCTGTCCGTCTACGAAGGCCGCGACGCGGGTTCCAAACTCATGGTCTGCGGCAACCGGGCGAGCCGAAAGGATACGGCCCGGCGGCGGTTCGCCTCCCGCATCGCCAACATTGTCCGGGGCGGGCTGCTCCGGGACAAGACCCCGGATACGGGCTGCGGGCTCAAGGTCTTCGCCCGGGACGATTTCCTGGGCTTTCCCGCTTTCGATCACCTGCACCGCTTCATGCCGGCCCTGATGATTCGCGCCGGCGGGGCGGTGACGTCCGTGGATGTGGGGCACCGGCCGCGGCAGCGGGGGGCCTCCAAATACGGGGTGTGGGACCGGCTGTGGGTGGGGATCGCCGATCTCGCCGGTCTGCTGTGGCTGATCCGGCGGCCGACCCGCCACCATATCGACCGGCGCATCGGCGGCTGAGCATGCTGAATCCCAAATTCGTCATCCGCGGCCTCGCCGTCATCGTCGCCCTGGTGCTGCTGGGCGTGGGCCTGCGCGTCCTCGGCATCGATCAGGAATCCGGCGCCGAGCTGATCGACAAGTGGGTCCGGGACCGGGGCCTCACCGGCGAGGCGCTGTTCGTCCTGGCCGCCGGTCTGGCGACGGCCTTTGCGCTCCCCCGGCAGCTGGTGGCGTTCCTGGGCGGCTACGCCTTCGGCCTGGCCGCGGGGACGCTGCTCGCCGTCGCGGGCGCCGCGCTGGGCTGTGCGCTGACCTTCATGTTCGCCCGCTGGGTGGCCCGGGATTGGGTATCCCGGCACCTGCCGGCGCGCATCCGGAAGGCCGACGCCTTCTTTCTCGAACACACGTTTTCCATGACCCTGCTGATCCGGTTGCTGCCCGCCGGCAGCAACTTCCTGACCAATCTGGCGGCCGGCGTGTCGAGCGCCAGGTTTCCCTTGTTCCTGGCCGGCTCGGCCATCGGCTACATCCCGCAGATGGTGGTGTTCGCGCTCCTGGGCAGCGGCATCAACCTCGATCCGGGTTTAAGGATTTCCGCCAGCGTCGTGCTGTTCTTCGTTTCCGCCGGGCTCGGGATTTATCTCTTCCGGCGGTTCCGGCACGGCCACACCTTCGACCGCGCCGTCGACGAGGCGGTCGAGGCCGATGAAACCAAGGCCGAGGATAAACCGGCGGCGTAATCAGTGCAGGCTCAGGCTGTGCCCGATGATTTTGTATTCGGCCGGTCTGATCAGTTCCCTGGAGGCGATCTTTACCGAGTGGAGCTTGCCGTCCAGGCTTTCCTGCCAGTATTTCAGGAATTTTCGGACGGCCGGGAAATTGGGCGCCCGGTCCATGGTCTGCCAGATGAAGGTCTGCAACAGCTCGGGGTGGTCCGGCAGGTGGTAAAGGATTTCGGCGGTGGTCAGGCGGTAGCCGTTCAGTTGTGTCTCGAAATCGCCATGTCTCATGATTTTCTCCGTCACAAGCACGCCACGACAAAGTGTGGAGCGGTTCGGTGATCCGAATCAACAAAAAATGTTTTAAATCAGAGGGTTGGCACCGATCTCGGGAGAGTGCTGCCAATCCGCGCCCCGGGCCGGCGAAGCCGGTCCGGTGGGCCCGGCCATGACGCACTCCATTTGGGGCACACTCCATCCGTCATGCCCGTGCTCGACACGGGCATCCACGCCTTGGGGGGCGCAGGGCATCCAGGATATTCACCAGGTCGAACACCGGGGACACGGAGTATCCATACTCGAATCCGCTCCGTGTGCTCTGTGGTAATTTTACCCCTTCTCACCCTCGAAGGGGGTGAGGGGGTGGCATCGGGCGGCCGATCGCACACATTGGTAAGGGAGCATCGCCCGCGGGGCTCGCCGCATGATATTGCCACATGAATTTTCTTGGGGTTCCCGCGCACAAAAAAGCGCCCAAAAGCACCGAATTGGAATTTAACCAAGTCATCAAATGTCCATAAATGACCATAAATGCCTATACCGGCGCACACGATCGGGCCGAATCCGAAATTTCCGTTGGAACCAAATTCCAAGCCCCCTTCAAGGAGCCGGGGAGCGCGGAAACTCCCCTTCGCCCAATTACGGCTACGGCTTCGCGATGCGCTCGCTCGCCAAGTCGGTCAATTCCCGGCGGGGAATGACCTTGTCTTCGCATCCATATAATTTCAAAAAAATGCCGGCAGGGTCTTGACGATTGAAAACATTGAACTAAATTCCCTGGCAGTCCGAGGCCGAGAGTGCTAATTCGGCCCGGGTTTCAGTGGAAAATGGAGGAATACAATGGGCTTTCAGCCATTGCATGACCGGATTTTGGTCCGGCGTCTCGAAGAAGACGAAAAAACCGCGGGAGGGATCATCATTCCCGATACCGCAAAGGAGAAGCCCTCCGAGGGTGAGATCGTGGCCGCCGGTTCCGGCGCCAAGGCCGAAGACGGCAAGACCACGCCCCTGGACGTGAAGGTGGGCGACCGGGTCCTGTTCTCGAAGTATGGCGGGACCGAAGTGAACATCGATGGCGAGGAACTGCTTATCATGCGTGAGAGCGACGTCCTCGGCATTCTGACCACCAAGGCCAAGGCCAAGAAGGCCGCTTAAGCGCCAATTTGTTTCAAGGAGAACATGAAAAATGGCAGCCAAAGAAGTCAAATTCGAGGCTGATGCCCGCCAGCGCATGCTGGCCGGCGTCGATGTCCTCGCCGATGCGGTGAAGGTGACCCTGGGTCCCAAGGGCCGCAACGTCGTGCTGGAGAAGTCCTTCGGCGCACCGCGCATCACCAAGGACGGCGTGACCGTCGCCAAGGAGATCGAGCTTACCGACAGGTTCGAGAACATGGGCGCGCAGATGGTCCGCGAAGTCGCGTCCAAGACCAACGACGAAGCCGGTGACGGCACCACCACGGCGACCGTGCTGGCGCAGTCCATCGTCCGCGAGGGCGTCAAGGCGGTGTCCGCCGGTATGAACCCGATGGACCTCAAGCGCGGGATCGATCTCGCCGTCGATTCGGTGATCGAGGATCTCAAGAAGCGCTCCAAGAAGGTTTCGACCTCCGAAGAGATTGCTCAGGTCGGCACCATCTCCGCCAACGGCGAAAGCGAGATCGGCGACATGATCGCCGACGCCATGGGCAAGGTCGGCAACGAGGGTGTCATCACCGTCGAGGAAGCCAAGAGCCTGCAGAGCACCCTCGAGGTGGTCGAGGGCATGCAGTTCGACCGGGGTTACACCTCGCCGTACTTCGTGACCAACGCCGAGAAGATGATCTGCGAACTCGAGAGCCCCTACATCCTGATCCACGAGAAGAAACTCTCCAGCCTGCAGCCGATGCTGCCGGTCCTGGAGGCCGTGGTTCAGAGCGGCCGTCCGCTGCTGATCATCGCCGAGGACATCGAGGGCGAGGCCCTGGCCACCCTGGTGGTCAACAAGCTGCGTGGCGGTCTCAAGGTTGCCGCCGTCAAGGCCCCCGGCTTTGGCGATCGCCGCAAGGCCATGCTCGAAGACATCGCGATCCTCACCAAGGGTCAGGTGATCTCCGAGGATCTCGGCATCAAGCTCGAGAACGTGGCCCTCGACATGATGGGTTCCGCCAAGCGGATCGTCATCACCAAGGAGGAAACCACGATCGTCGAGGGGACCGGCAAGAAGGCCGACATCGAAGGCCGCTGCAGCCAGATCCGCCAGCAGATCGAGGAGACGACGTCCGACTATGACCGTGAGAAGCTGCAGGAACGCCTCGCTAAGCTGGCCGGCGGTGTTGCGGTTCTCAACATCGGCGGCGCCACCGAGGTCGAGGTGAAGGAGCGTAAGGACCGCGTCGACGACGCCCTGAACGCCACCCGCGCCGCGGTCGAGGAAGGCATCGTGGCCGGCGGCGGCGTAGCGCTGCTGCGCGCCACCAAGGCCCTCGATAAGACCAAGCCCGCGAACGATGACCAGCGGGTCGGGGTGGACATCGTCCGCCGCGCCCTCCAGACGCCGGTCCGTCAGATCGCCGAAAATGCCGGCGTCGACGGCGCCGTGGTTGCCGGCAAGCTGCTCGAGAACTCGAAGGACAATATCGGCTTCGACGCTCAGACCCTGGAGTACACCGATCTGGTGGCGGCGGGCATCGTCGACCCGACCAAGGTTGTCCGGGCCGAGATCACCGATGCGGCGTCGATCGCCGGTCTGTTGGTCACCACCGAGGCGATGGTCGCCGAGAAGCCGGAAGACAAGCCGGCGGCTCCGGCGATGCCGCCGGACATGGGTGGCATGGGCGGCATGATGTAGGTCGCCTGACCGTTACAAAGAGGGGCCGCATCCTTTGGATGCGGCCCTTTTTTTGCGTCGCCGCCACGGAGATTCGATTGGCGGATTGGTGCCGAGTGGCCTTATCCGCCGGGGCGCAGGTTCTAGCCGTCTCCGCCGGTCCGGTCCAGGAACACCGCGCTTTCGCTGATCGCTTGCGCCAATCCCACCCGCCGCACATTGACACCGGCGGGAAAGGCGTCGAGCAGCCGCGACGGCATGGCCCGGTCCAGCATCACCAGCACGCCCCGATCCGCCGCCTGCCGGATGAGCCGGCCATAGGCCTGTTTCAGGCGCAGGCGGGTGATGGAATCGTCGTACCGGCTGCCGCCGAAGGCCTTCTTGCGCTCCCGGTGCAGGATCGTCGGCCGTGGCCATGGAACCCTGTCATAGATCACCATCCGGAGCGACCGGCCGGGCACGTCGATCCCGTCCCGCGCCGCATCGGTGCCGAGCAGGCACGAGTCCTCATCGGAGCGGAATATGTCGATGAGCGTGCCGATATCGAGCGGGTCCACGTGCTGCGCCAGCAGGGTGACGTCGTTGAGTTCCGACGCTTCGACAAGGCGGGCGTGAACGTTCCGCAACCGGGCGATGGAAGTAAAAAGACCGAGAACACCGCCCCCGGCGGCGAGAATGAGCTCCCGGTATGCGGCGGCGACCTGGCCGGTGTCGTTCCTGTCCACATCCGAGGTGACGAAGACCCGGGTCTGGGACGGATAGTCGAACGGCGAGGCGACATCCAGGGTGACGGTCTCGTCTCCCACCTTGTCGAGCCCGGTGCGCAGCCGCGCCCGCGCCCAGGCGTCGTCGCCGTGCCCGTCCCGCAGCGTGGCCGAAGTAATCAACGTGCCGTCCGACGGCGCGATCACCGTTTCGGCGAACGGCTGGGTGGGATCGACCCAGTTGCGGTGAAGGCCGATGTCGAAATCGCGGCCGCCGATCCGCTCGACGCTCATCCAATCGACGAAGCCTTCGGGGATTTCCCGGCCGAGCGAGGTCAGCATTTCGCGCCAGGCCCCGACCTGAAGGACGCCGCGGCGCTCCAGGGACCGGGCGGCCGCCTCGATGCGCTGCCGGGTTGCAGTGTCGAGATCGTCGGCCTCGTCGTCGAGCTGCCGTTCCAAATGACCGATCAGCACCCGGGCCGGGCGCTCGATTTCCTTGAGTGTGTCGAGCAGTTCGAGGGCCGCACCGGCCATGCCGTCGACGGTCGGCACGGCATCGGTCTCCAGGCCGTATGGACTGTCCGCATTCTTGTCCCGGGCGTAGACCTGCTGACGGACCAGCAGGAGAAAGCTCTCCGCCGGCCCGACAGGATTGCCCTCGGTCAGCCGGGTCATCCAGCCGGGGCCCGGCAGGGTCCGGGCCGCCTGAAGCAGTTCCCCGAGGGCGGTGACGGCGGCTTCATCCTCGCCGAGCAAATCCTCGATCCGGGCTTTCAGGCCGCGGGAGCGGGAGCCTCGACGGCCTTCGGCGCCCAGAAACCAGCGCCGGAGCTCGGCGGTTTCCCCGCCGCTCAGGTGCGCCGAAAACGCCGAATCGGCGGCATCGAATATGTGGTGTCCCTCGTCGAAGACGTACCGGGCCGGCCGGTAGGCCTCATCGCCGCCGCCGAGGGCGGCCTGGACCATCACCAGTGCATGGTTGGCGACGACGATCTTGGCCCGGCGGGCACGGCGCACGGTCCGTTCGATGAAGCATTTGGAGAAATGCGAGCAGGCGGAATAGATGCACTCGCCGCGCCGGTCGGTGAGCCCCATGGCGGCGGGAAAGCCAAGGAGATCGGGCAGCCAGGACGGAAAATCCCCGCCGATCATGTCGCCGTCGCGGGTCGCGCCGATCCATCTCGCCAACAGCCCCATGCCGATGGCGGACCCGGTGTCGGCCGACAGCCGGCCGACCGCCTCTTCGAAGTTCAGCAGGCACAGGTAGTTCTCCCGGCCTTTCCGGATCACCGCACGCAGCGGTTTCTCCGCCGGGTTCGGATAGACCCGGTCGAGTTCGCCGTCCAGCTGGCGCTGCAGGTTGCGGGTATAGGTGCTGACCCACACGGTCCCGTCGTTCCGGTCCGCCCAGAGACTGGCCGGTGCCAGATAGCCCTGCGTCTTGCCGACCCCGGTGCCCGCCTGGGCGAGCACCGTCCGGGGCTGCGCCGCTTGGTCGATGGGGTCGAACGCGCGGGTGACCTCACGGGTGAACAGGACCTGTTGGGGACGTGCCTCCGCCGCGGCGCCGAGCGCCGCCGTCAACTGTGCTTCGGCCTCGTCCGGGCTCACCGGAAGATGGCCGGGCTGCGGCGGCGGCGCGTGCTCGGACCATTCGGGCAGGTCCCGCCAGGCCCGGAAGGCATCGGCCGGGTTTGCCGCCCGGTGTTTGGGATCGCCGTTCCCGCCGCCGAGCGCCGCCAACACCGAGGTCGCCCACGGCCAGCCGGCCCGGCCCATGGACCAGGCGATGCCTTCGGCATCGGCGGAGGCGCCCGACAATCCGCGGTGCAGGCGTTCGACGGCCTGGATGAGGGTCGCGGCTTGGTCTTCCAAACCTGCCGGCTCCGGCAGGCCGAGAAACCGCGCGATGCCCAACGGGGCCGGGGTACAGAACTTCGCCGGATGCACGAAGGCCAGCAGTTCCAGGACATCGAGGGCGGGGAAGGGTTCGCTGCCCAAATGGGCCGATGTCGCCTTGGCATGGCACACGATCGGCATGGTCTTCAACGCGTTCGCCGCCGCGTCCCGGCTCGACAGCGTTTCGATTTCGCCATCGGAGGTGAGCCACACGGCGCCGGCGTGGTTTGCGACCAGAACCGGCGCGAGCGGCAGTTTCAGCGGCGTTGAGGAGGTTTCATCGGGCATGGAACAGCCACTATACCCGCCCGGCCGGGCCGCCGCATCGTTAAGAATCCCCGGAACTACGGTCACGCGTTTCGGCCCTCCGGCCTGTGTTGACGGATGACGCGGCGGCGCTTAGGTTCCGCGCTCCAAGAATTACCGAAATCGAAAAGCACAAGGCCTATGAGTGAATTCAGGGAATATGCGCAGCAATCCAACGCTTGGCCGTTTGCCGAGGCGCGCAGCCTGGAAAAACGGCTGAACGGCGGATTGCCGGCCAAGGGCCATGTGCTGTTCGAAACCGGATTCGGACCTTCGGGGCTGCCCCATATCGGTACCTTCGGCGAGGTGGCCAGGACGACCATGGTCCGCCATGCCTTCGAGGAGCTTACCGGCCTCAAAACCCACCTGATCGCCTTTTCCGACGACATGGACGGCCTTCGGAAGGTGCCGGACAATATTCCCAACCCCGAAACCATCGAGCCGCATCTGGGGAAGCCGCTGACCGATATCCCCGATCCGTTCGGGACTCATGAGAGTTTTGGCGCCCACAACAACGCCCGCCTTCGGGCATTTCTCGACGAGTTCGAATTCGACTACGAGTTCAAGAGTTCCACCGAATGCTACAAGTCGGGGCAGTTCGACGAAACTCTCCTCAAGGTGCTGTCCAATTACGAGAAGGTCATCAACGTTATTCTGCCGACACTCGGCCCGGAGCGCCGCGCCACCTACAGCCCCTTCCTGCCGGTCTGTCCGAAGACAGGCGTCGTACTGCAGGTGCCGATCGTCGAATGGGACGAGGAGGCGGGCACCGTCATCTACGAGGACGAGGACGGCGCGAAGGTGGAGGTGCCGGCCACGGGCGGGCACTGCAAACTGCAATGGAAGGCCGACTGGGCCATGCGCTGGGTGGCGCTGGACGTCGATTATGAGATGTCGGGCAAGGATCTGATCGATTCCGTGCGGCTTTCCGGCAAGATCGCCCGCATCCTGGGTGCGGCGCCGCCCAGCGGCTTTACGTACGAGCTGTTCCTGGACGATATCGGAGAAAAAATCTCCAAGTCCCGCGGCAACGGAATGACCATCGACGAGTGGCTGCGCTACGCGCCGCCGGAGAGCCTGAGCCAGTTCATGTACCAGAAACCCACCCAGGCGAAGCGGCTTTACTTCGACGTCATTCCGCGCGCCGTCGACGAATATCTGGGCAATGTCGACAGCCTTCTCAACATGCCGCCCGAGAAAAAGTTGAACAATCCTGCGTGGCACATTCATCGCGGCAATCCGCCGACGGAGCAGGCCCATATCCGGTTCAACGTCCTTTTGAACCTGGCCGCGGTCTGCAACACCGAGGACAAATCGGTGCTGTGGCATTTCATCTCCCGCTACCGGCCCGATGCGACGCCTGAGAGCGCTCCGATCCTCGATCAATTGGTGGGGTATGCGATCAACTACTTCCAGGACTTTGTGAAGCCCAATAAATCGTATCGGGCGCCGACAGACGCGGAGCGAGCGGCGCTGGAGGACCTGTCTGAAACCTTGGCGGCTATCCCTGCCGGCGCCGAGGCGGAGGAAATCCAAAGCGAGGTCTACGAGGTCGGCAAGCGGCATGATTTCGAAGACCTCAAGAGCTGGTTCCGGAGCCTCTACGAGACCCTCCTCGGCCAGTCCACCGGCCCGCGCATGGGTTCGTTCATCGCGCTCTACGGGATCGAGGAGACCCGGACGCTGATCGGAAAGGCGCTGGCCGGCGAAGATCTCAACTTGGAGTAGGACCCCGATGATACTCTACGACGATCCCATATCCGGAAACGGCTACAAGGTGCGCCTCGCCATGGCCCAGTTGGGTGTCGACTGCGAGCTGGTCGAGGTCGATATCCTCGAGGGCGAGACCCGGACGCCGGAGTTTCTCCGGCTCAATCCCAACGGCAAGATCCCGACCCTGGTGCTGGACGACGGGCGGGCGCTGCCCGAATCCAATGCCATCCTCTACTACGTCGCCAGCGGTTCGCCGCTGTGGCCGGACGATCTCTATGGCCAGGCCGATGTCCTCAGGTGGATGAACTTCGAACAATACAGCCACGAGCCCTATGTCGCCGTCGCCCGGTTCATGCTCCATCAGCCCGATCCGCCGGACCCGGCGGTTTTGGCCGAGAAGCAGGAGCGCGGTTACGCCGCGCTGGATGTGATGGACGGGCACTTGAAATCCCATGAGTTCTTCGCCGCCGGCCGGTATTCCATCGCCGACATCGCCCTCTATGCCTACACCCATGTGGCGGACGAAGGCGGGTTCGATCTCGGCAAATACGATGCGGTCAACCGATGGCTGGAAAGCGTCCGCGGCCAGCCCGGTTACGTCCCGATGGCGCACGGGGGTTAGCGGGCGTTGCGGGCAAACTCCCAATACAGCTCGCGGGCGCGGCGGAACACGGGTCCCGGCTGCAGGTCCCGATCGTCCAGCCCGGTGCAGGGCAGCACCTTGGAATAGTTGCCGGTGGAGAACAGCTCGTCCGCCTTGGCGAGCTCGTCATAGCCGATGGACCGCTCGATCACCTCCACGCCGTCATCCCGCAACAGCTTCACGATCCGCTGGCGGGTGAGCCCGTTCAGGAAGGTGCCGTTGGGGGCAGGCGTGTGAACGACCCCGTCGGAGACCATGAACAGATTGGTGTAGGCAAACTCGGCCACATTGCCCGACGGGTCGAGGACCACGCCCGTGTCATACCCCTTGTCGCGGGCCTCGCGGACGGCACGGGCCACATTGGGATAAAGGCAGGAAGCCTTGGCATCGGTCGGCGCCTGGTCCCGCGCCGGGCGGCGGATGGTGGTCCGGCAGGCGGTGAGGCCGGCCGGTTCGGGCAGCGGGGCGCGATAGATGGAGATCAGGAATTTCGTGGACTCCGGATCGGCGATGATAAAACCGCTCTCCGCCCAGATCATGGGGCAGATATAGAGCTCGGCATCGTCTTCGAACTTGCCGATGCCTTCTCGGGCGAGGGCGACGAACTCTTCCGCCGGAACGGGCGAGACCATCCCCAGCGCTTCGGCGGACCGGGCAACCCGCGCGCAATGGGGTTCCAGGTCCGGCGCGCCGCCGAGCATGGCCCGGGCGCCGTCGAACACGATCGACGACAGCCACATGGCGTTGCTGTCGGGGCCCAGGACCTTGGGCGAACCGTCGTGCCAGCCGCCATCGACAAATGTAATGCTGTCGCCGATATCTCCCTTGGCCATCACCGAATCCTTCTTGGTAGCAAGCTATTGTCGTTTCGCGAGAGGTTACCGCCTCTCGGTAAAGAAATCCTTCAATAAAGCAGCCGCCTCTTGTTCGGCGATACCGCCGTAGACCTCCGGCGCATGATGACAGCTCGGCTGCTGGAAAATGCGCGGACCATGATCGACGCCGCCGCCCTTGGGGTCAAACGCCCCGAAGTAGAGGTTGCGGATGCGGGCAAGGGATATGGCCTGGGCACACATGGGGCATGGCTCCAGGGTGACGTAGAGATCGCAGTCCGGGAGGCGCGCCGCCCCGGATAATCGGCAGGCTTCACGTATGGTCAGCAACTCGGCATGGGCAGTCGGATCCTTGTCCCGCTCGACCCGGTTGTGGGCGCGGGCGACGATTTTGCCGCCCCGGACGATCACCGCGCCGACGGGGACCTCGCCCGCCGATCGTGCGGCTTCCGCCTCTTCGAGGGCCGCCGCCATATGAGGACCGGCGGCGGCGGCTTGTTTGTCCTTACCCATGCCGAGACAGTGTCGCCCGGCCCGCACCACGTCAAGCCGGGCCCCGGCCGCCGCGAGATTGCGCGCAATTCCCGGCGGGCCTAAAGTGCGGCCATGACCGAGACCCTGGAAACGCCGGTCATCGGCATCACCGTCGATGCCGAGGAGAGCGGCGCGTACTCCAAATATCCGTGGTACGCGCTACGCCAGAACTATGCCGGCGCCGTGGTGAAGGCGGGCGGCCTGCCCTTGCTGTTGCCCAACGAGCCGGGCCTTGCCGGGGACTATCTCCACCGGATCGACGGACTGCTGGTGACCGGGGGCCACTTCGATGTGGATCCCGGCCTGTACGGCGAGACCGAACGCCACGATACGGTCATCCTCAAGGAACGGCGCACGGATTTCGAATTGGCGATCACCCGTGGCGCGCTGGCAGAGGACATGCCCGTCCTCGGTATCTGCGGCGGCCAGCAGTTGTTGGCCGTCGCGCTCGGCGGCACCCTGATCCAGCATATTCCCGATGAAGTCCCGGCGGCGCTGGCGCACGAGCAGCCCAATCCCCGGCATGAGGCGGGGCACGACGTCCAAATTGTCGACGGCACCAAGTTGCGGGAGATCGTCGGTGTGGCCCGCATGTCGGTCAACTCCGCCCACCACCAGGCGGTCAAGGACCTGCCCGGCGATGCCGTGGTCAATGCGACCGCCGATGACGGCGTGATCGAGGGGGTCGAGGCCCCGCGCGAAAAATTCTGCATCGGCGTTCAGTGGCACCCGGAGTTCGAGGTCGACGCGGCCGATATCCGGATATTCGCCGCTTTCGTCGATGCCGCCCGTCATGGCTAGGGCCGCCGAAGACCCGCCGGGGTCCCATCCCGGAGAGCGTATCGCCAAGGTGCTGGCCCGTGCCGGCATCTGCTCCCGTCGCGAGGCCGAGAAACTCATCGGCCAGGGCCGGGTCGCGGTCGACGGGGAGGTGCTGCGCTCACCGGCCCGCAACGTTACAGGCGGGAATCTCATCACCGTCGATGGCGAAACCGTCGGCGGCCGGGCGCCCGTCCGCCTTTGGCGTTATCACAAGGTCGGCGGCGTGCTGACCACCCACAATGACCCGGAGGCGCGCCCGACCGTCTTCGAGCGCCTGCCCGATCACATGCCGCGGGTCATTTCTGTCGGACGCCTCGATCTGAATTCGGAGGGCCTGTTGCTGCTGACCAACGATGGCGGCCTCGCGCGGCACCTGGAGTTGCCGTCGACGGGATGGGTACGGCGCTATCGGGTGCGGGTCCACGGCCGGGTCGATGAATCCCGGCTGGCCGGTCTCGCCGGGGGTGTCGAGGTGGACGGCATCGCCTATCGCGGCGTCGATGCGTCGCTTGACCGGCAACAAGGCGCCAATGCCTGGCTGACCGTATCTCTCCGTGAAGGCAAGAACAGGGAAATTCGGAATCTCATGGAGTACCTGGGATGGCCGGTGAACCGTTTGATTCGAACGGCTTACGGCCCGTTTCAACTGGGATCGCTGCCCAAGGGGGACGTAGACGAGGTCAGGCCCAAGGTGCTTCGCGAACAACTGGGGAAATTCATCGGCGATGCGGATCGTCGGCGGCAGTCTTAGGGGGCGGCGCATCGCGGTACCGTCCGGCCGATCGGTGCGTCCAACCTCCGACCGGGCACGGGAAGCGGTGTTCAATATCCTCGCTCATGGGATGGGGGTCGGCCTCGACGGCGCCCGGGTTCTGGACCTGTTTGCAGGGTCGGGCGCCTATGGCCTGGAAGCGCTGTCACGCGGGGCCGCGTCGGCGGTGCTGATCGACAACGCCGCCCCGTCCCTCGAGGTTATCCAGACGAATGTCGAGGATCTCGAAGTAGCGGACCGGGCCCGGATCGTGCGGGCGGATGCGGCCCGGTTGACGAATGAAGCCGGTATCTCGGGGCCTTTCGATTTGGTGTTTCTCGATCCGCCCTACGATGAGGGTCTGGAGGCGGCTGCGCTGGAATCCCTGGCATCGGCCGGTTTGTTGGGGGAGCACGCGGTGTGCGTCGTCGAAACACGGAGCAAACACGATTTCGAGGCGCCCATCGGCTACGCCATCGAGGACCGGCGCACCTACGGGCAGGCACGGATTTCGTTCCTGCGGGCTAGACTGGCGGGTTGATGGATTGGTCCCCGGATGCCGTCGTCGTTCACCGGGACGGCTACATCTTTTGCGCCAATCAGCGGCGGCCGAACAGGCGTTCGATATCGGCGAGCCGCAATTCCACGTAGGTGGGACGGCCGTGATTGCACTGTCCCGAGTGCGGGGTCGCCTCCATCTGGCGCAGCAATGCATTCATTTCCGGCGCGTTCAGTCGGCGGCCGGCGCGTACGCTGCCGTGACAGGCCATGGTCGAGCATACGTCGGCCAGCCGGGACTCGAGTGAAAGGGTGGTGTCGTACTCGGCGAGATCGTCGGCAAGATCGCGGATCAGGCCGGCGGCATCGATCTCGCCCAGCAGCGCCGGGGTTTCGCGCACCACCACGGCGCCGGTGCCGAATGCTTCGACCGCCAATCCCAGCTCGGTCAGTTCCTGCGTACGTGCAAGAATTCTCTCCGCCGCGGCTTCATCCAACTCCACCACTTCCGGAATCAGGAGCGCTTGCCGTTGGATGCCGCCGGCGGCGAGCGCCTTCTTCATGTCTTCGTAGACAAGCCGTTCATGGGCGGCGTGCTGATCGACAATGACGATCCCTTCGTCCGTTTGAGCAACGATATAGGTCTCGTGAAGCTGGGCCCGGGCGGCCCCGAGCGGGTAATGCTCGTCCTCGTCCGCCTGGTAAGCCGCTTCGGGTGCGGACGGCGTTGTGACGTGGCTCCCATGATCCGCCTGATACGCCTGATCCAGCGGCCGATGGAACCCATGAGCGGTCTCCGCCAGCGCCGTGTTCCCCGCCGCCGACGGCGGCAGGCCGCTGCCGGCGGGCTGACGGGGCAGGAACCCGGTCCGCGGCGTATCGGCCGGCCGCATGGCGCCGAGGGCCGCCGAGCTGACCGTGGTGGAGGCCCGATGCCCGGCTTCGGCGAGCGCATGCTTGAGGGCGCTGACGATCAGCCCACGAACCAGACCCGGATCGCGGAACCTCACCTCGGTCTTCGCCGGATGGGCATTGACGTCGACCGCCTGGGGCGGGATTTCCAGAAACAGCGCCAGCAGGGGGTGCCGGTCGTGGGCGAGAAAATCCCGGTAGGCGGCGCGAACCGCGCCTTGCAGCAGCTTGTCCCGCACCGGCCGGCCATTGACGAACAGGAACTGCATCTGGGCATTGCCGCGATTCAGCGTCGGCAGGCCGATATGACCGGTCAGCTTGATGCCGTCCCGCGCCGCCTCGATGGGCAGGGCGTTGGCGCCGAAGTCGTTGCTCATGATGGCATCCAGGCGGTCGAGACGCGCCGAGAGGAGATCCCCCTGCGCCGGCGGCAGTTTGAGAATCCGGCGTTCACCCTCCGACAGGGAAAAGGCGATCCCGGGATGCGCCATGGCCAGACGCCGCACGGCGTCAACCGTATGGTTGCGCTCGGTCTGCGGGGCCTTGAGAAATTTGAGGCGCGCCGGCGTCGCATAGAAAAGATCGCGAACCTCGACCCGGGTGCCCGGCGGATGGGCCGCCGGCTCCGGCCCCGAGACCGCTCCGCCTTCGACGTTGATTTCCCAGGCGCTGTCGGCGTCGGCGGTGCGGCTGGTGACGGTCAACCGGGCGACGGAGCCGATGGATGGCAGTGCCTCGCCCCGGAACCCCAAGGTATGGATATTCTCCAGGTCTTCGTCCGGCAATTTGGAGGTCGCATGGCGCTGAACCGCAAGCGCCAGGTCGTCGGCGTCCATTCCGTGGCCGTCATCCGCGACCGACAGGGCGACCCGCCCGCCATCGGTCACCACGATGTCGATACGCCGGGCACCCGCGTCGATGCTGTTCTCGACCAGTTCCTTGACCGCGGAGGCAGGCCGCTCGACCACCTCGCCGGCGGCGATCTGGTTGATCAGATTGGGACCGAGAATGCGGATGGTCATTGGATTTCTTCCTGTCCCGCGCCCTGGCCCAGGTATTCGCGCGCGAGGACCTTTCCCTGTTCGACGGCCGGCTGATCGAAGGCGTCCACGTTCAACAGTTGCGCGGCGATGATCGTCTCCAGCATGAAATGCATCATCAAGGCCCCGACGCTCTCCTCATTGACCTCGGGCAGGGTGATCCTGCGTGTCGGCCGTTGGTTGGCGATCAGCGTATCGGCCGTTGCCCGCTGCTCCGCGTCCAGGAGGTCGCCCATTCTGCGTCCCGCAAGATAAGACAGATCGCCGTCGCCGGCGAGGTCCTCGGGCACCCGGCCTCCGGTGCCGGCGGACGGGCCGAAAATGACGGTGTAGGCCTTGTCCTTGGGGCCTGCCAGGTAGAGCTGCAGCTGGCTGTGCTGATCGACGGTGCCGAGCGCGTTGACCGGGGTGGTTCCCTCGCCGTTCTTGCCGAGGCTCTCGGCCCATAACTGGCGGTACCAGAAGGCGAAATCATAGAGGCGGTCGACATACGGCATTAGGACAAGCTGCGATATGGCCCGTTCCCTGGAGAGGGCGACCGCCAATGCGGCGCCAACCGCCGGCGGCGTTTCCTCCGGTCCCGCGTGCCCGAGAATGGGCCTCAGGACCGAGGCCGCCCCCCGGCGCACCGCTTCCGCATCCAGGCCGGCGATCATCGCCGGCAGCAAGCCAACGACGGAAAGCACCGAGTACCGGCCGCCGATGCCCCGGTCGTGATCGAGGGTCTCGAAGCCGTATTCCTCGGCCAGCCGGCGCAGGGGATTGTCCCGGGGCTCGGTTACGACGAGGAAGTGCCGGCCGAGCGTCCCGGCGGGCAGGGCCTTTCGAAAGACATCCAGGCAGTAGAGGAATTGGGTCAGCGTCTCGGCGGTGCCGCCGGACTTCGAGATAACGATGAAGGCGGTGGCCGCCGGGTCGGTGCGGGCGAACAGGCGATCGAAACTGACCGGGTCGATATTGTCCATGAAATGCAGCCGCGGGCCGTCGGGCCGGCCGCCATCCGGAAGCGGCGCCCCCGGGTCGGCGAGCGCCGATAGACTTTTGCCGCCGAGGCTGGAACCGCCGGTTCCCAGCACGACGATGTCCCTGAAGTTCTCGCGGAGGCGCTCGGCGACGGGCTCGAGCGCCGCCACGTCGTCGTTTCGTTCCGGCAGCCGCAACAGGGGCAAGCTGCCGTCCGCGTGCCGGGATCTAAGGGTTTCGAGAGCCGAAGCGGTGCGGCCCACCCAAGCGCCAAAGACATCCGGCTCAAGGCCGTCCGGACCGATCACGGGGCTCAAACAAGCATCGACATCATGGATGTAGTACGCCACTGGCGATCAATTCCAATCCGGTCCAAAGGGCGGCTCACACTAGCACTTGGGACGATGGCCAGCCAGCGCGTCCCCTCGGGAAGGCTTGATCGGCCGCGGCCGGTCAGTTGGCGGAGATGTTTTCCGGTTGGCCGACCACGACGAGCGTCAGGTTTTCCGGGCGCAACAGGCTCTTCGCGACCCGGTTGGCGTCGTCGAGGGTCACTTTTTCGATCAGCGAGTTGCGGATGTCGAAATAGTCGCGGCCCAAATTTTCCAGCTGAACGCCGGTCAGCATGGCCGCGATTCGCGGGCTGGAGCCGAATCGCAGGGCGTAGGATCCGGTCAGATATGTCTTGGCGTCCTCGAGTTCGATCTCGGACAGTCCCTGTTCGGCCATGCGCTTCCACTCGGCGCGCACGATGTCGATGGTTTGGGAGGCCTGGGCATTCGCCGTTCCCGCGCCGCCGACAATCAGCGCCGAATGATCCAGGGGCGCAAGGTAGCTGAAGGCGGAATAGGCAAGGCCGCGCTTCTCCCGCACCTCGTGATGGAGCCGGGATTCGAACCCGCCGCCGCCGAGAACGTAGTTCATCACATAGGCGGCGTAAAAATCGGGATCCTCGCGCTTGATCCCCGCATGACCAAACCGGATGACGCTTTGGGGAATCGGCTTCTCGATCACCACCCGCTTGCCCGCGGCCGCCGCGATGACATCCGGTACTTCCCAGGGCTCGGCGGTCGCGGGAAGTTCGCCGAAGGTCGTATCGAGCAGGGTTTTCAATTCCGCCGCCGTGATATCGCCGACCACCCCGATGACCAGGTTGTCGCGGGCCAGCCGCCGGGCGGCGAAGGCCTTCAGGTCGGCGATCTTGATAACCGGAACCGTCTCAAGGGTCCCATCCGTGGGACGGCCGTAGGGATGGTCCGGGAACACGGTTTGGAACATGGCCCGATTGGCGAGCCGCCGCGGGTTTTCCGATGCCCGGCGGAGACCGGCCAGGACCTGGGAGCGAATTCGCTCGACGGCTTCGGGATCGAAGCGCGGCCGGGTGATCGCCAGTTTCAGCAACCCGAACGCGTCGTCCCGATTGCGGGTGAGGGTGCGCATCCGGCCCGAAAACGTGTCGAGCCCGGCGGAGAAGCTGAGCGAGATGGAGAGGTCTTCAAGGCGCCGCTGAAAGGTTTCGCCGTCCATGTCGCCGGCGCCTTCATCGAGGGTCGCCGAAACCAGATTGGCGACCCCGTCCTTGCCATGCGGGTCGAGCGCGCTGCCGCCGCGAAAGGCGAAATTGACCGAGATAATCGGGTTGGTGTGGTCCTCGACCAGCCAGGCGGTGATTCCCTTGGCGCTGACAGCTTCTTGAACCTTGACGGCGGCGTGGGCCGGTGGCGCGGTCAATACAAGGGCGGCGAAGACAGCGGCACTCATGCCGGCGAGGCGTGCTCGGCTCATGGTTTCATCCTCTAGCTCGGCCGTTTGGCCAGCAGCAGGCCGGTGACCGAATTGCGTTCGATCATCACCGCCTTGGCTGCTTCATTGATCTGCTGCAGGGTGACCGCCTCGATGCGTTCGGGCCACGCTTCCACATCCTCGATGGTCTGCCCCGTGGCCAGCGCAGCGCCCAGTACCCGCGCCCCGCGCCCGGAAGAATCCCGCGCATAGATGGCGCTGGCAGACATGCGCGATTTGGCGCGTGCCACCTCGTCGGCGGTCACGCCCGATTTCAGCAATTTGTCGATCTCCACCTGGAGCGCCGCCTCCAGTTTTTCCATGGAAACGCCGGGTGCGGGGGACGCGAAGTAGGTGAACGCGCTGGGGCCGATTCCATCGGAGCGGTAGAACGCACCTGCCGAGACGGCGATTTTCCGCTCGCGCACCAGCGACTTGGCGAGGACGCCCGTATTGCCGCCGATGATCTCGCTCAGCACCTGCAGCGCGTAAATATGCCGCTTGTCGCCGTAGCCGTGGCTCGGCGCCATATAGCGTTTGCGGACGCTCGGCTGCCGCACCCGCCGGTCTCGAAGGATCACTCGGCGTGCCGCGTTGTGGGGCGGCTCCGCGGTCCGTTCCCGCTTGATGTCGGGTCCCCGCGGGATGACGCCGTAATACTTCTCGGCAAGGGGGCGGACCTGATCGACGGTAACGTCGCCGGCGACCACCAGCACCGCATTATTGGGCCAGTACCATTTGTCGTAGAAGGCCCGCAAGTCTTCCACCGCTATCTGCCTGATCTCGTGTTCCCAACCGATGATCGGATCGCGGTAGGGGTAATTCAGATAGAGCGCGGCATTCACCTGTTCGAACAGCTTGGCGCCGGGTGAGTTGTCGGTCCGGGACCGGCGTTCCTCGAGCACTACCAGGCGCTCGGGTTCCACCTCCTTGGGATCGATGATCAGATTGCGCATCCGATCGGCTTCAAGCCGCATGACGATGCCGAGCCGGTCGGCGGCGACACTCTGGTGATAGCCGGTGTAGTCGTAGGAGGTGAATCCATTGTCGCGCCCGCCGTTACGCGCCACGGTGCGCGAAAACTCGCCGGACTTCAGGTTCTTGGTCGCCTTGAACATCAGATGTTCGACGAAATGAGCGATTCCCGATTTGCCGCGGGGCTCGTCGGCGGACCCCACCTTGTACCAGACCATATGGGTGACGATCGGTGCCCGGTGATTGGAAATCACCACCACCTGCATCCCGTTTTCCAGGGTGAAGGTTTTCGGGTTGAACACCTCGGCCGCCGCCGGGAGGACGGAGAGCCAAGCCGCCGCCGCAACCGCGGCGGTGAAGAGCGTGCGTCTGAACATCATGAGTTTAACGGGCTGCCTGCCGTTTTCCGTTGAGCAAATCGGTGCCGAAATTATAGCCCGCGGACGGTCCGGGCAAACCGGCCTCGCACCAATGTGATATTACGATTTTGTAATCCGGCGGTTTTGGGAGGCCAGCCTCTCCTGCTCTGTCGACCCGACAACGCCGCGCAGACCATGACCCTGGCGGGAAATGCGGGCTAGAACAGGCCTTCCAAAATCGCTCTCTTCCGTCGCTCGATGACCGGCACATCGCCTTTGTTGATGGGCTTGCCGAGCGCTTGAGCATCCCGGATGCGCTTTGATTCCGCGACCGGATCGACGGCGACCGAGGGGTCCGGCGCATCACGCCAAAATACCAACTTTTCCGCGAAGTCATTGGATTCTTCGACGATCCGACGGGTCTCGCTGTCGACCTGAAGACGAATACCCGGATCCGTGTTCAGGGCGCCGGCGGCGCGCAGGATGGCGGTTTCCCCGGCGCTGGCGCCGGCCACCGGCCGCACGGTGTCACCCGGCCGTCGCGGCGTCCTGCCTGCACTGTTGATGATGGTCCGCTCCACCCGGTCACGCGGGCTGACGGCCTGGGGGCGCTGGGCGCCCGGGGCCGGCGGACGGAGCTGGTAGTCCGGGGGCGTGCTTAGCGGCGCGCGCGTGTAGACGGCGAACTCGTCCGGGGACCGCTTGGTCTGGCCAAGGGCCTGTTTGGTCTGTTCGCAGGCGGTTAGGGCGACCATGGCCAATAGGCCTGCCCCAACTCCCAGAAACTGCCGGTTCATGACGGACCTCAAATTTCACGTGTCCTAAATATTACGCTTCTTTCGCTCCCGGGAAAATAGCGTTTCAACGATTAACAATACGGCGCCGACGGTAATAGCGGCATCGGCCACGTTGAAGGCCGGCCAGTGATAGCCGCCGGCATGCAAATCGATGAAATCGATCACCGCGCCGAGCCGCAACCGGTCGATCACATTGCCCAGCGCCCCACCCATAATCAACCCGAGGGCAAGGGTCGTCGACAGCATTTCGGCGCGGCGAAACCAGACCCCGAGAAAGACGACGATCACCAGGGCGATTCCCGACAACAGCCACGGACCCCAAACGCTGCCGGCATTGAACATGCCGAAACTGATGCCCTGATTCCATGCCAGCACCAAATCGAAAAACGGCAGCACCGGGATGCGGCGCGGCGGCTGCATGACCCAGGCGGCGATCCACCATTTTGTCAGCTGGTCCGCGGCAATGACCGCGATGACCAAGGCGATGCCGATCGTGTGCCGTCGCGCCACGGCTATTCGGCGGCGGCGGGGAAGTGCTCCACCGCGTCGGCGCAGCGAATGCAGATTTCGGGATGTCCGGCCACCGTTCCGACTTCCGGCAGCACCTTGTAGCAGCGGACGCATTTCTTGCCCTCGGCCAAGGTGTGCACGACCCCGACACCGCTGATCTCGTCGAGCGTGAACGCGTCCGCAGGCGGCGCGCCCTCGACCAGTTCGACGTCGGACGTGATCGCGATCTCGGCCACGTCCATGCCGTCGACGGCCGCCAGGTGTTCGGCATCCGCGTAGATTTTGGGTGCCGACTGCAGGCTGGAGCCGATGCGCTTTTCGCCCCGTTCGATCTCCAGGGCGCCGGTGACGACCCGGCGCAGGTCGCGGATCTTGCGCCACTTCGCGGCCAATTCGTCGTCCCGCCAGGCGTCCGGCACGTCGGGGAAGGTGCGGAGGTGGACGCTTTCCTCCTCGCCCGGGAAGCGCGCCAGCCACGCCTCTTCGGCGGTGAAGCAGATAAACGGCGCCAGCCACGCGGTCAGGCACGAAAACAGATGATTGAGCACCGTGCGGGCGGCGCGGCGATTGATCGAATCCGCCCGGTCGCAATAAAGCGCGTCCTTGCGGATATCGAAATAGAAGGCCGACAGATCGACGGTGCAGAAATTATGCAGCTCGGTGAAGAAGTCATGGAATTCGTAACCCGCACAGGCTTCTCGAAGCGCGCCGTCCAATTCCCGCAGCCGGTGAAGGACCCAGCGGTCGAGCTCGGGCATCTCCGCCTCGGGCAGGCGTTCGCCGTCGTGGAATTCGTTCAGGTTGCCGAGCAGGAACCGAAGTGTGTTGCGCAGCCGGCGGTAAATGTCCGTGTGGTGTTTGATGATCTCCGGACCGATACGCAGGTCCTCGGAATAGTCGGACGCCACCACCCAGAGGCGCAGGATGTCGGCGCCGTTGGTGTTCACCACATCCTGGGGCGAGACGATATTGCCCTGTGACTTGGACATCTTGTAGCCGTCCTCGCCCATGACGAAGCCGTGGGTGAGCACCTGGTCGTAGGGCGCCCGGTCCCGCGTCCCGCAGCTTTCGAGCAGCGAGGAATGGAACCAGCCGCGATGCTGGTCCGTCCCTTCGAGGTAAAGATCGGCGGGCCATTTGAGATCGTCTCGTTCTTCGAGGACAAAACTGTGCGTCGCGCCGGATTCGAACCACACATCAAGAATGTCGAAGACCTGCTCGTACTCGTCCGCGTCGTAGGCGTTGCCGAGGAAGCGGCCGGCGTCCGATGAGAACCAGGCATCGGCGCCCTCGGCCTCGACCGCTTCGATCACCCGGTCGAGCACCGCCTCGTCGCGGAGGATTTCACCCGTCTTCTTGTGGACGAAGACGGCGATCGGCACGCCCCAGGCGCGCTGGCGGGAGATCACCCAGTCCGGGCGGTTCTCGATCATGGCGTAGAGGCGGTTGCGCCCCGACACCGGGAAGAAGTCGGTTTCCTGGATGGCGCCGAGAGCAACGTCGCGCAACGACTTCCCGTGCTCGCCATAGCCCGCATCCATACCGATGAACCATTGGGGCGTGTTGCGGAAAATCAGCGGCTTCTTGGACCGCCAGCTATGGGGATATTGGTGGGTCAGCCGGCCGCGGCCGATGAGCGCGCCGGTCTCGATGAGTGCTTCGATCACCGCGCCGTTGGCATCGCCCTTGTCGCCCTTCTCGGTGATCACCTGTTTGCCTTCGAGGCCGGGGGCTTCCTCGGTGAACCGGCCGTCGGGGCCGACCGTGTAGGGGATGCGGGCGTCGATGCCCCGCTCGGCCAGCAACTGGCCGTGGGCCGTCCAGACCTCGAAGTCGTCGGTGCCGTGGCCCGGCGCCGTATGGACGAAGCCGGTGCCGGCCTCCGCCGTGACGTGGTTGCCCTCGAAAAGCGGGACGTCGAAGTCGTAGCCCCCGGACTCCATGTAGCCCCGGAACGGGTGGGAGCAGGTCAGCCGGGCGAGCGTGTCCGCGGCCACATCCTGGGTGCGGCTCCAGGCATCGATCCGGCAATCCTGGCGCACCTGCTCGGCCAGTTCATCGGCCAGGATCAGCTTGTCGCCGGGTTGCGCCCAGTTGCCCTCCGGCGCCTCGGTCACCTCGTAGAGGCCGTATCGGATCGCGCCGGAATAGGCGATGGCCCGGTTGCCGGGGATGGTCCAGGGCGTGGTGGTCCAGATGACCACCGAGGCATCAGATAGCAAATCATACTCGGCTAGAAATTCGTGCTCACGCTCAACGAAGTTTTCGATTGGCCCAGTGCCGGTTGGCTCAAGTTGTCCAGTTTCCTGGTCCCTTACGTGTTCCACGCCGATCCGTTCATACTTGGCAGCGAAATCATCCACCGGGAACTTGACCCAGATGGTGTCGGAGACGTGGTCGTGATACTCGACCTCGGCTTCGGCGAGCGCCGTCATCTCCACCACCGACCACATCACCGGTTTGGAGCCGCGATAGAGCAGGCCGTTGCGGACGAACTTCATCAGTTCCCGGGTGATCTGAGCTTCCGCCGCGAAGTTCATGGTGGTGTAGGGGTCGTCCCAGTCGCCGGTGACGCCGAGGCGCTGAAACTCCTCGCTCTGTACCTCGATCCAATGACTGGCGAATTCCCGGCACTCGGCGCGGAAGTCGATGACCGGCACCGCGTCCTTGTCCTCGCCCTTTTCCCGGTACTGCTCCTCGATCTTCCATTCGATGGGCAGGCCGTGGCAGTCCCAGCCAGGCACATAATTGGAATCCTTGCCCAGCATCTGCTGGGAGCGGGTGATGACGTCCTTCAGGATCTTGTTGAGCGCGTGGCCGATATGGAGATGGCCGTTGGCGTAGGGCGGGCCGTCGTGGAGGATGAACTTCTCCCGGCCCTTGGAGTCGGCCCGCAATCTGGCGTGGATGTCGAGCTTCTTCCAGCGCTCGAGAATCTCCGGCTCGCGCTTCGCCAATCCCGCCTTCATCGGGAAGTCGGTCTTCGGCAGGAAAACCGTATCCTTGTAGTCGATGCTCATCTCATGTGATCCGAATGGCCGTATCGCCAAGAGGGGCGGTTTTATCCCTCCTCGGCCCGGAAATCAAAGGCTGTTGCCCGGAATTCCATTAGTTTTTTCGGTCCCGCTCCTTGGCGAGGACGGCGCGGGCGTCGGTGCAGTCCTGCCGGATCGCCCCGGTCAACTCATCGATGCCGTTGAACTTCTGCTCGGGGCGCAGATATTCCACCAATCCGACCCGCAAATGCTGGCCGTAAATGTCCTGATCGAAATCGAATAGATGGGTTTCCAGGGTAATCCGGTCTTCATCGCCGAAAGTTGGGCGGTGGCCCAGATTGGCGACGCCGTCCCGCCAGTCGATGACGCCGCCCCGGTCGATCCCGGTGCGGACCGCGTAGACGCCGGTGGCCGGCCGGTTATTGATATCGAACTCCAGGTTGGCGGTGGGAAACCCGATGGTTCGTCCGCGCTCGTCGCCGCGCACCACCCGGCCCGAAATTTCATGGTAGCGGCCGAGCAGCCGCGCCGCGCCCCGGGGATCGGCATCGGAGAGATAGTCCCGAATGCGGGTCGAAGAGATGGCTTCGCCGGTATCGTCGAGCACGGCGCCGACGCTCGACGTGCCGAAGCCCAACGCCTGACCCCGGCTCCTCAGAAAGTTCCCGTCGCCTTGCCGGTTCTTGCCGAAAACGAAATCGAAGCCGCAGACGATATGGCGGGCATCGAGACTGGCCTTCAAGACGTCGCCGACGAAGGCTTCCGCCGTAAGATCGGATAGCTTCTTGTCGAAATGCAGCACCATCAGGAAGTCGGCGCCCAGTTCCTCGATGATTCGCGCCTTGAGATGAAACGGCGTCAGGCGGAATGGCTCGATGCTTTTCTGGAAGAACATTCGGGGGTGAGGCTCGAAGGTCATCACACCCCATGGAATATCCCGCTCCTTGGCCACTCCGCCTGCGGTATTGATCACTTCCTGATGGCCGAGATGGACGCCGTCGAAATTGCCGATGGCGATGGAGCCGCCCCGGAAGTCGTCAGGCAAGTCATTGTAATGGCGGAAGATTCTCATCGGCGGGAAGGTGTCAGCGGGTCACCCTGTGGTCAAGTCGTTTAACCCACATTTCTCACCAGGGTTACGGCCTGCGTCGCGTCCAGGCGGTCGAGCCGCCAGGAGCGGCCCGAAAAGCGTAGCGGCACCTACGGTTGAGGGCCGCGACGAAGCGGGCGGGCGCCTGGGCGCGACCCGAAGGGCGGCGCAATCGGGCGGACAGCGTGCGTCGAGGCGCTTGCCCGATGTCACCGCATCACGCGCCCGCGCGCGTGTGGACGCGCGACGCGCGGCGCGCCTCTCCTGCTCTGTCGGACCCGACAGCGCCGCGCAGACCATGACCCTGGTGAGAAATACGGGTTAACCCACATCAACGGGGATCGATGGGTACCTGGCCGGCCAGACCAAAGAGCTGCTCGACCGCGGCGGCCATGGAGAGCAAATCGGCATCGCGTCTCGGCGGCGCAACCAGCTGCAGGCCCACCGGCAGGCCGTCTTCGGTAAAGCCGCAGGGCAGCGACAAGGCGGGGCAGGCGGTGAGGGTGACGATGGAGGGCAGGGCGATCCAATCGACATAGGTCTCCAACTCGGTGCCTTCGATTTCGGTGACGTAGCGGATGTCTACGTCAAACGGCGAAACCTGTGTCATCGGCGAAACCAAGAGATCGAAATCGTCGAAGAAGGAAACGGTGCGCTGGTAGAGGGCCCCTCGCGCGACGGTGGCCCGGGCAATCTCGTCCGGTGAGAGCGCCAGCCCTTTTTCCGCGTTCCAGATGACTTCGGGCTTGATCAGGTTTCGGTGCTGTTCGATCAATTCCGCCATGCCGGAGGCGTACGCGGCGGCCCGGATGGTTTGAAAGATTTCCGGACCATCATTCAGGTCGGGATGGGTCTCCACCACCTCGGCGCCGAGCTCTTCGAGACGTGAGGCGGCGCCTGCCGCGATTTCCTTGATTTCCGCGGCGACGGGCAAGAAGCCGAAATCCCGGGTAAAGGCGATCCGCTTCGGCGGCCGGGGGCTTTCGGCCGACGCCCGGTAAGGGACATCCGGCACCGGCAGGCTGATGGGGTCGGCGATATCCTCGCCGGCCATATTGTCGAGCAGCAGACCCACGTCGCCGACGTTGCGGGCCATGGGCCCGTTGACTCCCATGGTGTCGAAGGGGTTCACGCCGGCCCGGCGCACCCGCCCCGGGCTCGGCCGGTAGCCGACCACCGAACAGAAAGCCGCCGGTGTGCGCAGGCTGCCGCCAAGATCGGAGCCGCCCGCCAGCCATACCTCGCCGGTGGCCAGCGCCACCGCCGATCCGCCCGAAGAGCCGCCGCAGGTGAGCGCCGTGTTCCAGGGATTCCGGGTCTTGCCGAACACCTCATTGAAGGTGTTGGCGCCGGCGGCGAATTCGGGCGTATTGGACTTGGCAAGCACCGTGGCGCCGCGGGCCTCCATGGCGGACACCGTGATGTCGGACTTTTCCGGCACATGATCGGCGTAGATGGGCGAGCCGAACGTGGTGCGAACCCCGCCGACCTCGTTCATGTCCTTGATGGCGACGGGCAGTCCGGCGAGCCAGCCGGGCTGGTCCGGATCCCCCGACAGGTTGGCGGCGAAATCCCGTGCCCGGTCTTCACACAGGGTCGGGAGCGCGTTGACCGACGGTTCCACCTCGGCAATGCGGGACAACGCCGCATCAATGAGTTCGTGGGGCGAAACGTCTTTGCTTTTGAGACGCTGGACGGCCTCGCGGGCGGTCATCTTTATCAAATCATTCATTCGGATTTCTTAGCATCCCCGATCCCGGAAGTCCCGGCCTGGATGGTCCGGTCTCCGTCTTGAAAGCCCGAAAGCCGTCCATTAGTTTGGAACCGGCGGAGCGGATCATGCTCCGTTCTCGCAAAGACCCGTCAATTCCGACGCGAGCGGCCGGCACGGGCCGCTCCACCGAGTGGCACGGAACCGGACGGGCGCGAAGATGGGATTGGGAAACCGGTGAACGAAAGTTCCGCAAGACCCTTTGGTCCGATGGGACCCGGCGGCAATGGGTCGCGGCCGAAATCGGGAATGGACTACAAGGTCCCCTCCCTGGAGGGACAATATGACCGGGGCGCCAAGGCGCTGCTGCGGATCAGCAAAATGGCGCTCGGCTATCCCTGGCATTGCATCATCGCGGTCATGTCGGTGATCGTGGCCGGAATCTTCCAGCTGCTCATCCCCCTGTTCCTCGGCGACGCGGTCGACAATGCGACCGGTTTGCTGGACTCCGGGCAAGGCGGCGCCGAAGAGGTCAAATCGGCACTCGTGTTCACGGCGGGCCTGATCGTCGGAGCGGCGGTGCTCCGGGGCGGCTTCACGATGATGCACAACTATCTCGGTGAGGCGATCGGACAGCACCTGGCATACCAGCTGCGGCTCGCCTACTTCGAAAAGCTTCAGCGTCTCAGCTTTTCCTATCACGACCGCATTCATTCGGGCGATCTGCTGACCCGCGGCATGTTGGACATCGAAGGCATCCGCAAGTTCATCGAGTTCGGTATCCTGCGAATGATCCTGCTAGCGGTGCTGGTCGGCGGCGGCGCCTATCTCTATATGGGCAGTGACATGATGCTCGGTCTGTTGAGCCTGAGCTTCGTGCCTTTTGCCCTCTGGCGGGGGCTGGTTTTCCGGATCCGCATCCGTGCCCTGTGGCGTCAGCTTCAGGAAGCGCTCTCGGTGCTGACCCGGATCATGGAGGAAAACCTCGGCGGCATTCGCGTCGTGCGCGCTTTCGGCGCCCAGGACTTCGAGATGGAGAAGTTCGATGCCGGCTCCAAAGTGGCGCTCGACATCTCCATGGAGCGGGTGAAGGTCCGCTACGGCAATACCTCCGTGATGACCTTTGCCTATTTCATCGCCATGGGTTTCGTTCTCTGGGCCGGCGGCGTGAAGATCCTTGCCGGCGAGTTGACGGTCGGTGAACTGACCCAGTTCCTCGCCTTTATGACCATCCTTCAGATGCCGATCCGGCAAATCGGCATGGTGATCAACGGCGTCGCCCGCGCATCCGTAGCCGGGGTCCGCCTGTTCGATGTCCTCGATATGGAAGCGGCGGTTGGCGACAAGCCGGACGCCCAGCCGTTGGCGCCCACCGAGGGGTTGTTGAAATTTGACCGGGTCGGGTTTTCCTACGAGGGATTTCCGGGCGAGCGAACCATTTCCGATATCTCCTTCGAGGTGCGGCCCGGACAGACCCTTGGAATTGTCGGTCCGCCCGGCAGCGGCAAGTCGACCATCGTCCACCTGATCCCGCGGTTCTACGATGTCACCGACGGCGCGATCACCATTGATGGCCAGGACATCCGCGACGTGACCCTGGATTCGCTTCGGAGTTCGGTCGGTGTCGTGCAACAGGATACGTTTCTGTTCACGTCCCCGGTGTCGGCCAACGTCGCCTACGGCGATCCCTTCGCCGAGCAGAGCCGCATCGAAGGGGCGACGGAAGCCTCGCAACTGCACAACTACATTGCCGCGCTGCCGCAGAGGTATGAAACCCTGGTCGGCGAGCGGGGCGTTTCCCTGTCCGGCGGCCAGCGCCAGCGCTTGTCCATCGCCCGTAGCGTCCTGCTGACGCCGACGGTGATGGTATTCGACGATTCGACCGCGGCCATCGACGCCGCGACCGAACAGCGCATCCGGGCAGCGCTGATGGATCTGACCAAGGACCGGGCGACCATCATCGTCTCCCATCGGCTGAGTTCGCTCATGCATGCCGACGAGATCATCTTCCTGGAGGATGGCCAAATCGTTGAGCGTGGCGCCCACGACGATCTGCTGGCTGCCGGCGGCCGCTACCGGGCGCTCTACGACCTCCAGATCGTCGGCAAGGAGGCGGGCGGCGGGCCGGCCGGACCGGAGCCGGCGGAGTAAGCCCATGTCCCTGTCCGCACGAAGGAAAATCACGCCGCCCGGCCGGGAATCCATCGACCGGCTGAAGGCGCTGACGACGGATCGGGACGAGGAGATATTCGCCGCGGCATTCGACGGGCGGATCATCCGTCGTTTCCTAGGCTTCGTCCACCCTTACCGGACGACCGTTGCGGTTGGGATTGCCGCGATCCTGGCCTTTACGTTGACCCAGCTGGCCATTCCCCTGGTCATTCGCGAGACCATCGACGGCGCGCTGGTCGGGGGTGCCGCGTCCGAGAACCTGCTGGAGATCGCGGTGGCGGTGTTTTTCGGCGTCATCATTACCAATTCCATCGCCAACTATTTTCAGCTGACGCTGGTGGCGCGGACTGCCGAGCGGATGTTGGTGGACATGCGCCGGGCCATGTACGGGCACCTGCAGCGGGTTTCGCTGAGCTTCATGGACAAAACCGAAGTCGGCCGGCTGATGTCCCGGCTTCAGGGCGACGTCAGTTCGATCCAGGAATTTCTCGAAACTTCGCTCATGGCCATCGGGGATTTCGTCCTCGTCGTCGGCATTGTCATCGTGCTCTTGAGTCTCAATGTGGAACTCGGCCTGCTGACCCTGACGGTGGTGCCGGCGCTGGTCGTGTTCCGCCTCATTTGGCTGCCCGCCGCCCGCCGGGCCTTCATGCTGGCACGGCAAACCTCTTCCATCGTCAACGGTGCGTTGGCCGAGAACATCAACGGCGTGCGGACGGTTCAGGAGATGACCCGCCAAGGGGTCAACTTCGAGGTCTTCGAGGACAAGGTCCGCGACAACCTCAACTCCCACCTTCGGGCGACCCGGCTCGCCCAGGTGATGGTGCCGACAGTGGATACCTTGACCGGTATAGCCATGGCCATCGTCGTCATCGTCGGCGGCAACATGGTTCTTGCCGATACCCTGGATCTGGGCGTCATGGTCGCCTTCCTGTTCTACGTCCAGCGGTTCTTCGACCCGATCCGCTCGTTGATGATGCAATACAACATGATGCAGCGCGCCATGGCGTCGTCTCAGCGCATCCTCGAAGTACTCGACGTAAAGGTCGAGGTCGAGGACAAGCCGGATGCCATCGACCCCGGCCCGATCGACGGCGCGGTTCGGTTCAAGAACGTGACCTTCGGGTATCTGCCCGACCAGCCGGTACTCAGGAACATCAACATCGACATCAGGCCGGGCGAGACGGTGGCCCTCGTCGGTCCCACGGGTTCGGGCAAGACAAGCACGGCCGCGCTTATGCACCGGTTCTACGACGTCTGGGAAGGCGAGGTGCGGGTCGGCGGCTACGACGTCCGCGACGTCTCCCAGGAAAGCCTTGGGCGCAACGTCGCCATGGTGCTTCAGGAACCGTTCCTGTTTACCGGGACCGTCCTCGACAATATCCGCTACCACAAACAGGACGCGACGCTGGAAGAGGTCATCGAGGCGGCCCAGGCGGTCGGTGCCCATGAATTCATCAGCCGGCTGCCCGAAGGCTATGGCACCATGCTCGGGCAGCGCGGCGTCAACCTGTCCATCGGGCAGCGGCAGTTGCTGAGTTTCGCCCGGGCGGTCATCGCCGACGCCGGCATCCTGGTGCTCGACGAAGCGACCGCCAACGTCGACAGCTTTACCGAACGGCAGATCCAGCAGGCACTAGCGAAACTGCTCGAAGGCCGAACCGGGATTGTCATCGCCCACCGTCTGGCGACCGTGCGGAACGCCGACCGGATCATCGTCCTCCAGGAAGGCGAAATCATCGAGCAGGGCACCCATGACGAACTGATCGCCATGGGCGGCCTCTACAACCGCCTCTACACCATGAACTATGCATCCTTCGACGACGTGCCCGACGAGGAGATCATGGCCGCGGTCTCCATGGCGACGACTTAGCGGGCTGGCCCGTTCGGTTGGTGGCGCACCGAACGGGTGCGCGCTATCCTCACGGCCACGGCGATACTCAGGGAGCGCACCATGTCTTTCACCGGGCCTTTCACCGGATTCGGCCGGGATTTTTTCGAGTTTTTCGAAGAGCTGGCAGCCAACAACGAGCGGCCTTGGTTCGAGGCCAACAAGGACAGGTACCGCGAAGTGGTGGTGGCGGCCTGCATCTCGTTCATCGAGGAAATGGCGCCGCGCCTCGCCCGGATTTCAAGACATTACGTTGCCGATCCCAAGCCCAGCGGCGGATCCATGTTCCGGATTTATCGGGATGTGCGCTTTTCCAAGGACAAGCGGCCGTACAAGGAGCACGTGGCCGTGCAGTTCCGTCATTCGGCCGGCAAGGATGTGCACGCCCCCGGGTTCTATCTTCACCTCGAGCCCGGGAAGGTGATCTACGGCGGTGGAATTTGGAAGCCGCCCGCACCTGAACTCGCCAAGATCCGGATCGCGATCGGCAAAGACCCCGCCGCCTGGACCCGGGTCGTCAACAACAAGACGCTCAACGCGAAAACCGGCGGCATCATGGGGGATGCCTTGAAACGGCCACCCAAGGGTTTCTCGGCCGACGAAAAGCATATCGAAGACATCAAGCGGCAAACCTTCTTCGCCATGTGTTACGACACCGAACGCGCAGCCCGCGCCAATTCCTTCGTTTCCGACGTGGAGGATGGTTTCAGGGCGGTGACGCCGTTAATGAAGTTCGTCTGCAAGGCCGTCGACGCACCGTTTTAGAAACCCGATTTCTTGCTTGATGATATGATCGCGTCAGCCCTGCCGGGGTGACGGGCCGTCAGGGACGAACGATCCGCCGTCAGGAAGAAATGTCCTTGAAGACCATTTGGGCGAGATCCAGGAGGTCGCCCCGCGGCATCTCTCCCGTCAGGGCGTAGGACAGCGGCCCATCGGTCCAGTAGAAGGCGACCATGCCGTCCTCGGAAATAAACCGGAATGCGGAGTCCTTGTCCTCGAACGCCTTGCGCACATAGAGCGTGACCCGTTTGGCGCGCACGTCTTCGTACATGAGCTGCGCGGCCGGCATTCCGGTGTCCGACACCAGACGGCCGCCGATAAGCTTGAAGCCGTTGCTCGCCAGGTCGGGGGTCATGAGCTTTTCGCCGACCCGCTCGGACAGCCAGTCGACCAGCAGTTGCTCCTCGTCGATGCTGACCTCGACCGGGCGCTGTTCGTCGTGGGAATAGACGGCGTGGGCATAGAGCGCGTTTTGGACGAAGCTCCGCCCGGCGGTTTGCTCCGGCGACCCGGCCTGGGAAACACCCCAACCGGCGGCGGCGCCGACCAGCAGAAGCAGGACCGAGGCGGCCAGCCTCGTCCAGCCGGGCCACCATTTCCGTTCGGGCTCTCCGGTCAGCATTTCGTCGACACCCTCCGGCCACGGCGCCTCCAGGCCTTCGTCGTGGAGCTCATGCATCAAATGCTTTTGGAGTTTGATGGCATGTACTCGGGCAGCGGCCTCGGGAGTTTCGGCAAGCCAGTGCTCGATTTCGGCGAGGGTGGCCCGGTCCAGCTCGCCATCGGCATAGGCATGGAGGTCGGTTTCGGTGAAACCTGTCTCGCTGGTCATTTGACACTCCTCAGGGCGGGGACTCCCTCGGCCATCATCCTCCGAAGCCGCTCCCGGCCGCGGGCCAGGCGCGACATAATCGTGCCGACCGGCACGCCCGTAACCTCGGCGGCCTCGGCATAGGTCATATCCTCGAGCCCCACCAGCAGGACCACTTCCCGCTGTTCGTCCGGCAGATGATCGAGGGCGCGCTGAAGATCACGCGCCGTCAAGGGGGCGTCCTGCGTCGGGCCGGCGCCGCGCCGCTCCTCGAGTTCGTGGTCCAGGGGCACGGCTCGGGGGCGTCGGCCGAGGGTGCGCATGTTCTGGGCGTGAATGTTGTGCAAAATGGTGAACAGCCAGGCCCGCATGTTGGTTCCCGCCTTGAACAGATGCAGCCGGCTCAGCGCCCGCGAAACGCAATCCTGCACCAGATCGTCGGCGGCCACGGCGTCCCGGGTGAGGGCGCGGGCATAGCGCATCAAGTGCGGCATCTGCTCGATGATGTCCTTGCGTTTATCCATCGCGGGCTTTGGTCCAAAGAAATCCCAGGGTTCGGTCGGCGGGTCACCGGGAGAGCGCTCCCGCACACCTCCCGGTCACCGGCGTCAACTATAACGAAGCGGCCGTCTATTTGGACATTTTGTCCTTTTTCATCATGGTGTCTTTCTTCATCATCTCGTCTTTCTTCATCATCTTGTCTTTCTTCATCTCGTCCTTCTTCATCATGGTGTCTTTTTTCATGGTGTCTTTCTTCATCATGGTGTCCGAGGCACAGCCGGCGACCAGGAAGAGAGCGACAAAGGCAGCAAGGAATTTAGACATCATCGAGTCTCCATATGGAATCGGGTTACGGTTGTCGGCGCCGCATTGCGGCGCCACGATGATATCAATGCCCGGGCGGATGAATTATTCCCCGCCCAAATAGCAATTTATTTTCAACCGGTTACCCTGTTTTTCATGTTCTCGGGCGCGCCGTCCAAATAGCAGCGGAAGTTGTGACGGATGATCGGCATGGCCTGATCGACGTAGCCTTCGGTCCGCCCGCCCATGTGCGGGGTAATGATCACATTGGGCAGGTCCCACAGCGGCGAGGTTTCCGGCAGCGGCTCGTCGACGAAAACGTCCAGGGCGGCGGCGGCGATTTGCCCGCCCCGCATGGCCTCCACGAAATCCCGTTCGTCGACGACGCCGCCCCGGGCGAGATTGATGAAACAGGCCGACGGCTTCATCGCCTCGAAGACGGGCCGGTTGATCATGCCGCGGGACTCGTCGGTCAACGGCGCCAGCAGGATCACGAAATCCCCCTCCGCCACCGCCGCCTCCATGTCGGTGCGCGCGTATACCCGGTCGAGGTTGGCGACCTCGCGCGGCGTCCCGGAGACGCCCAGAACCCTGAGGCCGAATGCCCGGCACCGGGCGGCCAGGGCATCGGCGATCAAGCCGATACCGATGATGACGGCCGTCTTGCCCTCCAGCTTGGCGGCGGTGAAACTTTGCCAACGCCTACGGGTCTGGTTCTCGAGCATGAACGGCAGCCGCCGGACGAACGACAGCATCATGAGGAACGCCATTTCCGCCATCTGGGGGCCGTGGATGCCCCGCATGGAGCTGAGAATCACCTTGCCGACATCGACTCGGTCATCGAATCCGTCGACCCCGGTTCCAAGGGCCTGAATCCATCTGAGGTCAGTGGCTTCGGCGACCAGTTCGTCGGTCATTGCCGGCCCGAACCCGATCAGCACGTTTGCATCCGCGAAGGATGCCGTGGCCTTTCCCGTGACGTCTTCCACGGTTACCTGGAGTTCGGGAAACTCGGCGCGGATGAGTTCTCCATAGTCGCTGGCGTTGAAGGCAACGATGTGCACCCGGTTCATATCGGCGTCCCCCTGCATCGGCCACATTCGAAGTGTTGGCTTGAGTGCCCGGTTTGGCTAGTTTGAGAAAAAATGAGCATAGTCCGTTTTTTACGGTGTGACAGGAGAGGAATTCCTACATGCGGCTCGTTTCCTACCGGCACAACGATGCGCCCGGCGTCGGGGTCATGGTCGACGGCACGGGCTTCGTCGCGCTAAACGATGCGGCGCCCGATCTTCCGTCCAACCTGCGCCGGATCATCGCCATGGAGGACGGATTGTCACGGGCCGCGGCGGCGGCGGACGGCAAGGCGGCCGACCTGACATTCGACGACGTCGAACTTGAACCGGTCATCACCGACCCCAATGCCGTCTGGGCGCTGGCGCTGAATTTCCGGAGCCATATCGACGAGACGGGCTTGACCACGTCGCCGCACTACCCCCATATTTTTCTGCGTCACGCCAAATCCCATGTCGGGCATCTGCGGCCGCTGCTGGCGCCGCCGCCGGATGTGGGTCAGGCCTTCGATTACGAGGGTGAGCTGGCAGTGATCATCGGCAAGCCCGGCCGCCACATTCCCAAGGACAAGGCAATGGACCACGTGGCCGGGTACTCGATCCACAACGAGGGCAGCGTCCGCGAATTCCAGAGCCACAACCGCCAGTTCGGGCTCGGCAAGAATTTCGAGGCGTCCGGCAGCTTCGGGCCGTGGATGATGACCCCGGACGAATTCGGCGATCCCTACGAGAAGGAGATCATCACCCGGCTCAACGGCAAGGAGCGCCAGCACGAAGGCGTCAACGGGCTGATCTTCAATGTCGAGGCGCTGATCCACTACATTTCCATCGGCCACATATTGCGGCCCGGCGATGTGATCGTCACCGGCACGCCGGGCGCGTTGCCGCCCGCCGAGGACGATATCGAGGCGCAGATCGAGAGCCATGTGGACGATGGCGGCGGGGTCAAATATGCCGGCCGGGTTCACATGAAACCGGGGGATGTGTGCGAGGTTGAAATTACGGGCTTGGGGATTTTGCGCAACGAGGTTAAAGCGGACCTTCCCAACGCCTACCGCGTCGGCTGAGCGCCACGAATAAGAAAATACTTTGTTTCAAAATAACCGTTCTTTTGGGAGAAGGCTTCAAATGATCAGAAAAATTAGTTTTGCGTCGGCCGTCGCGGGCGCCGCGATGACGGCATTGGCGGCGACGCCGGTGGCTGCGGAAACCGCTAAAATGACGTTCTCCGCACCGGTTCCGCCGGTCAATGCGGCGGTCCGCCTCGCCAAGAATTTTTTCATTCCGACGGTGAACAAGCGCCTCGCGGCGGGGGGCGATTTCAGGATCGAGTGGACCGAAGCATGGAGCGGCAGCCTTGCCAATTTCCGTGACACCTTCGAAGCAGTTGAAGACAACCTCGCCCAAATCGCTCTCGTCATCAACTCGTTCGAAGAGTCGAACCTGCCCCTCGAGCAAATTTCCTTCAAGGTGCCGTTCAGCACCACCAACGTGATGCTGCTGAACAAGGTCAATAAGCAGCTTCACGAACAGTTTCCGGAGATGAAAGCCGCCTGGACCAAACGGAACCAGGTTTGGCTTGGCGCAGGGGCTTCCGATTCACTCCACCTCATCACCAATTTTCCGGTCACCAAATATGAGGATCTCAAGGGTCACCGCATAGGGGCGACGGGTGCCGCGTCGGCGTGGTTGAAGCCGACGGGCGCGGTCCCGGTGACGTCGTCGATGAACCAGGCGCTCAACAACATCAAGAGCGGGCTCTATGACGGCTATCCCATCTCGATCATGCTCACCATGGTGTACAAGGTGCACGAAGCGGCAAAGTACATGACCCGGGTCGGTTTCGGCTCCACCGTCGGCGTCAGCCTGACCATGAACAAAGAGACCTTCGACGGCATGCCGCCTTACGCCCAAAAAATCTTCCGTGAAACCGGCGGTCAGATGATGACCAAATACTCCGGGCTGACGATCGCGCTCGAGAAAAAGTTCTCCGGCATCATGGCCAAACAGGGTCTCCGGATCACCGAGTTCCCGGCCGAAGAACGCAAGCGGTGGGCGCACAAACTACCGAACCTGCCGAAGCAATGGGCCGAGACGTGGGACAAGCGGGGTCTGCCGGCCAGCAAGGTGTTGGCGGCTTATCTCGATGCCCTGCGGGCGGGTGGCGAAACCTTTGTCCGGGACTGGGACAAGGAATAGCCGTCCGCGGTATCGCCCATGACCGATGATTTGGCACCTCGGCCGGCGGCTTCGCCTGCCGGCTGGGGCCGCCGCCTGGGCCGATGGCTTGACGTCATCGTAACGACCCTGAATACACTGGGGACGGCATGGATCTTCGTCATGATGATGCTCATCGTCATCGATGTCGGGATGCGCGCGTTTTTCAACAGCCCGGTCCGGGGCGTGCCGCTGATTATCACCATGTCGATCGTGGCGATCGTATTCCTTCAGCTCGCCGACGCGCTGCGTGCCGGACGGCTCACCCGGTCGGACGTCCTGATCGGCAAACTTCTCGACACGAGGCCGGTTCTTGGCCGTTCGATGCAGGCGGTATTTCATTTCGCCGGCGTCGTCCTGATGGTCGTGCTGGTGCAGTTTTCCATGCCCCTGCTGGAAAAGGCCTGGCGCCTCAATTCCTATGACGGCACCGAGGGGGATTTCACGTTTCCCGAGTGGCCTATCAAGGCGGTCGTGGTCGCCGGTGCGGGCGTCTGCGCCATTCAGTTTCTGCGGCTGTTCATTGCCGACCTCCGCTTCCTGGCGAGCCAAAGGGGGACTTCGGGGGAGACCTCGGCATGAGTTCCGTCGATATCGGTCTGGTGTCGATCATCGGCGTCCTGGTGCTGGTCTATATCGGCGTGCACATCGGCGTTGCCCTGTCGCTGTTGTCCTTTATCGGCGTTTCATTGATCCGCGAGGACATGACCATCGCCGGGAAGCTGCTCGCACTGGCTGCGGGCGAGAGCCTGCGGCGGTTTGAATTCGGGGTCATTCCCCTATTCGTGCTCATGGGACTGCTGGTCAGCGTCTCGGGTATCGGCAAGGACACCTATGACGTCGCCAATCATCTGTTCCGGCGGGTCAAGGCCGGGCTGGGCACGGCGACGGTGGCGGCCAATGCGGTCTTTGCGGCCGTCACGGGCTCCTCGATCGCGTCCGCGTCCGTATTCACCAAGGTCGCCGTGCCGGAGATGCTGCGACTCGGCTACAACCCGCGCTTCGCCGTCGGTGTGGTTGCCGGCTCCAGCGTTCTCGGGATGCTGATCCCGCCTTCCATGCTGCTGATTTTGTTCGGCATCCTGACCGAGAGTTCAATTGGCGCCCTGTTTATTGCCGGCATTCTGCCGGGCATTCTGCTGGCCGCCGCATTTTCCATCCTCAATTGGGTGCTGGCCCACCGGTTCCCCAACTTCGTCGCGGTCGGCGGAGAGGTTCAAAAAGCGGAATCGCTCATGGGGACCGATGAACTCGTGGTCAAATTGGTTCCCATCGTCATTCTGATCTTTATCGTGCTCGGGGGCATCTGGCTCGGCTGGTTCACTGCGACCGAAGCGGGCGGTATCGGCGCGTTCGCGGCCTTGCTGCTGTCGATCCTGAAACGGACGCTGACCTGGGCGAATTTGTGGCAGGTATTGAAGGAAACCGGTCACGTAACCGCCGCCATCTGCTTCTTGCTGATCTCGGCGCATCTTTATTCGAAGATGATCGTTGTGTCCGGAATCCCGGGCGTGATGGAGGGCTTTATCCAATCTTCGGGCCTGGGTCCCGGCGAACTCCTCGCGATCTACATCGTCACCATCATTCTGCTGGGTACCATTCTGGATTCCGGCTCCATCATGCTGATTACCGTGCCGCTGGCTTTTCCCATCCTCCAAAATTTGGGTGTCGACCTCATCTGGTTCGGGATCGTCACGATCATCGCGGTCGAGATTGGACTGCTGACGCCGCCGTTGGGGATTGCATGTTTCGTCATCCACAACAACCTGCAGCGAGACGACATCACGGTCGGCGATATCTTTACCGGCGCCGCGCCCTATGCGGCGACGATGCTGATCGTCCTGCTGTTGATCATTGCGTTCCCGCAGATTCCGCTGGCGCTTCTCTGATTGGTGCGCCGGAGGGTCCTCACTCGAAAGCGATTTCGGTTCCATCCGCCACGGGGCGACGGCCCCGGCCCGGCATCTCGGCTGCCTTGACAGGGTGATTTCAGGAGGTGGTGCGGGCGGGGAGACTCGAACTCCCACTCTGTCACCAGAACTGGATTTTGAATCCAGCGCGTCTACCAATTCCGCCACGCCCGCGGCGACGCCGGATGATAGCCGCCGACGCGTTCGGGTCAATCGCTCAGGTGGCCGGGCGCTCAGGTGGTCAGGCGTTCCGGTGGCCGGGCGTGCGTGCGCCCGACCGGTACAATCCCATCTGGGACAGAATGGCCGATGCGATGGGACTGTCCGCCGCATAAATCTGAGCCGCCATTTCGAAATGATTGCACTCGGCCAGAAAGCAGGTCGTGACGGCGTGCCCCCCGTCGGCCAGCATTCCGGCCAGCGCCTTGCCCTGCCGTTGAAACTCTTCGAGCTCGCGTCCGCCCCAAGCCACCGTCACGTCCCTGGGGAGGCGGTCGAGATGGCGGTTCGGGGTGTTTCGCTCGACCGCCGCATCGTCGAGGAACATATATTCGTTCCGGGCGCTCAGTTTTACCGGCGCCAGGTCGTAGGGCCCGCTGACGATCGTCAGGCTATTGATGACGTCCGAAGGACAACCGTACCTGGACCAGTCGGCCAGGCAGGCGGCGGCGGCCAGGTGCGCGCCGGAAGAAATGCCGCCGAGATGGATGCGCGACGGATCGCCGCTGAATTCCCGGGCGTGACGGTGGACGTGAGCGATCGCTGTCCGGCACTGGTCCAGGATCACGTCCAGCGTGGAGTCCGGCGCAAGATCGAACTCCACCGAGACATGGAGGCCGCCGGCCGGAACAACCAAATGCGCGGCGCCCCCGGCCTGATCCTTCGATCCCAGGCGCCAGGCGCCGCCGTGAAAAAATACCAGTATCGGCCTGCTTCCGCCCCCGGCGCCGTAGACATCCATCACTTCCCTCGGTCCGGGTCCGTAAGCCACGTCCAGTGCGCAATCGAACGCCTGTTTCGCGGCGGCGGATTTTTCGGCCTCGGCCTCCATGTAGGGTGCGTTGTCCGGAACAAGCGTCGCCTGATCGTATTGCCGATCGAGCTCGGCCTGTGTGTAGCCGCCATAAATGATGTCCCGGGCCATCCCTGATTTTGACATTGCCCGCGAGACTTCGAAAGCCCCCGGGCGTCCGGGCCCGTCGTTTGCCCTGGGGCCCAGAATGGGATAGCAAGCCGCATGCTCCGCCGCCTCTACGACTGGACCCTCGACCTCGCCGGGCACAGGCACGCGCTCTCGGCGCTGGCGCTGGTGGCCTTCGTCGAGAGTTCCGTCTTTCCGATCCCGCCGGATGTCCTGATCATCCCGATGGTGCTGGCGGCGCGGGAAAAGGCCTGGAAAATAGCTTTCGTCTGCACGGCCGCCAGCGTCCTCGGCGGCATTTTCGGCTACGCCATCGGCGCCCTGCTGTTCGATCAGGTAGGCAGTCCGGTGCTCAATTTCTACGGCTATGCCGAGCGTTTCGGCGAGTTCAGCGCCTATTACAACGATTGGGGCGCCTGGGCGGTCTTCATCGCCGGCCTGACGCCGTTTCCCTACAAGGTGATCACCATTCTCTCGGGCGTCACCGGGCTGGACCTGCTGGTGTTCACCATCGCCTCCATCCTCGCCCGCGGCATGCGCTTCTTCATCGTTGCCGGGTTGCTGTGGTACTTCGGCGAGTCCATCCGCGCCTTTATCGAAAAGCGGCTCGGCCTCCTGTTCGTGATCTTCGTGATCCTGCTGGCCGGCGGTTTCGTGCTGGTCAAGTTCGTCATCTAGGCCTTTAATCCGGGCTCATGGCCGGCCTTGTTTCACGTAACCTGTTTCCGTTGATGACGCTCGCGGCGCTGGGCGCGCTCGGGGCCGCTCTGATTTCGCAGTTCGCTTTCGATCTCGAGCCCTGCGTGTTGTGTATCTATCAGCGGGTTCCGTATGTGGCGGTATTGTTTCTGGGCGCCGTCGGGATCGGGGTCACGATGATCAACCGTGCCCATCTCGCGGTGCTGACCGGATTGGTATTTGCCGCAGGCGCGGGCGTCGCGCTCTATCACGTCGGGGTGGAGCAGCACTGGTGGTCCTCGGCGGCCGGCTGCGGCGGCGTCATCGACATTCCGGCCAATTTCGAGAATTTCCGGGCCGGCTTGCGGGATTTGAAACCGGTAATACCGTGCGATGAAATCGACTGGACGCTTTTCGGGGTCTCCATGGCCACCTACAATATGGCCGTATCCCTGGTGCTGGCCGCGGTCTGCCTGTTCGCCGCGCGCCGGATGGATGGAGGGACGTCCGCGTGAATACGGCGGCCAAACGCGCCAAGCGATTTTCACGAATGCCCGGCGATCCGCCGCGGGACGAAATGCTTGCCCGGATGATCCGCGTCGATCAGGCGGGCGAGTACGGCGCCAAGCGAATCTATGACGGACAGCTGGCGGTCCTCGGTCGGTCGAAGGACGGCCCGGTCCTTCGCGAGATGGCAGCCGTCGAGGAACGGCATCTCGAAACCTTCAATGAACTGATGGTGCGCCGCCGCGTGCGGCCGACCGTGCTGATGCCTGTCTGGCATGTGGCGGGGTTTGCCTTGGGCGCGGGGACGGCGCTGATGGGGCGCGAGGCGGCCATGGCCTGCACGGTGGCCGTCGAGGAAGTGATCGAGGAGCATTACGCCGGGCAGGCCGTCCGCCTGGAACGCGAAGGCGATCCCGAGCTAACCGGGATCGTCGAGAAGTTCGGCGCCGAGGAGGCCCAGCACCGGGAGACCGCCCTCGAACACGATGCCGAAAAGGCGCCGGGCTATGAGCCCCTGACCGCCGCCATCAAGGCCGGATCCCGTCTCGCCATCTGGCTGTCGGAGCGGGTCTGATCGACGGCGCCCGGAACCGCTGCTTCCTGGATGAGTGAGACACTCCCTCAGCAGGGTCCCCGCGCCATCATCAGGGCGGGTGCCTGGATGGTCGGCGCGATGCTGGGGTTCAGCGCCATGGCCGTCGGCGTCCGCGAGCTGCACGACACCATGGGCTCTTTCGAGATCGTCTTCTGGCGGGGTGCGCTTGGCCTTCCGGTCCTGCTGTTCCTTGCCTGGCGGGCCGACTGGCAGCCCATGCGAACCCAGCGGCTCGGGTTCCATATCTTCCGCAACCTCATTCACTTCGTCGGGCAGTTTTCCTGGGTGGTGGCCGTCGCCATGCTGCCCCTGGCCGAAGTGTTCGCCATCGAGTTCACCGTCCCCATATGGATTCTGATTCTCGCCACCATATTTCTGGGCGAGAAGCTGACGGGGGGCAAACTGATCGCCGTCGCGGCGGGCTTCACAGGCATTCTGCTCATCGTCCGGCCCGGATTCGAGGAAATCCACGTGGGCACTTGGATCATGCTGATCGGCGCCGTGGGGTTCGGCGGGGCCCTCACCTGCACCAAGAGCCTGACGCGCACCGAATCCCCGCTCACCATCCTGATCATGATGTCGATCATTCAGCTGCCGCTGGGGCTTATTCCGGCGACCTTCGACTGGGTCAATCCAACTCTCGAGGATATTCCGTTTCTGGCGGTGATCGGATCTACCGGGATGTTCGCCCACTACTGCATGGCCCGCGCCTTCAGCCTCGCGGACGCCACGATTGCGATGCCGATCGACTTCCTCCGCCTGCCGTTTATCGCCGTGGTCGGGTTCTTCCTCTATGACGAGGCGTTGGAACTGTGGGTGCTGTTGGGCGCGCTGATCATCTTCGCCGGCAACTACTACAATCTCCAAAAGGAACATCGGGCGGCGACGGCACGGACCTAGCCCCCGAAAAAAAGGGCGGCCCCGCCGGACCGCCCGTTTCCCTCGCTGGACGCGAGAATTTTGAATTTTTCCGGTCTTCTTAAATTTGTTCCAGAAGCGTTTCGGCGCTGCTCTCGCCGAAGGAGCCGGCGGGCTCGATGTTGAGCTGCCTGACAACGCCGTCCTCCACATACATGGAGTAGCGCTGCGAGCGCCGGCCGAGGCCGAATCCGGAGCCGTCCAGTTCCAGACCGACGGCCTGGGTAAACTCGACATTGCCGTCGGCCACCATGAGGACCGTATCGCCGACGTTCTGAGCGGCGCCCCAGGCGCCCATGACGAACGCATCGTTGACCGACAGACAAACGATGCTGTCGACGCCCTTGGCCTTCAACGCGTCCGCATTGTCCATGAAGCTCGGCAGATGTTGGGCCGAGCATGTGGGCGTGAAGGCGCCGGGCACGGCGAAAAAGGCGACGTTCTTGCCCTTGAAGATTTCATCGGTGGTGATTTCATCGATCCCTTCGGCGGTTTTGTGCCGGAGGGTGACGGCGGGAATGGTGTCGCCAACGCTGAGTGCCATGATGTCTTGTCCTTTATGGTCAGGTATTCGGAAGATGCGTCTTTATAGGCCGCGGTCCCGCCAACGTCAGCGACAAATTTAGTGGGGTTTTTTTGCAGGGTTGTCCGGCCGGTTATTTCGCCGCCAGCACGCCGCCGGAAGCCTTCTCGATACCGCCGAGCACGATGCCGGCGGTGAGCAGTTCGGGCAGCACGACACCGTTTTCCGCGCCCGGGCCGTAGACCGCATTGAACGGGATGCCGAAGCGGTTGAAGCCCGCCAGATACTTGGAGATGGTCTCGTTCGGGCGGGTCCAGTCGCCCTGCATGGCGATCACTTCATCCCCTTTGAGGAACTCGTTGACCTCGCCCCGGTTGAGGACGGTGGCCTTGTTGACCTGGCAGGTGATGCACCACTCGGCGGTGACATCGACGAAAACGGTTTTGCCCTCGGCGACCAGCTGCGGAATTCGCGCGGGCTCGAAGGGCGTCCAGTAGGCTTCCTTGGCGGTGTTGAGCTCGGCCCGCGGCGCCACCTGGCCGGGGACCAGGAAGGCCGCCAGCATGGCGGCGGCGAGACCGGCCATCGCGGCGCGCCTGCCGGTTTCGGCCATCCGGCTGCCCATCCACAGGATGACGCCGATGGCGGCCATGATGATGCCGATGATCACGGCGGCGGTCGGGCTTACCTGCACGGCGAGAACCGAGAGCAGCCACAGGGTCGTGGCGGCGAGCGCGAGGCCCATGAATTGCTTGACCCGGACCATCCAGGCGCCCGGCTTGGGCAGCTTGGTGGCCAGCGCCGGCACCCCGGCGATGATCAGGAACGGCAGCGCCATGCCGATCCCGAGGGCCGCGAACACGGCGAAGGTATCAGCGATGCTGCCGGCCAGCGCGAAGCCGACGGCGGTGCCGAGGAACGGCGCCGAGCAGGGCGTCGCCAGCAGGGTTGCGAAAGCGCCGGTTGCGAAGTTGCCGCCGATGGAATGCCGGTCCCCCTGTTGGGGGCCGCCGAGCGCGCCGGCGAACCGGGCCGGCAGATTGATCTCGAACATGCCCCAGAGGTTGTAGGCGAACAGAGTCACGATGATGGTCAGCGCCACCAGGAACCAGGGGTGCTGGAACTGGATGCCCCAGCCGACCGCCGATCCCGCCAGCTTGAGCGACACCAGCCCCGCCGCGATGGCCAGGAACGAGGACACGATCCCGGCCGAGGTGGCGAGGAAACTGGTGCGAACGGCCCGTCTTTCGCCGCCGCCGTGGCTGATCACGCCCAGCACCTTCAGCGATATCACCGGCAGCACGCAGGGCATCAGGTTGAGAATCAGCCCGCCGATGAGCGCCAGGCCGAGGATGATCGGCAACGAGAGCGGCAGCGCCGGCCCACCCGCGGGTTCGGCCTCCCCGCGCTCGACGGTCAGCGGTTGTTCGGCCGCCCGCCGGCCATCCGTCAGCGTAAAGGTCAGGTTGGCCTGCTGGAGCTTGAAGCCCTCTTCCACATCGACGGGGATGCGCGCCGTTGCGACGGTGCCGCCCTCGCTCACCTCGATGTCGGGCTTTAGGAAGATCATCGTATCCGGACCTTCGACGAAGATGTCCGGCGACTTGAACGGGATGTCGGACCGCGCCGTCACCCGCACGAGGCCCTTCCGGAAGTCGTCCTTCACCGGACCCAGGTCGCCGCCGGTGACTGCGGTTTCGATCCTGATGCCGTGGGCCGAGCCGTCGCCCGGCACCCGGGAGAGGTACTTGCCGATCAGGTGGGCATGGTCGGTGGTGTCGCCGTTCCCCGCCGGCAGATCGAAGGAGAAATTGGTCTGGTAGGGGATGCAGACGTCGTCGCAGGCCAGGTAGTCGAGCTTCGCCCGGAGCTTGAGCGGCTCAGCCGGATCCTCGACCCGGGCATTGATGGGGAAGACCACTTCCTTCTTGTAGCCGGTGGTTTCGAAGCCGAGGACCGAGAACCGCACCGGCGCCGGCCAGGCGAATTCGGTTTCCTTGAGGTTGGCGGAGTCTTTCCAGTCGAGGCGCGGCGGATAGCCCGCGTCTCCCGGGGTGCGCCAGTAAATCTTCCAGTTGTCCTTGAGCTTGAACTGCAGTCCCAACTGCACGGCTTCCTGGCCGTCGACGGCGGTTTTGGCGGAAACCAGCCGCACCTTGGTTTGTTCCGTGGCGGCCCAGGGCGTCGCGGCGGCGAACTCGCCGGCGGCCTCGGCCGGCGCCGGGGCGGCGGCAAAACCCGCGACACTGCCGGCGAGCAGCGCACCGATAAGGGTTTTGTTCATCTTCTTCATGGCTCGAACCACAGTTTAGCGCCATTCGGCGCGGTTGGGACCAGCTTTCGCCGAACATATATAGGCATGGGCGGCGGGATCGAAATCACCTCGGCGTTAGTTCACGGTAACTTTACCCGCCGCGCAGAGCCGCCCTTTGATAAGCACAGGGTGTATGCCAGAATACCTGCCGTTCGGCGCTTTAAGAATAACGGCGGAAGAAGAGGATCATTCCCGGAAATGTCCAGTTCAGACGAGACCCCCGGCGGCAACGATCAAAGCGGCGATCCCTTCCTGTCCGGCCAGCTGCTGATCGCCATGCCCGGCATGCAGGACGAGCGGTTTGCCAAGACGGTCATCTACATGTGCGCCCACACGCCGGAAGGCGCCATGGGCCTGGTGCTCAACCAGGCGCTAGATTCGCTCACCTTTCCCGACCTGCTCGAGCAACTGGGAATCGAGGAAGAAATCGGCACCACCGACGTCCGCGTCCATGTGGGCGGTCCGGTGGAGGCGGGGCGCGGTTTCGTGCTCCACAGCGCCGATTACTCTCAGGAGGCCACGCTTCCCGTCGATGACGGCATCGCACTGACCGCGACGGTCGATATCCTGAAGGCAATCGCCCGGGGCCGGGGACCTCAAAAAAGCCTGCTGGCGCTCGGCTACGCCGGCTGGGGGCCGGGTCAGTTGGACGACGAGATCAAGGCCAACGGCTGGCTGCAGGCGCCCGCCGATCCGGAGCTGGTGTTCGACCTCAACCTGGACAACAAGTGGGAGCGCGCCATCGGCAAGCTGGGAATCGATCCCCGGATGCTCTCCGACGAGGCCGGCCACGCCTGAGCGCCGGGTTTCAGGTCACGCGCCGATCCCGTTGTCGGCGAGGAAGCCGCTGAACAGAGCGAAGCACCGTTCCGGTTCCTCGAGCTGCAGGAGGTGGCTGGTATCCGGCACGACGGCGTAGTCGATGCCGAACGTCTCGCAGAACAGCTTGCAGCAGTGCGAGGTCATCGTCGCGTCCTCGGGCTCCGGGTCGGCGCCGATGATCAGGAGCGGGCGCGCCGGCGGGGGCGGCTTCCGCCAGATCGGCAGCCCGGCGACCTCGACATAGAGACCGGCCTCGACCGGGCCGGGGCAACGGAGCAGCCATTCGCCGCTCGCGGGATCGAAATGCAGCACCGAGCGCGCGTTGAGTTCCGCCACTCCTTTCCGTAGGCGGCGGAAGCGGGGCATGAAACGGAACACTTCGGCCAGCTCCTCGGGACTCCGGAACCGGTTCGGTCGAATCCGGGCGGCATCGCGCAACAGCTCACCCGCGGCCATCATCGGGCCTCGCAGCGGGCTCCCTTCCGGCGGGACCACCGGCGGGTCGAACAGCACCAGCGCATCCCAGTGCCAGTCGCCGCCGGCCACCGCGAGCAGCGCCGCGATCGTCGACATGGAGTGGAAAACACCGATCGTGGTCTTCCCGCCCCATTCCTTCGCGATCGCGTCATGCACCGCTACGTTGTCGCGGGCGAAGCGCGGGTAGCCATGCGGCCCGGCGGCGTGGAACGGGTTGCGCCCGCAGTTGCGAAGATCGAACAAGGCAAGGTCGAACCGCTCCAGCATCAGCCGCCAGAACGGGAAGTAGGAATCGCTGGCGAAGCCGTTGCCGTGGCTCAGCACCACGCGCGGCCCGGACGGGTTGCCGTGGCGCACGACGCGTATGGGCGCGCCGTCGTCCATCGTGAGATCGAGGGTCGCGGTGGGCTCGGGCAGGGCGAACACGACCGTTTCCCGGCGGCCTTCCGCATCGGAACGTGACTGATCGTTCATCCGGCCAACCGCCCGGCGATTTTTTCGTAAGCTTCGAGCTTGCCCGTCGGGCCCATGGCCGCGAGCGTCGGCGCACTGGCGACCAGCCTCTCGGCGGCCTTGATCAGGTCCGATTCCCCGACCGCGTCGATGCGCTCGATGACTTCGGCGGTGGGAATGGTCCGGCCATAGACCTGCAACTGACGGGCGGCGGCTTCGCAGCGGGACGAGGTGCTTTCGAGCGCCATCAAGGTCGATGACTTGAGCTGCGCCCGGGCGCGGCGGATTTCGTCCTCCGGCATTCCCCCCTTGAGGCGCACCAGCTCATCGCAAATGATGGGCACCACTTCGGCGACCTCGTCCGGGCCGGTGCCGGCGTAGATGCCGAACAGGCCGCTGTCTGCGTAATTGGCCGCGAAGGAATAGATGGAATAGACCAGGCCGCGCTTCTCGCGGACCTCCTGGAACAGCCGCGACGACATGCCGCCGCCGACCAGCGTCGAGAGGACGGCGAGGGGATAGTAGCCCTCGTCATCGAAGGCGACGCCGTCGAATCCGAGCAGGATGTGAACCTGCTCCAGGTTACGGTCTTCCCGGAAATCGCTGCCTGTGTACCTTGCCGCCTCCGGCGCCCCCCCATTGGCCGCCGGCAGCGTGTCGAACGCATTGCCCGCCAGTTCGACGAACCGGTCGTGATCGACCTTGCCGGCGGCGGCGATCACCAGACGGGGAGCCGAATACTGCTCTCGCATGTAGCCGACGATACTGTCGCGGCTGAGGCCGGCGATGATGTCGGCCTCGCCCAATACCGGGCGTCCCATGGGCTGTCCGGGGAAGGCCGCTTCCTGAAACTTGTCGAACACCACATCGTCCGGGGTGTCGTGGGCCTGGTGGATTTCCTGCAGGATGACCGCCCGTTCGCGCTCCACTTCGTCCGCCGCCATGGTCGGATTGAGGAGGATGTCGGAAATAACGTCGACGGCGAGCGGCAGGTCGCCCTCCAGCACCTTGGCGAAATAGGCGGTGTTCTCCCGCGCCGTATAGGCGTTCAGGTGGCCGCCGACGCTCTCGATCTCCTCGACGATGGCCTGGGCCGAGCGCCGCCGGGTTCCCTTGAACGCCATGTGTTCGAGGAAATGAGAGACACCGTTGACGGCGGCGTCTTCGTGGCGGGTGCCGACGGCGACCCAGGCGCCGACGGAAACGGTGGCCACGGTCCGCATGGGGTCGGTTACCACCCGGATGCCGTTGGGCAGTTCGCTGACCCGAACGTTCACGCGGCGGGCCTTCCGGCGAGCCGGCCCGAGATGAAATCGGCCACCGCCCCGGTCTCGGCGGGCAGGACGTCCATTCGCTCCTCGCGCCCCATCAGGTCCGCGAGGCGCGGGGGCAGGGCCGGGTGGCGGCCGGTGGCCTCCTCGACCGCGCGGGGGAATTTGGCCGGATGCGCGGTCGCCATGGTGATCACCGGCGTGTTGCCGATTTCGGCGCTGCGGGCCGCCGCAACCCCGATGGACGTATGTGGATCCAACAGCTCGCCGGTCAGCCGGTAGGTCTCGTTGATCATCGCCTTGGTGGCGTTGTCGCCGATCCGGTAGCCCTCGAACTGTTTGCGCATGGCGCGCCAGCGGACCTTGCCGAAGTCGACCCGGCCGTTCCTGCGGAAGCGCCGCATCATCTTGGCCACTGCCTGGCCGTCGCGGCGGTAGTGCTCGAACAGCAAGCGCTCGAAGTTGCTGGAAATCTGGATGTCCATGGACGGGCTCAGCGTTGGCACCACGTCAGCCATCTCCATGGCCCCGCTGTCGAAAAATCGGGTGAGGATGTCATTGGCGTTTGAGCCGACGATCAGTTTTTCGATGGGGAGGCCCAGCCTGCCGGCGGCGAAGGCGGCGTAGACGTTGCCGAAATTGCCCGTCGGCACCGAGTACGTGACCTTGCGGTCGGGCGCGCCGAGCGAAAGCGCGCTCGAGAAGTAATAGACCATCTGGGCCATGATCCGCGCCCAGTTGATGGAATTGACGGCGCTGAGCCCGAACCGGTCGCGGAACGGCAAATCGGCGAACAGGGCCTTCACGATGTCCTGGCAATCGTCGAAGGTGCCTTGGATGGCGATGTTGTGGACGTTGGCGGACGTCACCGTGGTCATCTGGCGGCGCTGGACGTCGGAGACCCGGCCGTGCGGATGCAGAATGAAAATATCGATGCTGTCCTTGTCCCGGCAGGCTTCGATGGCGGCCGATCCCGTATCCCCCGACGTGGCGCCGACGATGGTCACCCGCCGGCCGCGTTTCGAGAGCACGTAGTCGAACAGCCGTCCGACCAGCTGCAGGGGATAGTCCTTGAAGGCGAGGGTCGGCCCGTGAAACAGCTCGCACAGCCACTGGCCTTCATCGATCTGTTTCAGCGGCGCCACCGCCGGATGGTCGAAGCCCGCATAGGTCTCCCGCACCATGGCCGCGAAATCGGCTTCGGGGATTTCGCCGTCGATGAACGGGGTCATCACCTGGACGGCGATGTCGGCATAGGAGCGGCCCCGCAGGTCCTTGATCTCGCCGCGGCTCAGCTTGGGCCATGCCCCGGGCACGTACAGCCCGCCGTCCCGGGCGAGCCCGGTCAGCAGCACATCGGCGAAATCGAGGTCGGGGGCCTCGCCCCGGGTGGAGACGTACTTCATGCGCCGCACCCTATATTGCGGGCGCTCAAGCGTCCAGGTAGCGGGCGCGGAGGTGGGATTTGAAGGTTTCGACGTCTAAGGGGCGTCCAGTGGCCCGGGTGAGCAGCTCCTCGGAGGAATAGCGCCGGCCGAGGCCGTGGACGTTCCGGCCGAGCCACGCATAAAGCGGCCCGAAGTCGCCGCGCCCGATGGCCGGCAACAGGTCCGCGTCCGCTTGCCTGGCCGCATCGAAAAGCTGCGCCGCGCCGATGGCCCCCAGCGTGTAGCTCGGGAAATAGCCGAAGGCACCGTCGTACCAGTGAATGTCCTGGAGGACGCCGAGGCCGTCGTCCGGCGGCACGATGCCGAGCAGCCGCTTCATGCCGTCGTTCCAGGCGCCCGGCAGGCCGGTGAGGGTGAGGTCGCCGCCGATCAGGGCGCGCTCCAACTCGTAGCGCAGGATGACATGGGCCGGGTAGGTCACCTCGTCGGCATCGACCCGGATGAAATCGGGCTTCACCCGGGTATAGAGCCGGACAAGGTTCTCGGGGTCCCAGGCCGCGCCGCCGCCGCCGAACGCCGCCCGCATGAGTGGCGCCGCGAAGCTCAGGAATTCAGGGCTTCGGCAGGCCTGCATTTCGATGATCAGGGACTGGCTTTCGTGGATATCCATGCCGAGGGACTCGCCCACCGGCTGGCGGCGCCAGTCCGCCGGCAGGCCCTTCTCGTAGAGGGCATGGCCGGTCTCGTGGAGCACGCCCATCAGCCCGAAAACGAAATCGTCGTCGCTGTACTTGGTGGTGATGCGGAGGTCCCCATGGGTACCGCTGGAGAAGGGGTGCAGGCTCTCATCCAGGCGGCCGGCCTCGAAATCGAAACCCAGACGGCGCATCATGTCCTCGCCGAGCCGCCGCTGCTTGGCGGCGGGAAACGGACCTTCGGGGATCAATGGCGCCGGCTCCGCCGCCTGCTTCTCCATGACCCGGCCCAGAAAGTCCGGCAGGAAGGCGCCCAGATCGCCGAACACCAGGTCGATTTTTTCGGACGTGATCCCGGGGGAGTACTTCTCCATCAGAGCGTCGTAGGGGCTGAGATTAAGTTTCCCGGCGCGGGCCTCGGCGGTCTCGATCACCAGATCGAGGACGGTCTGCAACAAAGGCTGAACCGACGCGAAGTCGCGCGCCGCCCGGGCGCCGCGCCATTTGGTTTCGCACGCGGTGACCGCCCGGGCGAGGGCGGCGACCAGATCACCGCTGACCGCGGTGGCGCCGATCCAGCGGCGCTTCATCTCGCCCAAATTCGCCTGTTGCCACTCGTCGAGGCCGCGCTCGATTTCGGCCTCCCGGATCAGTTCTTCGGTGACCTCGGCGGTGAGGACTTCATGACGAACGGCGCTCAGCGCCGCCAGCTGCTCTCCCCGCGCCTCGGCGCCGCCCGGCGGCATCATCACGGACTGGTCCCAGTGAAGATGCATGGCCGCCTGACCGACGGCGCTCAGTTGCGCGAACCGCGCCTCCAATTCCTCATAGGCGCTCATTGTCCGGCTAGACCAGCGCGCCGATCCAGTGATCGGCGAGCAGCGCCACGAAAACTAGGAACAGATAGAGGATGGAATAGCGGAACATCTTCCTGGGCGCCTCCGCGCCCTCGGCCCTCCGGACACGGATTGCATGGCGGATGAAATTGAGGCCGAACAGGGCGATCGCCGCGCCGCCCCAGACGCTGGTCATGCCGATGGGAACCGGCAGCACGGTGATCGGCACCAGAATCAAGGTGTAGATCAAGATCTGCCTTTTGGTTTCGGTCTCGCCCGAAACCACGGGCAGCATGGGCACGCCGGCATTCTCGTAGTCGCCGGAACGGTAGAGGGACAGGGCCCAGAAGTGGGGCGGCGTCCACATGAAGATGATGGCGAACAGGACCAGCGCACCAAGGCCCACATCGCCGGTGACCGCCGCCCAGCCGATCATCGGCGGGATGGCGCCGGCCGCGCCGCCGATGACGATGTTCTGCGGGGTGCGGCGTTTCAGCCAGATGGTGTAAACGAACACATAGAAGGCGATGGTGAAGGCGAGCAGGGCGGCCGCGGCGGCATTTACCCAGATGGTCATGCCGACCACCGAGACGATGGCCAGAACGGTGCCATAGACCAGCGCCGCTCCGGGCCTCAGCCGTCCGCCGGGGATGGGGCGCTGCATGGTGCGCGTCATCCGGCCGTCGATGTCCCGGTCGTACCACATATTTATGGCGCCGGAGGCACCCGCGCCCATGCCGATGAAGATCACCGCCAGCAGGCCGGTCAGCCAATCGATGGAGCCGGGCGCGAGCGCAAGTCCCGCATAACCGGTGAACAGCACCAGGGACATGACCCGTGGCTTGAGCAGCAGGGCATAGTCGACGATTGGCCGGTTGGCAGCGGGGGCCGCCGCCTTCGGGCGGGTCGTCGTGACGGGCGCGGTGTGTTCTGACGGACCGGTCATATTCGATATGTGGTGATCATCGAGTGAAGAAACAACGGCGCGGCTAACCTACACTTTGGGATGGCGTTTCCGCATCCCCTTTTTGCTCCGGACCCGAGGTTTTATTTCCCCCGAGCAGCGCCCTCGCGGCGATGTAGATGAACAGCACCCCGCCGACGATGGCGAGGCCGCCGCCGCCCGACTGTATGCCGGCGGCCAGCTTGCCGGCGGCCGTGTCGGGATCGAAACCGACGCCCGCGACCTTGCGCGCCGCACCCATGCCGCCGGCGGCAAACATGCCGGCGACGAACAGCAACTGACCGATGGCATATATGACGATCTGCCAGGAGGCCAGTTTGGCCGAACCCGCGTCCCGGCCGGCCAGCGGCAGGAAACGGGTATAGAACAGCCCCACGAAGGCGAGATTGATGCCGCCGATCACCCCATGATAATGAGCCGGTGTCCGCGTATCGGCGCCGTCGACGAACAGGCCGAATGCGCCGCCGACGGCAAACAGGATCACCGAGCTGACGAGGCTCAGGCCCGCGACCCCCGTCCAATCGATGGCGTCTCGCCGCCGCCAGCCGGCCCAGGCGGCCGCGCCGAGAAACAACAGCGCCGGCGGGGCGAGGGCATATTGGAGATCGGTGAAGGCCTGGAGGAATTCCCCGGTCTGAATATCGAACATGCCGAAGAACCCAATCCCCGCCAAGCCGCCGACGAAGGCCAGGCCGGCGGCCCACCGGCTGAGCCGGAGGCCGGCCAACGGACCGGCGGCCATGGTTTCGGTGAGCAGCCCCCAGGCGGTCAGCATCATCGCCAGATTGACGAACTGCAGCATATGGCCGCCGCCCCACATCAGGCGCTCATTGAAATCGTGGTCGACGGGAAGCCCGCCGAGGCGCCATGCCGCCAGCAGGAACCCGGCCATGGAGGCAATGAACAATATTCCGGCGGTCATGATCAGCGGCGTGCCAGGGCCCAGCAGGTTGGGGCCCCGGGCAAAGGCCATCAGCATGCGCAGGACGGCAATCAGGATACCGAGGCTGAACAGGACCAGCCCGCCATAGAAAACCGGATCGATAATCACCGGAATGTAATTGTTGAGGGTCGGCTCGCCGTCGAAGAAGGCGGGCGTAATGATCGCGACCGTCCCGGTGACGGCCAGGACCAATCCCGCCTCGCCCAGCCGCTGGGTGCGGTCGCCGGCCGGCGAAGAGGCGGCCGCCCATTGGGCGAAGCAGGCGAGGACGGCGAGGAACCAGACGGCGAAGGACAGGGCGACATGGGCGACCAGTCCTTTTTCGAAAAAGGCCGCGGGCCACGGCACCATTTCGGAGACAACCGGCATTCTGGACAGCACCAGCAGCACGGCGAACAGGCCGGCCAGGGCCAGGGACGCCACCGCGAGCGCCGCCCAGGCGCGCATCAGCCGGCGGCCGCGGCCTTGCGGCAAGGTCTCGAAGGCGGGCGCCATCAGCATCGGCGGCGCCCCTCAGAGGCCGGCGGTTTGGACGGGGTAGACTTGATAGAGCATCACGTATACCGCGATGCCCGAAACCGAGACATACATCCAGACCGGCCACGTCCAGCGGGCAACAGCGCGGTGGCCGTCAAAGTTGCCGCGAAGGGCCCGCCACAACGTCATCAGCACCATGGGCACGATGGCCATGGCAAGCACCACGTGGGTGGCGAGCAGCGTGAAATAGAAGACACGCACCGGCCCTTCACCCTGGAATTCGAATATGGGCGCAAAGAACCGCAGGGTTACGTAGCTGACCAGGAACAGGCCCGACACGCAGCCGGCGGCGATCATGACGGCGCGATGGGCGTCCTTGCGGCCGCCGCGGATCAGGATAAACCCGATCAGCAGCAAGATCGTCGCGACGGCGTTCAGACCGGCGTTCAAGTGGGGAAGGACCTGGATCGCCATGCGCGCCGCGGTCTTTTAAGAGAACCAGCCGGTCTTGATCACCGTCGCCGCGAACATGCCGATGGCGGCGAGCGCAAGAATAACGGCGAACAGGATTTGCTTGGAGCGGGGCGTCACGGGTGGGTCACTCTTTCGATGATTGTCGATGGATACGGCGCCGGAACAGCAATGGACCGTCCAGCAGGAGGCCCGATGATGTCTCGGGGAGGCGAGATGTAGCACCGGCCATCGGGCGGAGCAACCGATGGCCGCACGCCAAGCAGGCCGGAACCTCACGCGATTGCTACCGGTTCGCAAAAACGCTTGAAATTCCGCCGAATATTCCCATTTCTCCTGGTGTGGATGTCCTTTACCGCCCCGGTCATATCGGGTATAGGGATGAGCAATGAGGGCCGCCCGTTCGGGGCGCCGAAAGATGTCTGGAAGGACGCATCGGCTGATCCAGTTTCCGGAGAATATGATTGGATTCCGGGATTATCGTCCCGTCGCAAATGCGCCTGCGCTATTCAACCGAGGAACCGCAATTACATGAAAATGTCCCGTTGGATTTCCATGGCCGCCGTATTCGCCGTTGGGCTGTTTACGTCCGCCGGCGTCATGGCGCAGCAACCTCATCCGTGGCAGATGAATTTCCAGAAGGCGGCGACGCCGGTGATGGAAGATATCGTTTGGTTCCACAACTGGCTGCTGGTGATCGAGATCGCCATCGTCATATTGGTCCTGGGGCTGATGGTGTACATCGTCATCAAGTTCAACGCGAAGGCGAACCCGGTTCCGTCCAAGACCACGCACAACGCGCCGCTGGAGGTCATTTGGACGGTCGTTCCAATCATTATCCTGGTGGCCATCGCCGTACCGTCGATGAAGCTGTTGTTCTTCATGGACAAGGCCCAGAACCCGGAAATGACCCTGAAGGTCATCGGCAATCAGTGGTTCTGGAGCTACGAATACCCTGATCACGGCAACTTCACCTTCGATGCCAATCTGACCCAGAAGGAAGATCTGCCGGACGACAAGAAGTCGCTCTACCTGCTTGAGGTGGACAACCACGTGGTGCTGCCGGCGGACACCAGCATCAGGCTGCTGTTCACCGCCAACGACGTGCTCCACAACTGGGCGATTCCGTCCTTCGGGGTCAAAATGGATACGGTGCCGGGACGCATCAACGAAGCCTGGATCGAGGTTCCCTCCAAGCACATGGGCACATATTACGGTCAGTGCTCCGAGCTGTGCGGCGTCAATCACGGTTACATGCCCATCGCCGTGGACATCGTTTCCAAGGCGGAATTCGCGGCCTGGGTCGAAAAGGCCAAGGAAGAGTTCGCCCGTGCCGATAAACCGGCGGTCGATGTCGCCCGGATCGGCTCCGGGCCCGCTGCCGCCGGCCGGTAGGCGCGGCCAGAGATAGAAGAGAGGAATATCCATGTCTGATGCCGCAGCCGCACACGATCACGGCCACGACGACCATCATGGTGCGCCGGCGGGCTGGCGCCGCTGGGTCTATTCGACCAACCACAAGGATATCGGAACGCTCTATCTCGTCGCGGCGATGGTCTCGGTGCTCATTGGCGGCGTGTTCTCGTTTATGATCCGGCTGGAACTTCAGTCGCCGGGCCTGCAGTACATCGAGGACTTGCAGTTCTACAACGTCCTGGTGACCGCCCATGGCTTCGTCATGGTGTTCTTCTTCGTCATGCCGGCCCTCATCGGCGGGTTCGGCAACTGGTTCATCCCGTTGATGATCGGTGCGCCGGACATGGCGTTCCCGCGGATGAACAATATCTCGTTCTGGCTCCTGGTGGTCGGGCTTCTGCTGCTGATGACCTCGGCCCTGGTCGCCGGCGGCGCCGGGACCGGCTGGACGGTCTATCCGCCGTTATCGAACGCCACCTTCCATAGCGGCGCCGCGGTCGACTTCGCGATCCTCAGTCTTCACGTGGCAGGCGCTTCTTCGATCCTCGGCGCCATCAACTTCATCACCACCATCATGAATATGCGGGCGCCGGGCATGACCTATCACCGGATGCCGCTGTTCATCTGGGCCATGCTGGTGACTGCGTTCCTACTGCTGCTGGCACTTCCGGTTCTCGCCGGCGCGCTGACCATGCTGCTCACCGACCGCAATTTCGGGACCACGTTCTTCGAGGCTTCCGGCGGCGGCGATCCGATCTTCTGGCAGCACCTGTTCTGGTTCTTCGGCCACCCGGAGGTCTACATCATGATCGTTCCGGCGTTCGGCGTGATCAGCCATGTGGTATCCACGTTCTCCAGGAAACCGGTCTTCGGCTATCTCGGCATGGCCTACGCCATGGCGGCCATCGGCTTCATCGGCTTCATCGTGTGGGCGCACCACATGTTTACCGTCGGCTTCAACGTCGAGACGCGGGCCTACTTCGTTCTTGCGACCATGGTGATCGCGGTGCCGACGGGCGTGAAGATTTTCTCCTGGCTGGCGACCATGTGGGGCGGGTCCATCGAATTCCGGACCCCGATGCTCTATGCCATGGGCTTTATCTTCCTGTTCGTGGTCGGCGGCGTGACCGGCATTACCCTGGCGAACGCCGGCGTCGACATCGCCTTCCATGACACCTATTTCGTGATCGCGCACTTCCACTATGTGCTGTCCATCGCGGCGGCCTTCGGCATCCTGTCGGGCTTCTTCTACTGGTTCCCGAAGATGTGCGGCAAGATGTACAACGAGGGCCTGGCCAAGATCCAATTCTGGCTGATGTTCATCGGCGTCAACATCCTGTTCTTCCCGCAGCACTTCTCGGGCATGGCGGGGATGCCGCGGCGTATCCCGGACTATCCGGAGGCCTATGCGGGCTGGAACTTCGTGAGCTCCATCGGCGCCTACATCTCCTTCGCCGCCTCGCTGCTGTTCTTCTATATCGTCTTCCAGACCCTGCGGTCGGGCGAGAAGGCGCCGGCCAATCCGTGGGGCGAGGGTGCGACGACGCTCGAATGGCAGGTGCCGTCGCCGGCGCCGTTCCACACCCACGACCAGACGCCGGACATGCGTCCGCAACCGGCCGAATAGGAGACGGGATTGAGCAGAGGCCCGCAAACCCCCAAGCGGCGGCGCGCCGGCAACGGCGCCACCGCGTTGTCGCTTGTGCTTCTCGTAGCGGGCATGGGCGGTTTGGCGTTTGCCTCCGAGCCGCTCTATCGGGCGTTCTGTCAGATAACCGGCTTCGGCGGTACCACCCGGACAGCGGAAGCGGCACCCCGCGGGATTGCCGACAAGGTGATCACGGTGCAGTTCGACGCCAACGTCAACAGTCAGCTACCGTGGCGGTTCCGTCCGGTTCAGTCGAACGTCAAACTAAAGCCGGGGCAGGAGGCGCTCGTCTTTTACGAGGCGACCAACCTCTCCGACGAACCCATTGTCGGAACGGCGGTGTTCAATGTGGCGCCGTTCAAGGCGGGCCCATACTTCAACAAGATTCAGTGCTTCTGCTTTACCGAACAGGTGCTGAAGCCCGGCGAATCCGTGGTCATGCCGGTCACCTTCTTTGTCGATCCCGACATGGTGGCCGACGCCAATACGGCGGACGTCTCGACGATCACGCTTTCATACACGTTCTACGCCGCCGACGATCAATCGAAAGCGGTCCGGATACAGGCGGACCGGGGCGCTCCTTCGGCGGCCTCCGACAGCAAGAGTTAAGAACAAGGACAGCGATCCATGGCGAGTGACGCAACCTCCAAACCCCATCACTGGCATGTCGCCGATCCGAGCCCTTGGCCGATCGTCGGCTCGGTCGCCGCGCTGGTAATGGCTGTCGGCGGAATCATCTACATGCATACCGGCTTTATCTGGGGATTTCTCCTCGGTGTCGTGTTGACGATGTGCACCATGGTGGTGTGGTTCAAAGACGTCATCCTGGAGGCCGAGACCCCCGGGCTTCACACGCCGCCGGTCCAGGTGGGTCTGAGGATCAGCTTCCTGCTTTTCATCGTCTCCGAGGTGATGTTCTTTTTCGCCTTCTTCTGGGCGTTCTTCCATTCCAGCCTGCCGATCCTGAACCTGGTGGCGGGCCCGTGGCCGCCCGAGGGGATCGAGGTTCTCCACACCTGGGATATTCCGTTCCTCAATACCCTGATTCTGTTGAGCTCGGGGGCGACCCTGACCATCGCCCACCATGCGCTGATCGAGAACAACCGGGACCGATTCCTCAACTACACGCTGATCACCGTGATCCTCGGTTTCATTTTCCTGGGCTTCCAGATCTTCGAGTACTCGGTCGCCACGTTCGGCTTGCAGGACGGCATCTACCCCTCGACCTTCTTCCTGGCGACGGGTTTCCACGGCTTCCACGTGCTGATCGGTGCGGTGTTCCTGACGGTCTGCTACTTCCGCGGACGCAGCGGCCACTTCAAGCCGGATCACCACGTGGGTTTCGAGGCGGCGGCGTGGTATTGGCACTTCGTTGATGTGGTGTGGCTGTTCCTGTTCATCAACGTCTACTGGTGGGGATCCTCGCCCCTCGGCCATCTGCAGCCGTGAGCACGGCGTTTCCACCGGAGAAAGCCACCCGCAGTCCCATTCGCGCCGCCCTGGCCGGGCGCTGTCCGCGCTGCGGCCGGGGCCGGCTGTTTCAGGGCTACCTGACGGTCGCCGATACCTGCGATGTCTGTGGGTTGGACTACGGCGGGCACGATGCCGCCGACGGTCCGGCGGTTTTGATTATCCTGTTTCTGGGGTTCGTCATCGCCGGCATGGTGGCGTGGCTGGAACTGGTCCACCAGCCGCCCATCTGGGTCCATATGGTCGTCTGGCCGCCGGTGATCTTCGTCCTGTCCATGGCCTGCCTAAGGCCGCTGAAGGGCGCCTTCATCGGCATTCAGTACCGATACCGTTCGGTGGACCGGGAGTTTCCGGACGACTGGGAATAGGCGGCCCCGCCCGAAAACCTAAAGCTTGAATGATTTGGCCACGTAGATCGCCAATTGTTCCACGCATTCCTCGACGGAGTGCGACATGGTGTCGACGATCAACTCGGCGTTTTCGGGCGTCTCATACGGTGCCGAAATACCGGTGAACTCCGGGATTTCGCCGGCGCGCGCCTTCTTGTAGTGCCCCTTCGGATCGCGGGATTCGCAGGTCGCGACATCGGCTTCGATGTAAACCTCGTGAAAGGCGTCCCCCGCGGCATCCCGCGCCATGCGGCGATCGGCCTGATAGGGCGAGATGAAGGCGGTGACGACGACCGTGCCGGCCTCGGCGAACAACGCGGCGACCTCGCCGATCCGTCGGATGTTCTCCGTCCGGTCTTCGGGCGAAAAGCCGAGGTCGCGGTTGAGACCGTTGCGGACGTTGTCGCCGTCAAGCATGTAGGTCTGATATCCCTCGTCGAACAGGCGCTGTTCGAGATGGGTGGCCAGGGTCGATTTGCCGGAACCGGGCAGGCCCGTAAACCACAAGACCCCTCCCTTGTGTTCGTTGGATTTCCAACGCGCGTCGTTCGGAACCCGGTGCTGAACGGCAACCAGATTGGATGATTTAGCTTCCACGATATGCCCCGTTCGATAGGAGAGCGTCCCGGACGATTGCCCGGGGGCGGATCAAATGAACCACTCGAAGAGGCCCGTCAAGGGTTATAGGCGTTACGGGCGCTTGCCCTTCAGGTCCAACGGGAAGGCGGCGAATATCCGTCCGCCCGTCGCCGGCAGGGCGGGTCGGCCCCTGTTTCATCCCTTGAGGCGGGCCTTGTAGGCGGCGCGCATATCGTCCGACCCGGGCTGGTAGGCGACGGTGTAGTCGCCGAACGCCTTGATGGCGCTGTCTACGTTTTTGTCTTCCCTCAATTCGAAGGCGTCGAACCCGCAGCGCAGCATGAAAAACAACTGATCCTGAAGAACATCGCCGGTGGCGCGGATTTCGCCTTTGAAGCCATAGCGCTCGCGGAGCAGCCGGGCATGGGAAAACGGCCGGCCGTCATTGAAATTTGGAAAATTCAAGGCCACTAGGTCGAAGCGTCCCAGGTCATCCGCGATCTCGTCGGGTGCTTCATCGCTGTCCAGGCGGATGCCCAGCGGGCCATTGTGGGAGCGGATGGCTTCGCCCCGATCCCGCCAGCACTTGAGCCCGACAATGGCCGGCGAGCCGTCGGTGGGCAGCGGGTCCCCGTCGCCGACGGAAACCCACTCGTCGTCGGAAAGCGCCTTGTCTCTAATGAGCGGCATAGAGGGCGTCCTTGAAGGGCTCGTCGCCGACCCGGCGGTAGGTATCGAGGAACCGCTCGCCGTCCCGGCGCCGGGCGCGATAGGTGTCGACGAGCGTCTCGACGGCATTGACCACGTCTTCGGAGGCGAAGGCGGGCCCGACCCGCTTGCCGATGTCGGCGTCCGTGTCCGACGACCCGCCAAGGGTGATCTGATAGAACTCCTCGCCGTTCTTCTCGACCCCGAGGATGCCGATGTGGCCGACGTGATGGTGGCCGCAGGCATTGATGCAGCCGGAAATATTGATCCGAAGTTCGCCGATATCCGACTGGCGCTCGATCTCCTTGAACCGTTCGGCGATGCGCATGGCGACAGGTATGGAGCGCGCCGTCGCCAGCGAGCAGAAATCCATGCCCGGGCAGCTGATGATGTCGCCGATCGCTTCGATGTTGGGCGTGGCGAACCCGAGGTCCGTCAGCCGCTTCCACAGTTCGGGCAGGTCCTTTTGGCGAACATCGGCGAGGACCAGGTTTTGGCGGTGGGTCACCCGGATGTGGCCGAGGCTGAACTCGTCCGCCAAGTCGGCCACCGCATCCATCTGATCGTCGGTGGCGTCGCCCGGCGCCTCGCCCAACGGCTTCAGCGACAGATTGACGATGGCGTAGCCCGGTTGCTTGTGGGCGACCACGTTCTGGTTGAGCCATTGCCCGAAACCGGCCTTTTTCTCCGATGCCGCGATCACCTCGGGCGTGTCGTCCGGCAGGTCCTCATAGTCCGGCGGTGCGAAGAATGCCTGGATGTGGTCGAGTTCCGCCTGATCCAGGGTCAGACGCTCATCGTCTTCCATATTGGCGTATTCGGTCTCGACCTTTTCGGTGAAGGTCTCGGTGCCCAGTTCGTGAACCAGGATTTTAATCCGCGCCTTGTAGATATTATCCCGCCGGCCTTCCATGTTGTAGACCCGCAGAATGGCCTCCAGATAGCGGAGGATTTCATTCTTCGGCAAGAATCCGCGGACCACTTTGGCGATGAAGGGGGAGCGTCCGAGCCCGCCGCCGACCAGCACCTTGAAGCCGACCTCGCCGGCTTCGTTCTTCACCATGCGGACGCCGATATCGTGGACGTTGATCGCCGCCCGGTCGGTTTCGGCCGCGGTGATGGCGATCTTGAACTTGCGCGGCAGGAACGAAAACTCCGGGTGAAGGGTGATGAACTGGCGGATGATCTCGGCATAAGGCCGGGGATCCTCGATTTCGTCCCGGGCGACGCCGGCGAAGGGATCCGAGGTGACGTTCCGGTTGGCGTTGCCGCTGGTTTGGATGGCGTTCATCTCCACCTCGGCGAGGTGGGCCAGGATGTCCGGCGTATCCTCCAGCTTGGGCCAGTTGTACTGGATGTTCTGGCGGGTGGTGAAATGGCCGTAGCCCCGGTCATATTCCCGGGCGATGAAGGCCAGCTTGCGGAGCTGCTTCGACGACAGCAGCCCGTAAGGAATGGCAACCCGCAGCATATAGGCGTGAAGCTGCATGTAGAGGCCGTTGCGCAGCCGGAGCGGCCGGAACTCGTCCTCGGTCAGTTCACCGCGCACCCGGCGGGCGACCTGATCCCGATACTGCTCCACCCGCTCGTTGACCAGGGTCTGATCGAATTCGTCGTATTTGTACATCATGTTCATGGCGAAGCTTCCCGAGGTGTGGCTAGCGGCCGCTGCCCGTCAGCGCGATGGTTGGGCCCTTGGCCCGTACCTGCTCGCGGAACCGGACCGGCCGAATGTCGGTTCCGGCGGCCTCCACGGCGATAAGGTAGGCGTCGACAACGGTGCAGTCGTCGACGGATTTATCGGCGGATTTCAACAATGCGTCGGCTTCGCCGTCGGTGACGAAATGACCTTCGTTCACCGACGTGCTCCAGCCGCCGTCGGTGGTCAAATAGACCACGGCGCCGTCGCTCAGCCGGTTTGCGGTCACCATTTGGTGGCTCATGGGCGGAAATCCGTCAAAAGTGGAGCGGCACTATAGTTTGCACACTCTCGTGTGTAAATGCCTCCTTAATAACATAATTTTTATGTGATTAAGGAGGCATTTCATGACCGGGGCGACGGATTTGGGCATGCCGGGCGTTAGACAAGTACGATACGAACGTGCTTCGGTTTCGAATGGTTTGGGGAGTTCAAGGGGCCATTGGGTAGGATCAGGCTCAGGTGCCGCCGGTTCGGCGCATCGACGAGACCGCTTTCCGGGATCGACTTCGGGGTAAGCCTTAAGTAGATAGTACGACTTGTCGCGAAGCCACGATGTCCATGCCAAGCGAGCCCCTGAGCAAACGAATGAACGACCCCACGCCCGAAAGCGACGCCGCGCTGGTCCGCCGGATCGGCGAGGGGGAGTCCGAGGCCTGCCGTATCATCGTGGATTTATATTTGGATCGAATTGTCGGCTATGGATACAGGATGCTTGGTGACCCGGCCGAGGCCGAGGACGTGGCTCAGGAAGCCTTCCTCAGGCTTTGGCGGCAAGCGCCCAAGTGGCGGGCCGAGGCGCCCGTGGTTCACTGGCTGCACAAGGTCACGTATAACCTGTGTATCGACCGGCTCCGAAAGGCCAGACCGATTTCCATCGACGCCGTGCCCGAGCCGCCCGATCCGGCCAAAAGTGCGGCCGCCGAGGTCCATCAGGGGGAATTGGCAAGCGCGATCAACAGCGCCATCCAGAAGCTCCCCGAGCGTCAAAGGGCGGCGATCGTGATGGTGCACCAGGAGGGATTGAGCAATATCGAGACGGCGGAGATCATGGAAATCAGTGTCGAGGCCGTCGAATCATTATTGGCGCGCGGGCGCCGGGGTCTGAAAAAATCACTGGCCGGGCTGCGGCCGGAACTCAAAGGAGACATTTAGTTGGCTCAAGGCAGAAACAGGGAAAACGGCATGAGCCCCGAAGAATTCGCCGATCTGCTGGACCGCTGGGGCGCGGACCTGGAGACTTGGCCGCTGGCCGAGCGGAATGCGGCGGGGCGGCTGATCGAGGGATCGGATCGCGCGCACGCCATGCTCGCCGAGGCCGAGGCCCTGACCGCCGTCTTGCGCGAAGCGCCGCCGGTGCTGGCGTCGCCCGAATTGAAAGCGCGGGTGCTGTCGGATGCAGCCGGCGGCCCGGCCGCCCCGGCCAACGGCGATCTCCTGAAGGCGCTGTGGCCGTTCGGGCCCATCTGGCGCCCGGCCCTGGGTTTGGCCGCCGCGGCTTGTCTGGGGATCGCCCTCGGCATCACCTCGCTGTCGGGCACGGCGGTCGAAGAGCAGGTGGTCGAAGGGTTCGGCGAGGACGTATTGGTGATCGCCGGCAACTTGCCTGCCGATGTGGGACAAGAGAATGACTTCTAAACGCTGGGCCATCATCTTTTTCATTTCGCTGGCCTTGAATATCTTCCTGGCTGCGGTGATCGGAGCGGGCATCTGGAAGTCCAAGGAACGCCAAGCGTTTCGCGGACCGCCCGTTTACTCGGCGCCGTGGGCCGGACGGGTGCTGGGCGACGAGGTGCGGGAGAAATCCCGGGCAATCATGCGCGAACGGAGGGCGGCAATCCGCGAATCCCGGGGCCGGTTCCGCGAGCTGCACGAGGCCGCCCAGGCGGCGCTCGCCGCCCAGCCCTATGACCGGGCCGCGCTGGAGAAGGCATTGGCCGATCTTCGCGCGCACTCTCAACGGGCGCAGAGCGGCATGCACGGCAATCTGGCCACGCTCTCGGAACAGCTCACCGACGCCGAGCGCCAGGAGTTGAGCGCCAGCGTAGGCCGGATGATCGAACACCGGGCCGAGCGCTTCCGCCGCTTCCGGGAACGCCGGCGTGAGCGGGAGGGGAACTAACGCTGTCGACGATTGTCCACCTGTACGGACGTGAAACAGCAAATATCAGGACCAGCTATGACCTCAGGCAAACTCATCATCGCATTCATTGCCGTTTTGGCCGTCGGCGTCGTCGGATTTGGACTGATCGACGGCGAAGCCGGCACCAGCGAGACCGAGTTTCGGAGCGCAGCGATTGACCGCGGCAATGTCCTCAAATCCGTCTCGGCCTCCGGTCAACTCAACCCCGTGGTAGCGGTCGCGGTGGGTTCCGAGATCTCCGGCCAAATCTCCGAGTTGAAAGCTGATTTCAATTCGGCCGTTCGGGCCGGCCAGGTGATTGCCCGCATCGATCCTGAGAGCCTTGAAGCCAGGGTTGAGCAGGCGGCGGCGGAACTCGCGGTAGCCGAAGCCACCGTAACCACCAAGAAAGCCGCGCTAATTCAGGCGCGGGCCAACCGGGACAACGCGCGCGCCACCCTTGCTGCTTACCAGGCCGACGTCGAGCGGGCGACAGTCAGTGCCACCGACCTGGAACGGGAATACGACCGCAAGGCGCGCCTCCGGGAGCGCGGCGTTGTTGCGGTCTCCGTCGTCGATTCCGCAAAAACCGCCCATGATTCCGCGGTCGCCGGAATTCGCTCGGCCAAAGCGCGGCTGGCGGCGCACCGCTCCACGGTCGCGGCCCGCAACGCGAGCGTCTCGATGGCCGAGGCCGAGATCGTCCATGCCGGCGCCCAGGTGCAACAGAAACGCGCAGCGTTGAATATTGCCAAGGTCAATTTGGACAACACGTTCATCCGCTCGCCGGTGGACGGCGTGGTCATCGGCCGTAACGTGGATATCGGACAAACGGTGGCGGCCAGTCTACAGGCGCCGACCCTGTTCACCATCGCCCAGAACTTGCGCGAGATGCAGGTCGAGACCAATATCGACGAGGCCGATATCGGCCAGATTTCCCCGGGTCAGGTCGCGACCTTCACCGTCGATTCATTTGCCGGCCGGAACTTCCAGGGCACCGTGACCCAGGTCCGCAAACAGCCTCAGTCGGTCCAGAACGTCGTCACCTATACGGTGGTCATCAATGTGGACAACGCCGATCTCCGGTTGCTGCCGGGCATGACGGCGAATGTCGAAGTCAAGGTCTCCGATCGCAAAAACGTACTGCGCATCCCCAACACCGCGCTGCGATTCACCCCGCCCGGTGAGGAGCAGATTGCGGCGACTGGCGCCGCGCCTCGCGGTCCGCGTGGTCCCGGCGCCGGAGGTCCCCGCGGAGGTCCCCGCGGCGACCCCCAGGCCCGGCGGGCAGCGGCGCAGAAGCGCATGAACGAGCTGGCCGAATTTCTCGGTCTGTCGGAAGAGCAAAAGTCACAGGTGCGTAACCTCAACCGGCAGATGTTCCAGCGCATGCGGGCGATGCGCCAGGCCGGCGGCGGTCCGGAACTCCGCGAAACGCTCCGCAGGATGCGCCGGGACAACAGCCAAAAAATTCTCGCCCTGCTGAACCCGGCGCAGCAGCAGAAGTTCCGCGCCCGGATCACCGAACGCCGGGCCAACCCGGCCACGCCCGCCCATGTCTGGGTTCTGGAAAATGGCGAGCCGAAGCGGGTCCGGGTCTTCATCGGCGTCGGCGACGGCAAGTCCACCGAGATGGTCCGGGGGCCGCTCCAAGAGGGCGATGCGGTCCTGACCGGCGTCAACCGGTCGGCCGAGGCGGGCTCCAGACGCTTCTTCCGCTTCGGGCTCTAATTGCCATGACCGGCACGCTCATCCAGGTTACGGGTCTCTCCAAGGACTACATCCTCGGCGACAACGTGGTCCGCGCCCTCCGCGATGTGGATTTGACTATCGCCGCCGGCGAGTTCGTCGCCATCATGGGACCGTCCGGGTCAGGCAAGACGACCATGATGAACCTGCTGGGCTGTCTCGATACACCGACCCGCGGCACGTACCTCCTCGACGGCGTCGATATGTCCCAGCTTCATCCCGACGAACTGGCCGAGACGCGAAACACCAGGATCGGGTTCGTCTTCCAGAGCTTCAATCTTCTGGCCCGCACCTCGGCCGCCGACAACGTCCAGCTTCCCTTGATGTATGCCCGTCTGAACAAGGCCCAACGCCGTGAAGCGGCGGAGCGGGTGCTCAACGATGTCGGGCTTGGCGACCGCACGGATCATCAGCCTTCCCAGCTGTCCGGCGGTCAGCAGCAACGGGTCGCCATCGCCCGGGCTCTGGTCAACGGTCCGCAGATTATTTTCGCCGACGAGCCGACGGGCGCGCTCGATACCCGGACGGGGGTCGAGATCATGGCGATCTTCCAGCGGCTCAATCGGGAGGCCGGCATGACCGTGGTGCTGGTCACCCACGAAGCGGACGTTGCCTGTTTTGCCGACCGCGTGGTGCGGTTCCAGGACGGCATGGTGATTTCCGACACCCAAACCGAAACACGCGCGGATGCGGACGCGCTTCTGAGAAGCATGGATGTGCCGGAGGCGGCGGAATGACCTATGCGGATTCCATCGCTGCCGCGCTCGGGGCGATCCGGGTCAATATCCTGCGGAGCGTTCTGACGGCCCTCGGGATCATCATCGGCGTCGGCGCGGTGATCATCATGATCTCCGTCGGCGCGGGCGCCCAGCAGCGGGTCGATGAACTGATCAAGAGTCTCGGCTCGAACCTGGTGCTGGTGCTGCCGGGAACGACCACGTCCAGCGGCGCACGGGGCGCACGGGGCTCCCGCCCCACCATCACCGAAGACGACGCCATCGCCATCCAGACCGAAATCGATTCCGTAAAGGTCGCGGCGCCCATTGTCCGCGGTTCGGGGCAGCTCATCTTCGGCAACAAGAACTGGTCGACCACCATCATGGGGGTGACGCCGGAATACCAGGAAGCCCAGGAATGGATCGTCGACGGCGGCCGCTGGTTCTCCCACGAAGAGGCCAAGGGCGCGGCCAAGGTCGCACTGGTCGGCGAGACCATCATCGAGAACATGTTCGAGCCGGGGGACGACCCCGTGGGCCAGATAGTCCGCGTCAAGCGGGTGCCGTTCACCATCGTCGGCACCCTCGTTCCCAAGGGCGAGACTCCCCGGGGCACCGACCTGGACGACACCATTTTCGTTCCCCTGGCAACGGCCAAGAAGCGGCTCCTCGGCGGGCGCCGGCTGAAGGGCCGGCTGGTTTCCACCATGTACGTCAAATCCCACTCGGCGGCCGAGGTGGACGATACCATCCGGGAGATGACCAGCCTTCTGCGCCAGCGCCATAAAATCAGGCCGGGCCAGCCGGACGACTTCTTTGTCCGCAACCTGTCCTCCATATTGCAGGCGCGGGCCTCGTCGTCCCGGGTGATGACGCTCCTTCTGGCCGCGGTGGCGAGCATTTCGCTGGTGGTCGGCGGCATCGGCATCATGAACATCATGCTGGTCAGCGTCACCGAACGGACCCGGGAAATCGGCCTCCGCATGGCCATCGGCGCGCGCAAGAAGGACATCCAGAACCAGTTCCTCATCGAAGCGGTTACATTGAGCCTGATTGGCGGCCTCATCGGCATCGCCGTCGGCCTCGCGGGTTCCATCGGCATATCGAACCTCGGCGACTGGCCGACGGTAATAAGGCCCGAAAGCGTCGTCCTCGCCTTCGGGTTCGCCGCCGTGGTCGGCATTTTCTTCGGCTTTTATCCGGCCCGGAAAGCGTCCCGACTCGATCCCATCGAGGCGTTGCGATACGAATAACTTCCGGCGGCGGACGCCTATTTGCTAAGCTCTCCCCATGCCGACCGCACTCATCACCGGCGCCAATAGGGGCATCGGCCTCGAACTGGCGCGCCAGTATCTCGCCGAGGGCTGGCGGGTGCATGCGACATGCCGGAACCCCGATGAAGCCCGCGAATTGAAGGATCTGTCGGGAGACCTTGGCGTCCACGAGATGGATGTAACCCTGCAGCATGAGATCGACGCCGTTTCCGACCGGATCGGCGGGGAGGCCATCGACCTGCTGATCAACAATGCCGGCATCGCCGACAATTACGGCACCGGCGTGTTGGAGGGCAAGGACGACCCCGATCCCGCCAACTACGACTACGACGTTTGGGCCGAGGTCCTGAAGGTCAACGTGCTGGGGCAGGGCCGGGTCACCGGCGCCTTCGCCGGCAACGTGGCGGCGAGCGACAGGAAGATCATCGCCATGATGGCATCCGGGCTGTCGAGCATCGAGAACACCTGGATGGGGGGCCGCTACGCCTACCGCACCTCGAAGGCGGCGCTCAACATGATGATGCGGGGCATCGGCGCGTGGCTGGAGCCCCGGGGGGTCATCGTCGTCTCCATCGCGCCCGGCCGGACCAAGACCGACCTCGGCGGGCCCAACGCCGTGAACACGGTCGAGGAGGCCTGCGAGGGCATGCGTGCGGTGCTCGGCAAATTGACCGTCGCCGATACCGGCACCTACTGGAACTTCGACGGCCAACAGTTGCCGTGGTAGAAGAAATTGGACCCGCTCCCCGGGAGGGAGGGGAATATCTTATGGGTGACCTGACCGATCAGCGAACAGGGGCCTCCCCTCCATTGACCCGCTCGGCGGGTTTGCCGACAATTCCGGCTTGAGGGAGGGGATCGTGGACACCCATTCGCCGACCACCGAACTCGATAATCTGATCGTCGAGACCCCGGAGGACTTCCGGGTTTCGGGCCGGCTCTATACGGACCCGGACATCTTCGCACTCGAAATGAAGGAGCTGTTCGCCAAGACCTGGATCTATATCGGCCACGAGAGCGAGGTTGCCAATCCGGGCGACTTCAAGACCGCCTATATGGGGCTCAGGCCCGTGGTGCTGTCCCGGGACGAGACCGGGGCGCTGCACGTCTTCCTCAACCGCTGCCGCCACCGGGGCAGCGTGGTCTGCCGGGCCGAACGGGGCAACGTCCCCCGCTTCCGGTGCCGCTATCACGGCTGGGTCTATGGCCTCGACGGGTCGCTGCAGGGCATCGCCAAGCACAAGGGCGGCTATCCGGACGATTTCGACAAGTCCCAATTCGGCCTGATGCCGGTGGCGCGGGTGGAGAACTACCGCGGGCTGATCTTCGCCAACCTGGATCCGGCGGCGCCCCGCTTCCTCGATTATCTGGGCGAGGCCAAGCCGTTCCTCGATACCCACCTGGACCGGGCGCCCGACGGCGAGGTGGAGGTGGTTCAGGGCGCGCACCGCACCGAATACCGGGGCAACTGGAAGTTCCAGGCGGAGAACTCCACCGACGGCTATCACGGCGATACGGTGCATGAGAGTTTCTTCAAGCTGATCGCCGAGTTCGGCAACAAGGGGGGCATGCACGGCGCCTATGCCGAGGCCGACCTGGAGGACATCTTCGAACACCGGATGACCGGGCGCTCCATGGGCTTCGAGAACGGCCACGGCATCTGGGAAAGCCCGATGACCGCCGACGGGCTGGCGGGGCTCCGCAACGGCGGATTCGGCGATTACGTCGACTGGCTGGAGGGCAGGTACGGCGTCCGCCGGGCGCACGAGATGATGAATTCCATGAACCTGGTGATCTTCCCGTCGCTGGCCATCCTGCACGGGCAGTTCCGCACCTGGCGGCCCATCGCGCCGGACCGCACCGAGGTCTCCATCTCGTTCTACAAGCTGAAAGGCGCGTCCGAGGCCTATAACGACTTCCGCCTGAAGTCCTACCAGCGGTTTTTCGGGCCCGCGGGCTTCGGGTCGCCCGACGACGTGGAGATCTTCGCCTTCAACCAGACCGGCCTGCAGGCCGAGGAAGTGAATTGGATATTGCTCAGCCGCGGCATGGCGCGCGAGACCATGGACAACCAGGGGGTCAGGACGGCGGACAGCACCGACGAAGCCCCCCAGCGGGCGCTCCACCGGGCATGGAAGCAATGGATGGGCGCCCAGGCTTGAGCCGATGGGAGAACCCAGGCTTGAGCCGATGGGAGAACAAATCATGGCGTCCGCTCGAACCGCAATTTTCCACCCTCTCCCCTGGAGGGAGAGGGATGTGGAGGCTTGGCGAGCTAACGCGAGCCCTAGCCGAAGCTGGGTGAGGGGGAACTTCTTTTTTCTGGCACCCCCACCCCAACCCTCCCCCTTCGAGGGGGAGGGGGACGATTTTTAGGGTGCGCCCGGCATGCTGACGAGAACCGAGGCCGAGGATTTCCTCTACGCCGAGGCGCGGCTGCTGGACGAAGGCCGGTTCGAGGACTGGCTGGAGCTGTTCACCGACGACGGCATCTACTGGCTGCCCATCGACAGGGATGCGGGGCCGACGGACCACCTCTCCATCATCTACGACGACGATTTGAGGCGCCGCGAGCGGGTCTACCGGCTGACCCAAACCTCGTTCCCAGCCCAGGACCCGCCGAGCAGCACCCACCACCTGATCTCGAACGTCATGGTCGAGGACGCAACCGAAACCGAAGCCACGATCCTGTCGTCCCAGATCATTCACGAAATCCGCGCCGGCACCGCCGACGACCGGCAGCTGGATTTAGGCGATCAGCGCACCTTTGCCGCCCACGGGGAGCACAAGCTGCGCCTGGTTGATGGAACCTGGAAGATCGCGCAAAAACGCCTCGTGCTGCTCAACCGCGACACGGCCATCCCGAATTTGACGTTTTTGTTGTAAGGGGGGTGGTTGCTACTGGTAACGCGCGGCGTTTTCCTGGCAGTGCTGCCGTACAGCATCTAGCCACCTCTCGTACCAATACCACTGGCCATCGCTCATGGTCACACCGTAACCCTTAGCCTCATCCTTTGCTTCGAGTGTACGCCACAACTCGGTGTGTTGGTGTTGTCCGAAGCCAGGAAACCCCTCGTCTTGCATCATTTGCCAAACCATCCGTGGCTTGAACTTCTTCTTCTCGGTCTCCTTCAAGAATACGCGACCGACCTCTTCTGCCATTTCACTGTCGGCAGGAACGAACTCCACCACCCTGTCAGATTGCGAAGTCTTGTTAACGGTACGCGGCACGAACAGTACTCGGTACGAATAGCGTGGATCGGCGTATTGTTCTTGGCTCAACCTATTCTCAAACCTCGCACGTGCACTTTCGATATGGGGAGGAAGTTCGGGAGCATCGAACTGGGAGAGCGGGTCAGAAATTCCGGCGAACTGCAGGGCAAACGAAAGCTCGGATTGCAGGCTATAGTGCTCGCCAAACTGTTCAGTAAGGGTCCGTTCGAAATTCAAACAGCACGCTTGAAGCTTTCCGCTTAGCGCAACGTCAATTCTTGTTGTCATCCGGTGTTCAATCTCGTGCCGAATATCAATTAGGAATTTCAAATTTTGAGAAGACGGCTCGTCGATTGGGCAATCGGGATGAGCAAGACACTGGGATAACTCCCAGTATTTTTCTGCTCCATTCTTTGTTTTCGCTATCTCCTCACGACCATCTCTGCGATGAATTTTGTGCCGGTAATCGATGCCGCGAGAGCGATAGAAGGCGTGCAGAAGATAGGTCCACGCAATTATGGCGATGACGATAAACGTTTCAGATCTAAAGTAGGTTCGAGGATTGTTGTACGACTGAACAGCTAGGAGCATTGCCTCTCTAGATTTAAGAAGCAGCTCATCCCCAAGTAGACTTAGGCCTGTAGTCGGATCAATTTGTGGCCAGCTCTTGAGGAATATTTCCAGTTCGCTCTCACTCGCTGGTCGAATTCGTCGATGTTTTGTTTCACGACGTATTTCGTGAATACGGGCGTGATTTATTGATCGATTTGGTCTCGTGAAGTAGGCCAAGATATTTTGGTCATTAAGGTTAGTATGGGTAAGCATGGCCTTGACCAATGCGACTTCCCAGTTCTGAAGAGTGTTCCTGGTGGGTCTCTTTGCCATAGCACTGCTCACTAATTTGACCGTCAACAAATTCAACAAAGGATAACAATACAAAATTGGGGCCGCCGTGTAGTTGCGATGATTGATCCGAAAGAAATCTCCGAGCATATGCTGGGCCTTGGCTTGGGAGCATTGGCACACGCGAACTGGCACGCGAACTATTTCAGTACTGACAACGCCTACTGGCCGGAGTTATCTGTCCTCCAAGCCGCGCATGCTGCCGAAATTCTGATAAAGGCGCGTATTGCCGAGGAGCATCCGCTACTAATTTTCGACTCACTTCCGCGCCAAAGTACAGTGGGAGACATAGAGCTCACCACCCAACACTTGTCAGAATTTGGTCGGACAGTTCAGTACCGTGATTTGCCAGAACGACTCTGGGCGACGACCGGTATCCGGATTCCAAACCTCGATCTGTATCAATCTTTTGGGGAACTACGTAATTCCATCCAGCATTTTACTCCTCCACCCGAAGCAGAACCTTCTCTCAGATCCTCCGAGTTCATTTATGGGGTCGTGGATCAATTCATGAATAAAACCTGGGACCTATTCGCTGTGGATTACAATGAGGATTATGAACCCCACATTTACCTTGTCGCTACGCTCATTCGGCATCGCATCGAGTTTCTCGTCTCGCCTGAAGCGGCGAAGTGTCAGAAATACATAGAATTTGACTGGCCTGATGGCGATCCGGAATACAAGGCCCTGATGGAGGATCGGTTTGCTAGGGCTACGGTAGAGGGAGCTGATTAAAATTCCACTGCCGCCCTTAGCTTCAACACCTCTCTTTAGCTATCTTCCGGCTATCAACTACTCGGTAACCCAAATTCCAGACCGTTGCCTGGCTTGAGTCACCCCCGGCCCGCCATCATCTCCCGGTACTGATCGAGGATGCGTTTGACGTCCGCTTCGCCCTCGCGGCCGGCGACCGCGTGGGGGGCGCCGTCATCCTCCATCTGGCCCGGATATTCGTCGAGCCGGGTGTAGCTCGGGCGGGTGACGATCCGCTCCCACCATGCCTGGAGGTTGGGCCTCCCCTCGAACCACAGATGCAGCAGCCGGAGCATATGGAGCACCCGGATGAACGGCGCGTGGGTGGTTTCCACCAGCGAAATATCGTCCCCCATGACCCAGGGACGACCGTCCGAGAGGGTCTTCTCCATCTTGGCGAAGATGCGCTCCCAGCCGCCGATGGCGCGCAGCACATAGGGGCTGTCATAGCCCTCGCGGACGCAGGATTGCTGGCGGTGCACCCGGTCGATATCGGTGACCTGTTTCCAGCGCGCCTCCATCTTCTCGATGGGGACGGAAAGGCGGAACTTGGTGACGAAGTTGATGGACGCGGTGGCCTGATAGCCGGTTTCGTCGGAATCCTTGATCCATTCCTGCATTTCGGCGCGGAGCCCCGGGTCGGCGGGCTTCAAGGCCGGCGCATCGGCGAGATTGTCCACGTAGCTGCAGATGATGGAGCTTTCGCGGATCGGCCGCCCGTCATGGACCAGGGTCGGCACCTGGGCCTTGGGGTTTAGTTTCAGGTATTCCGGTTTGAACTGATCGCCGTTCATCAGGACGATCCTGTGGCGGACGAAGTCGTCGATGCCCTTCTCGGCCAGGGTCATCAGCACCCGGTTGGAACAGATGCTGTCGGCTTCCTCCAGGTAGTAGAGCTCCAGCATCGGCGCCGAACTACTCCGCCGCTTCTTTTCTGGGTTCTTCGGCGTTGATCATGGCTTCGAGCGCCCTTTGGGCCGGGACCAGGGCGACGTCGTGCTTGGTGTTGACCATCTCCTGGCCGGGCGTGGCGTCGATGCAGGCCTGCTGGTTCTCCAGGAACTCGAGGTCCTCGTGGAAGGTGAAGACGATGTCCTTGTTGAGCTTCTCGGTGGCGCCCTCGGCCTTCGGCGCATAGCCGTTGAGCGCGGTGAAGAAGTAGTAGCACGACGTTTCGGTCCTGGGCGTCACGCCGTGATAGAGGCGGAGATTGAACCCGCCCTCCTTGCCGTCGCGGCTCTCATAGGCGTCGCGACCCGTTTCGAGCGCCCCGGTCCCACTGCTTGACCGTCGCCGGGGCGACATATTCGAAATCCTGCCAGCGGTCGCACCTCTGGTCGTCGGCCCAGCCGGCGGCCTTCTTGTAGGTGGGCGGCGGCTCGATATCGAGCATCCACCGGATGTAGTGAACGCCGGTCCTCGGTCGGCGTCACGTCCATGGTGGCGTTGACCTGCCCCGACTGATCGCCGCCGCCGATGGTGTTGCGGTGGATGAACGGAATGTGGGTGAGGTCCATCAAATTGTCGATCAGCAGGCTGTAATTGCACTCGATCTCCAGCAGCTCATGGATGTGGGGCCAGTTCTCATGGTCGTCGTTCCACGGGAAATCGAGCACCCGGCTTTCGTCGGCGAGCGCCGGATCGCCCATCCAGGCCCAGATGATCTCGTTCTTCTCCACCACCGGGTAGGAGCGCACCCGGGCCTTGGACGGGATCACGTCGGAGCCCGGGACGTGAACGCATTTGCCGTCGCCGTCGAAGATCAGGCCGTGATAGCCGCACTGGATGCCGTTCTCCACCACCTCGCCGAGCCTGAGCGGCGTCGCCCGGTGGCAGCAGCGGTCTTCCAGCACGTGGGCGGCGCCCTGGGCGTCCCGGTAGATCACCACGTCCTCGTTCAGCAGCGTCCGCGCCAGCGGCTTCGCGCCGGCTTCGACCTCGCTGTTCCAGGCGGCGTGGTACCACGCATTGTGGGGCCACGGCTTATGGGTATCGAGTTGCATCGCTTCGTCTCCCGTCAGGTCCCGGCCCGGCATCCCAGCGCCGGTTGCCCGGTCTCCGGTGCCGGCGCCGGTTCTGGCGCCAGTGCCGGAGAGAGTGTCGCCAATTTCCGCCCCGGGGGTCAACGCCTGCCCGGCTGAATTTGGGACCTGTCCCAACACCGGACCCCCCTACTTGACCCCCGAAACCGGCTCGCCCACAGTATCCCCGGACGAAACCAGCTCACCCGGGAGGACATCCATGGAAACCCGCGCAGCCCATCGCCACCAAGGCCGGCGATCCCCTCACCATCGAAACGGTCAATCTGGACGGCCCCAAGGAGGGCGAGGTCCTGGTCGAGATCAAGGCCAACCGGCGTCTGTCATACGGATGCCTTCACCCTCTCCGGCGAGGACCCGGAAGGGCTGTTTCCGGCTATTCTGGGCCACGAAGGCGCGGGCGTCGTGGTCGATACGGGACCCGGGGTGACGTCCCTTGAGGAAGGCGACCACGTGATCCCCCTCTACACGCCGGAATGCCGCGAATGCGACTACTGCACCTCGGGCAAGACAAACCTGTGCCAAGCCATCCGGATCACACAAGGCGAAGGCGTAATGCCCGACGGAACCAGCCGGTTCTTGCTGGGGGGAGAAAAGATTTTCCATTACATGGGCTGCTCCACGTTCTCCAACTATACGGTCGTTCCGGAGATCGCCCTGGCGAAGGTTCGCGAGGACGCGCCCTTCGACAAGATCTGCTACATCGGCTGCGGCGTCACCACGGGGGTTGGCGCGGTCATCAATACGGCCAAGGTGCAGCCCGGCGACAACGTCATCGTCTTCGGGCTCGGCGGCATCGGCCTCAACGTCGTCCAGGGCGCCAGGCTTGTCGGCGCCAACATGATCGTCGGTGTCGATCTGAATCCGGCCCGCAAGGACATTGGCGAAAAATTCGGCATGACCCACTTCGTCAACCCGAAGGAAGTAGAAGGCGACCTGGTTCCGTATCTGGTCGATCTCACCGACGGCGGCGCGGATCACTCGTTTGAGTGCATCGGCAATGTCGACGTGATGCGCGACGCCCTTGAATGCTGTCACAAGGGCTGGGGCGAGAGCACCATCATCGGGGTTGCCGGGGCCGGCCAGGAAATCGCCACCCGCCCGTTCCAGCTGGTCACCGGCCGGGTCTGGCGGGGGACTGCCTTCGGCGGAGCCAAGGGCCGCACCGATGTACCGAAGATCGTCGACTGGTACATGGACGGCAAGATCAACATCGACGATCTGATCACCCACACCATGCCGCTCGACGACATCAACGAGGCGTTTCACCTCATGCACGAGGGCGAGAGCATCCGGAGCGTCGTGACGTATTAATCCGCGGAGAACGGTTCCCCCTCACCCAGCTACGGCTAAGCTCAGCTGCCGCTTCGCAAAGCCTTCGCATCCCTCTCCCCCTGAAGGGGGCGAGGGACTTTCGGTGGTGTCCCCTCTCCCCCTTCTTCGGGGGGAGAGGGTTAGGGTGAGGGGGTCATAAGAGGTGGGGGGACACGGAAATTCCCCCTCACCTAGTTTCGGGTAGGCGCGTCGCCATTGCGGGGAATTCCGGTTTGCGCCTCACGGAGCAGGCGACTAATGTGCCCGGCCTCCCGCGCTTTTCGCGGGTATTCTTTTGCCGCGGCGGATACCGCCGGAAGGTTGGCCGCGAGGGGCGGGGGCGGACGGGAAACCCGGCATGAGACCGGGGTTCGGACCGCATCCCGGGGGACGACAGAGGAGACGCCGTCTTGGAGGACTTCCTGAGCCAGTTCGACTGGACCATCTACTGGTTCATGTTTCCCGTCGGAATCATGGTCGCGACCTCGGCCATGCTATCGGGGATCGGCGGCGCGGCCATGTTCACGCCGCTGTTTCTGATCATTTTTCCGCTCATTGGCCCCGAATATCCGTTTCCGTCCATCGCCGCCGCCATCGGCGTTGCGCTGTTCACCGAAACCTTCGGGTTTTCGTCCGGTTTCGTCGGCTACTACCGCAAGAAACTGATCGATTTCAAAAGCGCCATTCCGTTCATCGCCGTCGGCGTTCCCATCGCCATCGTCGGCGCCATCCTGCTGACCCAGTTGAAGGAGTTCGAGGATGCGCTCCGGGGCGCCTACGCCCTGCTGATGCTGATCATCGCCTGGGAAATCCTGAAGCTCCACACGCCGCCGCCGGAGATCTCCGACGACGCCACCGAAGACCCGGAAGACGGCGCCGACGGGTCCGCCAGGCCGATCCGCGAAGTGACCGACCGCACCGGCCGCACATACCGGTATCGCCAGCCCAGACAGGGCAGGGGCGCGGCGGCCACGGGCGTCGGCGGGTTTCTGACCGGGTTGCTGGGCGTCGGCATCGGCGAGGTGGTGATGCCCCAGCTGGTGAAGCGCAATCACGTGCCGGTGCCGGTGGCGGCGGCGACATCGGTGTTTATCGTGATCGTCGTGGTGGCCTCGGCCTCGTTCACCCAGATCTCGGCCCTGGTCGCCGAAGGCGGCATGAAGGCGGTGCCGTGGAACGCATTGGTCTACATGATCCCGGGCGTCATCATCGGCGGGCAGATCGGTCCCTGGCTCCAGGGCCGCATCGCCCAGCGCACCATGGAGAAGGCCATCGCCTACCTGTTCCTGGTGATCGGCGTCGCCATGGGCTGGATTGTGTTGAAGAATTTATTCTTCGCCTAGACGTGAAAAACGTGATGTTCGGTTAGATCGGCTCCCCGTCGACCACCACGAAGCGGGCGCAGGCGATGGTCGAGTGCCCGTAGGCGTTGATGAACTCGTCCTCGACCGTGGTGTGGACCGCCGGGTAGATGGGCCTCAGCGCGTCGTTTTCCTCGAAGGACACCTGCGCGAGGGTCTCGGCCAGGATGGTGCCGAGCCCTTCGTTTTTCTTGCCCCCGCCGTTGGAGGACGGGGTGTTGAAGATACCCTCGCTGAGGTACGGCTCATCCGCCGCGATGGCGTTCCGCACCCGCTCGGTGATCTCGTCGAGGAAGGGCATCTCGTCCCGCTCGTTGGCCTGATAGCGCATTTCCTCGTGGAACGCCTTCACCGCTTCGGGCACCTTCTCGCCCCGCACCTCGTGGAACATGAGCTCGCCCAAGGCCACGAACCAGGTGAGCTTGAACCGGTTGACGTTACTGGGCGTCACCAGGGTCGGGTTGAAGCCGCCATCCAATTCCTTGGTCAGCCGGACCACCCGGTTGAGGGCCAGATCGCCGATCTCGTCGAAGAGTTCGAACAACCCGTCGATCATGCGCTCGACGCCGATCTCGATATCCTGCTTCTCGGCCAATGCTTCCTCGCGGGTAACGGGAGATGGAGCGGGTGAAGGGAATCGAACCCTCATCTAAAGCTTGGGAAGCTTTCGTTCTGCCATTGAACTACACCCGCGCTTAGGCCCGCCCGTTTTAAGGGATCGGTGAGAGAGGGGCAAGATTTTGGGCCGCGGCCGGCCCGTCAGTGCCCCCGCTAACACCCTTGTGACTTGGCCGGCCATCGGGCGTAGGCTATGCAACACCCGAATAACAAGACATTCCAGCAATTAAAGCGTGCGCTTCCATATGCCGGATTCGGAATTCCCCGCCGCCCCGCCGCTCGATCCGCGGAAGTTCAAGCATCCGGATGTCACCGCCGGCGGGGAGACCCGTGCCGCCGTCGATCTCGCCAAGTTGCGGACGCTGTGGTTCAACACCGGCTCCCTCTGCAACCTCGCCTGTGCCGGCTGCTATATGGAATCGAGCCCGATCAACGACCGGCTGGCCTACATCACCACCGCCGAGGTGGAAGCCTATCTGGACGAGATCCGCGATACCCGCCTGCCGGTGGAGGAGATTGGGTTTACCGGCGGCGAGCCGTTCATGAACCCCGGCCTCATCGGCATGCTCGAGCTCGCGCTGTCGCGGGGGTTCAAGGCCCTGGTCCTGACCAACGCCATGAAACCCATGGACCGCAAACGGGGCGAGCTGCTGCGGTTGAAGGCGGGCTATGGCGACGAACTGTCGATCCGGGTTTCCATCGACCACCCGACGCGAGAGCATCACGAGGCGCTCCGCGGGCCGGGGAGCTGGGGGCCGATGATCGGCGGCGTCAAATGGCTGGGCGGGAACGGGTTCAACCTCGCCATCGCCGGCCGAACCCGGTGGGAGGAGACCGAAGAGCAGGCGCGGCGGGCCTACGCGAAGCTGTTCGCCAAGCTGGGGATCGACGTCGATGCGTCGGACCCCATCGCCCTGGTGCTGTTCCCGGAAATGGACGAGACCCTGGACGTGCCGGAGATCACCACCGCCTGCTGGGACATCCTGGGCGTTCATCCCGATCACATGATGTGCGCCACCTCGCGGATGGTGATCAAGCGCAAGGGCGCCCGGGCACCCATCGTCGCGCCCTGCACGCTGTTGCCCTACGACACCCGGTTCGAAATGGGCGGCACGCTGGCCGACGCCGCCGGCGCGGTGAAGCTCAACCACCCCCACTGTGCCCGGTTCTGCGTACTCGGCGGCGGCGCGTGCTCCGTCCAGGCATAAATCAGTGGACCCCGGGGCGGCTTGCCCCGCCGCAAAATTACCCCGACTTCGCCACACGACCGCCGCAATTCGCCACCGGATAGCCATAGTCGGCAGCGACTTTCTCCCCCATGGCAACCACCCGGGTTGGGGAGAAACCGATGAAACGATTTAAGGAAATGGCCGCCGCCAGCGGTCTCGCCGTGGCCTTGAGCGCCTGCGGCATTGTCGACAACCACGCCGAACTCCGGGCCTTGACGCCGCCGGACGACAGGTTCGCCGGCACGCTCACAGCCGAACTCAAGAAGTTCGCGGTCACCGAGCTCGACGACATGCGCGACCTGATCGACGGCATGCATTTCGGCGAGAAGGCAAAGCGGGCCGCCGCGGGTGACGCGGTCGAGCCGGAACGCATCGATGATTGGCGCTTGCCCAAGCCGGCGGCGCGGCAACTGTCCGATGGCCGGGCACGGCTGATGGCGGTTCTCGACGGCGGCGCCCGGCAGTTGGAGCCGGCGACCGCGGCCGTCGCCATCGCCCGTTTCGATTGCTGGATCGAGCAGCAGGAGGAGAACTGGCAGTGGGCCCACATTGCCGCCTGCCGGGACGGGTTCTTCGCCACGCTGACCGAGCTCGAGGGCGACATCTTCCTGCGACCCGGCGGCGTGCCGGGAGAGCCGGCAGCGGGAGCCGGTACGGCGCCCGGCATCACCCCGGTCAATCAGCCGGTCGTGCTGGAAATCCCGTTCGCGCCCCAGGCATTCACCATGCACTTCGAGTTCGACAGCGCGCGGATTGCCGGGGACAGCGAGGCGGCGCTCCGCCGGGTGCTGGAGACCATCCGGGCAGGCGCCGATACCACCATCGTGCTTGCCGGCCATGCCGACCGCGCCGGCCCCGACTGGTACAACGACGGCCTTTCCGAAAGACGCGCGTTGGCGGTGAAACGGGCGCTGGTCGCCGCCGGGGTCGATGCGGAGGCCATCACCGTCAAATCCTTCGGTGAACGCCGGCCCAGGATCATGACCGCCGATGGGCTTCGCGAGCGCCGAAACCGGCGGGTGGAGATCGTTATCGGCCGGGCGGCGGCACTCTAGCCAAATCCCTTGCTTCGGCCGGACACCCGTCCGGTTTCCGCCGCGCGGGTGTTCGCCACGTCCGGTTTTCCCGTGCTGGTTTAGGGGGTTTCGGCATGCTAAAATGGGCCTGAAATGAGAAAGACCATCGCAGACGACCCGATGTACCAGGAAACCACCAAGGCGATCACCATCACGGTGGAGCCCAACTATCTCGACGACGAGTCGGAGCCGGACGATTTCCATTTCGTCTGGGCCTACCACATCACCATTGAGAACAACGGCGGCGAGACCGTTCAGCTGTTGCGGCGGCGCTGGCACATCACCGATTCCAACGGCAACGTCCAGGAAGTCCGGGGCGAGGGCGTGGTCGGCGAGCAACCCATCCTGGAGCCCGGCGAGAGCTTCGAATATACCTCCGGCGCGCCCCTTTCGACGCCGTCCGGGTTCATGGTCGGATCGTACCTGATGATCTCGGAGAACGGCGCCACCTTCGATGTTTCGGTGCCTGCATTCTCCCTGGATTCCCCCTATCAGCCCTCCGCGGTAAACTGAGTTCGGCCGGCGTTTGCGGGCGGCCGGTCCGGAGCGCGCAACCTCCCGTACCTTGTCTACGTCTTTCCAATGGCAGTCCTGTCGTCTAGATTGAGCGCAAATTTGCGTTTGACCGGCCAAAATCCGGGCCGGGTGAGGAACAGGCCGTGAATGTAGAGAAGAAAATCGCCACGCCGGACCAGGTTTCGGCGGATATCGAACGCCCCTCCCGCCAAGAGGCGGAGGAGGCCGTCCGCACGCTGATCCGCTGGGCCGGAGACGACCCGGCCCGCGACGGCCTGCAAGGGACGCCCGATCGGGTTGTCCGCGCCTATGAGGAATATTTCGCCGGATATGGCGAGGACCCGGAAGACCTGCTCGGCCGGACTTTCGATGAAACCGAGGGCTACGACGAGATCGTGGTCCTCAAGGACATCCCGTTTGCTTCCCATTGCGAACACCACATCGCGCCGATGATCGGCAAGGCGCACGTGGCTTACATTCCGGACAAACGGGTGGTCGGCATCTCCAAGATGGCGCGGCTGGTGGAAGTGTACGCCCGACGGCTGCAAATCCAGGAAAAACTCACCGCGCAGATCGCCAATACCATGGAGGATGTGCTGCAGCCCAAGGGCGTCGCGGTGGTGGTCGAGGCCTACCACGAGTGCATGACCACGCGCGGTATCGACAAACCCGGCGTCAGCCTTGTGACCAGCCGGATGCTGGGTGCGTTCCGCGACAATCTCGCCACCCGGCGGGAATTCCTCGCCATGATCAGCGAAACCTCCCGTATTAGCTGATTGATTTTTAAGGATTTTTTCCGACTTGGACGGCCTCCGGCTTGTTTCGGGGGCCGAATCGGTGTTTGATCCCGCCGCTCCCGGCCCCGAGTCCGGGGGTGGCGCTCTATACGGGAAACCATGAGGGGCTTTCGAGGCCCGCACCGGCCGTGATCGATTTCCGTCCCATATTTCTGGTGACCGGCGTGCTCCTCAGCACGCTGGGCCTGGTCATGCTGATACCCGCCGCGGTCGATGCGGCGGCGGGGAACCCCGATTGGCAGGTGTTCACCGTCGCCTCCGGGGTCACTCTGTTCATCGGCGTGGCGCTGGCGCTCACCAGCCGCACCGGCGGCGCCACCCTGAACGTGCGCCAGGCCTTCGTCATGACCACGCTGGTCTGGGTGGCGCTGACCGCCTTCGCCGCCTTGCCGTTCAAATTCTCCCAGCTCGATATGAGCTATACCGACGCTTTCTTCGAGGCCATGTCCGGCATCACCACCACCGGCGCGACCGTGTTGGCCGGTCTGGACGCGGCGCCGCCGGGGCTCCTCCTGTGGCGGGCACTGCTGCAGTGGCTGGGCGGCATCGGCATCATCGTCATGGCCATCGCCATCCTGCCCATGTTGCGGGTCGGCGGCTTCCAGCTGTTCCGAATGGAAAGTTCGGACCCGTCGGAAAAGGCGCTGCCCCGGGCGGCCCAGGTAGCGGTGTGGATTTCGTTCATCTATGTCGGCCTGACGGTGATCTGGGCCGCCGCCCTTTGGCTCACGGGGATGAGCGGCTTCGATGCGGTTGCGCACGCCATGACCACCATCGCCACCGGCGGCTATTCGACCCGCGACGGCTCCATCGGCCATTTCGATTCCGCCACCGTCGACGTGGTCATCACGCTCGGCATGGTGGTCGGCAGCCTGCCCTTCGTGCTCTATCTGGGCGCCCTGCAGGGTCAGCCCCTGGCGCTGTTGCGGGATTCCCAGGTGCAGTGGTTCCTGGTGGTGGTCGGCCTGATCATCGTCATCGTCGCCGGCTTCCTGTGGATCGGCAACGGGGTCGACCCCTTGCGCGCGCTCAGGTTCGGCGCCTTCAACGTGGTCTCGATCATGACCGGTACCGGTTACGCCACCGACGGCTATGACCAGTGGGGCCCGTTTGCCGTGCCGCTGTTCTTCTTCATCATGTTCATCGGCGGCTGCGCCGGCTCGACCACCTGCGGGATCAAGATCTTCCGGTTTCAGGTGCTGTACGCCTCGGCCCGGGCTCAGTTCGCCCATCTGGTGCAGCCCCACGGGGTGTTCGTGCCCTATTACAACCGCCGTCCGATCCCCGAGGATGTGATCGCGTCGGTGCTGTCGTTCTTCTTCGTCTTTGGCGTGACCTTCACGGCGATTGCCGTCGCCCTGGCGTTTTTCGGCCTGGACTTCCTCACGGCCGTTTCGGCGGCCGGGTCGGCGATTTCGAACGTCGGCCCGGGCCTCGGTCCGGTGGTCGGCCCGGACGGCAACTATGCGAGCCTGCCGGACGGCGCCAAATGGGTGCTCTCGGCGGGGATGTTGCTGGGACGGCTCGAGCTGTTTACGGTCATGGTCCTGTTTACCCGCTCCTTCTGGAGAGCCTAGTGGACGCGCCCGCCGCCGCCTCATCGCAGGTCAAGGACATGCTGGCCAAGCTGGTCGGCTTCGATACCACGTCCCGGAATTCCAACCTTCAGCTGATCGATTTCGTCGAGGATTACCTCGCCGGCTTCGACATCGCCTCCCGGCGGGTGTTTTCCGACGAAAAAGACAAGGCCAACCTCTTCGCCACCATCGGGCCCGCGGACGCGGCCGGCGGCGTGGTGCTGTCGGGCCATACGGATGTTGTCCCGGTGGACGGCCAGGACTGGCGGACCGACCCATTCGATCTCGCCGAGGCCGGCGGGAGGCTGTGGGGGCGGGGCACCTGCGACATGAAGGGGTTCATCGCCGTGGCGCTGGCCCTGGTGCCGGAGTTCCGGGCCCTCGATCTCAAGCGGCCCATTCACCTCGCCTTTTCCTATGATGAGGAAGTGGGCTGTCTCGGCGCGCCGCGCCTCATAGAGGCGATGACCGCCAGCCTGCCGCCGTGCCACGCGGTGATCGTCGGCGAGCCGACGGATATGACGGCCGTTGGTGCTCATCGGGGCATTGCGGCCTATGAGACCGTGATCACCGGCCGGCCGGCCCATTCGTCCCAGCCCCAGGAAGGCGCCAACGCCATCGAGGCCGCCGCCCGGCTGATCGGTTATCTGACGGCGCGCCAGGCGGAGATGCGGGACAACCCGTCGCCCATCGAGTCCGAATTCTCGCCGCCGTTCGCGACGGTCAATGTGGGCATGATCGAGGGCGGCACCGCCACAAACATCATCGCGGAACGTTGCAGTTTCCGCTGGGGGGTGCGCTCGGCCACCGGCGGGGCCGGAGAAGAGCTGCGCGCCGGGCTCGGCGCTTTCGCATCCGATGAGATCCTGCCGGCCATGCGGGCGGTGGCGCCCGAGGCCGATGTTCAGACGGCCTTGGTCGCCGGCACGCCGCCGCTCGTGATGGACGGCGGCTCGGCGGCGGCCGAGCTTGTGCGGACGCTCACCGGCCAGAACGAGCTTGGCAGCGTCGCCTTCGCCGCCGAAGCCGGACAGTTCGCCGAGGCCGGCATTCCGGCGGTGATCATGGGGCCGGGCTCCATCCTCCAGGCCCACAAGGCCGACGAATTCGTCGAACTGTCGCAGCTCGACGAATGCATCGCGTTCCTGCGCAAGCTTGCAAACTGGTGCGCGGGGTAACTATACCGCCGGTCTAGAACAGCCACCCGACAAGGTGCCGGCGGATGGCTTTTTCCATCTCCTTGTCGAAGTCGGCCATCATTTTCTCGGTCATTTCGAACAGCTTCCGGCGCCGGTCGGCGATGGTGTCGTCTTCGCGGACGGTGATGACCCGTTCCGCCTTGGCCCGCGCCAACGCCCGGCGGATGCCGCGCTCGTCGAGAATCTCGATCTCCGCTTCCACCACGCTCTCAAACCGTTGATCCACCTGTTTCTTGAACACCGCCGCCAGACCGCGCTCCACCTTCAGATCCTTTTGCAGAACCCGGGCCGCCAGGATGGTGAACCGCGCCGTCGCCCGGGTCGAGCCGGCGAGCCGCAATCGGTCCCGCGCCCATTGGGTAAGGGCGAGCCCCGGGGAGGCGGGCAGGCCGGCGGTGACATCGTTGGGGACCGGGTCCGGCGGAATCGGATTGATCTTGATATCCACCACCCGGAGATCGAGGGGCTGGAGGTGCCGGAAGGTGATCTGGGGGAAGCTCTGAACAGGCACCTCGGCCGCGCAGCCGGTGAGGATCAACAAGGCGGCGGCGATCAGATGGCGATGCGGTCTTCCCGGAATCATGGGTCCATGGTCGCACCCCGCCGCCTTTCCGATCAAGGGCCATGGCCGGCGCCCCTGACGGCTCGGCGACGGTTCGGTGACGGGCCGACAAATCCTCAGGCGGATATGAGTTCGGCCAAATCCTCGTCGTTGAAGAAATAATCGGTGCGGCAGAACTCGCAGGTGGCGACCAGCCGCCCGTCCTCGGCCCGCATGTCGCCGAGTTCGTCCGGGCGGAACTTGGCCAGCACAGAGGCCACCTTCTCCCGCGAACAGCGGCACCTGAGTTCCAGCGGCTTGGTTTCGTAGACCCGGACGCCGTCCTCGTGGAACAGCCGGAACAGCAGGTCCCGGTGGTGAAGCGAGGGATCCAGCATTTCGTCCGCCGTGAGCGAACTCATCAAGATCACCGAGCGCCGCCACCGCTCCTCGGCCTCTTCATCCGGGAGATCGGGCAGATGATCGCCGGGCAGCCGCTGGATCATCAGCGCCGATGCCCGGGGGGCCCCGCCATCGCCTCCCGCATGGGCGTTAATCATGATCGCCGTGTCGAGCTGTTCGGACTGGCGGAAATAGGTGTGGGCGCAATCGGTCAGCGTCGCCCCCTCCAGCGGGGTGATTCCCTGGTAACGGTCGGTGTCGGGCCCCTGATCGACGGTGAAGGCGAGGTGTCCCGAGCCGATGAGCCGGGGCACGGACCCCCGCGCCTCCGGGTCGGCCGCCGCCTCATAGGCGCCGTCGTCTTCACCGATCCGGGCGTAGGCGCGCAGATGGCCGTCACTGGTAACATCGGCGACGATCATGCCGACGGGACCGTTTCCCTGGGCCTGCAGGGTGAATATACCGTCATATTTGAGCGACGCGGCCAGTGCCGCCGACATGACCAGGGTCTCGCCCAGCAGTTCGCCGACGGTTTCCGGATAGTCGTGCCGGTCCAGAGCCTCCGCGTAAGCCGGTCCGAGCCGGACCAGACGGCCCCGGACATTGGCGTTCTCGATGCGGAACGGCTGAACCAGGTCCGGAAATCCGGCTCGGTCGGACATGCGTTCTAAGGGCCTTTCAGGGGCATGGCCGGCTTTATCCCCGGGCTTCGTCCAGGCACCAGGCCAGAATCCCTTTTTGAGCATGCAGGCGGTTTTCCGCCTCATCCCACACCACCGACCGAGGTCCGTCAATCACGTCGGCGGTGACTTCCTCGCCCCGGTGGGCCGGCAGGCAATGCATGAACAGCGACCTCTTCCCGGCGCGACCCATCAGCCGGGAATCGACCCGGAACGGCTCCAGCAGTCTCAGCCGCCGGTCCCGTTCCCCGTCGTCGCCCATGGACACCCAGGTATCGGTGACGACGGCATCCGCGCCGGCGACCGCCTCGTCGGGGTCGTGAACGAACATCACCTGACCCTGCTCGGATTCGGCCCAGTCGACGACCCGGCGGGCCACCGACAGCTCGGGCGGGCTGGCCACGTTCAGCTTGAACCGGAAGCGGACCGCCGCATGGACCCAGGAAGCGGCCATGTTGTTGCCGTCGCCCACCCAGGCCACCGTCTTGCCTTCGATGGGGCCGCGATGCTCCTCGAAGGTCATGATATCGGCCATCACCTGACAGGGATGACTGTCGTCGGTGAGGCCGTTGATCACCGGGACCGTTGCGTGGGACGCGATTTCCCGGAGCTTCGCCGAGGCATCGGTGCGGATCATGATGGCGTCCACATAGCGGGACAGGGCCCGCGCCGTATCCGCCGGCGTCTCGCCGCGCCCCAGTTGGCTCTCGCTCTCGCCGAGGACGATGACGTTGCCGCCCAACTGGGTCATGCCGACCTGGAACGACACCCGGGTCCGGGTCGAGGGTTTCTCGAAGATCATCGCCAGGGTCTTGCCGGCCAGCAGGCCGGGCGCGTCGTCGCGCTTGATATGGGCGCCGAGATCGAGGATTCGCCGCAGCGTCGGCGAATCCAGTTCGTGCACATCGAGGAAATGCTTGGGGGTTTGTCGGGGCGCGCTCATCGGCCGGCCTCCCCCTGGGCCTCCATCCCGGCGCAGACCTCGTTCAAGGCCCCCGCGACTTCGTCGATGTGGCTCTCTTCGACGATCAGCGGCGGGATGAAGCGGACCACGTTGCCGCCCGCCGGCACCACCAGCACGTTCCGGTCGAACAGGCCGTTGACCACGTCGCCGTTGGCGGCATGGCACTCGACCCCCATCAGCAGGCCCTTGCCGCGGACCTCCTTGAGGACCTTGGGATGGGCCGCGACCGCATCTTCCAGCTTGCCGCGCAGGTATCCCGCCATTTTGTCCACATGATCCAGGAAGCCCGGCTTCAACAATTCGTCGATGACCGCATCGGCGACGCTCATGGCCAGCGGGTTGCCGCCGAAGGTCGAACCGTGGGAGCCGGGCGCCATGGCGCCGCCCGCCTTTTCGTTGGCGAGGCACGCGCCCACCGGAAACCCGCCGCCCAGGCCCTTGGCCACCGACATGACGTCGGGCTCGACCCCGGACCATTCATAGGCGAACAGTTTGCCGGTCCGCCCCACACCGGTCTGCACCTCGTCGAACATCAGCAGCACGCCGAACTCGTCGGCTGCTTCGCGAAGCGCGCGCAGGTAGCCGTCGCCGGCCACGTGAATGCCGCCCTCGCCCTGGACCGGCTCGACGATGATGCCGGCGGTTTGGTCGGTAATCGCCGCCCTGAGCTCATTGAGGTTGCCGAGGGGCACCTGGTCGAACCCGTCGGGCATGGGGGCGAAACCCTGCATGTGCTTTTCGTTCTTGGAGGCCGCGACCGTGGTCAGCGTCCGGCCGTGGAACGAATTGGTGCAGGTGACGACCCGGTAGCGGTCGGGCCGGCCGTTTTCCTGATGATAGCGGCGCATGATCTTGAGGCCCGCTTCCACCGCCTCGGCGCCCGAATTGCAGAAGAACACGCAGTCGGCGAAGGTATTGTCCACCAGCCGCTGGGCGAGGCGTTCCTGCGCCGGGATGTGATAGAGGTTGGAGACGTGCCACAGCTTGCCCGCCTGTTCGGTCAGCGCCTGCACTAGGCGGGGATGGGCATGTCCGAGCGCCACCACGGCGATTCCCGACCCGAAGTCGATGAATCGTCGGCCGTCCGTCGCCTGCAGGTACACGCCTTCGCCACTTTCGAAGGCGACGTCGTAAAGGGCATAGGTCGGCATTTGCGCGGTGATCATCTCTCCTCTCCGATTCGATTTGCCAAAATAAAAAAACGGAGCGGCGACCGCCCCGTCCGGACGGCGCGCAGTATCTTTATCCGCACCCCTGCTGTCAACGAAATACAGGAATTAGAAGGGCTTACGTCACGAAGCCGCATGGAGCCAAGCGGTGGCGCCGGGACGTCTCGTCCCGGTCGCGAGGCCCTGGTATAAACCCTCCATGACGAACGCCAAGGCCACAGGGGAGAATGCGGGCCCCGACACGGGCCGGGGCAGGGAGAAATCCCGCCGCCGGAAACCCCGCAAGGCGTCCCCCAAGTCCCTCGAAAACGCGGCGCTCTACTATCTCAAGCGGTTCTCCAGTTCCGAGGAGAACCTGCGGCGGGTGATGATGCGCCGGGTGGAGCGCTCGGCCCGGGCCCACGGTACCGATCGCGAAGAGGGAGCGGCCTGGGTCGACGAGCTGGTGGCCAAGCTGGCCCGCGCCGGGCTGGTGGACGACCGGCGCTATACGGAGGGACGGGTCCACGCGCTCCATGCCCGCGGCACATCGATCCGCATCATCACCGCCAAGCTCCGCGAGAAGGGTGTACCGGCGGAAATCATCGAGGAGTCCATCCAGGCCCTCAGGGATGAGCAGCCCGACGCCGAATTGGAGGCCGCGATCCGGTTCGCCAGGCGCCGGCGGATCGGACCGTTCCGGATCAAACCGCCGGTCGAGGGCCGGCGGGAGAAGGATCTGGCGGCTTTGGCCCGGGCCGGGTTCGACTACGGCACCGCCATGAAGGTCGCCGATGCGGAGACCGAGGACGCGTTGAGAGAAGAATGACCGGCGCTCCCGCCCGGCCGGCGAAGCCGCCTCCGGGCCCGGAAACGAGCCGCCGCTTCGCCGACTGACGGAAATCGGCGCCGGATCCGTTAGGCTCCTGAACGCCGGTCGAATGAACCGGCCGGGATTCCGTTGACCCGGCGGGAGGGTCCGGGGTTTTGACCCGCGGCATCGGCTGTCGCACAATAGGGAGCCGCTAACGGGGAGTGCAGATGTCGGACATCGAAGCCGTCCTGTTCGCCAATGAAGCCTTCTATGTCGCCTTTGCAAATTGCGACTATGACGCCATGGAGGATATCTGGGCCAAGACCGGCCCGGTGACCTGCGTCCATCCCGGATGGCGGCACCTGTCGGGGCGGGACGTGGTGATGGAGAGCTGGCAAAGCATTCTCAACCATCCGGACTCCGAGAACATGCAGTTCCGCAATCCCGAGCCCGTCCTGTTCGGCGATTTCGCCATGGTCATCTGCTACGAGCTTTTGCCCCCCAACGCGGCCGTGGCGACCAATTGCTTTGCCAGAACGGAGGGGACCTGGAAGATGGTCCACCATCAGGCAACCCTCACCACGCACCCGGACGCCGCCAACGACCAGCTGACACCCAGGCTGAAGCTCAACTGACGGAACTAGTCGAAGGCGACGACGGCGCCGAGGGTTTCGCCGATTTCCGTGTTGAGCACGACGTCGGCGAGGTCGTCCATCTCGGTCGGGTCCCTGTTCAGGATCACCAGGGCCGCGCCGTTCTCCTTTGCCATCACCGGGAACCCGGCGGCCGGAAACACCACCAGGGATGAGCCGATGGAGATGAACAGATCGCATTCCAGGGCGGCGGCGCGGGCGCGGAACATGGGCTCTTCCGGCATCGCCTGACCGAAGGAGATGGTCGCGGTCTTCACGTGTCCCCCGCAATCGCCGCAGACCGGCAGGGTGCCGTCCCTGGCGAAGGCCTCCTTGATGGGTTCGTTCTCGTAACGGATGCCGCACTCCAGGCAGGTGGAGTAGGTGGAGTTGCCGTGGAGTTCGATCACCTGGGTATCGGGCACGCCGGACGCCTGATGCAAACCGTCGATGTTCTGGGTGACGACGTTCGACACCTTGCCCATGGCCACCAGCTTGGAGATCGCCATGTGACCCCGGTTGGGCTGGGCCTTGGTCATCACCTTGTCGGTCTCGATCTTGCGCCGCCAGGTCTCGCGCCGCGCGTCCTCGGACGAGATGAAGTCCTGGAAATAGATCGGCTGGTTCTGGTCCCAGACGCCGCCCGGCGAGCGGAAATCGGGGATGCCGCTTTCCGTCGAGATGCCCGCGCCGGTGAACACCACGACGTTGTCGGCGCGGTCCAGCAACTCGGCGAAGTCCTGGATGAGGTCGGCACTCATGCCCCGCAGGCTAGCGGGTCAGGGCGCGGGCGGCAATTCACGTGAAACAGGCGGCCAGGAACGCCGGGAACCCGGTCCCGAAGGCCGGGGAGTATTCTGGACAACGCTAGCGGATGGAATATGGTTATCAGAGCAAACTGATTGGAAGAGTAGTGACGGGCTCAATCGCAGGAATCCTGCCTTCTCGGATTCTCATTCTGGCGGCCGGCCTGCTTGTCTGGGGATGCCAGACCACCGGCACGGTTTCAACCGCGCATTCGCCCGAAACCGCCCAAGAGTTGGTCTTGAAAGAGGGAACCACGATCACTGTGAGCACGCCGCTGGGCGAAGCGAAGATTTTTGCCGGGGCGGGCCTGAAACGGACATACCGATGGGCTGAATGCTCCTTGGACGCAAAAATGGTTGCGCGCAAGGAGCGCCACTTGGGGAAATTGGGCATCTTCGATCAGGCCCGGCCGGATTATATCGGGGCTGGGACGCCCGAAAATTGTAAAGGCATCGCCGACACGGCCGGGCAAGAGGCGCAGCTTCAAATTACCGATCCGGCATTCTTCAAAAGATGGTCGGAGTCGATGGCGGCCGGATTGGCCACTTTCTGGACCTCTGACGGCCTCGTGGTGACTTGGGGGCCCAATGTGCGTAGCCGGCAACTTTTCGTCAGTGTAATTCAAATTTGCGAGTTCGGGGAGCGGCCGAAACAATTACAGGGTGCTAGAGACGATCTTATAAAAATCGAGTCGACTCTTGGCGTATCGGACCCCAGGCACGACTGCGCCGAACATGATTACGAGGTGGAGTACTACACCAAGTCACATCACTTCAGTCATTGGCGATCACTTGATCCAACCGCCAAAGCACGAGACAAGGTCTATACCATCCCGAAGCCGGAATGATCCGAGCTTACAACCGTATCTCGCCCAGATAGGTGCTTTCACCGAGGGTCACGTCGACGGACTTCGAGGCATGGCCGTCGGCGGCGATCTCGACGCGGTAGGCGCCGGAATCCGGGTCCAGGTGATCGAACTTGAAATCCCCGTAGACGTCGGTGGCGGTCTCGGCGATCCGGGCGCCGTTGGAGTGCAGCGTCACGCGCGCGCCCGCGACGCAATCGACCTTGCCGCCCGATTCGGCCTCGACGCTGCCGCCGATGAACGCCTTGGAATAGCGGTACAAATTCTTGTACCAGACCCGGGGCTTGGTCCCGAGATCGGGGCGCAGTTCTTCGAGCCCTTCCTCGCGGACCATGCGGGCCATCTCGGCATCATCCACCTTGACCGACTTGAGCGCCGCCGTGGCGCAGACGGTGACAGCGCGCGGCTCGGCCCAGCCGTCGTCCAGCAGGTGGGCATCGAAGGTCCAGGCCTGCGGCACCTCTTTTTCCTCATTCCACCAGATGGCGCCGTAGGGGCAAGCCTCGACCAGGTGGCGCTGGCCCTTGGCCTTCACCGGATCGATCAGCACGATGCCGTCGTCGCGCTTGGTGATGGCGCCGTTCTCGGCCTTCTCCATGCACGGCGCGTCGTCGCAGTGCTGGCACATCCTGGGCAGGAACGCCACGTCGATCATTGGACCGGCGCCGCGCTCCCTGCGGTCGATCTCGATCCATTTGTGGCCGTGCTTGGGCATCTCTTCCGAATAGCCCGGAAAGGCGTTGCCTACGTGTTCGTCATGGCAGGCGAGCACACACAGATTGCAGTTGGTGCAGTTGGCGACGTCGACGATCAGGTTCCATTTGCTCATCTGACGTCTCCTACTCCGCCGGGACCGGTTCCGCTACGGATTCCGGGGATTCCGGGGATTTCGGCGTGAACACGGCGGTGTCCGGCTCGGACGGCGCCCGGTTGATCTCCGGCGAGCCGTCCCAGAGCTCCATCTCCACCATGGCGGCCGACGACCCCATGGAATGGCCCCTCTTCAATTGCGAGCGGGGCGGGGTGAGCTGGTTGAGGCAGCCGCCGAGGTCGACCGAGTTGCCGATCTCGCCCGCCGGCTCATAGACGGCGCAGCTTTCGTACCCGTGGGCGACGCCGGCCGCCAGCCGGTGGGTGACGTGGGCGGCGCAAATCACCGCGCCCCGGTCATTGTAGACCTTCACCAGGTCGTGGTGGCCGATGCCGCGGGCCGCCGCGTCCGCCGCGCCGATCCGGAGGGTCCAATAGTACCGCCCGTCGACCGGCACCCGGTGATCCTCGATGTCGTTCAGGAACGTGTCCTTGCCGTCCCCCTGAGTGTGGAAAGAGTACCGGGGGTGCGGGGTGATCAACTGGATCGGGTACCTGGCGGCGAGGTCCGGGTTGGACGGGCCCTCGTGGGCCGGGTTGTACTTGACGATGGGCGGACGCTCGGTGTCGTCCGGGTCGTAGCGCTTGAGGCTCTGGCATTCGAACTCGATCAGGCCGGACTGGGTCTGCAGGCCCTTCAGGTACTCTTCGGTGTAGTCCGACGGCAGCGGCATGGGCTCCGGCACGTCCTTCTTGCGGCCTTCGTAGAACCAGCGCCAGGAGACCGGGTCCTTCACCCCTTCCGGGTTGTTGGGGATGACCACATAGCCCCGCTTGATGAAGTCCTTCCACTTGACGATCTTCGGCAGGTCGGAGGCGTCGAACTCCCGCTTGGCCCAGTCGAGTTCGCTCATGCCTTCGGAGAAGTAGGCGCCGAGGCCCAGCCGCATGGCCAGTTCATGGAAGATACGGAAATCGGATTTGGATTCGCCCAGAGGCTCGATGATCTTGTGCTGGAACACCACCACCCGGTGATTGAGCTGGGTCTGGCCATGATGGGCGTAGCCGCCGAGGGCCGCCCATTCGGAAATATCGGGGCGCTCCATATTGGTGCAGGCGGGCAAGATGATGTCGGCGAACTTGGCCTCGCCCTCGTTCCAGATCGACTGGTTGACGATGAATTCCAGCTCCGGCGAGCGGTACATCTCCACGTGCCGGTTGGTGTCCGACATGGTCCCGAAGATGGAGCCGCCGTACTTGTAGAGCATGTGAACCTTGGAATAGCCGGGCTTTGGATAGCTGATCTTGTTGAACTGGGCCTCGATGGACTTGCCGTCCCAGATGTAGCCCTCGGCCTTGCCTTCAAGGATGGCTTCGGGAAGCTGAAGCCTCGGGATCTGCTGGTCGTTGGTGTTCATGGACGGGAGCTGCGGCATCCGCTGATAAAGCTCCACGGCCATCGCCGTATGGTGCAGGTCGCCCGACATGCCCCCTTCGGCGTAGCCCGGGAAATAGAAATTGGCGTCCACCGGCGTGCCCCACTGGAGGTTGCCCATGTTGACGCCCGGCTTGCCGATGCCCTGCATGGCGATCAGGCAGACCATCACCCGGGCCCACTGGATGCCGGTGGCGTTGCGGCAGGCGCCGCCGTGGCCGTTGCCCCAGCCACCGGCGCCGAGATAGGTCTTCTTCGTGCCCCAGTTGCGGGCCAGCGCCCGGACCGTCTTGGCGGGCACACCGGTCTCGGCTTCCTGCCATTCGGGGGTTTTCGCGACGCCGTCCTCGTCGCCCATGACATAGGCTTTCCACTTGTCGAAGCCCAAGGTCTTGGTTTCGACGAACTCCTTGTCGTAGAGCCCTTCCTCGATCCACACGTGGGCGATGGCGAGCGCGAGGGCGGTGTCGGTGGTGGGCTTGGGCGCGATCCACTTGCCGCCCATCATCTGGGCGGTGTCGTTGTAGAACGGATCGATGTGGACCACCTCGATATCGAGGTCCTTGAGCCACTGGCGGCGGATGGCGCCCTCGAAGGCGCCGTAGGCCCCGGACGTGCCTTCCGGGTTCGAAGACCAGAAGACCACCATCTCGGATTCCTTCATCAGATCCTCGACGGTGCCGTAGGTCTCGCACTGGCCGACCCGCAGGCTTTGGCCCCAATGGTGGACGGCGCCCCAGTACCACCCCTCCCAGCTGTCGGGGTTGTGGTGGACCCGGGTCATGCCGACGGCGTTGATGAACCGGAAGGCGGCCGACAGGTAGTAGCCGATATTGCCCCAGGTATGGTGAGAGCCGTGGCTCATGGCGATGGCGCCGGGGCCGTGCTCGCGCTTCTGGCGCTTGATTTCGTCCGCCACGATGTCGAGGGCTTCGTCCCAGGAAATTTCCTCGTAGCCCGACTTTCCCCGGTTCTGCGGGTTGCGTTCACCGTCGGGGTCGAAGTCGACCCGCTTCAAGGGCTTCAACAGCCGGTCCGGAGAATAGACCATGCTCTTCCAGTTCTGGCCGTGGGCGGCCAGCGACGACTTCCGGGGCGGGGTGAATGTCTTGCCGCGCGCTTCGATGGTCCAGGGTTCCGGGTCGGTATCGTCGAAGACGATGGGCGTGATGCGGATGATCCTGCCGCCCTTCTCATAGACGAAGACCGGCCCGCCGTTGGTCATGGAGGTGTAGCGGGTGACGCCGTTCCCCTGATCGATGCCGTACTCCCAGCCCGCCGTCTGGGTCAGCATCATGGTCTGAGTCCACCACGCGGCGGCGTCCTCGTCGCCCTCCATGGCGAGGTTGAAGTCCTTCAAGGCGTTGATCTGATCGAGCTGGTTGACCGGCGGCATCAGGAGATCGGCGGCCAGGCCCGCGGTCTTGAAGACCAGCGCCACATGGGCATCGTTGCGCACCCCGGCGCCCGAGGAAATGCGGCCGTTCCTGATCCGGTACCAGCGGCCCTGCCGGCCGTCGCGGGTCTTGAGCTGGGCCAGAATGTCCCGCTCCTTCAACCTTTCACGGAACGCCGGATAGCGCCACGCCTGGATGCGCAGCAGAAGATTGAGGCCGAACAGGATCAACGAGAACTTAAGCGAGGCCATATCGAGGGTGCTCCCTATGGGCGGCTTCGCCGGAGAGGCGAGCCGCTCTTGATCGTCAGCAGACTATAGTGGGGCCGAAACCGCAAATCTATAAAAGTCTCATATTATGGGATTTTGTTATTTTCTTGCGGGTGGTCCCAATGGCGGCCCCGGGGACCGCTTCAGCGGCGTCCCCATGGGCAGCATTGCCAACCCGATGGCCGCATCGCTAGGCTGAGCACGCTCAGTTCGATGACCGACGATATTTCAGGGGAGAACTTTCATGCAGCTCAATCGGATCGGCGACATCAAGCCCTACGACGCGCCCGGACACTTCGACGTGGAGACACTGCGGATGCAGGGGCTCGGCGCGAGCGACGCCAGCAGTTTTTCCGTCGGCCTGTCCCACTTCGAGCCGGGCGGCGGCTGCGACCGTTCGGCCTCCCCGCCGGAGAAAGTCTATGTGGTCGTCTCCGGCGAGCTGACGGTGATCTTCGATGATCAGGAGGTGACCCTGGGCCCGCTCGACTCTCTTCTCATCGAATCCAACGAGGCGCGGGCGGTGGAAAACCGCGGCAACGAGATCGCGACCGTGGTGGTGATCGTAAGCGCAAGTTGAAGCCCGCCTGAATTGCCGCGGCGCGGCTCACCTGCCGGCCGCCGGGTGCGGGCACGTTCCGGCCTTGCTTGACCCAAAATCGAGTTTGTTCGATTATCGAACGCATGGATCAGGTCGTCGGAAGAGACAAAGAGTATCTTGAAACGCTGGCCAAGGGCCTCCACGTCATCACCGCATTTGGAGAGGATCATCCGACCCTTACGGTGAGCGAGGCCGCGAATCTGGCCGGCCTGTCGCGGGCGACCGCCCGCCGCGTGCTTCACACCCTTCATGTCCTTGGATATGTCGAGCAGGAAGGGCGCGCCTTTTCCCTCGGCCCAAAGGCGCTTGACCTCGGCTATCGATTTCTCGCGGCGCAAAGCTGGATCGACCGGATCGCGAATTTGCTGCGGGAGCTGAGCGATGAGGTCGAGGAGTCTTCCTCGGCGTCGGTGCTGCAAGGTACGGATATCGTTTACGTCGCCCATGTCTCCTCGGGGCGGCTGATGTCCGTCGATGAGTCGGTGGGGACGCGATTGCCGGCATTTCATACGGCGATGGGCCGGGTTCAGCTCGGCTTCCTGGACCAGGCGGAATTGTGGCGCCGGCTGAAGTCAGTTCGGGTCACGGCTTACACGGCGAGCACCATCACCAGCCTTGCCGGATTGTATGACCGGATACAGGCCGACCACGCCCAGGGGTTCTCCATCGTCGATGAGGAGTTGGAGAAAGGGCTGCGATCCATCGCCGTCCCGGTGTGCGGGCGTGACGGCGGTCTTCTCGGCTCCATCAGCATCAGCGTGAGCACAACCCGTTCAACCCGGGAGAACATGCGGAACCAATTGCTTTCCGGACTTCAGGAAGCCGCGGAGAGAATTTCGGCGTCCGTCTAGAGCCGATCTAGCGCGGCCTCGAATCGTTGGCACTTGAAGCGCAATCCGAAATCGGTTATTGTCTGCTTGTTCGTTTAACGCACAAGTGTTCGATATTCGAACATTAAAAGTTTCCATAATAAAAACAACGCATTACAACGGCTTCAGGGAGGTGTTACCAATCCACGATCGGGTATTCGCGGCCCGATGAGCGCGTTTCGGCGTTTTGGCCGGTCATCGGCTGCCGGTCGCCGCCGGCCAAATCGGACTCGGCCAAATCGGACCATGTATCGTCATGTGATCCACTGCGGCATCGGCAATTGCCCGGCGAATTCCAATCGGCTTAGGTAGTTCCGACCCTGATCGCCGGCGACGAAAAGGCTTAATCGGAGGGTCCCGTCATGGACGACGTCACAAATTTCGAAGAGCGCGAAACATTCGCGTCTTTGCCCGAGACCACCGGCACCATCGACGGTTCCAAGCCGATGACCGGCAAGGAGTACCTGGAATCCATAGATGACGACCGCGAGGTCTACATCTACGGCGAACGGGTCGAGAATGTCCTTGAACATCCGGCGTTCCGGAACACGGCCCGCATGACGGCCCGCCTCTACGACGCCATGCACGACCCCGAGCATGCCGAAAAGATCATGGTTCCCACCGACACCGGCAACGGCGGAACCACACACGCCTACTTCAAGGCGCCGAAGAACCTCGATGACCTGCTGATGGGACAGAGCGCCATCGCGGAGTGGGCGCGCGTCACCTACGGCTGGATCGGGCGCTCACCCGATTACAAGGCTTCGTTCCTGGCGACGCTCGGCGCGAACGCTCAATTTTACGATCCCTATCAAGAGAACGCGCAGCGTTGGTATAAATTTACCCAGGAGCGGGTGCCGTACGTAAACCACGCGATCATCCATCCGCCTATCGACCGGGACAAGCCGCCGAACGAAGCCGGCGACATCTGCTGCCACGTGGTGAAGGAAACCGACTCCGGTATCGTGGTTTCCGGGGCCAAGGTGGTGGCGACCGGGAGCGTACTGACCAACTACACCTTTGTCGCCCATCACGGATTGATTCCCGTGCAGGACGAGGATTACGCGGTGGTCTTCATGATCCCGACCAACGCGCCCGGCGTCAAATTTCTCTGCCGCGCCTCGTACGAGATGACGTCTACCGCGATGGGGAGCCCCTTCGACTACCCCCTGTCCAGCCGGCTGGACGAGAACGACGCCGTGTTCATCATGGATAACGTCCTGGTGCCGTGGGAGAATGTTTTTGTTTACCGCGACATGGAAAAGGCAAACAACTTCTTTCCCCAGACCGGATTCCTGCCGCGCTTTGTCGTCCACGGCTGCACCCGGCTGGCGGTCAAGCTCGATTTCATCGCGGGCCTGTTGCTGAAGGCCGTAGAGGCCGCGGGAACGAAGGACTACCGCGGCGTTCAGGCCAATGTGGGTGAAGTGATCGCTTGGCGGAACCTGTTCTGGGGTCTTTCCGATGCCATGGTCCGCGATCCGCAGCCTTGGATCGACGACTACGTGCTGCCGAAGATGGAGCCCGGCAACGCCTATCAAATCATCGCCACCATGGCCTATACCAAGGTCAAATACATCATCGAGCAGACCTGCGCCTCCGGGCTGATTTATCTCAATTCCCACGCCGATGATTTCAAGAACGACACCATTCGTCCTTATCTCGATCGTTATCTCCGCGGATCCAATGGCTATTCCGCCGAGGAACGGGTCAAGCTGATGAAACTTCTGTGGGACACGTTGGGCAGCGAGTTCGGCGCCCGCCACGAACTTTATGAAATCAACTATGGCGGATCGACCGAGGAAATCCGGCGGTACTGCCTGTTCGGCGCGGAAGCGTCGGGCAACGCCGCCGCCTTCAGGGGCTTTGCCGAGCAATGCATGGCTGAATATGATTTAAACGGCTGGACCGTACCTGATCTCCAGGATCCGGGCGAGTTGAGTTACCACCTCCTGCGCAAACAGGGGGAATCCTGATCACAAATCGTTAAGTGCGCGAAAACTAATAGTCATGGGAGACGATCATGTCTGACAAAAAGGTTCCGGCACCAAAGGTTACCCGCCGGAAATTCGTAAAGACCGGCACCGTTCTCACCGCGGGTGCCGTTGCGGCGCCGGCAATTTTGCGGTCCAGTCTGGCCTACGCGGCCGGCCGGCCGGTCAAGCTCGGTTACGTGAGCCCGCGGACCGGTCCGCTGGCGCCCTTCGCCGAGGCCGACGACTTCGTCATCAACGGGGTGCGCAACCACATCAAGAACGGCGTCAAGATCGGCAAGCAGGTGCACCCGGTCGAGATCATCGTCAAGGACACCCAGTCCAACCCCAACCGGGGCGCCGAAGTGTCCGCCGATCTGATCCTCAAGGACAAGGTCGACATCATCATGGGCGCCGGCACGCCGGACACGACCAACCCGCTGTCGGACCAGGCGGAGGTCAACGAAGTGCCGTGCATCACCTCGGATGCGCCGTGGCAGCCTTATTTCTTCGGCCGCGGCGGCAATCCGGCCAAGGGCTTCGACTGGACCTACCACTTCTTCTGGGGCCTCGAAGACGTCATCGGCGTGTTCCTCAATCTGTGGAACTCCCTCCCCTCCAACAAGACGGTTGGCGCGCTGTGGCCCAACGATGCCGACGGCAACGCCTGGGGTGATCCCAAACTCGGATTCCCGGGGGCGCTCAAGGGCGCCGGGTTCAAGCTCGTCGATCCCGGCCGCTATCAGGCGCCGAGCGACGACTTCTCGGCCCAGATCGCCGAGTTCAAGAAGAACAATGTGGAGATCGTATCCGGCGTGATGATCCCGCCGGACTTCACCACGTTTTGGACCCAGGCCGCGCAGCAGGGCTTCAAGCCCAAGATGGTGACCGTGGGCAAGGCGTTGCTGTTCCCGGCCGCCATCGAAGCCTTGGGCGACCGTGGCGTCGGCCTGTCGTCCGAGGTCTGGTGGACACCCAGCCATCCGTTCAAGTCGAGTCTGACGGGCGTGAGCGCCGGCCAACTGGCGGCGGCCTACGAGGCGGCGACCAAGAAGCAGTGGACCCAGCCCATCGGCTTCCGTCACGCCTTGTTCGAGGTTGCCACCGACGTCCTCAAGCGGACCAAGAGCGTGGATTCGCCGGAGGCCATCATCGAGTCCATCCGCACCACCAACCTGAACACCATCGTCGGCAAGGTGAACTGGGGCGGCAAGCCGGTGAAGAACGTTTCCAAGACGCCGCTGGTCGGCGGCCAATGGGTCCGCGGAACCAAGTACAAATACGATCTGCAGGTGGTCAACAACAAGACCGCCCCGTCGATCCCGGTCAAGGGCAAGTTCCTGCCCATTACCTGACGCGGGAACGGATATGAACGAGAGGCCGGGCCCCCCTGGGGTCCGGCCTTTCTTATGGTCAGCCTATGGCTAGTTGGCGACGCTCTCGAGGGTGGTGAACTGCCCCTCGCCGTACATCAGCGGGCGTCCGTCGCGGATCTCCGTCGCCGCGACGATCTCGCCGACGAAGATGGAGTGGGTGCCGGCGGCGATTTGCTGGGCGATCTTGCAGTCGAAGCTGACCAGGGTTCCTTCGAGCACCGGCGCACCGGTCTCCAGCGTCGTCCAGCTGCCGAGGCCATAGCGGTCGGCGCGGTCGGCGCCGTCCATGCCGGCGAAGCGCACGGCGACATCTTCCTGGTCCTTGCACAGAATATTGAGGCAAAACGCGCCCGCGCCCTCGATCAGGTCATGGGCCAGGGCATCGCGGTTCACGCAGATAAGCAGTTGCGGCGGCTCGGCTGAGACCGAACAGGCCGCCGTCGCCGTCAGTCCGTCGCGCCGGCCTGCGTGATCGACGGTGATCACGTTGACGGCGGAGGCCAACTGCCGCATGCCCTGCTTGAACTGGTCTTCGGATATCACCTCTAAGTTCCCCCCGGACCGTGGGATTCACCCCAACATTCGATCCGCGTCGGCTTAGCTGATTTTTGGCCGATGGGAAAGATGCCATTTGAGCCGATGTGATGCCCGGGCGGGATGCCCCGGCGCGGAAATCCAGCGAAATTCGCCGGTCAAAGCGTCTTGTATAAGACTAGACCGGCCCGGACTGGGCTTGTATGTTCTGATCAGCGCTGGGGGCATATTCTTTCTCCCGCGCCAGAACAGCCTTTGGGAGGTATTTCATGAACATGTTTTCGAAGTCCATCCTTGGCGTCTCTGCCGCGGCTTTCGTCGCGGGTGCTGCGTTGACTGCCGCGCCGACCGCAGACGCCAAGACCATCAACGTCCGCATCGCGTCCGGCCACCCGCCGACCGTTGTGTATGCCGGCCTGATGAAGAACTTCTTCCAGACCGAGCTCAAAAAGGCGGTCGAGAGCAAGACCAGCTACAAGATCAACTTCATCGAGGGCTATTCCGGCTCCATCGTGAAGGTGTTCGACACCTTCGAGGGCGTCCAGAACGGCGTCGTCGACGTCGGCGGCTTCTGCTACTGCTTCGAGGCCTCCAAGCTGAAGATGCATGCGTTCCAGATCATGCTGCCCTTCGGCACCATGGATCCGGTGCAGTCGGTGGCGATCGCTACCGCGGTGTATGACAAGTATCCGAGCCTCTCCAAGCGTTTCCAGAAGTTCAACCAGACCCTTCTGGCGATCATCGGCGACGGCGGCTACAACATCGGCACCAACTTCCCGTGGAAGACGGTTGACGACCTCAAGGGCCGCAAGATTCTCGGTGCCGGCCTGAACCTCAACTGGATGAAGCAGGCCAACGTCGGCATCGTCCCGGTCACCGACGGTCTCCCCGGCTGGTACCAGAAGATCAAGACGGGCGTCGCCGAGGGCGGCATCATGTTCCCGAGCGCCTGGGGCCCGGTCTTCAAGCTGCATGAGGTGGGCAAGTACTACACCACCATCGGCTTCGGTTCGATTACCTGGCACGGCCTGACGGTCAACAACCGTTTCTGGGCCAGCCTGCCGCCGGAAGTGAAGCCGATCTTCCAGGAAGTCGCCAAGCGCTATCAGGTCCAGACCGGTACGTTCAACAAGGCCGGCTATGAGAAAGACATGGCTTGGCTGAGGAAGAACATCACCGTCAGCGACCTGGGCCCGAAGGTCCGTCTCTCCTGGGCGCAGAAGCTTGCTCATTGGCCGCAACAGCACGCCGAATCCCTGGAAAAGGAAGGCTTCCCGGCCAAGGCTATCCTCAACACCACCTTGGATGCCGCCGAGAAGGTCGGCTACAAGTGGCCGGTCCGCTACGTCGTCAAATAAGACGTTCGTAGATTAAGACCTGAATGAATTGCCGGCTGGACGCTGTTTGGCATCCAGCCGGCAATTTCATATAAACGACGGCATACGAATTTCGTGGCTGTTCGTTTGGCGGCCCCGGGGCAGGCCGCCGTCAGAGAGTAGGGGCGTATGAATCTCGTCAAGATCAGCGACTGGGTCTCCAAGGCGTTGATGATCCTCGCCGCGGCATGGACCTTCGCGATTGCCGTGCTCGTGCTCGCCGACATCATCGGCCGCGGCGCGTTTGATTTTCCGATCCACGGCACCGCTGAAATGGTCGCCGCGTCCATCGTCATTATCGTGTTCCTGCAGGTCGGCTACGCCATTCGCAGCCGTTCCATGCTGAAGGCCGATTTCCTGGTCACCCGGTTTCCGCACGGCGTCCAGCGCGTGCTGCTCGCCGTCGGCTATCTGCTGGGCGTCGCCTTCTTCCTGATGATCATCACCGGCGGCTGGCAGGAGAGCATCGCCTCCTTCGTCGAGGGCGAGTTCGAGGGCGAGGGCGCCCTTCGGGTTCCGTCCTGGCCGGCCCGCTGGACCGTGCTGCTCGGCAGCGCGCTCGCCATGATCAATTACGGCGTCATGGCCTATCTGGATATCTTCCGGCCCGAACTGCTCGACAGCGAAGTGCCCGAGGACAGCATCCCCGGCGCGCCGGGACCGTAGCCGGGCAGGGGAACGATCAATGTTTGAAGCAAATACCGCTGTCATACTGGTCGTTTCGCTGGTCGTCCTGGTGGCGATCGGCGTCCACATCGCCATTGCCCTCGGCATGACCAGCGCGCTGGGTATCTGGCTGACCACCGGCGCCGATTCCTTCGCCTTCGGCACCGTCCAGTCGATGCTCGCGGCCACGGCCTACGAGGCCATCCGGGCCTATGTCTTCGCGGTCATACCCCTGTTCATGCTGATGGGAGAATTCATAGGCAGATCGGGAACCGTCACCGACGTCTATCGAGGGATAAATCAGCTGCTGAGAAGAATCCCCGGCCGGCTGGCCATCGCCACGGTGGTCGGCAATGCGCTGTTCTCGTTCGTCACCGGCGTCAGTATTGCTTCGGCGGCCGCGTTTTCGCGGATCGCGTATCCGGAGATGAAACGCTTCGGGTACCACAAGGGCTTCGCCCTCGGCGCCGTTGCCGGGTCGAGCTGCCTCGGCATGCTGATCCCGCCCAGCGTGCTGATGATCGTCTGGGGCATCCTGACCGAACAATCCATCGGCCAGATCTTCGCCGCCGGCGTCATGCCCGGCCTGCTGCTGATGGCCCTGTTCGTGATCTACGTTTTTGTCCGGGCGGTCATGAACCCGGAACTGGTCGGCGGCGGGGCGGACCGGCAAGCCAAAGCCGCCGGCGCCGAGGTTGCCGTCGCGGAACCGGAGGAGGTGGAAGAAGTTTCCACCGGCCAGTTCATCGTCAGCCTGTGCGGCATTCTGCTGGTCATCGTCGCGGTGCTGGGCGGCATCTGGTTCGGCGTCTTCACGCCGACGGAGGGCGCCGGCGCCGGCGCCTTCATCGGCCTCATGCTGGCGATCATCAAGGGCGCCAGGCTCAAGGACGTCATCGACGGCATCCTTCAGGTGGGGCGCACCTCGGCGCCGATCCTTTTGCTGCTGGTGACCGCGGCGCTCTATTCCCGGACCCTGGCCATGACCGGCATGGCCAACGCCATCGAGAGCCTGTTCCTCGGCTCGGGCATGCAGCCATGGATGATCCTCACCGTGATGGTGGTCATCTGGTTCCTGCTCGGCATGATCATCGATTCCATTTCGATCATGCTGCTGACCGCGGCGATCTTCGCGCCCATCGCGGTGAAGATCGGCATTGACCCCATCGCCTTCGCCATCATCGGCATCATCGCCATCGAGGCGGGGCTCTACACCCCGCCCTTCGGCCTGTTGGTCTATACGGTCAAATCGGCGATACAGGGCTTCGATCCGGACATGAACGTGATGACCATCTTCAAGTCGTCGACGCCCTACTGGATCATCATGCTGATCGGGATGGTGATGATCATCAACTTCCCCGGGATCGCCACTTGGCTGCCGTCGCTGCTGTTCCCGTCGTAACGGGGATCGGCCCTAAATGGCAGGGCCCTTGATCTTGGCGACCGGCACGCTGGTCCAGTATTCACCCGACCCGAGCATGTAGCTCTTGCCGTTCGGCAGGGTCATGATGATGGTCCAGGTGGCGCCGTCATCGGTGGAGAACACCTCGTAAACGGCGCCGTTGCTGCCGAGACCGCGGGCAATCGGGGTCTCCGAATGCCTGCTGTCCAGCTGCTCGACCACGTCGGCCCGGTCGACGCCCGATTCGGGGTTCAGGGCCTGGGCATGCGCGCCGGAGGTTCCAAATACGGCGACACCGGCCATCAGCGATCCAGCGAGAACCATCGCCGGGACCGAGCGCAGCATGGTGCCGAAGCACTTGGTGCCCCGGGAAGCCGCATCCCGCGTAGTTTCTTCGATCGTTTTGATGTTCGTATCGTTCCGCATCGTCTTTCTCCTGATAACTGCCCGGACTGCGTCTCGCCGGCCCGGTCAGCCATGGGATCGTTCCCATGATTTCGGGAATCGGTGATTCCCTAACGTACATGTAGTTTATTTGAACGCCCGTTCAATTACCGTAATCGCGGTCACACTTGCCGAATAAAGGACGCGGCTGGGTTAAGTAATTGAAAAATATAGTTAATCCAGGGCATGATGATTCTATTGGGAAGCGCATCCGGTCTATTGGAAGCCGTTTGCGCAACCCCCTCACTCGCTTTTTTATGACCCCCTCACCCTAACCCTCTCCCCCTTCGAGGGGGAGAGGGGACTCGATGCAAACCCTCGCCCCCCGACGGGGGGAGAGGGACGCGGAGGCTTGGCGAGCCTGCGAGCCTTAGCCGGAGCTGGGTGAGGGGGATTTCGTGTCGTCGCCGCGACGAGGAATCGGCTCAAGCCAACCAAGGGAACCCACTTTCGATTCACAATTAGGTCATCTCGCTCCATCGCTGCACCGGCCGCTTTCACGATATCGTCGATGGCCGGCCGGTCGTCGAAGACCGTTGCCGTCACCCGGCAGGACGTTCGAAATTCATCTGGCTTGCCCGGAATTCGGCACCTAAACTCCCCGCCGAACCGCAACCCCCCAAGAGGCCAGAGGAGGATTTTTCATGGCGAGTGTGAGTCTGGCGGATGCCGACACGATTATCGATGCGACCATCGAGAAAGGCGTGGATATGGGCCTTGCGCCGTTGAGCGTCGCGGTGCTCGATGTCGGCGGCAATTTGGTTGCGTTCAAGAAAAGCGACGGCTCCAGCCTGCTCCGCTTCGAGATCGCCCTCGGCAAGGCGTGGAGCGCGCTTGCCATGTTCACCTCCTCCAAGCAGCTGGGCGACGTGTGGCAGGAGCGTCCCCAGTTCGTTACCGCGCTGATGAATGCCTCGGGCGGGCGGATCGTGCCCGTGCCGGGCGGCGTCCTGCTCAGGAATTCCGACGGCGGGATCATCGGCGCCGTCGGGGTCACCGGCGACACCTCCGACAATGACGAGATCGCCGGGCGTCACGGCATCGAGGCGGCGGGGCTCCGGGTCGAGTAGCCGGATGATCCCCGGGGGGAGCGGCGGATGATCGAGTTTTCGATCGTCGCCAACCCCTTGTTCTATGTGGTTGCCGTGCCCGCCGTGCTGTCTATCGGCATCGCCAAGGCGGGCGTCGGCGGCACCGGCGGATTGGCCACGCCGTTGATGGCACTGGCCGTCACCGTGCCTCAGGCGGCGGCCATCCTGCTCCCCATCATCTGTCTGGCGGATATCTTCGCCGTCTGGGCGTTCCGCAGGCATTGGCACCGCAAGAACCTGTGGATCATCATTCCGGGAGGCGCCGTCGGCATCGTGCTCGGCACCCTCGGCTTCAAGTTCCTCGACGAGGCGGCCATCAAGCTGGTGATCGGCGTGATCGCGGTGTGGTTCGCCATCCACTTCTTCGTCGGCATCGACCGCAAACGCGACGAACGCCCGCCGACCGGGCCCCATGTCTGGAAAGGCGGGTTCTGGTCGGCGATGACCGGGTTCACCAGCTTCGTGGCGCACTCCGGCGGCCCGCCGATGAGCGTCTACATGATCCCGCAGCGGCTCGATAAATCGGTCTATATGGGGACGCTGGCGTTCTTCTACGCCTTTGTGAACTACGCCAAGATCGGCCCCTATGGGTGGCTGGGCGTCCTCAACCTGACCAATTTCTGGACGTCGATCGTGCTGCTGCCGGTGGTGCCGCTGGGCATCCTGCTGGGCCTGTGGATTCACCGCAACATCCCGGACGTGGTGTTCTACCGCGTCGTCGTCGCGCTGCTGTTTCTGACCGGCGTCAAACTATGCTGGGACGGGGTGCAGCCCTGGCTCGGTTGATCGGCTGATCATTCCACCGCCAACAGGTCCGGCAGGATCAAGGTGATGACCGGGAAGGCGATGATGATCGCCACCCGGATGAAATCCGAGGTGATGAACGGGACCACGCCCTTGAAGGTCTCGAGCATGGGCACGTCCTTGGCCATCGAGTTGATGACGAAGACGTTGAGCCCGACGGGCGGCGTGATCAGTCCCATCTCGACGACGATCAGCGTGATGATGCCGAACCACAGCTTGGTCTCGTCCGGCCCGAGCCCGAAATCCAGCCCGGCGATGATCGGCCAGAAGATCGGCACCGTCAGCAGGATCATGGAGAGCGAGTCCATGACGAAGCCCAACAGGATGTAGAGGATGATCATCCCCAACAGGACCACGAAGGGCGACAGGCCGGCATTCTGGAAGAAATCGGCGGCGAAGATCGGCAGTTCCGAGAAGCCGAGGAACGCATTGAAGATCTTGGCGCCCAGCAGAATGAGGAAAATCATCGCCGTGGTCTGCGCCGTTCCCAGGATGGCGTCGAGGAAGCCCTCCAGGCGCATGCCGCCCTTGGTGACCGCGATCAGGAAGGTGCCGACGGAGCCGATGGCCGCGCCTTCGGTGGGGGTGAACACGCCCGCATAGATGCCGCCCATGACCAGCAGGAAAATGACCAGCACCGGCCAGATTTCCAGGAGCGCCGCCCATTTCGCGGCGCGGGACGCGCGCTCGCCCGCCGGGCCGGCTTCCGGGTTGATGCGGACCACGATGGCGATGGCCAGCATGTAGCCCAGCGCCGCGAGGACGCCCGGAAGGAACGCGGCCTGAAAAAGCGCGGCGACATTGCTCTCTACCATGATGGCGTAGATGATCAGCACCACCGACGGCGGAATGAGGATGCCCAGCGTTCCGCCCGCCGCCAGCGCGCCGGTGGCCAGCGAACCCGAATAGTTGAAGCGGCGCAACTCGGGAAGCGCCACCTGTCCCATGGTCGCCGCGGTGGCCAGCGACGAGCCCGAGATGGCGCCGAACCCGGCGCAGCCGCCGACCGCGGCCATCGCGACCCCGCCCCGGTGATGGCCGAGCCAGGTATTGGCGGCGGTGAACAGGGCCGACGACAGGCCCGCCTTGGCGGCGAACTGTCCCATCAGCAGGAACAGGGGCACCACCGACAGATCAAAGGTGGTGAACGCCCAATAGGTCTCGGTCTTGAGGTAGCTCAACAGCGGCACCGATCCGGCAATCATCAGATAGCCGGTGATGCCGACGCTGATCATGGCGATGCCGATGGGAATACGGACCGCCAGCATCCCGAGGAGGACGACGAAGCCCACGCCGCCTATGGCGAGGGAACTCATGTCCTAGCCCACACTGCCGGAGCCTTCGTCGAAGAACCGTCCGGCGCGGGTTTCGGCGATGGACCGGTAGATGGTGTAGATCACCACGATGACCAGAAAACCCATCAGCAGGATCGAGATGGGGAAGGTCGTCCAGCGGGGAAAACCGATGGTCATGGAGGACTCGTTGTATTTGTACATGTCGATGCCGCCGAAGACCATGCGCCAGGTGAGGAGGGCGCCGATGCCCAGATACAGCAGCCCGCCGACGATATCGCAAAAGGTCTTGGCGCGGGTCGGCGCCTTGTCCATGAAGAAATCGACGATCACGTTGCCGCGCATCAATTGGCACCAGGGCAGAAAGGCGAACACCGACAGCCCCGTGCCGATGGCGACCAGTTCGAAATCGCCGGGGACCGGATAGGAAAAAACGAACCGGCCGATGATGCTGACGGTGGTCATCAGACCGACCAGACACAGGAGTATTCCCCCCAGGATCGCGAATAGGCGTGCGATCCGATAAAGCACCCGGCCCACCGGATCGGCGGGCCGGGAGAAATGTTCCATGCCTTCGGCCATAGAGACCGCCGGACCGCCTTAACGGCGGTCCGGGCTCCGGCTTATTTCGAGTACTTGTCGATCAGGGCGCGGGCGTCCTTGAGGAGCGTCGGTCCGTCGACGTTGATCTTCTTCATTTCAGCGAACCAGCGGTCGAATACCGGCTCGGAGGCCTTGCGGATCTTGGCCACCTCGGCCGGCGGCAGGGTCGCGAACTTGTTCTTCTTCTTGGATGCCACCACCTTGCGGCCCGGCGCTTCGATATCGCGCCAGTTCTGTCCGGCCGCGCGGGCAATGTTGCGGCCCGAATTGTCGTCGATGACCTTGCGCATATCGGCGGAAAGACCGTCATAGCTCTTTTTATTCATCAGCAGCGTGAAGACGTTGGTGCCGAGGCGCGGCTGCGGTCCCGCCAGCTTGGTGAAGTGGCTGACCAGATCCTGGGTCTTCACCGCGGGCGCGATCTCGTAAGGCAGGGTCACGCCGTCGATGACGCCCTTGGAAAGGGCCGGCGGAATTTGGTTCAGCGGCATACCGATGCCCGTCGCGCCGATGGCCTGGAGCATCCACACGCCGCCGCGGGACGCGGCACGCAGCTTCTTGCCCTTCAGATCTTCCATCTTGGAGATCGGGAACTTGGTCTGGAACAGGAAGCCCTCATGGCAGTGCAGCAGCAGCGGCTTGTAGTCCTTGAGGTCGGTGTTGTTCAGGTACTTCGCCTGAAAGTCCTGCAGCGCCAATGTGGTCGACAGCGCGTCCTTGTGGACGAGGGGAAGCTCGAACGGCTCGAGCCGGGGCATGCGGCCCGGGGTGAAGCCCGGAAGGGTCCAGCCGATGTCGACGACGCCGTCACGAACCTGGTCGAGAAGCTGAGGCGCCTTGCCGCCAAGCTGCATGGACCAGAAGGCCTGGACCTTCATCTTGCCCCCGGCGGCCTCGTTCAGCTTTTTGATCCACGGGATATAGAACGTCTTGCCGGGGTTGGCGACCGGCGGAATGAAGGTCATGAACCGGAGCGTCTTCTGGGCGGACGCGGTATCCGGGATCATAGCCACGGCGGCGGCGAAACCGGCCGCCAGGGCGATGGCAGTGCGTGTCTTTGACATGGGATTCCTCTCTAACGGTTGAACGGTGAAGCCTTGTTTTCAGGGGACGTCGGGAAACGCGCCCCATTGAATGTCATTGTTCACATCCAGAACAATTTGACAATCGTGCCGTCCGCAAAAACCGGGCAATTATTCGGGCTTGTGGGCGGTGCCTTTGATCTCGACCAACAGGTGGGGATGGGGCAGCTGGTGGACGGCGACGGTGGTCCGGGCCGGGCCCGTCCCGGTCTCGAAGTAGCGGTTATAGACCTCGTTGAAGCCGCCGAAATCGTTGATGTTCACAAGAAAGCATGTGACATCCACCAGGTCTTCCAAATCGGCGCCGACGTCTTGGAGGCTGGTCCGCATATTCTCGAACACCGCGGCGGTCTGCGCCCGGATGTCCAAATTGGTGGTGCCCATCTCATCCACTTCGACACCGGCAAACGAGTTGTCCGGCTGCCGGGCGCTGGCGCCCGATACGTAAATGGTGTCGCCGACCCGCCTGGCCAGCGGATAATTGGCCCGCGCCCGTACTCTTTTGCCCGATTCATTCGCCGCCATGGTATGCTCCCTTGTGTTCGCCGGCATTGCCCGCCTCATATGGCGGAGATAGCATGAACCGGGCGGATAACCAATCGAGGAGAGGGCGGATGGCCGGATTGGCGGCATTCAATCTTCAGCAATGGATCGACGATCACGCCGAACTGCTGAAGCCCCCGGTCGGCAATGCCCAGATCTGGGAGGGGACGGATTTCATGGTGACCATCGTCGGCGGTCCCAATGTCCGGACCGACTATCATGACGATCCCGTCGAGGAGTTCTTCTATCAGCTCAAGGGCGACATGGTGCTGCGCATCCAGGAAGACGGGAGACCCAAGGACGTGCCGATCAAGGAGGGGGATATTTTCCTGTTGCCGCCCCATGTCCGGCATTCGCCGCAGCGCCCCGCCGACAGCGTCGGTCTGGTCATCGAGTATCAGCGTCCCAAGGGCGCGCCCGACGCCTTCGAATGGTATTGCGAAGAGTGCAACGCCCTGGTGCACCGCCGGGAAGTGATGCTGGAAAGCATCGTCGAGGACCTGCCGCCGGTGTTCGAGGAGTATTACGGCGACGCCAGGCTCCGGACCTGCCCTTCGTGCGGCCATGAAAACCCGGGCAGGGAATAGAAGCCTACGGCGTTTCGAGCTCAGGCGCGGCGAGCAGCGCCCGGCCGTCCCAAACGGCAACCGTGCGGCCGCGGAACGGCGCGGTGAATTCGGGCGCCGGTCCGGCCGTCAGACGGTGGGTGGAACCGATGATCTTGGCCTTGGGGTTCCGTTCCAGCCAGGCCCTGAGTTTGTTTGAATCGACGGCCCTGATGTTGGGCTCCAAACGGCCGAGGAAATTGTACTGGCCGTGATATTTGCCCAGGTGGGCGATGGCGTAGCCCCGGTCCTGCAGATCCTTGAGATGGAAGGCGATGCCCTTGAGGTCGTAGGCCCGGCTGAGCTGCGGTCCGGCGACCCCGTGGACGGTTACCAGGATGGCGGCCGAGACCATCGCCAGACCGAACATCCGGGACGCGGCGCCCGCGCGGCGCGCCAGAAACAGCAATAGAAGGCCCGCGCCCAGGGGCGCCAGCGCCCAGAGCGGCGAATACGCGGTCAGCCATTCGTCGAGGCGCCGCACGTCGAGTTCCAGGGCCGGGCCGATCACCGGGGCAAACCCGACGAAGGCGGCGAAAACCAGCGCGGCCAGCGCCCAGGGCAGGAGATCGCCCCATCCGCCGGCGAGCCTCCGGCGGATGGCGTACTCGATAATTCCGGCGCCGATCAGCGCGATGGCCGGCAGCATGGGCAGCAGGTAGTGGGGCCGCTTGCCGCTGATCAGCGACAGGGCGATCAGGGCGGCGGCGATCCACACCGCCGCCAGGCGGGTGCCGCCGTCGCCGCCGTGTTCCCAGAGCCAGGCGCCGGCGGCCCGCCAGAAGGTGGGCCAGATGATCCACGGCAGCCCGATCACCGGCAGCAGCGGCAGGTACCACCAAACCGGCAGGCCGTGGTCGAACGAATTGACCAGCCGGCCCGCCGACTGGCCCCAGAAGATGGCGTTGCGGTAGGCCTCTCCGCCGGCGAACCCGGCGGGCAGTGCCCAGGCAAGGGCAATCGCCGCGCCGAGCGCCACGCCCGCCGATACGCCCAGGTACCATCGGACCCAGTTGCCGCCCCCAATTCGCCCCGTGGCCCGCCTCAGGTCCCGCCCCGTGTCCCGCCAAAGGGGCGCAAGCAAGGCCGGCGGCAGCAGAAACACCAGGATCACCGGCCCCTTGGCGAGCACCCCGAACCCGATGCCGGCGGCGAACAGTAACCAGCCCCGGACCCGGCGGCCCCCTTGTTCAGCCGTGGCCGCATCGACCAATCCGTGAATGCCAACCAGCGCCCAAAAGGTGAGGATCAGGTCGAACATGGTGAGCGTGGTGTACAGGCCCCAGAACACGCTTCCCAAAAGAAACAGCGGCGCGAGGAGGTGGATGTCCCGGTCCGGCCACAGGCGCCTGGCGAGGCCGGCGGTGAGAAACACGCACCCCAGCCCGAATGCCGGCGAGACCAGCCGGGGCCACCAGTCGTTGACCCCGAACACGCTCCACCCGGCGTGCATCAGCCAGAACAGCAGCGGCGGTTTGTGGCTGTAGGGATCGCCGTTGAGATGGGGCACCAGGAAATCGTCCCTGAGCCACATCTCCCACGCCACGCCCACATAGCGGGTCTCGTCGACCGGCAGAAGGGGACGAAAATACAGCGCCACCGCCAGCAAAACGGCCCACAGGCCGGTCCAGAGCAGTGGGGCGGGGATAGGAAATTTGACCACGTTCGAGCTTCCGGTCGGATGTTCCGCGAGGGTTCGGGCGCTGTGTACTCCGGCGGTCGCGGGAGTGCAATGACTTCACATGTTGGGGAGGCCGCAATCCAGGTCTATCCAAACCCCGCAAAGGGGATGTAAATTCGCTTCGCTAGAGCCGATTCACATGTTTTGACGAAACCGCGCCGTGGTTCCGTCAAAACATGACCCGATCTAGACCAACGAACGGCCGGTACGGGCCAAGAGGATCAGGTTGATGAATTTCGCACGGACGTTTTTTGCCGCCGCCATGGGCATCGCGGTTTTCACGTTTCAGCCGCAGGCCGAAGCCAACCAGGAGCTGGCGCTGACCGGCGAGGTCAAGCAGGCGCTCATCGGCGCCAAGCCCATTTCGAACCGGGATGTGGACCGGGAGACCTTCGACGGCAAGCCGGTCCTGGTGACGTTTTTCGCCAGCTGGTGAATGACCTGCCGGGCGGGGTTCGTGCAACTCCGTGAATATCTGGACGAAGGCGGCGCGGACAAGCTGACGGTCATCGCGGTCAATTGGGACGAAGGGCGCTACGGCAACCCGTCCGACCGCCGGCTGAGCCGGATGGTCAAGGGGTTCCACCCGGCGATCAAGGCGGTCTCCATGAACGAAGCGGTGATGAAGCATTTCAATCCGGTCACCTACGTGCCGTCGAGCTTCATCTTCGACAAGTCGGGCAAGAAGATCTTCGGTGACGGCACCCGGATGTACCTGGACAAGCAGCGCGTCGCCGAGTTCGCCGACAAGCTTCAGTAGGGATCGGCTCCCCTCCGCGGTCTTCGGCGCGGCATCAACATAAAACCCCCCTCACCCAGCCCACCGGACCAGCTTCGCTGGCCGGAGGACAAGCTATGTCCGGTGATCCACGTTGTTCTGGATTACCCGGACAAGCCGGGTAATGACGGGCTTCCTTGATGCAGCATCACGCGTCATGCCCCGCTTTATGCGGGGCATCCAGGATATTCACCACAGAGACCACCGAGGACACGGAGTATCTGCACTCGAATCCGCTCCGTGATCTCTGTGTGCTCCGTGGTGATTTTGCTCCCTCTCCCTTTGGGAGAGGGTTGGGGTGAGGGGGCCATAAAATAATGGGTGCGGGGGCTGCGCAAACGGGCTCTAAAACGCCGGATGCGCTTCCGAGCTAAGTCGTCCTCACGCTACCCGTACTTCAGTTGTCCGAGGGCCTTGTGCAGGATGTCGACGACATGGTCCACGTGATCCTTTTGGAAGACCAGCGGTGGCGACAGGATAAGCTTGTTGGCCTGTATGCGCATGAAGGCGCCGTGCTCGCGGCAGATGCGCTGGATTTCCATCAGGTACGGATGAAACGGCGCGATGGCCTCCTTGGTCTTCTTGTCGGTGACGAATTCCACCGCCAGCATGAGCCCCAGGCCGCGCACGTCTCCCACCCAGTCGTAGGTCTCCAGCTCCTTCAGGCGTCCGAGGAAATATTCGCCGGTAGACCCCGCATTGCCGGGCAGGTCCTCGTCCACGACGATTTGCAGATTGGCCAGCGCCGCGGCACAGGCCAGCGGATGCCCCGAATAGGTGTAGCCGTGCATGAGCGGCGCGTGGGCGCTGTCCGCTTCCCAGGCCCCGGCGACACGGTCGTTGACCATCGTCGCGCCCAGGGGCACGTAGCCGGAGTTTATGCCCTTGGCCAGGCACATGATATCCGGCTTGACCCCCCAATGGCGGCTGCCGAACATGCTGCCGGTGCGGCCGAAGCCGGTTACCACTTCGTCGGCGATCAGCAGGATATCGTACCGGTCGCACACTTCCCTGATCAGCGGCCAGAAGTTGGCCGGCGGGACGATCATGCCGCCTGCCCCCTGGACCGGCTCGGCGATAAAGGCCGCCACCGTATCGGCGCCCTGGTGTTCGATCTCGCGGGCTAGGTTGGCGGCGCAGATTTTCCCCAGTTCGTCCGGATCCTCGGTCCACGGGTTGCGGTACAGATACGGGCTGTCGATCTGGAAACAGCCGGGCAGCAGCGGTTCGTAGCTCCGCCGCCACGGTATGCCGCCGCTTACCGAGACGCCGCCGAAATGGACACCATGGTAGGCGTATTTGAGAGAGAAGAACTTGGTCTTTTCGGGCTTGCCGGCCAGCTTCCAGTGCTGACGGGCGATTTTCAGCGCACCCTCGATTGCGTCGGACCCGCCGGATGAGAACAGCGCCTTCGTCATGCCTTCGTCCGCCAGCATATCGGTCAGCAGAGCCGACAAGGCAATGGATGGCGGATTGGACGCATTGCCGAAGGTGTTGTAGTAGGCCAGTTGGTCGAGCTGGTCGGTGATCGCCTGCTTAATCTCCGGCCGGTTGTGGCCGACATTGACGTTCCAGAGACTGGCGGAGCAGTCGAGGAGCTTGTTGCCGTCGAGGTCGTATATGTAGACGCCGTCGGACTTGCAAATGACCGTCGGCGGGGATTCGGCGGATTTTTTCGGATCCACCATCGGATGCCACATGTGGCGGGCATTGTTCTCGGCAATGAAATTGGCGTCGGCTGCCGTCTCTCGGTAACTCTCGGTCATATCCCGCGGTGCTCCTTACGGTCTTCTCCGTACCGAGCGTACGTTGGGGGCCATAACCGTTACAAGGACGATTGTTCGGCCGCGACCGGCGTCGTCCGCCAAGGATTTGGTTGCGGCGAGGCAGGATTCGGCCAAAATTCGGAACCAGCTTGTATTTCCCACCAAACCGTAACCCTGGTGAGAAATGCGGGCTAGAACCGTGTCGAAAAGGGGGCGCCGATGCCGCGCGGAGAGCGACCGAACATCATCCTGATCATGACCGACAACCAGCCGGCCGATCTGCTGGGCGCTTACGGCAACTCGGAAATCCGTTCGCCCCACCTGGATCGGATGGCCGCAGAAGGCCTGCGGTTCGACAATGCCTATTGTCCCAACGGCATGTGTTCGCCGTGCCGGGCCTCGGTGTGGACCGGAAGGCTGCCCTGCCAGCACGGCGTTCACACATGGATCGACGACCGGCAACGGCCCAATTGGCCGGACTACTGGAACGCCGTCGCCGAGTTCGACACCTTGCCCGAAATTCTCAAGCGGAACGGGTACGCCACCGGGATCATCGGCAAATACCATTTGGGCGTTCCGACGCCGGGCCATAACGGCATCGATCATTGGGTGACGATGGAGCGCGGACACACCCTCGATTTTCACGGCAACGTCATGAACGTCAACGGAGAGACCTTCACGCACCCCGGCCACTCGGTGGACTACTTCTCGGAACAGGCGGTGGCATACGTAAAGGGCCGGAAGGATGCGGCCCGGGAGCCGTTTCTGCTGTTCCTCTCATACAACGGACCCTACGGCCACTGGCCGTCCATCAAGGGCCGGGCGACGCACCGGCTCGCGGATCTCTACGACGACACGCCCATGCACTCGGTGCCGCGCGAAGGCGTCAGCGACCGCGCGGTGGCGTGCTACGAAATGAACACCGCCTACCATTCCCGTGAAAAGGGCGGCCCCGACTTCAGCGCGCTGCTCAGAATTCCCAATGACCTGACGTCGCTCCGGAACTACTACTCGCAAATGAGTTTGATCGACGACGGCGTGGGGCAATTGCTGGCCACGCTGGCAAGTACGGGCCTCGATGAGGACACACTGGTCATTTTCACCGCCGATCACGGCTTCTCCCTCGGCCATCACGGCTTCTGGGGGCATTCCCAGGCAACCTGGCCGTCGAATGCGTTTCGCATCGCCTACAATATCCCGCTGATCGTCCGGCATCCGGGCGCCATCCAAAGCGGCCGATCATCTTCCCGGTACGTGAGCAGCATGGATCTGTTCGCAACCATACTCGAATATACCGGCTCCGCGGCGGCGGACGGCTCCGGAGAAATACCGTCCCGCTCGTTCGCCGGTCTTTTCAGCGCCCCCGATGCCGAATGGGATGATGCGATTATTATCGAACAGGAAGAAACCCGGGCGATCCGCACGCCGGAATGGCTGTACGTGGAGCGGTTCGGCGGAAGCGGCGCCTACCCGCTCGCCAATGAGCTTTATGACCTCGTCAATGATCCCGACGAGCGGGTCAACGTCTCGGGGGACGAAGCCTGCCGCCAGGCCGAAGAGGAATTGGCCGGGTGTCTCGAGTCCTATTTCCGCCGGTTCGCGGATCCCCGCTTCGACCTCTGGCGGGGAGGCACGGTGAAGTCCAACACGTCGCGTCCCTGGCTGTGGAAGGACGCCTGGGGAGACGATTGGCGCCCGACCACGTGAGGTTTGACCAACCGGGGACCGGGTGAGGGGGAATTTCTGCATCACCCCGACCTCATCTTCACCCCCGCCCCGACCCTCTCCCGGAGGGAGAGGGAGCTTGCCGTGCGTCCCCTCGCCCCCTTCAGGGGGAGAGGGACAGGGTGAGGGGGGAATCCCCTGATCGAGTTCAGACCCTAATTCCCCTCCGCGGTCTTCGGCGCGGCGGCCGGGTTCCACTGGCACCGGCACTTGGATGACGTAGTCGTAGGTGGGGCCCGATTTCCAGCTCGGAAGTTGTCCCTCTGGGCATTTAGGTGCTATCGGTGCCTTGCCTCAATAGATCAGCCGCTTTCTCGGCAATCATGATGGTCGGCGCGTTGGTGTTTCCACCCACCAGCCAGGGCATGATGGAGCAATCGGCAACTCGAAGCCCTCTGATTCCCCGCACCCGAAGCTGGCTATCCACGACCGCATCCTCATCGGCGCCCATGCGGCAGGTGCCCGCAGGATGTTGTGCCGTAGTGCAGTTGGCGCGCAGCCAGGAATCGATCTCGTCGTCAGAGGATATTTCCCGGCCGGGGCTGTCTTCGGTCTCGACCGCCCCTCGGAGCGGCTCCTCGGCAAACATGCGCCGCACCAGTTTCAGGCCCTCACGCAAAGTCACGAGATCGTATTCGTCCTGCAGCAGGTTCCATTGGATCTTGGGCGGCGCTTCAGGATCCGCGGAGTGCAGTCCCACATTGCCCCGGCTTCTCGGATGCATTTGTGAAACCCGCATGGAGTAGCGTTCCGGTGCCGGTCGCTTGATGCCCGGAAACCAGGGATCGGCCTCCTGCCAGATGGGTACGGCGATGATCTCTACATCCGGCCGCTCGCTCTCGGGATGAACCCGAAGGAAACCCACCGAAGAGGTCGGGAAGTTACCGACCTGGCCGGAGCCGTTTGCCAGCCATCTAACGACGGAACCGGCCAACCGGTCGAGGCGTAAGTGCCGGTTCATGGACAAGGGCTGAGACAGTCGGAAATCCAAGAAAGCATTGGCATGTTCCTGTAAGCCCTGCCCAACGGCCGACCGGTCGGCAACACAAGCGATTCCATGTTTGTCCAGCTCCGCTGCGGGACCGATGCCCGACAACATCAGAAGCTGCGGCGACATATATGTACCGCCGGCCAACACGACTTCCCGGGCGGCCTCCACATCCACGATCCTGCCATTCCGCTCATAGCGGACGCCGACGGCTCGCCCGTTCTCGATGAGCACTCCGTGCGCCCGCGCCCAGGTTTCGATTGTCAGATTCCTGCGCCGTGAGGCCGGGCGAAGGAACATCCGCGCGGTCGAAGACCGCTTGCCGCCGGTGATCGTCATATCCGGCACCATAATCCCCTCGGGCTCGGCACCGTTAAAATCCTCGGTCAGCGGAACGCTCGCCGCCGTTGCCGAGCGGCTGAGCAGATCATGCATTGGATTGGTCACGCCGCTCCGGGACACGCGAAGGGGTCCATCACCGCCGTGAAACTCGCTCTTTACCCTGCCAGTGGCATTCGGATTTCTTGAAATAGGGCAGGACGTCTTCGTAACCCCAGCCCGCGAGTCCCGACTGACGCCATTGGTCATAATCGCCGGGATGACCGCGAGCATAGATCATCGCATTCACCGAAGATGTGCCGCCGAGCACCCGGCCCCGGGGCGGCTCGAACACCCGGTTGTCGCAATAGGGTTCGGGCTCGGTGCGGATATTCCAGAGCAGGTTCGGATTGCGCGAGACGAACCGCATTGCCAGTGGAGCCGGAATGAACGGATGACGATCGGGGCCGCCCGCCTCCAGCAGCAGGACACGAGTTTTGGGGTCTTCGCTTAGCCGGTTTGCGAGGACGCAGCCCGCCGAACCGGCCCCGACAATGATGTAATCGTAATCAGACACCGCGTCAGGCCGCTGTGCCCCACACCTCTTCGGCCACCTCGACGCAATGGCGGAGCTTGGCCCATTGCCGTTCCTCGCTCAGGAGATTGCCGCCGGTAAGCATGGTGAGGTCCCTGTTTGAATCGTCTTTGTAACCACAATGCTAGCACACCGATTGTCGAGAAAACCGGGATCATTTGGCCTGCCGTGCGTCCCCTCGCCCCCTTCAGGGGGAGAGGGACAGGGTGAGGGGGAAAACTTGATTCACAAATCCGCAAAAAGGGGAATCCCCTAATCGAGTACCGGCCCTAATTCCCCTCCGCGGTCTTCGGCGCGGCGGCCGGGTTCCACTGGCCCCGGCGCATGCGGGTGACGGTCTGGGAGGAAAACACGCCGGCCTTCATGAACGGCTCATTGTCGGCGAACTCATCAGCGGCCGCGCGGTCCGGCACGTTGATGATCAGCACGCTGCCGGTCCGGGTCTCGCCGTCGTCGGCCAGCGTCGCGCCGCCCAGCACGAGAATGTCCTCGTGGGCGTCGAGATAGGCGAAATGTTCCTCCCGGGCGCCCGCGCGGGCCTCGCCCGCGTCGGGCGCATCGACCCCGTAGACCATGTAGAGCACGGTTCTCTCCCTCGGTGAATTTAGCCCGAACCAATGTGGCTGATAGTTCAGCCTGAACCAATGATGGACTCATCGGGCGCGCTAGGCCATGATCCGCTATTCCGCGCTGCGGAATTACCGACCGCTTCGCGGGGACGATGGCCGCGTTGCGGAAATTTGTTTGATTATTCCCGGAGGACCCCATGGGCCAGCTCGTCGACGGGAAGTGGACCGACCAGGATTTGCCGCGCAACGAGGGCGGCAAGTTCGTCCGCAAGGAAAGTCCCTTCCGAAAATTCATCACCGCGGACGGATCGTCCGGCTTCAAGGCGCAACCCGACAGATACCATATTTACGTCTCCCACAACTGACCGTGGGCTTACCGAACCGTGTTGTTCCGGAAGCTCAAGGGCCTAGAAGACATGATCAGCGTATCCATCGCCTCCTCCACCGCGCGGGAGCAGGGATGGAACTTCAACGGCGACGAAGCGACCACCATTGACGAGGTCAATGGCGCCAAGCACCTCCACGAGGTCTATTCCAAGGCCGATCCCACCATCACCTGCCGGGTGACCGTGCCGGCGCTGTGGGACAAGCAGGAAGAGACCATCGTCAACAACGAATCATCCGAGATCATCCGGATGCTGAACTCGGAGTTCGACGGCCTCACCGGCAATAACCTGGATTTCTATCCCGAGTCGCTCCGGGGAGAGATCGACGCCGTGAACGAGGTGATCTACGAGACCGTCAATAACGGCGTCTACCGCACCGGGTTCGCCGGCACCCAGGAGGCCTATGAGGAGGGCTACCACAGGCTTTTCGCCACCCTGGACGAGATGGAAGAGCGCCTGTCCGGGCAGCGCTACCTGGCCGGCGACCGGCTGACCGAGGCGGATTGGCGGTTCTTCGCCACGCTGATCCGGTTCGACATCGTCTATTACGGCCTGTTCAAGTGCAACAAGAAGCACATCTACGAGTATCCCAACCTGTGGAACTACACCCGGGAGCTCTACCAGTATCCGGGCGTGGCCGAGATCTCCAACATCGAGCACATGAAGAAGGGCTACTACGCGGCCGGGATGCGCAATCCGACCGGCATCTATCCGCTCGGCCCGGACCTCGACTACGACGAGCCGCACGACCGGGGACGTTTCCCGGCGGCGGATATCCACTGAGCGACGGACCCAGAGCGCCTTATGCCAACGACCACGAGTGACGTCATCGATTTCGAGAAGCGGGGCGCCAGGGGCGCCATTGGCCTCATCACCATCAACAACCCGCCGGCCAACGCGCTGAGCTTCGCCGTCGTCAAGGGCGCCCTGGAGGCGCTCGACGCCTGCCTCGGCGATGACGGGATCGAGGCGGTGGTGCTGACCGGCGCGGGCCGCATGTTCGTCGCCGGCGCCGACATCCGGGAGTTCTCCATCCCCCGGCCCGATGACGTGCCCGAACTCAATGCGGTGATCGATGCGTGCGAGGCGTCGCCCAAACCGGTGGTCGCGGCGATCAACGGCATCGCCTTCGGCGGCGGGCTCGAACTCGCCATGGGCTGCCATTACCGGCTGATTTCGGCGGCCGCCCAGGTCGGCCAGCCCGAGGTCAATCTCGGCATCATCCCGGGCGGCGGCGGCACCCAGCGGCTGCCGCGGCTTGCCGGGATCGATGCGGCGCTGGAGATGTGCGTCTACGGCAAGCCCATCAGGGCCGGCAAGGCGGGCGAGCTGGGCATCGCCGACGAGGTGGTCGAGGGCGACATCGTCGAGCGGGCGATCGCGTTCGCAGGCGAGGTCGCCGGCCGGCCGCCGCGCCGGACCGGCGAGCAGACCGGCAAGCTCGCCGGGCTCGACAAGGCCAGGCTCGAGGAAATCCGCGAAGACATCAAGAGGAAGCAGCGGGGCGTGATGGCCCCGCTGGTGGCCGTCGACATGATCGAGGCGGCGGCTACCATGCCGTTCGAGGAGGGCCTCGAGGCCGAGCGGGAGGAGTTCGTGAAGCTCCGGGATTCCGATCAGTCGGCGGCCATGCGCTACATGTTCTTCGCCGAGCGCGAAGCGGCCAAGATTCCCGGCATCGGCAAGGACACGGCGGCGCAAAAGATCGAAAAGGCCGCCATCGTCGGCTCCGGCACCATGGGCGGCGGCATCGCCATGAACTTCGCCAATGCGGGCATTCCGGTGACGGTTCTGGATGTCGACCAGGGCGCCCTCGATGCGGGCCTCGCCAGGGTGAAGGAGAATTACGGCGGCTCGGTCTCGCGGGGCCGGATGACCGAAGAGCAGGCCGCGGAGAAACTGGGCCTGATCGCCGGCACCACCGACTACGCGGACCTCGCCGACGCCGACATCGTCATCGAGGCGGCGCTCGAGGACATGGACCTCAAGAAGAAGATCTTCGCCACCCTGGACGAGACCTGCAAGCCGGACGCCATCCTCGCCTCCAACACCTCGTCCCTCGACATCGACGAGATCGCCGCCGCCACCGGCCGCCCGGACAGGGTGGTCGGCATGCACTTCTTCAGCCCGGCCAACGTGATGAGGCTGGTGGAGAACGTGCGGACGGCCAAGGCCTCCAAGGAAAGCCTCGCCACCCTGATGCAGCTCTCCAAGGGCCTGGGCAAGACCGGCGTCATGGTCGGCGTCGGCGACGGCTTCGTCGGCAACCGCATGTACCACGTGGCGGCGCGGATCGGCGAGTTCCTGGTGGAGGAGGGCGCCATGCCCTGGGACGTCGACGAGGCGCTCTACGACTGGGGCTTCGCCATGGGGCCGTTCGCGGTCAACGATCTCGCCGGCATCGACGTCCGGGTCGCCATCCGCGAAGGCCAGAAAGGCCTCTATCCCGGCCGCCGGGAGCCGGTGATCGTGCCCAAACTTTACGAGATAGGCCGCTACGGCCAGAAGACCGGCAAGGGCTGGTACGACTACTCCGAAGGCCGCAAGGGCAAGCCCGACCCGGAGGTGGAGGCGCTGATCATCGAGACCTCCAAGGAGCTCGGCATCGAGCGCCGGGAATTCTCCCGCTCGGACATCATCCAGGCCTATCTGACGGCGCTCGCCAATACGGGCGCCCACGTGCTCGACGAGGGGCTCGCCATCCGCTCCAGCGACATCGACGTGATCTGGAACTACGGCTACGGATTCCCGCGCCGCCGGGGCGGCCCCATGTTCCACGCCGACCTCGTCGGTCTCGACAAGGTCCTCGCCAAGGCGGAAGAACTGCACGGGGCCTATGGCGACTGGGTGAAACCGGCGGAGCTGCTCAAGTCCTGCGCCGCCGAAGGCGGGAAGTTCAACGACTTCAAGGCGGGGTAGGGCGTCAAGTTCAGGCGGCGCGGCACAAGATCCCCTCGCCCCCTCACCCAGCTACGGCTAAGGCTCGCCTGGGCAGTCCCGGTCAATTCTCCGAATTGACCTTTGCGTTCGCTTTGTGTCCTAGCTCGCCAAGCCTCCGCATCCCTCTCCCCCTCGAAGGGGGAGAGGGTCAGGGTGAGGGGGTCATAAGAAAATGGGTGAGGGGGTGCGGCCGGGCGCGGGTCTGATTGGCGCCGGAACGAAAATCAACAGTCAACCCCCGGCTATTCGATCATGGCGAAGACCCGGGCCGGGGAGCCGTCGAGCCCCTCGAGCCGCAGGGGCACCGCCGAGAGAATGAAGTCCTCCGCGCCGATGGCGCCCACGTTGGTCACCATCTGGATGATGATGCACTCGTTGCCGAGCAGCAGCTTGTGATTGTGGCCGGCGGGCTGCCCCTCCGGGCGCTCCACATCGCTCCGCCAAAACGGAAATTCCGGGAAGAAATCTATGGCGACGGCGCTCACCCCCCGCTCGACGAGGAGTTCCGCCGCGTCCCTGTGCATGTAGACCGTATTGTCCCAGAACTCGGGCGTCCCCCAGGTCCTTTCCGTCCAGCCCGTATGGAGGATCGGGATCACCGAGGCGTCGAAGTCGACGCCGCTCTCGAGGATCGCCCGGGCGGTCACCATGCCGCCGTCGCCGACCCCCTCCAGCGGAATGACCCGGCCCTTCTTGACGATGCTCTCGAGCGGAATCTGATCCACCGACCAGGTATCCTCCAGCATGTGCAGCGGCGCATCGATATGGGTGCCGATGTGGGTGACGATCTCCAGCTTGCTCAGCATATGGTTGGAAAGCTCGGGCTCGGCGGGGGCTTCGAGGCCTTGCTTGGCGAGGCCCGCGGCCTGCGCCTCGCTCATCACCGACAGGGGGTACGTGCGGGTGGGATTGTTGTCATAGGCCGGAAACCCGGGAAGCGGCGCCATCCGCGAATTGATGGGCAGACTGAGATCGACGATGCGCATGATGGGTGCCTCCGTAAATCAGCATCTTTCGGTCAGGAATTGCCTGAGGACGGCGTTGAATTCGTCCGGCTTCTCCCACTGGACGAACCGCCCGGCGCCGGCGATGAACGGCGCTTCTTCGAAACTCTTCATGCCGCTCAGCATCTCCGGCTGGTCGGGAAAGGGGTCCTCTTCCCCGCAGATGCCGATGGCCGGAACGGAAAGGGCCGCGAGCGGCTCGATCAAATCCGGAACCGAGGTGGCGAACTCCAGCATCCCGCGTTCGTACTCCTCCGCCGGATGACCGGCGAACATTTGGATGCACTTTTCCCGGATCGGCGAATCCAGCGGGATCACCATATAGACGCTGCGCCCGCCCTCGCGGCGCAGGAATTCAACCAGTCCCTCGCGGCCCTCGGTTTCCAGCACCCGGACGACCGTCTCGCTGGCCTTCTCCCAGCGGTCGAAATAGCTCCTGGCGTCATGCAGTTCGCTCCACGCCACGAGCGCCAGGCCCCGGACCCCGTCCGGGCGGCGGATGGCGTAGTCGGCGGCGATGGTGGTGCCGAACGCGACGGCGACCAGAACCGGATTCGTAATGCCGAAATGTTCGATCAGGGCTTCCAGGTCGCGGCGCTGGTTCTCCAGCGAGTAGCCGAACGTCGGCGCGCCGGTCGCCCCGTGACCGCGGCGGTGATAGACCAGGCAGCGGTGGGACTTGGAGAATTCGGCGATCTGGTGTTCCCAGTATTCGGTCCCGTGAATCTCGCCGTGGATGAAGACCATATCGGGGCCGGAACCATCAGTGACGCCGCTGATCTCGCAGTCGAAATCCCAACCGTTTGCGTGGACCCTCGCCATGCCGATGAGGTCTCCGTTCCCTATATCTTCCTGAGCACGTTCACCCGGATGGGCTGGGGGAAGTGGACGCCGTCGCCCCGCGCCTCGCCGAAGGTTTCGAAGTTCGCCCGAAGCTCGTCTTCGTGGGCGGCGATCTTCTGGGCCCTGGCCGGGTTGACGGCGACCGAATTGTCGCGCCAATCCTCGAACGCGCCGATGGGCCGGTCGGCCACGTAGATTGTTTCCGTCACCGCCTCGAAGCCCGCCGCCGGCGCCCGTCCGATGGCTTCGTAGGCGAGCGCCCGCACCTCGGTCTCGTCGTTGACGGTCTTCTGGAAATGGAACATGGGGCCGTCGGCGATGGGTTCGGCGATGTAGAGGGTGCCGCCGGGCTTCAGGACCCGGCCTGCGTCCGCCAGCGCATCGTCCAGCCGGTCCATGGGAACGTGGTGCAGGCTGTTGAAGTAGACCACCACGTCCGCCCCGCTGTCGGGCTCGGGAAGGTTCTCGCCCGTGCCCTCGACGTAGGCCTCGTCCCCCGCCGGCGCCTCGGCGCGGGCGCGCTCCAACTGCCGGGCGCCCGGATCGATGCCGATGGCCTTACCGCCCCGTTCCGTCACATAGCGGGTGATATGGCCGTTGCCGCAGCCCACGTCCAATACCCGCTTTCCGGCGAGCGCGACGTGTTCGCTCAGCACCTCGCCATGGGTGCGGACAGGGGCGGTTTTCCAGATTTCGGTCGTGGCTTCGCTCATGTGCCGGAGCATGCCCGGCCAGGGCCCGATTGAAAAGGCCGGAGCCGCGCCGACAGCCCTCTCCCCCATGATTGGGGGCGAGGGAGTTTCGGTGGTGTCCCCTCTCCCCCTCCGGGGGCGAGGGTTTCTGCCTATTCCCTCTCCCCCTTCTTCAGGGGGAGAGGTCGGTCATTTCCCGCAGGGAATTGACCAGGGTGAGGGGGTCATAAGGTGCGGGGGTGATTCAGCCCTTCTCTGTGATCTCTGTGTCTCTGTGGTGAAATCTTTTTCCCCCTCACCCAGCTACGGCTAAGCTCAGCTGCCGCTTCGCCAAGCCTCCGCATCCCTCTCCCCCTCGAAGGGGGAGAGGGTGGTGCTTTAGCGGCGGATCAGCGGGTCGGCTCGGCCCGGTCTCCCTCGCCGAGGGGCCGCTGCATGAGGGTCGAGTCGATCCAGCGTCCCATCTTGTAGCCGACGCTCTTGAGCACGCCGACATGCTCGAAACCGCACCGCGCGTGCAGATGGATGGAGACGGTGCTCTCATCGTCGCTGATCACCGCCATCATCTGGCGGAAGCCGGCCTCGGCGGAGCGCCGGATGATCTCCTCGACCAGCCTGCGTCCCAATCCGAGGCCGACATGGCCGGGTGCCACGTAGACCGAATCCTCGACCGTGTGCCGGTAGGCCGGCCGCACCCGGTAGGGCCCGGCATAGGCATAGCCGCCCACCGCGCCCCCGGCCTCGGCGACGATGTAGGGATAGCCGCCGCCGGTCAGGGCTTCGAAGCGCCGGGTCATTTCGGCGAGATCGGGCGGCTCGATTTCGAAAGTGGAGACGCCGGTGGTCACGTAATGGGCGTAGATGGCCTGGATCTGGGGCAGGTCGCCCGCAGCCGCCGTCCGGATGACGGCTTCGGCGGAGGCGGATTGGTCGGTCATGGCGGTATTGGGGCGGTTTCGGGGCGGTGTCGGGTGCCGGCTAGCGGGGGATCAGGCTCGCCGGGTCGATCCGGGTCAGGATCTCGGCCAGCCGGGCCATGTCGGCGGCCAGCGCGTCGAAGCCGGCGGCCCGCTCGATGGTCGCCTCGTTCATGTAGGTGGCCCGGTTGATCTCGATCTGGAGCGCATGGACGCCGGTGGCCGGGCGGCCGTAATTGCGGGTGGTGAATCCGCCCGAATAGGGGTTGTTGCGGTTCACCGCGTAGCCCATTCCGCTCAGCGCATCGTCCGCCAGCTCGGTGATCGCCGGATTGCAGCTGAGGCCGTGATTGTCGCCGAGCACCATGTCGACGCGCCGCCGGCCGGGGTCGCGCTCCATCGGCCCGCCGACGGACGGCATGGAGTGGCAATCGACCAGCAGGCACGCGCCGAACGCATCCACGGCCCGCCCGATCAGGCCGCGCAGCGCCTCGTGGTAGGGGTGATAGCACCCGTCGATGCGGCGGAACGCGTCATCGACCTCGATGGGCTTGTCGTAGATTTCCTCGCCGTTGGTGACCACCCGGGCGACGGTGCCCAGCCCGGCGGCGACCCGGGGCGAGGAGGAATTGACGTAGCCGGGCAGCGGATCGTCGAACATGTCGGGATCGAGCTCGAACGGCTCCCGGTTGGGATCCACGTAGGCCCGGGGAAACTCCGCCATCAGCAGCGGCGCGCCGTGCCCGGGCGCGCCGGCGAAGATTTCGTCGACGAAGCTGTCCTCGGACTTCCGGATTCCGACGGCGTCGAGACGCGAGTTCTTCAGGAACTCCGCCGGGTA
>CBDBMR010000016.1:0-658304 GCA_965207535.1 Rhodospirillales bacterium | reverse complement strand
GGTCTGGACCGGCCTCAAGGAAACCGATGCGGTGGTCAAGGAGGAGATCTTCGGCCCGTGCGTCCACGTGCAGCCGTTCGATGAGCAGGACGAAGCCATCGCCATGGCCAACGACACGGACTATGGACTGGCGACGTCGATCTGGACCGAGAACCTGACCAAGGCTCACCAGGTCGCCGATCAGATCGATGTCGGCATTACTTGGGTGAACTGCTGGTTCCTGCGCGACCTGCGGACGCCGTTCGGCGGCAGCAAGGCCTCGGGCATCGGCCGCGAAGGCGGCCAGCACGCCTTCGAGTTCTACACCGAGCACCGGAACATCTGCATCCAGCTCTAGGTCCTGTTGACATTTATCGCATCCAAATGAGCGCCCCGACGAGGCACAGCATGGCCATGTAGGCGGTGACGGTCTTTTCGTAGCGTGTGGCGATGCGGCGGAAGTGCTTGATCTTGTTGATGAAACATTCGACGACGTGCCTTTCCTTGTAGAGTTCGGGGTCGTACGGCACGGCTTGTGCCCGCGACGGGTTGGAGGGGATCACCGCCACCATCCCGGCGCTGTCGAGGCGGGCGCGGAAGCGGTTCGCGTCGTAGGCGGTGTCGGCGATCAGGGTCTCGCCCGGCAGCCCGGCGATCAGCCCCTCGGCCTGGGTGACGTCGCCCACCTGGCCGCCGGTGAGGATGAACCGCAAGGGATTTTGCCCAGGCCATCGACGGCGATGTGGATTTTGCTCGTCAGGCCGCCGCGCGAGCGGCCGATGGCCTGAGCCTGAGCCCCCCTTTTGCGCCGGCGGCATGTTGATGCGCCCGCACGATGGTCGAATCCACGATCAGGTATTCGAAGTCGGGATCCTCCGCCAAGGCATTGAAAAGACTCTCCCAAACCCCCGCCTTGGCCCACCGCGAAAAGCGCACGTAGACGCTGTTCCAGTTGCCGAAGGCGTCCGGCAGATCGCGCCACGGCGAACCCGCCCGGGCGATCCACAGCACGGCGTCCACAAACAGGCGGTTGTCCCGACCCGTGGAGCCGCGATCCGCCTCTTTGCCCGGAACCAAACCCTTGATCCGGTCCCATTGCATATCCGTCAGTTCCCGTCGAAGCATGACACGCTCCCGCCAGTTGAAACGGTCTTGCTTGAATCACGCCAACCATGAATAGTCCGTTAATTGTCAACAGGACCTAGCGCCCGGCCCGTTTACCCGGATCGTGTATTCGTCGCCGGCGATGTCGCGCCCGGGTCCGCCGGCGAGGCGCTTTGCTCGAGTTCCCGCGCGACCGCCCGCTGACGGGTGAGGGCCCAGAGCCATATCACCGCGGTCAGCGCTGCGGCGCCGATCAGCGCGTTCTGAAAACCGGCGCCGAGATCGGCAATAGCGCCGAGAGCGGCAGCGCCAACCGAGGGCAGGCCGAAGCTCGCCGAGATATAGACGGCCATCACCCGGGCCCTGAGCTGTTGATCGACGGCATTTTGAACGAGCGTCGTAGAGCCGACGCCGCCCATCAGTAATGCGGCCCCGAGGAGCGTTATGGCCGCCGTCCCCACCCAGAGGTTATCGGTCGCGGCGAACAGCGTCTGCATGATCGCCGTGCCGATAAACCCGAGTACGACGATACGGGTCAGTCCCTGGGTCCGGCCGCGCCGCGCAAGGTACAGCGCGGAGAGCACGGCGCCGAACCCGGTTGCGCCCAGCAATAGCCCCAGCGTCTCCGGGCCGCCGCCGAAGACCGTGCCGACAAATCCCTGTACCAGTTCGATATACGGCCGGATCAGAAGAGCGGTCGCGGTCAGAAGCAGGAACACGAACCGGATGCTGGGCTCGCCGATGATATAACGGAGGGGCTCGATAAGCTCGGTCACGAACCCCCGACGGGTCCCGCCCGACGGCGGCGAGACGGACATGGGGATGCGCAGCAATAGCAGCAGAAACACCAGGAAGGTGGCCGCGTTGAACGCCAGCGCCGTCGCCACGTCGGCGATGCCGATAATCGCGGCGCCGAGTGCGGGACCAATAATACGGGTCAAGTTGAACGAAGCGGTATTCATGCCGAGTGCGGACGACAAGTCGGCGCGCGGCACCACCTGGCTGGCCATGGACATACGGGCCGGATTGCCTGCCGCGTCAATTGTGCCCAGCAGCGCCGTGAGGATCACAATGAGCTCGATGGTAATCGCATCTAGGGCGACCAAGCCCGCGAACACGGCCCCGACCGCGAACGAAATAACCGACGAAGCCCGGAGGACCTTCAGGTACCCCAGCCGGTCGGTGAACACGCCCGCAATGAGGGGGACGATCACCAATGGGAACAGATCCGCGAAGGCGACGATACCCAGCCAGGTTCCGGATTCGGTCAGTTCCCAAACCAGCCACATGATCGCGGTGCGCTGGACCCATCGGCCGGTATGGCTGGCGGTGCTGCCCAGCCATAGGTACTGATAGTTCCGGTGCGAGAGCGCGCGGCCGATGCCGCCCAGGAGAAATCCCCAATTCATGCCCGGGAGCTTACGCTTTCGCCTCGGAACGTCGAGACTCAATCAGGGGCAGTCGGATGAGCGGACGGGTCAAGAGCGAGATGACTCAATTAAGAATCGAAAGGGGATTCCCTTGGTTGGCTTGAGCTGATTCCTCGTCGCGGCGACGACACAACATCCCCCTCACCCAGCTGCGGCTAGGCCGGGCTACCGCCCTCCAAGCCTCCGCATCCCTCTCCCCCCAAGGGGGCGAGGGTTGGGGAGTCGTCCCCTCTCCCCCTTCTTCAGGGGGAGAGGTCGGTCATTTCCCGCAGGGAATTGACCAAGGTGAGGGGGTCATAAATAAATGGGTAAGGGGGTTGCGCAAACGGCTTCCAAATCGCCGGATGCGCTTCCCGATAGAAATCATAACGCTCAGCGGAAGACGACCGTGCGCGAGCCGTTGGGAAGCACCCGATGCTCGGTCAAATAACCGAGGGCGCGGGACAGCACGAGGCTTTCGGTCTCGCGTCCGGCCGCCGCTAGGTCTTCCGGCGTATAGGTGTGGTCGACCCGCTGGACCTGCTGCTCGATGATCGGCCCCTCGTCCAGATCCTGGGTGACGAAGTGGGCGGTTGCCCCGATCAACTTGACCCCGCGGGCGTGGGCCTGGTGATACGGCCTGGCGCCCTTGAAGCCGGGCAGGAAGGAGTGATGGATGTTGATCGCCCGGCCGGAGAGCGTCTCGCACATTTCGGTGGACAGCACCTGCATGTAGCGCGCAAGGACCAGGTAGTCCGCGCCGCTGGTCCGGAAGAGTTCGAGAACCTGGGCTTCCTGCTCGGCCTTGGTCTCCTTGGTCACCGGCAGATGGTGAAACGGAATGTCGTGCCAGTCGGCGAGCGGTTTTAGATCCGGGTGATTGGAGATGATCGCCGGAATATCCGCGTTCAATGTGCCCGAGCGGTAGCGGTAAAGAATGTCGTTCAGGCAATGCTCCGCCTTGGTGACCATGATCAGGAGCCTGGTCTTGGCGTTCTGCTCGTGGAGCTGCCAGTTCATTTGAAATTTCTTGGCGATGGCCCCGAAGCCCGCGCGCACGCCGTCGATATCCATATTGGGATCGGTGATGTGGAAGACCTGCCGGCAAAAGAAGGTCACGGTCTCGGGATCGGCGAAATAGGAGGCCTCGGTCATGAAACAACCGAGGTCGCTGAGGCAGCCGCTGGCGGCGGCGACGATGCCCGTCCGGTCCGGACAGGTCATGGTCAGCACGTAAGATACGGGCTCCGTCTCCTCGTTCATCAATGGGGCTTTCTTTGCTGTCTTAGTGGGCGGCGGGCGCCTGTTCGTCCCGGCGGGTCGGTCCGATGCCGGCCTCGGCGAGGATTTCCGGGATCGTTTCTTCCTGGCGGATGGCCATGATATGGACCCCGGCGATGCCGTCAATCTCCCTGAACCGTTGGATCAGTTCGACGCAGACGCGCCGCCCTTCGGCCCGTTCGTCATCCGCCTGGTCGAGCCGGTCGACGATCTCGTCGGGGATGATCACCCCCCAGAGATTTTCGCGCATCCAGCGGGCCGATTTCGCCGAGCGGATGGGACCGATCCCCATGAGCACGAACAACTGGTCGGTGGCCCCATGGTCCCGCAGCCGCGCGATGTAGCGCTCGACGATTCCCGCATCGAAACAGAACTGGGTCTGCACGAATTGCGCCCCCGATGCCGCCTTGGCGAGCAACCGCTCCGGCGTCCAGCCGGGCTCGGGATCGATGGGCGTGTCGGCGGCGCCGATGAACAGGTCCGGCGGCGAGGCGATCTCGCGGCCGGACAGGATCGTGCCTTTGTCCCGCATCTGCCGGGCCATGTCGATGAAGGCGCCCGTATCCAGATCGAACACCGGCTGGGCATCCGGCTGGTCGCCCTGTTTGGGGTCGTCGCCGCCCAGGATCATCACGTTGCGCACGCCGAAGGCGCCGGCGCCGAGCAGGTCGCTCTGCAGGGCAATCCGGTTGCGGTCCCGGCAGGTGAACTGAAGCACCGGTTCGATGCCGCGCTGCATCATCAACCCGGCCGCGGCCACGTTGGAGAGGTGAGCGCGGGCGCCGGCGCCATCGGTGACGTTGACCGCATCGACGATGCCCCTGAGCGGCAGGGCCTTGTCGAGAAGATCATCGGCACTCGCCGAGAGGGGCGGGGTCAACTCGGCCGTTACGGCGAACTCGCCGTTGAGCAGCGTGCGGACTAGGCCGGCTTCGACGGGAAGAGAGGTGTCCGGCGGCATGGCTAGCTCCGTTTCCGCGAGACCACGAACGATTCATTCAGAAACCAGAGGCCGCCGTGCTGTTTCAACGCGTCCTCGGTCGCCGTCAGATAGTGGCCGTCGGAGACCGCGTCGGCGATCAGGTGGTCCTCGATCTGATAGACGTAGATGGCGGCGTTCCAGGCGGCGAACAGGGTCGACGTGCCGATGCTCTCGCCCCCGATTTCGCTCGGCAGCGTGTGCATGTCGTAGCGGAACAAGGATCGATTGTCGGCGTAGGTGTTGAACCGGAGATCCCGCTCGGACTTGCCGAGAGTTTGCTTCAGCACCTTCATCAATTCGTGCCGGCTCGATTGGTTGAGCTCCCGGCCGGGCCAAATACCCTGAATGACGTCGAGGCCCGGGTCACGGCCATAGGAATGGATGCCCAGCATCCGTCCCCCCGGCGCCAGGGATTTGGCCAGCGGGGCAAGGACCTTCTCGACCTTGAACGCCGGGCTCATGCTGGCGCGGTAGGGCTGAGAGGCCATGATCATGTCGTACTGGCCCTGGAACTGGCCGGGGCGGGGGATGACGGGATCGACCACGAAGCGCTGATCCTCGCGATAGATCACCATGACCGACGGCCGCTCATAGAGCGGGTTGCCGGTCTTCTTGGATGCCTTGACCTTCCAGCCCTTGGACAGAATGGGTTTCAGCGATTTGATCTGCTCATCGAATTCGTGGGACGTGGTGCCGGTGAGCGGCACTTCGTGCCAATTGAGGGCAGCCGCCGACGTGACGCTGCCGGGCATCAGTTGCGGCGCCTCGCTATAGTAGAGGTTGGTGACCACCAGGACCGTCGCCGGGTGTTCGAAGAACCGGTCGGACATCTTTTCGAGACTGAGGCGGACGTCCTCGAGACTGATTTCCTTGCCGACGATGACGAACGGGACCGTGGGATGGCGACGGTGCATGTCGCGCATGACCCGGGTGAGGACGGTGCCGTCGCCCATGCCCGCATCGAACAGCCTGAGCGCCGGCGGTTTGGGGTGAACCTGGGCGAGTTCCATGCCGACGCGCTCGGCGACCACCCACTTCTCCGAGCAGGTGTTGACGAACATCAGGTATTTCTGGCGGTTGTCGTAGAACCGGAACGCCTTGGGTTCGCCGTTTTCGTCGAGGGGCGTCACCCGCGAATAGACCTTGGCTTTCTTCCTCCCATCGGCGCCATTGTCTTTCGGCGCCGCATCGCGCTTCAGGGGCAGGTTGTCGGGCAAGGCCGCCGTTCCCGAACCGTTGTCCCTGGGCGCCGCCGGCTCGTCCTTGGTCATGTACTTTCGCACCCGGTCGACGGTGCGCATGGTGACCCCGCGCCCCGCGCGCAGGCGGCTCACGAATTTGCCGTCGTTGACGGTGAGGCGGCCAAAGGTCGACTCGGCGATGGCGTTATCGCGGCAATAATCCTCGATTTCGCCGATGAATGTCTGAATGTCTTCCATAGCCCGAGTCTCCGGCTTGGAGGACCAAGGAGTCAACGAAAATCCCATTAATTTAGTGGGATGACAAAGTGGGATTTATCCTACATGTGGGGTGGGAGCGTGGGACTGAAGTGGGCTGTTTCGGTTGCTCGGAAATTCCGTATATTGAGATTTCTGATTCTTGTGGTAAATTGTTTGCATGGACGCAATTGCCCCAAAACCCCTGGTCAATCCGGCCTTTGACGACGGCAGTACCGGGCTTCCCGATGGCGAGTACAAATCCGCCTGCCGAATGTGTCATGGGGGCTGCGGCACCATCATGCACGTCGAAGCGGGCAAGCTGGTCCACATCGACGGCGATCCCGACAACCCGATGAACCGGGGCAAGCTGTGCCCCTTGGGAGCGGCCAGCCTGGAGCAGGTCTACAACCCGTCCAGGCTCAAATATCCCATGCGCCGGGCCGGCGAACGGGGCGAGGGGAGGTGGGAACGCATCTCCTGGGATGAGGCCTACGACGAGATGTGCGACAAGATTCGCGAGGCCACCCGGCGCGACGGCGCCGAGAGCATCTGGGTGGGCACCGGGACCGGACGCCACCACTTCGGCTATGTCTCCCGCTTCGCCAACGCCATCGGCACCCCCAACTGGTGCGAGCCGGGCACCGCCCAGTGCTTCCGGCCCAGGGTTCACGGCTCCATCATCACCATGGGCCAGCTGCCCATCTGCACCTATACCAACGAGGCGCAGCCGGACCTGATCCTGTTCTGGGGCCACAACCCCATCTATTCCGGGCCCGACGGCGAATTGGGCTTCGGGGTGAAGGATGCGCTCGCCCGCAAGCCCAAGATCATCGTCGTCGACCCGCGCGAGACCATGCTCGCCAGGCGCGCCGACTACTTTCTCCAGCTTCGCCCCGGCACCGACGATGCGCTGGGGCTTGCCATGCTCAACGTGATCATCGGCGAGGAACTCTACGACAAGGAGTTCGTCGAGAAATGGACCCACGGCTTCGACCAACTCGCCGAACGGGTCGAGCAGTACACGCCCGAGTGGGCCGAACCCATTACATGGGTGAAGGCGGACGACATTCGGGGCGCGGCGCGGCTCTATGCCGAGACCAAGCCCTCCATGCTGGAGTGGGGATGCGCCATCGAGCACACGCCGGCCTGCTTCCAGACCGTCCGCGCGCTGCTCTGCCTGCCGTCGATCACCGGCAATATCGATCAGCCGGGGGGCTGGGCGTTCGGCATGATGGGCATCGCACCGCTGCCGCAGCTGTTCGACAAGATGCCCATGGAGCAGCAGAGGAAGCGTTTGGGCTATGACGACTACAAGGTGCTGTCGGGAGAGTTGGCGCAGCTGCCCTCGGCCCACATCCCCAGCATCTTCGATGCCATCCGGACCAAGAAACCCTATCCGGTCACCACCGGACTGATCTTCGGCAACAATGCGCTCTCCACCTACGGCGAGGTGGATGTGGTCTACGAGACCCTGATGGCCCTCGATTACCTGATGGTCGCCGAGCTCTACATGACGCCGACCGCCGAGCTCGCCGATCTGGTGCTGCCGGTGTCCACCTGGGCCGAGGTGGACGCGCTGCCCGCCGTGCCGTTTTACGGCCAGAACGTGTTGCTCGCCCAGCAGAAGGTGGTGCAGGTGGCTGAATGCGTGCAGGACGAGGTCATCATGACCGAGATCTGCCGCCGCCTCGGCACCGAGTTCGGCCAGGAGAGCCCGGAAGAGGTCTACGATTCCATGCTGGCGCCCAAGATGGGCATGAGCTTCGCCGAGCTGCGGGAGAGGGGGTTCGTCCAGCCCGAATTCAAGTACCGCAAGTACGAGGAGAACGGCTTCAACACGCCGACCGGCAAGATCGAGCTTTACTCCACCCGGATGGAGGAGTGGGGCGACGATCCGCTGCCCTATTTCGAGGAGCCGCCGGAAAGCCCCTACGCCACGCCGGAACTGGCCGAGGAATTTCCCTACATCCTGATTACCGGGGCGCGGCTGCCTACATATTTCCAGTCGGAATTCCGGCAGATGCCGACGCTCAGGCGCGGGCGGCCCGAACCCGAATGCGAACTTCACCCGGAGACGGCGGCCGAATTAGGCGTCGAAAACGGTGATTGGGTCTCCATCGAGACCAGGCGCGGCAAGTGCCGCCAGAAGGTGCGCATCTTCGAAGGGATCGATCCCAGGGTCATCCATGCCCAGCACGGCTGGTGGTTCCCGGAAGAGGACGACAGCCCGGACCACGGCATCTGGCGCTCCAACGCCAACACGCTCACCTCCATGCAGCCGCCCTATTGCAAGTCCATGGGCACCTATCAGCTCCGCGCGCTGTTGTGCAAAGCGGTCAAGGCCGACGAGGCGGACGAACCCTGGCGGCCGCCCCACATCGCCGCCATGGACGGCAAGTGGCGCTCAAACGTCGCCGACGTCCAGGACTGGGACGAGGCCGAGATCAAGGCGTGGCGCGAAATGCGCGGCGGCAAGAAACAGCGCCGGGTTTAGCCTCGGAAAATCAAGAAACGCTCCAGTCCATCGTCGACGCCGAACAGTCCGGATTTGTATGAGTGGGTGGTGTGGTAGCGGTCAAAGGAAAGACTTAGCTGTAGCCAACCGTCCTGCCGCTTCTTTCCTGGGAACAAATAGTTCCACCCGCCGCCAAGAGCCCCGTGCTTGTCGACGGATCCCAGGCTTTCGATGGAATGCGAAACTTGACGTGTTCCGAGAAGGTTGCGAGCGATTAAAACGCGGTGATCGGTGATCGCATAGAGGTACCGGCCGGCTGCAAACAGATACCAGACCGGCCGGATCAGCATGATGGCGCCCACGCCGACAAACAGCAGGCCGGCGAGAACAAATAGAACCAGTATTTGGTCTGCCTTGATTCTCTCGATGGTGCCGGGGATATCGCCCCAATCGACGAAGAAGCCCAGCCAGAAATACATGAACACCAGAAAGAACGCGCCCATAAGCACTTGGATGCGGCCAAGCTGCCACGCCATGGCCACGGGCCGGGGCCGGCCGGCCCAGCGAAGACTTTCGCCGGGCTCGATCATCGCCATGGCATCGGAATAGGGATCGGACACAGGGGTTCGCCAATAAGTTCTTGTTGGGCGGAAAGTAGAGCAGTGCGGCTAGCTGCTCAACCTAGGCGCTCCGCGGCGGATCGAAGTGGAAGAAGTCGCGGAAGCCGTCGGCGATCTTCTTGCCGAAATCAACCTCCACCCCTTGGACGATGGAATCCGGGATCGAGACATCGTCCCGCCCTTCCTCGACGCCGGTGATCACCGTCAGCTGCACCGCGTCCGTATCGCCGATGTTCTTGAACCCGCGATAGACCCGGGGCGGGCACGAGAAGGTATCCCACTTGTTGAGCACCAGCGTGTGCTCGATAGGATCGCCGATGTAGTACTCGATGGTGCCTTCGAGGCACATGAAGGTCTCGAAGGTGGAATTGTGGCTGTGCAGGCACGGGCCCTGGCCCGGCGGCATGATGGAAATGAACATGGTCGAGCCGGCGGCGCCGACGATGGGCGAGTCGTTGCCGAACGGGCTCTTGGTGTCGTCCAGAATGATCGGCATCAGCTTCCGCGCATAGAACACGTCCATGGCTTCCTGGCCGACCCATTCCAGATCGTCGGCCGTCGACATCTGACGGAGATCGCCGAACCGCCCGATCCGGCTTTCGATTTCCTCGGCGGTGGGTGTGTAAATCTCGTTGCTCATCGGTTTCCTCCCATCCCTGGTGGATCAGTTCTTCTCATGAAAAAAGGTTAGCACGAATCCCGGTGGAGGTGGCCAGATCGGGTCCAGCCCCGCTTACCGGACGCTGATCTTGTCGAGCACCCAGAGCGCCCCGAACAGGATCGGCTGGTGGATCAGATAGATCAGCAGCGTCTTCCGGCCCATCCAGCGGAGCAGGTCCGGAATCCGGCCCCCGGGCTGCCACCCTTCCAGCCGCCCCATGATCCCGGGCGAGCCGAGCAGCAACTGCATGAAGGCGAAGCCCAAGAGCGTCGCGCCGAACCACGGAAAGATGGGCACGTAATCGACGGAGAAGGGCGGGTTGGCTGCGAACCCGATCCAGGCGAGCTGGCGAATGTCGAAGAACGAAAGGTTCACGTCGAGCCCGAGAAAGATCACCGCCGCGCCGCAGAGCGCGACCGCCCAATAGGGAAGGCCGGCGAAGACGACGATCAACAGGCTGGCGATGGCGAGGTTGTGGAGGATGCCGAAGAACACGAAGCCCTCCTCGAACACCGTCGCCGTGGCGATGGTGACGACGATGGCCGCGGCGAGGATGCGCGTAAACCGGTTGAGGAATTTCTGCGGATCGGCGGCCGTGCGCCGCGCAAGCGCATGGCTGATCCCGGAGGCAACCAGGAAAATGCTGACGATGAACGTCCGGGCGGCGAGCCAGAACGGGTCGTTGAACAGGTCCACCTCGGCATAACCGAAGAACGACAGGTCCCACGACAGGTGGTAGACGATCATCAGGGCGATCCCGACCCCGCGGAGCAGGTCGAGGGCGTCGATGCGGGCCGGCGCCGCTGATGCCGGCCGCGCCATTACGGCGCCGGGGGCCGGGAGATACCGATTTCGGTCATGGCGCTATTTGACAATGACCCGGCGGGACGCGCTACCGTTTTCTAGTCCCTGGCGGCGGCGACACGAAATCCCCCTCACCCGGTGTCAAATGAAGAGCGTCATGGCCGGGCCCAGACCCGGCCATCCACGTGTACCGGTGCCCCCCAAAGCGTGGATCACCGGGTCAAGCCCGGTGATGACGGCTTGTTGTCTATTCCCTCTCCCCCTTTTCCAGGGGGAGAGGTCGGTCATTTCCCGCAGGGAATTGACCAGGGTGAGGGGGTCGTAAGATATGAGAGTGAGGGGGTGCGGTCCGGCTGTCTCAATTACGGACGTCAAGCGGCCGCGATAAGCGGCAGGCCGCGGATGGCGTCTTGGATCGTATCTCCCGTCAGCACCCGGAAGTCCCCGGACGCTAACGCCAGCGCGCCCTGCCGCTCGGCTTCGTGAACGCCGTGACCCGAGCGCACATGCATGGCGCCTTCCAAGCCGGCATTCCGGGCGGCGCCCACATCGATGGCGCGGTCGCCGATCAGCCATGACCGCGAGAGGTCGATGGATAGCGCCCGGGCCGCCTTTACCAGCATGCCGGGGTTGGGCTTGCGGCACGGATGGTCGCCGTGCCGGTAGGGCGGGCGCGCATCGGGATGAAACGGGCAGGCGAAGACCGCCGACAAATGGACCCCGGCGAGGTCGAGTTGCCGCTTGATGGCGTCCTGCACCTCGATGAACTGGGGCCAGTCGTAGTAGCCCCGGCCGATTCCCGACTGATTGGTGACGATGACGGCCGGAACGTCCGCCCGGTTGGCCTCGGCGATGACTTCCGCCGCCCCGGGGATCAGGCTCATGTCGCCGGCCTGATGCAGATTGTAGACCTCTTCGACCACGACGCCGTCGCGGTCGAGGAACAAGGCCGGCCGTTCCCCGCCGCTTGCGGGCGGCGTTACGATCTCGGCCCAGATGCCGTCGGAATCGATGAACCCGAATTCAGGATAGCCGGCCATGCTGTATTGTATCGCCTTCGCCCGCTGATATTCTCGAAATCCTCGTAAGCCCGAATGATGAAGGATTCGATGACGGAAGACAAAAAGCTCCGGTCCCGCATCACGACGGACGGTCTCGACCGGACCCCGCACCGGATTTTCATGCGCGCCATGGGAATGGACGATGCGGCCATCGCCCGGCCGATCATCGGCGTCGCCTCGACCGCCGGCGAGGTGACCCCCTGCACCATGACGCTTGCCGTTCAGTCCAAGGCGGCGCAGAAGGGCGTCGTCGAGGCCGGCGGGACGCCGCGCGAATTCACCACCATCTCGGTCTCCGACGGCGTTTCCATGAACCATCCGGGCATGAAGATGTCCCTGGTGTCCCGCGAGGTGATCGCCGATTCCGTGGAGCTGGTCGTCCAGGCCCATGCCTATGACGGCCTCGTCGCCTTCGGCGGCTGCGACAAGAACCTGCCGGGCATGATGATGGCCATGGTGCGGTGCAACGTGCCGGCGGTGTTCATGTACGGCGGCAGCGCGCTGCCCGGCAGGTGGCGGGGCCGGGACGTGAGCGCCATCGACGCCTACGAAGGCGTCGGCGCGGTGATGACCGGCTCCATGTCCGAGGCCGACCTCGAGGAGCTGGAGCGGGTCTGCCTGCCCACCATGGGCGCCTGCGCCGGCCAGTTCACCGCCAACACCATGGCCATGGTGTCGGAGACCCTGGGCCTCGCCCCGCTGGGTTCCGCGATGATCCCGGCGGTCTACGAGCAGCGGCTGGCGGCGGCGGAGCACGCGGGCCGGCTGGTCATGGACGTCCTCGAAAACGGCGGACCGCTGCCTCGCGACCTGGTGACCCGGGCGTCGCTGGAAAACGCCTGCGCGGTGGTCGCGGCGACCGGCGGTTCGACCAATGCCGGCCTGCATATCCCGGCCATCGCCCACGAGGCCGGGATCGCCTTTTCGCTGGAGGATGTCGCGGGGGTGTTCGACCGGACGCCGCTGATCGCGGACCTCAAGCCGGGCGGCGCCTATCACGCCAAGGACGTCTACGAGATCGGCGGGACGCCGGTCATCCTGAAGGCGCTGCTGGAGGCGGGACATCTGGACGGGAGTTGCCCGGCCATCGACGGGAGGCGGTTGGAAGATGCGCTCGGCGATGCCCCGGCGCCCGACGGCAGCGTGGTGCGCCCGGCGTCCGACGCCATTTCCGAAACCGGCGGCGTCGTGGTCCTCAAGGGCAATTTGTGTCCCGACGGCGCGTTGATCAAGGTCGCCGGTCTCGGCAAGCTGGTCCACGAAGGCCCCGCCCTGGTCTTCGACGGCGAGGAGGCCTGCACCCGGGCGATCGAAAAGGGCGAGTACGCGGAGGGCTCGGTCATCATCGTCCGCAACGAGGGTCCCAAGGGCGGGCCCGGCATGCGCGAAATGCTGGGCACCACCGCCATCATCTACGGGCAGGGGATGGGGGAGAAGGTCGCGCTGATCACCGACGGCCGGTTTTCCGGCGCCACCCGCGGAATGTGTATCGGCTACGCCTCGCCGGAGGCGGCGGTGGGCGGCCCGCTGGCGCTGATCGAAAACGGCGACATCATCCGGATCGACTGCGAGGCCCGGACCATCGAGCACATGGTGCCGGCGGACGAGTTCGAGAAGCGGCGCGCCGCTTGGTCGCCGCCGGTGCGCGACGGCCTCGCCGGCGCCCTCGAAAAATACGCAGCCACGGTCGGTCCGGCCAACCTGGGCGCGGTCACCCATTCGGGGAACGCCCGCTGGGAAGGGGATGCCTGAGTGACCGGGCTCGAAGGCATCAAGGCTTGTGTCTTCGATGCTTACGGCACGCTGTTCGACATCAACGCGCCGGTCGCCAACTTTCGCGACGAGATCGGCGACAAGGCCGACAGGCTGACCGAGATTTGGCGGGCCAAGCAGCTCGCCTACAGCTGGCTCCGTTCCCTGATGCGGGACTACGTGGATTTTTGGGCCGTCACCGGCGACGCGCTGGACTTCGCCATGCGCCGGCTCGAGATGGACGACCCCGATCTCCGCCGGCGTCTGATGACGTCCTACAAGACCCTCGATGCCTATCCCGACGCGCTGGACGTCTTGACGGCTCTCAAGCGGCGGGGGCTCGCGACCGCCATATTGTCCAACGGCTCGCCCGGCATGTTGACGCCGGCGGTGGAACATGCGGGCCTCGCCGGCGTGCTCGATTCGGTGATTTCGGTGGACCGGCTGCGGTTATTCAAGCCGGACCCGCGGGTCTACCAGCTCGCCGTCGACGAACTGGGTGTGGGAAGGGAGGAGATCTGTTTCCTGTCCGCCAATGCCTGGGACGTGGCGGGGGCCGCCTTCTTCGGCCTCAACGTGGTGTGGATCAACCGGTTCCGCCAGCCCCGGGAAGGCCTGCCCGGCGAACCCGCGGCCGAGATATACTCGCTGGATGAATTGTTGCCGCTGTTGGGATGAGCGCCGGACATGGAATTGATGCCGGCAAGACCGTCGGGAACCGGCGGCGGCCAATCCGGGCGCCATCACCCGTTCGGGAAATGCCCGGTGGGAAGGGGATGCCTGAGCGCGTTCCTAAGGATTAGCGGCATAATATTGTTCAAGGCGCCCACTATGGAGCAGATTCCCAGCTTCGATACTGGCAGTGGCCGTACGTGTAGCAAATTGGGTCATCGCATCAATCGTCCAGTCCATGCAACCATGCTTGCCGTCGTACCATAGGCGCTGTTCGTCCGTTTGTGCCGTATGAGGATTTCCGTGCATGAGTTTGTTTCGATCGATCACGATCTGTTTGAAGTCGCAGGCAAGCGACCGGAGTCGAACCTTATCCGGGGCGTCGTCGTCAAGGTTTTCGACCTCGCTTGAAAAACGTTTTCCGATCTGCCCGGCTGTCAGGGTGGAGGCTTGATTCAGAAAATCCTTTTGCATGGTCTCCGTTAGCCAGACAATACCACATTCGAGGTAGGCAAAGTTGTAGGTGGCGCGCCCGAGGGCGCGGAGATAGTCATCTTCTACGGGAATTTGCTCCGATTGTTGGGTCAAGACGAACTTCTCCGGCGATGGTGTTTGCGGTTTGGATGGGTCTTGATGACAGAAAACGGGTAGGTATTGCGAGGTTCCGAAATCAAGGCGATGGTCTGACTGTCACTTGGTGGAATTGGCGAATACGGTCAGACTCTAGAAGGCGGAAAAACACTAGTCAACACAATGAGTTACCGGCCACCGCCGCGCGGGAGGCGTGGTTTGCGGAGTGTGTGTCAGGAGCGGGCTTGTAGGGAAGTATCAGTGTGACCTCGTTCCACATCAACCCGCCTGTCGCCAACCCGTCGAGCTAGGTCCTGTTGACATTTATCGCATCCAAATGAGCGCCCCGACGAGGCACAGCATGGCCATGTAGGCGGTGACGGTCTTTTCGTAGCGTGTGGCGATGCGGCGGAAGTGCTTGATCTTGTTGATGAAACATTCGACGACGTGCCTTTCCTTGTAGAGTTCGGGGTCGTACGGCACGGCTTGTGCCCGCGACGGGTTGGAGGGGATCACCGCCACCATCCCGGCGCTGTCGAGGCGGGCGCGGAAGCGGTTCGCGTCGTAGGCGGTGTCGGCGATCAGGGTCTCGCCCGGCAGCCCGGCGATCAGCCCCTCGGCCTGGGTGACGTCGCCCACCTGGCCGCCGGTGAGGATGAACCGCAAGGGATTGCCCAGGCCATCGACGGTGATGTGGATTTTGCTCGTCAGGCCGCCGCGCGAGCGGCCGATGGCCTGAGCCTGAGCCCCCCTTTTGCGCCGGCGGCATGTTGATGCGCCCGCACGATGGTCGAATCCACGATCAGGTATTCGAAGTCGGGATCCTCCGCCAAGGCATTGAAAAGACTCTCCCAAACCCCCGCCTTGGCCCACCGCGAAAAGCGCACGTAGACGCTGTTCCAGTTGCCGAAGGCGTCCGGCAGATCGCGCCACGGCGAACCCGCCCGGGCGATCCACAGCACGGCGTCCACAAACAGGCGGTTGTCCCGACCCGTGGAGCCGCGATCCGCCTCTTTGCCCGGAACCAAACCCTTGATCCGGTCCCATTGCATATCCGTCAGTTCCCGTCGAAGCATGACACGCTCCCGCCAGTTGAAACGGTCTTGCTTGAATCACGCCAACCATGAATAGTCCGTTAATTGTCAACAGGACCTAGACCTCTTCGATCTTCTCCCTGAGGCTGATTGCGTAGCTTGGTTGGCTGCAAAAGTTCTTCATCATTCTGCGCAACGGACAAATGTCTGGCTGAGACTTGAGATAACCAAGGGAGGCCAGGATTTCGATGTGGCAAATGACATCGAGTAATCGCATGGGCGGCGGTTCTTTCACTTCAATGAGCAGTCTTTCCTTCACCAACGCTCCTCGCTCTTCTTCGTCGAGCGACTTGATCGGGATGAGGCGGGTTTCGAGATAGGCGAAGTTGCTCGCGAGTTCCGCATGAAGATTGGCCTTTCCGGCCACGCCGACCGCAAGCGATACGGCGCTAAAGATCGCGACCGTGGCAGCAAACACGACAGGAATCCACCACAAGTCGTCTCGGATTTCCTTGATAGCGATTAGGGCCGCGCCTGTGGAGCTTCCGAATACGCCGACCGTGACGATAACGGTATTCCAGACTTCGTAGAAGCGCCGACGGTAAAGATGGTACCGGATCGAGCGCCGGATACCGAACAGCAGCTCATAGGTTGGCTCGTCAAGATTTTCCGCCATCGGACGGGTTCTTGTCGGGTTTTGGGGTGGCCGGCCGTTGCGGCTTCAGCGTATCAGTAACCGATATGCTGACGTCGTCGCCAACCGGTCTGCTGAATCCGCTGTCAATATGGCTTGGCACATGGCGCTTTTCCGCAGGTTTCTGCTCACGCACTTCTCGGACGGTGGTTGGTCGTTTCTCTTCTGTCTTTCGCTGCTTGCTCATGGGCGGCTTGTGCTCTCGGGTTGTGGAACTACTCACTTCTACACCGCCCCAAATATACCGGAAAAGCCTCGCAGTCTTCCAGACGTTTCCTTTGATTCCCGGCCCGTCCGGCCGCATGCCCTTTACGGAATCGATCCAGGCGATATTTTAGGGGCGTCCCTGTAAACCAAGCATACGAGCGCGCCCATGAACGCGCCTCACAGGGCCGCAAACGAACGAGTTAGAGGGTAACCGCCGTGTTCGAGCAAACATTCAAAAACATCGATAACGTCCTGCGGAATGAAGCCGGCTGCACCACCGAGCTCGACTACACCGAGCAGACCTCATGGATGCTGTTCCTCAAATACCTCGACGATCTGGAGCAAGAACGCGCCCTGGATGCCGAACTGCTCGGCAAGGACTACGCCTACATCATCGACGGGCCGCACCGCTGGTCGGCCTGGGCGGTGCCAAAAAAGGACGACGGCAAATTCGACCACGACGCGGCGCTCATCGGCGACGATTTGATCGGGTTCGTCGATGGGGATCTTTTCCCCTACCTCCAGGGCTTCAAGGGCCGCGCCGAAAGCCCCGATACCATCGAATACAAGATCGGCGAAATCTTCGGCGAGATTAAGTCGAAGTTTCAAAGCGGCTACAGCCTGCGGGACGCCCTGGAATTCATGGATGAGCTCGAGTTCCGCTCCCAGGACCAGAAGCACGAGCTTTCCGCCCTCTACGAAGAGAAGATCAAGAACATGGGGAACGCCGGGCGCAACGGCGGCGAGTATTACACACCCCGGCCCCTCATCCGCGCCATGATCCGGGTGACCAAGCCGCAAATCGGCGAGCGCATTTACGACGGCGCCTGCGGCTCGGCCGGCTTCCTGTGCGAGAGCCACGACTACATGCGCCGCGGCGATCTAAGCGCCAAGGAGCTTGAAACCCTCCAACGGGCCACTTTCCACGGCAAGGAAAAGAAGAGCCTCGCCTATGTCATCGCCGTCATGAACATGATCCTTCACGGCATCGACGCCCCCAACGTGGTGCGCGTGAACACTCTCGCCGAGAACGTCATGGACCTCCAGGAGAAGGACCGGTTCGACGTCGTCCTCGCCAACCCGCCCTTCGGCGGCAATGAACGGCCGGAGGTGCAGCAGAACTTTCCCATCAAGACCGGCGAGACCGCCTTCCTGTTCTTCCAGCATTTCATCAGGTCGCTGAAAGCGGGCGGCCGCGCCGCCATCGTCATCAAGAACACGTTTCTTTCCAACTCCGACAACGCCTCGGTCTCGCTCCGCAGGGAACTGCTCGAAACGTGCAACCTGCACACGGTGCTCGATTGCCCCGCCGGCACGTTCCAGGGCGCTGGCGTGAAAACCGTGGTGCTGTTTTTCGAGAAGGGCGCGCCCACCCGGAATACCTGGTTCTACCAGCTCGACCCCGGCCGCAGTCTCGGCAAGACCAACCCCCTCAACGACGACGATCTCCGGGAGTTCGTGGAGCTTCAGGCGGGATTTGCAGAGAGCGGGAATTCCTGGATCGTGGGCGCATCTGACATCGATCAAACCACGTTCGACCTGTCGGTCAAGAACCCCAACGCGCCGGAAGCGGCGCCCTTGCGCGAGCCGGAGGAAATCCTGGCCGAGATCGCGACGCTGGATAAGGAGTCGGCGGAGATCATGGATGACATCCGGGGATTGTTGTGATGAATAACTGGACATCCACGATGCTCGGCGACATTTGCGAGATCTACCAGCCACAGACCATCTCAAAAAAGGAACTTATTCAAAATGGAGCCTATCCGGTATATGGGGCCAACGGGGTTATTGGGAGATATGATCAATACAATCACGAAGAATCGGAGCTACTAGTCACCTGTAGGGGTGCCACCTGCGGATCGGTGAATATTTCCGAACCGAAGTCTTGGATAACCGGCAATGCAATGGTTGTTCGTCCAATTTCGGATGAACTTGATCGCCGTTACTTGGAATACCTTTTCCGAGGCGGAATCGATCTTGCCGGGGTGATCACCGGTGCAGCACAGCCACAAATAACTCGAAAGTCGCTGGCGCCAGTCGTCGTTAGCTACCCACCTCTCCCGGAGCAGCGGCGCATCGTCGCCATCTTGGACGAAGCCTTTGAGGGAATTGATAAAGCGATCGCAAACACCGAGCAGAATCTCGCCAACGCGCAAGAGTTGTTTGAGAAATATCTCGACAAGACATTTGGTGGGGAGAATGACAACTGGGACACAAATAAGCTCGAAAAGATCGGCGGCGAAGTAGCTACGGGCCCATTCGGATCACTACTCCACAAGTCCGATTATATCGAGAACGGTATTCCGCTCGTAAATCCAGCCAATATCTCTGATGGAGTGATTGAACCGGATCTGAAAAAGACGGTTTCAAAGAAGACCCGCGAGAGGCTCTCCAGTCATGTTCTAAAGCCTGGTCAGATTGTCGTTGGTCGAAGGGGGGAAATTGGTAGATGCGCCGTCGTCGCCTCTGACCAGGATGGATGGCTCTGCGGCACGGGATGCTTCGTGATAAAGCCGTGTAGAACAGTTGACCCAGACTTTCTCGCTTTTCTAATTAGGTCTCGCGTATATCGCTCCGAGCTAGAGCGATTGGCGACCGGCGCGACAATGAAGAACCTTAGCAATACGTCACTACGAAATTTGTCGATTTCAGTCCCCTCCGTGGACGACCAAAAGCAAATTCTGGCGAAGTTTGACGTGATACACACTGAGTCAGAGCGACTGAGATCACTGTATCAACGAAAACTCGACGCCCTTGACGAACTCAAGCAGTCCATCTTGCAGAGGGCCTTTAGCGGTGAACTGACGGCCCGCGAGGCGGCGGCGTGAATGAGGCCGAAACCCGCGCGGAACTGATCGACCCGGCCCTCGTGGCGGCGGGCTGGGGCGTGGCCGAAGGCAGCCGCATCCGCCGCGAATACTCCATCACCCCGGGCCGGTTGCAGGGCAGCGGCAAGCGCGCCGCGCCCCTCTCCGCCGACTATGTGCTGATCTACAGGAACAAGAAGCTCGCCGTCATTGAGGCGAAGAAGAGCAGCCTCCCGGTGACCGAAGGGCTCGCGCAAGCCAAGGAGTATGCCGATCTTCTTCAGGTCCGGTTCGCCTATTCCACCAACGGGAAAGGCCTGTACCAGGCCGACATGAAGACCGGCAAGGAGGGCGATCTGGACGGCCTCCGCGCCTTTCCGAGCCCGGACGAGCTTTGGGCCAGGACCTTCCCGGCGCGGAACGATTGGCGCGACCGGTTCGCCGGCGTGCCCTTCGAGGACCGGGGCGGCACCTGGGATTCCCGCTACTATCAGGACAACGCCATCGAAAATGCCCTGGACGCCATCGCCGGCGGCAAGGACCGAATCCTGCTCACCCTGGCGACCGGCACGGGCAAGACCGCCATCGCCTTCCAGATCGCCTGGAAGCTCTTTCACAGCCGCTGGAACCTGAGCCGGGAGCCCGGCCGCCGGCCGCGCATCCTCTTCCTGGCCGACCGGAACATCCTGGCCGACCAGGCCTACAACAGCTTCTCGGCCTTTCCCGAGGACGCCCTCGCCCGCATCGCGCCCGGCGAAATTCGCAGGAAGGGCCGCGTCCCGAAGAACGCCAGCATCTTCTTCACCATCTTCCAGACCTTCATGAGCGGCCCGGACGAGACGCCCTATTTCGGTGAGTACCCGGAAGACTTCTTCGACTTCATCATCATCGACGAGTGCCACCGGGGCGGGGCCAACGACGAGAGCACCTGGCGAGAGATTCTTGATTACTTCGAGCCCGCCGTCCAACTCGGGCTGACCGCCACGCCCAAGCGCAAGGGCAACGTCGACACCTATTCCTATTTCGGCCGGCCGGTCTATGAGTACTCCCTCAAGGCAGGCATCAACGACGGCTTCCTGACGCCCTTCAAGGTGCGCCAGTTCGCCACCAGCCTCGACGACTACGTCTATGACGGCGCCGACGAGGTCATCCAGGGGGAGGTGGAGGAGGGCGATGAGTTCGGCGAGGACAAGTTCAATGTCCCGGGCGGCATCCAGATACCCGAGCGCGAACGCTACCGCGTCCGGACGTTCATGGACGAGATCGTCCAGAGCGAGAAGACGCTGGTCTTCTGCCACGGCCAGCCCCACGCCGCCATGATCCGCGACATCGTCAATCAGGAGAAGGACGGCACGGACCCGAACTATTGCGTCCGGGTGACCGCCAATGACGGCAAGCGGGGCGAGGCGTTTCTGAGGCAGTTCCAGGACAACGACAAGACCATCCCGACCGTGCTCACCACGTCGACCAAGCTCTCGACGGGGGTCGATGCCCGGAACGTCCGCAACATCGTCCTGCTCCGTCCCGTGCGGTCGATGATCGAGTTCAAGCAGATCATCGGACGGGGGACGCGGCTGTTCGACGGCAAGGACTACTTCACCATCTATGACTTCGTGAAGGCATACGAGCATTTCGAGGATCCGGAGTGGGACGGCGAGCCGCTGGAGCCCGAGGAGCCGAAGCCCGGGCCCGGCGGCGTCGGCGACCATCCCCAAGCGCCGCTCGAGGACCCGGACCCGGACGAGCCCGAGCCGGAAGACAGGCAGGTCATCATCAGGCTCGCCGACGGCAAGGAGCGCACCATCCGGCATGTGGCGGCCACCACCTACTGGGGGCCGGACGGCAGGCCCATGTCGGCCGTCGAGTTCATCGAGCACCTGTTCGGCGTCATACCCGACCTGTTCAGGAGCGAGGACGAACTGCGCGAACTCTGGAGCAGGCCCGATACCCGGAAAACCCTGCTGGCGGCGCTGGAGGAACGGGACTTCGGCGGCGAACAGCTCGCGGAAATCCGCCGCCTCATCGATGCGGAAAAGAGCGACCTCTACGACGTGCTCGCCTATATCGCCTACGCCTCGCAACCCATCACCCGCCGGGAGCGGGTGGACCGGCACAGGGACGGCATTTTCAGCGGCTATGACGGGAAGCTCCGGGCCTTCCTCGATTTCGTCCTGGACCAGTACGTGAAGGAAGGCGTCGAAGAGTTGGACCAGGACAACCTTCCCGGCCTCATACGGGTGAGATACGGCACGACGCACGACGCCATCCGGGAGCTGGGCGGGACTTCCGCAATCCGCGACGCCTTCGTCGAGTTCCAGCGGCACCTGTACGAGAGTTAGAGCGGGTCGTCATCACCGGGCCCGGCCATGACGAATGGATATACGACACAAACCAACCCGTCATGCCCGTGCTCGACACGGGCATCCACGTGTACCGCCGCCCCCAAAAACGTGGATCACCGGGTCAAGCCCGGTGATGACGATTTGTGGTCTACCCGCTCCCCAGTTCCCCCCTTGCTCCCACCCGCGACCGTGCTAAATGAATGAACGGCCGCCGCCCCATCCGGGCGGCGTTTTGGTTGGCCGGCGAGCTATGCAAGTTTGTACGTGCCAAATGGGAGGTACCCCCGAAAAGGATGACAATAAATGTCTATTAATGTCCATGAATGACTATTACAGCGAAAACGCGGTTTTTTGCCAATTCAATGATTTCAATGACTTGGAGCTATGCAAATTCGACATGGCTCAGGCGGTTTCAGGCGGATAAACAATTCCCAATTTGATAATGATAATGATTTGCATTTTCGATTTTTATCTGATAGGTGTAGTTGATAACGGTTCGCAAAATCGAGCCGGGCAATCGAATTGACTGGGACACGACCAAAATGAAAAAAACCATCTCTCTCGTCGCCGCCGCCGCCGCCGCCGCAATGCTGCCGGTGCTCGGCCCGGGAAACGCCGGTGCGGAGGAAGTAAACCTCTATTCCTATCGCCAGCCGTTTCTCATCCAGCCGTTCCTCAACGAATTCACCCGGCAGACCGGCATCAAGGTGAATGTCGTCTACGCCCAGAAGGGGATGCTCCAGCGCCTCAAGGCGGAGGGCCGGAACACGCCGGCGGACGCGGTGTTGACCGTCGATATCTCGCGTCTCGATGCGCTGACCAACGCCGAGCTGCTGCAGCCCGTCTCGTCGCCGGTCCTGAACAGGAACATTCCGTCACAGTACCGGCACCCGCAGGGCTTCTGGTACGGCCTGACCACCCGCGCCCGGATCATCTACGCCCACAAGGAAAGGGTGAAGCCCGGCGAGGTCGCGTCCTACGAGGACCTTGCGAAGCCCCACATGAAGGGGCGGGTCTGCACCCGGTCCGGCAAGCACGTCTATACGGTCTCCCTGATCGCCTCGATCATCGAAGCCAAGGGCGAGAAGGCGGCCGAGGCGTGGCTCAGGGGCGTCAAGGCGAACCTCGCCCGCAAGCCGCAGGGCAACGACCGCGCGCAGGTCAAGGCCATCAAGGAGGGCGTCTGCGACGTGTCCCTCGGCAACACCTACTACATGGGCAAAATGGCCACCAACGACAAGAATCCGGCGCAGAAGGAATGGGCCGCTTCGGTCAATATCCTGTTTCCCAACCAGGCCGGCCGCGGAACCCACGTCAACATCAGCGGCGCGGCCGTCACCGAACATGCCAAGAACAAGGCCAACGCGGTCAAGCTGCTCGAGTTCCTGAGCGGGGACTTCGCCCAGAAAATGTATGCCGACCAGAACTTCGAGTATCCGGTCAAGGCCGGCGTCGAATGGCATCCGATGGTCGCGGGATGGGGCAAGTTCAAGCGCGATTCCGTGAACCTGGACAACGTCGCCAAGCATCGCGCGACGGCGACGAAACTGGTGGACCGGGTCGATTTCAACGGCTAGGGCGTGAAGATTCCATTCGGAAGCGCATCGGGCGTTTTGGAGGCCGTTTGCGCACCCCCTCACCTTGGTCAATTCCCTGTGGGAAATGACCGACCTCTCCCCACCTATTCCCTCCCCCCTCCGAGGGGGAGGGCCAGGGAGGGGGGGATGCAAGCGGTGCGGCACAAGGTCCCCCCCACCCTCGACGCCCGGCTATCGCCGGCCGTCTCGACCTCCCCCTCCAGGGGGGAGGTGGACCAATCCGCCCGTTCCCTGCTCGTAGCCGGGTGAGGGGGGCATGGCTACCCCCAAATCCGTCATGGCCGGGCCCAGACCCGGCCATCCACGTGTACCGCTGTCCCCCAAAGCGTGGATCACCGGGTCAAGCCCGGTGATGACGACTTGGTTTGTGCCGTATATTCCCTCTCCCTTGGAGGAAGAGGGATGCGGCGATAAGGTCATTCCCCGCCGATGAATACCGCCCCCGCCATCACCCGACCCCAAACCCGCCCGGGATTCGCCGCCGCCGGCGTCGACGGCTGGACCATTGGCGCGCTGATGGTCGCCGGATGCGTCGCCGTTCCCATCGGCGCGGTGCTGGTTCTCGCGACCGGAACGGGCAGCGGCATCTGGGGACATCTGATCGACACGGTTCTCGCCCGCTATGTCGGGACGACCCTCGGCCTCATGGCCGGCGTCGGGGCGGGGACCCTGATCATCGGCGTCGGCACCGCCTGGCTGGTCACCAATTTCCGGTTTCCGGGGCGGGGACTGTTCGAGTGGTCGCTCCTCCTGCCGCTGGCCATTCCGTCCTACGTCATCGCCTTCGTCTTCACCGACTTCCTCGAGTTCGCCGGGCCGGTGCAGGGGCTGCTCAGGGAACTCGGCGGCTGGACATCGCCCAGGGACTACTGGTTCCCGGAGATTCGCTCCCTCGGCGGCGCCATCGTGGTCATGTCCCTGGTTCTCTACCCTTATGTCTATCTGCTATCGCGGGCCGCCTTTCTCGAACAGTCGGTCGGGATGATGGAAGTCAGCCGCTCCCTCGGCCGGGGGCCGTGGCGCAGTTTTCTGACCGTCGCGGTGCCGCTGGCCCGCCCGTCCATTGCCGTCGGCGTTTCGCTGGTGCTGATGGAAACGCTGAACGATTTCGGCACGGTGGATTTCTTTGCCGTCCAGACCCTGACCCTCGGCATCTTCGATGTTTGGTTCAACCTCAACAGCGTCGCCGGCGCCGCCCAGATCGCCGGCGTCATACTGCTTTTCGTCCTGGTCCTGTTGACGGCCGAGCGTTTCAGCCGGCGCCGCCAGCGATATCATGGACAGGGGGGGCCGCTCCGCCGCGCCGTTCCCCGCCCATTGGCGGGTTTCGCCGCGCACCTCGCCACGCTGGCGTGCGCGCTTCCCCTGGCCCTCGGATTTCTGTTGCCCGTCGGCCTGCTGTCGGCGGACGTCATGGCCAATCTCGAACTGGTCGGCGGCGCCGCGTTTCTGACCAGCGCCGGAAACAGCCTGCTTCTCGCGGCCCTGGCCGCCCTTGTCGCGGTGTTGATCGGACTGCAGCTTGCCTACGGCGTCCGCCTGAGCGGCAACCGGGCCCTCAAGAGCCTTACCCGGTTTGCGAGCCTCGGCTACGCGATTCCCGGCGCCGTCCTCGCGGTGGGCGTCATGATCCCCTTCGGGCTTCTCGACAACTGGATCGACGCGCAAACGAGCCGCCTCTTCGGGATTTCCACCGGCCTGATATTGAGCGGCACCGGCGCCGCCCTGGTGTTCGCCTATGTGGTCCGGTTCCTGGCCCTGTCGCAAGGCGCCGTCGAGAGCGGTCTCGAACGGGTGACGCCCAACATCGACGGCGCGGCGCGCACCCTGGGCTGCCGTCCGGCCGGGGTCCTGTGGCGGGTTCACGTCCCGCTTCTGCGCGGCAGTATCCTGACGGCGGCCATCCTGGTGTTCGTCGACACCATGAAGGAACTTCCGATGACGGTGATCATGCGGCCCTTCAACTTCGAGACCCTGGCGACCCAGGTGCATCAGTTCGCCGCCTCCGAGCAATTCGCCGAGGCTTCGCCGTCGGCGCTCGCAATCGTCCTTGCAGGCATCCTCCCGGTGGTTATTCTCAGCCGCGCCATGAGGAACACGGTTCACATCGACGCCAACGCCGAGGCACGGAAATGACGGCGGCTCTGGAGATTGCCGGCCTCTCGCACGCATTCGGCAGGACGCGGGTCCTGGACGACGTGTCGTGCACCGTGGAGCCCAGGGAAATCGTCTGCCTGCTCGGGCCGTCGGGGTGCGGCAAGACGACGCTGCTTCGGCTGGCGGCCGGGCTGGAACGGGTCCAGACCGGCGCCATCAAGCTTCACGGGCAAACCGTCGGGGAGCCGGGCTGGCACGTGCCGCCGGAATCCCGCCGCATCGGACTGATGTTTCAGGACTATGCTCTGTTTCCTCATCTGACCATCGCCGAGAATGTGGCGTTCGGGATCTCCGGCCTTCCGGCCGGCCGGCGCCGGCCGCGCGTCCACGAGGTGCTTTTCCAGGTCAACATGCAGGCTTACGCGGATTCCTATCCGCACACGCTTTCCGGCGGCCAACAGCAGCGGGTGGCGCTGGCGCGGGTGCTGGCGCCCAAGCCCGAGGTGGTTTTGCTGGACGAGCCGTTTTCCGGTCTGGACGAGACCCTGCGCAATCAGGTCCGCGAGGAGACGTTGCGGGTGCTACGTCAGGCGGGTACGGCGGTCCTGATGGTTACCCACCATCCGGAAGAAGCGATGTTCATGTCGGACCGCATGATGGTCATGGGGCCGGGCGGCATCATCCATCAGGCGGGTGCGCCGGCCAAGGTCTATGCCAACCCGGCGAACCGGTTTGTCGCCACCTTCTTCGGCCGCACCAATTTAATGTCGGGCGTCGTGCGCAACGGTGTGGTCGACACGCCGCTGGGTTCCGTGGCGGCCGGCGGCCGGGGCGAGGGGTGCGCGGTCGATGTCGTATTCCGGTCGAACGGCGTTAATCTGTCGACGACCGACGATCAGGCCTGTCCCGTCGAAATCGTTTCCGCGCGCCCTGTGGGCCAGGACACCCGGGTCCAGTTCAGGCTTGCGGGCGACGAAGCGGGCGCCACCTATCTTTGCCGGGTTCCCGGCATTTTCACGACCGACGGTTCAGCCCAGGTGACGGCGAGGCTGGACCCCGCCGGGGCGTTCGTATTTCACCGCGGCGGCCCGGAAACCGAGAGAACCTCGGCCGCCGGTCCTGTTTACGGTTCGTCCGCCGACGACGCATAACTCTCTGTTTCGTAAGGAGTTTGTCATTTGCAGGCGCCATTCGGCATGGCATAGTACCCACACAGAAACTGCGGCCACCGGAAAGGTCTCGACCAGGGATGAAGAGCGGACGCGACCACGCGCGCGTACTAATCTACAGCCATGACAGCTTTGGGCTGGGGCACCTTCGCCGGTGCCGGGCGATCGCCCATGCCCTGGTCGGCTCGTCCGGCGGACTATCGGTTCTGATACTGTCGGGCTCACCGATCATCGGCAGTTTCGATTTCCGTGCGCGCGTCGACTTCGTGCGCGTGCCCGGGGTCATCAAGTTGCGCAACGGCGAGTACACCTCACTCAATCTGCATCTGGATATCGAGCAAACCATGGATTTGCGCGGCTCCATTATTCGCCATACGGCGGAGGCCTTCGATCCGGATCTGTTTATCGTCGACAAGGAGCCCCTCGGACTTCGCGGCGAGGTGAGCGAGACGCTCCATGTGCTCAAGGAACGGGGGACCGCGCTGGCGCTCGGTCTGCGGGACGTTATGGATGAACCGGCGCTCCTCGGGCCCGAATGGGAGCGCAAGAACGTCATGCCGGCGCTGATGGATCTTTATGACCAGATCTGGGTTTATGGCCTGCCCCAAATCTACGACCCGTTGTCCGGACTGGACATTCCCGATCAGGTTCGCCGCAAGATGGTGTTCACCGGATACCTGCGCTACGGCGTGCCGGATGCGGCTTCGGTCTCGCCGGCCCCCGATATTCAGGAACCCTATATTCTGGTCACCGCCGGGGGCGGCGGTGACGGCGACGCGCTGGTCGACTGGGTGATCCGCGCCTATGAGACCGACCCCGGTATCCCGCACCCGTCGCTGATCGTTTTCGGACCGTTCATGCAGCCGGAAAGTCAGGAGGCGTTTCTTGACCGCATTGCGAGGCTGGACACGGTCGAGGCAATTACTTTCGATGCCCGTCTCGAACACTTCGTCAAAGCGGCGGTCGGCGTCGTGGGTATGGGAGGATACAATACCTTCTGCGAGATTCTCTCGTTCGATAAGCCTGCCCTGATCGTGCCGCGAACTCGGCCCAGGATGGAGCAGTACATTCGGGCGGCGCGGGCGCAGGAAACCGGCCTGCTTTCCATGTTGGAGGATGACGGTATCCGGGACGCAAAATCCATGGCGACGGCGCTCAGGCAACTGACCCAACAGAAGCGGCCGTCCGAAGTGGTCGTTCCCGGATTGCTCGATGGTCTCGGGAATATCTGCCGTCTGACCGATACGTGGCTCGACGAGGATCGGCGTCCGGACATCAAGGTCGTCGAAGAAAGGGCCGGATGACCACGGCCATCGTCCTGAAGGGCTACCCGAGGCTTTCCGAGACCTTCATTGCGCAGGAAATTCTGGCGCTGCAGCAGGCGGGCCTCGACGTCAGTATCGTCTCACTGCGTCACCCCACGGACAGAGCCGTCCATCCGGTTCACAGCCGGATCGACGCTCCGGTCAACTACCTGCCCGAGTATCTGTGGCGCGAGCCGATCCGCGTACTGAGATCCTGGTGGCGCATCCGTAAACTCGAGACCTACGCCAACGCGCGCCGGGCGTGGCGCAGGGATCTCACGCGCGATCCTACGCCGAACCGGATTCGGCGCTGGGGGCAGGCGCTGGTGCTGGCCGCCGAATTGGGGCCCGAGGTCGACCGCCTGTACGCCCACTTCCTCCATACGCCGTCATCCGTGGCGCGGTACGCCTCGATCCTCCGAGACATTCCCTGGTCCGCTTCGGCTCACGCCGTCGATATCTGGACCACCCCCGAATGGGAATTGCGGGAAAAGCTCGCCAGCGCCGACTGGGTGCTGACCTGCACCAAGATAAATCTGGAATACCTGTCGCCGCTTGCCCCTGATCCGGATCGGGTGTCGCTGGCCTATCACGGCGTCGATCTCGACCGGTTTCCGGCCGGAGCGGGAAAAGAAAATTCTCGTCATGCAAGAAGTCCGGAATCACCCATCCGTATTTTGTCCGTCGGCCGGCTGGTTCCCAAGAAGGGGTATGCGGATCTCATCACGGCCCTGGCGAAGCTGCCGAGGGAACCGGCTTGGCGGTTCGAGCACATTGGCGGCGGCCCCGAAAAGAAGCGGCTTCAACGGCTGGCCGCGGGGCTGGGGATCGGGGATCGAATCGACTGGCGCGGCGCCCAGCCGCAGGACGTGGTCGCCGAGGCTTACCGGACGTCGGATATCTTCGCGCTCACCTGCGTGGTTGCGCCCAACGGGGATCGGGACGGATTGCCCAACGTCCTGATGGAAGCGCAGAGCCAGGGCCTGCCTGTCGTCGCAACCAATGTGTCCGCGATACCCGAGCTGATCCTCGATGGCGAAACGGGCTTGCTTGCCGAGCCGGGAGACACGGCGGTCATTGCGGCCCACCTGGAGTTGCTGATCCATGACGCTTACCGCCGGGACGCACTCGGCGCCGCGGGATCGGCGCGTGTCCGGTGCAACTTTGCCTTCTCCGATTGCGTTGGTTCGGTCGTCGAAAAATTTGGTCTGCAGGCGCGCCCCTCGGTTTCGCGGGTCGCATGAAGATCGCCTTCTATGCGCCGATGAAATCTCCCGATCACCCAGTTCCATCGGGGGATCAAATTGTCGGCAGGGCCTTGATCTCAGCGCTTGAGAGCGCCGGCCACGGCGTCGACATAGGTTGCCGGATACGAACCTGGCAGAAGTTCCCCGACGCTCGCCGGCAGGATCGCCTTGCGGGATTGAGCAAGCGGGCGGCGGATCTGCTGGTCCGCCGGTACCGGCGCCGGCCCGGACAACGGCCGGACCTCTGGTTTACCTACCACCTCTATCACAAGGCGCCCGACTGGCTCGGTCCCGCGGTGAGCGAAAGGCTGGGAATTCCCTATGTGGTGGCCGAAGCGTCCTTCGCACCGAAACGGGCGGAAGGTCCCTGGGGCGTGGGACACAAGGCCGCCGAGGCGGCAATTCGCCGGGCGAAGGTCATTTTCGGCATGAATTCCCTCGACGCCAACTGCGTGGCGCCGCTGGTTTCCGATGGAGCCGGGATGGTTCAGCTCAAACCCTTCCTCGCCGGAGAAGCCGGTCCCGGCCGCGCCGGACGCCGGCAGGCAAGGTGGGCATTGTCGGCCCGCTATGGTTTGGATCCGGAGGTCCCCTGGTTGCTGACCGTGGCGATGATGCGCGACGACGCCAAACTGCGCTCCTATGAAACCCTTGCCGCGGCGCTCGATCGGATCTCGGGCGCGTCCTGGCAATTGATTGTTGCCGGCGACGGCGAAGTGCGATCAAAGATAGAAAGACTTTTTCCGTTGGATCGGACCGTATTTGCCGGCCAGCTCGGCGCCGACGGGCTCGCGGTGCTGTATTCCGCGGCCGATCTGTATGTCTGGCCCGCCATCAACGAAGCCTACGGAATGGCTCTTCTGGAGGCACAGGCGGCGGGACTGCCGGTCGTTGCCGGCGATACCGGCGGGGTAGGCGACATTGTCCGTCACGGCGAGACGGGACTCCTGGTGCCGGTGGGCGATGCCGTCGCGTTTGCCGAAGCCGTCATGTCAGTGCTCGGGGATGAAGACCGCCTCAAGGACATGGGCGGACGGGCAGCCGAAGTGGCCGAACGGGATCATAGTCTCGAGGCTGCCTCGGCCGTCATGGGGCCTGTTCTGGAGGCGCTTCTCCAATGACGATTCTCGCCATGATCCGGCACGGCAATACGGACTGGAATAGGCAGGGGCTTGTCCAGGGCCACAGTGATATCGGACTGGGCCCGGAGGGGAAGCGCGAAGTTGCCGGCTGGCGGGTTCCCGACGACCTCAACGGTCATGACTGGATCGCCAGCCCGCTCAGCCGGGCCATGGAGACCGCCCAAATTCTCATCGGAAGGCCGCCGGAGATCGATCCACGTCTTTCGGAGATGAGCTGGGGGGAATGGGAAGGACGTACCCTTGGAGAGTTGCGGAGCGAACTGGGCGACCTGATGGCGGCCTGGGAGGCAAGGGGATTGGATTTCCGCGGACCCGGCGGTGAAAGTCCGAGAGAGGTCCAGGACCGGGTGAAACCCTTCTTGGCCGAGCGCTCGGAGGCCGGCCGGCCAACGGTCGCGGTTTGCCACCGCGGTGTCGTGCGCGCCGTTTACGCCTTGGCGACCGGCTGGAACATGGTGGACAAACCCGAAACCAAGCTCCGGGACAACTGTGTTCACTATTTTCGGCTCGAGGCCGGCGGCCGCCCGGTGATCGAACGTCTCAACGTCGGCTTGGAGCCTTGAGGAACGTGCCCGCGGTCCTTTTCCACGTCCAGCATCTTCTCGGCATCGGCCATGTGAAACGGGCGGCCACCCTGGCTCGCGCCATGTCTGCCCGGGGGATCGAGGTAACACTCGTCTCCGGGGGTGAGCACGTCCCGGTCCTGGATGACAGCGGCATGCGGTTCGTTCAGTTGCCGCCGGTGAAAGCGTCGGACCGGACTTTCGGTTCCATCGTCGATGCGGAAGGCCGGGAAATCGGCAGCGAAATCCGGACCGAACGCCGGGATATGCTGATCAGCCTGCTTAATGAAATCCGGCCCGATGTCCTGTTATTGGAGCTTTATCCCTTCGGCAGGCGCCAATTGCGTTCCGAATTGACGCCGCTGATCGAGGCGGCGCGGGAGATGTCGCCGCGTCCCAGGATCGTCTCTTCCGTCCGCGACATCCTCGTCGAAAAGAACCGGCCCGAGCGGGATCGGGAGATGGTCGATACGGCGAAACGGTTTTTCGATGCGGTCCTCGTCCATGGCGACCCGGCACTGATCCCTTTCGATCGAACGTTTCCGCTGGCCGGCGAGATTTCGGATCTCCTGCATTACACCGGCTACGTGGTCGAGCACCGGAAGATCGAGAATGCGAAGGGCGAGCAGGGGACGGGGGAGGTCATCGTCTCGTCGGGCAGCGGCGCCGTCGGCGAACTGCTTCTGAGGACCGCCGTCGAGGCGCGGCCGCATACATCCTATTCGGACGTCCCCTGGCGACTGCTGGCCGGGTACAGCCTGCCGGACGGCATCTTCGAGGATATTGCCGGTGGGGCGCCCGATGGCGTGGTGGTTGAGCGCGCCCGTGAGGATTTCGTCACGCTGCTGAAGAATTGCCGGTTGTCGATCAGCCAGGGCGGCTACAACACCATCATGGAAGTGCTGGCCTGCGGCGCGCGGGGAATCGCCGTGCCGTACGCGGGCGGTCACGAGACCGAGCAAACCCTGCGGGCGCGTCTCCTGGAGGAGCGGGGGTTGATCCAGCAGATGCCGGAGGGAGAACTCACCGTCGAAAAACTGGTCGCCACCATCGAGCGGGCGGAGAGCTTGGACCCGCCGGGTCCTGACAGCATCGATACCGGCGGCGCGGATGAAACCGCGCGGCTGGTCGAGCACCTGATTCCGGCCGCCGGGGCCGGCAATGACAACGGCAATATCGGTGCCTAAGTCATTGGAACGTGGCGGGGTATTCGCTACGCTGGCGCCCAAGTTGGCGATGCAGCCGCGGTGAGCCGGGCAATGGGACGGGCCGAGGAGAGGTAGACCAGTTGGAGAAGGGGCTCTTTTCCTACATCTGGCATCACAGCAAGATGCAGCAGCTGTTCCTGCTCATATTGAGCGTGGCAGCGATGCCGTTCTATTTCTACTCACTCGATATTCCCAAGCAGATCGTCAATGAGGCCATCGGCGGTGAAGATTTCCCGCAGGAAATCCTCGGGTTCGAGTTTGAAAAGATTGCGTTTCTAATGTTCCTGTCGGGGGTGTTCTTACTCCTGGTCCTGGTCAATGGCGGTTTCAAATACGTCAACAATGTCTACCGCGGCATTGTCGGCGAGCGGATGCTTCGCCGCCTTCGCTTCGAGCTGGTTTCACGGGTCATGCGCTTCCCGCTGCCCCAGTTCCGCAAGACCTCGCAAGGCGAAGTGGTCTCCATCGTCTCCCAGGAGACCGAGCCTTTGGGCGGGTTTTTTGCCGATGCATTCGCGCTGGTCATTTATCAGGGCGGGCTGCTGGCGACCCTGATGGCGTTCATGTTCGTGCAGGATTGGAAGCTGGGTCTCGCGGCAATCGTCCTGTATCCGCCGCAGGCATATCTGATCCCCATACTCCAACGGAAGGTCAACGCCCTCGGCAAACAGCGGGTGCAGGCGGTTCGGGAACTCTCGGAGCGGATCGGCGAAGCGGTCGGCGGTGCGTCCGAAATTCACGCCAACGATACCTCGCAGTTCGAACTGGCCGACTTTTCCCGCCGTCTCGGGATCATCTATCGGATACGGTTCCGGATTTACGTCCTCAAGTTCCTGATCAAGTTCATCAATAACACCCTCGCCCTGTTGACGCCGTTCTTCTTCTACTCGATCGGCGGCTGGTTGGTGATCCGCGGCGATCTCACACTGGGGGCGCTGGTCGCCGTGCTCACCGCCTATAAGGACGTGTCGGCGCCATGGAAAATGCTGCTGACCTACTACCAGCGCATGGAAGACGCCCGGATCAAATTCACGCAGATCGCCGATAAGTTTCAGCCGGCGGGAATGCAAGAAGAGGAGACCCAGACGGAAGAACCCGAGAGTTTGCCCGAGTTTTCCGGCAAGCTGGTCGCCTCGAACATCAGCCTTTCCGAGGATGACGGTCTGCGGGTTATCGACGGCGCCTCCCTGTCGATCGATCTTCCCCGGCATGTGGCGCTGGTCGGGCCCGGCGGCAGCGGCAAGAATGAATTGTCGCAGGTGCTCGCCCGGCTGCTCACGCCGGACAGCGGCCGGCTTAGTATCGGCGACCACAATCTCATCGAGCTTCCGGAAACCGTCGTTGGCCGAAGGATTTCGTATGTGGGTCAAAACGCCTACATGTTCGCGGGAACCATCCGGGACAACCTGCTCTACGGTCTGAAGCATCGGCCCCAGGGCGAGCGGCCCATGGAAGGCGAGGACGCCAAGCAGCGCGAGTGGGAAATTCGCGAGGCGAAGAGTTCCGGCAACCTCGAATATGACCGGCTGGCCGATTGGGTCGATATGGCGGCCGTCGGCGGCTCGGACAATCTGACGGCGCGGATCAATGAGGTCCTGCGGGTGGCCGGCCTCTCGACCGATATCTATCAGATGGGTTTGCGCCAGACCGTCGACCCGCGGGAGAAGCCGGAGCTTGCCGCTGCGGTTCTGGAAGCCCGAAAGAAGATGCGCCGGCGGCTGGCGGAACCCGAGGTCTCGCAGTTCGTCGAAAGCTTCGATTCGGAAAAATACAATACCAATGCTTCCGTGGCGGAGAACATCCTGTTCGGTACGCCGGTGGGCGGGGAATTCGCCATCGACCGGCTGGGTGAGAACGCCTACGTGCTTGGCGTTCTGGAGACGGTTGGTCTCAGCGGCGATTTTCTCGAAAAAGGCCTGCGGTTGGCCGAAATCATGGTCGACCTGTTCCAGGGGCTGCCGCCGGATCATGAATTTTTTGAACGCTACAGCTTCATCGGTTCCGACGATCTGCCGGAGTTTCAGGCCATACTGTCGCGGGTCGCGCAAAATGGTCTCGAGTCGATAGACGACGAAGACATGGCCCGCCTTCGGGCCTTGCCGTTCCGGCTTATTCCCGCCCGCCACCATTTGGGTCTCATCGACGAACCGTTGCGGCAGCGCATTTTGGAGGCCCGGAAGGCATTCCATGCAGGTCTGCCGGAGGAGATGAATGCCTCGGTGGAGTTCTTTGATGCCGAGGCTTACAACGCGGCGAGCCCGGTTCAGGACAATATCCTTTTCGGCAAGCTCGCCGGCGAGCGCGCCGGTAGCGCGGAAAAGGTCGGCAATCTGGTCTCCGAAGTGGTGGATGAAGCCGGCCTCCGTCAGCACATTGTCGACCTTGGCCTTGATTACGATGTCGGGATCGGCGGCGCACGGCTTTCCATCGGACAGCGCCAGAAGCTCGGTATTGCGCGCGGGATTATCCGAAAGCCCGACATCTTCGTTATCAACGAAGCACTCGGCGGCCTCGACCCGGACAATCAGTCCTTGATTCTCGACGGTGTTCGCCGCGCCCAGGAAGGCCGTTCGCTGATCTACGTGGACGGCCAATCGCCGAGCAGTTCCGACTTCGAGCAAGTCGTGTCGATGGCAAGCGGCAAAGTGGTGGACCAGGGTCTCGGCGCCCAGCCGGCGCCCGTCGAGGAGGCCGGTGAACGAGAGGAAGGGGCCGGCGGATTTGGGGAAGAAATCGATGTCTTGTCGTCGATCCCGCTTTTCCAGGGCATGGACCGCTCCCGGCTCAAGCTGCTGACCTTTGCCTCGGACCGCCATATCTACGATCCGGGCCAAGTGGTTATCCGTCAGGGTGAGGTTGGCGAGACCGCGTACATCATACTCGGCGGGACCGCGGATATTGTTCTGGAAACCGCCGACGGGCCGACCAAAATCGCGACCCTGGGGCGCAATGATCAGTTTGGTGAATTGGCGTTGCTGTGCGAGGCGCCGCGGACCGCCACCGTCATGGCCGATGAGCCACTGACCGTGCTCAGCATTTCCAAGGACGTGTTCATAAAACTGATCGCCGAGGATGCGGAGATGTCGGCCCGGATTACGCGCTCCATCGCGGAGCGGCTCGAGAGGACCACACGCGACCTGAGCGCCGCCTCCACTGTGCGGGACCCGGTCACCAACCTTCCGGATGCCCGTATTTTCCGGGATCGCCTCCGCCAATCGACGGCCCGTTTCCGCCGCTTCGGCGAGCGGGCTGCTATCCTGAGCTGGACCCTCGACAATATTCACGGCGCCAATGGCGGGCTGCCGGCAGCCGCCCGTGACAATTTGTTCAGGGAGATTGCCGAGCGTCTGACGGCTTGTACCTGGGAAACCGATACGCGGGCCCGTCTCTCGGAGACCGAGTTTGGACTCATCCTCGGCACCATGGAGCCCGGTGCCGACCCCCTGGCGATCGCCCAGCGAATTGCGGATTGCATTGCCCGGCCCGTCGAAGTGGATGGCCACACGGTGAGGCTGGGTGATGCGGGAGAAATCAGGTTCCTCGTCCTTGATGATCGGGACGCCGATGCTCAACTGGAGGCTTGCCGGTCGGGAGAGGGGCAGGTTCTCGTTCCGTCCGATGTTCCCGCGGAAGCCGGGGGGACAGCCGCGGAGCAAACCGGGGACGACAGCGATCGTCCAGGGTCATGATGTTGCCGCCGGAGAAGGCCGGAGAAGGATTGAGAAGAACCCTATGTCGAACGACCCCCTCGGATATCCTCTGTCGAAAATCGGCGCGGACTATCTTCGCTCGGCGATCGGGGCGGCTCTCTGTCTGCTGCCGCTGGCCTTCGGGACTCCGCTCAAGGGCGGCGTGTGGCTGCTGGTCGCGCTGGCCTTGATGTTTGTCTTGTTCGCGGTCCGCACCTTCGCGCGCCAGATAACCAGGGTTTGGGTGAGCGACGAAGGCATTGCCGTCAGCGGCTTCATCAAGCAAATTTTACGCTGGGAGACGTTGAGTGAGGTTACGCTGTCCTACTACTCGACATTTCGCGGCCGGGGAAAAGGGTGGATGCAACTGAGACTTCGGGGGGACGGGCAAACCTTGAGGCTTGAATCGTCCCTGGAAGGTTTCGATCGGGTCGCGCGACATGCCATCGATGCGGCCCGGCGAAATGATCTGGCGCTGCAGCCGTCGACGGTAAAGAACTTCAGCGCCATAGGAATCGAGTACTGAGATGGCCGAGCTGTTCGATCAAGACATCCTGACGGTAAATGATCTGAAGGTCGAGTTCCGGGTCCCGTCCGGGGTCGTGAGGGCCGTCGACGGCGTCTCATTTGCCGTGGGGCCCGCGGAAACCGTCGCCATCGTCGGCGAGTCGGGATCCGGCAAATCCACCATCGCCCAGGCGGTGATGGGTATCCTGCCCAAGGTCGCGCGGATCACCGGCGGTCAAATCCTCTTCAACGATCCGGCCCGGCTTGCGGGACCTGGGGATCGGCAGGAACCGCGTTCAGGCGTCACCGATATCGCCGCGTTGCCGGCGCACGGACGCGCCATGCAGTCGATCCGCGGCGGCCGCATCTCGATGATCTTCCAGGAGCCCATGACGTCGCTATCGCCGCTCCACACCATCGGCGACCAGATCAGCGAAGCCAATATGCTGCACTGCGACTCCACCAGGAGCGATGCCATCCAGGCGGTGGTCGAAATGCTTCGGCTGGTCGGCTTCCCCAATCCCGAAAAGGCGGTCAAGACCTACCCGTTCGAACTTTCCGGCGGGCTTCGCCAGCGGGCCATGATCGCCATGGCGCTGGTCTGCAACCCGGCCTTGCTGATTGCCGATGAACCGACGACCGCCCTAGACGTGACGATCCAGGCCCAAATTCTGAAGCTGATGGACGATCTCCAATCTCATTTGAAGATGTCGGTGCTGATCATCACCCATGATCTGGGTGTGGTCGCCAACGTCGCCGACCATGTCGTCGTCATGTACAGCGGCAAGGTCATGGAGTCCGGATCAAGCCGGCTGATATTCGACAATCCGAAGCATCCCTATCTCAAGTCGCTGTTCCGCGCGGTTCCGCACTTCGATATGAAACCCGGCGAGCGGCTGGTGCCGATCCGCGAAATAGAGCACACGACCGGCCATCTGTTGGCGCCCAAGGAAAGCACCGCCGCCGGCGTCGGCGATTCCCAACCCATGCTCGCCGTCAACGGCATCTCCAAGTCGTTCACCATCCGCAAGGAAGGCCTGTTCGGCGGCGGCCAATCGACCATCAAGGCGGTCGAAGACGTGAGCTTCGACATCGCCCGCGGCGAAACATTGGGGCTGGTCGGGGAGAGCGGCTGTGGCAAGACCACGCTCAGCAAGATCATCATGGGGGCGCTCCAGCCCGACGACGGAGAGGTCCTGCTTCGGGATGATGGGAAGACGGTCGACGTCACCAAGCTGTCGCCCAGGGAAATGATCCCCTATCGCAAGGTCTACCAGTACATCTTCCAGGACCCGTTCGGCTCCTTGAATCCGCGAATGACCGTGTTCGACATCATCAGCGAGCCGTTGGTCATCCACGATATCGGTGATCGCGGCTATCGGGTGGAAATGGTGAAGGAGTTAATGAATTTGGTCGGCCTGGACCCCCGGTTCCTCAACCGCTACCCCCACAGTTTTTCGGGTGGTCAGCGTCAGCGCATCAGCATCGCCCGCTCCATGGCGCTGAAGCCCGATCTCCTGTTGTGCGACGAGCCGGTATCGGCGCTCGATGTATCGGTTCAGGCACAGATCTTGAACTTGATGAAGGACCTGCAGGATGAGCTTGGTCTGACCTATCTGTTCGTCTCGCACAATCTGGCGGTGGTCGACTACGTGTCCGACCGCATCGCCGTGATGTGCGCCGGGCAGCTGGTTGAACTTGCCGGCCGGGAAGCGCTGTTCCGCGATCCGGTCCACCCGTACACGAAGGCCCTGTTGGCGGCGGTGCCGTTTCCGGATCTCAATCGCCGCCTCGATCTATCCGCGCTCATGGAGGGGAAAGCGTCGGTTCCGGCCGCCTGGCCGGAACCATTCACGGTCGCCGGCAACGCAAAACCGAAATTGGTCGATGTCGGGGACGGTCATTTCGTGAGGATGACCGGGGACGCCCCCGATATAAGGAAGGCATCATGAGAGGGTCACCGGGTACGCTTGCCGCCGGCGCATCGCTATGGGCATTTCTGGTTTCGGCCCCGGCCCTGGCCGCCTTCGACGAGACCCCTAGCCTGAAGGCCGAGGTCGAGGCCGGTAAATTGCCGCCGGTGGCAAAGCGCGTGCCGGCGGAGCCGTCGGTCGTGAAGTTCGACGGCAAGTCCAAACAGGCCGGCAGGCACGGCGGCAAACTGAATATCCTCATGGGGCGCGCCAAGGACGTACGCCAAATGGTGGTGTACGGCTATGCCCGGCTGGTCGGATACGACGAAAAGTTCAATCTCGTTCCCGACATACTTGAGAGCGTCCATGTCAAGGGCGGCCGGCGGTTCACCCTGAACCTGCGCAAAGGCCACCGTTGGTCGGACGGCCATCCCTTTACCGCCGAGGATTTTCGCTACTGGTGGGAGGACATGGCCACCGACCCGGATATCTCCAGGCTCGGACCGCCGGCATTCATGCTGGTCAACGGAAAGCCGCCGAAATTCGAGGTGATCGGCGAAACGACGATCCGTTATACCTGGGACGCGCCGCACCCGAAGTTCCTGCCGTTGCTCGCCGGCGCCCGGCCCGAGTTCATCTACCGGCCCGCTCACTACATGAAACGGTTTCACGCCAAGCATCAGGACGCCGTGAAGCTTGATGCGATGGTCAAGGCGGCCAAGCGGCGCAACTGGGCCTCGCTGCATTTCCGCTACGACCGGCCTTACAAGAACGACAATCCCGACTTCCCGAGCCTCCAGCCTTGGGTTCAAACCACCAAACCGCCGGCAAAGCGGTTCGTCTTCAGGCGCAACCCGTACTTCCACCGGGTCGATGAACGCGGCCGGCAGTTGCCCTATGTGGACGAGGTGATCCTTACGGTGGCGAGTTCGAAGCTCATTTCGACGAAGACCGGTACCGGCGATACGGATCTTCAGGCCCGCGGCATTGCGTTGAAGAATTTTCCGTACCTCAAGAAGGCGGAAAAGCGGAACGACTACACCATCAAGCTGTGGCCCACCGCCAAGGGCGCCCAGATGGCGCTCTATCCCAACATGAACCACTCCGACCCGGACTGGCGGGAGCTCTTCCGGGACGTGCGATTCCGGCGCGCTCTGTCGCTGGCGATAGACCGCCGGCAGATCAACAAGCTGATCTACTTCGGTTTGGCGTCGCCGACCGGCAACAGCGTGCTGCCGGAAAGCCAGGTGTACAAAAAGGAATACGCCGAACGTTGGGCCAAGCTGGACATCAAGAAGGCCAACGCGCTGCTCGACGAAATCGGCCTGGAGAAAGCGGGTCCGGTGCGGCAACTTCCAGACGGACGCCCGTTGGAGATCACGGTCGAGACCTCCGGTGAGGAATTGGAGCAGACCGATATCCTTCGGCTGGTCAAGGACACCTGGGCGAAGATCGGCGTCAAGATGCTGATCAAGCCCTCTCAGCGGGAGGTCCTGCGGAACCGGGTATTCGCCGGCTCGACACAGGTTGCCGTCTGGTTCGGCCTGGAGAACGGCATTCCGACGGCCGAAACGTGCCCGTCCGCCTTGGCCCCGACCAGTCAGCAGCACCTACAATGGCCGAAGTGGGGGCAGTATGTCGAGACCAAGGGCAAGGCGGGCGAACCGGTCGACATGGAGGGCCCAATGAAGCTGATGGAACTGAATGAGGCGTGGAACGTCTCGACGTCCAAGGACGAGAAGACCGAGATCTGGCATCGGATGCTCGATCACTTCACCGATCAGGTCTACACCATCGGTCTCGTCTCCCGGGTCCCGCAGCCGGTCGTGGTCAACGCGCGTCTGCGGAACGTTCCCAAGAAGGCGATCTACAATTGGGAACCGGGCGCGCACTTCGGCGTGTATCGGCCCGATACCTTCTGGTTCACGGGCAACTGATACCGCCCGGACGGGTAGCTGGGAGACGGGCCTGACATGCTGAACTATCTCGCGCGCAGGACACTGGTGATGGTGGTCACGCTGGCCGTCATCAGCGCGCTGGTGTTCATCATCGTAAACCTGCCCGAGGGCGACTACCTCTCATCCGTCATTGTCGAGTTGGAGAGCCAGGGCGAGAGCGTCGATCGGCAGAAGATCCAATTCCTGCGCGAGCAATATGGGCTCGATAAGCCGTTGTGGCAGCAATATCTGGTCTGGGTCGGCGGCTTGCTGCAGGGTGATCTCGGCTTCTCGTTCGAATTGGATTTGCCGGTTCAGGACGTGTTGGGCGATCGGATATTTCTGACCATCGTCGTGAACTTCTTCTCGGTGCTGTTCATTTACATCGTTGCATTCCCCATCGGGGTCTATTCGGCGACCCACCAGTACAGCTGGGGCGATTACGGCCTGACCTTCGTCGGGTTTTTGGGGTTGGCCACACCCAACTTCCTTTTGGCTCTCATTCTCATGTATGCCGCCAACCGGTTCTTCGGCACGTCCATCGGGACGTTGATGGCGCCGGAGTTTCTGGATCAGCCCATGTCCTTCGCCAAGGCGCTGTCGATTCTCGAACACCTGGCGGCGCCGGTGATCATCATCGGCACGGCGGGAACGGCGGGCATGATCCGGCGGCTGCGCGCGAACCTTCTCGATGAGCTCTATAAGCAATATGTGGTGACCGCCCGGGCCAAGGGCCTCGCCGAGGGCAAGCTGCTGGTCAAGTATCCGTTGCGGATGGCGCTCAATCCCTTCATCGCGGATATCGGCAACCTGCTGCCGCAGGTGGTGTCCGGATCGGTGATCGTCTCCATCGTCATGGGATTGGAGACGGTCGGTCCGCCGCTCGTCCGCGCGCTCCAGAGCCAGGACTTCTTCCTGTCCGGCGCGGTCCTGATGTTCGTCGCGGTGTTGACCGTGATCGGCATGTTCCTGTCCGACCTGGCGCTTGCCGTTCTCGATCCCCGAATTCGCCTGACCGGGGGGGCGGCGAAATGAGCAACGGCAATCGGCATTTCGTCTCCTCGGAGCCGTTCAACCCGCAGCAAATCGAGGCCCTGACGGCCGAGCAGGAAAAATACTTCCTGGCGTCGCAGTGGAAGATGATGTGGTGGCGGTTGAAGCGTCACCGCCTTGCCGTCGCTTCGGGCATCGTGCTGGCGGTCATGTACTTCAGTGTCCTGATCACCGAGTTCCTGGCTCCCTACGAACTGTCGGCCCGGAACGAGGATTTCCTGCATGCCCCGCCGCAGGTCATTCACTTCTTCCATGAGGGCGAATTTGTCGGGCCCTTCGTTTATGGCCTGGATCAAACGCTGAACCTCGAGACGTTGCAACGGGAATATTCCGTCAACCGCGACGAAGTACAGCCGCTGAGATTTTTCTGTTCCGGCGATCCCTACCGGTTCTGGGGCATGGTGGAGGCGGATTTCCATCTGGTTTGCCCGGCCGAAGGCGGGACGTTCTTCCTCCTGGGCACGGACCGGCTGGGACACGACATGTGGTCTCGAATTCTTTATGGCGCCCGCATTTCGCTGACGGTCGGGCTGATCGGCATCACCCTCAGCTTTATTCTGGGCATCGTCATCGGCGGCCTTGCCGGCTATTTCGGCGGCTGGGTCGACAATCTGGTGCAGCGGGTGATCGAGATCCTTCGCTCGCTGCCGGAATTGCCCCTATGGATGGCGCTGTCCGCGGCGTTGCCGGCCAGTTGGAGTCCGATTCTGGTCTATTTCGGCATCACGCTCATATTGGCGCTGGTCGACTGGCCGGGGCTGGCGCGGGCGGTCCGGTCCAAACTGCTGGCGCTCAGGGAAGAAGATTTTGCGACAGCCGCCACGCTCATGGGCGCGAAGCCGTCGCGGGTCATTGGACGCCACCTGCTACCCAACTTCATGAGCCACTTGATCGCCTCGGCGACCCTGTCCATCCCAACGATGATCCTGGCGGAGACCGCGCTCAGTTTCCTCGGGCTTGGCCTTCGTCCGCCGATCACCAGTTGGGGGGTCCTGCTCATCGAAGCCCAGAATATCGAGGCCGTGGTGTTGTTCCCGTGGCTGATGACTCCCATGGTGCCGGTGATCATCGTCGTCCTCGCTTTCAATTTCCTCGGCGACGGACTGCGCGACGCGGCCGATCCCTACAAGTAGCCGCCTCGACGGCGGCGGGCGGGCCCGCTAGGTTTCGTCGATGAAATTCGACGATGTCCGTGCCGCATTGGACGGCATTCCGTACCTGGGTGTCGATGAGGGCTGGGAACTTTACCAGTTCGTCGTCAACCATCGCCCCGAGCGGTGCCTGGAACTGGGCCATGCCCATGGCGTGTCATCGGTCTATTTGGCCGCGGCCATGGAGGAGGAAGGCCGCGGGCATCTCGATACGGTCGATCTGCTCACCGCCGGCGACCGGGACCCAAATCTCGAAGGATTGCTCGAAAGGACGGGGCTCGGCAGCCGGGTCACCATCCACCGGGAAAAGAACTCATACACCTGGTTTCTGAAAAAGCGGATCGAGGCGCGTTCCGCGAACGGGGTGTGCGAGCCGTGCTATGACTTCTGTTTCATCGATGGGGCGAAGAATTGGACCATCGACGGTCTGGCATATTTTCTGGTGGACAAACTCTTGCGGCCCGGCGGCTGGCTCTTGTTCGACGACTATGCGTGGACGATGGGAAAACATCCCGGCCGGATGCAGAGCGACGGAATTACCGTGCGGAGCCTTAGCCAGGAGGAGGTGTCGGTTCCCCACATAGAGGCCATCTACCGGCTGCTTGTCACCCAGCATCCGGACTACGGGAATTTCGAGGTGCAGGACAATTGGTGGGCCTGGGCGCAGAAATTGGGCGCTGAAGCGGCCGGGACCGATCGGACGATCCGAAAGACCCGTATGAAATGGCATGAACGCGAAGAATTGGACGCAGACGGCTGACCTCGGTTTTATTGGCTACGGTGGTTGTCAAACGACAAGACCGTTCACATATAATGGAGGATGAACGAGATCGAAATTCCGGGAAAAAATAGCGGCGCGCCACAGCCAAGGGACAACTGCCCGGTTCCCGTCGCCGGCCCCGCGCTCAGGCCGTTGTTGATTGGTGCGGGCGTGTTTTTTGTCGTCCTCGGCGCCATCGGCACCGTTGTCCCCGGATTGCCGACGACAATCTTCCTGATTGTTGCCGCATGGTGTTTCGCCCGTTCGTCGACGCGATTTTATGGCTGGCTATACAGCCGGCCGCGTTTCGGCCCGTTGTTGATCAATTGGGAACGGCACAGGGTTATCCCGGTCTACGCCAAGGTCTTGGCCATCGGTTCGATGACCGCAAGTTTGGTCTATGTGAGCCTGTTTGTGGCAGAGGATTGGGTGGCGCCGGTATTGATGTTCCTGGTCATGGCGCCGGTTTCGATTTACATCCTCACCCGCGCCAGCCGGGCGCCGGGCTCAGAGCTTGCGTAGCCACAGGCTGGTTTCCAGGGCCCCTTCGTTGAGGGGCAACCCTGCCGCTGGCGTTTCCTCGAAGGATTTTTGCAGCCGCGTCACTGCATAGCGGCTGGAAAACAGAATTTCGTAGGCGCCGCCCTGAAGCAGCAGGGCGACACCCAATTGCTCGTTGTACCCGCGCCACGTCCAGGCCTCGGGGTAGGGGTCCGGCAGCAGAATGTCGTGGATGTGGATCAGAGTGCCGGACGGCAGACTGGGCAGAACGGAGTTGAACAGGTAATCGACATCGGTACCGGGCATCAGGATGTGGCTCGAGTCGATGAACAATATGTCCCCGGCTCCGAGTTCCCCGAACAACTCCGGGGGAACCTCATGGGCCAGTTTAGGTGCCGTCTCCACATCCAAGCCGTCGATCTTTGCGCGCGGCCCCGGATCGACGGCGGTTATCCGGGTCGGAAGAGCTCCGTCCCGGACCGCCCGTGCCATAAAGCGGGTGGAGTGGCCGGAGCCGACTTCGATGATCCGCCGCGGCCGGAATTCGCGCACCATGACATAGGCGGCCACGGCGTCCATCCGGGGGAACCAATCCTGATCCCATCGAGGTTCCGGAGGGTTATTTTCATAAATCTTTCCAATAGGTTCTGCGTATTTTTTGATGTTTTTTAGGAATTCACGCTGGCGCTCTTCGGCGGCAATGAACAGTTCCTCGATGGCGGGATAGGCGGCCGAGCCCGGCGGCGGCATTTCCGCCGTATGGCGGTACGGAATGAAGTACCCCTTCGGCCGATTTCCCAGCACCGTCGAGATCGCCATATGGAGGAGCTTGAAAGCGGATCGGGCCAATTCCGGCACCCCGGCCGTTGAAGATGAGAGGGCAGGACGGCGTTGGGAAGCCGCCCATTCCGGCTGCGGCATCCAGTTGTAGATTCTTTTCTTCGTCCCGTGAACTGATATGATTCCGGACAAGCGGGACGGGCTTAAGTGTTGGGAGCGCGCGGCATGGCCGGGGAGGCAGACGAAGGACGGTTTTTGCGGCCGATCGACGAGATCGGCGCGCTGCTCGACATTCCCGCGGAGGCCCTTGACTTCTACGGGACTCAAAAGGCCAAACTCTCCTCGAAATTCCTGGATCGCCTCGACGGGCAAACCGACGGCAAACTGATCCTCGTCACGGCGATGACCCCCACCCGCTATGGCGAAGGAAAGACCACCACGAGCATCGGATTGGCGGATGGTCTCTCGAGGATCGGTGAACGGGCGGTCGTTTGCCTTCGCGAACCCAGCCTGGGTCCCGTATTCGGCATGAAAGGCGGCGGGACCGGCGGCGGCAAGTCGACCATCGAGCCGTCGGACGACATCAACCTGCACTTTACCGGGGATCTCCACGCCGTAACGGCCGCGCACAATCTGTTGGCGGCGATGATCGATAATCACATCTATTGGGAAAACGGGACCGGCCTGGACTCCCGGCGGGTCAGTTGGCCGCGGGTCCTCGACATGAACGACCGGGCCCTTCGGCAGGTTGCCCTCTCGCTCGGCGGGGTTTCGAATGGATTTGCCCGGGAAGGCGGGTTCGATATCACCGCGGCTTCCGAGGTCATGGCGATCCTTTGCCTTGCCGAAGGATTGGATGATTTCACCCAGCGGCTGTCCCGCATCGTCGTCGGCCGGACCCGGCAGCGGGAGATGGTCACCGCCGGGGATATCGACGCGGCGGGGGCAATGGCGGTCCTGTTGAAGGATGCCGTTCGGCCGAACCTGGTTCAGACCGCCGGGGGCACGCCGGCCCTGGTTCATGGCGGCCCCTTCGCCAACATCGCCCACGGGTGCTCGTCCGTCGCGGCGACGCGCGCGGGCTTGAAGCTCGCCGATTTTGTGGTGACCGAAGCCGGTTTCGGCGCCGATCTCGGTGCGGAGAAGTTCATCGACATCAAATGCCGGCTTGCCGGTCTACGCCCGTCGGCGGCGGTGATTGTCGCGACGATCCGCGCCCTCAAGTCCCATGGCGGGGTGGGATTGGAGGACATCGAAAATGAAAACGTCGATGCCGTCGCCGCGGGATTTGCAAACCTGGGCCGCCATGCGGAAAACATGCGTAATTTCGGGCTGCCGGTGATCGTCACCCTGAATCGCTTCGCGCCCGATGGAGATGCCGAGGTGGCGAAACTGGCCGAACTCTGCGCCGCCGACGGTATTCGCTTCGAGGAGAGCAACCACTTCGCGGACGGCGGCGCCGGCGCGGAAGGCCTGGCCCGCGCCGTCGTCGAGATGACGGCCGGGGAGCCGGCCGAGCCCAAATTTACCTACGATCTGGACGCCCCCATTGCCGAGAAAATCGGCGCCATTGCGCGCAAGGTTTACCGGTCTGACGGCATCGAGCTGTCGAGCGCGGCCGCTGCGCGAATTCGGGACCTGGAAGCAGCCGGGTGGGGCAACGTGCCGGTGTGCATCGCCAAAACCCAATTCAGTTTCTCGACCGACCCGAAAGCCCTCGGGGCGCCGGTGAATTTTCCGTTCCCGGTGAGGGAAATCCGGCTCAGTGCCGGGGCCGGATTCATCGTCGCGGTCTGCGGCGACATGATGACCATGCCCGGGCTGCCGCGGGAACCGGCGGCCAATGCGATCTCAATCGGCTCGGACGGCGAAATCGTGGGGATGTCGTAGGGCCGGCTAGATCGGGTCATGTTTTGACGGAACCATGGCGCGGTTTCGTCAAAACATGTGAATCCGATCTATTTCAATAGTGTAGAGCCGATTCACATGGATTGCCGGCATCGCAAAGCGATTCCGACAAACCATGATCGGCTCTAGGTCCTGTTGACAATTAACGGACTATTCATGGTTGGCGTGATTCAAGCAAGACCGTTTCAACTGGCGGGAGCGTGTCATGCTTCGACGGGAACTGACGGATATGCAATGGGACCGGATCAAGGGTTTGGTTCCGGGCAAAGAGGCGGATCGCGGCTCCACGGGTCGGGACAACCGCCTGTTTGTGGACGCCGTGCTGTGGATCGCCCGGGCGGGTTCGCCGTGGCGCGATCTGCCGGACGCCTTCGGCAACTGGAACAGCGTCTACGTGCGCTTTTCGCGGTGGGCCAAGGCGGGGGTTTGGGAGAGTCTTTTCAATGCCTTGGCGGAGGATCCCGACTTCGAATACCTGATCGTGGATTCGACCATCGTGCGGGCGCATCAACATGCCGCCGGCGCAAAAGGGGGGCTCAGGCTCAGGCCATCGGCCGCTCGCGCGGCGGCCTGACGAGCAAAATCCACATCGCCGTCGATGGCCTGGGCAATCCCTTGCGGTTCATCCTCACCGGCGGCCAGGTGGGCGACGTCACCCAGGCCGAGGGGCTGATCGCCGGGCTGCCGGGCGAGACCCTGATCGCCGACACCGCCTACGACGCGAACCGCTTCCGCGCCCGCCTCGACAGCGCCGGGATGGTGGCGGTGATCCCCTCCAACCCGTCGCGGGCACAAGCCGTGCCGTACGACCCCGAACTCTACAAGGAAAGGCACGTCGTCGAATGTTTCATCAACAAGATCAAGCACTTCCGCCGCATCGCCACACGCTACGAAAAGACCGTCACCGCCTACATGGCCATGCTGTGCCTCGTCGGGGCGCTCATTTGGATGCGATAAATGTCAACAGGACCTAGGCCGCCGGGGTCCAATCGAGCCCGATATTCGCCGCGGGCGCCGAGTGGGTCAGGCGCCCTACCGATACGTAATCGACACCGGACGCCGCCACCGCCTTGATGTTGTCCAGGGTCACGTTGCCCGAAGCCTCGGTGGTGCAGCGGTTATCGATGATTTCGATGGCCCGGCGCATGTCGTCCGGGCTCATGTTGTCGAGCAGGATGCGCTCGGCGCCCGATTCCGCGGCCTCGGCAACCTGTTCCAGCGTGTCGCACTCCACTTCGACATGCTTCAGGCCGGCATCGATGGCCCGGCGCACCGCCTCGCCGATGCCGCCCGCGACCGCCACGTGGTTGTCCTTGATCAGCACGCCATCGTCGAGGCGCATGCGGTGGTTGGTCGCCCCGCCCATCCGGGTGGCGTATTTTTCCAACTGCCTGAGGCCCGGAATGGTCTTGCGGGTGTCCAGAAGCACCGTGTTTTCCGAGGCAATGGCGTCGGCGTAGACCCGCGTGAGCGTTGCAATGCCGGAAAGGTGCTGGACGAAATTTATGGCCGTGCGTTCCGCGGCGAGAAGCTCACTCGCGGGACCGGAAATCCGGGCCAAGACGGTTCCCGTTTCAACCGCCTCGCCCTCGGCGACCAGTGCTTCGAATGAAATCCCGGGCGACAGCTTTTCGAAAACCAGCTCGGCGATCCGCAGCCCGGCGGCGACAACGGGTTCCCGTGCCGCCATGACGCCCTCGAATTCCGTTCCCTTGGGGATGACGGCCCGGGACGTGATGTCGCCCTTGCCCAAATCTTCGGCGATGGCCGCATCGACGATCCGGTTGACCTCGTCGGCATCAAGGTCGGCTGGCAGATTGGCGGTCATGAGAATCCCGTGATCGGCGCAGGAATAGAAACTTGGCCCATGGAAACGGCAAGTCAAGGCCAAGGCGGTGGTTGAGCAAACCGCCCGTATTGGCCAAACTCCCCGGGGCATGGTCTGGAAAGGGAAGTACGATGCCGGTCATCAAGGAACTCGATGCCCTCAAGGACGAAATGGCGTCCTGGCGGCAGGATATTCACGCTCATCCGGAAACGGCGTTTGAAGAGCATCGGACGTCTGATTTGGTGGCCGAAAAGCTCTCGGCGTTCGGCATCGACATTGATCGGGGCATGGCGACGACGGGCGTCGTCGGTACGCTGGTCAATGGCGACGGACCTTCCATAGGCCTTCGCGCCGACATGGACGCTCTCGACATGCCCGAGCAGACCGACCTTCCGTACAAATCCCAGGTGCCCGGCAAGATGCACGCCTGCGGGCACGATGGGCACACGACCATGCTATTGGGCGCCGCCAAGCACCTCGCGGAGACGAAAAATTTCAACGGCACGGTTCATTTCATCTTCCAGCCGGCCGAGGAGATGGCGGGCGGCGGCCAGGTGATGGTGGAGGAGGGACTGTTCGACAAGTTTCCCGCCGACACCGTCTACGGCATGCATAACTGGCCCAACATGCCGGCCGGCAAAATCAGCGTCGGCGAGGGGCCGGGAATGGCATCGGCGGCAAAATTCGAGATTGTCGTCAATGGGCGCGGCAGCCACGCGGCGGCGCCCCACCAGGGGATCGATCCGGTGGTCATCGGTGCGGAAATCGTCTCGGGACTTCAGACCATCTCGAGCCGGTCCACCAATCCCATCGACGCCATCGTCGTATCGGTGACGCAGTTCCACGCCGGCGACGCAATGAACGTGATCCCCGATCAGGCGGTGCTGGGCGGAACGGTCCGGTCCTTCGCCCTCGATCCGGAGAAGACCATCAAGCCGCGGATCGAGCAAATCGCCGGCGGCATCGCCTCGGCCCACGGCGGCAGCGCGGACGTCGCCTACGAGCAGCTCTATCCGGTGCTGGTCAATAACGGTCCGGAAAGCGAGATTGCCCGTTCGGTGGCGGTTGACGTGGTCGGCGAGGAAAACCTGGAACAGGCCTATCCGCCGACGATGGCGTCCGAGGATTTCGCGTTCATGCTGAATGAGCGACCGGGCACCTTTGTCCGCCTTGGCGCCGGATTCCCGGACCGGGAAACCTATCCGCTCCACAATACGCGCTACGAGTTCAACGACGAAATCCTCCCCATCGGGGCATCGTTTTGGGTGCGGTTGGTGGAGAAAGTGCTGGGCTAGGCAGAAAGTGCTGAGTTAGGCGGCGGCGGGATCGGGCGTTGAGGTTTTCCTCATCGTTCTCATCGTCGTCCTCGTCTTCGATTGTTTTTGGACAAAAATTACCAAATCGTAATCTGGCGGACAGGCAGGGGTTAGACCGCAATCGTTAGTCTCAATTCTCGACGGCATTGGAGATCACGCCGGTTGGCGCTTCCGATGCCCTGAAATTCTTTCGATTTCCAGGAGAATTAAGATGCGAAAACACCTCTTGCATACACCGAAGTCAAAACTTCTCGCCATGATGGCGATCACGGCCCTCGCGACCGGCACAATCGCCGGCGGGATCGCATTCGCCGACCAGTCGGACCGGAATTCCGCGGCGAATTCCGCCGAGGCGGTGAAATCCGTCCAGGCGGCCGCCGTCCCGGCGATGCCGGTAAATATCGCCGATGTGGTGGAGCGGGTGAGCCCCGCCGTGGTTACCATCCGGGTCGAGAAAAAGGCTGCCGGCCCGGTGCTCTCGTCCGGCAAGGTGCCGCCCCAATTCGATGAATTCTTCCGGCGCTTCTTCGGCGAAGACGGAAGCCGGCAATTCGGAATGCCCGAGATGCCCCAATTCCGGGGCGAGCCGCGTGGTCCCCTGGCCCAGGGGCTCGGCTCCGGCTTCATCATCGAAAAGGACGGGCTGATCGTCACCAACCATCATGTCATCGACGACGCCGAGAAAATCACGGTCGTCCTGCATGACGGCAAGAAGTACGAGGCGAAGCTCATCGGACAGGACGACAAGACCGATCTCGCGCTCTTGAAAATCGATGCCAAGCGTGATCTGCCGACGGTTTCATTCGGATCCTCCGCCGATATGCGGGTCGGCGATTGGATCGTGACAATCGGCAACCCGCTCGGCGTCGGCAAGACGGCGACGATTGGAATTATTTCGGCCCGCGATCGTGACATCGGCGCCGGACCGTTCGACGACTTCCTGCAGATCGATGCGCCGATCAACCAGGGCAATTCCGGCGGTCCGGCCTTCAACCTGCGGGGCGAGGTGATCGGGGTAAATACCGCCATCTTCTCGCCGTCGGGCGGCAACGTGGGTATCGGGTTTGCCATTCCCTCTTCGCTCGCCGAGACCGTCATCGAAGACTTGAAGGACGATGGTCGGGTCCAGCGGGGCTGGCTCGGCGTCCATATCCAGGCCGTCACCGAAGAACTGGCGGCCAGCCTCGATCTCGAAGAAGCCGGCGGCGCGCTGGTGTCCCGGGTGACCGATGACAGCCCGGCGGACAAGGCCGGACTGAAGCGCGGCGACGTGATCCTGGAAGTCAACGACAAGACCGTCGACCGGCTCAAGGATCTGCCCCGGATCATTGGTTCCCTGCAGGCGGGCGATGAGGCCGAGATGGAGGTCTGGCGCGACGGCCGGAAGCGTACCATCGAGGTGCGTATCGGAAGCTCGCCCGATGCCGAACCGGTTGCCAAGGCGAAGACTGGCGATGCGCTGGGCCTTGGTTTGGCGGCGCTGGACCGGCAGACCCGCCGCGCCTTCGGGCTGGACCGGGATACGGAGGGTGTCGTGATCACCGCTATCGAGCCCGGCAGCCCCGCGGCGCGCAAAGGCCTCGGCCGGGGCGACGTGATCGTCTCGATCGCCGGCCAAGCGGTCGAAACCCCGGAAGATGTCACTGATGCGATTGAACGGGCCGGCGCCGTTGACCGATCCGCGGTGCTGCTGCTCGTGGAGCGGCGCGGCAATGAGCGCTTCGTCGCGCTGCCCCTCCGCAACGCCTGATACTGCCTCGGGACGGGGTAGACGGTGTCCGGCGCCCGATTGGGGCCGGGCACCGTTTTCTTTGAGGCCCAGGTGAAATCCGCCAAAATTTGAACTACCCTAGGGTCGTCCGGAAAATGAAAGCCGCCATGCGTATTTTGGTGATCGAGGATGATCTGGAAGCCGCCGACTACATGCGGCGGGGCCTGTCCGAGAGCGGTCATGTGGTCGATCATGCCGCCGACGGCGAGGAGGGCTATGCCCTGGCGGCCGAGGGCGGCTACGACGTTCTTGTGGTCGATCGCATGCTGCCCAAGATGGACGGGCTGAGCGTAGTCAACCGGCTGCGCGCCGAAGGCATAGACGAGCCTATCCTGTTCCTAAGCGCCCTCGGCGACGTCGACGACCGGGTCAAGGGATTGAAAGCCGGCGGCGACGATTATCTCGTAAAGCCATATGCGTTCGCCGAACTGTTGGCGCGGATCGAGGCGCTCGTCCGGCGCCGCAATCCCGAGCAGGTGGAAACCCAACTGTCCGTCGCCGATCTGGAAATGGATCTGCTGAGCCGCCAAGTGAGGCGCGCGGGAGTGGAGCTCACCCTGCAGCCCCGGGAGTTCCGGCTCTTGGAGTATCTCATGCGCCATGCCGGCCAGACGGTGACGCGGACCATGCTGCTGGAGAACGTCTGGGACTATCATTTCGATCCCCAGACCAACGTAATCGATGTCCACATCAGCCGCTTGCGGGCCAAGATCGACAAGGACTTCAGCCGGCAACTGCTCCATACGGTCCGGGGGGCGGGGTATTGTCTTCGTGAACCTTCCTAAGCTGTTCAAGACATCGACCTTCCGGCTGTCGCTGATCTACCTATCGGTGTTCGGCGCCTCGGTCTTGTTGCTGCTTGGCTTCATCTACTGGTCGACCGCCCGGCTCACCACGTCGCAGACCGATGAAACCATCGCCGCGGAGATTACCGGCCTGTCGGAACAGTATCGCCGTTCAGGACTGGTGGGGCTCGCCGACGTGGTTCGGGAGCGCAGCCGCAATCAGCGCCAGAGCCTCTATCTGCTGACCGACGGCAACCGGTTCGTGATTGCCGGGAACCTGAACGCCTGGCCCGAGGTGGAAACTCAGCCTGGCGGATGGCTGGAATTTCCCTATCAGCGGCCCATGGGGGGCAGGGTCGAAACCCATCCGGCCCGCGCGCGACACCTGATCGTTCCCGGTGAATTTCAGCTGCTGGTCGGCCGCGACATCCACGGCCAATCCGAGGTCATCGAGTTCATCCGCACCTCGCTTGCATGGGCGTTGGCGCTGACCTTGGCGCTGGGCTTGGCGGGCGGCATTCTCATGAGCCGCAACCTGCTGCGCCGCGTAGAGGTCATCAACCGGACCAGCCGGGAAATCATGGCGGGCGAATTGGATCAGCGAATCCCGGTCCGGGGCGCCAACGACGAGTTGGACCAGCTGGCGCTCAATCTCAACGAGATGCTCGACCAGATCGAGCGACTGGTGAACAGCCTCCGCGAGGTTACCGACAATATCGCCCACGATCTTCGCACTCCCTTGAACCGGCTTAGAAGCCGTCTTGAGGTTACGCTCATGGGCGAGGGGAGCGCCGAACAATTTCGCGAGGCGCTCGAGGCGACGATCTCCGAAGCCGATGATCTTCTGGCCACCTTCAACGCTTTGCTGAACATCGCCAAGGCCGAGGCGGGGCAACTGGAGATTTCCCCGGAGACAATCGACCTCGGCCCATTCATCGACGATCTCGCCGAACTCTATGAGCCGGCGGCGGCAGAGAAGGGCCTCGGCCTCTCGGCGGCGGTTCACGGGAAGATCGATTTCGCGGCCGACCGGCAACTCCTGTCCCAGGCACTGGCCAATCTCATCGACAACGCCATCAAGTATTCGGAAACCGGCGGTGCCGTCGTGATTCGCGCCGACCGGTCCGGGGGCGCGGTCGAAATCTCGGTAACCGATTCGGGCCCGGGAATTCCCGAAAACGACCGCGAGCGGGTAACTCAAAGATTTGTCCGGCTCGAAGCCAGCCGCAACAGTACCGGCAGCGGCCTGGGCCTGAGCCTGGTCCGCGCAATTGCCCACCTGCACCATGGAGAGCTGCACCTTGAAGATGCCCGGCCCGGTTTGAGGGCGTCCCTGCGTCTCCCGTCTCGAAACCCCGGGGAATAACCGTATACTCCGCGCATGACCGGCGAGCTCAAATTCCGGCGTGACTTCGATGCCGAGTACGCGGTGATCGAGACGGTCTCGCCGTTGATCCGGCGCATTGTCGCCCGCAACCCCGGCCCGTTTACCTATAAGGGGACGGGAACCTACATCGTCGGGCATGGAGAGGTGGCGATCATCGATCCCGGTCCGGACCTGGAGGAACATATCGACGCCCAGCTGAAGGCGCTCTCCGGCGAGACCGTGTCGCACATCGTTGTCACCCATACGCACCACGATCATTCCCCGGCGGCTGGACCCGTGCAGGAGGCAACCGGCGCCATGACCTATGCTTATGGCCCCCACGGTTCGGGCCAGACGGGGGACAGCCCGACGCTGGAGGAAGGAGGAGATCGGGACTTCATCCCCGATGTGGAGGTCCGTGACGGTGATGTCATCGAGGGAGAGGGGTGGAGCCTGGAATGCGTCTTTACGCCGGGCCATACCTCGAACCACATGTGTTACGCACTCCCGGAAGAGAACGCACTGTTTCCCGGGGACCATGTGATGGGCTGGTCGACCACCGTCGTCTCCCCGCCGGATGGCGATATGGGCGCTTATATGGCGAGCCTTCAACGTCTCACCGAACGGGATGACGCCATCTATTGGCCGACCCACGGCCATCCCGTGGAAAATCCGAGGCCATACGTCCGGGCGTTGATTGGCCACCGCCGGCAGCGGGAAACCCAGATCACCAAGTGCATCGAACAGGGGTTGAATCATATCCCCGAGATGGTTACTTGCATGTACCAGGGGCTCGATGAGCGGCTTGTTCCCGCGGCCCATCGTTCGGTTCTTGCCCACATTATCCATATGGTCGATACGGGCCGGCTGGTTTCCGTAGGAGAAGTTTCGCCGGATGGGGAATACCAACTGGCGTAAGTCATTTATCGGCGGGGCGGTCGCCCACTGTTGCTGATGGAGAGCGCGCGATGAAGAAGATTATCTTGTGGTTCCTTTTGGGCGGCGTTGCCGGCACCGGTTTCGGGTTTGCGGTCGGCATCTTCGTGTTCCCGTTCATATTCCAGGCGAATATAGTTGCCGACGAAGCCATAGCCGACACCAAGGCGGTGGTCGCAACCGGCACGTTCATTCACGCAAATCCCTCCGATCCGGTGCATTTCGGCTCCGGCAAAGTGACGGTATTTGCCGACGAGGTTCATCTGGGCAAGGATTTCAACGTCGGCCCCGGGCCGAAGTACCACGTCTATTTGTCGAAGGCGGCTGGCATCAAACGCTCGGCGGACGTCAAGAACGCCGAGTATTTCGACCTCGGCGGGCTTCGCGCCTTCAAGGGCAGCCAGAACTATGCCATCCCCGCCTCGGTGAACCTGAAGGACTTCAAGAGCGTCGTCATCTGGTGCGAGGCCTTCGGCGTCTTGATCTCGCCGGCCATGCTGGACTTCAATAGCTGACCGAGCGACGGACAACCGGGGCGGCCCAATATGGGCGGCCGCCCGCGGGTGCTAATGTCCGCCGCGAACACAGTCGTCCATCGCGGGTGAGGAATTATGGCTATTGTAGGTGTCGATCGCGTGGTCTTCGGCGTCGAGAGCATGAAGAAGGCGCAGCAGTTCTATACCGACTTCGGGCTCAAGAAGATCAAGAGCTCTCCCAAGCATTCGATCTACGAAGCGTCCAACAAATCCCGCGTCGAGATCTTCCCGCGGACGGCGAAGCACCTGCCGCCGGCCTTCGAGAGAGGCTCCACCATTCGAATTTTGGTCTGGGGCGTCGATACCCGGGACAACCTGAAGGCGCTCAAGGCCGGTCTCGCAAAGGATCACGAAATCACCGAGGACAGGGACGGCACGTTCTATGTGACCGATCCGATGGGATTGTGCCTCGGCTTCCGGGTCAGCCGGCGGATCAACGTGAAGCCTGTGATCATTCCGATGAACGGTCCGGAAAACGTCCACCGGGTCGACGAGCGCGCGATCTATTACGACCGCGCCAAACCGGTGGGGATTGGTCACATCGTCTTTAACGTCCCCGACCTGAAGGGGATGGAAAACTTTTACCGCAAGCGGCTGGGATTCCACCTCACCGACCGCTACACCGGCCGCGGCGTGTTTCTCCGCTCGGCCGTCCGCGCCGGACACCATCAAGTATTTTTCCTTCACGACGATGCGCCGGGCCTCAACCATCTGGCCTTCGCGGTGCGCGACGTCAGCGAGATGATCGGCGGCGGCCAGTATATGCAGAAGAACGGCTGGGAAACCGCTGTCGGACCCGGCCGGCATATCGTCTCGTCGTGCTACTTCTGGTATGTCCAGAGCCCCGTCGGCGCACCCAACGAATATTTCTGCGATGAGGATTTCTGCACCGAGAACTGGAAGCCCAAGAGCTACGATCCCCATCCCGATACCTTCGCCGAGTGGTTCCTGACCGGCTTGCCCAAGGGCAAGCGTCTGCCGCCCACCCGGACCAAGAAGGATGTGAAGCAAGCCAAGGGTCGCGATTCACGGGTCAAGGCGGCACGGAAACAGTCCGAGGTCAGAGGTTAGCCGGCGGCAGGCGCCTCGCCGGGCGGCAGATACCTCACTTGGCGCCCGCGATCGCCTGCGGGATGAAACGGACATGGCGGCGTCCATGCGATCCGTGCTCGCCGAAACGGTTCCGGCCAAGTAAAACGCTTCCATGAACGACACAACGCCTACACCGGTCCCCGACCCCTCATTACGAACCCGCGAGGGCTATGCGACGTGGGTCACCGAGCGAATCCGCTACAACGACCTCGACCCCAACAACCATGTCAACAACATCGCCATCAACCAATTCTTCGAGGACGGCCGGGTCGATTTCCGTATCGCCAAGATGCCCGGCGGGGCCGTGGATATTCTCGCCGGCTTCGTGGTGGTGAAGTTCACCGTGGAATATGTTTCGGAGTTGAGCTATCCGGGTGAGGTTGATGTGGGAACCGTCGTCCTGCGGGTCGGCGGCAGTTCCTATACGATGGGGCAGGGGGTATTTCAGGGAGACAAATGTATCGCCGTCGCCGAGACCATCACCGTGTACGTGGATGGGGAGACCGGGAAGGCGTCGCGGATCGGGGGGGACCTGCGGACCGCGCTGGAAGATAACTTATCGACATCCTAGTCGATTGACCCGACACCGTTGCGCCGTTTGGCGGCCCGTTCCCGGGCCGCGTCCCCGAAGGCCTGGAACAGCTTTTTCGACAGTTCATGCTCGCTGGGCTGCCATTCGGCGTGCCATTGCACGCCGACGGCAAACGACTTGGCGCCCGCCAGATTGATTCCTTCGATGACCCCGTCCGGCGATACGGCTTCCACCTCCAAGCCGTCCGCAAGCCGGTCCACGCCCTGACCGTGCAGCGAATTGACCATCACCTCGTCCTTGCCGACGAGGGAATGAAGCAGGCCGCCGCTGGTCAGTTTGACAGTGTGTTTGGGACCCATGATTTCTTCGACGGTGACGTCGTCGCCCCGCGGCATCCGGTGGTCCTTCTTGCCGGGCAGCAAATGAATCCGGTAGTGCAGGCTTCCGCCGAGTGCGACATTCATCTCCTGCAGGCCGCGGCAGGTTCCGAAGACCGGCACACCGGCATCGACGCAGCCGCGGATCAGCGGCAGAACCATGTTGTCCCGGTCGGGATCGATGGGTTCGTCGTCGGGAAACGGCGGCCCCCCGTAGTGATGGGGCTCGATGTTCGCCCGCCCGCCGGGGAGCAGCAGCCCGTCGATCTGCGCGCAGGTTCCTTCGACGTCGAGGTCATGCGCGCGCGACGGCAGGAGGACCGGCATCGCTCCGGAGAACACTGCCGCCACCTCCGGGTAGTTCAGGCCGATGTAATGGGCCCGATGACGGCGGCTGGTAAGCTCCATCACGCTGGTGGGAATTCCGACGAGGGGTTTCGGCGCAGGGCTGGACATTCGATTTGGCTATCACTTCAGCGGGGGAGCGGCAAGCACTTGGCGGCTGTCAGGCGCGGTCGGGGGTGACCACCGTCTCGATGGGGCCCTCGGCGCGGCTGTGGATGAACTGATCGAGATAGGGATTTTCGGCGGCATCCACCTGATCCGCTGGTCCTTGCCAGATGATCTGGCCGTCATGGAGCATGGCGATACGGTCGGAAATCATCCGTGCGCCCGACATGTCCGAAGTGATCGATAGCGTCGTGGCGCCCAGCTGGCGAACCCCGTCCAGAATCAACTCGTTGATGATGTTGCTCATGATCGGATCGAGCCCGGCGGTGGGCTCGTCGAGGAAGACAATCTCCGGATCACCGGCAATCGCCCGGGCAAATCCGACCCGCTTCTGCATGCCGCCGGAAAGTTCCGCCGGCAACAGGTCGGCGACCTCAGTGTCCATTCCCACTTGAGAAAGCTTTTCCACCGCCAGCCGGCGCGCCTCGGTACGCGGCACCCGCTGACTTTGAATCAGCCGGAAGGCGACGTTCTCCCAAATGCTCAAACTGTCAAACAGGGCGGATTGCTGAAACAGCATACCGACACGCCGCAATAGCTGTTCCCGCTCGTCAGGGGCGAGGCCGACGGTTTCCTCGCCGTCGATCTTGATCGACCCGGAATCGGGCGGGATCAATCCGACTATACACTTGAACAGCAAGGTCTTGCCGCAGGCCGACGGGCCGACAAGCACCACTGATTCGCCGTCGCCGACCTCCAAATCGACGCCGCGCAGCACATGCTCGTCACCAAAGCTTTTGGTCACGCCCTCGAGCTTGATCTTGGGATTTGCCCTTCCGTTCACCAGTCTAGCCCCCATTTCCCGCCAGGGTCATGGTCTGCGCGGTGCTGTCGGGTCGACAGAGCAGGAGAGGCGCGCCGCACGATGCGGGTGACATCGGGCAAGCGGCTTGACGCACGCTGTCGACCCGAGAGCGCCGCCCTTCGGGTCGCGTCCCGGCGCCCGCCCGCGTCGTCGCGACCCTCAACCGTAGGTACCGCTACGCATTTCGGGTCGCTCCTGGCGGCTCGACCGCCTGGACGCGACGCAGGCCGTGACCCTGGCGGGAAATGGGGGCTAATTTAGCGAATTTCCCGGGCCATGACCATGGCCGTGCATCGGGATTCGTCGATCGGATAATCCGCCACGCGCCGCGACGCCTTACCGGCGTATCCCGGGCGGTCCCGGCGCGCGGGCATGGCCAAATCACAAGGTGTCTATGCAAAGGTGTATATGGAGACCGGCTGGGACAGGCCGCGGACATCGATCTCACCGATGAGGTCAAAACTGACACCGGACACATTTCCGCCGGCCAATTGGACGATCCGGTCGCTGACCAGCACGTCGGTGCCGTGCTCCTTGTTGAGGGCTTCCAGCCTGGCGGCCAGATTCACCGTATCGCCGTGCACAGTGTAGTTTTGCCGGCCGCCGCCGCCGATGTTTCCGGCAAGAACAGGTCCGGTACAGACGCCAACCCGAGCGCGGATTTCCGTCCCGTCGAACGTCCTCTCCCGTACCAAGGTCTGGATGTCGCGCGCCGCGCGAACCGCCTTGACGGCATGCTCCGGGTCTTCGAGGGGGACGTTGAAGGTCGCCAAAATCGCGTCCCCCTGGAACTGGGTGATGACCCCGTCGTACCCGCTGATGATGCGCGTAATTTCATCGAAATAGGTATTCAGGATCCGGACGATTTTCTGGGCGCCGTGCCGCTCGGTCATTTCGGTGAAGCCGGCAATGTCGCTGAACAGGATGGTGGCGTCCCGCTCCACCGGCTCCAAGGCGCCCCGATCGGCAATCAGGGCGTCCGCGATCGCCTTTGGGACGAATTGACCAAACACCTCGGTGATGGTCCGGCGCTCTTCGTCGAGTTCGAGCTGCCGACGGACCGTGTTCCGCGCCCGCCACATGACGACGGCGATCAGGATGGCGACCACCATGAACATGACGGATTCCTGGATGCGGCTGCCGGTGCCGATCCAGTTGGGATTCAGGAAGATGGAGATGAAATGTTCGTTTGTCGGGGCCAGTCCGATATCGGTCCAATCAAACCTCACCGCCATATCCTGGATCGACCACGCGAACGCGCTCAGCCAGCCGATGACTCCGGCAACCCCGGTCCACAGCACCATCCCGGGTGAGAAACTAAAGGCGGATACCCCAAGGACGACGAAAAAATAGGGGAAGATGGTGTTGCGGAAATTGACCGCCTGCGGCAAATCGATTGATTCGTAAAGCGGCTGGGTCGCAACCAATACGGAGAGAATGGCGACATCGATGGAGATGAAGACGTACTTCACCCACTTCCGGTCGAATTGCGATCCGATGATCACATAATGAATGCCGCCGAGGGCGACAAACCCGATGACGCCGCCAATCAATTCCAGCGCGTGTGTCGGGTCCGGGGAGCGCGAAATGCCCAGAAAGAGGCCGAGCAGGACCAGTGCCACCGTCCGGACGCGGATTGCCAGTTTCAAGCCGGCCTGCTCGGCTTCGTAGAATGTCTGCTCGATATCCGCTTCGCGGCGAACCTTGGCCAAGAGCCACTCCTGTCGCGCGTCTGTTCGTTTATCCGGTTCGGTCGCGTTCCATGCCGGCCAGATTCTCCAGTACCGCGCAGACCGAGGCGGTATCGCTGTTCTCCAATCCCTGGGACAGCGCGGCCTTGTACAGGCTGAGCGTCGCTTTGAATAACGGGGCGGGCGCGCCCACTCCGTCGATGAAGGCGTTGATGATCCCCATGTCCTTGTCCTGGGTGATCATGGTGGCGGACACCTTCGATGTGTAGTCGTTGGCCACCATCATCGGTCCCCGCATTTCCAGCATGCGGGAGTTCCCGGCGCCATCCTGGAGGACCGCCAACAAGGTTGCCGGGTCCAACCCCGCTTTTTGTCCCAACACCAATGCCTCGGCGGCCGATACGTTGTGGATGGCGACCAACAGGTTGGCGACATATTTGGTCTTGGAGCCGTTGCCGAAGGCGCCGACATAGTGCGCGTTTCGCGAAAAGCTCTCGAGTATGGGTTTTGCTTTCCGGAAGGCCGCCTCGTCGCCCGACCCGAGTATGGCCAGATCGGCGTTGGCGGCTTGCACGCCGGTGCCGCTCACCGGACAGTCAAGCAGGATGACGTCATGGAGCGCGAGTGCATCGAACGCCTTCTGTTTGTCCTCGACGGTGAGAGTGCAGGTGTCGGCGACCACCAGACCGGCCTTGCCCGACGACGCCAGACCGTTCTCCCCGGTCATCACCGCGTGGAAGGCGGCCGGCGAGGGAAGGGAGGTAATCACCACGTCCGCCTGACGGGCGACATCGGCCGGAGACCCGGCCCGCGTCAGTCCCTCCTTGGCTAGGCCGTCCAATTTGCCGTCATCGATGTCGTAACCGATGACCTGGACGCCGTTTTTCATCATATTCCGGCTGAAGGCCGATCCCATGATGCCCAAGCCGATGATGCCCGCCGCTTGTCCCATTCCGTCCATCCTCGAAGTTCGATATGGCTTCAAATTCCGGCAATTAGCGTTCAATATTAGACGAATGTCCACCCGAAGAAGGGGGGCGACATACGGGACGCATGTGGACGGCCAACTGGGAGCCTTGGGTTATGGCAAGTGACGATCGTTTAGTCGAAATCGGTGAGCTGCCGGTGCTCGATACCGGCCCCTTTCTCGCGGGCGAGAAGGGCGCGCTGGAAGCATTGGCGGATCAGTTCCGCGATGCGTGTGAGAATGTCGGCTTCTTTTTCATCCGCAATCACGGGGTCGGTGACGACCTGATCGAGCGGATATTCTCCGAGACCCGGCGCTTTCACGATCTGCCCATCGAAGAAAAGATGAAGCTTGAGATCAACGTGAACCAGCGGGGCTATATCAAGCCCGGCTTCACCATGGTCAAGCACTCCACCTACAACGAGAACACCAAGTTCGACAGCACCGAAGTGCTGGTGTTCGCGACCGAATATCCCGAAGACGACCCCAACCGGCAGGCGGGCAAATTCTTCTACGACGAAAACCAGTGGCCGGACGATTTGCCCGGTTTCCGGGAAACGGTTCGGGAATACATGACCACGCTGACGAATCTCGGCAAGACATTGTTGCCGGTTTGGGCGACGGCGCTGGATTTGGAGAAAGACTTCTTCAAACCGTATTTCGAGAACAATTACACCTATTTCCGGATGGCGCACTATCCGCCGGTGCCGGATCTGGGGGACAACGAGTTCGGGCTGGGCCCGCATGCCGATACGGGCTTCATGACATTTCTGCCGCAGGCCGACGTAGACGGGCTGGAAATTCTCGACGTGGACGGCAACTGGTTCCGCCCGCCGCGCATGGACGACGCCATTCTGGTCAATACCGGCCAATTTCTGGGCCGCTGGTCCAACGACCGGTTCCGCGCCACGCCCCACCGGGTCATTCCGCCCAGGGACACGGATCGCTACTCCATCGCGCTGTTTGTGAACAGTGCGTTCGAACCGGTGTGCGAATGTCTGCCCACCTGCACCGGTCCCGACAATCCGCCCAAGTACCCTGCCGAGTCCTACTGGGAATTCTATCGCTGGTACATGGCCAATACCTATCCCCACTACGGCGAATTCGACGCCGCCGAATAGCCCGGTTCCGCGGACCGGATGCGGCGGAACGCACCGCCTGGAACGTTATCGCCAAGCCTCGATCGCTGCTCTAAAGTGTCGACAATCTTGGGATCAAGACCTGAGTGAGACGTGGAGAATTAAATGAGCTTAGAAGAAAAACTTGCCGCCATTCGCGAGGCCGGCGCCAAGCGGATGCCGGAGGAAGTTCGGGCCGTTATGGGCGCCGCGACCAAGGAACTGGCGGAATCCGGTATCCTCGATACCTGCATCCAGGCCGGCGACACCCTGCCGGCTTTCTCGCTCCCCAATTCGCGGGGCGAGACGGTCAATTCGGCCGATCTGCTGGCCAAGGGCCCGGTGGTCCTGACCGTCTATCGGGGTGAATGGTGACCCTACTGTAATGCGGAGCTGTATGCTTTGCAGGAAGTACAGGACCAGATCGAAGCCGCCGGCGCGACCTTGGTGGCGCTCTGCCCCCAGCTGGCCGAAAAGACCCAGGCCATGGTCGAGAAGCACAGCCTGACCTTCGACATCCTCACCGACGCCGGCAACAACTATGCCGCCGAGCTCGGCATCAAGTTCCAGGTGCCGGACGAGGTGAAGAAGATTTACGAGGGTTTCGGTCTCGACCTGCCGGGAACCAATGGCGACGACAGCTGGACGCTGCCCATCCCGTCGCGCCTGGTGATCGACGGCTCCGGCGTCGTCCGGGCGGCCGATATCGACCCGAACTACACGGCCCGGCCCGAGCCCGAGAAGACCTTGGCCGATCTCAAGGCCCTCGGCTGAGCCGCGGTTCAAGCAAAAGGAAAAGGCGGTCCCCGGGCCTCAAGCGGGACCGCCTTTTTTTCGGCCAACCCGCACTTCCCGCCAGGGTCATGGTCTGCGCGGCTCTGTCGGGCCGACAGAGCAGGAGAGGCGCGCCGCGCGTCGCGCGTCCACACGCGCGCGGGCGCGTGATGCGGTGACATCGGGCAAGCGCCTCGACGCACCCTGTCGGCCCGAGAGCGCCGCCCTTCGGGTCGCGCCCCGGCGTCCGCCCGCGTCGTCGCGGCCCTCAACCGTAGGTGCCGCTACGCTTTTCGGGCCGCTCCTGGCGGATCGACCGCCTGGACGCGACGCAGGCCGTAACCCTGGCGGGAAATGCGGGTTACGGCAGGGAACTGACGATGGCCTCGGCCTCGTCCGAATTGAACGCCCGGAGTGTCGTCGTCGACAGAAATCCGAGACCGCCGAGCGCCAAAGCAAATCTGGCGACGGCTTCGCCGTCCGGTGCCTCGACGATGCTGACCCGGTCATAGGAGCCCATGGTCAGGTAATTGGCCGTGATATTCACCCCGCACGTTTCGGCGAGGTCCTCCGCCTGTTTGCGGCGGTTCGGGGCGTCCTTGATCCCCGCCACGCCGTCCTGCGTGAAGTTCATGAGCATGATGAACGTTGCCATAAGTTTCTCCCGGTTCAAGTGGTGCGTTGAGTCTCTCGGTGTGCGGGATGCCTGTCCCTATGGAATGGACGATAGGCCGCAGGTCCCGTGTTAACTCAATTCCATATTATCTTGAAAATTCCGTGAGGACTAGGTCCTGTTGACAATTAACGGACTATTCATGGTTGGCGTGATTCAAGCAAGACCGTTTCAACTGGCGGGAGCGTGTCATGCTTCGACGGGAACTGACGGATATGCAATGGGACCGGATCAAGGGTTTGGTTCCGGGCAAAGAGGCGGATCGCGGCTCCACGGGTCGGGACAACCGCCTGTTTGTGGACGCCGTGCTGTGGATCGCCCGGGCGGGTTCGCCGTGGCGCGATCTGCCGGACGCCTTCGGCAACTGGAACAGCGTCTACGTGCGCTTTTCGCGGTGGGCCAAGGCGGGGGTTTGGGAGAGTCTTTTCAATGCCTTGGCGGAGGATCCCGACTTCGAATACCTGATCGTGGATTCGACCATCGTGCGGGCGCATCAACATGCCGCCGGCGCAAAAGGGGGGCTCAGGCTCAGGCCATCGGCCGCTCGCGCGGCGGCCTGACGAGCAAAATCCACATCGCCGTCGATGGCCTGGGCAATCCCTTGCGGTTCATCCTCACCGGCGGCCAGGTGGGCGACGTCACCCAGGCCGAGGGGCTGATCGCCGGGCTGCCGGGCGAGACCCTGATCGCCGACACCGCCTACGACGCGAACCGCTTCCGCGCCCGCCTCGACAGCGCCGGGATGGTGGCGGTGATCCCCTCCAACCCGTCGCGGGCACAAGCCGTGCCGTACGACCCCGAACTCTACAAGGAAAGGCACGTCGTCGAATGTTTCATCAACAAGATCAAGCACTTCCGCCGCATCGCCACACGCTACGAAAAGACCGTCACCGCCTACATGGCCATGCTGTGCCTCGTCGGGGCGCTCATTTGGATGCGATAAATGTCAACAGGACCTAGAACGGCTCCTGGTGGCATTCTATGATTAGGTGTCGACAACTGAGCCGCTGGAAGTGTTCCATGAAGCGCCTCGTCCGACCATTTACCGCATTTATGCTCCTCGCTCTGGTCTTTGCGCCGGAGCCCGCACCAGCAAGCGAGAACGGCCGGGCATGCGACGGGGAGCAGGTTGTGGTGACTCAAATGGGGCTGGCCATCCCTCAAATCGCCCGGGAGATAGTGCTGCGTTGCGATCCCGAGGTCGGCGTTCACCTCGGTGAAGGCAGGCTGTTCTTACGGAGTGGAGATGTGGATGTCGCTCTTCTGGCCTTCCGGCGCGGTTCTGATTTGATCGTAAGGCTGCGGGACACTGCCAGTGATTTCGGACTTCGTGAAAAGAAATTCATTAGGATGCCGCTCAAAGGGCTGCCGATGGAGCAGCGGGATTTCGCCGTCTATCGGGCACTGCCCGAGGATCGGAAATTCGGCAGCGGAACGCCTGGGTACGCGATCAACCCCGTTTTTCGTTTACGGGAACATGTGCCCGGTAAAATCAGGGTCTCGGTGGTGAATTTGAACCCCTCTCCAAACCCGGTACCCCGGCTGTTCCTGGACCGGTTCCTAGACCGCCTTCTTGAGCAGTAGGCCCGCGCCTTCGCCCTCCAGCGACCACTGGTAGCGGGTGGCGTAGCGCTGGACGTCGAAGACCTGGAATTCCGCGGGCAGGTTGGCGGCCGGGATCTTGGTGATTTCCTCCACCTCGGACGCCGTGAACTCGGTTTTCTCCGGATGCCGCAACAGCCAGCAAAGGGCCGGCCAGCCGGTGAGGTCGCCGAGCCGGCTGGGTTCGGGCTCGAACTTGCCCTTGTCCTCCGGCGCCCCTTCGATCTCGACGCCGTTCCAGAACGCCACCCGGTCCTTGATCTCGGTCGCCTGCTCGTAGGGTTCATCGTAGTACCAGGCCGCGCCTTCGTTGGCCGCCTCGCCCACCGTGACGTCATAGTAATCGGCGAAGCCCTTCCAATGACAGAAGGTGCGCGGGCGGTCGCTCTTGGTCAGCACGCCGTCCTTCACCGAGCCGATGGGGAAATAGGGGTTGGCCTCGACCATGACGATGTCGTCGCTCTCGGCGATAACCTCGCCGTTCCACACGGCTTTTGCCATTGAGCCGTCCTCCTAGTCGTTGAAGAAGGCGAGGGTGCGGACCTCGATGCTTTCCCGGGGGGCGACGCCCTCGGGGGCCGCGATGCGGGCGGCGCCGTGGGCATTGAACCGGGTGCGGTCGGTCTCGGTGTCGAAGCACTTGATCAGCACCGCCTCGCTCATGGTCATCTCGGGGAAGAAGTACCATTTTTGGCTATCCGAATGGGCGACCCGGAAGGTTTCGCCCCGCCGATAGGTGTAGATATGATCGGCGGCGATCAAATCGCCCGCGCCGAGCGTCGTCGCATCGCAGAGCACCAGGGGTTCGGTCATCACCGGCTCCATGATCGGCCGCCAGACGTTGACGCTCACCACCCGGCGGGTCAGCCGGTCTTCGGCCTCGTCCTCGGGAAATATGTCGTGCACCCGTTTGCGTCCCGACCAGTCGGTGAAGTCGTTGTGCACCGACGGCACCGGCGCGCGGACATCCATCTCCTTGCGCTTTGCCTCGTCCTGAACCCGGATGGTGTGGTCGATGACCACGATCTCGTCGGCCCCGGTGTATTCCTTCACGATGGCCATGCATTCGTCGTAGTAGGCGCCCTTGACGGCCGCTTCGTCGTAGAAATCGGTGGTCGCCGTCTCGCTGTCGAGCAGCAGGAAGCCTTCCTTGTCGAGGCTGAGCCGGTCGCGGATCAGGCGGCCGTTATGCAGCTCCACCTCCCGGTCTTCATACTTGCCGGTGGCGCGGGTCGGGTCGTCGACGTCCTTTTCCGGGTAGGTGACCGGCTTTTCGCCGATATCGACGGCGAAGGTGAGGGTACCCGTGATGGTTTCCGGCTGGTCGAGCATCTTCCGTTCCTTCTTGCGTGGACGCAGTGGAAAGACTACCTCCTGAGCAGGTAGTCTCACAATATCACTTACGCAAGCTTGATCGGCCACCTTGATCGGCAGGGGGATAGGAATCCAGGAAATGTCCGAAAAGCGTACGCTGACCCAGGTTCACGCCGGCATGTCCACCTCCGATGGCGCCGGCGTCCAGCTGACCCGTATGATCGGCACCCCGTCCCTCGACATGGTCGACCCGTTTCTCATGCTCGACAGGATGAACAATGACGACCCGGACACCTATATGGCGGGGTTTCCCGACCATCCCCACCGGGGGTTCGAGACCGTGACCATCATGTTCGAGGGGCTGGTTCGGCACAGGGACTCGGTGGGCAACGAGGGTGTGCTGGGCCCGGGCGACATCCAGTGGATGACAGCGGGCAGGGGCATCATCCACTCCGAGATGCCGGAGATGGTCGAGGGCCGGCTGCGCGGCTTCCAGCTCTGGGTCAATCTGCCGGCGGCGCTCAAGATGACCGAGCCCCGCTATCAGGATATACCGGCGGGCGACGTGCCGTCGGCCGAGGTGGAAGGCGGCGTGGTCAGGGTGTTTGCCGGGGAGTATGACGGCATCACCGGTCCGGCCCGGGCGCATACGCCGATTCGTCTGCTGGATGTGACCCTGGAGCCGAACGCCTGTTGGGCGGCCATGACCGATACGGGCAACGGTCTCTTCATGTGCGTTCATGAGGGATCCATCACCGCCGCCGACAATTTGGGGCGGGACCGACAGGCGGCGGCGCCCTCGGTGGCGGTGTTTCACGGCGAGGGAGAGGCCCGCGTCACGGCGGGACCCGACGGCGCGCAAATCCTCTATTGCGAGGGCAGGCCGATCAATGAGCCGGTGGCCCGTTACGGACCGTTCGTGATGAATACCCATCAGGAACTGGAGCAGGCGGTGCGGGATTACCAGTCGGGCGCGCTGGCCTAGGTTCCATGCTCGGCATCGAGTTCGCCGCTTACGTCACCTACGTCCTCGCCTGCATCGCCATCGTCCTGGCGCCGGGGCCGACGCTGACGGTGATCGTCGCGAATTCCCTCCGCCACGGCCCGCGCGCGGGTATACGCAATGTGGCGGATTTGACGACGAAGTTACGGAAGCGCGATTTTCGGTGTTGACGGAAACGGAACGGTAAGAAGTGAAAGAGTACATGCAGGGATGCGCACGCATAAGTACATGGAGTAAAATTGTACCGGTGAGCGGATTTCACAACACGCCTCCTTCATGCTTGGTGCCAAGCCGGTTTTCTGCTTCTTGGGAGAATCCCGAGCAACCTCCTCTCACCTTGGAATAGGAGAAAACGTAATGGCCAAGGCAAAACCGTCGAAAAAGCAGCCGGTCACGGTTCGGGACCAGATTGCATTCAGTTATGCGAATCTGGCCCGGGCGCATGCCGCATTGAGCAGAGGCGCGGAAAAATACGCAAGAGTCGATTATATGGTCGGTGCGCGGCTTCGGCGCGGCTTGCTCGACGGGTCGATGAAGTTGGGATCGCTCTACGACGACGAGCGATTCAAAATGACGATGCCGCAAGCCTGCTATTATTGCGGCAGCAAAGAGAAGCTCTCAATGGACCATTTGATTCCGAAGATACGGGGTGGGGACGATATATCCCACAACCTCATCTGGGCCTGCCGGTCCTGCAACAGTTCGAAGGGCGGGCGCGACATGCTGGAGTGGATGGCTGCAAAAGACCGCTTTCCTCCGATATTGTTGCTGCGCCGCTATATCAAGATTGTGGCGGAATATTGCGAGCGGCGCGACTGGCTCGACTTACCCCTGGAGCGAATTGACGACGAAACTGGCATACCGTTCGACATACGTCTGTTGCCGATTCAGTTTCCGCCATTATCCGAGTTGATACTCTGGACGGAGCCGGATACAGAAAATGCCGCGAGCCGGAAAAACCCCGACGAGTGAAACAATCACACTACCCGATGCCCTACGGCGTTTGCGCCTTGGCCGCGGGCGGCCTCGGAAAGTGGCCGACCGCGTCGCGGCTGAAACTGCTGGAGCGGATCAGCGGCACGTTCCTGATCGCCGGCGGCTTGTGGCTGGCGTTCTCGAAAAGATAAACTGAAGGCGTTAGGCTGGATAGAAATTGTGGTGAAATGGCAAGCCAAGAACAACTAGATCTCCTGTTGAACGGTGGCGTAGACGCATGGAATGCTCAGCGCGAGTTGTCCATTGCTGTGCCGATTGATCTTTCTGACGCAGATTTGTCGGGACAGGACTTGGCTGGCGTAAACCTCTCCAGAGCCAACCTTCAAAATGCAAATTTTACAGGTAGCGTTCTGAGGGGAGCGGATTTTGGCGGAGCACAACTCTCTGGCGCAAGTTTTCTGGGCGCGGACCTTAAGGAGGCGAATCTAACGTCGGCAATTCTCGTTGGAACTGTCCTGTCACGGGCGAATCTGCAAGAGGCCGATATTCGCGGCGCAATTCTACATGAAACCGACATTACGGGTAGCGACTTCACTGGAGCAGAACTAGCCAACACGAATTTTCAAGATACAAAGGTCTCGATCTCCACCATCGGGCTGAATGAATTGTCCGAGGCGCAACGAGGTGGACTCGTGGCTGCGGACACGCTGCCTCATCCGGTGACGGGAGTTGGTAGAGAAGATGGAGCGTCGGAAGGTGAGGCTATTTTCAAAGGTCTAACGATCAGGTCTATACAGCCAATTGTTGCAGCTGCATTTTACGTTTTTGAGAACTTCCAGCCACCCAACGACCCCAATGTGGTCACAAATGAGCATCAAGAACTGATACGTACGCTCCTGGCTAATATTACAACTCTCAACGGTGAAATAGAACGCCTGAACGAAAACCTTGATCAATTGGTCGCCGAAAACGACGCGTTGAAGGAGCAGATTGCCAAAGGTCTACCACTCTGGAAGAAAGCCTGGCATGAGTTTGTGCTGGATAGCGTTCGATTTGCCAGCAAAGGTTCAACCTTCGCGCTTGGCTTCGCTTGTGGCGCTTTGTCGCAGAGCGTCACAAAGGGCGTAGTCGGTATTCCAGTGTAGACAGGTGAAAGTACTGGATTAGATTCCCAGCGGCTTGCCCTCCAGCCAAGCCTTGCCGCGGGCATAAAGCGCTCGACCGTTCGCCGACCCTTCGAAATTTCAGCGGGTCCCGGTGTTCGAAACCCCTCCACATCAGACCCCGATCAAGAGTTGATTCCGGGTTGTCCTATGGCTCGTCGTCTAACGTCTTGGCCTCTTCGAGAATCCGATTCGCACCCCACAGAAAGTCGGCGGTCTGCAACGGGTCGGGGCGACCGTCGACGAACTTAAGCCAGTCATCCGGCCCCCATCCGACAGTCATGGTCGCTCCGGTTCGCATCCGCGACGGTCGTTTAATTGTCATTTCATTCTCCCTTTCAGCCGCGCGCAGAACCAGCTTGTGGTAATCCTCTGCCCCCCGTTCGTCAGGACGGTTTCCGACTTTGAAACATAGCCTTTGCCTCGACGGGTCGCCCGGAACGACTTCCAATTGAAGGTACAAGGGGTAGTTGTCATCCCTGTCGAACGGAGACCACTAGAAGCCCAGAAAACCACGCTGTGGATTGGGAACATATCCCCAATCCAGCAACCTTGGCGTTCCACTCTTGCTGGACCGAGAAAACTTGTTCTCAAGCGCCTCCTCAAGCGCCCGATAAAAACCCTCCCATGATTCCCACGACCAGTTTTTCCCCTCTTCCGGTTTCCAGTTACACCAAGCATTAAACTCGTCTTCGAGTTTTTGAAGCCATGATCGGAATTGGATTACCAGAGGATGACCTCCCTTATAGGACGTCAAGACACAGAGAAAGTCCTTGCGGTCGAACACTTTGTAACCAGCCTGATCCCCGAAACCGGGCTTGCTTTCGATGTCGCCCGCGTGGTGGAGGGAGTGGTTTCCCGTCTTCAGGTATATTGGCCGGCAGCTCGATACCTTTCCCAACTTGGTTTCGCCACTTAGGACGGCCTTGTAATACCGTTCCAGCTGGCCGCCGTGATCCTTGGTGCCGGTCTTGTCTTCGATCAGGAGGACATGTTCCTCTTTGCCCTTAACCCGGGCCAACACGTCGATGCCCTGATCCTGTTGATGGATTTCGACGGTCCCGATTTCTCCGGATAACGACATTTTGTGCTTGGATAGCATCGCGCTTAGGAATTCTTGTCCGAGACTCTTCAACGCGCGTTCGTCATCCGTGTCGGCGCGTACTCCCGACCATTTAATGAGCCAGCAAATCATCGCATCTTGCGAAAGCTCCTTGGTTGCATACTCGAAGATGTTAGGCTTTCCACCGTCTTGATCGTCGGAGCCATTTTTCGACATATTCTGTCCTCTATAGAATGCCGCTGGGGAAGGGATGATTCGCGTCAGCGTGTTACCATCGCCACTTGCGGTTGCCCTGCCTCACCTAACCCGCATTTCTTCCTTGCTGGAGCGGATCAGCGGCACGTTCCTGATCGCCGGTGGCGTGTGGCTGGCGTTCTCTAAACGCTAGTCACATTTCCAGTGGCTTGCCCTCCAGCCATGCCCTGCCATGCGCGTAGAGCGCTTCGACTTCGGGCCCCTTGAGGCCGGGCATGTCCCGCTTGACGTCGTAGCCGAGGCCGGCCTGCAAATAGGCCAGGTGCCGGTAGCCGACGGGATAGCTGTCGAGAATGGATTGATCCAGCGTGAGCGTCGCGTTGGGGTCGAGAGGCGCGATCCAGTCCTTTTCGTAGATCGGCTGACGCACCACGAACCCCCACTTGCCGTCCCGCTTTTCCAGGAAATCGTAGAATCGGCCGAGACAGACCACGTCGCACCACACCCCCTCGACCTCGGCCCGCTGGTTGATGGTCATCTTGGTCTGCGCGATTGCCCGGTTGCCGGCGATATCCGATGTGGTGCCGCCCAGGAAGTGGATGATGCTGACGTCGCTCTCGAACACCTTCCTGGAACCGGCGATGAACGTATCGCGATCGGCCTGAAGCCAGGTCGCCATCATCCGCCCGTCATCGTGCCAGACCGTGCGGAACCGCTCCCAGTCGCCGGAATCCCGCCATAAGGCCCAGTTTTCCACCAACTCGCGGATCGTCAGGCGCTCGATCATCTCGTCGCTCAACGGCATCTTCCCGTTCTCCCGTAGTTCACCGGCTTCGCTTATAGAGGCCCTGCGTCTCCGCCGAAATGCGGCTCTCCCGGATGTCCGCCGGGCGGCTTGATAATCCCCACGAGCCGCCTACAGTACCGGCCAACGCGCAAACGAACTCCCTGGAGGGGAAATGGCTCAAGCCCGATTGAAGGAAGTGGTTACCGCTTCCACCCGTACGGCCGTCGCCGAGAGCGACGGCGGCGTCCAAAGCAGGATCACCACCTCGACCGGTCACTCCTGGACCGTCGACGAGCCGCCGTCCCGGGGCGGCCGGGATGAAGGGGCCGCCCCCCTCGAGCACTTCTCCGCCTCATTGGCATCGTGCCAGATGGTCCAGGTGGTGAAGGTCGCCGAGGCCATGCGCTTCAGGCACGGCGCCATAAGAATTACCGCTGATATCGGCACCAACATGGTGATCCGCGATGAGGAGAAAAACCTGCTTCTGCGCTTCACCGAAGCGGAAATGACCATCGACATCGAAACCGAGGAGCCGGATGCCAAACTGGAGCGGCTGGCGGTCCTGGCCGAGGATCGTTGTCCGGTGGGCACGCTGCTGGGCGACGGCGGCATCGACGTGAAATGCACCTGGAACCGGCTGCCCCTCCCGGAAGCCGTGCCGGCGAGCGCTTAGCCTCCGTGGCCTAAACTCGGCGGTGGGCGAAAGCTTCCCGCCGGGCGGCATAGACCGTGCTGACGAAAATAACCGCGGCGCCGATCCAGACCCACATATCCGGGATCTGGTCGAAGAACATGAATCCGATCACCGCGACCATGGGTATCCGAATGAAAAGCACCGGCGAGACGATGCTCGCCTCGGCGTTGATATAGGCCTTGGAGAGGCTGAACTGCGCCCCGAAGGAAAAGACCGCCATCGCCAAAATCCATGGCCAATCGGACAATGCCGGTGTGGTCCAATAGACCATCGCCAGCGGCAGCAAGAGCGGCACCTGGATGGCAAAGCTGAGGAAAATGATGGAGATGGTGCCGTCGGTGCGGGCGACCTTGCGCAGGAAGGCGTCGCTAAATCCGTAGAAGGCGGCGGAGGCCACAGCCACGGACATTCCCAGGCTGATCTCGATGAAGCCCGGCCGCAATATGACCAGCGCACCCGCAAACCCGATCGCCACCGCGGCCCAGCGATGAGGCCCTGGCCGCTCATTCACCACCAGCATCGCAAATATGATGGCAAAAAACGGTACGGTCGATTGCAGGGTCAGCGACTGGGCAAGCGGAATCAGCGTAACCCCCCAGAATGCCAGGACGAGCGCCATTGCGTTGGTGACCACACGGGTCAGATTGGCAATCGGCTGATGGGTACGGATGCTCGACAGCCCGTGGCGAAAGATAATCGGCAAAAAGACCAGCGTCCCGAATACCTGGCGAAAGAAAGCCTGTTGGAAGGCGTGGATATCGCTGTTGTCGGACAGGTGCCGGACGACGCCGAACGAGACCGAGAAAAACACGGCGGCCAGCGCCATCCACAGGATACCGCGCAGGGGTGATTGCTGGTGGAGGTGGCCCCCGGACGCGGGCTGGTTCATCGGTCTCTCTGAACTGCGGTTCGGTTGGACGGAAAGCCTAGGCCGATCGGATGCGGCGGGCAATGAAGTCCCGTCCAAGGAGACCGGCGAACCGAACAAATACGGGCGGCTCCCGCAATATCGTGAATAGGCTAGCCGGGCTTGTCCGTTGGCACGGTCCGGATCCCGCTAAGGCGGTGGCGGAGTTCCAGAAGACCCGCCACCGCAGTGCCGCGCCGTCATCAGAGCGGTTTGCCCAAGTCCTCGAAATAATCGCGCGTAACCTTGAACACCATCGGCGCGAGCAACAGCAGGCCGATCAGGTTGGGCACCGCCATCAGCCCGTTAAGCGTGTCGGCCAGGTTCCACACGAAGTCCACCTTCACGTTGGCGAAGGCGAGAGCCGCCAGCACCCACAGCGCGCGATAGATCACGAGGCTCCGTTCCTTGAACAGGTACTGCCAACACCGCTCGCCGTAATAGGACCAGCCGAGGATGGTGGTGAAGGCGAACACCGCCAGCGCGATGGTGACGATGTACTGCCCGCCCGCCATCGAGGCCTCGAAGCCGGTCGAGGTCAGCACCGCCCCGGTCAGCCCGCCGCCATCCGAGCCGGTCATGACCCAGGCGCCCGAGGTCAGGATCACGAGCGCGGTCATCGTGCACACCACGATGGTGTCGATGAAGGTGCCCAACATGGCGATGATGCCCTGCCGTACCGGGCTGTTGGTCTGCGCCGCGGCATGCGCGATGGCGGCCGAGCCAAGCCCCGATTCGTTTGAGAACACGCCGCGCGCGATGCCGAAGCGGATCGCCGCCGCCACCGCCGCCCCGGCAAAGCCGCCGGTCGCCGCTGCCGGCGTGAAGGCGTGGGTGAAGATCAGCCCGATCGCGCCGGGGATCGCCGTCACGTTGATCGCGAGGATCACCAGCGCCGCGCCGAGATAGAGCACGATCATCGCCGGCACCAGCTTTCCGGCCACATCGCCGATGCGCCGGATGCCGCCGATCACGACGACGCCGACCAGCGCCGCGACGACCACACCGGTGGACCATTCCGGTATGCCGAAGCTGTTGTCGAGCGCGGCGGCCATCGAGTTGACCTGGACCGCGTTGCCGATGCCGAAGGCCGCCACGGCGCCGAAAATCGCGAACGCCAGCCCCAGCCACTTGCCGAGTTCGGGCGCGAACTCGCCGACGCCGTTGCGCAGATAGTACATCGGCCCGCCGACATATTTGCCGTTCGCGTCGACCTCGCGATAGGTGACCGCGCACACCGCCTCGGCGTATTTCGTGGCCATGCCGAACAGTGCGATCAGCCACATGTAGAAGATGGCGCCCGGGCCGCCAAGCGCGATGGCGGTAGCGACGCCGGCGATGTTTCCGGTGCCCACCGTGGCGGACAGCGCCGTCATCAGCGCGTTGAAGGGCTTGACCTCGCCCTCGCCGGTCGCGCCGTCCTTGTCGAACAGAAGGCGGAAGCCGTACCCCACCTTGCGCCACGGCATGAACATGAGGCCGAGGGTGAGCAGCACGCCCGTCACCCCCAGAATGCCGAGCATGGGCGGGCCCCATGCGAACGCGTTAATCTCGCTGATGATTGCGTTTAACCGGTCCATCTCATCCCCCGTCGTTTTCCTGTTACAGCCGTTTCCCTGTTACAGTCGAACGCCACGTCGGCGCGCTATCCCGGTCGACCGCGCCCGTCAGGACTCCTCCACCTGGAAGGCTAGCCGCAATCCGGATCGATGTCCATAATCCTCCGCGCGCCGCAGAAGTTCCCTATGGCCGCAGACATGGCAGGTGACGGCGGCGAGGGTTTTGATCAGGACCCGCGCGGGTTCGGGCTAGTTGGTGAACGCCTGGATTCCGGTCATAGCACGGCCGAGGATGAGGGCGTGGATGTCGTGGGTGCCCTCGTAGGTGTTGACCGTCTCGAGGTTCATCACGTGCCGGATGACATTGAACTCGTCGACGATGCCGTTCCCGCCGTGCATGTCCCGCGCCGTCCGCGCGATGTCGAGCGCCTTGCCGGCGTTGTTGCGCTTGAGCAGCGAGATGACTTCGGGCGCGCACCGGCCTTCGTCCATCAACCGGCCCATGCGGAGGGCGCTTTGCAGGCCGAGCGAAATCTCGGTTTGCATGTCGGCAAGCTTCTTTTGGATCAACTGGTTGGCGGCGAGCGGCCGGCCGAACTGAGTGCGGTCGAGGGTGTATTGCCGGGCCGCATGCCAACAGAACTCGGCCGCCCCCAATGCACCCCAGGCGATGCCGTACCGCGCCTTGTTGAGGCAGCCGAACGGGCCGGAGAGACCGGAGGCGTTGGGCATCAGGTTCTCTTCCGGCACTTCGACGCCGTCCATGACGATCTCGCCGGTGGGGGATGCCCGGAGGCTGAATTTTCCCTCGATCTTCGGCGCGGACAGCCCGTCCATGCCCTTTTCGAGAATAAAGCCCCGAATGCGGTCATCGAGCTTGGCCCAGACCACGAATATATCGGCATAGGGGCTGTTGGAGATCCACATCTTGTTGCCGGTGAGCTTGTAGCCCCCGTCGATCTCCTCGGCGCGGGTTTTCATGCCGCCGGGATCGGAACCGTGATCGGGCTCCGTGAGGCCGAAGCAGCCGACCAGTTCGCCGGAGGCGAGGCCGGGCAGGTATTTCTTGCGCTGTTCTTCGGAGCCATAAGCGTGGATGGGATGAATGACCAACGAGGCCTGGACACTCATCGTCGAGCGGTAGGCGGAATCGACGCGCTCCACTTCCCGGGTGGCGAGCCCGTAGCAGACGTGGTTCAGGCCGGCCCCGCCATATTCCTCCGGCAGCGTGGCGCCGAACAGACCGAGCCCGCCCATTTCATGGATGATGTCGCGGTCGAACGTCTCATTGCGGTTGGCCTCCAGGATGCGCGGCATGAGCCGTTCCTGGGCATAGGACCGGGCCGTGTCGCGGACCAGGCGTTCCTCTTCCTCCAGCTGATCCTCGAAGAAGAACGGATCGTCCCACTGAAAATCCACCTTCCTGGCGCTCACGGTCTGGTCCATGGCTACTCTCCTCCGGCGGGGATCACCGCCGTCGCCTCGATCTCGATCAGGGCCTCATCTTCCAACAGGGCGTCGACGAATACCAGCGCCATCGCCGGGTAGTGATCGCCCATGAGGTCCCGCCAAATGGGACCGAGTGCCCTGCGCGCGGCCAGGTAGGCGGGTTTGTCGGTGCAGTAGGCGGTCATCCGGCAGATATGCTCGGGCCTGCCGCCGGCTTCCGCCAGCACCGCCAGAATATTCCTGACCGCTTGGCCGAACTGTTCCGCCAAGTCGCGGGTTTCGAACTTCTCCTCCGCCGTCCAGCCGACCATGCCGGCGATGAACACGGGCCGGCCGTTCACCGGTCCGGCGATGCCGTTGGCGTAGCCGACCGGCTGCTTCCAGCCGTCGGGCAACAATTGTTCAAAATCGCTCATCAGAAACCCTGCACATGCACGCGAGCATAGAACGAGCCGCTCAGCCGGCCAATTCCTCCGTCAGGCGGCGGGCCAGCGCGCCGACCACACGGCGGCGGTACCAGGGCGCGACCGTCGTGGTCCGCATGGGCTTGGCCTGCTTGCGGACCAGCTCGCGGATTTCGTCGAGCGCCTCGCCGGTGAGTTCCCTGCCCACATAGGCATCGGTGCCCTTGACGATCTGCGGGTAGGGGTTCACCGCGGTGAGCGCAATGACGAAGTCCTTCACCGTCTTTCCGTCCATCTCCAGCCGGACGGCGGCGCCGGCCAGCGGAAAATCGATGGAGCCGCGGACCCGCGCCTTTTCGTACCTGGAGGGCGATCCGGCCAACGCCTTCGGCAGGTGGACCGCGGTCAGCATGTCGCCGGCCTCGAGGGTCAGGTGCGCCATGCCGTCATTGCGGTAGAGATCGGTGAGCGGCATCCGGCGCCGCCCGTTGGGGCTCGCCACATCGATTTCGGCCCCATAAACCAGCATCGAGGGCGCCACGTCGCCCGAGAACGCCGCGAAGCAACGCTTGCCGCCGGGTGCCACATGGCAGATATCGCCCCGCTCCTTGAGACAGTAGTCGTTGGACTGCCGCCACCATTCGGACTGGTTATAGAACAGGCACCTGGTGTCGAGGCAGAGATTGCCGCCGACGGTTCCGTACTCCTGGTGGGTCGGTCCCGCCACGGCCCGGGCGGCATCCGCGACCGCCGGGTAATCGCGGAGCACGTCCTCGTTGGATTGAAGTTCCTTCAAAGAAACCCCGGCGCCGATGTGTAGGCCGTCGCCGTCCGGTAGGATGGATTTCAGCTCCTCGATGGCGGTGATATCGATCAGGTGCTTGGGCTGCTCGATGCCGCGCCGGACGTTGACGATCATGTCGGTGCCGCCGGCGACGAACAGGGCATCCGGTTCTTCGGCGCGCAACTTGACCGCATCCTCGATGTTGTCGGGGCGGTGGAGCTTGAAGTCGGGCATGTATTCCATCGGCCTGCTCCTATTCCGCGGCCACGGACGAGTCTTGGGCGGCGGCGACCCGCTCCTCGGTTTCACGCGCCTCGATCAGCTCCATCAGCCGGTCCGGCGTGACCGGAAGATCGATGGGCCGCACGCCCAAGGCATTGGCGATGGCGTTGGTGTAGGCGGGGATGAACGCCGCGAGGGACGTTTCGCCCGCTTCCTTGGCGCCGTAGGGGCCGTTGGGGTCGACGCTTTCGACGATATGGGTGTCGATGGGCGGCGACTCGACGATGGACGGCACCCGGTAGTCCAGCATGTTGCCGGTGATCGGCAGCCCATTGTGGAAGCGGGTGCCCTCGCAGAAGGCCTGCCCCATGCCCATCCAGACCGAACCCTGGATCTGACCTTCGACCGAGAGCGGGTTGAGCGCCCGGCCCACATCCTGCGCGACCCAGACCTGTTCGACCTCGACCTCGGCCGTGTCCGGATCGACGGCCACCTGCACCACCTCGGCGGCATAGGCATAGGCCATGGAGCCGCCGATGGCGCCGCCCCGGAATTTCTTGGTGCCGTGGCTTTCGGGGAGCGTGTCGAAATTGCCCTTCACGGTGATCGTGCCGGTGCCCTCGAGCGCCGCCATCACCACTTCTTCGAAGGTCAGGCCTTCGTCCTGACTGGCGGCCCGGTAGACCTCGCCCAAACATTCGATGTCTTCGGGCTTGGCGTCGAGCTTTTTCGCCGCTGCTTCGACCAGGATGGTTTTCAGGTTCTGCGCCGCCTCGATGGAGGCGTTGCCGACCATATAGGTGATCCGGGACGAATAGGCGCCGTTGTCCTTGGGCACCAGTTTGGAATCGCCCGAGTGAACCTGAAAGCGGGTCATGTCGAGCCCAAGCACCTCGGCGGCGCACTGGGCGACCATGGTCGACGAGCCTTGACCGATTTCCGGGGCGCCCGTCAGCACCGTAATGGACGCGTCCCAATCCAGTTTCAGGTGAACCGTGGCGTGGGGCTCGCCGGTCCAGTTGACCGGCTTGGAGGCGCCGCAGGGATAGTGGGCGCATCCGACGCCCAGGCCGCGATACTTGCCGTCCTCGCCCTTGCCCGGTTTGCCGCGCTTGTCCTTCCAGCCGGATTCCTTCTCGACGATATCCAAGGCTTCGGGCAGGCCGTACGAGTTGATGAACATCTCGTTCAAGGTTTCGTAGGGCTCCTTGAGCAGGTTCTTTCGCCGTACCTCGATGGGGTCGAGGCCGAGCTCGACGGAGAGCTCGTCCAGAATCGCTTCGAACCCGTAGCGCACATCCACCGTTCCGTGGCCTCGCATGGCGCCCGGCGGCGGGGTGTTGGTCAGCACCCGGAGGCCGTTGTAGCGGACCGCATCCAGTTGATAGATGCCGTTGATCAGCGAGCCCGCGTAGAGAATGGTCACGATACCGTAGCCGCCATAGGCGCCGCCCCGCTGGATGGCCTGGCAGTCGACGGCGGTGATGGTGCCGTCCTTCTTCATCCCGACCTTCAGCTTGACGTCGGTCTCGGGCCGGCCGCGGTGGGTGATGAAGGTCTCCTCGCGGTTGACCACCAAACGAACGGTGCCCTTGGCCTTGCGGGCGAGGAGGGCGCAGATCAGTTCCACGTTCAGGCACTCGGTCCGGCAGCCGAACCCGCCGCCGATATGGGGCTTGATCATCCGGATGCGGGACTGGTCCATCTTGAGGGTCTTGGCCAGCATCAGGTGGACGTAGAACGGCACCTGGGTGGAGGCGCGAACCGTCATGTAGTCCCGCTCGGCGTCGTACTCGGCGATCGCCGCGTGGGGCTCGGACTGGACCTGGCAAATCTCCGCGCAATTGTACTCGCGCTCCAGGACGAGATCGGCGTCGGTAAATCCGCCATCCACGTCGCCGAGATCGTAATCCACGTCCCGTTCGATATTGCCTTCCCGGTGCTCGTGCAGCGAGACGGCGTCGGGGGCCATGGCTTCCTCGGAGGTGAAGTAGGCGGGGAGTTCCTCGTACTTGAACTCGATCAGGTCGAGGGCCTTCTGTGCGGTCTCGACATCCACCGCCGCCACGGCGGCAACGGGCTCGCCGCGGTACCGCACCCGTTCCCGGGCCATGGGGTATTCGTAGCGGGCGATGGGGAGCACGCCGAACCCCTCGTCGCAGTCGTCGCCGGTGACCACGCCCAATACGCCCTCCAGCGCTTCGGCCTTGGAGGTATCCACCTCGATGATGTTGGCGTGGGCGACGGGGCTGCGGAAAATCCGGCCCACCATGTGGTCATAGGGGATGAAGTCCGCGGTGTAGAGCGCCTTGCCGGAGACTTTCTCCGGGCCGTCGATCAGCGGCCGCGGAACGCCGATGACCTTCGCCGGCTTGATGTCCTTCTTGATCTCGTTCATGCCGCGGCCTCCTTGTCGCGCCCGGCAAGCTCATCGGCGGCGAAATGGACCGCTTCGAGAATTTTCACGTAACCGGTACAGCGGCAGATGTTGGCGGCGAGGCCCGCCCGGATGTCATCGTCGGTCGGGTTCGGGTTTTCACGCAGCAGGCCTTCGGCGGCCATCACCATGCCCGGGGTGCAGAACCCGCATTGGGCGCCCAGTTTCTCGTTGAAGCCGCGCTGGATCGCGGCCAGCCGGCCCCCGGTATCGAGGCTCTCGATGGTCTCGATTTCGGTGCCGTCGCAAACCGCTGCGAGGGTGAGGCAGGCGTGGCGGGGCTCGCCGTCGATCAAGACCGTGCAGCAGCCGCACTCGCCGCCGTCGCAGCCGATCTTCGTCCCCGTGAGGCCCACGGTCTCGCGCAGGAAATCCACCAGCAGCATATTGTCGGGGACGAAATCCCGCCGCGGCCGCCCGTTCAGGGTACAGCGCACGGCCGATTGCTTCGCGTCATCATTCATGATCCAAGATCCCGTAGCTGTTCCGGTTTGCTGACCGGATTATTTTAATTGTTTGGTAGACGAACAATATACGATGCATCATATTCAAGCCGCTCCGACAGAACAACCACAATTCACCTGCGATTACCCGTGAGTCCTTACACCGACGTTCCGTTTTCCTACCGCCGCCGGGTCCGGTGGGGCGATTGCGACCCCGAAGGCATGATCTACACGGTCCGGGTCTACGACTACCTGCTGGAGGCCCTCGAAGCATGGTACCTGAAGGTGCTGGGTCTCGATTTCGGCGGTTTGAAGTACGAGCGTCACATGGCCATGCCGAGCGTGAGGCAGGAATGCCAGTTCCTGAAGGCGCTGAAGCCGGGCTGCGAAGTCGATCTCCACGTCTTCGTCGAACGCCTCGGCAACGCCTCGATCAGCTTCATCGTCGATGCGGTGGGAGAGGACGGGAGCCACTATCTCAGGTTCAATCACACCGCCTGTTTCATTACCCTGGACGGGTTCAAGCCGGTGCGGCCGCCCGACGATTTCCGGGAAAACATCGAGGCCTACCGGGCGGCCGGCAAACGCATGACTTAGATGGGAGAACACCATGTCACTCGAAGACTTTCAGTCGCTCATTGGCGAGGTCACCGGCGCGATTTCCGGCAAGGAGGTATCCGGCGCGCTGGCCGACGAACTCAACGCCCGGTTTCCCGCCGACGGCGCAACGTTCAAATCCATCCAGGCAGCCTGCGAGACGGCGGTGGCCGAAGGGTGGATGTGCGACCGGGAGATGGGCGGCATCAAGTTCGGCCGGGTGATCAAGGATATCGACGGGTTCTCCGTCGATGTGGTCCGGATGAAGGATGTGGTCGGCCCGCACCACCGCCATCCCAATGGCGAGGTGGACATGGTGATGCCCCTGTCGGGCGATGCCGAATTCGACGGCAGCGGCGCCGGGTGGGTGGTCTACGGGCCCGATTCTGCGCATAAGCCGACGGTCTCCGGCGGCGAGGCCCTCGTGCTCTATCTGCTGCCCGGCGGCGCCATAGAATTCACCGGCCAGGATTGATCGGCTGGGCGCCCAGCCCTCATTTCCCACCAGGGTTACGGCCTGCGTCGCGTCCAGGCGTTCGAGCCGCCAGGAGCGGCCCGAAAAGCGTAGCGGCACCTACGGTTGAGGGCCGCGACACCGCGGGCGGGCGCCGGGGCGCGACCCGAAGGGCGGCGCTCTCGGATCGACAGCGTGCGTCAAGACGCTTGCCCGATGTCACCGCATCACGCGCCCGCGCGCGTGTGGACGCGCGACGCGCGGCGCGCCTCTCCTGCTCTGTCGGCCCGATAGCGCCGCGCAGACCATGACCCTGGTGGGAAATGAGGCCTAACGCCAGAACCCCTCCCGGTCCACCTGATGCAGCGCCGTCATCTCGGCCTCGCCGGGGGCCGGCGTTTCGGTCATGCCGGGGGCCGTCTTCAGCTCCCAGCCGGTGTTCTCGATCACCTCGTCCGCCGTGTGGCCGGGATGTACGCTCGACAGGTGAAGCTCGTTCGCCGGTCCGTGAGGCCGTAGCACCGCCTTGTCGGTGATCACGGCGGCAGGGCCGCCGAGGGCGATCCCGGCCTTGGCGCGTCCCCCCTCGCCATCGATGTAGCCGGGGGACGTGATGTAGGACACCCGCTCCACCAGCCGGCGCTTCTCATGGTTCATGATGGCGACCAGCCGCCTGGACATGGCGGCGATATCCGCCGCGCCCCCGGAGCCCGGCAGCTTCACCTGGACGTCCTCGTGGCCGCCGATATAGGAGGTGTTGATGTTGCCCCACTTGTCGATTTCGGCGCCGCCGATGAAGCCTGTATCGACCCGCCCCGCCTGCAGGTGTCCCATCACCTGGATCAATCCGGTGGTCCACGCCGCGTTCCGCTGATTGGCGGGATCGCACATGGTGTAGAGGGTTTCCTCCGCCGGCGCGTCGCGCACCACGCCGCCCTCGAACATGCCGACCGCGTTGGGGGCGTGGGTCAGCCGGGCGACGCCGTAGGCGGTGATCGGCAGGCGCATCCCGACGAACACCAGCTCGCCGTCGCGGATCTCCCGCGCCGCCGCAATGATCATCAGCTCTTGGGTGGAATAGTCGGCCATATCGCGTAAGTATTTGTTGTTTCTTGTTTATTTTACTCGGCGGCGTAATTGGCCGGAGCCGCGTCCTGGCTGCCGGCGATCTTGAGCGCCGACAATCGCTCGCCGAGCTTTTGCGCATAGCCGGGCGCGTCCTCGACGGCGAACACCCATTCATCGAGCCACGCCCTGTAGCCCTCCACGTCGCGGGAGCGTGCGTGATAGTCGTTGAAGAAGGCGCTGTCCCGCTGCCAGCGTCCGGTAAGCGGAGCGGGGTGGGTGCCCGCCGGGACGTGGCAGACGGCGGCGACGCGGAATCCCGGCACCAGGACTCGCGAAGGATCGGACGAAATCACATCCGGCTCGACGATCTCGTCGGCGACGATGATCACCCGTTCGGCGGCCAGCGCCGCCTCCTGGGCGAGGCCCGACGAGCCCCAATAATGATTGTTCCCCGCCGCATCGGCCCGCTGAACGCCCAAAATCGCCACATCCGGCTTCACCGGCGGCACCAGGACCACCGGCTCGGTCTCGGTGGAAAAGGGGTTGGTCGCCATCTTGAAGGCGGGGTTGGAGTTGATGATGTCCGAGCCCAGGATGGAGCGCACCGGCGCGTAGGGCAGCCCATAGGCGCCGGCGAACAGGGCCATGCCGATGGTGAAGTTGGAGTAGTCGTTGATATTCAGGGCGTGCGGGATCTGCTTTTCCGCGGCCCGGCGGTAGTTGTGGCCAAGCCCGCCGGAAACACTGCCGACCCAGGCGCCGGTCACCGCGCCGACGCAGCCCGCGCCGATCAGCATGTCCGTGGACGCATCCGAAATGGGGGCGATCATCTCCAGGTTCTTCTTTCCCTGACGGATGATTTCATAGGTGGCGGCGAAGGGAATGGCGGTCTCGAGAGAGGCTCCGATGACCACCCCGTCGCCATCCCGGACCATGTTCCGGACGGCGTCACTCAAAGAGCAAATTTTTTCAATCATTTCTTATATTTATAGACCTTATCTCAAGCGAAATCTTTGAATTTTGCCGGTCGCCGTCTTGGGCAGGTCGTCGACGAAATTGAACCAGCGCGGATACTTGTAGCGGGCGAGCCCATCCTTGCAGTGATTGAGCAATTCGTCCGCCAGATCGTCACCCGCATCCGAAGCCTCGTTCAGGACGACGAAGGCCTCGGGCTTGATCAGATCGTCGTCGTCCGCCCGCCCGACGACGGCGGCCTCCAGCACCTTGGGATGCTCGGAGAGTTTCAACTCGATCTCCACCGGCGAGACCCAGATGCCGCCCACCTTGAGCATGTCGTCCGACCGCCCATGGCAGGTAAAGAAGCCGTTCTGGTCCCGCTCGTAAGTATCGCCGGTGACGATCCATCCGTCCTTGAGGAAGGCGGCGGTTTTCTCGGGATTCCGCCAATATTCCCGGAGCAGCGAGTCGCCCCTGATCATCAGCCCGCCGGCCTCGCCGCCGGGGACGTCGTTGCCGTCGTCGTCGACGATCCGCGCCTCGTAGCCCGGCACCAGCTTGCCCGACGCGCCCGGCTTGATGTCGCCGGGCCGGTTGGAGATGAAGATGTGCAGGATTTCCGTGGTCCCGATGCCGTCCAGGATTTCGATGCCAATTCGCTCTTTCCAGCGATCCAATATATCCGGGGGCAGGGCCTCGCCGGCGGAGATGCAGAGCCTGAGCGACGACAGGTCCGGCGATGCGCCCCCCTCCAACTCCTTCAATTGCGCCGCATAGAGGGTGGGGACGCCGAAGAAGATGGTGGGCTTGAACGCCTCGATGGTGTCGTGCATGCCCCGGGGCGTCGGTGCGGCGGCGAACAACACGGCGGTCGATCCCATCCACAGGGGGAAGTTCATCGCATTGCCGAGGCCGTAGGCGAAGAACAGCTTGGCCGCGGACAACACCACATCGTCTTCCCGCCAGCCGAGGACGCCGACGGCGTACTGCTCGCAGGTGACCGGGATATCCCGGTGGACGTGGACCACGCCCTTTGGGTTGCCGGTCGAGCCCGAGGAATAGAGCCAGAAGCAGTCATCCATGGGGCCGGAGGCGGCGGCTTCGAGTTCCGCCGAGGCCGCCCCGATCCTGCCGGCCAGGGTTTCGCCGTCTCCGTCGACCCGCAGGACGACGGCGGGTTTGTGCGGACTGCCGTCCACGGCGGGTTCCACCTCGCCGGCGAATTCCGGCGAGTAGATCACGCCGGCGGCTTCGGCGTTCTCGATCATGAAGGCGTAGTCCTTGGCCCTGAGCAGGGTATTCAACGGCACGGGGATCACGCCCGCCTTGATGGCGCCGTAGAACAGATAGACGAACTCGTGACAGTCCTTGACCATCATCAGCATGCGCTCGCCGGGCTCGAGGCCCAGTTCGAGAAGCGCGTTGCCGGTGCGGTTCACGTTTTCGGCCAGCTCGGCAAAGGTGATGTCGCGGCCCGACTGCGCCTCGCGGAAGGCGACCTTGCCGCCGCGTCCCTCGGCCGGATGGCGGTCGATCATGTAGACCGCGCAGTTGAAAATATCGGAAAAATCGAGTGTCGCCGGCGAAGCCGAGCGGTCGATGGTGACGGTGTGGTCTGTCACCTCAGCCCTCCGTGTCTTGTCCTCTTGCCTAGGGAAGTTTGGCCCGGAATCGCCGGCCCTGCAATGCCGGTCGAGGCAATGGAAAATAAAACCCCGACCGTCAATTCCAACCCGGTTTCGGCGCCGCACCACAAAAGACATTCATAGACAAAAATAGACATTCATGGACATTTTCGGACATAAATCCCAACTCGTTTTCAAACTTCATTTTTCAAGTTCGCATTTCGAGCCGATTTATTTCTTCCGGGGGGAAATTCCGTGGACCAATTTACTGCCGAGGACGAGGGTGGCGAGGGCGCCGCCGCCCGCGATATCCCGACACCCGATGAATTGAAGCAGCGTGCGCTGGCGCTGGTGCCGGAGATTCGCGAGCGCGCCGCCCGATGCGAGGCCGAGCGCCGCATCCCAGATGAGACCATGCGGTCGTTGCATGAGACCGGCCTGTTCAACGTGATCAAGCCCGGGGCCTATGGCGGCTACGAGATGGGGTGGGACGTGTTCTGCGAGCTGGCCATGATCCTGTCCCGCGCCTGCGGGTCCACCGGGTGGGTGTACTGCGTCGTCGGCCAGCACGCCCTGATCATGAACCGGTTCGGTATCGACGCCATGGACGATATCTGGCGCGAAAACCCGGACGCCCTGATGTCTTCGTCCAAGCACCTCGAGGGCAGCTTCAGGAAAGTGGACGGCGGCTATGTGGGCAGCGGGGTCTCCACTTTCTCGAGCGGCTGCCTGCATTCGGACTGGGTGCTGATCGGCGGCGCCCCCGTCGACGGCGGGGACGGACCCATCGGTGCCATCGTCAAGCAGAGCGAAATCGAGATCCTGGATACCTGGGACGCCTTCGGGTTGGCGGGAACCGGCAGCCACGACATCAAATTCGACGACGTCTTCGTGCCCGAGCACCGGGTGCGGTCCCCGGGCAGGAAGCCGTCGGGCGGGATCATCGACATGCCCGCGTTTCGCGTCACCGCGCCGGGCGGGCCTTTCTCGCTCGCCTCTGTGATGGTCGGCCTCGCCAGAGGCGCCGTGGACGACTTCGTCGAGACGACCCGGTCTCGCGCCTCCCGTTTCGGCGCCCAAATCGGCGATTTCCAGAGCATGCAGATGCGGATCGGCGAGGCGGCGGTGGAGGTCGACGCGGCTGAGACCCTGCTGCGCAGCCACGTGACGAAGGTCATGGCGCAACTGGAGAAGGCGCCGCCCCCCACCGGCGCGGGCGGGATCGATTTCTCCCCCGGCGGCAAGGCGCCGTTTCCGCCGGAGCGGGGCCCGGAAATCCTGGCCAACGCCTTCGTGGCCCAGCTGGCCCTGAAAGCCATCGACCGGGTTTTCTACGCGGCGGGCGCGAGCCAGATGGTCGGCGGCGGTTTTCTGGAGCGTTGCTTCCGCGATGCCCAGACCGGCAGCCGGCAGTTCGGCTTGAACTGGGATATCGCCCGCACCAATGGCGGCCGGGCGCTGCTGGGGCGGTAGCCACTGGAATTCGAGGCCGCCGTTCCACCCGGGTTGTCTCTGCGCTAAAGTCTCTTCGCCAGCGAGGGAGGTACGGATGGCGGCATATGTCGTTTACACGATGCACGAACTGAAAGACCCGGCGTTGTTCGCCGAATACAGGAAGGCCATCGCCCCGACCATCCCGGCTCATGGCGGGCGCAGAAAAGCCGCCGCCGGTGCATTCGAGGTCGTCGAAGGCGAGTGGCCGGGCGTGATGGTCACCATCCTGGAGTTCGACGACAAGGAGACGATCAGGCGCTGGTACAACTCCGATGATGTCAAGCCGGTCATGGAGATGCGCCGGAAGGCCGCGGATGGGAGCCTGATTATCGTCGAAGGGGTCTAGGGTCCGGCCTCAATTGGGGGATTTCCCTTTTTTTGCCCCCTCACCCGGCGCTAAAGCGCCACCCTCTCCCAGAGGGAGAGGGGACTCGGGGGGCACACTCCAGTCGTCATGCCCCGGCTCGTCCGGGGCATCCAGGATATTCACCACAGAGGCACAGAGTTCACTGAGGAGGAATGATTAACTCCTGCTATCTCACTGTCTCATTGTCTCTGTGGTTCAAGAATCGGAAATCTGGATACCCCGGACTTGCGCCGGGGTATGACGAATTGGGTTTTGTCCCCCTTCACCCAGTTGCGGCCTCAGCCAGGCCTTACCCCGGATAAACCAGTTCCAGCCGCTGCCCGGCGCCGTCGATGCTGACCCCCTGGGCCCATTGCTGGGAATAGGGGGTGCGGGGCAGGAAATCGTCGAGGTTGAGCCATAGCCGCCACAGGGTCCGCTTGCGCTCCGGTTCGGGCCAATCCTCGAATGCCGTGCGGGTATGGAGCACGGTGTAGTTGTTGCAAAACTGGATGTCGCCGCGCTTGAGTTCCATTTCGCCGTGAATCTCCTCAGCGATTCCTTCCATCACCTCAATGCCTTCGAGTTGAGCCGGCGTGATGTCCGGCGCTTCATCCAGGGCGTGACCCTTCATGATGTGCTGGGGACCGAAGGAGATCGACAGCGTGCCGTCGGTGAAGTTGAACACCGGGCTCCGGTAGTAGGGATCATCGCCGGAATTGGTCTCGGCGTGTTTGGTCCAGCAATAGGGCTGCCGCATGACCTCCACCAGATCGGGCCGGCGTCTCAGCAGCTCGTTGTAGGCGGCATAGCTGCTGGCGAGTTTCGAAAGCCCGCCCGATTTCGCTTCGTTGATGCACAGCAGGCAGACCAGATCCGTCTGGTCGCAGTGATAGTCCATGGTCGCCCTGGTCTGATAGCCCCGGTGCTTGGGGTCGTCGTAATCCTTCCCGGTATCGAGGACGTGGCCGATCATGTCGCCTTCCGGGTTGTTGGACTGCGCGACGCCAATATGCTGGCCCATTCCCCAATAGATCACCGCCGCTTCGAGCAGGGTCAGGTCATCCATCGGCAGGCCGCGATAGAGCGCGACGCCGAGGCCGTCCCGGACCTGGGGCAGGATTTCGTCTTTCACCCGCTCGCCGAAGGGCCCGAGGTCGAAGGCGCCGGCGCGCATGGTGAGAAGCCCGTTGGGATCGCCGTCAAGACCTGCGGCAACGTGCCTCGCCATGGCAACCAGGTGATCCAGCTCTTCGCCGGCTGCGGCGTAGCGCCAGGCCGTGCTCTCTTCGAACTCCTTGCCGGTCCAGGCCGCCATATCGGCGACCGGTTCTCCGGCGACCACCCTGCCTCGGGTGCGGCCGGTCGTTCCCGCGGCTTCGTCGGGCATGGCTGTGTCCTCCAACACATAAATCGTAAGAGTTCTTACGATATGCCGTTCGGCGCCCAAGAGTCAAGGCCGGTGATGACGGCTTGGTTTGTGTCGTCAAGTTTCCCCTCCCCGAAACCTTTCCCTCTCCCCTGGGCCTACTCCGCCGAAGTAGCCTTCGGCTACGAAGGCTGGAAGGGAGAGGGATGCGAAAGTTATCGCCCAACACATGGAAGCCCGGTTAAAGTAGGAGAGGAGGCGAACCATGAACCTCGGTCTTGAAATCGTCCGGCCCGCCGTGGTCGCCGTCGATCTCCATCGCGGGCATTTGGATATGGAGGTGGCGACCCTGCCGGCGCCGCCCGACGTCGCCGACGCGGTGACCAAATCAAACGAAGCCTTCAATAATTCCTGCCGCGGTCTTGGCATTCCCATCATTCATGTGGTGTCCCAATACCGGGATCCGTCCGAAACGGCGGGCAATCCTTTTTGGCGGACCAAGGCCGACCGGGCGGGCGACACCCGCAAGAACCAGTTCCGCCACAACCTCCAGGGCATGCCCGGCACGGAGGTCATGCCCGGACTCTACGCGGACGGCGATCTGGTCATTGATACCAAGAAGCGGAAGGACTGCTTTTACGCGACGGATCTGGAATTCGCGCTGCGGTCGCGTGATGTAAACACGCTGCTGCTCACCGGGGTGAACACCAATTCGTGCGTGCTATGCACGGCGGCCGCCGCCAACACTCTCGATTTCCTGCCGATCGTGGTGACCGATTGCGTCGGCTCCATGGATGGCGAGGCGCAGCACGAAGCCGCCCTTCTCTGCATCTCGACGGCGCTCGGGTTTACCTTGTCGGCCGAGGAGACACTTGCGGCGCTCCGGGCCAACGGGGTGGGTGATAAAGCCCAAGCGGCGGAGTAGGTGTGACGCCTCCGGCCGGACGCGCAAGCCCCGCCGAGGGGTCCCGGCGGGGCTCTATGGTTCGCATTTCGCTCGGTTCCAGCGGATAAGCCGGAAACTCTATGTCGACGGCACGGATGCGCGTCGATCGGGTAGATATTCAATTGTATCGGTGTCCGGCGGATGTCCGCCGCCTGCTTTACCGGTGCCCCCGTCGTCCGGGGGCGGTACAGGAGCCGGTATCATTCATAGAGCTACCTACCCTCCTTGCTACCTCCAGGCTTATGCAGCCGGAGACAAAATCCTACCCCCGACCGGGTTTCGGAGTCCAGAGCGGACGGGTTCCCCTGGCTCTACACTATTGAAATAGATCGGATTCACATGTTTTGACAAAACCGCGCGGTGGTTTCGCCAAAACATGATCCGATCTAGCGTCCGGGCATCATCCGGCCGAGCACGCCGTCCTTTCGGAAATAGTGGTGATAGAGGGCGGCGGCGACGTGCAGGAACAAGAGCCACATCAACAACGTCGCGAACAGCTCGTGGGCATCCCTGGGCAGTACGCCGATGCGGTCGGGGATCGGCCGGTCCGCGCCCATGAACAGGATCTCGCCGAGGCCGCTCACGACCAGCGTGGCGATGCCTGAGCCGGTGATGGCCAGCATCAGCAGATAGATCAGCCAGTGGGCCGCCCGCGCGGCGAAGCGCATTCGCCCGGACATGCCGGCCGGCAGTTCCGGGCGGTCCCGGTCCATGAACCGCCAGATCAGCCGGATGAGGGTCAGGACCAGCACGGTGATGCCGCCGGCGGCGTGCGCCCGGTAGACGGTCAGCTTCTGGCCCGCCGCCAGGTCGTCCATGATGTTGCCGGCAATGAACAAACAGACGATCAGCAGCGCCGTCAGCCAATGCAGGCCTTGCGCGAGGGAACCGTACCGGGCGGGGGAGGATCGAAGGGACATGGCCGGGGTCTCGGGTGGTGTTCGTTCCCCCGCACTATAAAGCGCGGAATTCAAATGTCCCATCGGCCGCCGTCAAAAAACCCCGGCAGCAGTGCCGGGGCTTTTCGTTTCTCGTCATGCCCGGACTTTGATCCGGGCATCCACGTGGATGGCCGGTCCAGTGGGCCCGGCCATGACGTTTCGGTCTCGTGAATCCGCCTAGTGGATTCTGACGTACTCGAACTCGATGGGCTGGCCGTGGATGCCGCGGCCCCGGGCCGGGTTTACCCGGCCCGTGATTCCATGATGAGGACCGCGGGCATCCACTTCTAGTGAATCCGCCTAGTGGATTCTGACGTACTCGAATTCAATCGGTTGGCCGTGGATGCCGCGGTCCGGCGGGGCGATCCAGTTGGCCATCTTGCCGGGCTCGTGGACCGGCGACATGAGCGACAGCACGTACTTCCGGTCGTCCTCGGTGGGCAGCCACTCGTGGGCCTTCGCCTCCCAGGCGTCCTTCTCCATGATCTCGCCCGCGGGCGAGGCGTACACGTTCTGGAAGGTGCCGATGTTCCGGTGGAACGCCTTGTGGGGCAGCGTGAGCTCGAAGTCGACGCCGGCATCCTTGATCGACTTGTTCCACCGGTCGACGCCGCGCTGGCAGTCGGCGATGTAGTCGTCGCGGAGCCGCTCGTTGACGGCCAGAAGGGCGGTGTCCTCGCCCATGGCGACCTTGCCGTTCTCGATGATCGGCACGTTGTAGACCGCGTCCGTCAGCACATGATCGTCGTCGATCTTGGTCTCCAGAAAGCGCCCCTTGAGGCCCATGGAATAGTAGTTGGCCCCGTTGGTGGAGTGCTCCTGCCCGAACAGATCGAGGCAGATGGAGAAGTGGAAGTTCATGAACTTCTGGATGGTCGGCAGGTCGATGCCGCCGTAGGGGCGGATGTCGAGGGTGTCGTGCTCGGCCGACATCTGGGCGGCCCGCTTGACCACCCGGCCGACGCCGGTCTCGCCGACGAACATGTGGTGGGCTTCCTCGGTCAGCATGAACTGGCACGTCCGGGCCAGCGGATCGAAGCCGCTTTCGGCCAGGCTGTGGAGCTGGAACTTGCCGTCCCGGTCCTGGAAGTAGGTGAACATGAAGAAGCTGAGCCAGTTGTCGGTGTTCTCGTTGAACGCCTCCAGGATGCGGGGCTTGTCCGCATCGCCGGCGTGGCGCTGCAGCATCTCTTCGGCTTCCTCGCGGCCGTCGCGGCCGAAGTAGGCGTGAAGCAGATAGACCATCGCCCACAGGTGGCGGCCTTCCTCGACGTTCACCTGATAGAGGGAGCGCAGGTCGTAGAGGGACGGGCAGATCATGCCGAGGCGGCGCTGCTGCTCCACCGAGGCCGGCTCGGTGTCGCCCTGGGTGACGATCAGGCGGCGCAGCTCGCCGCGGTATTCGCCGGGCACGTCCTGCCACGCGGCCTCGCCCTTGTGGCTGCCGAAGTTGACCTGGCGGCCTTCTTCCTTGTCGGCGAGGAAAATGCCCCAGCGGTACTCGGGCATCCTCACGTAGTCGAACTGGGCCCAGCCGGCGCCGGAAACATCGACGGCGGTGCGCAGGTAGACGTCGTTGGCCGAGCTCTGCACGGGGCCGAGTTCGTTCCACCAGTTGAGGAACTCCGGCTGCCACTTCTCCAGCGCCCGCTGCAGGCGGCGGTCGTCGGAGAGCCCGACGTTGTTGGGAATCTTCTGGTTCAGATCAACGGTTGCCATGGTTCTATACCCGTTCCTTGTTGAAATTAGCCTTCTGCCCGGTGCCGTAGAGCTTCAATGCCCCCTCGTCGCCGACCGCATTGGGCCGCTGGAAGATCCAGTTCTGCCACGCGCTAAGCCGGCCGAATATCTTGGTCTCCAGGGTTTCGGGACCGGCGAAGCGAAGGCTGGCTTCCATGCCGGTCAGCGCATCGGTAGAGAAGCTGGCACGCTCCTCGATGGCGATGCGCACTTCGTCGTCCCAGTCGATATCGTCCGGGATGAAGGTGACGAGGCCCAGCTCCTCGGCGGCCTCGGCGTCCAGATCGTTGCCGATCTCGGCCTTGGCGTCCTCGACGCGGGAACCCTCGTCGAGGAAGCGGGTCTCCATGCGCGACAGGCCGTTGCACATGGGGAGATGGCCGAAATTCATGCCCGTCAGCCGGATGGCGGCGGGCGGCAGGTTCGAGCCCTCGAGATTGCCGTCCAGCATGTAGGAGCGGTCGGCGGCGAGGACGAACTCGAAAAAGGTGCCGGAAAACGCGCTGCCCGGCTCGACCAGCGTGATGACGCTGCGCGAAGAGACGTCGAGGCGCTTCAGGGTGCGTTTCAGGTAATGGATGATCTCGCGCACCAGCCAGTCGCCGGAATTGTCCATCAGCGCCTTATCGGCGGCCGCCACGTTGGCGCCGTCGCCGACGGACTTGAACACCCAGGTGGATATCTCGGGCTCGTTGGTCCGCATGTGGATGATGAAATTGTCGAGATCGCGGGCGAAGGCCAGCGGCCAGTACGCCGCGCCCTGGCCGTGAATGGCGGCGAGGTCCGCGGACGGCGCTTCTTCGGGGGCCTTCAGCGTGACGGTGGCGACGTATTTGTCCCGGTCGAGCTCCACGTCGAGGGTGCCGTATTCGATGGCGTCGTCGGAGAAGGCGATGTCGATGGGCGTCAGCTCGATGCCGCGGGCATCCGTGGGCCGGTTGGTGGCGGCGGCCAGTTCCCGGGCCCGCGCCGCGGCGGTTTCCTCGAGCTTGGAGCGCGGCACCACCTCGTCGACCAGTTTCCAGTCGACGGCGCGCTTGCCCTTGATGCCCTCGGTGAGGGTGCAGAAGTAGTCCGCATGGTCGCGGCGCACGTGGCGCTTGTCGACGACGCGGGTCAGCCCGCCGGTGCCGGGCAGCACCGCCAGCAGCGGCACTTCGGGGAGGGAAACCGACGATGAGCCGTCATCGACCAGCATGATGTGGTCGGCGGCCAGCGCCAACTCGTAGCCGCCGCCGGCGGCGACGCCGTTGATCACACAGAGATACTTCTGATCGGAGATTTCGGAGGCGTCTTCGATGCCGTTCCGGGTTTCGTTGGTGAACTTGCAGAAGTTGACCTTCCAGGCGTGGGACGAGGTGCCGAGCATCTTGATGTTGGCGCCGGCGCAGAACACCCGGTCCTTGCCGGACGTCATCATGACGCAGCCGACTTCCGGGTGCTCGAAGCGCAGCCGCTGGGTGATGTCATAGAGCTCGATATCGACGCCGAGGTCGTAGGAATTGAGCTTGAGTTCGTAGCCGTCCACCAGGCCGCCGTTCTCGTCCACATCCATGGTGAGCGTCGCGACGGGGCCGTCGAAGCTGAGCTTCCAGTGCTTGTACTGGTCCGGTTGGGTCCTGAAGTCGATCATGACGGGTCCAAGTCCTTCCTTCTCCCGATTCCCAGCCCCGTCATGTCTTGACGGAGGCGGCCCGGGTTCCCAAAAACGTCCGAATTATGCGGTTTTCTGTAGTTATAAGTAAATCGGTACCGAAATACCTATTTACTTATGCCGCGAACCGCCCCATTGTGTCAATACGCGAATCGCACCAAGCCGGATCGCCGAGACCGCCGAGACCGCCGAGACCGCCGAGACCGCCGAGACCGCATGACCGACGACACCACACTGCTCGCCAACGACAACGCCACCCGCCACGCCGCCGGCGACGGGGAGGCGGATGTGCTCGTCCGCCGGGCGACGGCCGATGACCTGCCCCTGGTGATCGAACTGGACGGCGACAATACGGGCCTCCACAAACCGGACTATTGGGGCGAGACGTTTCACGAAATCGAAAGCCACCCCGGGCAGCATTTCCTGATCGCCGAGAGCGCGTCGTCCGACCACGAGTTTTTGGGGTTCATCGTCGGCGAGGTGCGTGCGTGGGAATTCGGCTCCCGGCCCTGCGGCTGGATCCTCACCATCGGCGTGGTGCATGAACGCCGGGTCGCGGGCGTCGGCTCGGCCCTGTTCGATGCCATCTGCGGGCGGTTCGCCGCCGATGGGGTCAAGACCGTGCGCACCATGCTGGCGCGCCACGACCAGCTCAATATGTCGTTCTTCCGTTCCCAGGGCATGATGGCCGGTTCGTTCATCGAACTGGAGAAGCCCATTGATTAGCGGGCGCCGCCGATGAAGCTTCAAAAAGCCACCCGTTACGGGCTGTACGCGGTTCTCGAATTGGCGGCCAATCCGGACGAGCAGCTATCGGCCACCGACATCGCCGCCGCCTACGGGATTTCCGGCAACCATCTCGCCAAGGTGCTGCGTGATCTCGGGCGGGCCGGTCTGGTGGAATCGGCGCGCGGCGCCGGCGGCGGCTACCGGTTCTCGGGCAATGCCCGGCGGGTGACGCTGCTCGACGTTATTAGCCTGTTCGAGGACATCTCGTCGGACACCGGGGGCGGCGACGGGGCGGACACGGAGATCGGCCAAGCCCTCGATCTGGTGCTGGGCGAGATCGACGACATCGCCCGCGCCACGTTCGGCTCGATCACCATCGAGACCCTGTTGAAGACCATGCGCTGGCGCCAAGAGCGGGAGGCCCGCGCCGCGGCCCCGGCGGATCAGGGAGCGAACTAGGGTCCGGCCTTGATTGAGCCGTACTACGGGCGTTGCGGCGTACCCTCACTGTCTCACCGTCTCTGTGGTTAAAGAAGCCGTCATGCCCCGACTTGTTCGGGGCATCCACGAAATTCACCACGGAGACACAGAGATCACAGAGGAGGAATGGTTAACTCCTCACTGTCTCACCGTCCCCGTGGTTCAAGAAGCCGTCATGCCCGTGCTCGACACGGGCATCCACGCTTGGCGGTTGGCGCAACACGTGGATGGCCGGGTCCGGGCCCGGCCATGACGCTTTAACGCCGAGTGAGGGGGTGGTATCGGGCGGTCCATCGCACATATTGATAAGGGAGCATCGTCCGCGGGCGCCGCCCCATGAATTCCCGCGCACAAAAAAGCGCCCAAAAGCACCGAATTGGAATTTAACCAAGTCATCAAATGTCCATAAATGACCATAAATGCCTATACCGGCCCACGCGATCGGGCCGAATCCGAAATTTCCGTTGGAAGCAGATTCCAACCGGTCATGCGCCCCAATCGGATCAGGCAATCGGCGCACCGGCGGCGGCCCTTCGCCGGTTCGCCGCCGATTTGGCTAGTCCACGCTAAGTTGTTGATTATACTCGCCGCATGACTGTCTTGGCTGTTATCCCCGCCCGCTGGGCCTCGACGCGGTTTCCCGGCAAGCCGGTAACGCTCATCGCCGGGCGGCCGATGATCGCCCATGTCTGGGATCGGGCGGTGGCGGCGGCTGCCGTCGACGAGGTGGTGATCGCCACAGATGATGAACGGATCGCCGAGGTGTGCGAAGCAAACCGGATGGCTTATGAAATGACATCAGGCGAACATCCGACGGGCACCGACAGGCTGGCGGAAGTGGCCCGCAACCGGCCGGCGGACGTCTATGTGAACGTCCAGGGCGACGAGCCGCTGATCCATCCCGAATCTATCGACGCGGTGGCGCGCTGCCTGCTCGAGGCGATCCCCCGCGGGATCGATGTTGCCACCGGTTATATCGACGGCGCGAGCCCGGAACAGCAGGCCGACCCGTCCGTCGTCCACCTGTTGCCGAGCATGGACGGCTGCGCCATATCGTTTTCCCGTTACCCCATCCCCTATGCCATGGGCGAGGCGATGACGCCGGCCGTCCATGTGGGTCTCTACGCGTTTACGCCGGATTCCCTGGCGCGCTACGCCGGCTATGAGCAGGGACCGGTGGAACGGGCGGAGAGCATGGAGATACTCCGGTTCGTGGAACGCGGTGAACGGATCGCCGCCGTAGCGGTGGCGCCGGGCTCGATCGGGGTGGATACGCCCGAGGACGTGGCGCGGGTGGAGGCATTGATGAAGGCCGGGGAGGGCGCGCAATGAACGAACTGCAAGACGGCGGCCTGCGGGCGCGCCTGGCCGGGGTCCGGCTGTTGTCCCTGGACACGGACGGCGTACTCACCGACGGCGGGCTCTACTACGCGAATTCAGGCGAGGAAATGCGGAAATTCAACGTCAAGGACGGGCTCGGCATGCAGCGCGTCCAGGCGATGGGCATCCCCGTCGCGATCATTACCGCAAGCCGGTCCCGATCCATCGCCCATCGCGCCGAACGGCTCGGCATCGAGCATGTCTTTGTGGCCAGCGAAGACAAGCTCGACACCCTTTCGACGCTGTGCAGGGAACTCCATATCGACCTCGCGCACGTCGCCCATGTGGGCGACGACCTGAACGACCTGCCCGTATTCGAGGCGGTCGGCTGCCCGATCACCGTTGCCGACGCAACCGGCGAGGCCCTGGCGGCGGCGGTTTATATCACCGAGAAAAAAGGCGGCGAGGGGGCGGTGCGCGAAATCTGCGATATGCTGGTCGAAGCCAGGTCGGAAGAGGAATAACCGCCCGCCCGGCGATGGGAATTCGAGGGGAAGGAGTGCCATGTTCCTCAGCGTCTTCGAGCTGTTCAAGATCGGCCTCGGTCCCTCCAGCTCCCACACCATGGGACCGATGGTGGCGGCGGCGCGTTTTCTCGATTTGCTGCGCCGGGACGGGCACGCGCCGAACCGGGTGAGCTGTACGCTGTATGGTTCCCTGGCGCACACGGGCAAGGGTCACGGCACCGACCGCGCCGTCATTCTGGGCCTCATGGGCTGCGATCCATCGTCGGTGGACCCCGACCGGGCCGACGCGATCGAGGCTCGCGTGCGGCGGGATCATCGGGTTGCGCCGCCTGGGCTGCCGGCGATGGCATTCTCACCGGAAACGGATCTGCATCTCGATCTGGCGGCACCGTTGCCGGGACATCCAAACGGGCTGACATTCGCTGCCGTCGATGCGGACGGCAGCGAGCTCGCCTCGGAAACCTACTACTCCATCGGCGGCGGCTTCGTTCTGTCGGCGGAGGAACTGACCCATGCCGGTACCGGGGAGGCGGAAGGCCGTCCGGTCCCGTATCCCTTCGGGAGCGCCGCCGAGATGCTGGAGATGTCATCGGCCTCGGGGCTCTCCATCGCCGACATGAAGCGGGCGAACGAACTTACCGTCATGACCGAGGCCGAGCTGAATGACGGCCTTTCCCATGTGTGGTCGGTGATGGAAAGCTGCATCGAGCGCGGACTCTCGGTGGATGGCAGTCTGCCCGGCGGCCTCGACGTTGCGCGCCGCGCCCGCGGCATCCATCAGCGCCTGATCGCCGAGCGGGGATCGAACAGCCTGCAGCCTCACCAGGTGGTGGATTGGCTGTCGGTCTACGCCATGGCGGTCAACGAAGAGAACGCGGCCGGCGGCCGGGTCGTCACCGCGCCGACCAATGGGGCGGCGGGCGTCATCCCGTCGGTCGTCCGCTACTACCGCGATCACTGCGTCGGCGCGGAGGAAGACGGGATTGCCGACATCCTGCTGACCGCCGCGGCCATCGGCGGCCTGATCAAGGCCAACGCCTCCATCTCCGGCGCGGAATGCGGCTGCCAGGCCGAGGTCGGCTCCGCTTCGGCGATGGCGGCGGCGGGGCTGGCGGCGGCGCTTGGCGGCTCCCCGGCACAGGCCGAGAACGCCGCCGAGATCGCCCTGGAGCACCATCTCGGCATGACCTGCGACCCGGCGGGCGGCCTCGTCCAGGTACCGTGCATCGAGCGCAACGGCATTGGCGCCATCAAGGCGGTGTCGGCCGCGTCGCTGGCCCTGCACGGGGACGGGAGCCATTTCATGCCGCTGGACAATTGCATCGAGGCCATGCGCCAGATCGGCGCCGACATGAGCTCCAAGTTCAAGGAAACCAGTCTCGGCGGTCTCGCGGTCAACCTGCCGGAGTGCTAGGAGAAGCCGGGGCCGGCGAAATCACCACGGCCAATATGGGCGCCTAGTCGCCGTTCACCACCCGGGTGGTCGCGTCGTCGACCATCGTCAGCCGGTGCTCCATCACCTCGCGGACCCGGTCGCCGAGATCCGGGTGGATGTCGATCAGTTTCCAGAAATTTTCCGCCGTGAGTTCAAGCAACTGACAGTCGGTCAGCGAGACGACGTCGGTGAGCCTGACCGTGTTGCGCAGGAGGCCCATCTCGCCGAAGAATTCTCCCTCGCCGAGCTTGTACGGTTGACCCGGCGCCGCCACTTCGAGTTCGCCGGAAATAACGAAGAACATACTGTCCCCTGGTTCGCCCATGCGGACCACGGCGTGACGGGGCGGCACCACCAGCGGGGTCAGCAGATTGACGATCTCGGCGATCTGGGCGGCGTCCAGGTCGTTGAACAGCGGCACCCGCGAAACCAGCCGCCAGCTGACGATGAATTCGTGCTTGCGGATCTCGTTGGCGAAGCCGGTGGCGATGACGCCGGTGGGCAGGGCGAACATGCCGATACCCAGGATCATGGTCACGGCGCCGAAGAACTTGCCCAAGGGAGTGATCGGGGTGACGTCGCCGTAACCGACCGTGGTCAGCGTGGCGATGCCCCACCACATGGCGTCCGGGATGGAGCCGAACTTGTCGGGCTGTACCCGGTGCTCGACGGCGAAGATGATGCTCGACGTCAGGACCAGCGCCGTGAGCATCAGGAACAGGGCCGCGGTCAGCGCCTTGGACTGGTTCCTGATCACCGCGCCGATAACGATGAGGGCGGGCGAATAGCGGGTGAGCTTGAGCAGCCGGATCAGCCGGAACACCCTCAAAATTCTGAGATCGGCATCGATGAGGAAGCCGAGATAGAAGGGCAGGATCGCCAGGAGATCGATGATCCCGAGGGGCGAAAGGATGAACTTGATCCGGCCCTTGATGGGATGGCCGTAATCGCGGGCCCGCTCCGCCGTGCACGACCACACCCGGAGCACGTATTCGACGGTGAAGATGATCACCGAAACGATGTCGAAATACCTGAAGAATGTCCCATAGGCCTCCGAGAGCGCCGGGACCGTCTCCAAAATGACCGCGATCACATTGGCGGAGATCAGAGCAATCATGAAACAGTCGAATGCGTAGCCCCAACGGTCCCCGGGGACCGAGAGCTCCAGGAACGCGTGGGCGCGCTGTTTCAGATTGTTCATGGGAGCGGTTATGCCATTCAGGCGGCGCTCAGCGCTTGATCCAGATCACGCAGGATGTCGTCGGCGTTCTCGATCCCGATGGACAGCCGGATGACGTCGGGACCGGCCCCGGCGGCGATCTGCTGCTCTTCGTTAAGCTGCCGGTGGGTCGTCGAGGCGGGGTGGATGATCAGGCTCCGCGTGTCGCCCACGTTGGCGAGGTGGGAAAACAGCTCGCAGGCCTCGACCAATTTGACACCGGCGTCGAAGCCGCCCTCGAGGCCGAAGGTGAACGTGGCGCCCGGCCCGTTGGGAAGGTACTTCGCCGCGAGATCGTGATACGGGCTCGACGCCAATCCGGCATAGGACACCCAATCGACCGCCGGATGCGCTTCCAGGAATTCGGCAACCTTTCGGGCGTTGGCCACATGCCGGTCCATGCGCAGCGCAAGGGTCTCGATCCCGGTGATGGTCAGAAACGCGTTCAGCGGCGCCATGGTCGGCCCGAAATCCCGGAGCGCGACGGCGCGGGCCTTGGTGGTGAAGCCGAAGTCGCCGAAGGTCTCGTAGAAGTTGAGGCCGTGATAGGCCGGGTCCGGCTCGGTCATGCCCGGGAACTTGCCGCCCTGGAGCCAGTCGAATTTGCCGCTCTCGACGATCACGCCGCCCATGGAATTGCCGTGCCCGGAGAGGTACTTGGTGGTCGAATGTATGACGATGTCGGCGCCCCATTCGATCGGCCGGCAGAGGTAGGGAGACGCCATGGTGTTGTCGACGATCACCGGAATGCCGGCCTCGCCGGCGATCTCCACCACCCGCTCCAGATCGACGATGATGCCGCCGGGATTGGCGAGCACTTCGAGGAAGATCGCCTTGGTCTTCGGCGTTAGGGCGTCCTGGAAGTTCTCCGGGCGGGCCGGGTCGACGAAACGGCAGGTCCAGCCCAGCCGCTTGAACGACAGGCCGAACTGGGTGACCGACCCACCATATAGATTGCGCGACGCGATGAACTCGTCGCCGGGCTCCAGCAGGGTGAAGAAGGTCAGGAACTGGGCCGCATGGCCGGATGCCGCCGCGAGGCCCGCGCGCCCGTCTTCCAGGCTGGCGACCCGCTCCTCCAGCACCGAGACGGTGGGGTTGCCGAGCCGGGAATAGATGAATCCGAACCGGGACAGGTTGAACAGATCGGCGGCATGTTCGGTGTCGTCGAAAACGTAGGACGTCGTCTGGTAGATGGGCGTGGCCCGGGCGCCGGTGACCGGATCCGGCTGGGCGCCGGCGTGAACCGCCCGGGTCTCGAAACCGTACTCGATGGGGCCTGATTTTTCTTCTTTGCCGCTCATGGTCCTACCGTCTGAAGGGGGCGCGCTTGGCGGTGATGATCCTGGAGTTGACGCCCGACCAGCTCAACTCGCCGAACAGGCGTCCGTATTCGATTTTGGCGCAGCGGTCCATGACCACCGACAGCCCGGCCGCTTCGGCGCGGGCGGCCGCCTCGTGGTTGACCACCCCCAACTGCATCCAGACGACCTGGATTCCTTTCTCGGATGCGATCTCGATGGCCTCGTCGGTAACCGGTCCCGCGGCGTCCGGGTTGCGGAACACGTCGACCATTTCGAAGGTGGGCGGGACGTCGGCCAGCGCACCGTAGACCTCTTCGCCGAGTATCTCATCGCCGGCGGCCCGAGGGTTCACCGGGATCACCCGGTAGCCCTTGCGCTGCAAATACTTCATGGCGAAATGGCTGGGCCGGACCCAATCCGGACTGGCGCCGACCATGGCGATGGTCTTCACCCGCCGGAGGATGTCGCGGATCGACGTATCGGGGTAATACAGGTTCAAGCCGGGCGCCTACCGGTCCTGCCATTCGGGGTGACGTTTCTCGAGAAACGCGTCGATGCCCTCCCGGGCATCGTGCACCTGCATATTCTCGGCCATCACTTTCGACGTGAATGCGTAGGCTTCGTCCAGGTCCATGTCGATCTGCCTGTAGAACGCCTCCTTGCCCATGGACATGGACTTGGTCGACAGGCCGGCGATTCGTTCGGCGAATTCCATCACCGCCTCGTCGAGTCGGTCGGCGGGCACCACCCGGTTGACGAGGCCGAACCGAAGCGCGCGCTCGGCATCGATCAGATTGCCCGTGAGCAGCATTTCCATCGCCGCCTTGCGCCCGACGGTCCGGCTGAGCGGCACCATGGGCGTCGAGCAGAACAGCCCGTTGACGATGCCCGGCGTGGCGAACCTGGCGTCCTCGCCGGCGACGGCGAGGTCGCAGGCGGAGACCAACTGGCACCCGGCGGCGGCGGCGGTCGCGTGCACCCGGGCGATGACCGGCTGGCGCATCCGTGTGAGGGTCAGCATCACCTCGCTGCAATCGGTGAACAGCCTGAGGATGTTGTCGTAGGAGGGGTCGGCCCGCATTTCCTTCAAGTCATGCCCGGCGCAGAAGACCGGACCGTTGGCCGCGAGAACGACCACCCGCACCGCGGGGTCCCCGTTGATGGCGTCGAGGGTCGACTTCAGCTCCGCCAGCATGGCGTCCGACAGCGCATTGCGCTTGGCGGGACGGTTGAGGGTCACCGTGGTGATGCCTGCATCCGTGTCGTCGCGGAGCAGGATGGCTTCGTCGAGCTGGTCCGGCTGGGGGGCGTCGGGCATTTGGGAGCCTCCTTGGAGTGGGTCGCTGGCATTGAGAATCCGCCTTTGATCCCGTCGCCGCAAGGGATAATCTCGCCAGTGTCCCCATGCTCTTGATGATCGAATTGAGGTAATATAATACCTCATTTCTAACCCTCGGGAATCATTGAATTATTCGCGAATTTCGCCGTTGACTTGCGGGCGCGAAACCGTATATTCGCGCGTCTTCGAGAGGAACTGAAGAATGAAAACCTATTCGGCCAAACCCGGCGACGTACAGCGGGGCTGGTTCGTGATCGACGCCGAGGACGTGGTCCTCGGCCGGCTCGCCAGCGTCGTCGCTTCCCGGCTGCGCGGCAAGCACAAGCCCACCTTCACCCCGCATATCGATTGCGGCGACAACATCATCGTCGTCAATGCGGGCAAGGTGCGGCTCACCGGCAACAAGCGCACCGACAAGACCTATTACCGCCACACCGGCTATCCGGGCGGCATCAGGAGCGCGACCGCCGGCGAGATTCTCGACGGCAAGCACCCGGAGCGGGTGGTTCACAAGGCCGTCGAGCGGATGATCTCCCGCTCGCCGCTCGGCCGCCAACAGATGCGCAAGCTGCACGTCTATGCCGGCGCCGAACATCCCCACGAGGCGCAGAAGCCCCAGGTGCTGGACGTCGCCGCCATGAACCCGAAGAACAAGAGGAGCGCCTGATATGGCTGATCAACCGACAGCGGAGGTCCTCGAGGAACTGAAAGAAACGCTTGAAGGCGGTGACGGGGCGGCGGCGGCCGAGACGCCCGTCGAGGCCGCGCCTGCGGCGCCCGCCGAGCCGGTGCTCGACGAGCACGGCCGCGCCTACGCCACCGGCAAGCGGAAGGATGCGGTGGCCCGTGTCTGGCTCAAGCCCGGCAGCGGCAAGATCGTGGTCAACGAGCGGGACGTGGAGACCTACTTCGCGCGTCCCGTGCTGCGAATGATGCTCAACCAGCCGTTCCAGGAAGTGGGCCGCGTCGACCAGTACGACGTCATGTGCACGGTTTCCGGCGGCGGCCTTTCGGGCCAGGCCGGAGCGGTGCGCCACGGCATCTCCAAGGCGCTGACCTTCCACGACCCGGCGCTGCGCCCGGTCCTCAAGAAAGGCGGGTTCCTGACCCGCGACAGCCGCGTCGTCGAGCGGAAGAAGTACGGCCGCGCCAAGGCCCGGCGCAGTTTCCAGTTCTCGAAACGTTAAGCACGGAATACTTCTCTTTTGGAAAGGGCTGTCCGTGCAACCGGGCGGCCCTTTTTATTTGGGCTTCCCAAGGCGGAAACAAGGGCGTATGTCAGCGCCCCACAGGACGCATGACATGACGGCAAGAATTTTCATCGACGGCGAGGCGGGGACGACCGGCCTTGAGATCGCCGAACGGCTCGGACCCCGCGGCGACCTCTCGCTCATCCACCTGGATGACGCCGAGCGGAAGGACGCGGACGCCCGGAAGGCGGCCCTCGCCGAAGCCGACGTCGCCATCCTCTGCCTCCCCGACGACGCGGCCCGCGAGGCCGTGGCGCTTGCCGACGGGTGCACCCGGATCATCGACGCCTCGACGGCGCACAGGACGGCGGCGGGCTGGGTGTTCGGCTATCCCGAGCTCGAGGCGGGGCACGAGGCCAAGATCGCCGGCGCGCGGCTTGTCGCCAATCCCGGCTGCTACGCGCTGTCGTCCATCGCGCTCATACGGCCTTTGGTGGCGTCCGGGCTGATGCCGGCGGACTATCCGGTGACCATCAATGCGGTGTCCGGCTATTCGGGCGGCGGCAAGTCGCTGATCAGGCGGATGGAGGATGCCTCCGCGGACAATGCCATCTCGTCCGAGTTCTACTATTACGGCCTCGGCCTCGAACATAAGCATGTGCCGGAAATCCAGGCCCACGGCCTGTTGGAGGCCCGGCCCCTGTTCGCGCCGTCGGTGGGGCGCTACCGGCAGGGGATGATCGTTCAGGTGCCGCTGCAATTGGCGGCGCTGCCGGGGACGCCGTCGGTCGCCGATCTGCACGGTTGTCTCGCCGCCTGGTATGCGGGCCGCCGGTTCGTCACCGTCGCCGAGCCGGGCGATGCGGCGGGCCACGCGGCGCTTTTGGATCCGGAGGCCCTGAACGGCACCAATCATCTCAGGCTCTACGTCTTCGGCAACGACGCCCACGGCCACGCGGTTTTGGCCGCCCAGTCGGACAATCTCGGCAAGGGCGCGGCGGGGAGCGCGGTGCAGAACCTCAACATCATGCTGGGTCTGCCTGAAGAGACCGGCCTCGAATAGCACGCCCGAGAAGGAGCGAGACATGACCGACTTCCAAGGAAACATCCTGCCCTACAACGGCAAGTGGCCGAAGATCGCCGATGACGTGTTCATCGCGCCGGGCGCCTCGGTGATCGGCGACGTGGAGATCGGCGCGGGATCGTCGGTGTGGTTCAACTGCGTGCTGCGCGGCGACGACAACCCGATCCGCATCGGCAAGCGGGTCAACGTCCAGGACGGCACGGTGATCCACGTCCACATCCAAACCCAGGGCACCTATATCGGCGACGACGTGACCATCGGCCACATGGCGCTGCTTCATGCCTGCAACATCGCCGACAATGCGTTCGTCGGCATGGGCTCCATCGTCCTCGACGAGGGCACGATCGAAACCCAGGGCATGCTCGCCGCCGGCGCCCTGCTGACGCCGAAAAAGGTGATCAGATCGGGGGAACTGTGGAGCGGCCGGCCCGCCAGGCTCATGCGCGAGCTTTCACAGGAAGAGATCGAGGGCTTCGACTGGTCGGTGGAAAGCTATTTCGAGCGCGGCCAGGAATATCTCAGGGATTTCTCCGCCCTGAAGACGGCGGCGGAGTAGGCGTCAGACGTCGATCAGCCCGTCTTCCAGTTCGGCGGCGTGGGACTGGATGAAGGCGAGGCGCAGTTCCGGCTTCTTGCCCATCAGGTCATCCACCAGCTTGGCGGTCTCCCTGGCCTCCCGGTGCTCGTCGTCGGACTGGCCGGCCGGCACCGTGACCCGCAACAGGGTCCGCGTGTCCGGGTTCATGGCGGTCTCCTTCAACTGCGCCGGCGGCATTTCGCCCAGCCCCTTGAAGCGCGAGACCTCTATCCTGCCCCGTCCGGTGAACACCTTTTCCAGCAATTCGTCCTTGTGCGCATCGTCCATGGCGTAGGCCGTCTCGCCCCCCTGCGCGATCCGGTAGAGGGGTGGTTGGGCGATAAACAAATGTCCGTTTTCAATAAGTTCGGGCATTTCCTTGAAGAAATACGTCATCAAGAGGGAGGCGATGTGGGCGCCGTCCACATCGGCGTCGGTCATGATGATGATCTTGTCGTAGCGCAGATCGTCGTCGGCGTAGCGGGGTCCGGTCCCGCAGCCCAGCGCCTCGATCAGATCGTTGAGTTCCTGGTTGGCGTTCATCTTGTCGGCGGTGGCGCTCGCCACGTTCAGGATCTTGCCCCTGAGCGGCAGGACGGCCTGGGTTGCCCGGTCGCGGGCCTGTTTGGCCGAGCCGCCGGCGGAATCGCCTTCGACGATGAACAGTTCCGTGCCTTCCCGGGATTTTTGGGTGCAATCGGCGAGCTTGCCGGGCAGGCGCAGTTTCCGGGCCGCCGATTGGCGCTTGAGGGTCTTTTCCTGGCGCTTGCGCATCCGTTCCCGGCTGCGCTCGACGATCCGCTCCAGAAGCGTGTCGGCGGCCTTGGGATCGCCCGACAGCCAGTGATCGAAATGGTCGCTGACCGAGCCTTCCACCAGTTTGGCCGCTTCGGGCGTCGCCAGCCTTTCCTTGGTCTGGCCCTGGAATTGCGGGTCGGCGATGAACACCGAGAGCATGACGCAGGCGCCGCCCAGGGTATCGTCGCCGGTCACCTTGGCCGCCGCCTTGTTGCCGGTGAGGTCGCCATAAGCCCGGAGCGCCTTGGTCACGGCCGTGCGGAAGCCCGCTTCGTGGGTGCCGCCTTGCGGGGTCGGCACGGTGTTGCAGTAGGAGTTGAAGTATTCGTCCTCGTCGGCGGGCCACGCGACGGCCCATTCGACCCGGCCCGAGCCGCCGTTGAGGTCGGCCTCGCCGGCGAAGGTCCTCTCCGTCACCGTGGCACGGTTTTCCAGGGTCTGGGCGAGATAGTCCTCGAGCCCGCCCGGAAAATGCAGGGTCGCCTTGGCCGGCGTTTCGTCCTTCCCGGCGATCAGGCTCTCATCGCAGGACCAGCGGATCTCGACGCCGCGGAACAGGTAGGCCTTGGAGCGCGCCATGCGATAGAGCAGGGCCGGGCGGAAGTGCGCCTTGGCGCCGAAAATCTTGGGATCCGGATGGAACGAGACCGTGGTTCCCCGCCGATTGGAGGCCGTGCCCAATTCCTTCAGTTTGCCCTTGGGCTTGCCGCGGCTGTAGGACTGGCCCCAGACCTTCTTGTCCCGGGCCACCTCGACGGTGAGTTCGTCGGCCAGCGCGTTGACCACGCTCAGGCCCACGCCGTGCAGGCCGCCCGCGGTTTCGTAGGACTTGTGGGAGAACTTGCCGCCCGAGTGGAGGGTGGTGAGGATCACCTCCAGCGCCGACTTGGTCTTGAACTTGGGGTGAGGATCGACGGGGATGCCGCGGCCGTTGTCGCGCACCGTCACCGTCTGATCGGCGGCCAGTTCGATCTCGATCCGGGTGGCCTCGCCGGCCACCGCCTCGTCCATGGAATTGTCGAGCAGCTCGGCCACAAGGTGATGCAGCGCCCGCTCGTCGGTGCCGCCGATATACATGCCCGGACGCCGGCGCACCGGCTCCAGGCCTTCCAGGACCTCGATGTCCTTGGCCGAATAGGATTTCGGTTTTCCCCCGGATTTCCGCGGGGTTTTCGCCGTTTGCCTGGTGGTCTTCCTGCCGTTTTGTCCGGCGAACAGGTCGTTCATGGCGTTTCGCCCTTGGAGTTATTGTTCGGGATCAAGTCGATCCGTGGCGGAACCCGACGGAATTACTTGATCCTGTAGCCAATCATGGAATTATAACAACATATAGTGTGTGGCAACGTTTTTCCGGGACGAGGAATTTTCCCATGGCCGAAACCCAAGAAGGACCCGGCGGTGAATTGACCCAGCTTGTGCGGACCATGCCCGCCGATACCAACCCGTTCGGCGACATTTTCGGCGGCTGGCTGCTGTCCCAGATGGACCTGGCCGGCGGCACCTATGCCGAGAACCGCGCCCGGGGCAAAACCGCCACCGTCGCCATCAAGGAAATGACCTTTCACGAGCCGGTCCTCGTCGGTGATCTGCTGGCCTGCTATTGCTCGACCGAACGGGAAGGGCGGACCTCCATCACCGTCAAGATCGAGGCCTGGGTGCTGGTCCGCCAAAACCAGCAAACCCGGATCAAGGTAACCGAAGGAATTTTCACCTATGTGGCGGTGGGGGGTGACCGCAAGTCCCGCCCGCTGCCCCCGAAGGAGTAACGGGCCGTTTCCCAACCCCGCCGGCCGGGCGGACCGGCCGGCGGGCCTTTGCCGCCGGAAGACCAAGCCGGGGTTGCCTTGCTCCGGCGGCGCTGGGATACGGGGGGACTTGCGGTCTGCGGTAGTTGACGGAACCACCGGGGTTCATGCCCAAGATTGCCGTTCGGCCCACATCCGGGAATTCGGACCTAGATCGGGTCATGTTTTGACGGAACCACGGGGCGGTTTCGTCAAAACATGTGAATCCGATCTACTTCAATAGTGTAGAGCCGCTTCACATGGATTGTCGGCACCGCAAAGCGATTCCGACAAACCATGATCGGCTCTAGAAGATCACCAGGAAGACATAGCCGGCCATGACGATGGAGGTCAGGGCGCTTGCGTCCTTCATGAGCTCGATATTGAACATGGGGTTCCTCTCTTGATTTCTTTTGCCTGATGAACTCGGGAGAGGACGTTAGCTCAAATAGAACAAAATAGCAACATAAATTTATTATCAAAATAAATTCAGTAGCTTAAGGTATTTTACCTTACGGGCCGTTCCGGTCCCCGGCCGCGGTATTCGTCGATGAACGCGGCGCCGTGCGCCGGGTTCAACTTGTCCATTTTGAGCCGCTTGGTCCAGGCGGTGAACACGAGGCTTCCGCCGAGGCCGCGGGACGGCGCCACCACAAGCCCGTCCCAGGTGCCGCCATAAAACTTGGACCATTCCCGGAGCGTCGCCATGTCCAGCGCCGGCGGCCGGTCGTAGTAGATGACGATGTTGCCGTGTTCGAGGGCGTGGACCAGCCGGGTCGGCGGCTGGACCGTGGCGTAGAATCCGGGATTGGTGGGGAAGGGGTCGTGATCCCCCGACGTGGGGAACGGCGTGCCATAGTTCATCGTTTCACCGGGGCCGAGATGGCGCCGGCCGCGATCGGGGAAGCTCTCCACCCGCTCGAGGATATCCCGGCCGGCCGCCGCCAATTCCTCGAAGGCGTTGCTTTCCTGGACGGTCGACCAGAACCAGACGCCGCCGGCGATCAACAGCACCGCCGCGATGCCGCCGAAGGTGATGAGCGGCCCGCCGCCCGATGACTTGCGCCCGCCGGACCAGTCCACACTGCCGCTGCCGGCGGCGCGGTCGATAGACGGGGCGCCGGGACCCATCAACGGCGGCGGGGTGCCGGACTTCCTGGACCGTGTCGGGCCCTTTTTGACCTTGGGTTTGCGTTTGCGCGATTTGGGCATGGCAGCGGGAAACCGGTTCGTATGGAGGGCCCTAAGATGCCGTGCGAAAAGGGGGGCGTTAAGCCCCCCTCGGATCACATTGTCGTCACATTGCCGTGGGCTAGAAGCCCCTACGGCTTGGTGACGTTCCACTCCTCGACGACTTCCGTGCCCGCGTTCTTGAACGTCTTGGCGATGGGGCACCACTCCGACAGGCCGTCCTTCATTTCCTGGAGCTGTTCGTCGCTGGCGTCGATGGTGATGTTGACGATGGTCTTGGCATAGACGAAAGGCTGCTCGACCACCTGATCCATGGTCAGGCCGCGGCGGTCCAGGCCGACCTCCATCTCGAGATCCAGCGCCGTCACTTCGGTGCCGGCCCGTTTTGCGAGCTTGTGGATGGTCGAGTTGGTGCAGCCAATGAAACCGGAGAGGTAGGTGTGGATCGGCGACATGCCGAGCCCGGTGCCGCGCGGCTCCGGGTGATCCATGACAATCTCTTCCTCTCCCGACACCACGTCCGTCCGCGCGTTATTGGGACAGGTGGCGGAGAATTTCATTTTCGCGACTTCGACCGTTTGTCCGTCCGGCATATCAGCCTCCTATGGCATTGATTCCCCACGAATTCCTCATGAATTCCTCATGAATTCCTCATGAATTCCTTGTGGCCGAAGGATACCCGCCGGCGCGTTCGCCGTTCAATCGGCGGGCGTCGAAGTGGGTCGCTATGTGATACAGCTGGGCCGGTTCGCGGCAAGTCCAACGGGGGCTTGAATCTTGAACAGGATCGGAACATCATTTTTGGGAATTGGGAAAAACCCGCGAACACCGTAGGGAGTGCGCAGGATGAACGAGATGGCCGGTAAAGCGCCGACCACCGATATCGCTGATCGGGATACGCCGTTGATCAGGAATTGCTGGTACGTCCTCGATTGGAGCGGCGAGGTCGGGCGTGAGTTGAACAACCGGATGGTTCTCAATCAGAGCCTTGTTTATTTCCGCACCCGGGACGGCGAGATCGTGGCGCTGCAAAACCGCTGCGCACACCGGGGTTTCCCGCTGCACCGCAGCACCCTGCACGACGACGACACGATTCAGTGCGGGTATCACGGACTCACCTACGATACATCAGGCGCTTGCGTGAAGGTCCCTTCGGCGCTCGATATGGATACGAGTTCCATCGGCATTCAGCGCTACCCCATCGTCGAGAAACCGCCGATGGTCTGGATTTGGACCGGCGACCCCGCCCAAGCCGATCCCAGCCTGCTGCCGGATTACGACTGGGTCAATTCGGACGAATGGGGATATGGCAGCGGCTTCTATCACGTCAAGGGAAACTATCTGGCGATCCACGAGAACCTGATGGACATCACCCATTTTCAGTACCTGCACGGGGCCGCCCTCGGAACGCCAAAACACGCGGAATCAAAGATCGACGTCACCGTTGATGGAGATACGGTCGACAACTACCGGGTCAACGAGGGCGAGCCGGTGCCCGAACTTCATCAGCGGGCGACGCGGCTGGGAGATGCGCCGATTATTCGTCATGCGCACTCGACGTTCGTCACACCGGGTTTTCATGACGCGCTGGGAAAATTCGAGGACCCGGCGGGAACCGTCGATGGCCGAACCGAATACCAGCCCCATATTCTTCACTTCATTACGCCGGAGACCCAGTATACGTCGCTGTACTGGTGGATATTCGCCCGCGACTTTACGCCGCAGGATGCGGAACTCGATGCGTTCTACTCGGATGCGACGAGCAAGGTCTTCGAGGAGGACAAGGACGCCATCGAGTGGATCGAGGACCAGTGGGTGCGGGACGACCGTCCCGGATATCGTGAGAAACACGTTCCCTCCGATGAGGGGGCGGTAAAAATGCGGCGGATCGTCACCCGGTTGGCCGAAGCGGAACGCTCGGGCGAAGCCTGAACCCGGCGCAGGCCGTGACCCTGGTGAGAAATCCGGGTTAAACGGCGGAGATCAGGCCTTCAAGTGGTGCTGGTGCACGGGGATCAGGCGGCGGTCGGACATTTTGCGCAGGACCGGATCATCCAGCTTGGAGCAGATGTCGTTCAGCTTGAGCAGGAATTCGCCCATCGCCGATTGGCCGTAGTACCAGTCGGCCACTTCCTTGTCCGTGGCGGGGCCGGGACGGGCCGTGGCCGCTTCGAAGTAGTAGGCCTTGATGTCGTCGACGCACAGCTTGAAGAAATTGTAGCGCGGAATGTCGGTGCGGACGGGCGGGGTATCGGGGTCGAGGGCGAAGGCGGAGAGGTAGTCCACGCACTGCTCGATGCCGATCCCGGAGACGCCGGCCATGGTCTTGCCGTTGTTTTCCAGGGCAAGGCCGTACCACGAGCGCAGCAGGGCCATTTCCCGGCGAACGGCGCCGGCAGGGTCTTTTTCCAGGTCGGGTTCTTCGCCTCCGCCGAAGTTGACCGGGCAGGTCCAGCCTTCGTTGTCTTCGTCGCCGGCGCCGGCAGACCCGCTGGGTGGTCCATCGGGGAAATCGTCCAGGATCGGTCCCTCGGGCCGTTCCAGGAGCGCCAGCGCTTCGGCCAATACCCGCCGCTGGAAGTCCGGCTCGTTGGGCGTGCCGAAGGGCCGGCCGAGTTCGAACCCGCACCACAGCGCCCGCGGCGGCCTGATCTTCTCCGAGTGCTCGCGGACCAGGCTCACCTGGGTGGTGGCGATCCCGGCGCGCTCTAGGTAGTGGGCGAGCGCGCCGACGGCGCGCGTGCAGCTGGGTCAGACCGGGCACAGCATCACCGCATCGACCTTGTCCGCCTTCAGGGCGGCGACGATCTCGGTGACGCTGGGCGCCATCTTGTCGGGCTCCGTCGCGCCCATGAACGAGTAGTGATATTCGGCGACGCTGCCGATGACGCCCTCCGCCGCCAGCTCATTCAGCCGGTTGATGGGGAATGCGACGTCGGCATCCTTCATGAAGCCGATGCGGTCGAAGTTGGACGACACATGGGTCATCACCAGGTCTTCGTCCGGCAAATCCTTGGGGATAACCCGGAAATCTCCCGATTCTTCGGTGAACGGCCGGTCGCCCTTGCGGTGAAGCCCGGCGGTGGATATCAGCGACACCCGCCGCTCGGCCAGGGGCGGCCCGAGCACGAACGGGCTCTCGTCGAAGGTGGGCATTTCCCGATTGAGGTAGTCCTCCCGGAACCCGTCGGGAAATTCATCCACGCGGACCATGGACTACTCCGCGGCCTCCGCCACGTCCTTCCCGTTCCACCAGCAGGACCGCATGTAGCGGGCGTAGTCGTCCGGGTCGATGGAGGTGGACTTGGAGAACAGGTTCATGACCGGGTTGTCTTCGATGGGAATTTGCAGGCTGTCGGTAAACCGGTTCCAGAAATTGAAGAAGCCCGACGTGAAGCAGATTTCGACGATCTGTTCGTCGGAATAGTGCTTTTTGAGTTCCTCGAAGGCGGGACCGTCCTGGGGCGGCTTTCCCGGGCCGCCGCTTTGGTACTGCTTTTCGGTCATGACCTCCGCCCAGCGCATGGCCGCTTTTTCGGCATCGCTGAACAGTTCGGAGTCGAGGTAGCCGCCGGTGACCGCCTCGATCGTGTCTTCCGAGAATCCTAACGCCCGACCGAGCGTTTCATTGTGGCTCGTTCAATAGGCGCACCCGTTGAGGGTCGAGGTCTTGAGGATCACCAGGCATTTGGTGCGGACGTCGAGGATACCGGAAATCTCCTCGCGCAGACCCGCGACGATGAAGCTGAACAGGGACTGCATGAGCTTCGGCGACGCCGAACCGGCGCGGACCGCGTTGGCGACGCGGCCGAACATGATTTTGGAATGATCGAAGATGACCGCCTGCTCGGCCGTCGCTTCTTCATCCGGAATAATCGGAACACGGGACATTCGAAATCTCCTTAGTGAAAATAGACTGGGGTTATTCGGCCGGCCAGGTGCGCTCGGCGACGCTGGGGCTGCCCGGTTGATGGAAGGTTTGCGACAGCGCCACCCGGTTGGTCCATTCGCCGGGCACTTCGCCGAGGGACTCGTGCTTGTGAAATCCGTCCAGCCGCGCCTGCAATGAGGTGAACTCGTAGACCACGCCGTGATGGGGCCAGCCGGCGATGCAGGCCAGCCGGCGGGCGGCGATGACGCCGGGCATTTCGGCGACCGCGGGCAGCCGGTACTGGGCATACCATTTGCTGACGTCGAACTCCTGGTCCCACTCTTCGGTGCGGAAGGCGCCCCATTGCACCGCCGGGCCGGGGGCCGTGCCGAGGGGCCGCGAGTCCGCTTCGGGCCCGTTCACCCGGTCGACTTCGGAAAAGACGCAGGTGCGGACCTCCTCGCGGCGGCCGAGCATCTCCACCGCCGCCGGGTCCGCATCTTCGGGCCAGGCTTCGTCTTCGGGGAGGAAGAAAGCGTGCGGGTTCTCGGCGCCCATGGCCAGGATGAACTGGGAGCCCTGGCCGACCTCGCCTTCCGGGGCTCGGTGCATGCGTTCATGAAACGTCACGTTGTTGTCGCCGCCGGGAATCCGGTACGCCGCGGCCCAAAGATAGCCCGGCCGCTTCCGGACCGCCGGCAAATAGGCATTGTGCAGCCAGTCGAAATACTCGTCCCGGCCATCCGCCGGAAGATCATACCATTGTGCCCTGATCCCTAGGTCCATACCGTTTCCTCCGGCGCCTACCCGTCAATACCATAGTTTCATGCCCTATACAGGAGTACAAGTCCACAGACAAGGTATATACCTAATTGGCTTGTACATGCCATTTGGTGCGTATATACTGAATGGATCGTACGCGGCAGTCAGAGAGGGAGGCGGTTTGATGGCCAAGACGGCAAAGACGGCAAAGGCCAAATCACCCGACCAACCGAACGTTTTTCACAACCGGCCGGCCCAGAAAATCCTCGGTTATCTGTCCAACAAGTGGAACATTCTGGTTATCCGCCGGCTTTACAAGCGCACCATGCGTTACGCCGAGCTCAAGCGGGATATCGGGGACATCTCGGAAAAGATGCTGACCCAGACCCTGCGGCAGCTCGAATCCCTCGGCATGGTGGAGCGCAAGATCTATCCCGTCATTCCGCCCAAGGTGGAATATTCCCTCACCCCGCTGGGCCGGACGCTCGAGAAGCCGCTGGCGGTCTTGTGCGACTGGGCGGTCGAACATATCGGCGAGGTGGAAGCGTCGATCGAGGCCTACGAAGAGAGGAAAAAGGCCGAAGAGTAAGAAGAGTAAAAGAACTTTCAGGAGAAAATATAAAATGAGCGATTCCGACCAGCGGGTCGGCATGGTCGATGACGGCCAGGCGACCGGCGATACCAAGAATCTATTCGACGCGGCACGGGCCATGCTGGGCCGGGTGCCGAATTCCTACCGCGTGCTGGCGCAGGTGCCCCAGGTGTCCAAGTTCCTGATCCTGTTCAACGCGGTGATGCAGCGGGAAGGGGCCGGCAGCCTGTTGAGCACCAGGATCAAGGAGATGGTGGTCATCAAGACCTCGCACATCAACGCGTGCAGTTACTGATTCGCGCACAACACGTCGCTTGGTCAAGCGGCAGGCATTACCGACGAACAAACCATCCAAATCGGCCTCGGCGACTACATGGATTCCGATCTGTTCACCCAGCGGGAGAAGATGGCGATCCTGTGGGCGGAGCATGTGACGCTCAACACCGCCAAGGAAGACAACGGCGTTTTCGAGCGGGTGCGGGAAGTGTTCAGCGAGGCGGAAGTCATCGAGCTCACCCTGATGAGCGGCTACTTCAACCTGTTCAACCGTCTCACCGATTCCCTGAAGATTCCGGTCGAGGAGCAGGGCGAGGTCGACAAGATCAAACGCTCGGTCCATCTCGATCCGGAAAAAGTGAAAACCTATCTCCAGGCGATGCTCGACAACTGGCCCGAAAGCGCGCCGACGCCGAGTTCGGACTAGGTCCTGTTGACAATTAACGGACTATTCATGGTTGGCGTGATTCAAGCAAGACCGTTTCAACTGGCGGGAGCGTGTCATGCTTCGACGGGAACTGACGGATATGCAATGGGACCGGATCAAGGGTTTGGTTCCGGGCAAAGAGGCGGATCGCGGCTCCACGGGTCGGGACAACCGCCTGTTTGTGGACGCCGTGCTGTGGATCGCCCGGGCGGGTTCGCCGTGGCGCGATCTGCCGGACGCCTTCGGCAACTGGAACAGCGTCTACGTGCGCTTTTCGCGGTGGGCCAAGGCGGGGGTTTGGGAGAGTCTTTTCAATGCCTTGGCGGAGGATCCCGACTTCGAATACCTGATCGTGGATTCGACCATCGTGCGGGCGCATCAACATGCCGCCGGCGCAAAAGGGGGGCTCAGGCTCAGGCCATCGGCCGCTCGCGCGGCGGCCTGACGAGCAAAATCCACATCGCCGTCGATGGCCTGGGCAATCCCTTGCGGTTCATCCTCACCGGCGGCCAGGTGGGCGACGTCACCCAGGCCGAGGGGCTGATCGCCGGGCTGCCGGGCGAGACCCTGATCGCCGACACCGCCTACGACGCGAACCGCTTCCGCGCCCGCCTCGACAGCGCCGGGATGGTGGCGGTGATCCCCTCCAACCCGTCGCGGGCACAAGCCGTGCCGTACGACCCCGAACTCTACAAGGAAAGGCACGTCGTCGAATGTTTCATCAACAAGATCAAGCACTTCCGCCGCATCGCCACACGCTACGAAAAGACCGTCACCGCCTACATGGCCATGCTGTGCCTCGTCGGGGCGCTCATTTGGATGCGATAAATGTCAACAGGACCTAGGGTCCGGTAAGGAAGCCGCGGAGTATGACGCACTCCAATTGCGGCACACGCCAGCCGTCATGTCCCGCCTCCATGCGGGGCATCTACGTTGTTCTGGATTACCCGGACAAGCCGGGTAATGACGCACTCCTTTTGGGGCACACTCCACCCGTCATGCCCCGCCGATAGCGCGGGGCATCCAGGATATTCACTAGGTCGAACACCGAGAACACGGAGTATCCATACTCGAATCTACTCCGTGTGCTCCGTGGTAATTTTGCACCCTCTCCGCCCGAAGTTGGGTGAGGGACTGGCATCGGGTGGCGGATCGCACACATTGATGGGGGAGCATCGTCCGCGGGTTTCGCCACATGAATTTGCCACATGAATTTACTTGTGGTTCCCGCGCACAAAAATGCGCCCAAAAGCCCCGAATTGGAATTTAACCAAGTCATCAAATGTCCATAAATGCCCATAAATGCCTATACCGGCCCACGCGATCGGGCCGAATCCGAAATTTTCGTTGGAAGCAAATTCCAACCCCGCTTCCGTGCGGCGGGATCAGGCGACCCGGTTCCGCAGGACCCCGATGCCCTCGACTTCGAGTTCGATGACGTCGCCCCGCTGAATCCATCTGTCCAGCTCGTCGCCGCAGCCGAAGGCGATGGTGCCCGATCCGATGAAGTCGCCGGGGTGGAGCGTTTCGTCCTTCGAGATGAACTCGATGATCTGGGGAAAGCTCCAATACATGTCGGAACTGTTGCCCTCGGACCAGACCTCGCCGTTGATGCGGGCCTCCATCTTGAGGTTTCCCGCGTCGATTTCGTCGGGGGTGACCACGCAGGGCCCGAAGATGTTGCCGGTGTCCATGTCCTTGCCCTTGGCCGGGCCCAGCATCATGGTGATTTCGCTCTGCAGCGTGTCCCGGGCGCTGATGTCGTTGAAGATGGTATAGCCGGCGATATAGTCCCCGGCTTCGCCGGCCGGAATGTTCTTGCCCGTCTTGCCGATGTAAATCCCGAACTCCAGTTCGTAATCCAGTTTCTCCGTATGGCCGGGCCAGACGATGTCCTCGCCGGGCCCGATGACCGTGTCGCAATTGCCCTTGTAGTAGATGGGCCGCTCGTACCAGAGATCGGGGGTCGGCTTGCCCGAGCGCTTCTCGAAATTCTTGGCATGGGTCTCGAAGCTGATGGTGTCCCGGATCGACCGGGGCCGCGGCACGGGGGCGAGGAGGGTTATGTCTTCCGGTTCGTGGGCGGGCGCCATGTCCGTCCCCGCATCGCTCGCGGCGAAGTCGAGCGCCTGCCGGGCGGCGTCCCGGCTAAGTTCTCCGCCCTTGAAGAACTCGATCATATCAGGGGGAATGAGGGCATCGGCGATCTCCCGCGCCCGGTCGGTTCGTCCGCTCGCCGCGAGATAGGCCGCGTAGGCCAGATTGAGATCGACGATACGGTCATCGGACTGGTCATCGGCCAAGTCACCGGCCAAGTCACCGGATTGGGCGCCGATGCGCCGCAGCGGGCCGGTCGGGGAGGGGACCTCGAAGGTGACGAGCTTCATGCCGGATGCTTCCTATTCGCTCTCGGTGAACAGCTTCAGTTGACGCAGCAAGCGCCGGTTGTTGGCGTCGAGCACCGATTCCCTGGTGCGGCCGGTGTAGTCGTACCAACCCTTCCCCGATTTGATGCCCAACTCGCCCCGCTCCACCTTTTCGAAGATACCGGGCGAGGGGTCGGTCGCGTTGCTGAGCTTCGGGAAGATGTTGCCCGAGGCGCGCGCCGCCGTATCCAGGCCGATCATGTCCTCCGCTTCCATGGGGCCCAGGCAGGCCAGCCGGAATCCGTAGCTCGCCTTGACCGCAACATCCAGGTCTTCCGGGGTGACGATGCCTTCATCCAGCAGATAGTCGATTTCCCGCTCCATGGCGCCGGTCAGCCGGTTGATGATGAAGCCCGGCACTTCCTTTCTGACCAGCACGGGCTTTTTGCCGACCCTGTTCATCAGGGTCATGGTGACGTCGACGGCCGCATCGTCCGTGTGTTCGCCCCGGTGGACTTCGACGGCCGGAATGATATGGGCCGGATTGAAATAGTGAAGACCGACGAGCCGCTCGGGCGTCCGCATGCCGGCGGCCATATCGGTCACCGTCAGGCTGCTGGTGTTGCTGGCGACGATCACGCCGCCCGGCAAATCATCCAGCTTGGCGAAAAACTCCCGTTTGAGGTCCAGGACCTCGGGCATGGCCTCGACGACATAGTCGCAGCCGTCGGTCGCCGCCGGGAGCGCGCCGCTCTGCATGTACGCGATGCGTCCGGCAATTTGCGCCTTGTCTTCGGCGAGCAGATCGAATTCGTCGAAGGAGTCGAGATTGACCGCAATCTGATTGCGGCAGTTCCCGAGTGCTTCGGCGCTGACATCCACCACCCGGACCGCGAGGCCGGCCTGGGCGAAGTTGAGGGCGATGCCGGCGCCCATGATGCCGGCGCCGGCGACGACCACCGTGTTGATTGAATCCGAATTTGCCGCCGTCATGTCAGGGCTCCCTGGTTTGAACCGTTGCCGGCCGGAAAACGCTCTAATTGGCCGAAAAACCGCCATCCACGTTGATGATTTCACCGGTGAGGAAATCCGACGCCCTGGAGGCGAGGAACATGAATATTCCGGTGAAATCATCGGGCTCCCCCAACCGGCCGAGGGGGATGCGCTGCAACACCTTGGCGCGGGCCTTTTCGTTCTTGTCTTCGAACAGCCAGGCGGTGAGTTCGGATCGAAATACCGTCGGCGCGATGGCGTTCACGCAAACCCCGTGGGGTCCGAGCTCGACCGCCAGGGACCGGGTGAGCAGATTTATGGCCGCCTTGGACGTCCCGTAGGCCGAGGTGCCGCCCGGCGCGGCGAACTGTCCGCGGACCGACGAAATCAGGATCATCTTTCCGCCGCGTCCCTGCTCGACGAAGCGCTTCGCCGCCGCCCGGGACAGGAGCCAGGTTTGCCGGACGTTCGCGTCCATGACGCTGCCGAATTCGTCGGGGGTCATCTCGATGATCGGTTTGACGACGGAGAAGCCCGACGCGGCGACGACGATGTCCAGGCCGCTCGGCTCGGCGGCGGCCGCGACCAGCTTCCCGGCCGCCGCTTCATCCACGGGCCGTCCCTCGACGGTGGATACGCTTCCCTCCGCGCCGGCGATTTCGTCTGCCAGCGCGTCGAGCTTCGCCACGTTGCCGCCGGCGAGCGTCACGTGCGCCCCGGCCCCGGCCAGCGCCCGCGCGGCGGCCTCGCCGAGCGCGCCCGAGGCCCCGGATATGAGGGCCGACTTGTCCCGAAGATCGAAGAGACCCGATGGTGCGGTGAGTTGTGTCATAGGCGCCGTCCGTCCTCAATCGCCGTCTTTGTGTTTGAGGTGCCCGAAGTCGTGCTCGGAGGCGGACAGGTTGAACGAATACATCTCCGAGATCACGTGAATGCGGAAGTCCCGTTCGAGAACCGCTTTCCACGGCCGCACACAGATATAGTGGGTCATCCGCCGGGCCGACCGGCTCTTCTTCATGATGTCGCGGGCAATCTCCCAGGCGCGGCCGACGATGCCGTCCCGCTCCACCACCTCGTTGACGACCCCGAGCTCGAGGCACTCCGCGGCATCCATGCTGCCGCTGGTCAGCATCATGTAATTGCCGCGCTTGATCCCGAGAACCTGCTGCAGGCACAGCCCCATGCCGTCGCCCGGGACGTGGCCGCTGTCCATGCTGAAATGCCCATCCCGCAGGATGAAGTCGGGGGTGCAAAGGGTGATGTCGCTCATCAGCGCCATTTCCCAATGGATGCCCCGCCCGTTGATGGCGGCAATGGTCGGAATCTCGATATCGTTGACGAAGTTTTCGACGATTTTCAGCGTGTCGTAGATCTGCACGTTATAGCGCCGGTCGTCATCGGGCGACTGCTCGACCTCCTTGAACGACTCCGTATCCCATTCGTAGATCCAGTACGGGTCCGTCGAGGTGAGAATCAGGACCTCGTTTTCCTTGTCGTGGCCGATGACGGTCCAAAGCTCGGCGAGCGCATGATGGAACTGATAGCTCCATTTCACCGGCCCGCCCTCGGTGTGCATCTTGACCTCGAGGATGCCGTCCTCGCGCTTGAACTGAAAAAAGTCCTTAAACCGCTCGCTGTACTCGGCCAATTCGGGGACGGCGTAATACTGGTTGATGGCCATTTTTCCTCCTTGTTCCCGGCCTTGTTCCCGGAACGCCGGGCTCTCCCGTTTGTCCCGGCGCGGCCGGCGGGACAGTCTCGAACCTGCGCCGGCGGCTATTCAGTCACGAATTGTCCATGCCCGTCTAATGCCCATTAGGCTTGAGGTCATGCGAATATCTTATGGGGCTGCAGCTTTTGCGTCATCCGAGATCGAAGAGCGGAGGTGGGAAATAAACGACATCAAAAACGCCGGCGGCGAGGTTTCCCGCCGGTAGGCAATGCCGGTCTTGTAGTGCCAGAGCGATCCTTGGATGGGCAGGATGGTCAACCCTTCGGAGCGCCTGTGCTCGGCAAAGGGCTTGGGAGCGGTGCTGATGATTTCGGATGTCTTCATGATCGAAATCAGCGAGGAGTTGGATTCGCATTCCAGTTCGATGTTCGGCGGCTCCAGCCCGTAGGCGGAAAAGTAGCCGCCGAGCCTGGATGGCGTAATCTCATCGCCCTTGAGCTGGCTCCACGGATATTTCAGCAAATCCTCCGCGGTGACTGTCTTCTGCCGGGCCAAGGGGTGGGCCGCGCTGCTGACGACAACCCGCTCCATGTCCATCAGAACCTCGGTGGCGATGTCCGGCGGGGTCAGTTCTTCCAAGGCGATGCAGGCCAGATCGATTGCGCCCTCCCGCAACTGGGCGAGCAGGGGACGGGTGGCCCCGCCGACGACCGTGAAATTTATGCCTTCCAGCTTGTCCCGGGCCGCGGTGAGTGCCCGCGGGATGTAGATGGTCTCCCACGCCGGAATGGCGCCGATCCGGATAATTCCTTCCCGCCCGTGCAACAGCGCGTCGATCTCGGTGAGCGCGTGCTCGTACTCGAGCTGCATGGCGCGCGCCCGGCGGGCAAGCAGGCGGCCGTACGCGGTCAACTCGACGCCGGAGGACCGGCGATGGAAGAGGGGGACACCGATGCGGTCCTCGAGCATCCGGATGCTGCGGGAAAGCGCGGGCTGGGAAATATTGAGCTCGGCCGCGGCCTTGGTTACCCCGCCCTCGTCGGCAACCGCCAGGAAGTGGGCGACAAGCCTGTCGATACCCTGGTACGCCATTGGTCCCCATAACTCATTGTTATAATTGTGAACTATCATATAGAAATTTCCCCTTCTGATGAAGAGCGCAATAACTCCTGGTTATGGGGAGAGTGCGTAAACAGTATTGGACGCCGAATTGCCGTGACCGTACTCTTCAAGTCCACAGGGGACGAATATCGAACGATTGGACGCGCGCCTTTCGCGCGTTGCAGATCGCGGTCACGGGACCGGCGATGCGGGAAATTGAAAAATCGAATTTAACAGGAGTAGTGCAATGCGAGATTTGACAAAGCGAAGTTTTATCGGAGGTCTGCTGCTCACCAGCATGCTGATCGCCGCGCCGTCCGCCGTTCAGGCGCAGGGCAAGATCCTGCGCGCCGATACCGACGCCCAGGGCGCGCCCGGCCACACCATGGTCATTGTCGCCAGTAAGATCTGGAAACGGGAGATCGGCATTTCCGTTCAGGTCAACGACAGCCAGACCCTGACGCGGTCGGCGTTGAAACTGGGCAGCGGGAAGCTCGAGGTCATGCCGCTGCCGACGACGGTCGCCGGGTTCCTGCAAAAGGGTTCCCGCATGTATGCCAAGAAATTCAAGAAGGAAGCGATCGAGGCATCGAAGAACGTCGCCTCCATCCTCGGTTGGCTCGCGGTGACCAGCCATCCCATCACCTTCGTCGGTTCCGGTATCGAGAAATATGCCGACATCAAGGGCAAGCGGGTATTCACCGGCCCGCCCTCCGGCGGCGCATCCGTGGCATCGGAAGGCCTGATCCGGGCCCTGACCGGGTACGAGCCCAACAAGGACTACAAGGCCATCCGCATGCCCTGGGGCGCGGGCCTGCAAGCCATGCTCGACGGTAAGCTGGATCTGTTCTTCCGCCCCGCTGGCCTTGGCGCGGCATCGGTTGAGCAAATCGGCCTGAAAAAGAAATTCATCATCCTGGACGCCGCCACGGGAAATCCGCAGGGCTTGAAGAAGTACACCGCCCCGCCGCACCGGTTCGTGGTCAAGATTCCCCCGGGCACCTACAAGTCCCAGGCCAACAATGACCGGACGGTGACGACCACGGGCGGCACGTTCAATCTCGGCATCGCCAAGAGCCTGCCCGAGGACATGGTCTACAAGATGACCAAGGCGATCTGGGAAAACCTGGGCGAGATGCAGAAGACCGCGGTGACGCTGCAGAGCGTGGACCCCAAGCGTCCGTTCCTGGGTTCGAACGTCCGCCTGCACGCCGGCGCGGCCAAGTACTACCGCGAGAAGGGGATAAACATCCCGGCTCACCTCGCGCCCGCCGGAAGCTAGGCCGAAAGCAATATCGGTTGCCCGGCCGCCCTTCGGGGCGGCCGGTCCGCCGATGTCAAATAAGAAATTGGGGAATTGGCCATGAATGACGCGGCCGAACCGACGGGCATACGTAATCGTCTGACCCAGTTGGCGGCGTTCATGACGCTGGTCATCGCCTTTACCGGCATGGTCAACTCTGCACCGGGCTTCTGGATCGTCCCAACCCTCGGTCCGTTTCCCAGCGAGGTCATCCGCCCGATCATCGTCTTCGCCGCCGTCATGGTGGTGCTGATCCGCTTTCCCGTCTCGGAGCCCCTGGTTCGATGGATGCCGGGCATCAAGCCCCTGGCGTGGCTGGCCGATGTGGCCGTCGCTCTCCTTTCGGTGTGGGTCTTCTGGGAATATCACCTCGCGGTCACCGAACTGGATGACGGGCTGTTCGTGCTGACCGTCATGCATCCGGTCATCGCGCTCATCGGCTGCGCCATCTTCATTACCCTCTGCTGGCGGGTATGGGGCTCGCCGCTCTCCATCTGCGGAATCGTGGTTCTGATCTACTTCTATACCGGCGAATACTGGCCGTGGATTTTCGAAACCGCGCCCGTCGAGGTGATCGATTCCTCCGAAGACCTTTGGTTCAACCTGAATGACGGGGTGCTCGGCAATCTCATGGGCATCCTCATATTTACCGTCCTGCCCTTCGTCCTGCTGGGGGTCACCCTGCAGCAGACCGGCGGCGGCCGGTCGCTGATCAAGATCGCCTTCCTGTTGACGAAGAACTTCCGGGGCGGGCCGGCGCATGCCGCGATCGCCGCCTCGGGACTATTCGGCACTGTAACGGGCGGGCCGGTCACCAACGTCGTCGCCACCGGCGTGATCACCATTCCGATCATCAAACGGCGCGGCTTCGATCCCGCCTTTGCCGGCGGGGTCGAAGCGACGGCCTCCAGCGCCGGACAGATCATGCCGCCGATCATGGGCGCGGCCGCCCTGGTGATGGCTGATTTCACAGGTATCTCCTACCTCATCATCATCACCGCGGCGGTCGTCCCGGCGCTTTGCTATTACGCCAGTCTGTTCGTCTCCGTCGTCTTCGAGGCTCGGCGCATCGGCATCGAGGCGGTTCCGGATATGGATCCCAACCTGGCGGTCGACGCCCAGGATTACAAAAACCTCATCATGGTTTTCGCCCCGATGGCCGTGGTGATCGCGACCCTGATCCTGGGTTTCTCGGCCTCGGGCGCGGGCATGTTCGCTCTTGCGACCCTCATCCCGCTGAGTTTCTTCAATCCGGAACTACGGAAAGATCCGATCCAAATCCTCCGCGCCCTCAGCCGCGGCGGCCAGACGTTCAGCGAACTGTTGATGGCCATCGGTGTGGTCGGCATCATCATCGCCGTTCTCGGCGCCACGGGGCTGCCCAACGATTTTGCCCAGGTGATCAACGACCTGGCCGGCGAGCACCTGTTCGGCGTGCTGCTGATCGCGGCGCTGGCCTCGCTGATGCTGGCCATGGGGATGCCGACGGTTCCGGCTTACCTCAGCATTATCCTGATCATGGGGCCGTCCCTCCAGAATCTCGGTCTGACCGTGCTGGTCGCCCATCTGTTCGTTCTCTATTACGGCGTCGCGTCGTCGATCGTGCCGCCGGTCGCGGTGGCGGCCTATGCGGCGGCCTCGATTGCCGAATCGCCCCCTCTCAAGACCGCGGTCTATGCGCTCCGGGTCGGCATGGTGAAATTCATCATCCCGTTCATGTTTGCCTATTACCCCGTGCTCCTAATCGTGCCGGACAGCGGCGTCGAGTTTAATTTCCCCGACTTCGCCTCGGCCCTCATACGGTTCCTGCTGGTGATTTACATGGTCTCCAGCGCGACCCTCGGGTTCGACAAGCGGCGCCTGGCCTATTGGGAAATCGGCGGACGCCTCGTCCTGGCGTTTTTCGTGCTCCACATCGACCCGGCGCTGCACTGGCCGGCATTTGCGGCAAGTCTGGCTTTCGTCGGATGGCATTATTTCCGTGCGGGGAAAGAACCACAAATCGCATAGTCACCGAGGTGCAATACGCTTCACAAAATAGCGGGGATCAAACGTGCTAAAGCTTTATCACCGTTGGGGCTCGACCTGCTCGAAGCGGGTGCGCATCTGCCTCGCCGAAAAGGGTTTGGAATGGGAAGGCCGCATCATGGCGGCGCTGGAAGAGCGCGAAAATTTGGAGCCCTGGTATATCGAGCTCAATCCAAATGGCGTGGTGCCGACCCTCGAACATGACGGCCGCATCCTCATCGAGTCCTGCGTCATCCTGGAATATCTCGACGACGTCTTCCCGGAAGTGCCGCTGCGTCCCGCCGACGCGTACGACCGCGCGGCCATGCGCATCTGGCTGGACAAGGCGGAGTTCGTTGCCCACAAGAACGTCAACGTTCTCTCCCACAACAGGCGGCATTCCGCAACTGCACGCGGTGTCGACAGGGACACGTGGCTGAGAAACGCGGAGAAATATCCAAAGTTGGAGTACCGGCGGGAGCGTATCCGGCGGTTCCACGAGGGCGTCTCGGAGGAACAGGAGAATTTTGCCGAAGCCTGCCTCGCCGAGCTTATGGATGAGATGGAAGCGGCGCTGTCAAAGTCGCCCTGGCTCGCCGGCGATGAGTATTCCCTCGCCGATATTTCGATCACACCCTATATCCAGCGCTTCGAGGCCAACGAATTGACGCGGCTGGTTGACTGGACGGTTCGTCCCGCGGTCGGGGAATGGTGGCGGCGCGTCACGGCGCGGCCGTCCTATGAAGAGGGCATGCGGCTCGATCTGGCGAAGTAAGAAGTAAACTGTCGACGCGGGGTCGGATGACCATTGCCTGTCGTCGGCGTTGACGTTCCCCGGGCGCCCATGATCGTATTGTGAAACGCAAGACCTCGAAGAGGACAAGATGTCCATCGTCGGCGTGGAAAAACTGGTATATGGCTCGGCGGACCTCGCCGCCGGGATAAAATTTCACAAGGACTGGGGGCTCGACTGCACCCGGGAGAATGGCGACGGGGCCGATTTCGGGCTCGCCGACGGCTCGGTCGTGGAAATCCGGCCGGCGGACGATCCGGCCTTGCCGCCCGCGGTGATCGACTGGGCGCCTTGGGGTCACTCCACGGTTCGTGAAGCCGTGTGGGGGGTGGACACCCAGTCGTCACTCGACCAATTGGTCGCGGCACTGTCCGAGGACAGGGATGTATCGGTGGACGCGGACGGGACGGCACATACGCGGGATGATTTCGGCTACGCCATCGGCCTCGCGGTCTCGCGGCGAAAACCCGTCGAGACCCCCACGCCCAACCCCAACAACATCGGACATTTCAGCCGATTCAATGAGCCGGCCGTCGGGTCGCGGCGCGAGCCGCCCCAGCCCTTGGCATTCAGTCACCTGGTCTATTGGCTCCCCGATGATCCGAAGCCCTACCGGAGCTTCTATATGGACAAGCTGGGCTTCCGGCTGACCGACGAGGCCACGGACGGCAGCGCCTTCCTCCGCGCCGACGGCCGGACCGATCACCACAACCTGTTTCTCCAGCGGAGCCGGGACGGCTATTCCGGTTTTCAGCACGTGTCTTATGAATTTCGAGACTTCGATGCGGTGATGATGGCGGGGCTGGCGGTTGAGGCCGAGGGGTGGAAAACCAACGTCGGCCCGCTGCGCCACAATATCGGCTCGAGCCTCTCCTGGTACGTGTGGAACCCGGCCGGCGGCCTCGCCGAGGCGCTGACCGACCAGGACCAGATCGGCGAGGATTGGCAGCCCCGTCTCATCGATCCCGGCGATCCGGGATTCTACGGCCACACGTGGGTGGCGCGAAAGGAGCACGTCGGCATCAGCCCCGCCCAATGGGTGGATTGATCCGGCGCCGCGCCGGGGTTTTCTTCATCCCGATCGACTTGAGGCCTACGGCTTGACCGTGAGCGCTTCGATCCGAATGTCGACCACCGGCGAAATGGCTCGGAGGCCGAACCTCATGCCATAGTCGCCCCGGTTGATCCGGCCGGTGGCGGTAAACCCGGCATATGTCCTGTTGTTCCGCCGACTCGCGGCCAGGCGGTTGAACGTAACATCCAGCGTAACGGGCTTGGTAACGCCCAGAAGCGTCAGGTTGCCGGTCATCCTGCCGGTCTTGTCGCCCGTCTTGGTGATGCTGGTGCTCTCGAAGGTTATCTCCGGAAATTCCTTCGCGTTGAAGAAGTCGGGATTGCGCAGGTGCCTGTCGCGGGCGGCGAACCCGGTATTGACGCTCTCGGCCATGATCTTCGCCGTGACCTTGGATTTCGAGACGTCCGCCTGGTCGAACATCACCTCGCCGTCGAACTTCTCGAACCAGCCGTTGATCTTCGTCCAGCCGCCCCGGTCGATGGAGAAAAGGATCTGGGTGTGCGGCTTGTCGAGAACGAATTTTTCCGCGGCGGCCGCGGGTGCGGAGATCGCGAAGGCCGCCAAAGCGAACGCCGCCGCCGCGATGATGGTTGTGGTTTTGCGCATGTGTTTTCTCCCGTGATTGAACGTCGTGGTCAGAATTGGATTAACTTCCCCCGCCCGGCGCGAAGGCGATTGCGATACCGATGGCCACCGGCACAATACTGACGGCGCCTATGACCAAGGGGCCGATCGCCGGTTTATTCGCAATTCCCATATTGCGCACGGTGAGCGGCACCAGGAACACCAGCGCCATCGAGGCAAGCGCGATTCGGCTGGTCTCGGTGAACAGGACGCCGGTGGTGAAGATGGCGACGTAGGCGCCGCCGGCGCCCATCAGCGCGGCGGCTCCAAAAGGAATTCGCGGCTTCGGCCAATTCCACAGCAGAAATCCGCCGGTGGCGGCGGCGAGGATGCCCAGCACCTGGGCGGTCGAGGCGGACCCGCCCATGAACGCAATCGCCGCCGTGCCGATGGAGGCGGCAAGAACCGTGACGGCGGCGTATGGCGGGCCCTCCCGGTGGGCGTGCAGCCGGTGAAGGATGATCACGCCGGCGGCAAAGACGACCGCCAGGGTTACCAGGTCGGCAGCGCCGAGGCCGGTGAGCCGGCCCCAGCCGATCCAGCCGACGATGACCGCCGGCCACACGACAACCGCCGCGGCGCGGAACGTTTCGGCGCGGAGCGCGTCGAGCGCCAACCCGATCACGACGCCGAAGAGAACGATGTAGGGGAGCTTCTGGCCCGAACTGAGGGGCGGAAAGTCGGGCCAGGACTGAACCGCCGCGAACGACACCAGGAACGCTATGGCGATCGCGCCGCCCGCGACGGCGCGCCCGGCATCGGCGCCGAGGGCAAACCGCAGGATACCGGTCACGGCGACCGCCGCGGCCAAGGGCAGGCCGACACCCCGGATCAGGGTTTGTACGATGATTTCTTCCAAGCTCCCCCCGAATTCACATTGCCGCCATTGCCGTCTCGGTTTTCGCGGGCATCCTGTTAACAACGGGCCTTTTCGTCCATTCCGTCTCCGCCGCCGCCCATATGATGCGCGTCATCGCTTGTACAGTTGCCGGATCAGAGTCACCCGTATGAGCAACGCAGAGGTTCCGGCGAAGGCGATGCCGGCCGCCAGCGGCACAGAGGTGCCGTCCGCCAATGCGCCGATGATCACCGCCGTGAGGGCGCCCACGCCCTGCCGGATAAACCCGAGCAGCGACGATGCCGCGCCGGCCATATCCCGGAACGGGGTCATGGCGCCGGCGGCCGACTGTGGATTTACCGCCGAATCGGCGAATTTATAAAGCCCGTACAGCACGATGATGACAATCGGCGTGGCGCTGTCCAAGAGGGCCGCGGCCAGGAGCGCGAGCCCGGACGAGCAGGTCACGACGGTTCCGGTCAGAATCACCCGGTCGATGCCGAGCCGCGTTACCATGCGGCCGCCCGCCAATGAGCCCAGCATGCCCGAGGTCATGATCGCGGCGAAGCCGATGGCGAAGTAGCGCGTGCTCTCACCGTAGGTGTTGATGACGACATCGGCGGAGGTGGCGAGGAACGAATAGAGCGCGCTGGCCGCCAGGCTGTGACACAGCATGTAGGCAAGAAACGTCCGGTTGGAGAGGATTTCGCCGAAATTGACCGCCATCTTGACCGGACGGATGGCGTCGTGATCGGGGGTCGGCAGGGTTTCCCTGAGGCCAAGCCACACCGCCAGAAAAATGACGCCGGACACGACGGCCATATAGACGAAAATGGACTCCCAGCCGAAGAGAATGAGAAGTTCGCTGCCGATCAACGGCCCGACGATGGGCATGGCGCCGACGACGGCGAACATGTAACCCATGAGCTTGCCGGCCTGTTCCCGCTCGAAGAGGTCACGGACGATTGCCGTGGCGATGACCCGGCCCGACGCGGCGGCGACGCCGTGCAGGGTTCTGAGCAGCGCGAGCGCCGTGATCGTCGTTGCGAAGGCGGACGCAATGGATGCCGCGACATAGATGACGAGGCCGATCATCAGCATGGGCCGCCGGCCGAAGCGGTCGGCCAGCGGGCCGAAGATGACCTGGCCGACGGCGGTGCCCAGCGTATAGAGGCCCAAGGTAATGCCGACCGTGCCGGGATCGACGGCGAGGTCCTTGGCGATCTCCGGCATGGCGGGAATGAACGCGTCGATGGCCAGCGGGTTGAGCGAGCTGACGCCGCCGATCAGCAGCACGAAAAGGAAGTATTTGATGCCGGTCACGTCCGGGACCGTTTGCGCAGGTTGGGGACAATACCCAGGAAGAATACCGTGCTGCACAATGTGCCCGATGCGGCGAGCGCGACGCCGACCGGGACGGCGTCCGTATTCGGGAAGGTGTTCAGGGTGATGCTGACGGCGGACGCGAACACGGCATTCGCAAATCCCATAATCGACGAGGCGAGGCCCGCCGTCGCCGGAAACGGCTGCAGGCCGGCTGCTTGCGCCTGCGGAAGGATCAGCGCCATGCCCACGATATAAACCGCCATCGAACCGACCACGGCGGGAACCGTGTCCACCTCGTTGAGGGCAAGTCCCGCCATCATGGCGCCGCCAATAAGGCAGAGAACCGCGCCGAGGCCGATCAAGGGGGAAAGCCCGAACCGGGTCACCACACGGCCGCAAATGAACGTGGCGGTGGCAAAGGAAGCGCTGATCACCGAAAAGAGCAGGCCAAAGTTTCCCTCGCTGACCCCGAAGGACCCGATCAGGATCGTCGGCGACGTGGAGAGATAGGCGACAAACCCGGAAAGAGAGAGGCTGGTCATCGCGGTCTGCAAAATAAATGTCCGGTTGCGGCAGATCTTGACCGTGTTGGTCCATAGGGAGGCGGGGTCGAGGGCGTGGGCGTCTCGCTGGGCGATGGTCTCGCGGAACCCAAAGACAAAGATCAAAACGACCAACAGGCCAAACCCGGCCATGACCATGAAGGAGATCGGCCAGGGTACGAACTGGGCGAGCTGTCCGCCGACGGTCGGGAAAATGATGGCGCCGATGGCGCTCACGCCCATGATGCCGGACATGGTGCGGGCCAGTTGCTCCCGCTCATAGAGATCGCGGGCGACCGAATTGGCCAGCACCCGCCCGCCCGATGTCGCGATCCCTTGAATGAATCGCCAAAGAATCAGGACTTCGACCGTGCTGGCATTGGCGGCCGCGAAAGCGGAGAGGATGAAGAGGCCCAGGACGCCCATGATGATCGGCTTGCGGCCAAAACGGTCGGACAGCGCGCCATGAAACAGCAGGCCCACGGCGCTCCCCAACATGAACGCCGGTACCGATTGGGCCACCGTGTTCGGATCGCTTTGCAGGCCGTCGGCGATCTTCGGAATAAACGCCACGAACATGTCCACGCCGACCGGGCCCAGCATGCTGAGAATGCCGAGAATGGCTGTCATGAAGAGAACGCTGCGGGCCGGGGACGCCATGATCTATCCGGATTTTGCGGCCGTTTGGGGAGCCGCGCCTGCACGTCGGCGGATAAACCCAAGATAAAGCACCAGAGACGTGATGCCGACCACCCAGACCATGATGACCATTGGCCACTGTGTACCGTCGGCGAACACCGACAACAGAAATGACGCACCGGCGATCGCCAATCCCTGGATAACCCCCAAGACGGAGGAGGCGGTGCCCGCCGTGTGGGTGAAGGGCGTGAGGGCGGCGGCGATGGTTTGCGGCGATCCCAGTGCAAACGCGAACAGGAAGAAGAACATGGGGATGGTGATCCACACGGCCGAGACCACGCCGGCCACGGAGAGACCGAGGAGGGTGGTGCCCGAGGCCGCCGCCACGATCGCCGCGGCGAGAAGCACTCTCTGAATGCCGGCGCGGACAACGACCCGGCTGGAAACCAGGCTCCCAACGACCGAGCCGGAAAACACGATCCCAACAGCCACGGCGTAAGCTTCCGGGCTCTCACCGAGGAAGGTGATGTAGACCGGCGCCGACGCGGAGACGAAGGAGATCAGGCCCATGGAAAACATGCAGTTGACGGCGAGGTTGGCCCGGAATACCGGATTTCGGAGGATCTGCGTATAGTCGCCGAGAAGCTTTCCCATCCCCCGGTAGTCGCCGCCGCCGGCGGGCGCGGTTTCCGGCAGTTTCGTAATGACCAGAATCAAGACGATCAGGGCGAGTGCCGACAACAGATAGAAGTCCGCCCGCCAGCCGTACAGGTCCAAAAGCTGGCTGCCGACGAAGGGTGAGAGGACCGAGGACATGCCGAGCGCCAGATAGACGAAACTCAGCAGCCGGGCGGCCTGCTCGGCGGTGAACATGTCCCGGATGATCGTCCGGGACATCAAGATGAAGGCCGCGGTGGCCAGCCCCTGGATGAACCGCACCCACAGAAACCAATCGAAGTTGGGGACGAGTGTGATTGCCGCGGTGGAAATGATGTAGACCATGAGGCCGCCCATCAGCAGCCGCCGGCGTCCGAACCTGTCGGACCAGGGGCCGACGAAGAACTGGCCGATCGCCAGCGCCAGCGACATCAACCCGACCGACAGCTCGACGTCGCCCTCGCCGGCGCGCAATTCCTCGACGATGGCCGGCATCGCCGGCAGCACCAGCTCGAACGCCATGGGTCCCAACACGGCGGTGCCGCAGATGGCGACCATGATGAACACGAGATCGCGTCCCCTCGGTTGTTCCCCTGGTTGTTCCCCTGGCGTATCCGACATCACAGCCGTCCCGTGGTCGGGATGTGATTCAGTTGTGTCACGTAGTCATAGGGCAATCCCCAGTGCCGGGCGCCGCGCAGCATATGGGCGAGGTAGGTAAGGCTCGGCGGCAGCACGAACCGGGTCGGGGCGGCCAGGTAGATTTCCGCGGCCATGGGGCGGGATTCGTCCCCCTCCGCGTCGACCGGCCGGGTATCGCGGGTATAGCGGTTGCCCCGGGTGACCTGGGGCCGGTAGCCCTCCGCGGCATCAAGGCGCTGAATGTCCCGGGACTTCCCCAGGCGATAGACCACGCCCCAGACCTCGGCGCCGTCCGCCGCGACCACGCCGGCCACCCCGCAGCGTCGCCGGGGCGACCGGCGGGTGAACGCCAGCCGGTGATCGGCAAGCCGGGCAATGGTGACGAACCGGGAGGACGGACAGCGCTGGCGCATTTGATGCGGGTCCATGTTCGACCCGTAGGCGAAGTAGAGCATGGGGGATGATACCGGCTGGGCGCGGAATCGAAAGGCCGGAGAGAGGCCGCCCGTGCAACCCACTCACGCAAAAGGGCCGCCCCTTCGGGCGGCCCTTCGCGGTTGACGATGTGGTTCGTCCTAAGCGGAGTAGTACATGGCGAACTCGACCGGATGAGGCGTATGCTCCATGGCGTGGACTTCTTCGGTCCGGAGATCGATGTAACCGTCGATCTGGTCGTCGGAGAACACGTCGCCGGCCTTGAGGAAGTCGCGGTCGGCGTCGAGGTTCTCGAGCGCCTCGCGCAAGGAACCGCAAACCGTCGGCACGCCTTCGAGCTCCTCGGGCGGCAGGTCGTAGAGGTCCTTGTCCATGGCGTCGCCCGGATCCATCTTGTTCTGGATGCCGTCCAGGCCGGCCATGAGCATCGCCGCAAAGGCGAGATAAGCGTTGGCCTGCGCATCCGGGAAGCGGACTTCCACCCGCTTGCCGCCGGGACTGGTGGAGAACGGAATCCGGCAGGACGCCGAACGGTTGCGGGCTGAGTAGGCCAGCAGCACCGGCGCCTCGAAACCCGGGATCAGCCGCTTGTAGCTGTTGGTGGTCGGGTTCGAGAACGCGTTGATCGCCTTGGCATGCTTGACGATGCCGCCGATGTAGTGCAGCGCGGTCTCCGAGAGATCGGCATAGCCTGACCCGGCAAAGGTTGGCTTGCCGTCATTCCATACGGACTGGTGGACGTGCATGCCCGACCCGTTATCGTCGATAACCGGCTTCGGCATGAAGGTCGCGGTCTTGCCGTAGACGTGGCTGACCATGTGCACGACATATTTGTACATTTGCAGGTTGTCGGCGCAGCGGACCAGGGTATCGAACTTGATGCCGAGCTCGTTCTGCGACGGCGCCACCTCGTGGTGATGCTTCTCCATGGTCACGCCCATGTCCTGCAGGGTGGTCACCATCTCGGAACGCAGGTCCGACATGCTGTCCACGGGCGGGACGGGGAAGTAGCCGCCCTTGACCGGGGGGCGGTGGCCGGTGTTGCCGTCGGCGAATTCGGTGCCCGAGTTGTAGGGACCTTCCTCATGGTCGATGGAATAGAAGGTGCTGTTCATCGAAACGTCGAAACGAACGTCGTCAAAGACGAAGAACTCCGGCTCCGGACCGAAATAGGCGGTGTCGCCGATGCCGGTGCTGCCGAGATACGCCTCGGCGCGTTTGGCGACCGAGCGGGGATCGCGCGAATAGGGCTGGCCGGTGAGCGGATCATGGACATCGCAGAACATGATCAGCGTCGGCTGCGCGGCGAACGGATCCATCACTGCGGTGCCCGGATCGGGGATCAGCGCCATGTCGGATTCATTGATCGCCTTCCAGCCGGCGATGGAGGAGCCATCGAAGAAGATTCCGTCGGTGTAGGCGCCGTCGTCGATGGTTTCGGGAAGCTGGGTCAGATGCTGCCACTTGCCTCGCGGGTCGGTGAAGCGAAGATCGATATGTCTGACATCATGGTCTTTGACGACCTTCGCCACGTCGTCCGGGGTTTTGCAGTTGAGGCTCATTTCTTAGTTCCTTTCGTTGAGTCGTCCAGTACTGGGTATTCGTGTCTATGGTCCGGGTGGGATCGCGAGCTAGATGGCTTCCGCGCCCCGCTCGCCGGTCCGGATTCGAATGGCTTCGTCGATGGAAGAGATGAAGATCTTGCCGTCACCGATCCGGCCCGTGTAAGCGGCCTTCTGTATGGCTTCGACAGCGGTTTCCAACTGGCCGTCATCGACTATCAGTTCGATTTTCACCTTGGGCAGGAAATCAACCACGTATTCCGCCCCGCGATAGAGTTCCGTATGGCCTTTTTGCCGGCCGAAGCCCTTGGCCTCGACCACGGTGATTCCCTGCAAGCCGATGTCCTGGAGCGCCTCCTTGATCTCATCGAGCTTGAAGGGTTTGATTATGGCTTCGATCTTTTTCATCCAGTCATGCCTTCAGGTTTGTTCTCCGCGCGATCGAGCCCCCACGCCGTGGCGGGCCTCCCGCGGCGATGCTCTCTTAGCACCTCGTGTGCCAACCGGCTGGCCGGTGGGGGTACTGCCTTAACATATTGAACATAATGAATAAAATGGCTTGCGCCAGACGGGAAATTCGGACGATGTCCGGCGGATTGACTAATAATGAGGCAACTGCTCAGAAAGGTGGCGGGAGGATTGGCGCCGTATCAAAGCCCTGACCTGCCTGAACGGGTGTGTTAGAGGTGGTGAAGCTGTATTGAAAGGAAGAAATTGAAACCAACAAACTCCACGCTTGGCGGATACGGGACGACCATCTTCACCGTCATGTCGGCGCTGGCCGTCGAGCATGAGGCGATCAATCTGGGGCAGGGGTTTCCGGACACGGATGGCCCCGAAGACATTTTGCGTGCGGCGGCGGAAGCATCGGTCAACGGGCCGAACCAGTACCCGCCGATGATGGGAATTCCGGAGCTTCGCCAGGCGGTCGCCGCGCACAACAAACGGTTCTACGACCTTGATATGGATTGGCGGATCGAGACCATGGTCACCTCCGGCGCCACCGAGGCACTGGCGGCCTGCCTGTTCGGCCTGATCGAGCCGGGCGACGAGGCGGTGCTCATCGAGCCGCTGTATGACAGCTATCTGCCGATCCTGCAGCGGGCCGGCGGCGTTGCCAGGCTTGTCCGCATCGAGCCGCCGGACTGGGAACTGCCGCGGGACGCCCTGGAGGCGGCATTTTCCGACAGAACCAAGCTCATCATGATCAATTCGCCCATGAACCCGTCCTCCAAGGTGTTCAGCCGGGACGAACTGGCGTTCATCGCAGGCCTGCTGGAAAAACACGATGCCTATGCGATTTGCGACGAAGTTTATGAACATTTGATTTTCGATGGCCTGCCCCATGTGCCGCTGATGACATTGCCGGGAATGCGGGAGCGCTGCCTGCGCATTGGATCGGCGGGGAAGACCTTCTCCCTCACCGGCTGGAAGGTCGGCTACGTCTCGGGCCCGCCGGACCTCATCGATGCGGCCGCCAAGGCGCACCAGTTCCTCACCTTCACCACGCCGCCCAATCTCCAGAAGGCCGTGGCACAGGGCCTCAACAAGGACACGGACTATTTCACCGGCCTCGGCGCGGAGATGGAGGGCAAGCGGGACCGGCTGGCCGAGGGGCTGAAGCGGGTCGGTTTCCACGTCATGGATGCCCAAGGCACCTATTTCATCACCACCGACTTTCGGCCGTTGGGGTTCAATGGCGATGACGTGGCGTTCTGCAAACACATCACCACCGAGGCCAAGGTCGCCGCGGTGCCGGTAAGCGCCTTCTATCAGGAGGCGGACGTGGACCATTTCGCCCGGTTCTGCTTCTGCAAACGGGACGGGATTTTGGACGAGGCTCTCGAGCGGCTGGCGGCTCATTTCGGCGCCTGAATCCGCCCGAATTGTTGAATGAAGAAATTTATTTAATTATTTGATAAATAATAAAAATATGATGAATTTTCTTTACCGGACGCACGATCCGGCGTGCGTGAACAATCGGTGCACATCCATCTGCGGTAAATTCTACTAGTAGAAAACTCATGATGTGGCCGCGTCGAGGCCGGTCCAAATTTCGGCGCCGCTCGTCCCGGGCGTCCGATCGGAAAATACGAATCCTTCGAGGGCCGTTTCAGGCCGCGATTCGGCTCCGGTCGAGACCGTTCGTTCAGGCTCCGGTGGCGCCCTCGGGAATGGGTAAAGCCGGGTGCCCGCGTGCGCCCTTTCGGCCTCCTGAAGTGCGCTTGACGGGTCATCACCATAGGTCTACACAGTCGCCACCACGGCGAATGTAGCTCAACTGGTTAGAGCACCGGCTTGTGGTGCCGGGGGTTGTGGGTTCGAGTCCCATCATTCGCCCCATTCGCTTACCACGGCGCCGTCCGCCGTACGGCCAAGGAAACCAAGCCAATATGACTAATCCGGTTTTTTCCTATGGATCGGACCGCGACTCGTATAGTTCTTGGACATCGGCGGTAATGCCTGGGGCCGCCTCGAACGCCGGAGTGCGCGCCTGATGTCCCCTGACCAGACGGTCACCGCCCTGCAAGATTCCCGATCCGCCCCCGCGCCCGACCTGTTCCAGATGGCCAATGCAATCCGCTTTCTCTCGGCGGACGCCGTTGAGAAAGCCAATTCCGGGCATCCGGGGATGCCCATGGGCATGGCCGACGCGGCGGCGGTGCTGTTTACCCGGTTCCTGAAGTTCGATCCCTCGGCGCCGAACTGGGCCGACCGGGACCGCTTCGTGTTGTCGGCGGGGCACGGCTCGATGCTGCTCTATTCGCTCCTCTACCTGACCGGGTACGAGGACATGACCATCGGCGAGATCAGGAATTTCCGCCAGCTCGGATCGAAAACCGCGGGCCACCCGGAGTACGGCCACGCCGCCGGGATCGAGGTCACCACCGGTCCCCTGGGGCAGGGGCTGGCCATGGCGGTGGGACTGGCCCTCGCCGAACGCCTGCGCAACGCCCGCTACGGGGACGGACTGGTCGATCACTACACCTATGTGATCGCCGGCGACGGCTGCCTGATGGAAGGGATCAGCCACGAGGCGATTTCCTTCGCCGGCCATCTCGGCCTCGGCAAGCTCATCGTTCTGTTCGACGACAATGCGGTCTCCATCGACGGCGGGACCGACCTCGCGGTTTCCGACGATCAGGCTGCCCGGTTCGCGTCCTGCGGCTGGGACGTGCGGACCGTCGACGGCCATGACCATGGGGCGGTCGCGGCGGCCATCGAGGCGGCCAGGAAGACCGATCGGCCGTCCATGATCGCCTGCAAGACCACCATCGGCTTCGGTGCGCCGACCAAGGCGGGGACCGCCTCCACCCACGGCGCGCCGCTGGGCGGCGATGAGGTCGCCGGCGCCCGCGAGGCGCTTGGCTGGAGCGCCGGGCCGTTCGAGGTGCCCGGAGACATCCTCGCCGCATGGCGCGCGTTCGGCGCGCGGGGAGCCGCTGATCGTAACGCCTGGGCCGGCCGGCTCGCCGCCGCGGACGCGGAAACCAGGGCGAACTTCGAGCGGCGATCACTCGGCGACCTGCCGGCGGGCTGGGAAGAAGCGCTCAACGCCCACAAGAAGGCGGTCAGCGAGGAAGCGCCGGGATGGGCGACCCGCAAGGCCTCCGGCGAGGCGCTCGGCGTTCTCCTCGACAGGATCCCGCTGCTGATCGGCGGATCGGCGGACCTCACCGGCTCGGTCAACACCAAGACCGGGTCGTCCACGGTGATCTCTGCGGACGATTTTTCCGGCAACTACATTCACTACGGCGTGCGGGAATTCGGCATGGCCGCAATCATGAACGGGCTCGCGCTGCATGGCGGTGTCGTGCCCTACGGCGGGACATTCCTGGTGTTCGCCGATTATCTGCGGCCGGCGCTCCGGCTTTCGGCCCTCATGGGGCAGCGGGTCATCTACGTTCTGACCCACGATTCCATCGGCCTTGGCGAGGATGGACCGACCCATCAGCCGGTCGAGACGCTGGCCTCGCTCCGGGCCATCCCGAATCTCAATGTCTTCCGGCCGGCGGACGGGGTGGAAACCGCCGAATGCTGGGCCCTGGCGCTGCAGGCGGCTTCGAGCCCCTCGGTCCTCTCGCTGACCCGGCAGGGGGTGCCGACGGTCCGCACCGCGCATACGGACGAGAACCTGTCGGCCCGCGGCGGTTATGTGCTGTTGGAAGCGGATGGAGAGCGCGTGGTGACAATCCTTGCCACCGGGTCCGAGGTCGGCCTCGCGCTGGCCGCCCGCGAGATGTTGCAGGCCGGCGGCCATCCGACGGCGGTGGTGTCCATGCCGTGTGCGGGCTTGTTCGACCGGCAGGACGCCGGCTACCGGGCCGAAGTGCTGGGAGACGGTGCGCGGGTCGCGGTGGAGGCGGCGGTGTCCCTCGGCTGGGAAAAGTACCTTGGGTCCACTGGAAGGTTCGTCGGCATGTCCGGCTTTGGCGCATCGGCGCCGGGAGGGGATTTGTATAATCACTTCGGCATTACGGCCGAAGCCGTGGTGGCGGCGGCCAAGGAGCAACTATAGGCATTGCTTCCGGCGGGCGGATCAGGAAACGGAGGAACTCATGGATCTAGGTCAACTTTCTTCAATCGCGGAAGCCATGGTTGCGGACAACCGGGGCCTGCTGGCGGCGGACGAAAGCACCGGAACCATCAAGAAGCGGTTCGACGGCATAAATGTGGTCTCGACCGAAGACGCCCGCCGCGATTACCGGGAGATGCTGTTCCGCACGGCCGGGCTGGGCGAGTTCATCAGCGGTGCCATCCTGTATGACGAGACGATCCGTCAGTCGGCGGCCGACGGCACGCCGCTGGTCACGGTTCTGGAAAGCCAGAATATTCTGCCCGGCATCAAGGTCGATACCGGCGCCAAACCGCTCGCCGGGTCGGACGGCGAGACGGTCACCGAGGGCCTGGATGGGCTTGCGGACCGCGTCGCCGAATACGCGGAACTCGGCGCCAGGTTCGCCAAGTGGCGGGCGGTGATCAAGATCGGCGACGGCATCCCGAGCGCGGCCGCCATTCACGTCAACGCGCACGCGCTGGCCCGCTATGCCAAGATCTGCCAGGAAGGCGGCCTGGTGCCGATCGTCGAGCCCGAAGTCCTGATGGATGGGGACCACACCATCGAAGACTGCGCCGAGGTGACCGAGGAGACCTTGACCGCGGTCTATTCCGAGCTGTTCGCGCAAGGGGTCATGCTCGAAGGCACCATCCTCAAGCCCAACATGGTGATTTCGGGCAAGGATTGTCCGGAACAGGCCGGGGCCGGCGATGTCGCTTCATTGACCGTAGCGGTGCTGAAGCGCACCGTGCCGTCGGCGGTGCCCGGCATTATGTTCCTGTCGGGTGGACAAAGCGAGATTCAGGCGACCGAACACCTCAACGCCATGAATGCCGACCATTCGCCGTTGCCGTGGAAGCTCAGCTACTCCTATGGCCGGGCGCTGCAGGAAGGCGCCCTCGAGGCCTGGGGCGGCGATACGGCGAACAATGAGGCGGCTCAGGCCCGATTATTGGAGCGCGCCCGCCTCAACAGCGCGGCCTGTTCGGCGTCATATATGGGGGAGGCCGCTTAGGCGAAGCGATTTGCAGCCCTGGGGATCAGCATGCCAGACCTGAAGATAGCTCCTTCCATCCTTTCCGCGGATTTCGCTCGGCTGGGCGAGGAGATCGCGGCCATCGACGAGGCGGGGTGCGACTACATTCATATCGACGTGATGGACGGGCATTTCGTTCCCAACCTGACCATGGGACCGCCGGTCATCAAGGCGCTTCGCGGCTGTACCGACAAACCGTTCGACGTCCACCTGATGATTGAGCCGGCGGCGCCGTATCTCGCCGACTACGCCGACGCCGGCGCCGACATCATTACGGTGCACGCCGAATCCGACATCCACCTGCACCGCAATCTTCAAGTGATCCGGGGATTGGGAAAGAAGGCGGGCGTGTCGATCAATCCGTCGACACCCGCGGCCGCGGTCGAACCTGTTCTGGATGATGTCGACCTGATTTTGGTGATGTCGGTCAATCCGGGATTCGGCGGTCAGTCCTATATTACCTCGGTGACGCCGAAGATCGCCGAAATAAAGGCGATGATCGGGGACCGTCCCATCGAACTCGAGGTTGACGGCGGCGTCAAACCGGACAATGTCGCCGAAGTGGCGGCGGCGGGCGCGAACGTCGTGGTGGCGGGCAGCGCGGTGTTTCAAGGCAACGACTACGCGGCGACCATCGGGGCGCTGCGGGATGCCGCCGGAAGCTGAGGGGGAGACGCCATGAACGACGCGAGTGCGGGCGAGACAGCCGATGAGGCCGTGAAATCACCGACGCTCGCGAAACAGGTCGGACACCTGCTCTACGAATTCTTTGTCCATTACGTCTGGGAGAAGCGCTGGTTCTTCATCGCGATGCTGGTCGGCGCCGCGATCATTCTGTTCGTGCCGGAGCCGGAAGGGCTCTCGCACAAGGGGCTGATCGTCCTGGCCATGTCGGTGGTCGCGATCATTCTGTTCATCACGGAACCGATCCCGCTGCCGTCGGTGGCGCTGCTGATCATCCTCGGCCAGGTGTTTCTGCTGGGCGAGGACTCGGCCACCGTTGCGCGGTCTCTCTGGAACGACTCCGTACTGTTCATTCTCGGTTCGCTCATGCTGGCTGTTGCGGTGGTGAAGCAGAAGCTCGACAAACGGATCGCCTGGCTGATTGTCCGGATGACCGGCACCAAGACCACCAGGATATGTTTTGGTATTTCCGTCGTATCCGGTTTATTGGCGTCGTTTATCGGTGAGCACACGGTGGCGGCGATGATGCTGCCCGTGGGGATCACGCTGGTGACGCTGACCTCCGATGATCCCAAGAAAGTTCGGAATCTGGCCGCGGTGCTGTTGTTTTCGATCGCCTACGGCGCATCGGTGGCCGGCATCGGGACGCCGTCGGGCGGCGCCCGGAACGCAATCATGATCGGCTATTGGCGGGAATTCTTCTACGACCCGGCCAACCCCGAAACCCAACGCTATCTGATCGACTATCTGCGCTGGATGACGTTTGCGTACCCGATGTTCCTCATTCAGCTGCCCTTCGTGACGCTGATTTTGTTCACGACCTTCAAGCCCGAATATCGGGATTTGTCCCGCGCGGTGGTGCGGCTCAGGGGCCTGGTCGAGGCCGAGGGGCCGATGAAATCGGCGGATTGGATTTCGATCTTTCTGTTTTTCCTGGTCTTGTTGGGTTGGATTTTCGTCTCCGACAAGGTGGGCATGGGGACAGTCGCCATCGTTGGCGCGACGCTTTTCCTGGTTGCCGGTCTGGTCAGATGGGAAGACATCAATTCAGGGGTCAACTGGGGGGTTGTGCTGCTTTACGGTGCGGCGATCTCCCTCGGGATCGAGATGAAGGATACCGGCGCGGCGAAATGGGTCGCCGAATCGTTCCTCGGATTCCTGGCGCCGTTGGGCGCGGATCAGGGGCTTGGGCTTTGGGCGGCGGTATCCGTGCTGACGACGTTCGTGACCAACACCATGTCCAACGGCGCGGCGGTCGCGGTCCTCGGCCCCATCGTTCTGAACCTCGCGGATGTCGCCGGCGAGAGCCCGATCATCCTCGGCTTTATCACGGCCGTGTCGTCCGCCTTCGCCTATTTGACCGTCGTCGGCACGCCGGCTTGCACGATCGTCTACGCATCCGGCTACTTGAAGACCACCGATTTTCTTGCGGTGGGATCGAAGATGGCGATAACCTCCATCATAATAATGATGATTGCGGCGGCGATTTACTGGCCGCTGTTGGGCGTATAGGGGAGAGGTCGGCATGGCCGACGTGGTGGAAGAACTTACTCCGGAGCAAATTCTCGAGGAGCGCAAGAAGCGGTTCCGGGTTCTTGCGTGCGTGGACGGCTCGGACGAGAGCTACCGCGGTCTGCGTTACGCCGCGGATGTCGGCCACGCCGAAGATGCCGATGTCATTCTGCTTTACGTGCGCCCCGTCGACCAGGGCATGCGGACGGGCGGCCTGCAAGTCAGAGTGGCCCGCGAGAACATGCTCAACTGGGGTTTGGAACTGCCGGGCATCCAGTATCTGAAGAAGGGGCGGGACCAACTCATTGAACTGGGTGAAATGGCGTCCAACTGGGGAGAGAGATTCACCCACACGGATGTCGACGGTGATCCGCTCGGTGACAACAAGATCGAGTATCGCAGCGAGACCGGCAAATCCATCGTGCTCAAACTGAAAGTAGCGCCGTCGGTTGCCGCCGGGATTTTGGACCAATATGAGCTCGGTCCCTACAACCTGATAATCCTCGGCGCCTCGGGCAAATCGGGCGGGATCGCCAAGGCCTTATGGGATCCGGCAATTGCCGAAAAGGTTGCCATGCACGCACCTTGCTCGGTGCTTGCTGCCCGGGATCTGCGTCGCGGTCACGGCCACCTGATATGCACCGACGGCTCCGAGCAGGCCCTGGCGATGGCGCGGAAATCGGCCCGGTTGGTTCACCGGACGGAACTCAAGAACATCTCCGTCATGTCGGTGGCCCTCGATGAGGAGGGCCGATCCGAGGCGCAACGGTATGTCGATGAAGCGGTGGCGGTCATCGAGGAAGCGGACCTCGGGGTACGCAACGCATTCGTGCGTGTCGGCAATCCCGTCGAACAGATCATCGAGGCCGGCGAGGACTACTCTCTTATCTTGGTGGGCGAATCGGGCAGGACGGGCCTCAAGCGGTTCTTCATGGGGAGCGTGGCCTTCAAGGTCCTGGAATACGCCAACAAGTCGGTGATGGTGGTCCGCTAGGTCCTGTTGACATTTATCGCATCCAAATGAGCGCCCCGACGAGGCACAGCATGGCCATGTAGGCGGTGACGGTCTTTTCGTAGCGTGTGGCGATGCGGCGGAAGTGCTTGATCTTGTTGATGAAACATTCGACGACGTGCCTTTCCTTGTAGAGTTCGGGGTCGTACGGCACGGCTTGTGCCCGCGACGGGTTGGAGGGGATCACCGCCACCATCCCGGCGCTGTCGAGGCGGGCGCGGAAGCGGTTCGCGTCGTAGGCGGTGTCGGCGATCAGGGTCTCGCCCGGCAGCCCGGCGATCAGCCCCTCGGCCTGGGTGACGTCGCCCACCTGGCCGCCGGTGAGGATGAACCGCAAGGGATTGCCCAGGCCATCGACGGCGATGTGGATTTTGCTCGTCAGGCCGCCGCGCGAGCGGCCGATGGCCTGAGCCTGAGCCCCCCTTTTGCGCCGGCGGCATGTTGATGCGCCCGCACGATGGTCGAATCCACGATCAGGTATTCGAAGTCGGGATCCTCCGCCAAGGCATTGAAAAGACTCTCCCAAACCCCCGCCTTGGCCCACCGCGAAAAGCGCACGTAGACGCTGTTCCAGTTGCCGAAGGCGTCCGGCAGATCGCGCCACGGCGAACCCGCCCGGGCGATCCACAGCACGGCGTCCACAAACAGGCGGTTGTCCCGACCCGTGGAGCCGCGATCCGCCTCTTTGCCCGGAACCAAACCCTTGATCCGGTCCCATTGCATATCCGTCAGTTCCCGTCGAAGCATGACACGCTCCCGCCAGTTGAAACGGTCTTGCTTGAATCACGCCAACCATGAATAGTCCGTTAATTGTCAACAGGACCTAGGGCGATTCGCGGCCGGGTGCCCGGGGACTGATATTTCGGCGCGCCGAATTCGGATCAGGCCGGCTGGTTCAGCATTCCCTCGACATGACACGAGAGCTGCATGTTCTCGGCCGTATTGGCGATGGTCGCCAGGCAGGCCGCCGCACGGGTGTTCGGGATCCAGACCGAAAAGCGGACATTGTAATTGCCCTCCGGCGTCTTTTCCGAGGACAGCCGGACGACGTTTGCATCGAATTCCACGAACGCTTCCGAGAGCCGGGCGATCAGCCCGGGCCGGTCACCGCCGCTGACGGTCACGCGGTGGGTAATCCGGCCGGTTTCACCGTGGAGCGGCTCGAGGGTGAAGGGCGCAACGCTCAGCTTCCCGTTCGCGACATCGGGCACCCGTTCGAGGGCGGCTGCGACGTCGTCCCCGGTGAGCGAATCCGGAATTTCGCAAACCGCGGTGAACTCGGCGCCGCCGCCCAGCACGGCGAAATTGGCGTCGCCGAGATTGGCGCCGAGATCGAACAGCGCGCCGGTTATGTCGGCGATAAGGCCGGTCCGGTCGGGACAGAATATGGAAACCAAGACGTTATGGCTCACAGGCGCGCCCTCGTTCAATGTTTGCCTAGATCGGCTCTAGCCGACAACGTGCAGCGGATATACGCCTGCTGTCAAACCGGGTGCTTGGAGCACGAGGAGGGGCGCGCGCGAATTATTCCCCATCGAGGATGGAACGTGATTCCCGGATGATTCGCTCGGTCTCGGACCACAGGGCCAGGCTTGCCAGGTCCTCCAGCCCGAACCAGCCGACATCGGCGGCATCCGATCCGGCAATCGCGGCGTCCGTCTCGGCGACCGCACAGTAGTCGATCAGGGTCATGTGGAAACTCACCCGGCCGTCGGGGTCGCGGCTGATGGAATCGACGGCATCGACGAGACCGACGATTTTGACCTGTAAACCGGTTTCCTCCCGAACTTCGCGAATTGCGGCTTCTTCCAGCGATTCGCCGAGTTCCTGGCCGCCGCCCGGAATGCTCCATTGTCCCCGGCGCGGCGGTTTTCCCCGCTTGATCAGCAGAAAACGGTCGCCGTGCCAGACAACGGCCCCGACACCGACAAACGGCTTGTCCGGGTAGTGACGGCCGGCGGTCGTGGATTGGTTCATATTCGGATACTCCAGCAAACCGGAGGTTTCGGTTTTCCGGTGTCGCTTAATCGCCTGAATTTCGGGTATGCTTGTAGCAGAATCGCGTATCCTGACGTGCGCTAAATTTGTTGCTCGGATTGCCGGCGGGGAGCCGGAGGGTATTTTGGGGCCGGGCGGCGCGGGGCCGTTGCTTTCCGCTTTAGGCCGGATAAATAACTGATAACACTCCCGCCCGCCCCAAATGAGACACCGCATCTTGGTGAGGCAGCCAATGGCGAAGAAACCACGCGACAAGGCCAGAAGGAAGCAAGTACGAGCTCGGGCGCGACGGCGGTTCGGCACCGGATTTGGTGCGCGGATCAGAGGTTACTTCCTGGCCGGCGTCCTGGTGACGGCGCCCATCGCCATTACCGGCTGGGTGGCCTGGGCGTTTGTCAATCTGGTCGATGAGACCGTTACGCCTCTGATCCCGGCGCAGTACAATCCCGAGACCTACCTGCCGTTTTCCATCCCCGGATTGGGCCTCCTGGTCCTGCTGATCGGCTTGACCTTGATCGGTTCGTTGACGGCCGGTCTGTTGGGCCGTTACCTGGTCCGGACGGGCGAAGGGCTGCTCAACCGGATGCCGGTCATCCGGAGCGTTTACAACGCGACCAAGCAAATCTTCGAGACCGTGCTCGCCCAGCAGTCTCAGGCGTTCCGCGAAGCGGTCCTCGTCGAATATCCCCGCCGCGGTATCTGGGCGATCGGCTTTATCACCGGGACCACCAAGGAAGAGGTCCAGAACCTGACGGCGGACGAGACGGTGAACATCTTCCTGCCGACCACTCCGAACCCGACTTCCGGGTTCCTGCTCTTCGTCCCCAGGAAAGACGTGGTGCATCTGGACATGGCGGTCGAGGACGCGATCAAGATGGTGATTTCCGGCGGCATCGTCACACCCCCGGATAAACGGCCCGAATCGGTGAAGCGCACGCCGCGGGTTTCATCCGCCACCTATGAAGACCTGGACGTGCTCCGGGAAAAGGAAAAAACCCCGGTGCTGGTGCCCAAAGGGCGCGATCCTAGCCCGAGCGAATAAACCGCACCGCCGCATCCCGCTCGAACAGATACAACAATGTTCGCAAGGCCTCGCCCCGCTCGTTCCGCAAGCCGGGATTGCGGTTGAGAATCAGCTGCGCGTCGTCCCGGGCGGCGGCGAGCAGGTCGCCGTGAACGGCGAGATCGGCGATACGGAACTCGGGCAAGCCGCTTTGCCGGGTTCCCAGGAGTTCGCCGGCGCCCCTGAGCCGCAGATCCTCCTCGGCGATCCGGAAGCCGTCTTCGGATTCACGCAGGATTTTGAGCCGCGACCGGGCGGTCTCGGTCAGCCCGTCGCCGTAGAGCAGCAGGCAGGTGGACGGTTTGTCGCCCCGGCCGATGCGGCCGCGAAGCTGATGCAGTTGGGCCAGCCCGAAGCGTTCGGCGTGTTCGACCACCATGATGGTTGCTTCGGGGACGTCCACACCCACCTCGATGACGGTGGTCGCCACCAGGATGCGGGCGCTTCCCTCGGCGAACGCAGCCATCACCTTGTCCTTTTCGGCGCCCTTCATCCGGCCGTGGACCAGCATCACCCGGTCCCCGAACTGCCGGCGCAACTGCTCGGCGCGGTCCTCGGCCGCGGACAGGTCGATCTTCTCCGATTCCTCGACCAGCGGGCAGACCCAATAAATCCGGGCATCCGTCTCGAGCGCCCGCCGGATGGCGGCGGTCACCTCGGACAACCGCGAAAGCGGAATGGTCCGGGTGTCGATGGGCCGGCGACCGGCGGGCTTTTCCAAGAGCTTCGAGACCTCCATGTCGCCATAGGCGGTGAGCATCAGGGTCCGGGGAATAGGCGTTGCCGTCATCACCAGAATATCGACGGCCGCTCCCTTTTTGGCCAGCAGGAGCCGCTGGTGAACACCGAAGCGGTGCTGTTCATCGATGACCGCCATGCTCAGTTTGTCGAATTCCACCCCCGTCTGGATCAGGGCATGGGTACCCACCGCGATCGAGGCCGTCCCGTCGGCCAGCCGCGCCAGGATGCCGTCCCGGTTCTTGCCTTTTTCCCGCCCGGTCAGGATCTCCGCCCGGATGCCCGCGGCGTCGGCCAAGGGCTGGATGGTCGCCAGGTGCTGGCGGGCCAGAATTTCCGTCGGCGCGAGTATCACCGCCTGGCCGCCATCCTCGACCGCCGCCAGCATGGACAGAAGCGCAACCACCGTCTTGCCGGAGCCCACGTCACCCTGCAGCAGCCGATGCATGCGGGCTTCCGATGCCATATCCGCCGTGATCTCGTCGAGCGCCCGGGATTGGGAGTCGGTCAGCCGCCAGGGGAGGGCGGCCAGGACCTTGTTCCGGAGCACCCCCGTTCCGGTCGTGGAACGTCCCCGCACGCGCCGCATATGCGCCCGCACCAGAGCCAGCGCCAGCTGGTTGGCGAGCAGTTCGTCGTAGGCGAGCCGGGAGCGTGCCGGCGTTTCCGGCGACAGATCATCTTCGGTTTCGGGGCTGTGCAGGGTTTCCAGCGCCTCCCGCCAGGCGGGCCAGGAATGTTTCTCCTTAAATGCCGGATCGAGCCACTCGGGGAGGTCAGGCGCCAGGGGGAGGGCGCCGCCGATCGCCTTGGACAGCACTTTCAGGGACAGGCCCTGGGTCAGCGGATAGACCGGCTCGACCGCCTGAAGCTTGTCGCGCTCCGCCGGGGTGCCCACGTGATCCGGGTGGGCCATCTGGATTTCATCGTTGAAGCGCTCGACCTTGCCGCTGACGACCCGCGTCTCGCCCTCGGGCAGGATCTGGTTCAGGTAATCGGCGCGGGCATGAAAAAAGACCAGCGACATGCGGCCTGTCTCGTCCTCGCAGGTGATTTTGTAGGGCAGGCGCCGGTTGGGCGGCGGGTGATGGGACAGCACGTCCACCGTGATCGTCGCGACAACGCCGGACGGCGCATCGGCGATCCTCGGCGCGAACCGGCGGTCGATCAGACCGCTCGGCAGGTGCCAGAACAGATCGGCGACGTGAGGGCCGGCAATCCCCTCGATCAGCTTGGCAATCCTCGGCCCGACCCCTTTCAAGGAGGTGACGGGGGCGAAGATGGGAAACAGGATGTCGGGTCTCATAAACCTGTGCCGGGGCTGACAGGAGCCCCTGGACGATTTATATCCTGGGCCCGAGAGCGAGTATAGGCTGGCGGCCGGTGAAATGGATGCAATTCGGAAACGGCTGATGTACCGGGCCACCCACCGTGGAACCAAGGAAGCCGACCGATTGATGGGCGGCTTTGCCGGGGAATATCTGGCCGGACTGAACGAGGACGAACTGACGGCGTTTGAACGCGTTCTCGACGAGTCCGACGTCGACCTGATGAACTGGCTCACCGGGAAGGAAGACATCCCCGCGGACCGGCAGGGCGGCATCATGGACCGCCTCTTGAGTTATACCCGATCACTCTGATGCTGCTCGATCGGATCGACATACCGGACAGCCCCGGCCGTACCCTTTTGTCGGGCGCGCCGGAAGGATTCGATGCGTGCGTGCTGGCGTCGATGGCTCAAGACGGGCCGGGGGTGCTGTTCATCGCCCGCGACGACCGGCGCATGGCGACGGTGATCGATTCGCTCCGGTTTTTCGCGCCGGCGACGGAGATCGTCTCGTTTCCCGCCTGGGATTGTCTTCCCTATGACCGTGTTTCGCCCCGCCCGGACATCCTTGCGGCGCGGGTCAATGCGCTCACCGAACTCGCCGGCGGCGACGCGGCCGGGCCCCGGGTGGTGGTCACGACCATCGCGGCGGTCTTGCAGCGGGTGCCGGCCCCGGAATTGTTCATGGGCTCCTCCCTGACCGTGAGACCGGGCCCGGATGCCGGCCGGTCCGCCATCCTCGACTTCCTCGCCGCGAACGGCTTCGGCCGGGCCGAAGTGGTCATGGAGCCCGGCGAGTACGCGGTCCGGGGCGGCATTGTCGATCTGTTTCCGCCGGGGGCGGCGGCGCCCCTCCGGCTCGATTTTTTCGACGAGGAATTGGAGAGCATCCGGACGTTCGAGCCCTTCAGTCAGCGGACCGTCGAGAAGGTGGGCGCGTTCGAGGTGAAACCGGTCAGCGAGCTTCAGTTGACCGAGGAAAGCGTGGTGGCGTTCCGGACCGGCTATCGGGAGCTGTTCGGCGCACCGGTCAAGAACGATCATCTCTACGAGTCGATTTCCGCCGGCCGCCGGCAGGCGGGAATGGAGCATTGGCTGCCCCTGTTCGCGGGCGAACTCACCAGCTTCATGGCATACGCCGAGGACATTCCGGTGATCCTCGATCACCAAAGCGGCGAGGCGGCGGAAGCCCGGTGGGAGCTGATTTCCGAATGCCATGCCGCGCGGGTGGAGATTCGAGGCGGCGGCATCGCCGGCGAGGAGACCGTCTACAACCCGCTGCCGGCCGACCGGCTCTATGTCCCGCCGGCCGAATGGCAGGCGGCGCTCGAAAGGCGGGTGGCCCTGCAGCTGACGCCGTTCGCCGCGCCCGAGGGGTCGGAAAGCATGCTCGATGCGGGAGGCCGGCCGGGGCGCGATTTCGCCGACGCCCGGGCACGGACCGACGTCAATGTGTTCGATGTGGTCCGCGGCCACCTTGCCGAACTCCAACGCGGCGGCCGGCGGGTCCTGGTCGGCTGCGTCTCCGAAGGCTCGCGGGAGCGCATCGCCGGCATCCTCGCGGAGCATGGGATCGACAGCCGGCCGGCGGGGGAGCATTGGTCTCCGGACGGGAGTCCCGGGGCGTCCGCGATCGCCACCGCCGTGCTCGACCTTGCCCGCGGATTTACCGCCCCCGGCATCGCCTTGGTCAGCGAGCAGGACATTCTCGGCGAACGGTTGCGGGTGCGGGCGCGGCGGCGCATTCGTCCGGAGAACTTCATTGCCGAAACTTCCGCCCTGGCGGCGGGCGATCTGGTGGTTCACCTGGAGCACGGACTTGGCCGGTACCGGGAACTGATCGCCCTCGATGTCGCCAGCGCGCCGCACGATTGCCTGCGCGTCGACTATGACGGCGGCGACAAGCTGTTCGTGCCGGTGGAGAACATCGATGTTCTGTCCCGGTACGGCGACGAGAGCTCCGGCGTCAAACTGGACCGCCTCGGCGGGGCTGGCTGGCAAGCGCGCAAGGCCCAACTCAAGAAACGCATCCGGGAGATGGCCGACCAGCTGATCCAGGTGGCCGCCGCCCGCGAACTGCGCCCGGCCGAGGTGATGGCGCCCCAGGACGGCGCCTATGACGAGTTTTGCGCCGGCTTCACATATGAAGAGACCGAAGACCAGCTCCAGGCGATCGCCGATGTGATCGACGATCTGGCGGCCGGCAAACCCATGGACCGGCTGATCTGCGGCGACGTCGGATTCGGCAAGACCGAAGTGGCCTTGCGGGCGGCCTTCGTGGCGGCCCTGTCGGGCAGACAGGTGGCCGTGGTGGTCCCGACGACCCTGCTGGCGCGCCAGCACTATCAGGTCTTTGCCCAGCGCTTCGCCCACTTCCCCATCCGGGTCGCCCAGCTATCCCGGCTGGTCGGCGCCAAGGATGCCGAGGATGTGCGCATGGGTCTCGCGGACGGCACCCTCGACATCGTCATCGGTACCCACGCGCTGCTGGCCAAGTCCATCCGCATCGAGCGCCTCGGCCTGCTGGTCATCGACGAGGAGCAGCATTTCGGGGTAGCGCACAAGGAACGGCTGAAGGCGCTGCGCACCGATGTCCATGTGCTCACCCTGACCGCGACCCCGATCCCCCGGACCCTGCAGATGGCGCTCACCGGCGTCCGGGAGATGAGCCTGATCACCACGCCGCCGGTGGACCGGCTGGCGGTCCGGACATTCGTGCTTCCGTTCGATCCCATGGTAATCCGCGAAGCCATCCAGCGTGAACGCTATCGCGGCGGGCAGGTGTTTTACGTCTGTCCGCGGATCGACGACCTGGCGCGGGTGGCGGAGACCTTGGAGGAACTGGTCCCGGAAGCCCGCATCGCCGTCGCGCACGGCCGGATGGCAGCGGCCAGGCTCGAAGAGGTGATGACGGAATTCTACGACGGCGGTTACGACGTGCTTCTGTCCACGAATATCGTCGAGTCCGGCCTTGATTTGCCGGCGGCCAATACCATCGTCATCCACCGCGCCGACATGTTCGGATTGGCCCAGCTTTATCAGCTGCGCGGCCGGGTCGGGCGGTCCAAGGTCCGGGCCTACGCCTATCTTGCCCTGTCGCCGAACCAGCTGTTGGCGGCGACGGCCGAGCGGCGCCTGGAGGTGATGCAGACCCTGGATTCGCTGGGCGCCGGCTTCATGCTCGCCAGTCATGATCTGGATATTCGCGGCGCCGGCAATCTGCTGGGCGAAGAGCAGTCGGGCCATATTCGCGAGGTCGGCATCGAGCTCTACCAGCAAATGCTCGAAGAAGCCGTGGCGGAGGCCAAGGCCGATGCCGGCGGCGCCGTCGAAAGTACCGATCACTGGTCGCCGCAGATCGATGCCGGTATCCCGGTGCTCATCCCGGCGGACTATGTGCCGGATCTGGGCCTGCGTTTGTCGCTCTATCGGCGGCTCGGCAATGTCCGGTCGGCCGGCGAAATCGAGGCGATCGCCGCCGAGATGATCGACCGGTTCGGGTCCTTGCCGGACGAGGTGGAGAACCTGCTGCAGGTTGTTGCGCTGAAATCCGTCTGCCGGTCGGCCGGGGTGGAGAAGATCGAGGCCGGTCCCAAGGGGGCCGTGGTTTCGTTCCGAAAAAACGAATTCGCCAATCCGGCCGGACTGGTCGAGTTCATCACCTCGCAGGCCGGTACGGCCAAGCTGCGCCCGGATCATAGCCTGGTCTTCATGCGGAGATGGGAAACGGCGCCCGAACGCTTCGACGGCGTCCGCTACCTGGCGCAGGAGCTCTCGGCAATCGCGGCGGCGGCAACGTAGCGGCGGTCTCTGTCCATCCGTACCCCCCTCCCTGACCCTCCCCCTCGAAGGGGGGAGGGAATAGTTGGTTTGGTCCACCTCCCCCCTGGAGGGGGAGGTCGAGACGGCCGGCAAGCAGCCGGGCGTCGAGGGTGGGGGGGTATGTTTGGTTGACACCATGGCCTCCCCGACAGCCCGTAACTCGCGAAATAACTAGACCACCGCTTCCCTAAACCGGCTGCGTGCCCTCGACCATCAGGTCGCGCCGCATTTCCTCGGCGACATCGAAGATGCGGTGAAACACCGCCGGTTCCTGTGCGCCGGAGATGGACAGCTCTCCATCGACGATGAAGGCGGGGACACCCGAGATGCCGAGACGGTGGGCGCGGGCGTTTTGCTCGCCGATGTCCTCGATATCCAGATCGCTGTAGATGTAGGCCCTGAGTTGGTCCACGTCCAATCCAAGACGTTCCCCGATATGGAACAGAACCGAGCGGTTTCCTATGTCCCGGCCGTTCAGGAAATAGGCGCCGTAGAGGGCTTCGACGGCGGCGCCGGCTTTCCCCTGCCGGCCGGCGAACCGGACCAGCCGGTGCGAATCGACGGTGCTCGGGGTCCGGCGGATGTTGCCGAATTCGAAGCTGATGCCGGCGGTCCGGCCGGCGGCGCCGATTGCATTGTTGACCCGGCGCGAGCGGGTCTCGCCGCCGAATTTGAGCCGCATGTAGTCTTCCCGATCCATGCCCTCTGCCGGCATGTCCGGGTTCAGGAGAAAGGCGTGCCAACTGATATCGGCCTGAATGTGCGGACGCGCCTCCAGCGCCGCCTCCAACCGGCGTTTGCCGATGAAGCACCACGGGCAGATGGTATCGAAGACGATGTCGATCCGCATGTCCCGGACGGCCCCGGTCTGGAGTTGTTCTTGTTCGGGCGCATTCAACCACTAGAATTTGATCCGGACAAGACGCGGGCGTCCGCGCGCCAACTACGGAAAGCGAACGGGGTGACATCAGGCAATAGGCTGGGGGGGATCGGCCGGGCGTTCGCCAACCGGAATTTCCGGCTCTATTGGACCGGTAACATTACCTCGGTTCTCGGGTTCTGGGTCCAGCTGGTGGCCATCGGCTGGCTGGTTTGGAGCATTACCGAAAGCGAGTTCTGGTTGGGCCTGGTCGCTTTCGCGGCGCGGATACCGGGAGCTTTGTTGGCGCCATTGGCGGGCGCGGTCGGCGACAGGTTCGGGCTTCGCCGCACGGCGATCATCGCCCTGGTGATCGGCGGAACCAATTCCATCGTCTGGTTCATCGCCGTTCTCCATGGGCTCGAAGATATCCGCTGGTTCCTGGTCTTCGCATTTATTCAAGGCGTCGCCCTCGGCTTCGATCTGCCGTCGCGGCAGGCCATGGTTCCCAGCCTGATCAACAGCCGCGAGGACTTGTCCTCGGCCATCGCGATCAACACCACATCGTTCCAGGCCGGGCCGTTCATTGCGCCGATCCTGTTCGCGCTGGTGGTTCAGTTTCTGGACATCTCCGTCGCCTTCCTGCTGAACGGCCTCTGCTTCTACTTCTTCGCCTTCATGCTCGGCCGTCTCGATTATCAGGAAATGCGGGCGGGGCGGGGCGGCGGCATTTTCTCGGATATCCTGGAGGGCGCCAGATACATCGCCTCGCAACGGGGGATCCTGGTCGTGGTTCTGGTGATGGCGTCCGCGCACCTTTTGGCCCGGCCCTATATCGACCTGTTGCCGGCGTTCGCGGAAGTCTTTTACGGAAAGGGCGATGACCCCACCGGATATACGATCCTTCAGTGGACCTCCGGCGCGGGTTCCCTCCTGGCGGGGGTCTATCTGGCGATCCGCGGCCGGAACAGCGGCATGGGCCGGTACATGGTGTGGGGGCTTTTCTCGACCTATGGCGTGTTGATGGTATCGGCCCTGACGGCCAACTTCGCCGCCGGGGCTGTCCTGCTGTTCGGCGCCGGCCTGTCCATGATCATCGTCGCCGTGGGATCGCAATCGTTGGTCCAAAACGCCGCGGACGTGCAGATGCGCGGGCGGGTCATCAGCCTGACCACCGGCATCGCGGTCGGGCTTCCGGCGGTGGGATCGCTGCTGTTGGGGTCGGTGGCCGAATGGGCGGGCCTGCAGCCGGCGATCGTCGGTGCGATGTTGGTCGGGCTGGCGTGCTGGTTGTTGGCGCGGCGCGCTCTGTTGAGAGAAGCGCCTGATATGGAAGCCGGCCGGGCCTGAGATACGGGCCTGAGATACGGGCCTGAGTTACGCGGCGGCCCGAAGCTTCAGCTTCATCGCGATCACGTCGTAGATGTCGAGACCGGTGATATCGGCAATCTCCTCAAAGGGGAGTGACGTTTCCTTGAGGAGCACCGTGGCGTGGGCGATCGGGTTGCGCCGGGACCGGCTGTTGGGGCGCCGGGTGCCGAACCTTTCGGTTTCGCTTTTTTCTCCGCCGTCGAGACCCCGCTGCCGGGCCGCGCTGACGGCCTCTTCCCAACGTTTCTTCTCGGCCTCCTGGGCTGCCGGATCGAGTGAGGTCCGTTGCCAGCGATCCGCGGTCTTGCGGTCCGGCCGATAGACGAACGGGCTGACGAAATCCCCATCCATTGCCGTGTGCCGGCCTGACGGGCCTGACGGGCCTGCCGGGCCCGACGCCCGTTGACGATCCGGTCGCCAGGACGCCGCTTCCTCAAGGCTCATGTCATACCGTTCGGCCAACCGCTTGGCTGCCGCCAGAGCATTGTCCCGCTCGCCCGGGAACGGACTGCTTTCGGCCAGCTCGAGCAGATTGCGGAGCCGGTCCCGGTCGGTCTCGGTAAATGGCTTGGCGATCACCGCCTCCTCCATGACAGGCGGTCATGTTAGCACTTCCCGCCATAACGGGAAACGTGCGGCCGCACCCTCAGGGGAGGGGGGACGCCCAAACCAATTCCCCTCCCCCTCGAAGGGGGAGGTCGGTCATTTCCCACAGGGAATTGACCAGGGTGGGGGTGATATGGAAATTCCCCCTCACCCAGCTTCGGCTAAGGCTCGCAGGTTCGCCAAGCCTTCGCATCCCTCTCCCTCCGGGGGAGAGGGAGTCGTCACAGCCGCCGCATTGGGTCCCCTCTCCCCCTGAAGGGGGAGAGGGTCAGGGTGAGGGGGTGCACCCGCTCCGTCGGAGGCTAGGTATCGAAGCCCGGGGCAACCCGGTGGGCCATGCGCAGGCAGGCCGCCCAGTCCTTGTCCTCCGGCGGCAGCTCGGCCTGACGGTCGTTGATCTGCGCCAGCGCGTATTCCAGCTTTTCCGGATCCGGCTGAATTATTTCGGCGCCGCCGGTCATCGCCGCCAATTGGCCTTGGCAGGCGAGGTCCAGAAAATGATGGGAAACGAACGCGGCGCCCACGGATGCGCCGCACACAAGGGCGCCGTGGTTGTGCATGAGCACGATGTTCTTGTCGCCCATGTCGGCGAAAAGAGGCTCCCGAAGCTCCACGTTGAACTCGAAGCCGTGGAACGGATGGTAGGCCAGGTCATGCCAGATGCTGATCGAATATTGGTTGATCGGCAGCAGGCCCTGTTTCTGGCTGCAGATTCCCATCACCGCCGGCGTGTGGGTGTGGAACGCGGCGTTGACATCCGGCCGCGCCTGATAGACGCCGCCGTGGATCACCTTGCCGCCGCCGAATAGGGGGCGGCCGTCGCCGTCCGCCGGGTTGCCTTCGAAATCGTACTTGACCAGCGAAGAGGCGGTGACTTCCTCGAACATTTCGGTGAACGGCTTGATCAGCATGTGATCGGGTTCGTCCGGGACCCGAACCGTTATATGGTTGTAGGTCAGGTCGCTGCCGTGGACGTGGGCGACCAGACGATAGGCCGCGGCCAGACCGACGCGGGCTTCCCACTCGGCTTCGGAAACCTTTCCCCGGATATCGCCCGGGCCGGCGACTTCGCGTACGGCCATGATCCGCTCCCCCTGCGGCGGTGGTTCGATCCGATGCGGCTGGCGGACACGCTAGCAATTTTTCTCCGGGCCCGCCATTGGTTTGCCCCCGTCCGCGCCCATGTCCACGCCCCCGTCCGCGCCGACGCCGAGGGGCAGCGCCCCTAGGTCCTGTTGACAATTAACGGACTATTCATGGTTGGCGTGATTCAAGCAAGACCGTTTCAACTGGCGGGAGCGTGTCATGCTTCGACGGGAACTGACGGATATGCAATGGGACCGGATCAAGGGTTTGGTTCCGGGCAAAGAGGCGGATCGCGGCTCCACGGGTCGGGACAACCGCCTGTTTGTGGACGCCGTGCTGTGGATCGCCCGGGCGGGTTCGCCGTGGCGCGATCTGCCGGACGCCTTCGGCAACTGGAACAGCGTCTACGTGCGCTTTTCGCGGTGGGCCAAGGCGGGGGTTTGGGAGAGTCTTTTCAATGCCTTGGCGGAGGATCCCGACTTCGAATACCTGATCGTGGATTCGACCATCGTGCGGGCGCATCAACATGCCGCCGGCGCAAAAGGGGGGCTCAGGCTCAGGCCATCGGCCGCTCGCGCGGCGGCCTGACGAGCAAAATCCACATCGCCGTCGATGGCCTGGGCAATCCCTTGCGGTTCATCCTCACCGGCGGCCAGGTGGGCGACGTCACCCAGGCCGAGGGGCTGATCGCCGGGCTGCCGGGCGAGACCCTGATCGCCGACACCGCCTACGACGCGAACCGCTTCCGCGCCCGCCTCGACAGCGCCGGGATGGTGGCGGTGATCCCCTCCAACCCGTCGCGGGCACAAGCCGTGCCGTACGACCCCGAACTCTACAAGGAAAGGCACGTCGTCGAATGTTTCATCAACAAGATCAAGCACTTCCGCCGCATCGCCACACGCTACGAAAAGACCGTCACCGCCTACATGGCCATGCTGTGCCTCGTCGGGGCGCTCATTTGGATGCGATAAATGTCAACAGGACCTAACGCTCCAGCTTGCGCAGCCATAGCGCCAGGATCACGTTGAGGACGGTTCCGAGGGCGAGGGCGGGTCCGGCCAGCGCCCAGCCGCCGCTGATCGTGACGACCGCCGCGACCGCCGGCGCGCCCAACAGCTGGCCGAGCTGGGAGCCCTGCATCCAATAGCCGTTGGTGGTGCCGAGCTGATCGGGCGAGGGGGCGTGCGCCGGCGCTCCGGAGGTCAGGCTCGCGGGCTGCATGCCGCCAAGCAGGGAGAACGCGAGGCACAATCCGTAGCGCACCATGTCGGGCAGACCTTCGGGAAAAAAGGCCAGCGCGGTCAGTCCCATGGCCAGCGTGCCGGCGGAGATCAAGGCCCAGCGCGGCACGCCCTTGTGCAGCAGGACGCTGCCCAGCCAATTGCCGCCGATATTCATCATCACCACCAGCGCGGTCATCACCGAGGCGACGCCGAGCGAGGCTTCGCGCTGCTCGACGATGAAGGTGGGCAGCCACGCCATCACCGCGGTCCATTGCGCCGTGTAGGTCAGAAAGCAGCCCATGAGAATGTTGGGTCCGGGCCTGGAGATGGTCAGCCCGATATCCCGGATGAAGGAGGTCGTCTGTGGGCCCCGGGAGCCTGGCCGGGTGTGGACGAACAGCAGCATGAGGGCAAGCATCACGAGGCTGAGGCCGACGACGCTCCACCACAGCCCCCGCCAGCCGATCGCCGCGATGATCGGCGGCGAGGCAAGGAGCGCGATGGACATCCCAAAAGGGACGCCCATGCCGTAGAGGCCGACCGCCAGGTTCCGGTCCCGGGGCGCGGCCAGTACGGCGATCAGCGACGGCGTCGCCACCGCCAGAACGATGTAGGCCGCCCCCTCGATCACCCGGGAGACCAGGAGGGAAGTGCTGGTCTCGCCGACGGCCCCGAGGACGCCGCCCGCGGCGAACGCCAAGAGGGCGCCCTTGATCATCCGGGCATGGCCGAGGCGGTCGGTAACCAGGCCCGCGAAAATCCCGCCCATGGTGCCGATGAGGGCGAAGATGGACACGATCCAGCCGGCCGCGACCAGTCCGACCGAAAGCTCGGCCCGGATATCCGGGAGAGCCGGCGGCACCTTGCCGATGTGAACGGACGCGGTCACCGCGCCCGCGAACACCAGCGCGATCAATGGCCAGTTGGTCGATGCGGCCGCCTGTTCGAGATCGTCCCCCATGGGGAGGCGCTACCGGACGGTTGCGCCCGGGTCAAGCGGCGCGTCCCCGGCCGGCCGGGAAGGCGCGGGCAAAAAAGACCGGCGCTCGTTGGCGCCGGCAAGTCTAACAGGGAGGATCATAGAGAGGACTGTGCCCCGGGGGTGAGGGGCGGGAGGGCTGTCCTCGACTATGCCTGGATGGTACTGCGCGGGAACCGGGATGTATGTGATCTGGATCACATTCCGAGGAAAAAGACGTAACCCACTGATTTTGTTAAAAAGAAAGTTGTCCTACGGGCCGTCGTAGAGCCACGCCATGCCGTCGTAGGACTGTTCCGGCGTCCGTTCGCTCAACATGTTGTTGCGCAGTTCGCGGACCACGCCGGCGGCGTGATAGACCTCGCCGTAGACCCGGGCCATGACCTGGACCTGGCCGGTGCGGAGATACCGCGCCGCCGGATATTCCAGGAACGACTTTTCGATATCGCCGTCATTGGCTTCGAGAATATCGCTGAGGGTTACCGCGTCCTCGATGGCCATGCCGGCGCCGGCGGCGAGATACTGAAGCATGGGGTGCGCCGCGTCGCCCAAGAGCGTCACCCGCCCGTCGGACCACTCCTTCACCGGCTCCCGGTCGCACAGCACCCACATCTTCCAGGTCTCGATCCGCTCCAGGAGTTCGCGGACGTTGGCGCAGGTGCCGGCGAAGCGTTCGTGAAGCTCGTCCGGCTCGCCGAATGCATCCCAGCCTTCGACGTACTTGTCGCTGTGGAAGACGGCGACGAGATTGTAGAGCTCGCCCCGCCGCAGCGGATAGTGGACGAGGTGGGTCTTTTCGCCGGCCCAGATGATCATGGAATCCGAATAGAGATGATCCGGCACCTCCTGGATGGGCAGGACGGCGCGATAGGCGATGTGGCCGGACACTATGGGCTGTCCGTCGCCGACGATGGTTTCACGGATGGTCGACCACAGCCCGTCGGCGCCGATCAGCGCCGCGCCTTCATAGGGGCCGCCGCCTTCGGCCATGACCGTGACGCCGCCGGCGGACTGCTCGTAGCCGGTGACCTTCACGGACGCTTCCAGGGTGATGAGGTCCGAGGCCCGGCAGGCGTCGAGGATCGCGCCGTGGATGTCGGCGCGGTGGATGACGCCGTAGGGCTCGGTGAACTTCGCCCGGAAGGCGTCGTCGAGGGGCAGGGCGGTGACCAGTTCGGCGGTCACCGCATCCCGCATGATCAGCTGGTCCGGAAACCAGGCGACGCCGTTGATGGCCTCGGTGAGGCCCAGCCGCTCGAACATCCTGAACACGTTGGGTCCGAGCTGAATCCCGGCGCCGATTTCGCCGAACTCGGATGCCTGTTCGAGGACGATGCTCCCGTAGCCCTTGAGCGACAGGGCGAGCGCCGCGGCCAGGCCGCCGATGCCGCCGCCCGCGATGATGATGGGTTTGTCGAGTTTTCCAGCCATGGCGCGCCTCCGGTTTGGTTGGAGGATAGCGCCGGGCGCCGGTCAGACAATGTCGATTTTGGTGGTGTCCGGTCGAGGGAATTGGGGGAGGGCGTAGGAGAGGAACCCGGCCCTGGGAGGGGCTTGCTTTCGCATGCCCGAAAAGGGAAAATTCGCGCAGGCGCAAGGGCGTGATCCTTGCGCGGCATGGACGGCGGCGGGCGAACGACCAAACGGCCGCGCGGGCGGAACAGCGAAGGCCAAGGAGGCCGAGGAGGGCATGATCGGGCAGAACGACCCTCTCGTTCGATTCTCCGAGGTTCAAAAAACCTACGACGGGAAAACGCTGGTCGTTAAGGATCTCAATCTCGATATCGCGCCCGGCGAGTTTCTGACGATGCTGGGGCCCTCCGGCTCCGGCAAGACCACCATTCTGATGATGCTGGCCGGGTTCGAGCCGGCCACCCACGGCACGATCTACCTCGGCGACGATCCCATCAACAGCCTGCCGCCGCACAAGCGCGGCATCGGCATGGTGTTCCAGAATTACGCGCTCTTTCCGCACATGACGGTGGGCGAAAACCTGTCCTTCCCGCTGGAAGTGCGCGGCCTCGGCAAGGCGGACGTCCAAGAGAAGGTCGAGCGGGCGCTGGAGATGGTGCGGCTCGGCGGCTATGGCCGCCGCCGCCCCGGCCAGCTCTCCGGCGGCCAGCAGCAGCGCATCGCGCTGGCCCGCGCCCTGGTGTTCGAACCGGCCCTCGTGCTGATGGACGAGCCGCTCGGCGCGCTCGACAAGCAGCTGCGCGAGCATATGCAGTACGAGCTCAAGCGCATTCACGAGAGCCTGGGCGTGACGGTGATCTACGTGACCCATGATCAGGGCGAGGCCCTGACCCTGTCGAACCGCATCGCGGTGCTCAACGACGGGGTCATCCAGCAGATCGACACGCCCACCGACCTTTACGAAAAGCCGAAAAACGCCTTCGTCGCCCAGTTCATCGGAGAGAACAACCGGCTGAGAGGCCGTGTCCGCGACATGAACGGGACCAGCTGCCGCGTGGAGCTCGACGACGGCCAGGGCGAGATGCAGGCCTTGGTGGTCAACGTATCGGGGAGCGGCGCGCCGACGACGCTCTCGCTGCGCCCGGAGCGGGTGGTGATCGATCCGGCGCCCGGCAGCGTGCCCAACCGCTTCGAAGCCCGGGTGGAGGAACTTACCTACCTGGGCGACCACATCCGCACGCGGGTCAACGTGTGCGGCACGGATCAGTTCATCGTGAAGATCCCGAACGCCCAGGGGCACGCAAGCCTGAAGGAAGGCTCGACCGTGACCGTGGGCTGGGAGATCGACGACTGCCGGGCGTTGGACACATGACGGGACCGCGTTTCGCGGCCCGAGAGCCGCAGGAGTTCAAAGCCGCGGGCAAGGACCGCCGGTAAACAGACCGCCGGTAGACAGACCGCCAGTAAACAGACCGTCAGTAAACAAGGAGATATGACAAAGCCATGAAACGACTCCAGATCGCGAATATATCGGCCATTGCCGCCTTGGGCCTTTGGGCCGGGGCCGCGGCGGCCGCCGACAAATTGACCGTCGTCTCCTGGGGCGGCGCCTATTCCATGAGCCAGGTGAAGGCCTATCACGAGCCTTACGAAGCCAAGAAGGGCATCGATATCCTGGCCGAGAACTACAATGGCGGCCTGGCGGAAATCAAGGCCCAGGTCGAAGCCGGCAAGGTGACCTGGGACGTGGTCGATCTCGAACTGTCCGATGTCGTGCGCGGCTGCGACGAGGGACTGCTCGAAGAGCTCGACCTCTCGGGGCTGCCGCCGGCGCCCGACGGCACGCCGGCCAAGAAGGATTTCATTGCCGGCACGCTGCACGAGTGCGGCGTGGCGACGATCCTCTGGTCGACGATCTACGCCTACGATGCGAGCAGGATGACCGGCGGGAAGCCCAAGACCATCGCCGACTTCTTCGACACCAAGAAGTTTCCGGGCAAGCGCGGCATGCGCAAGACCCCCAAGGTCAACCTGGAGTTCGCCCTGATGGCCGACGGCGTGCCGGCGGGCAAGGTCTATGAAGTGCTGTCGACGCCGGAAGGCGTGAACCGGGCCTTCGCCAAGCTGGACACCATCAAGGACCATGTCGTCTGGTGGGAAACCGGCTCCCAGCCGCCGCAGCTCCTGGCGGACGGCGAGGTCGCCCTGACCACGGCCTACAACGGACGCATCTTCGATGCCGCCGCGACCGAAAAGAAACCCTTCGAGATCGTCTGGGACGGCCAGGTGTGGGACATCGACCTTTGGGGTATTCCGAAAGGCGCGCCGAACAAGGCCGCGGCGGTCGAGTTCATCAAATTCTCCACCGACACCCAGCGCCTGGCGGATCAGGCCAGCTATATCTCCTACGGCCCGGCGCGCCGGTCCTCGGTTGCCATGATCGGCAAGCACTTCGAAGCCGGCATTCCCATGGCGCCGCACATGCCGACGGCGCCCGGGAATTTCAAGAACGCCCTCCAGAACAACTTCGAGTTCTGGGCCGACTATCAGGACGAGCTGACCGAGCGTTTCAACGCCTGGCTCGCCAAGTGACCGTCCGTTGCGCGGGAGGACATGCGGGGGAGGGCGGCCGTTCAGCCGTCCTCTCCTCTTTTCGCGGCTGAATGCCGTTCGGCGCGAAGCCGTTCGGCGTCGGCGCCGGCCGCGCGGATGAAGGCGGGCGCCGGGACATGACCGATGCGGCGACAACAGGCGGGGCGCCGCCGGCGGACGAGCCGCTCACCACCGCCGATGGCCGCCCGCTGAAATCCGCCTTGGCGCGCGCCGAGCGCATGCGGCGCGTCAAGGCTCTGCTGCTTGTCCTGCCGCTGCTGCTCTTCATCGGCATCACCTTCCTCTTTCCCATTGCCTTGATGCTGTTCCGCTCGGTCGACAACCCGATTGTCGCCGACAACATGCCGCGCACCATCGCCGCCCTCGAAGCCTGGGACGACCGCAGCGAGCCGCCGGACGAGGCGGCCTTTGCCGCCCTGGCGGCCGACCTCGCCGAAGCGCGCAGGAACCGCACCATCGGACGGCTGGCGACCCGTCTGAACTACGAAACCGGCGGGTTGCGCAGTACCATCACCCGCACCGGCCGCCGGGCCGCACGCCTGGAGGCGCCCTTCAAGGAGGCTCTCATCGGCCTGGACGGGGATTGGGCCGATCCCGAGACCTGGGCGGCCATCAAGCGATTGGGGAGGCGCCTCACCGGCGTGCAATATCTCGCTGCCCTCGACCGGCGCTATGACGTGAACGGCAACGTCGTTCCGCAACCCGAAATACGGCAGATCTACGTCGGCAACTTCATCCAGACCCTTTGGATGTCGGTCATCGTCACCGTCGCCTGCCTCGTCCTGGGCTATCCGGTCGCCTATCTGCTGTCGATCCTGCCGCTCAGGGTCTCCAACCTCCTTATGATTCTTGTGCTGCTGCCGTTCTGGACGTCGCTTCTGGTGCGCACGACCTCCTGGATCGTGCTGCTGCAGACCGAAGGCATCATCAACGACATTCTCGTCTGGAGCGGCATCATCTCGGACGACGGGCGCATCCAGCTGATTTTCAACGCCGAGGGCACGGTAATCGCCATGACGCAGATCCTGCTGCCGTTCATGATTCTGCCGCTCTACAGCGTGATGAAGACCATTCCGCCGATCTACATGCGCGCCGCCATGTCGCTCGGCGCCAGCCGCCACTACGCCTTCTGGCGCGTCTATGCGCCCAACACCCTGCCGGGTGTCGGGGCCGGCTGCCTGCTCGTCTTCATCCTGGCCATCGGCTACTACATCACCCCGGCCCTGGTCGGCGGACAGGACGGCATGATGATCTCCAACTTCATCGCCTACCACATGCAGCGGTCGCTCAACTGGGGCTTGGCCGCGGCGCTCGGCACGATCCTGCTGTTCGGCGTGCTGATCCTCTATTGGGTCTACAGCAAGCTGGTGGGCCTCGAGCGGCTGAAGCTGGGATAGGACGAAGCCATGCTGAAACCGCCCGGCTACGCGAGCCCGCTCGAACGTATCTGGCACTATGCCTTCATCGCCATTTGCGCCGCCGTGTTCGCGTTCCTGATCGCGCCCTTGATCGTCATCATCCCGCTGTCATTCAATACGCTCCCCTACTTCACCTTCACCGAAGAGATGCTGGCGCTTGAAAAGGGAGCTTTTTCCCTGCGCTGGTACGAGGATTTCTGGAGCCGGGAGATTTGGCGCCAGTCGATCGTCAACTCGCTCTTCATCGCCGTCTGCTCGACGGTTCTGGCGACGGCGCTCGGCACCATTGCGGCCCTCGGGCTTTCGCGCCCGCATATGCCGTTCCGCGCCTTCATCATGGGCCTTCTGATCTCGCCGATGATCGTGCCCCTGGTCATCACCGCGGCCGGCATCTTCTTCTTCTATGCCCGGATCGGCCTGACCGGCACCTATCTCGGCATCATCCTGGCCCATACGGCGCTCGGCACGCCATTCGTCGTCATTACGGTGACCGCCACCCTGATCGGCTTCGACCACTCGATGACTCGGGCAGCCGCCATGTGCGGCGCCGGCCCGGCGCGGGTCTTCCTCAAGGTCGTCATGCCGCTCATCCTGCCCGGCGTGATCGCCGGCGCGCTCTTCGCCTTCGTCACTTCCTTCGATGAGGTCGTGGTGGTGCTGTTCGTCGCCAGCGTCGAGCAGCAGACCGTTCCGCGCCAGATGTGGGCCGGAATTCGCGAGGAGATCAGCCCGACGATCCTGGCCGTTGCGACCTTGCTGATCGTCTTCTCCATCGCGGTCATGACCACCATCGAACTGCTGCGGCGGCGCAGCGAGCGCCTGCGCGGCGTGACGCCGGCGTAGGGTCGGGACGGAGAGGTAGTAGTCCCCTCGCCCCCTTCAGGGGGAGAGGGATGCGAAGGCTTCGCGAAGCGGCGGCTGAGCTTAGCCGTAGCTGGGTGAGGGGGCCGAATCATCCCCCCCCTCACCCTAACCCTCTCCCCCCGTCGGGGGGAGAGGGGACACGATGGGGCGAAGGGGAATCGTAGCGCAGTTGCTTCAGCCGCTTTCGAGGCCGGTGCCCTCCCGCGTTTCGGCGAGCACCAGGTCGACCACCCGGCGAAGGGCCTCGGCCTCGGTGTCGCCTTCCAGGAGGCGCAGGCGGTAGAGGTCGACCTGCCGGTCCGCCCCGGAGCCCTCGCGCACGATATCGAGCGCGCGGCGCGTCTCCGCCTCGCAGCCGAGCGCCCGGGCGTCCTCCGCCAATTCGTCCACCAACTCGCGCACGATGTCGTCGATATCGACCCGTCCGCTCTCGCTCGCCGCGTCGCCGAAGAAGGCCAGCACCCCGTAGCGCTGCGCGACCCAGCGGTTTTCCGCGATGATCTCGGTGAGCGGCTCCGGCGGCAGGTTTCCCTCCCGGTCGCGGCGCAGCAGCATCCGGATGAGCGAGGCATAAAGCGCGGCGATGCACACCGCGTCCTCGATGCGCGTGCAGACGTCGCAGATTCGCATTTCCACCGTCGGGAAGGCGTGCGAGGGGCGGATATCCCACCACAGCTCGCTCCCGTCGTCGATGAAGCGCATCGCACGGTATTCTTCGAGCAGCCGGTCGTAGTCCTCCCTGGAGCCGAGCGGTCCCGGCAGCCCGGTGCGGGGCAGGTTGCCGACCAGCGTCAGCCTCCAGGACTTGAACCCGGTCTCGCGCCCGTCGCTGAACGGCGAGGAGGTCGACAGCGCATGCAGCACCGGCAGATAGCGCCTGAGGGCGGTCATTACCCGGATGCGCGAATCCGGGTCGCCGAAGCCGGCGTGGATGTGCATGCCGCCGATGAGGAACCGGTGCACGTTGTCCTGGAACGTCATGGCAAAACGTTCGTAGCGCTCGCGCGGCGTCGGCATCTGCGCCTGCCACGAAGCGAAGGGATGGGTGGAGGCGGCCATCAACGCCGCGCCGTGGGGCTCCGCCGCCTCGAGGACGATGCGCCGGGTCTCGCCCAGCGCCTCGCGGAGTTCGGCTACCGAGGCGCACACCCGCGTGTTGGTCTCGATCTGCGCGCGCAGCAGCTCGCGCACGATCTTGTGCGGCCCCGCCGCCGCCTCGCACGCCTCGAAGATGGCGGGGTCCGGGTCGGCCAGCATGTCGCCCGAAACCGGGTCGACGAGAAAGAACTCTTCCTCGATCCCGAGGGTGATCGTGCCGTCCCCAGCATCGCTCATGGCCAAGTCCTCCGGTTGTCCATACCTCAATGTATGCAGCCATCGCGGCGCCATCAAGACGGCGCGGGGGGCCTGCCGCCCGAAGCCGAAGGCGTAGGGTGGCGGAGAGGGAGGGATTCGAACCCCCGGAGGGCTATGAACCCTCAACGGTTTTCAAGACCGCCGCTTTCGACCACTCAGCCACCTCTCCGCTAGGGGTCTGCCGGCGCGCCTCTAATAACCCGTCGCCGTTGGCCCGCCAATAGGCTTGTTCGGGGCCGGGTCGGCCGGCGGCATCCGATTCACCCCCCAAAACCAACCCCCTCTCCCTCTTTGAGGGAGAGGGTTGCGAAGGCTTGCGAAGCGGCAGCTGAGCCTAGCCGTAGCTGGGTGAGGGTGATACGGGATTTCCGACCCCCCCCACCCTCATCTTTTGTGACCCCCTCACCCTAACCCTCTCCCCCTGAAGAAGGGGGAGAGGGGACTGAAGAGGAGGGGGAACGCGCAGCGACCCGGTCTCACGGAATAGTGGATTGCGTAAATCCCGGGCGGATAGGATGATGGGGCCGGAGCAGGGAATTCCGGGCATTCGGGAGTGAAGCAGGAGTGAAGCACATGAAACGTCTCGCGGCCTCCGTTGCCGCCGCCGCACTCGCCGCTGGCCTCACCGCCGCGCCCGTCCACGCGCAATCCCCGACGCAATCCCCCATTGATTCCTGGGCGCAGGCCCAGCCCAACGCCGAGCGCGGCGCGGCCCCGTGCGGCCTGGGGCTGGTCCGGCACCGGCGGGTCCTGCCGGGCCTGCTGCATCGCGCCAATGTGTCCGGGGGGGCGCCGGCGGGCCATGTCAAATTGACTTTTTCCGGTCATTCGACGTTCCTCATCGAGACCGCGCAGGGCGTGAAGGCGGTGACGGACTACAACGATTTCGTCCGGCCCGACGTGCTGCCCGACCTGATCACCATGAATACCGGGCATTCCACCCATTCCACCGACAATGTGGACCCGGCGATCAAGCATGTGCTTCGCGGCTGGAATCCGTCGGGCGTGGGCGTGGTCCGCCATAACGTCCGGGAGAAGGATCTCAGGGTTTTCAACCTGCCGACGAATATCGATTCCGGATATTTCGGCTCATCGTCGATCTTCGTCTTCGAGGCGGCGGGGGTGTGCATCGCCCATTTCGGCAACATCCGCCATGCGCTGGACGACGACCGGGCGCGGCGCATGGGCCGGATCGACATCATGCTGGTTCCGGTCGACCGCTGGATCACCGCGAGCTTCGACGAGATCCTGTACAACATCGACAAGCTGAAGCCCCGCTACGTGATCCCCATGCACTACAACTTCATGGACCGGCCGCTGGAGTTCGCCGAACGGGTCAAGGGCATGTACAAGACGCGGCTGAACAAGAGCCCGTCGATCACGGTCAGCCGCGCCAGCATGCCGGTCGATACGGAAGTCCTGGTACTGCCGCTGCCGGGCTGGGGCGGCTAGGCGGCGGCCAAGCGTGGATGCCCGTGTCGAGCACGGGCATGACGGCTGGAGTGTGCCCCAAATAGAGTACGTCATACCCCGGCTTGTCCGGGGTATCCAGGGGCGGCCCGTCGCCCGAAGCCAGAGGCGTAGGGCGGCGGTTCAGCCCGCGCGGTTGAGGAAGGCGTTCCGGATGACGCTCTTCATGGCGCCGTCGAGGACGCTGTTGGTTTCCTCCTGGTGAACCCGCTCTCCCTTGGGCTGGGCCTTGGGTTTCCGCCTTGCGGCGGGTTTCTTGGATTTCGGTTTGGCTGCCTTCTTCGCCATCATTGCCTCGTCGTTGACGTCTCTCGGTGTCAAAATTAGGCCAGTGCGGCAAAATATCAATCCCCAAGGCGGAAGTCCCCGCGCTACCGCCAAAGCGTCATGGCCGGCCTTCAGTCGGCCGAAGCCGACTTTCGGACGGCGTAGGCCGGGCCCACTGGATCGGCTTTGCCGGGCCAGCCGGCAAAGTGGCCCGGGCATCCACGTGTGCGCTGCCCCCCAAAGCGTGGATGCCCGTGTCAAGCACGGGCATGACGGCTTGGTTTGTGTCGTATATCCACGCGTTATGCCCCGGCCCACCGGACCGGCCTTCAGTCGGCCAGCCGGCAAAGTGGCGGGGCATCCAGGTTATTCACCAGGTCGACCACCGAGGACACGGAGTATCCATACCCGAATCCGCTCCGTGATCTCCGTGTGCTCTGTGGTAATTTTGCAGCCTTTCCCCCAGAAAGACGTGCGGGACTGGCATCGGGCGGCCGATCGCACACATTGATAGGGGAGCGTGGTTCGCGGGCGCCGCCCCATGAATTTACCACATGAATTTGCTTGTGGTTCCCGCGCACAAAAATGCGCTCAAAGGCACCGAATTGGAATTTAACCAAGTCATCAAATGTCCATAAATGACCATAAATGCCTATACCGGCGCACACGATCGGGCCGAATCCGAAATTTTCGTTGGAAATATATTCCAAGTCGGTTAATGGCGGCTTGCGAGTGTGCCCCAAATGGAGTGCGTCATGGCCGGGCCCCAGACCCGGCCATCCACGTGCAGCGACGACCGCCAAGCGTGGATGCCCCGCCACTTTGCCGGCTGGCCGGCAAAGCCGGTCCAGTGGGCCGGGGCATGACGACCTTGTTTGTGTCATATATCCATTCGTCATACCCCGCTTTATGCGGGGTATCCAGAGATCACCCCCCCACCCTCGACGCCCGGCTATCGCTGGCCGTCTCGACCTCCCCCTCCAGGGGGGAGGTGGTCCAACCCAGCCATTCCCTCCCCCCTTCGAGGGGGAGGGTCAGGGAGGGGGGGATGCGGCCCCTCCAAGCCGCTGGATTCATGACTGGTTTCAGGGTTGGATTCAGGGGTTGCCGTGGAATAGAAGAGAGCGGTCGCCGGCGGGCCCGATCTCCGGAGCTGAAATTACGATGAGATTCCTCGGGTTTTTGATTTTCGCGGCCGGTCTTTCGGCTGCGCCCCCGGCGGCGGCCGAGGACAGGCTTCCCATTTTCGATACCCACGTCCATTACAGCCGGGACGCGTGGTCCGAATACACCCCGGCCCGGATCGAAGAGTTGTTCCGCGAGGCGGGCGTGCTGCGGGCGCTGGTGTCGTCGACGCCCGACGACGGAACCCTGAAGCTTTTCGAGCACATGCCGGAACGGGTGGTGCCCAACCTCCGGCCCTACCGGGACGGCGCCGACGTCACCTCCTGGTCGGCCAACCAGGAGGTGTTCGATTACGTCTCCCAACGCCTGACCAGCGGCATCTATCGCGGCGTCGGCGAGTTCCACCTGTTCGATCCGCTGGAGGCCAGATCCCGTCAGGTCCGGGGACTGGTCAAGCTGGCAATCGAAAAGGATTTGTGGCTGCAGGTCCATCCGGGGGCCGGGCCGGTCAGGGCGCTCTACGCCATCGACCCCCGGGTCAAGATTCTCTGGGCCCATCTCGGCATGACCGAGCCCGCGGACGTGGTGATGGAAATGATGGATGCCTATCCCCATATGCTGAGCGAAACCTCGTTCCGCGGCGGCGAGATCGGCAGCGGCCCGGACGGGATCGACCCGGCCTGGCGCGACGTGATGATCAAGCATGCGGACCGGATCATGATCGGCTCCGACACCTACGTCACGCCCCGCTGGGGGGAATACGCGGCCCTGGTGGACGAGCACCGCGCCTGGCTGTCGCGATTGCCGGACGAGGTCGCCCGGAAGATCGCCTACCGGAACGCGGTCCGGGTGTTCGGCGCCGGCAAGGGAACCGGTTTCCCCCCGGACTCCCCGGACTGATCCGGGCTTTGACAAGCCGCCCCGAAGCCGATTTAGTCGCCTCCGAATTCTCCTGAGAGGAACCCGAAAGACCATGGCTCACGTCATCCATATCGAAGACCGCCCCGCACTTCCCATCGAGGGGAGCGGCGACACGTTTCCGGTCCGCCGGATCTACTGTGTCGGGCGAAACTACCGCGCCCACGCCATCGAGATGGGCGCGGACCCGGACCGGGAGCCGCCGTTTTTCTTCATGAAGCCGGCGGATGCCATCGTCCAAAACGGCTCGACCATTTCGTATCCCTCCAAGACCGGGAATTTTCACTACGAGATCGAGCTGGTCGCGGCCATCGGCCGTGGCGGCGGCAACATCGCCGAGGCCGACGCGCTGGACCATGTCTGGGGCTATGGCGTGGGCATCGATCTCACCCGCCGCGACGTGCAGCAGGCGGCGAAGGACATGGGGCGCCCCTGGGATATGGGAAAGGGCTTCGATGAATCGGCGCCGTGCACCGCGCTCCGCCCGGTCTGCGAGGTGGGCCATCCCGACACCGGCAACGGCGCCATCCGGCTCAAGGTGGACGGCGAGGTGAAGCAGGAGAGCACGCTCGATCTGCACATCTGGAACGTCGCCGAGACCATCGCCTATCTGTCCGAATACGTAACCCTGGAACCCGGCGACCTGATCTATATGGGAACCCCGGACGGGGTCGGTCCGGTCGAACCGGGCCAGACCATGGAAGGCCATATCGACGGCGTCGGCGACATCACCATCCGGGTCGCTAAGCCAACATCAGGCTGAACCCCCGGTAGAGGAATACGGCGCCGATGGCCATGGCGGCGCCCTGGGTCAGCCAGCGGAACTGATGGTCGGACATGGCGACCACCACCCGGCGGGCGAGAACGTTGCCGAAATAGGCGAGGGGCACCACGGCGGCGAATACCCAGAGCGGCAGGATGAGGTCGCCGTCCTCGACCAGCCGCAGGATCAGAACGAAATAGATCACCTTGGCCGTGTGGCTGAGGACCTGGGTGAAGCCCTTGGTGGCGTGGACCTGGAACCGGTCGAGGGGGCTCTTGACGAAAAACACGTCGAGCAGCGGACCCGACACTCCGGCCAGCATCATGGTGCCGACGTTGGTGAACCCGCAGACCGCCGGCATGAACGGCTTGGTGATGTCGAGCGCCAGGTTCCTGGGCGTCAGAAAATTCGCGAACGGAAGAATGCCCAGCAGCAGAAAGACGAGGATCTTGTTGGTGACGAAGACAAAGGCGGCGAACAGGAACAGGCACGCCGCCGCGCCCGTCAGGTAGCCGCCCAGGATGTTCCACTGGATATGCTCCCGGTAGATCCACGCCCGCGTGCCGTTGGAGGCGATCTGGGTGACCCCGTGGAGGATCATCGCCACGGAGACCGGCAGCACCCAGACGAAGACGCCCATCAGGATGGTGCCGCCCGCGAGGCTCAACACCCCGCTGATGAAGGACGTGCCGATGACGGCCGCGAGAAGCGCGGCGATGCCGCCGAGTGAAATCAATGGTGCCCCCGGGTTGCCGCGGCAGCGCCCCTGTTCCCCAATTCGGGCGTCCCGGTTATTCGCCCGGCTGCTGGGCCTGGGCCGGTTGAGCGGCCTTGCCGTGACCGCCGTTTTCTTCCATCGACGCCTCGAACTCGGCGATGGCCTCCGAGCCTTCGGAGAACAGGCCGGGTTTCTTGTTGAACGCCCCGTTCTCGCGGTAGAACTTGTCCACCTTCAGGTGCCGCTGAGCCATGCCGGGGCTCGCCTTGACGAAGTCGTAAAGCGCCACGAATCCGCCGGTCCACATAGTGCGGACGGTGGTGTAGAGACCGCGCGCGGCCTTTAGTTTCTTGACGTCGGCGTTCTCGTAGGTGTGGAACGTGTCCCGCTCCTCGAGCGCCGTCCGCAAATCGTCGGCGGTCGCCCAATTGCACCGGTAATGGATCGTGCCGTCGGGCCGGATCACGTAGAGGATGTTGGGCATCATGCCGTATCGCTTGTGGAAGCTCCCCTCGACGTCGTCCACCAGGACCCGGCGGTGCTCGTTGTAGCGGGGCTTCACCAGCCTGGCCGCCTCGACCTTCTCGTCGAAGTTCTGGTGCGGGCCGAGGCGCTCGCCCGGGTGCGCCTCACGGACGTAGATCAGCAGGAAGACCACATCGGGGTGATCGTCCTGGATCGCCTTCATGTCGGGGATGTTCTTGGTGTACATGGAGCAGGTCGAGGATCCGGTCTCGACCACCACCCACTTGCCGGAAAAGTCGGAAAGCTTGACCTGTTCGCCGGTCTCCAGATCCGTCAAGGCGGCGTCGACATAGGGTTCACCCGCCGACGGTCCGGCGAATACGTCCCAATCATAATGTTTCACGGTGAAATGGGCGTTGTTGTAAACCATCGGAGGTTTTTGCGGTGCGTTCATCGATGAGCTCCCAAATGGAATAAGTACCGCGATTTTGCGGCTCGAAATCTGCAAAAGCAGAGGAATATTTTGTTGGCGGAACGAGGTCCCGGACCGTCCCGCATTCTAAGTCAACCGTACCCAGGGAGGAAGAGGCGCCGATCACACTTTCCTGTTTCCTACCGACCCGAAAGTGCGTCTTGCGGCGCACCCGGCCCGATGATCCCGCATGGTGAATTCAAGGCGTCAGAATATGGGAGGTTCCGGCGTTTCGGCCCCGGCGTGCAGGAAGTCGAGATCGCACCCTTTGTTCGCCTGGGTCACGTGCCGGGCGTACAGCGCGGTGTAGCCTCGCTCATAGGGGAAGGGCCGGGGCGTCCATGCCTTCCGGCGCGCTTCCATCTCGTCCTCCGGAATATCGACGTTCAGGCGGCGCCCGGGGATGTCGAGATCGATCATGTCGCCGGTTTGGATGAGCGCCAGGTTGCCGCCGACCTGCGCTTCGGGGGCGACGTGCAGAATGCAGGTGCCGTAGGCGGTGCCGCTCATCCGGCAATCGGAGATTCGCACCATGTCGCGCACACCCTTCTCCAACAGCTTCTTGGGAATCGGCAGCATGCCCCATTCAGGCATGCCGGGCGCGCCGATGGGCCCCGCATACTTCAGCACCAGCACCGAGTCCTCGGTGACATCCAGGCCCGGGTCGTCAATGCGGTCGTGGAGGTCCTGGTAGCCCTCGAACACGACCGCCGGACCCCGATGGACATGGAACCTGGGATCGGCCGCGGTTTGTTTGATCACACATCCATCGGTGGCGATGTTCCCCCTGAGTATGGCCGTACCGCCTTCGTGATAGAGCGGGTTGTCGAGGGGGCGGATGACCTCGTCGAGATAAACCTCGGCGCCCTCGAGGCTGTCGGCGAGGGTTCCCCCGGTGACCGTTTTCCGGGTCAGATCGAGGTGGCCGGTCAGCCGGGTCATCAGCCCGCGCAGTCCGCCCGCGTAATAGAAGTCCTCCATCAGGTATTTGCCGGAGGGCTTGATATCGAGAATGACCGGGGTCTTCTTGGAGATCTCGTCGAAGCGCTCCAGCGTGAGTTCGATCCCCGCCCGCCCGGCGACGGCGATCAGATGGATCATGGCATTGGTCGAACCGCCGAGGGCCATATCGATGACGGTGGCGTTGTCGAAGGAAGCCCGGGTGAGGATATCGGAGGGTTTCAGGTCTTCCCACACCATGTCGACGATCCGCCGGCCGCTGGCCGCGGCCATCAGCGCGTGGCTGGAATCGACCGCCGGAATCGACGAGGCGCCCGGCAGTGTCATCCCCAAGGTCTCGGCAATGGACATCATGGTCGCGGCGGTGCCCATGACCATGCAGGTGCCGGCGGAACGGGAGAGGCCGCCGACGACATTTTCCATCGTCTCGTCGTCGATCAGGCCGGCCCGCCGGTCGGCCCAATAGCGGAGCACGTCGGTGCCGCTGCCCAGGGTCTCTCCGGCGAAGAAGCCGCGCAGCATGGGGCCGGCGGGCACATAGATCGCCGGCAGGTCCATGGTCAGTGCCGCCATGAGGAGGGCAGGGGTGGTCTTATCGCAGCCGCCCATCAGGACGACGCCGTCGATGGGATGGCAGCGGATCAGTTCCTCCGCCTCCATGGCCAGGAAATTGCGGTAAAGCATGGTCGACGGCTTGACCATGATTTCGCCCAAGGACATGGCGGGCAATTCAATGGGAAAGCCGCCGGCTTCGTAAACGCCTCGTTTGATCTCCTCGGCCCGCTGCTTGAAATGGGAGTGACAGGTGTTCATGTCGCTCCAGGTATTGATGATGCCGATCTTCGGCTTGCCGGTGAAATCGTCGCTCGAATAGCCCATTTGGCGGGAGCGCGCGCGGTGGCTGACGGAACGCATATCGCTCGGCCCGTACCACCGTTGGCTGCGAAGCTCTTCGAGTTTCTTCCGGGTTTTTGTAGCCACGGCGCATTCCCCTCTGAGGCGGCTTAATAGGTGTTTCGGTGTTCACGAATCGGATTTAATAGGCGATCGCCGGAACACCGGCAAATGGTTTTGGGATGGTCCCGGCGCTGCCGGCGCTTTGGTATCGTACCGATGCATTTTTCCCGGCCGTGGAGATGGAGAAGCCATGACCCGGCAGTCTTTCGTTAATCTCTCGCGCTTAAAAGGCGGATGTTGTACTGCTCGCTGTCAATTGGGTGGAGTTGGTGTGAATGAAGACCTGCTTTAGGACCATGGCCTATGGCGTGTTGGGTTGTCTGGCCGCCGTTAGCGTCGACGGCGGGGCGATTGCCCGGGAGGCTTCGAAACCGTTCGGGCCGTGGCTTGACGAATTGAAGGCCGAGGCGGCGCGGAAGGGTATCCGGGCCGAGACCCTCGACGCGGTAATCCCGACCGTCAAACCCATCCCGCGGGTGATCGAATTGGATCGCCGGCAGCCCGAATTTACGCTGACCCTGCAACAGTACTTGAACCGGGTGGTGCCCAGTTCGAGGGTCAAAAAAGGCCGTTCGAAATTCAGGGAAAATGCCACATTGTTGACAGAAATCGGGCGCAAATTCGGTGTTCAGCCGCGCTTTATCGTTGCGTTTTGGGGTGTGGAAACTGATTTCGGCCGTCTGGATGGAGGCTTTCCCGTGATTTCGGCTTTGGCGACCCTGGCCCATGACGGCCGCCGGTCCAAGTTCTTCCGCGGCGAACTCATCCGCTCGCTCAGAATCGTCGACCAGGGTCACATCGCCCACACCAAGATGAAGGGTTCGTGGGCGGGCGCCATGGGTCAATTCCAATTCATGCCTTCGAGTTTCGAGAGATTTGCCGTGGACTATGACGGAGACGGGCGCCGGGATATCTGGCGCAACCGGCGGGATGCATTCGCCTCCGCCGCGAACTACCTCTCCAAATCGGGCTGGAAGCCGGACCAGACCTGGGGACGCGAGGTCAAATTGCCGGCGGGGTTCGACAAGAGATTGGCCGGTCTCAAGGTCCGCAAGGGCATCAGGGATTGGCAGGCACTGGGCGTCCGCCGGGCCGACGGAACCGACCTGCCGACGCGAAATCTTCAGGCCTCGATCGTTGTGCCCGAAAAGACCAAGGGCCGCGCATTCCTGGCCTACAACAATTACCGGGTGATTCTGCGATGGAACCGGTCTTCGTTTTTTGCCGTGGCGATCGGCTCCCTTGCCGACCGCATCGGCGGGAGGTGACGCGATGGCAGCCGATCGGATCAAACCGCTGATTTTTGGCCTCGGGGCGTTGTTTCTGCTTTCTGCATGTGCCGAAACCCAGCTTATCGCCCACACCGCCAAGCGGATTACCAAACCGGAACCGCGGAGTTCGGTGTACGGCAAATACAAGGTCGGCAATCCATACCAAATCAAGGGTGTCTGGTATTACCCCAAGGAGAGCTTCGATCACGTCGAGACCGGGATTGCCTCCTGGTATGGGCGCCAGTTCCACTTGAAGAAAACCGCCAACGGCGAAATCTTCGACATGAACGAGCTGACGGCGGCGCACCGGACGCTGCAGATGCCGTCGTTCGTCCAGGTGACGAACTTGGAGAACGGCCGGTCGCTGAAGCTTCGGGTCAATGACCGGGGTCCGTTCGCTCACGGGCGAATAATCGATGTATCCCGCCGGGCCGCGCAACTCCTGGGCTTTGAACGCCAGGGCACCGCGCGTGTCCGGGTTCGGATCCTGGGCGCCGAAAGCCGGGCGCTCGCGTATCGGCTCACCGGCTCCGGGACGCAGGTGGCCCGGGCCGACCTGCCGATCCGTTCGGATGTGCAGGTCGCCAAACCACGCGTGGCGTCGCAAACCTTGGCACCACCGCCGGGCGCCGTCTCGAACGCGCCGGCGGAAGCTGCTCCGCGGCGCCGGGTTGCCGTCCGCCAGGAGAGGATGACCGCCGCGCCGCCTCAGCCTGATGGTTCGGTGAGCGTTGTAAGCGTGGCGGACACTGATATCTACGTTCAGGCCGGGGCATTTATCCGATGGGACAACGCACACCGGGTCAAGCACAGGTTGTTTCAAATCCGTGATGTGAAGATCACATCGCATATTGTTGGCGATAAAGAATTTTTCAGAGTTCGGTCGGGGCCGCATCGCCATGTGGCCGACGCCGATAGAGTGCTGGAAACCATGATTCAACTGGGCTACGACAACGCGCGAATCGTCGTCGAGTAGGACGTGAGCGGGGAAGGAATGACAAGGGTGCGGATCAAGACATTTGCCGTTGCCGCGGTGACGGTTCTGGCGCTGAGCGTCACCGCCGTCCAGGCGGCGGGGACCATCGAAACCTCGGCCAGACAGGCGATACTGCTCGACACGACCACCGGCGCCGTCCTGTTCGAGAAAAACGCCGATCAGCCCATGCCGCCGTCGTCGATGGGTAAAATCATGACCGTCTACAAGGTCTTCGAACGCTTGAAGGAGGGCCGGCTGTCCCTGGACGACAGGTTCGTCGTCTCCGAAAAAGCGTGGCGGAAGCAGGGCTCCAAAATGTTCGTGCGGGTCAATTCCCGGGTAAAGGTCGAGGACCTGATCCGGGGGATCGTCGTGCAATCCGGAAATGACGCCAGCATCGTTGTCGCCGAAGGACTCTCGGGCAGCGAAGGGGCATTCGCGGAGGAGCTCAACCGCACCGCCGAAGAACTCGGAATGACCAATTCGCATTTCGTCAATTCCAGCGGCTGGCCGGATCCCGAGCATCGCACCACCGCCCGGGACCTCGCCAAACTCTCTCAGGCGACAATCGAGAATTTCCCCGAGTACTACCACTACTATGCCGAAAAGGCGTTTACCTATAGCGGCATCCACCAGGCCAATCGGAACCCCACGCTCTACCGGAACATCGGCGCCGACGGTCTGAAAACGGGTCACACGGAAGAAGCGGGCTACGGCCTTGCCGCCAGCGCGGTTCGCAATGGCCGGCGGCTGATTCTGGTGGTCAACGGCCTGCCGAGCAAAAAGGCGCGGACCATCGAATCCGAGCGCATCTTCGATTGGGGATTCCGGGAGTTCAACAATTACGCCTTGTTCAAATCAGGCGAGACGGTTGCCGATGCAGAGGTTTGGATGGGTGCCGCCGGCAGTGTGCCGCTGGTCATCAGGCAGGACGTCCTGCTGACCCTGTCCCGCAAAGCGCGGCGGGGTATGAAGGTGAGTGTTCTCTACGATGGTCCGTTTGCAGCGCCCGTGGCCGAAGGTACGCCGATGGCGACGCTGAAAATCGAAGCGGCAGGGAAGGACCCGGTCGAGTACCCCCTGATCGCCGGTTCCAGCGTTCCCCCCCTAGGTATGTTCTCCCGCCTCGGCGCCGCCTTAAAATTCATCCTGTGGGGCGAATCCGGTTGAGTTGATTCTCTACTTGAGAGCAGATTCTGCCATTGGCACCCAAACCAGTGATCCTGATTCTTGCCTGTGAATCATGGGGATACTTTTCTTAATTCTCAGCCAATTGAGAATCACGGGGAAAAGACCTAACCATTTATGGCTAGCCTAGAACCGTCATGCTAGCGTCATCTGACGTAAGGGAGCACCAATGTTTATTGCAGTGGACGGAATTGACGGGGCCGGAAAAACGACTCTGGCGTTTCTTCTCAAAGACTATTTGGAAGATTTGGCTCCCGTAGTTACCAAAGAGCCTACTATCGATTCACCGTATGCTCCCCAAATTGAAAAATTGGTCTCGGAGAGGCGGCTTACTTGCCAGGAGGAGATTGCTTTATTTCATAACGACCGATTGTGGCACCTAGAGCATAGGATTTATCCCGCCCTTCAAAAGGGTCACCTAGTTATCTGTGATCGATACGTCGATTCCACATTGGCATTTCAGTGTGACAGTCCCAAAGATGCGGATGAGCTGTATACGGTATTTGAGCCTGATATTCTGGTTCCGGATGTGACATTTATCCTCCAGTGCCCTGTTGACATCGGGTTGAGTCGTCTTCGGCAGAGAGAGGGTTCCAATTTGTCGCAATTCGAGACGGTTGAGACATTGGAACATGCCAAGACCATTTATGATTCTAGGCGAGGGCCCAACTACCACTTTATTGATGCATCACATTCGGTTCAGTCGACATTTGATTGGGCAGTAGCTGAGTTGCGGGCTAGAAGTTTGTTAGCGACTAGGTCCTGTTGACATTTATCGCATCCAAATGAGCGCCCCGACGAGGCACAGCATGGCCATGTAGGCGGTGACGGTCTTTTCGTAGCGTGTGGCGATGCGGCGGAAGTGCTTGATCTTGTTGATGAAACATTCGACGACGTGCCTTTCCTTGTAGAGTTCGGGGTCGTACGGCACGGCTTGTGCCCGCGACGGGTTGGAGGGGATCACCGCCACCATCCCGGCGCTGTCGAGGCGGGCGCGGAAGCGGTTCGCGTCGTAGGCGGTGTCGGCGATCAGGGTCTCGCCCGGCAGCCCGGCGATCAGCCCCTCGGCCTGGGTGACGTCGCCCACCTGGCCGCCGGTGAGGATGAACCGCAAGGGATTGCCCAGGCCATCGACGGCGATGTGGATTTTGCTCGTCAGGCCGCCGCGCGAGCGGCCGATGGCCTGAGCCTGAGCCCCCCTTTTGCGCCGGCGGCATGTTGATGCGCCCGCACGATGGTCGAATCCACGATCAGGTATTCGAAGTCGGGATCCTCCGCCAAGGCATTGAAAAGACTCTCCCAAACCCCCGCCTTGGCCCACCGCGAAAAGCGCACGTAGACGCTGTTCCAGTTGCCGAAGGCGTCCGGCAGATCGCGCCACGGCGAACCCGCCCGGGCGATCCACAGCACGGCGTCCACAAACAGGCGGTTGTCCCGACCCGTGGAGCCGCGATCCGCCTCTTTGCCCGGAACCAAACCCTTGATCCGGTCCCATTGCATATCCGTCAGTTCCCGTCGAAGTCGGTCAATTCGCTTTGCGAAATGACCTTACATGACACGCTCCCGCCAGTTGAAACGGTCTTGCTTGAATCACGCCAACCATGAATAGTCCGTTAATTGTCAACAGGACCTAAGGCTGATGAAGAACCGTACGAGCCCGATATTCAGAACCTTCAAGTGGTGTACGCCTGATAGCGGCGACCCCAAACTAATTGGGATTAGGTAGATCGCTCGCTAAGATCGCCTATGCCCGAGAATCATGACAATGAACAAGCGCCCGTTCCCGAACCCCGGGAAACCCATATTCTCCTCGGTCAGTCGGAGGCCGAGCGCGAGTTTCTGCACGCTTTCAATACCGGCCGCCCGGCGCACGCTTGGCTGATCACCGGCCGCAAGGGAATTGGCAAGGCGACCCTGGCCTTTCGTCTCGCCAGGACCATCCTGTCCGGTGATGCGCCTGACGCCCATGATCCCGAGGCCGCGCTTTTCCGGCGGGTCGCGGCGGGCGGGCACGCCGATCTCCTGGTCGTCGAGCGGGCGGTCGACGAGAAATCAGGCAAGCGCCGGGCCGAGATTACCGTCGACGATGTCCGGGGCGTCCGCGAGTTCCTTTCCAAGACCCCGGCCGAGGGCGGCTGGCGGGTGGTGATCATCGACAGCGCGGATCAGATGAACACCAACGCAGCCAACGCCGTTTTGAAGATTCTCGAGGAGCCGCCGTCCCGCGCAATGCTGTTGTTGTTGGCCCACAATCCGGGCCGCTTGCTGCCGACGATCATCTCCCGCTGCCGCCGGCTGCCGGCCGCGCCCCTGGGCGAGGTAGACTTGGTCGAACTGTTGGTCCGGCTGCGCCCGGAGGTGAACATCGAGGACCAGCAAATCCTGGTGCAAATCGCCGACGGCAGTATCGGCCGGGCGCTCGGTTATTCGGAGGGGGGCGGGTTGAGCCTCTATCGCGACGTGGTCGCCTTGCTGGAGAAGCTGCCGGGCCTTGACGTGGCGGGTGTCCACAAATTGGCCGACGGCGTTGCCCGGGACAAGACCGGTGAGGCGTTCCAGACCGTCGGCGACCTCATCCGATGGTGGGTTCACCGAACCATCGACGGCGAGGTTCGCGGTTCCGTTTCGGTTTCCGCCGGCGGTCTTGATCGCTGGTTTGAGGTATGGGAAAAGAACAACCGCTTGTTCGAGCGGGCCGACAGCGTGAGCCTCGACCATAAACAAGTGATATTGAACGCCTTTGCGGCCATTGACGCCGCCCATTCATCATCGTAGAGACCCTCAGGCCCATGGGCCTTCCCGGGAGAATATCGTGGCCGACAAGACGCCCTATTACATCACCACGGCGATAGCCTACGTCAACGGACCGCCCCACCTCGGGCATGCCTATGAGGCGATCTCGACGGACGTGATGGCGCGCTTCAAGCGGCTGGACGGGTACGACGTGCATTTCCTGACCGGCACCGACGAGCATGGCCAGAAGGTCGAGAAATCAGCTATCGCGGCGGGCAAGGACACGAAGAGCTTCTGCGATGAAATCGCCGGCGCAGTGCGGGACATGGACGCCATGCTCAACGTCTCCAACGATGATTTCATCCGCACCACCGAGCCCCGGCACTATGCGGCGAGCCAGGGGATTTGGAAGCTGCTGGACGATGCGGGGGACATCTATCTGGGCAAGTACGAGGGCTGGTACTCGGTGCGCGACGAAGCCTATTTCGACGAGAGCGAACTGACCGACGGGCCGGACGGCAAATTGGCGCCCTCCGGCGCGCCGGTCGAGTGGGTGGAGGAGCCGAGCTACTTCTTCAGGCTTTCGGAATATACCCAGCCCCTGTTGGACCATTACGAGGCCAACCCGGACTTCATTCTGCCCGCGACGCGCCGCAACGAGGTGGTGAGCTTCGTCAGCCAAGGGCTGCGTGATCTCTCCATATCGCGGACCACGTTCAAGTGGGGCGTGCCGGTGCCGGGCGACGAAGACCACATCATGTACGTGTGGCTGGATGCGCTGACCAACTACATCACCGGTCTGGGTTTCCCGGGCCGGGACGGGATGTTCGCCACTCACTGGCCGGCGGATCTGCACGTCATCGGCAAGGATATCGTCCGCTTCCACGCGGTCTATTGGCCGGCGTTCCTGATGAGCGCCGGAATCCCCCTGCCGAAACGGGTGTTCGGACACGGCTTCCTCAATATCGAGGGGGAGAAAATGTCCAAGTCCCTCGGCAACGTGCTGTCGCCTGATGCCCTGGTCGGTGAGTTCGGCCTCGACCAGATCCGCTATTTCCTGCTTCGCGAGGTGCCCTACGGCAACGATGGCTCGTTCTCGCGCGAAGGCATCATTCAGCGGATCAACAGCGATCTCGCCAACGATCTCGGCAATCTCGCCCAGCGGGTGCTGTCGATGATCAACAATTACTGTGATGCGGCGGTGCCGGCGCCCGGCGAATTCTCCGACGAGGATCGGGCCCTGCTGGAGCAGGCCCACGGCGCGTTGGAAGCGGCACGGGCCCATTTCGAGGTGCAGGCCTTTCATGAGGCGCTCGAGGTCATATGGAAGATCGTCCGGGCGGCCAACGCCTATGTGGACCGTCAGGCGCCGTGGGAGCTCAGAAAGTCCGATCCGGAACGGACGGCGACCGTGCTCTACGTGCTGGCCGAGACGATCCGGCATTTGGGCATCCTGTGTCAGCCATACATGCCGGATTCCTCGGCACGCCTGCTGGACCAGTTGGAGATTGCCGCGGACAAGCGGGACTTCGCCGCCTTGGGCCCGGACGACGCGCTCACCGCCGGTACCACACTGCCCAAACCGTCGGGTATTTTCCCGCGTTACGTTGAAGAGGCCGCGAAGGCCGGGTAGGGGGCTTAATGCTCGTCGACAGCCATTGCCATCTGGACTATCCCGATTTTGCCGAAGAGTTGCCCGCCGTGCTCGAGCGCGCCAAGGCCGCCGGCGTCGGGCATATGGTGACCATCTGCACCCGGTTGTCCAAGTTCGACGGGGTCAAGGCGGTCGCCGAGGCCCACGACAACATCTATTGCTCCGTCGGCATTCATCCCCATGACGCCGGAAAAGAGCCCCGAACCACGGTTCAGGAACTGGTTGAACTGACCCGCCACCCGAAAGTGGTGGGCATCGGCGAAACCGGGCTCGATTTCTACTATGACAACAGCCCCCGGGACGAGCAGGAGGCCAGCTTCCGCACTCATATCGGGGCAGCCCGGGAAACCGGCCTGCCGTTGATCATTCACACCCGGGACGCCGACGACAAAACCATCGAAATCCTGGACCAGGAGCAGGAAAAGGGCGCGTTTCCGGGCCTCATCCACTGTTATTCGGTGGGCCGCGGGGTTGCCGAGGCGGCCATCAGGCACGGCATGTATATCTCGCTGTCAGGCATCCTGACGTTCAAGAACTCGGGTGAATTGCGGGATATCGTCAAGGACCTGCCCCTCGACCGGCTGCTGGTCGAAACCGATGCGCCGTTCCTGGCGCCGGTGCCCCAACGCGGCAAGCGCAACGAGCCGTCCTTTGTCCGGCATACGGCCGAATTTGCAGCGGATTTGCTGGGAATTCCGTTTGCCGACCTGGAACGAGCGACCACCGACAACTTCTTCCGGCTATTCTCCAAAGCGGCGGCCTGAGGCGCTATTCCGTGCGGGTCACCATTCTCGGCGCCGGCAGTTCAGGAGGAACGCCGCTGATCGGTGTCGGCTGGGGCGATTGTGATCCGGAAAATCCCAAAAACCGCCGGACGCGGCCCTCCATTCTCATCGAACAGGACGAGACGGTCATTCTGGTGGATACGTCGCCGGATTTGCGGGAGCAGTTGCTCCGCGCGGATGTCCAACGCCTGGATGCGGTTCTCTATACCCATGCCCATGCCGACCATCTGCACGGGATCGATGATCTGCGGGCGATAAATCGGGCCCACAACAGCGATATTCCCATCTATCTGGACGCACCGACGCTGCGCGAAATCGAAACCCGGTTCGGCTACGTGCTTACGCCGCTGCCCGATGGCACGGATTTCTATTTCAAGCCCGTGCTCGCGCCCAATTTGATCCGCGCCGGCGATACATTCTCCGTCAAAGGGATTGAAATCATGTGTTTCGACCAGGATCACGGCGTGGCCGGCCGGACCCTCGGGTTTCGCATCGGCGGCTTTGCATACACCACGGACGCGGTCGAACTGCCGGATGAGGCTTTCGAGGCTTTGAGCGGTCTCGATACCTGGGTGGTCGGCGCGCTCGGCAGCGCGGAGCATCCGACCCATGCCCATGTGGACAAGGCGGTCGCGTGGATCGAACGGGCAGGGCCGCGCCTGGGCGTCATCAGCCACATGTCCCACCGCCTGGATTACGCCAAGCTGGCGGCATCGCTGCCGCCGAATATCAAGCCGGCCTATGACGGGATGGTGCTTGAAATAGGCTAAACGACTACCTGATTTATCGCCGCAAAGACGATAATTAATCCATTGATATTTAATATGATTAAGGTTCGGTACAGATAAAATACATAATATATATTATGCGACAATTGGATATGAGTTGATACGGCGCATTTGGTCCGAGCCGGCCGGGATCGGGTTCTCTCCCCTGCTTTTCGCATAAAATGTCAAGGAACCGGTATCGGCGGCGTTTTGAACGCCTGTCACGTCAAAGCGGTCTTGTCCGCCGCCGGGATTGATGTACTAAAGGGGTTGGCCCTCGTACAGGAACTGTCCCCATGACCGAACATACGATAGATCGCCTCAAACGGATTATGGCCCAATTGCGCGACCCGGAGACCGGCTGCCCTTGGGATGTCGAGCAGAACTTCGCCTCCATCGCGCCTTACACCATCGAAGAGGCCTATGAGGTGGCCGACGCCATCGAGACAGGCGATATGGAGGCCTTGAAGGACGAACTCGGAGATTTGCTGTTGCAGGTGATCTTTCATTCTCAGATGGCCGATGAGCAGCGGGTTTTCGACTTCGACGAGGTAACGGAGAGCATTTCGGACAAAATGGTTCGCCGGCACCCCCATGTGTTCAAGGAGGATCATGTGGGCGATGCCGAGGCGCAGACCCGGGCCTGGGAAGAAACCAAGGCCCGGGAACGCAAGGCCAAGGCACCTGACGATCCGGATCACAGCGCGCTCGACGGTGTGGCCAAGGGCCTCCCTGCCCTGCTCCGCGCGCTCAAACTGCAGAAGCGGGCTGCACGGGTCGGGTTCGACTGGCCCGGCGCCGAGGGAGCTTTGGCCAAACTTCGCGAGGAAATCGATGAGCTTTCGGGAGAGGTTCGCCGGCCGGGCGCCGATAAGGAGAAATTGGCCGACGAGGTGGGCGATGTTTTGTTTTCGGTGGTGAATTTGGCCCGAAAGCTGGGCATGGACCCCGAAGCGGCGCTGCGTCACGGCAACGCCAAATTCGAGCGCCGATTCAGGATCATGGAACGGCGGCTGAAATCCGCCGGCCGGGACCTGAACGGGGCCGGGCTCGACGAAATGGAAGCCGAATGGCAGCAGGCGAAGGCCGCCGAATAGTGCGGAACCGCTCACGCCTGGTCTTCATTGATGAGACCTGGGCCAAAGATCGACATGACCCGCCTGCACGGCTGGGCGTCGCGTGGCCGCAAGCTCAAGGCCAAGGTGCCCCATGGCCACTGGAGCACCCTACCTACAGCTGCAATCATAGTTGAGACGTATAGCTCTATTTCTTCAGATACGCGGCAAACGACGCCGTTGCTGGGCCAGCCCGGTCCCGCACCCATAGAAAACCCAGGGGGCGCAGAGGTGCGTTGATTTCAGTCACCAATTCCTTGATTTCACCTGAGCCAAGCCAAGGGAGCACTACACTTCGAGGCAAGATGGCGAGGTATTTGCCAGTTGCAAGCATCTCGTTAGTCAGCTGTGGAATGTGCATAATCGCTTGGCATCGACATGTTTGAGGCCAATCATTCGTTTGCGCTATCTCCTCAAAGCGCCTCCGGGCGACAGAACCCACTCTGTTTAGTAACCACTTGGCCTGCCCCAGTTCCGCGGCTGAGATTTTGTTTTTGGAAGCAAACGGATGTTTCCTTCCGCAAACTGCGATCAACATATCGTCAGCACAGCGTTCAAAATTCCACCCTTCGGGAACCATGGACGGTTCACGTATGCCCACAATGTCCACGGACTGCTCGAGGATTTCCCCCAACGGGTCATTGTCGCTCAAATGAGAAATATGGACTTGGATGTTTGGGTGTTTGGATGCGAATTCATCAAGCTTCCACTGGATCATACCCCCAAGCGCGGCCGGACTGGCGGATATGCGGACGATACCGCCCTGTTGCTGGATTCGATTGGCCAGGCTCTCGGCACCATCCTCCAATGCTCTTAAAATGCGGTGCGCGACGGGCAGCAATTCCCTGGTGGCCTTTGTCGGCTCAACCCCCTTGGCGTGGCGAAAAAAAAGGTCTGTTTCAAGCAGCTTCTCCAATTCCGATACGAGCTGCGAAATCGCTGGCTGAGTCATGTTCACAGCCTCAGCAGTACGGCGCATACTGCCAATTTCGGTCAGCATGACCAGAACTTGCATGTGGCGAAATTTGGCTTTGACGGTGAACCTGTGCAGAAGTGTATCGGCACTGGGTGGCATATATCAGATTTCCTTATCATAGGTGTGCACCAATTATTATATGCCTATTGGTACCTTTGTTAAGTTTGATTGAGTTAATCGGTCGTCTTTCCAGAGTTGGAGCGGCACCACAAATTGGAGAAGCAAACTTTGGACCTGCAAAATCTAACAATGGTCCCGGTTGTTTTGGCGAACGGAATTGAGCTTAACTACGTTCGCGCAGGTTTGGGGCAGCCTTTGATTTTTGTCCATGGGGCTATGGGCGACTGGAGGGCGTGGGAGCCGCAGTGGAATGCCTTTACCGATCACTTTGATTGCATCAGCTACAGTCGACGCTACAGTTATCCTAATCCCAATCCGTTGAACTCACGCCAGTATAACGCTTTGGTCGATGCCGTAGATCTCGAAGGATTGATGAATGCGCTAGACTGGGAGCAGGCAATTCTGGTTGGCAGTTCCTACGGCGGGTTTTCGGCATTGGCGATGGCGCTGCGTGTTCCACACAGAGTAAAGGCGGTTGTCGCGGTCGAGGCTCCGATGATGCGCTATGCACTTCAGAAAGAAGAGTTTGCCGAGATTGCCCAGACGTTTAAAAAAACAATTGCGGATCCTGCTCGCGAAGCCTTCGAAAATGGCGACGATGCAGCCGGAGTAGCGCTGTTGACCAGCGGTATCATCGGCAAGAAACCGTCCGACATTCCAACCGATGTTCTAAACCGTCGTATGCAGAATGCAAAAGCAGCCCGTGGTCTTGCTCTCTCAGATGATGAGTTTCCTATGCTAGCGCCTGAAGCCTTGGCGGCCCTATCGATGCCTGTGCTGCTTTTGTCCGGACAAGACACCGCCCCCATTCACGCAGCAATTTTTGAAGCCGTTGCTCAAGCAATGCCGAATGCGATATCAAAAAAAGTGCCGGGCGCTGGCCACTCCGTCTCCCAGCAGGCACCGGATGTGTTCAATAAATTGGTATTATCGTTCTTGAACGCCGGTCAGCAGCGTGAAACGCCGCGAATAAAAAGTGCGTAACTCTGTCGGTCATTTACTTTGGCGCCTGGAGCGATATTTGGTCCGGCGTTGTTCAGGTTGTTGCGAGCGAAACCGGTTGTATCCTTGTACATCCCCATGAACTTGCTTCTCTGGGCCGCAAATTAATGCCAACACCCAGCGGCCTCAATTTTCGGATCGACTAGAATGCAACGCAGTCAACACCGATTTGTTGCAACGTCAAGCAAGGGATAAGCCACCGATATTGCCGCCACCGATGAGTACCGGATAATCTGACATGCTATTTTTCCAGTGTTTACGAAGGCCCCTGCTTAGTTAGCCCAGCACTAAGTTTGGCAGCCATGTCGACAAGGGGGGGTAGAAGGTTACCGCCATCAATAGCACGAGCATGATCAAGAAGAAGGGAATTGTTCCGCGCAATACCGTTCCAACTGGCCGACCTGTTACGGTCGACATCACGAAGAGATTTAGGCCAATTGGCGGCGACAAAAGGGCAAGTTCGATATTGATCACCATGACTACGGCAAAATGAGTCATGTCAATTCCCAGTTGCCGCACTACCACAAAAACCACCGGCAATACGATCAGTATGATCGCAACGCCCTCTAGGAACATACCCAGCACCAGCAGACAAACATTCATGATCAAAAGGAATTGCCAGGGCTTCAGGTCGCTCTGAACGATCTGTTCCGCAAAGCTTTGCGGCACACCCGATTTGATAACCCAGGCGCTGACCAGAGTTGCCCCCATGATGATCAAGATGATCACTGAGGTCCGATCCACGGCCTCAGTCAGCATTTTAGAAATTTCCCAGATCTTCGCCGTACGGTAAACGAATAGGACGGCGACCAACGCACAAAGCACTCCTAGGACAGCCGCCTCGGTTAGAGTCACGAAGCCGCCATAGATACCGCCCAGTACCACTATCGGGATCAGGTAGGCAGGAAAGGCGTAAGCGTTTGTGCGTACAAATTGGCGAACACCTACTAGGTCCTGTTGACAATTAACGGACTATTCATGGTTGGCGTGATTCAAGCAAGACCGTTTCAACTGGCGGGAGCGTGTCATGCTTCGACGGGAACTGACGGATATGCAATGGGACCGGATCAAGGGTTTGGTTCCGGGCAAAGAGGCGGATCGCGGCTCCACGGGTCGGGACAACCGCCTGTTTGTGGACGCCGTGCTGTGGATCGCCCGGGCGGGTTCGCCGTGGCGCGATCTGCCGGACGCCTTCGGCAACTGGAACAGCGTCTACGTGCGCTTTTCGCGGTGGGCCAAGGCGGGGGTTTGGGAGAGTCTTTTCAATGCCTTGGCGGAGGATCCCGACTTCGAATACCTGATCGTGGATTCGACCATCGTGCGGGCGCATCAACATGCCGCCGGCGCAAAAGGGGGGCTCAGGCTCAGGCCATCGGCCGCTCGCGCGGCGGCCTGACGAGCAAAATCCACATCGCCGTCGATGGCCTGGGCAATCCCTTGCGGTTCATCCTCACCGGCGGCCAGGTGGGCGACGTCACCCAGGCCGAGGGGCTGATCGCCGGGCTGCCGGGCGAGACCCTGATCGCCGACACCGCCTACGACGCGAACCGCTTCCGCGCCCGCCTCGACAGCGCCGGGATGGTGGCGGTGATCCCCTCCAACCCGTCGCGGGCACAAGCCGTGCCGTACGACCCCGAACTCTACAAGGAAAGGCACGTCGTCGAATGTTTCATCAACAAGATCAAGCACTTCCGCCGCATCGCCACACGCTACGAAAAGACCGTCACCGCCTACATGGCCATGCTGTGCCTCGTCGGGGCGCTCATTTGGATGCGATAAATGTCAACAGGACCTAGTGGTTCGGCGCGCCCACCTACTTTGTTCGCGACCAAGAAGATGTATGCCGAAAAAAGACCCGCCTGCAGCAAGCCAGGGACTACTCCGCCGAGAAACAAGCGGGGGATGGACTCCTCGGCGATCAGTCCAAACAGGATCATCGGCAGCGACGGCGGGATCAGTATACCCAGCGTTCCGGCAGCTGCGGTTAAGCCCATCGCAAATGAAGTTTTGTAACCTTTCTCCTCCATTAACGGGACCAACAGAGTACCCATCGCCATTGTCGTTGCCGCCGAGGAACCGGTGATTGCCGCAAAGACTGCGGTCGCGGCCACGCCGGAAATGGCAAGCCCACCACGGATCCAACCGATCCAGGTAAGAGCAGCATCGAAAAGGACTCGTGCCAGACCTCCGCCTTGCATCAGTACCGCAGAGAGAATGAAAAACGGCACCGAGATAAGGATAGGCGATTGCAGGTGGTCAAGAACATGTTGACCAAGGCCAGCGACCGTCCGGCCTTCCGCTATAAGGAGAAGCGATGCGACCCCCATAAGGACGAGGTAGATCGGAATACCCAGCGCGAGCAAGACAAGGACCGCCATAAGAGCGACAACGACAAGCGAGGTCATCTAAAATGATCCTATTCGAGTTTGGTGCGCTTAGCGCTTTCCCCAGTGATCATCAGGAGGCGCAGCCTTTCAACGATAAACAAAAGGTGCACGGTAAAAGACACGCTTAACGCCAGATAGAGTATCCAGAAAGGAGTGCGTAAAGTTGTTTCGCTGCGTTCGTCCCAAAGGATAGCGTCGTCGACCACGAGCTTACCCGAATAAATGAAGAAGAGCGCAACCGCGATCGCGAAAACCAGTGCGAATATCTCGGCGGCGATCTTTGACTTGTGGCCAAACAGGTTATAGAGAAAATCGACTCGGATGTGCTGCGCCCGTTTTTCGATCCGGGCGACTCCTAATAGCACCGCCCAGACCAATAGAAACACGCAAATCTCGAACACCCAATTCAACTGGACCGACGGTGGTACGATCCCAAACTGTATCAAGTAACGGGAGGCAACATTGTACACCAACAAACCGAAGGTAATGGCCAATGCCGCCGCCGCGATCCAACCGATCAGGCGGTCGAGAAATGCGATGGCTTTGCTCACTTCGCGGCCGCTTGCGTAGCCAAGTCGATGAGCGTGGCATCCAGCTTGTACTTTTGGATGACTTTTTTCTGCTGCGGCATCATCTTTTTACGCATCGCTTCAGCCGAGGCGGTATCTGCATCAGAGATTGTGACACCCCAGCTTTTCAACGTCGCACGCATTTCACCGTCAATTTTCATAGATGATGCACGTTGTTTGGCAACAACATCATTCCAGACCTCGGTGAAAATCTTCTGTTCATCCGCTGTCAAACTATTCCAGTATTTTTGGCTAACGATCGGAATTAGGAAACCGACAATGCCTTTGTCCCAGAAACCGTAGCGGATGCCGACATCCGTCAGCTTTTGTTGAACTACGGATTCGATCGACGCCATGGTTGCATCTACTGTTCCCTGCTGAAGCGCCAGTGGCATGTCGGACCCTGGCATTACTACTGGAACGCCGCCCATACCCTCGACCAGTGCAGCGGGCCCAGCACCGCCAGGAATGCGTACTTGAAGGCCGACGAATTCGTCAAAGTTGGTAAGGGGTTTGCTGGTCGACCAATAATATACCCGGCCCAAAAGTGGCCAATTTCCCGGGACGACGATCCCCATTTTTTTGGCAAGTTTTTCTCCGAGCTTTTGTCCCAGCGGACCGTCCAACATGATAGCGCGCTCTTGCGCCGTCATGCCTTTCAGGGCCGGCAGGTCAAGGACGTTGATATTAGCCTCAACACGACTCAGATACGGCGAGGGAACGGTTGCCATGCCTACATCGCCTCGGGCAACGGCCTTACCGACGTCCCGCGCGTTGTAGAGTTGGCTGGAGTCGAAGACTTTGGCCTTTAATTTGCCGCCTGACCGCTTTTGAAGAGCTTCGGCGAAGCTTGTCATCGTCTTGGTTTGGATGTGCTGTGGCGGTGTCGCAGACGAGATAATCAACTCGTTTGCTGCCTGAGCAAAATTGCTAAAACTGGTAATGAGCGCAACGGCGCTGCCCAATGCAACAAGATTTCGAACGGATGATGACATGACCGTGATTCTCCCTATTTTACAGTTCAGTCGCTAGAGGGAACAATAGCGCGGTGCATGATAATCGAATAATAAATCACCCCCGGTAGTGATAGGTAAATCGTATCGTTTTGCGCAGCAATTTATGTGTTGTCTAATTCCGGCGTTCGGGTCAACTCCTCCGGGCTTGCCGCCGCCGGGTACAGGGTTGTCTACGAAGTCTTTGCCGGCGCTCTGGCTGGCTTGCTTCATGATGGTGCCCTTTGGCTTCGGCCTCCCAGGGTCAGAGGACGCATTGTTGGCGGCCTGAGCCGCCTTGCAACACATAAAACGGGATGGCCTCGGCCGACGTCCCGGCGGGGACGCGCCTTTCCGCTCGTGCGGAACTATGTTGTCTCCTCGTGCTCGTTACCGTCGTCTACGCAGTCCGTTCTCTCACTCATGCCGCCTGAATCTCTCGGGCCGGCCAGCGGAACGGCTCGCCAGTGATCAACATGCGATGGAGGATCACCGCAAGCTTGCGCGCCAGGGCCACGCAGGCCTTCTTGTGGCTGGTCCGCTTTTTGATCCGCCGCGCCCAGTCCTTGAGCGGATGGGCCCGGCGCACCACCACAAGCAGGCTGTTGGCGGCCTCGTACAATAAGCTGCGCAGCATCGCGTCGCCGTGCTTGGAGATGCACCCGCTGTAATCCATCTCGCCCGATTGCCAACGTCTGGAGGTCAGCCCGAGATAAGCGCCCAAGCTGCGCGATCGGGCGAAGCGCCCGGCGTCGCCGATGGTACTCACATAGGCCAGCGCCGTGAGCGGTCCGACTCCGGGCACGGTCATCAGCAGGCGGCAGGCCGGATCGTCCTTGACGCGCGCAGCGACCGCCTCATCCAGCTCCGCAATCGTGCTGTCCAGCGCCGTGAGCGAGGACAGCAACGGCGCAATCGCCGGGCGTAGCTCGGGACGGTCCTCGAGCTGCGCGCGCACTCCGCGGAGCAGCTTGCTCGTGCCCTTGGGAAAACGGATCCCCAACGAGGCAAGAAGACCCCGGATCGTGTTGTGAGTATCGCGGCGCTGGCGCACCAGGTGAGACCGAGCCTTGAGCAGAACCCGACTCTCCTGGGCCAACTCGCTCTTCACCGATACAGGGCGGCAGAAGCCGGTGCGCGCGATCTCCGCCAGAAGCTCGGCGTCCTTGGCATCGGTCTTGTTGTGTTGAAGACGCATCACCGCATGGGCCTGGCGGGCATCGATCACTTCCACCGCAATCCCCATCTCGTCCAGACTCCGTGCCAGCCAGCCCGACAGTGTCCCGGTCTCCAGAACAATCCGATCCGGACACAGACAATGCTCCTTCAACACCTCAAACAACGCCCGAGGGTCGGTCTCCGCCTTGCCTTGCGCCAAAATCTCTCCTGCACCGTCCTTCACGCAAAATGCTGTCTCTTCCTTCGAAACATCAAAGCCAACGTACTCACCCATGGTCACTCTCCTTGCTTAGCCTAACGGGGCGCGGCGCCCACGACCCCGCATCATAGGCCCAGGGGAGTGAACGCCGGAATTACGCCATGTTTGATATCCGGATCGCCTCGATCACCGCATCTGTGACCTCTTGCGTCGTCGCCGAGCCACCCACATCAGGCGTAGTTATACCGGCAGCGCAAACAGCTTCGACGGCCTTCATCAATCGCTCAGAAGCTTGTGCCTCACCAAGATGTTCAAGCATCTGGCTGGCGGTCCAAAATGTTGCGACGGGGTTGGCAATACCTTTTCCCGTAATGTCGAATGCCGAGCCATGAATCGGCTCAAACATCGAAGGGAAGCGCCGTTCCGGGTCGATATTTGCTGTGGGCGCGACACCCAGGCTGCCGGCCAATGCACCGGCAAGATCCGACAGAATATCTGCGTGTAGGTTCGTAGCGATGATCGTGTCGAGGCTTTCAGGCTGTAGGGTCATCCTAACGGTCATCGCATCGACCAACATCCTATCCCAAGTTACTTCTTGAAATTCCTCCGCCACCTCGGCGGCGATCTCGTCCCACATGACCATGCCGTGGCGCTGTGCATTCGACTTGGTTACAACCGTCAGCATCTGCCGTGGACGGCCCTGCGCCAAACTGAATGCATAGCGCATAATCCGCTCGACGCCTGTGCGGGTGAAAACGGCCACTTCGGTCGCCACTTCCTCGGGCAACCCTTTGTGAACTCGACCCCCATGACCGGCATATTCACCCTCCGAGTTTTCACGAATGATAACCCAATCGAGATCTCCCGGTCCCTTGTCTTTCAGGGGGGTAGAGATCCCGGAAAGGATACGCGTCGGGCGGACGTTGGCGTATTGATCAAACCCCTGGCAAATTGGCAGCCGGAGACCCCACAGCGTGATATGATCCGGAACGTCGGGCGCACCGACCGCCCCGAAAAAGATCGCGTCCATTTGTTTCAACTGGTCGAGCCCATCTGCGGGCATCATTTCGCCATGGGCTTTGAAGTACTCCGACCCCCAAGGAAAATGGTCCACGTCAATGGCGAATTCGTCTACCTTTCTGCCAAGCGCCTCAAGCACCTGCAGCCCAGCATCTACTACTTCCGGGCCGATGCCATCTGCAGGAATTGCGGCAATTTTGTATGTGCGCATAGGCGATACCTAAAAGTTTCGACAGAAAACAGGCTACCGATTACACGGTCTGCCATAAAATCCGCCAATCATTCTGATCATATTTTGATAAGTAAATCTAATTACTTACTTGGAGTACTATTGAGTTAAGACGTAGACATGACCGACGAAGACATCCTTAGAATGCTGCCCGCCACCCCACCTTCTGCTCGCCTCCTTTGGACAGCCATCATTGATGTTGGTGACCGGCAGGATCTTGGGACCACTTCAAATGGGCATAGGCGCATTGTCCCTATACTCAGCGGTCAGTTTTATGCTGGGCCGGGAATAGAGGGACTAGAAGGTACAGTCGTCCCAGGTGGTGCAGATCGACAACTGCTCCGTCCAGACGGGGTCAAGGAGTTGGACGCGCTCTACGAAATGCGGCTAGTGAGTGGTGAAATCCTGACAATCCACAATCGAGTGATAGTCGACGAGGCGCGTGAACCCGAGCGATATGCGATGTCAGTTATTTCGGTAACCGCACCGATAGGTCGCTTCGACTGGCTGAACCGCAGGCTGATTGTTGGCACCCTTCAGACTCTAGCGCGACAATCAAGATGGCAGTCCAGCGACAATCAGGATGGCAGTCTCGTTGAGGGGGTGCTTCCGGCTGGCGCCAACGTAAGGAGGGCGTAGCCCGACTGGAGTTGGCGGCAGCCGGAACGACGATTTTTCTCCCCCTCCCGGGCCTTGTTTGGTGTTTGCGGCTGGCCGGGTAATAGCCTTGCGATCATTCTCGAGCAGAGGAGAGCAAGTTGCCCGGTCACCACGTAACGGACAACCAAATGAGGTCTTTCATGAAACACAGGAAATCCCACTCGACGGAAGCGGCCGCCGCGAAGGCCGGCTTCAGCGCCCGCAGCGGCTACCGGATCAACCGGGACCCGACGCTCCCCTCTCAGAAGAAGGCCCCGCGGGGGCGCCGCCGCCCGGATCCGCTGGCCGGGATATTCGATGAGGAGGTCGTGCCGATGCTGGAGGGCGATTCGGGCATTCGCGCGGTCGGCGTGTTCGAGGAGCTGATGCGGCGTCACCCCGATCTGGACCCGGGGGTGCGCCGCACCCTGGAACGGCGGATCCGCGACTGGCGGGCCCGCCACGGCCCGGACCGGGAGGTGATCTTCCGGCAGACGCACACGCCCGGCCGGCTCGGCCTGTCGGACTTCACCCGCATGAACGCTTCCGGCGTCACCGTCGGCGGCCGGCCGCTGGATCACATGCTGTACCACTTCCGGCTTCCCTGGTCGGGGTTCCGGCATGCCGACGTGGTTCTCGGCGGCGAGAGCTTCACGGCCCTGGCCGCGGGACTGCAGGCCGCCCTCTGGTCCCTGGGAGGCGCGCCGGGTGAGCATCGCACCGACAGCCTGTCGGCGGGGTTCCGGAACCGTTGCAAGGACGATGCCGAGGACATGACCGAGCGCTATCGCCTGCTCTGCCGGCACTACGGGATGGCCCCGTCCCGCAACAACCGGGGCGTGGCGCACGAGAACGGCGCGATTGAAAGCCCGCACGGCCACCTCAAGCGCGAGATCGCCGACGCGCTGGCGCTCCGCGGGTCGGCGGACTTCGCCGATGTCGCGGCCTATCGCGCCTTCATCGCGGAGATCGTCGGACGCGGCAATGCGCGCCGGTCCGGACGAATCAAGGCCGAATGCGACACGCTTCAGAACCTGCCGCCGATGCGCACCACGGATTACGAGGAAACCAGCGTCGACGTCACCTCGTCCAGCGGCTTCATCCTGAGGGGGGTGTTCTACACCGTGCCCTCGCGGCTGATCGGCCACCGGCTCGGGGTCCGGCTCTACGACGGCCGCCTGGAGCTCTATGTCGGCTCCGTCCATCACCTGACCCTGCCGCGCAAGCACAAGGGCGCATCGACCAAGGCCGTGCACGTGGTCAACTACCGCCACGTCATCCACTCCCTGAAGGCCAAGCCGATGGCGCTCATGAACCTGACCTACCGCGACGAACTGTTCCCGCGCGAGGCCTACCGCCGCTGCTTCGAGGCGGCATTGTCCAAGCTGGGCGAACGCGCTGCCTGCAGATTGACGGTGAGGCTCCTGGCGCTGGCCCATGAGGAAAACTGCGAGGCGGCGCTGGCGGCCGAGATCGGCGGCTGTCTCGCCGCCGGGAAGCTGCCGGACCTCGACAGCCTCAAGGCCCGGTTCGCGCCGGAGCCCGGCGCGATGCCCGAGGTTCACGTCATCCGCGCGCCGCTTGCCGGCTATGGCGACCTGCTCAGCATGGGAGGCGCGTCATGACACGGACAGACGATGATGCGGTCATGGTCGACGGGGTCAAGCTTGGCCTGATGCTCTCGGAACTGCGCCTGCCGACGATGCGGGAGTTCTGGGAACCCTTCGCCGAGCGTTCCGACGCCGAAGGCTGGCCCGCGGCCCGGTTCCTCTCCGTCCTCGTCGAGCACGAACTGGCGGAGCGCGGCAGGCGGCGGATCCAGCGCCATCTGGGCGAGGCGCGGCTGTTGCCCGGCAAGAGCCTCGCCAACTTCGACTTCAGCGCGGTGCCGACGATCTCGAAGGCCCAGGTCATGGCGCTCGCCGCCGGCGACGCATGGCTCGACCAGGGCGCCTGCTGCCTGATCTTCGGCCCGCCCGGGACGGGGAAGTCCCACATCGCCTCGGCGATCGGGCTGGCGCTGGTGGAGAACGGCTACCGGGTGCTGTTCTCCAGGACCACCGACCTGGTGCAGCGCCTCCAGGTGGCGCGACGTGAACTGACGCTGGAAAACCTGATGGCGCGGCTCGACCGGTTCCACCTCGTGATCCTCGACGACTTCGCCTACGTCCAAAAGGACCAGGCCGAAACAAGCGTGCTGTTCGAACTCATCTCGGCCAGGTACGAGCGCCGCTCGCTCCTGATCACCGCAAACCAGCCGTTCTCCGAATGGAACCGCATCTTCCCGGACGAGACCACCGCCGTCGCCGCCGTCGACCGCCTGGTGCACCGCGCCACGATCCTGGAAATGAATGTCGAGAGCTACCGGCGGCGCGAAGCACTCAATGCCAAACCGCGCAAGCGGGGCCGGCCCGCCAAGAAGGCCACGGAAAAAAACACGCCCACCGGCTGAACCGACATCACCGCGCCAACCCCGCGGCCCGCGGCGCTTCACGCTCGCGGGCCGCGGCTGGTCCCGCGACAGACAAATCCGCCAAAAGCAGAACCGGCGGAAAAACTCTTGCAATTGGTCCGACGTCCCGAAAAACTTCACATCGCCGCGACGTCAATACTGACATCCTGATTGACGCGCACCTGCCATCCAGATTGTCGCTCTACACTTCAGACGATGCGACCTGAACGCCAAGCCGTAGTAGTACGTGCTTGGGAAGTGGATACACACTAGACGTCGGCAAGTGTTGATCTATTTATTATGATCACCAGAATAATTCGAGTTAATGGGTCGCGGGCAACTAACAAATTACGGCAAATGCCGTCTTAACCAAAGCGTATCTAAATTCCGAAATATAATCGTGTTCCTATCCGGCCGACCGGCCTTTCTGACGGCCGCGCCATTGCGCGTTCGCGCAAGTCCATCAAAGTCGGACGGGTCATCCTTCATGTCTCCCCTGTCGTCACGACGACAAGGAATCAGTTCAAGCCAACCAAGGGAAGCTCCTTTCGATTCACAATCGAGTCATCTCGCTCTGGCCGCTCTCCGACCCTAGATCGCCTTCAGCAACCGGTCGAGTTCGTTCCAGCCGGCGTTATCCGGCGCCAGCAGAATTCGCTCGTGCAGGATGCCCGTGGGCCTGTATGCCGTTCCGTCCTCGACAAACCGGCTGCAGCCGCCGGCTTCCCCGTGAATAAGAATACCCGCGGCATGGTCCCAGGGCTTGAGCATGGCGTATTCCGCGAAATGGAGCTTCCCGAGGGCGAGGTCCATGTATTCGCGGCCCGTGCATCCGTATCGGGTGACGTGGGCGGGGGCCGTGCCGGGTTCGGCGGTTTCGCAGTGCCGATGAAGGCGTTCCCGCCGCCGCTTGCCCATTGAGCCGGTCATGTCGCCGACCGGCGTGTCCTGCGGGATGCGGATCTGTCCCTCCTCGGTCCAGGCGCCCTCTCCCCTGGCCGCCATCAGCATCACATCGTCGAGCGGATCGTAGATCCAGCCGCGCACCGTTTCACCCTTGTCCGCGAGTGCGATGATCACGGCAAAACAATGCAGCCCATGGGCGAAGTTGCGGGTGCCGTCCAGCGGATCGACAATCCACGTTGGCACATCCCCGGCGAGCCGGTCGAGCACCGCGGGGTCATGGTCGACGGCTTCCTCGCCGACGACGACGGTCCCGGGTGCCATCCGGGAGAGCGCTTCGGTGAACCGCGCTTCGGATGCCAGGTCCGCCGCCGTCACCAGCTCGCCGGATTGCTTGTCCGACAGATGATGGCTCTCGAGCCGATTGAACAGCGGCATGATCTCGGCGGCGCAGACCTCGCGGATGAGGTCGGCCACCGTTTCGAAGGGCGGCAGGTTCGTCATCGCAGGGGCGCCTCAGGGGGCGTAGATTTCCCGGTCCTCGTGGTAGGCGTCGGTAAATACCGAATGCAGCCGTGCCGCCTCGTCATTGAAGTCGGCGTGCTGCATCAGCGCCTTGGTCACATAAACGGCGAAGGTGACGGCTTCGCCCTTGCCGCGCAATCCGTGATCCTCGGAGAGTTCCGCCAGATATTCGTGGATTTGCTTGCGGGCCATGATGTTGAGTTGGCGCTTGACGAAGCGGTTCTTCCGCCGCCACTTGCGCTGGGCTTCGACGGTTGCCATGGCAACCTCCTGTGGGTTCCTGACCTGGTGGATTTTTTTCTACTAGTAGACTAGCCGGAAATCCGCCCGGTGCAAGCCGGGAATTCCGGGCTCAATCGCCGATCCGCTGCCGTTCCAGCCTGTCCGCGTCGGACGGGTCCAGCCGCACCGTCAATTCGACGCTGTCTTCGCCATCGGTCCGGCTGATCACCTCCCCCTTCTTGTAGAGCCAGGAGAGCGTCTTGCCGTCCGCCCAGGGCAGGCGGAGGCTGATCTCCCGGCGCTGCGCCGACAGGGTGTCATCGAGGGTCCGGCGCAGGTCGTCGCACCCCTCCCCGGTCATCGCCGAGAGCAGAATAATCGGGTTGTTGCTCCGTACGGCGCGGTTGCCGAGCGCGGCCCGGCCTTCGTCGTCCAGGCGGTCCGCCTTGTTCAGGACCTCGACCAATGGCCGGCTGCTTTGTTCGCCGGCACCCAGATCATCCAGCACTTCGAGGACATCGTCCTTTTGCGCCTCGGTATCGGGGTGCACGATATCGCGGACATGGATCAGGATATCCGCTTCGGTGACTTCCTCCAGCGTGGCGCGGAAGGCATCCACCAGCTCGTGCGGCAGGTCCGACACGAACCCCACCGTATCGGAGAGGATGGCCGCCCGTCCCGACGGCAGCATCATTTCCCGCATGGTCGGGTCCAATGTGGCGAAGAGCTGATCCTTCGATGCCACTTTTGCCGACGTGAGCGTGTTGAACAGGGTCGATTTGCCGGCGTTGGTATAGCCGACCAGCGCGATCACCGGGTACGGCACCCGCCGCCGTGATTCCCGGTGCAGCCCGCGGGTCCGGCGGACTTCGGCCAGGTCTTTCTTGAGGCGCGTGATTCGATCGTCGATCATCCGGCGGTCCGCCTCGATCTGAGTTTCGCCGGGACCGCCCATAAACCCGAACCCGCCCCGCTGGCGTTCCAAGTGGGTCCAGGAGCGAACCAGGCGGCTTCTCTGATAGCTGAGTGCCGCCAGTTCCACCTGCAACGTGCCTTCCCGGGTCCGCGCGCGGGCGCCGAAGATTTCGAGAATCAGGCCGGTGCGGTCGATGACCTTGCACGACCATGCCCGTTCCAGATTGCGCTGCTGACCCGGTGTCAGCGTGGCGTCGACCACCGCCACATCGATGTGGTCGGCGCCTACCTGATCCCCGATCCGCTCGATGGTCCCCTTGCCGAGCAGCGTCGACGGGCGAGCCTTTGTCACGCCGACGATTTCGGAGGCCGCAACGATTAAATCGATGGCCTGGGCAAGGCCGACACACTCGTCCAACCGTGCCTCGGGTGTCCGGGCTCGCGCCGGCCGGTCCTTCAGATGAGGATGAATAACCAGGCAACGGCCGCTGGCCGGTCGTTGCTCATCGCCGGAACTCAGTCTTGATTACTCCTCGGCGGGCGCGGCCTCGGCGGGTGGTGCCGCAGCGGTGGCGCCCTCGTCGCGGTCGGCCTCGAACAGCTGGATCGGACCCGACGGCATGACTGTCGATATGGCGTGTTTGTAGACCAGTTGCGTGTGTCCGTCCCGGCGCAGGAGTACCGAGAAATTGTCGAACCACGTAATGATGCCTTGCAGTTTCACGCCATTGACCAGAAATACGGTCACCGGTGTCTTGTTTTTGCGGACGTAGTTGAGAAACACGTCCTGCACATTTTGAGATTTTTCGGCCGCCACTTCTTTTGCCCCCCTGATCTCAGACGTCAGATTACCGGGCTTCGCCGCTCAGACGGCAAGCTTCGCCCCTGGTGGGCCAAAAACCCACTTTTACGAGCCTATCCTACACGACTCCCCCCATGCGGGAAGCCCTTTCTTGATGTGCGGCTATAACGGATGTGAACGCCGCGAGATCGGCGAAATGCGCGGCATAGGTGATTCCGCCTAATTCGCTGGCCTTAAATGCTTTTTCGCCAATCAGCACCCCTGTGCAGCCGCAGGCCTCGGCGAATCTCATATCGATTCCGGTATCTCCGATGTACCAGACCTTCACGCCCGGCCTTATCCCGGTTTCCCGGAGCACGAGATCCATCGCCGCGCGCGCCGGTTTGTCCTCCGCCGCATCGCCCGCGCCCACGGCCCTGGCGATGTACCCGCTCCAGTCCAAGTGATCGATCTCGGCCCGCAGCAGGGGGCCCTGCTTGTTGCTGACCACGCCGACATGAGGCGCGGATGCGTTGGCGGCCGCGAGCGCCTCCTCGGCGCCCCCCAGGGCGGTGGTCCCCTCCAAATGGTGGGTCTCCACGTGTTCGTAGAATATTCGTCCGGCCTCTTCCCATCGGTCGCCGAACATTTCGGGGAACGCATCCCGCATGGATTTCCGGACCCGCGCCAGAGTCTCCTCATAGGTCCAGGTATCGTGCCCCATGGCTTCGAGGGTCGCGTTCATGGCGTTGTGGATCGATGGCCAGCAGTCGACCAACGTTCCGTCCCAATCAAAAATGATCGCTTCGGGGGGCTCCGTCGGCAGCATATTCAATCGGCCACGCCATTCACGCCTTGACTGTCCATATGGGCTTCGTAGGCGTGATAGAGGCTGCGGGTGACCTCTCCCGCCTCGCCGTTGCCGATGACCGCATCGTCGATGGCCACCACAGGCTTCACGTAGGAGGTCGAACTCGTGAGAAAGGCTTCCTTTGCCTGCTTGGCCTCCTCCACGCTGAAAGCTCGCTCCACCAGCCGGACGCCGGATTTTTCCGCCAGTTCGATGACCGCGATGCGGGTGATCCCGCCGAGGATGAGGTTGTCGAGATGGCGGGTGATCAGTTCTCCGTCCTTGGTCACGATCCAGGCGTTTGCCGCGGATCCCTCGGTTATGACGCCGTCATCGTCGACCAGCCAGGCGTCGCCGGCGCCGGAATCCAGTGCCGATTGTTTGGCCAGGACGTTCGGGAGCAGCGATATGGATTTGATGTCGCACCGCCGCCAGCGAATATCGGGAACCGTGATCACCGAAATTCCCTTGAGTCCGGTCTCGGGATCAGGCTGACGGACAGGCAACGCATAGACCACGAGGGAGCTCTCCGCCCCGGCCGGGAAGGGATGATCGCGGGACGCAACGCCTCGGGTGATCTGGAGGTACACCTTGCCGTCCCGGACCCGGTTGCGGCGAATAATCTCGCGCATGATGAACTTGAGGGGCTGTCCGGAAACCGGCGCGGCGAGCCGCAGTTCTCCGAGCGACCGGTCCAGCCGGTCGAGATGATGGTCTTCGTCGACCAGGCCCCCGCCCCTCACCGCGATCACTTCGTAAACGCCGTCGGCAAACTGGTATCCACGGTCTTCGACATGGACCGCCGCCTCCCGGTGCGGCAGGTACTGACCGTTGACGTAAGCAATTCTCGGCATGGCGCGTCTAAAAAAACTCCAGGCGGACGGAGAACATCTTCTCGACTTCCTTAACCGCCTCGCTGCGCGCGAACAAGACAATCCGATCGCCGACTTCCACCACGGTCGAGCCGCGGGGCAAAATAACTTCGTCCTTCCGGACAACCGAGCCCAAAATGACATCGTCGGGCAGTTCGGCCTCTTTCAGCGGTTTGCCGATCAGGCCCGACGTATCCATGGCTTCGGCCTCGATCAATTCGCCGAACCCGTCCCGCAACGTGTTTACCGAATGAATGCGGCCGCGCCGGACATGCTGAAGGATCGTCGAGACCGTGATGTTGCGGGGGCTGACCGCGACGTCGACCCCGAGGGATGAGATCAATGGCGTGTAGGCGCCGCTGTTGACCAAGGTAATGGCGCGGCCGCTGCCCAGGCGTTTGGCCAGCAGCGAAGCCAGAATATTGGTCTCGTCGTCGTTCGTCACGGCGACCACGGCTTCCGCGGTTGCCACATTGGCCTCTTCCAGGATATCGGCCTCGAGGACATCGCCCTCGAGCACCACGGACCGCTTGAGCGTCCGCGCCGCCGCCTCGGCGCGCACCTTATCCGCTTCGATCACCTTGAGATTTACCGATGGATTGTTCTCCTCGATCGCCTGGGCCAGGAACTGACCGATGTTTCCGCCGCCGAATATGACCAGACGGCGCGCCGCGGCCTCTTCATGCCCGAAGGCTGCCATTGCGCGCGGTACGTGGTTACTCTCGGCGACGAAGTAAACCTCGTCTCCCGGCAACATTTCGTCGTCGGCCGACGGAATTCGGGCCTCGTTGTCCCGCACCAGGCCGATGATCACCACGTTGAGATCGGGGAACAGCTGGGTGAGCTGACGCAGCGGCGTATTGACGATCGGGCAGTCCTCCTCGCACCGGACGCCGATGAGTTTCACCTTGCCGTCGGCCAGCGGGATCATGTCGAAGGCGCCGGGGACCTCGAGGCGGCGGCCGATGGCCTCCGCAACCTCGCGCTCCGGCGAGATGACCACGTCGATGGGCATGTGATCGCGGCTGTACAGATTCGCCCACATGGGGTTGAGGTAGCCCTGCCGGCGGATACGGGCGATTTTGGTCGTCACGTCGAACAATGAGTGGGCGACCTGGCAGGCCACCATATTGACTTCATCGGCCTGGGTGACGGCGATCAACAGATCGGCGTCCGCGGCGCCGGCCCGGGCGAGGACTTCCGGGTGCGAGGCGAAGCCGGTGATCGCTTTCACATCGAGCGTATCGGAGATCTTGCGTATGAGTTCGGGTGACTGATCGACAACGGTGATGTCGTTGTCTTCCTGAGCGAGGTAGCGGGTGATATTGAAGCCGACCTGCCCGGCGCCGCAGACGATAACCTTCATCTATCCAATTCCGTTAATGCCCGTTCCGGCGGCTAATTGCCGGCGCTGCGCGCCCGGTCTTCGGACTGGATGCCCAGCGACTTGAGTTTTCGATGGAGGGCCGAGCGCTCCATGCCGATAAAGGCGGCGGTGCGGGAGATATTGCCGCCGAACCGGGTAACCTGCGCCATCAGATATTCCCGCTCAAATATTTCACGCGCCTCGCGCAGCGGCAGACCCATGATTTCCGAATTGTCATTGCCGAGTTCGACCGCCGGCGCGCCGGAACGGATCTCATTGGGAACCATGTCGGAGCGGATCGGTTCGTCACTCTCGCCTGGCGCCATGATCAGGAGACGTTCGACCACATTTTTCAGCTCGCGCACGTTGCCCGGCCATTCGTAGGCCTGCAGCGTCGCGATGGCGTCTTCGGCGAATTCGCGGACGGGGTTACCGACATTTTCCGCCGTCCGTTCCATGAAAAACCTGGCCAGAGCGGGGATATCTTCCCGGCATTCCCTGAGCGGCGGGACTTCCAGCGGCACCACCCTGAGGCGGTAAAACAGATCCTCGCGGAACCTGCCCTCGCTCATTAGCTGGCCCAGGTCCTTGGTCGACGCCGCCATGACCCGGACGTCCACCTCGACGCGGGTCGTGCCGCCCACTCGCTGAAATGTCTGCTCCTGCAGCGCCCGCACGATCTTACCCTGCGTCTCGATAGGCATATCGGCGACTTCGTCAAGAAACAGGGTCCCGTTGTGCGCCTGTTCGAAAGTACCGATCAGATGGTGGTTTTCGCCGCCATCCCCGGTTCCGGCCTCGCGGCCGAACAGGCTGAGTTCGAACCCATCGGCCTGCAAGGTGGCGCAATTGACCGAAATAAATGGGCCCGCCGACCGGTTGGAGTTGGCGTGCAGCAGGCGGGCGACCACGTCCTTGCCCGCACCCGCCGGGCCGGTGATCAGGACCCGGCTGTTGGCCGGCGCGACCCGGGCGATGGATTGCCGGAGTTGGGTGATGGCGGGCGAGTTGCCGACCAACTCGATGTCGCCCCCGGCGCGGCGCCGGAGTTCTTCGTTCTCGCGCTTCAAGGCAGCGGCCTCGACCGCACGATTGACGACCACGATCATCCGGTCGGCGGTAAAAGGCTTCTCGATGAAATCATAGGCGCCGAGATTGATCGCGGTGACGGCGGTTTCGATATTTCCGTGCCCGCTCATCATCACGACCGGCAGCGAGGGGTGCGATTGACGAATGGCTTCGAGAATCTGCATCCCGTCCAGCGTGCTCCCTTCGAGACAAATATCCAGCAACATCAGGCTTGGCCGGCGAGTTTCGATCATCGCCAACGCGCTGTCGGAATCATGCGCTTCCCTCGTCTGGTGCCCCTCGTCTTCGAGGATCCCAGCGGTCAGCATCCGGATATCTGCCTCGTCGTCGACGATTAGAATGTCATGCGCCATGGGCCAGGGTCGTATTCTCAGTGGATTCGTCGGTATCCGGGTCGGTATCGTTGTCCACAACGGCCTCCCGCCCGAACATCAATGAGATGCGGGCCCCGCCCTCATCTCGGTCCTGCAATACTAGATCACCTTGGTGATCTTCCATAATTTTCTTCACGATCGCCAGTCCCAGCCCTGTCCCCTTTGACCGGGTCGTGACGTAGGGCTCCGCAAGCCGGTCAATTAGCTGGTTGGGGAGCCCGCCCCCGTTATCCTCGATTTGGACGATAACATGGCTCGCGGTGTCATTGATGGTCACGAAGATGACGCCGTTCGAAGCCGATTCGGCTTCGCCGAATTTGGCACGGATCGATTCAGCTGCATTCTTGAGAACGTTGGTCAATGCCCGCGAGATCTGTTGACGATCGCAATTAAGCCGCAACGGTTCTTCGGGGAACGCCACCTGATAGCTGATCTCCGGGCATCGATTGCGCTCCAGGAAGACGGCTTCGCGGCACAGTTCGGTGAGGTTTTGGGACTTGCGGTCCGGCTGCGGCATCCGTGCGAAGGCCGAGAACTCATCGACCATCCGGCCGATGTCTTCGACCTGCCGTATGATCGTCTCGGTGCAACTCGTGAAGACTTCCGGATCGCTGACCACTTCGCTCCGATACTTGCGGCGCAATCGCTCAGCCGAGAGTTGGATGGGGGTCAGGGGATTCTTGATCTCATGGGCGATGCGCCGCGCGATATCCGACCAGGCGGCTTTTCGCTGCGCCGAAACCAGCTCGGTCACATCATCGAACGTAACGACGAAGCCGATCGCCTTACCGTCGAGCCGTTCGGCCGCAATACTGACAACCAGGGTTCGCTGGCGTCCGCCCCGTTCAATCGTCAATTCGGCGTTGGCGGGTTTTCCCGCAGCGGCCGCCACGCCGGCAAACAGCTCCGCCATTTCCGGAACCACCTCTGCCAGGGGCTGACCCAGAGCATTGTCGAGATCGGTCTCGAGCAACTCGGATGCACGCCGGTTGGGCAGATTGATGCCCCCATCGGCGTCCATACCGATCACACCAGCCGAGACGCCGCCGAGAACGGTCTCGGTAAATTTGCGCCGCTCATCCAGTTGACGGTTGGCGGCGACCAGCCCTTCCTGCTGGGTGTTGATCTGCTCGGTCATGCGGTTGAAGGCCCTGCTCAGCATACCGATTTCGTCGCTCGAACTGCTGCCGCCCTCGGTTTGGACGCGGGCTGAAAGATCGCCGGACCGAATCCGTTCGGCGGCGGCAATGAGATTGCCAATGGGTGTCGCCAATTGGTTGGCCACTGTCCAACCCGTCCAGACCGCGGCCAAAAGCAGCAGTAGCGCCACCAGCGCAAACACAGCCAGAAAACGGATCTGCAGCTCTTCCCGGCTGTCCTCCAGTTGCTGGTACTGGATTGCGGCGCCGCGGGTCATCGACAGGTGATCGAGGACCTGTGGTTCAACGAGACGGCCGACCAACAGGTACGCGTCCGGGAAGGCCTCCAAACGAATTCCGGCGCGCACCCGGTCGTCGGAATCGCTTGACAGTATCTGCACCTCCCCGGGTCGCGTTTGGGTAAATATTTTGCCGAGCAGATCCTGTCCAGCCACATCGAACCCGAGAGACACACTGAGGCCCGCCGCCATCAGGGTGTTCCCCGCGCCGTCAACCACCGCCGCCTCGGGAAGGCCCCGAATGAGCGCCTGGGTTTGCATCAGCTGACGGAAGAATCGTTGATCAACGCGAATCCGGGGTGCCGCGCGGTTGAGGTCGTTGGCCATCGCCAACGCGTCGCCGCGGATATTCCGTTGGTGCTCGCGCAGATAGGCCGTCGCCACCGCCTGAGACTCATTGACCGCTGTCCGCACACGATCACTGAACCAAGTCTCGATGCCGTAGTTGAGAAACAGGCCGGAGAACACAGCCACCAGGATGGCCGGAATAACCGCCACGAGGCTGAACAAAACCACGAGCCGGATATGCAAACGGGTTGCGGCGCCGCCGGCGGTCCGGCGGGACCAATTTCGGACGATCCGTCGGGCGATCAGCACGCCGAGCGCCAGGGCTAGAATGACATCCAGGTTCAGTAGAATGATCACCGTGGTGAAATCGGTCTCGAGCGGGCCGAGATCGCCCATGGCGATCACGGTGGCGATCCCGGACGCGCCCAAGGCCACGACCAAAATCGCCGCCAGAACGCGATTCACGTGCATCCGGCGAAGCCGGACCCGGATGCGTCTAAACTTGTAGCTCGTCGTGTTCGCCATGGTATGGCCTGTTTCCCGGCGGACACCCGGTGACGGGCGCCGCCGGTGATTCACTCCCTACCCTATTTCGGACTTCTCAGGACTGGGATGTTGAGTTCGCGAATTTTCTTCCTGAGCGTGTTCCGATTCAATCCCAGTAACTTGGCGGCGCGCAGCTGGTTGCCCCGCGTCGCTTCGAGCGACAGCGAGATAAGCGGCCGTTCGACCTCCTTCAGCACCCGGTCATAGAGCCCCGCCGGGGGCATGACATTGCCGTGCGCCGCAAAGTAGTCTCTCAAATGAATCTCGACGGCGTCGCCGATACCGTTGCCGGCGCGGTTGGCCGGTTCCGGCGGCGGCGATTCGGCCAGCTCGGCCTCGATCGCCTGGATGCCGATCGTTTCCTCCGAATAAAGCGCGGCGAGCCGGCGGACCAGGTTTTCCATCTCGCGCACATTGCCCGGCCAATGATAGGCCTGCATCCGATCAAGGGCCGATTCGTCGATGCTCTTCCACGGCAAGCCCTCGTCGGCGCATTGGCCTAGGAAATGGCTGACCAGTTCCGGAATATCCTCCCGGCGCTCGCGCAAAGCAGGCATTCTGATCGGCACCACGTTCAGCCGGTAATACAGGTCTTCCCGAAACAGACCCTGGCGAATGAGCTGGGTCAGATCACGGTGTGTGGCGGCGATAATCCGGACATTGGCCTTGATGGGTGTCCGCCCGCCGACCGTCGTGTATTCGCCTCCCTGCAGGACCCGGAGCAAACGGGTCTGAGCCTCGGCGGGCATGTCCCCGATTTCATCGAGGAAGAGGGTGCCGCCCTCCGCCTGCTCGAAGCTGCCGGATGCGCGTGCGGTTGCGCCGGTAAAGGATCCCTTTTCGTGACCGAATAGTTCACTCTCGATGAGTTCGCGGGGGATCGCCGCCATGTTGAGGGCAATGAACGGGTGATGCTTGCGCTTGCCGTAGTCGTGCAGCGCGCGGGCGGCCAGTTCCTTGCCGGTGCCCGATTCGCCGGAAATCAGAACCGTCAGGTCGGTACCCATCAGCCGCGCAAGCGAGCGATATACCTCCTGCATGGCCGCCGAGCGGCCAATCAGGGGCAGCGTTTCATCGCCGCCCTGCTCCGGCGTATCCTGGGGCTCGGGCGTCGTCTCCAATGCCCGCCGCACGACGCTGATCAGCTCGTTGAGGTCGAACGGCTTGGGGAGATACTCGAAGGCGCCCCGCTGGGTGGCGTTGACCGCGGTCATCATCGTGTTTTGGGCGCTCATCACGATGACGCGAAGTTCCGGACGGATTTTCTTGATCCGGGGTATGAGGTCGAGGCCGTTCTCGTCGGGCATCACGACGTCGGTAACGACCACATTGCCCTCGCCGTCGTTAACCCATTTCCACAGGGTGGCCGCGTTTCCGGTCGTTCGGACGTCATAGCCGACGCGGCCCAGCGCCTGGCTGACCACCGTTCGGATGGCGCCGTCGTCGTCCGCGACGAGTACGGTGGAATTAGTCATGGTTTTCTTCCCGAGGTTGCTGGGCGACCGCGAGCATCACCTTGAATACGGTCCGGCCCGGGACACTATCGAGCTCGATGACGCCGCCGTGGTCGTCGACCATCTTGGCGACCAGTGCGAGCCCAAGACCGCTGCCTTTGGGTTTTCCGGTCACGAAGGGGTCGAACAGGTGATCCTGCAAATCTTCCGGAATGCCGTCTCCGTTATCCTGAACCGAGACGACAAGCGGAAGGTTGGTGCGGGTCGATAGTCCGGGGACGGCGAACCTCACGCTGTGCTGGTACGCGGTGGCAATCGTAATTTCGCCCCCCTTTTCCGGCATCGCTTCGGCGGCGTTCTTGACCAAATTCAGAAAAATCTGAACCAGCTGGTCGAAATCGCCGTCCACGGCCGGCAGGGACGGGTCATATATTTCACGGATCCGCACATGGCTCGCGAAGCCGTTGCGGGCCAGCGTGATGACCCGCTCCAATACCTGGTGGATGTTTACCGCGGTCCGCTCCAAGGGCCGCTGGTCGGAAAACACCTCCATGCGATCGACGAGCGCCGTAATCCTGTCGGTTTCGTCGCAAATCAGGCGGGTAAGCGTTTTGTCCTCGGGCTCGGAATTCTGTTCCAGGAGCTGCGCCGCCCCGCGGATGCCGGAGAGCGGGTTCTTCACCTCGTGGGCCAGCATGGCGGCCATGGCGGTCACCGAGCGCGCCGAGTTGCGGTGGGTCAATTGGCGCTCGATCTTGTCGGCAATGGACCGCTCGAAAAATGCCAGCACGACATGATCCGGCTGGTCGCCCAGCCGCCCCGCCTGCACATTGACGAAATGCTTGTTGATCCGGGGGGATTCCAGGGTCAGACCGTATTCCGAAACAGCTGCGCCGACATCGCGGACCAGATCGATGATGGTGAATACCGGACTGTCCTCGGGCAACAGGGTATGGAGCGGCGTCCCGAAAAGCTGTCCGGCGCTCGCCGAAAGAAACTGTTCGCCCCGGCTGTTGAGAAAGACGATCCGGTTGGATGCATCGACGACGACGACCGCCGATTCCAGCGCGTTCAGGATCCCGTCAACATCAATGGGTGTTGGCGGCGGTACCGACATGGCGAGGTCCCGGTTCACGCGGCACACCGTTCCGCCAGCGGCTCGTAGAAGTCGTTTATGGCCGCCTTGACCGCCGCCGGGTCGGTCATCCGCATGACGCTGTCGCGGAAGCCGGCCGAATTGTGCAGCCCCCGGCTATACCAGCCGATATGTTTCCGGGCGATACGCGCACCGCGCTCGGTGCCGTAATGGGAAAGAATGTCGTCGTAGTGACCCAACAATGTCCGGTGTTGGACGGAAATTTCCGGGTCCGGCAGCCTCTCGCCCGTTTCGAGATAGTGCTCGATTTGGCCAAGAAACCAGGGCCGGCCGTAGGAACCGCGGCCAACCATTACCCCGTCGGCGCCGGATCGTTCGAGCAACGCGCCCGCGTCTTCGAGCGAATTGACGTCGCCGTTTCCGATGACCGGGATGCTTACCGCCTCCTTGACCTTGCGGATAAAGGCCCAGTCGGCATGTCCCTTGTAGAATTGGCAACGGGTCCGTCCATGAACCGTCAGCATCTTGACGCCCGCCTCTTCGGCAATCCTTGCCAGCCGGGGCGCATTGCGCGACGAATCATCCCAGCCGGTGCGCATCTTGAGGGTGACGGGGAGATCGACCGCGTTCACCACGGCTTCGATGAGTTTGCCGGCAAGCACCTCGTCGCGCATCAGCGCCGAGCCCGCGTGGCCGTTGGTCACCTTCTTGACCGGACATCCCATGTTGATATCGATGATTGCCGCCCCGCGGTCCGCATTGAGCCGCGCCGCCTCGGCCATGGGTTCCGGCTCGCAGCCGGCCAACTGGACCGCCATCGGAAACTCCTCGGCGCAGTTGCTGGCCATCTTCATGGTCTTCTTGTTGGCATAAATCATGGCGATGCTGGCGATCATCTCGGAGATCACCAGTCCGGCGCCGTGACGTTTGACCAGGCGCCGATACGGCATGTCGGTTACGCCCGACATGGGCGCCAGCAACACACGCGAGGTCAGCCGGATCGGGCCGATTTCAATGGGCATGGAATGACTCGTCGAAATTTGCCCATAAATTGAGCATTTTTGCCAAGAAAGCAACGATTTGCTGGGTCGAGAAGACGATTTTTTATGCGAGCAGGATGTCGGTTACCAGCTTCACTCCCGGATAACCGAGGGTGAACAACAGATAGGCCAACAGGACCATCCGGGCTGCGGCGCGTCCCCGAATGCCCGAGCGAAAGTGCAGAAACAGCAGAAGTCCGACGACGACGAATACACCGAGGGTGAGCACGGTCTTGTGGTCGAACGCGATCAACCGGCCGGAGGTCGAGTAGAGGGTAGCCATACCCGTTGCCAAACCGGCGGCGAGAACCGCTTCGCCGGCCATCAGAAGCCGCACCGTAAGGCGCTCGCTATCGGCAACCGATGGAAGCCGGCGTGACAAGCCGGTGGCCTGCCGGCGTTTAAGCGAGCGTTCCTGGAGCATCGCCGCAAGGGCTGAGATGGCTGCCAGCGTCACCAGACCGTAGGTCGCGACGGAAACCGCGATGTGGGTGCCGATCCAGGCCAACGGGGCGCCGCCGGCAAGCGGCCGGGACGGCGCCTGACCCCAAATGGTCGCCAGCACGGCGAGGAGGATCAGGTAGGGCACCAGCAGCGGCGTCAAACGCCACCCCTGTTGGGATACCAGGGCGACAAATGCATAGATCACCAGACAGGTAACGACGGTCAGCCAAAGTGCCGTGGAGAGGCCGGTGTGCCATCCCTCGGCTTGGCGGACGTAGACCCAAAGGGCCGGCCCGGCGATGGCCACCGCCATCACGGCCCAATACACCCCGTCCCGCGCAGGCGCCTTCCGGAGCGCCACGATGGCCGCCGGGACAAGCGCCAGAAGCGCCGAGAGGTTGAGAATGAAACTTGTCGACATATCGAAATTTCGGTCCAGGTCCCGGCTTTGTATATGCCGGCAGAGACCTACGCCCTCGCCCGCTCCTTGGCAAGACGCTCTGCGCATTCTAGGTTGAAACAACACCCCTGACCATCGGACGGGACGACTTTGCCGAACCCACCTCACATCGCCGCGCTGATCGTCTCTGCCGGGCGCGGGCATCGTTTCGGCGGCGAGACGCCCAAGCAATATCTGCCGCTGGGGTCGAAATCCGTATTGGCGCGCAGCATCGAGGCGTTCCTGGGGCACCCGTCGGTAACCCAGGTTCGCGCCGTCATCCATCCGGATGATATAGAGCTGTATGACGCCGCGGTGGACCGGATCGACGGTCCGCCGCCGGTCTTCGGCGGACCCGAGCGGCAGGATTCGGTGCGTCTCGGTCTGCAGGGGCTCGCCGAGGCGCCGCCTGACGTGGTCTTGATTCACGACGCCGTTCGGCCCTTGGTGCCGGCCGGGCTGATCGACCGCGTCGTCGCCGCGGTCGGGCCCGGGGTTGCGGCTCTGCCGGCTTTGCCCGTGACCGACACGTTGAAACGGGCCGTCGACGGGACCGTTACCGAGACCGTCGACCGGTCCACGTTGTGGCGCGCACAGACGCCGCAAGGCTTCGTGTTCCAGGAGATTTTGTCGGCTCACGACGCGGCTGCCGGCAGTGCGCTGACCGATGATGCCGCCGTGGCCGAAGCAGCCGGGTTGCGGGTCGAAATAGTTGAAGGGGCCGAGGAAAACCTCAAAATCACCACCCAGGAGGATCTGGAGAGGGTTCGCAGCATGATTGGTGTGGAACCGGCGATGCGGGTCGGAACCGGGTACGATGTGCACCGGTTCACCCAAGGGGACCGGGTGATGCTTTGCGGCATAGAAATCCCGCACAGCGCGGCGTTGGAGGGTCATTCCGATGCGGATGTCGGGTTGCATGCCTTGACCGATGCGCTTCTGGGGGCCGCCGGCTTCGGCGACATCGGCACGTTTTTTCCGCCGTCGGATGAACGGTGGCGTGACGCGCCTTCTCACATTTTCCTCTCTCACGCGGCCGGCATGATCGCTGAACGGGGCGGATCGGTGGTAAATGCCGACATCACGATCGTTTGCGAAAAACCGAAGATCGGTCCTTACCGGGAGCAAATGCGCGCACGGGTGGCCGAAATTCTGAACGTCGAGGAGAGCGCCGTGAACATCAAGGGGACGACAACCGAGCGGCTCGGGTTTACCGGGCGCGAAGAGGGCATTGCCGCCCAAGCGGTGGCCACGATTAAAATATGATATATCAACTAGTTACGATGTTTCCTCGACAATCCAGTTAAGAAATTTTCCGGTCCCCCGCTCGATCCCGATCTCGACGGCGCAAGGCGTGTCGTAGGAATGAAGCTGCTCGATCCTCGAGATCACGTCGTCGACCCGTTCGTGCCGTGTTTTGACGATCATCGCCACCTCCGGTTCCTGCTGGACCGAGCCCTCCCAACGGTAGATGGACGTCATTTCACCCAGAATATTGGCGCACGCCGCCAAACGCTCCTCGACCAGAGCGGTTCCGATCTTCTCCGCTTCATCGCGGCTGGCGGCGGTCATATAGATCAGCGAAACAGTCATTTCCGGGCCCTCCTTGGAACCGAGGTTAATCTAATCTAGGATGGGCCGTTCGTCATGGTCCGGGGAGGAACCGCCATGGAACTCCATGCCCGAAACGGGCGTGAACAAACGGCTTCCGCGTCCGGCGTGCGGCCGAGCGCGGCCCAGCGCCGCTGGCTCGAGCGTGGGCTCGATCAGCCGGGGGGCAAGCTGCCTCTGTTCGATTCCGAGGGACAGAAGGTTTCCCGGCGAACGGTGGAAAGCTGCATCAAGCAGGGCTGGGCCGAACCGTGGTTCGACAATCCGCTCAAAAAGGATTGGATGGTCTGTAAATTGACCGAAGGGGGCCGCCGGGCGGTGAACCGCTGACCGGAACTGTTTTTCGCCCACTCTTACAATTCAGGCGACTGGCCATGGACACGAGCCGGCGCACTGACTAACGTGCGGGCTCCATTGCGGAGGAACCCGCTGAATGTCAGGGGAAGAATATACCGGGCTCGACCAGCTTGGCCGCCATGCGGCGCTGCCTGAATCGCCGGAGGCGGCGGTGTTGGAAAAAGTCCCCAACCCCCATCCGGGGGACGCCTACGTCGTTCGGTTCACCTGCCCCGAGTTCACGTCCGTCTGTCCGGTGACGGGCCAGCCCGATTTCGCGCATTTGGTGATCGACTATGTGCCCGGGCCGTCGCTGGTGGAAAGCAAGTCGCTGAAGCTCTATTTGGGCTCGTTCCGCAATCACGCCGCCTTCCACGAGGATTGCACCGTTGGCATCGCCAAGCGGCTGCAGGCCGAAATCGAACCGCAATGGCTGCGCATCGGCGGATATTGGTATCCCCGGGGCGGAATTCCGATCGACGTGTTTTATCAACTCGGGGAACTGCCCGAGGACGTCTGGCTGCCGGACCAGGGGGTCGCGCCCTATCGGGGACGCGGTTAGCCCGTATTTCTGACCAGGGTTACGGCCTGCGCGGCGCTATCGGATTGACAGAGCAGGAGAGGCGCGCCGCGCGTCGCGCGTCCACACGCGCGCGGGCGCGTGATGCGGTGACATCGGGCAAGAGCCTCGACGCACGCTGTCGACCCGAGAGCGCCGCCCTTCGGGTCGCGCCCCGGCGCCCGCCCGTCGCGCGTCCACGCGCGCGAAGCGCACGATGCGTCGCGGCCCTCAACCGTAGGTGCCGCTACGCTTTTCGGGCCGCTCCTGGCGGATCGACCGCCTGGACGCGACGCAGACCATGACCCTGGTCAGAAATGCGGGCTAAGCTCAAGCGTCGAGGATGATCTCGCCGTCCCGCACACTTACCGAAAGCTTGACGAGGCTTTGACCCTCGGCCGGGCCGCCGACACAACGGCCATCGTCTATGGCGAACAAGGCGCCATGTTTGCCGCAACGGATCAGCGTATTGTCGCCGTTGAAAAATTTCCCGGGGATCTGGTCGATGAAGTCCTGGGCGTGCGGGCACCAGTTCAAATAGGCGAACACCTCGCCGTCCTTGTGGACGACGAAGATGTTTCGTTGTTTGTCGTCGACGCGGGCGACCAGGGCCTTCGCGGCGCCCTCTTCCAGGTCGTCCAGCCGCATCAGCGTTTGTTCTGCCATCGGGCGTTCCCGGACTATGATTTTGATTCCGCCACCCGTTTGCCGTTCCACCGGTAAAATTGCAACCGAAATTAGCGATGGAAACCGCGGCGGCCCGCCAATGAATTCGGGGCCCCGCCACCGGCGAGGCCCCGTCAATGTTGGTCGGGGAGACAGGATTTGAACCTGCGACCTTTCGACCCCCAGTCGAATGCGCTACCAGGCTGCGCCACTCCCCGACAGGTCCCTTAAGGGGGGCGAACTATACTTAGAGCCCCGCCCAAGGGCAATGCGCCGGCGCCGAATTAAACGAGTTTCTTGATGTCTTCCAGTTCGGCGAGGATTTGCCGCAACGCCGCTTTTTCGTTATCGCCGAGGCCCCCATCGGCAGCCTGCGGCGACGCATTTTCGGCCCCATCGGCGCCCCGGCCTGATTCCTGTTTCAGCAGCTTCTGCACACCCTTGATGGTGTAGCCGTCCTCATAGAGCAGCCCGCGGATGCGCCTCAGAAGGTCGATATCCTCGGGCCGGTAGTAGCGCCTGCCCCCGCCCCGCTTCATCGGTTTGATCTGCGAAAATTTGCCTTCCCAGAATCGGAGAACGTGTTGCGGCAAATCGAGCTCGGCCGCCACCTCGCCGATCGTCCGGAATGCACCTGCGGATTTGTTGGACCGCCGCGCGGGCGGCGTTTCTGCCGACGACGGTTCGGCCATTAATCGAGGTCGTCGGATCCGGCGCCGCCGATGCGGGCTTTCAGCACCTGAGACGGACGGAAAACAAGCACCCGGCGCGGCAGGATCGGGACCTCCTCACCGGTCTTCGGGTTGCGGCCGATGCGCTGACCCTTGTTGCGGATCGTGAAGCTGCCGAACGACGAAATCTTCACCGAATCGCCATTGGCAAGGGTTGATGAAATTTTCGCTAGAACCAGTTCAAGAAGATCCGCCGATTCATTCCGCGACAGACCGACTTCCTGGTAGACCGCCTCGCTCAATTGCTGGCGGGTAATCGTCTCTCCAGCCATCAGGCTATCCTTTGACCATCCCCTGTAGGAAACCTAAACCGGCCCGATTATGCCGTCAATATCAGAGGGATGGCAGAAACGGCTATTGTGTGGTTCACGTGACGGCTGTCGCTATTTTACCATCGAACCAAGGCCGCTCCCCAGGTCAGACCGCCGCCCATCGCCTCCATCAGGATGAGATCGCCCTCCTTGATCCGGCCATCGCGGCGGGCGGCATCGAGCGCCAAGGGGATGGAGGCCGCCGAGGTATTGGCGTGATCCTGCACCGTCAGCACTATCTTGTCGGTTTCCATGCCCAATTTCCTCGCCGTCGAATCGATGATCCGCTTATTGGCCTGATGGGGTACGAGCCAGTCGATTGCCGACGATTCCAGGCCGTTCTCGTCCAACGCCTCGGTGACGACATTCGCCAGATTGGTTACCGCGTGCTTGAAGACTTCCTTCCCCTGCATGCGGATGAAGCCGGACTGTCCGGTGGTCGATGGGCCGCCGTCGCAATAAAGCAGCTCCGCCAGGCGGCCGTCGGAGTGGAGATGGGTGGACAGAACGCCGCTTTCCGTGCCGAGACCGTTCTCCAGTTCCACACCTTTCATTACCACCGCGCCGGCGCCGTCGCCGAACAGCACGCAGGTCGTCCGGTCATCCCAGTCGAGCAGGCGGGAGATTGTTTCCGCACCGATCACCAGGGCGGTTTTGGATTGGCCCGATTTGATGAGTCCGTCGGCCACGGACATGCCGTAAATGAACCCGGAGCACACGGCCTGAACATCGAACGCGGCGCCGCCGTTCAGGTCGAGTTTGGCCTGTACCTGGACCGCGGTCGCGGGAAAGGTCCGGTCGGGGGTGGTGGTCCCGACGATTATCAAATCCACCTCGGAGGCATCCACGCCCGCGTCGTCCAGGGCCCGCTTGGCCGCCTCGTAGGCCAAATCCGAGGTGTGTTCGTTTTCCGCCGCGACGCGGCGCTGGCGGATACCGGTCCGGGCGGCGATCCACTCGTCGGAGGTGTCGACCCGTTCGGACAACTCGTCATTGGTGACGATTTTTTGCGGAAGGTATGAGCCGCTGCCCAACAATCGTGAATGAATACTCATTGGACCGCCGCCTTCTCCATGGTTGCTTCTGCTGCGATCAATTCTTCCAGATCCTCGCGGATGCGCTCGTTGAATTCCCGGCGCACCAAATTGACGGCCGCGACGATGGCGTTGGCGAACCCCACACCATCGGTGCCGCCGTGGCTCTTTATACAGATCCCGTTAAGGCCCACCAGCATAGCACCGTTATACTGGCGGGGATCAAACCGGTCCCGCATGGTTTGAAGGGCGGGCCGCGCGATCAGGGCGCCGAGCCGCGTGCGGAGCGAACTCAAAAGCGATTCCTTCAGGTAGTGACCGAACAGTTGGACAGCCCCTTCGGCTGTTTTGAGCGCGATGTTGCCGGTGAATCCGTCGGTTACGATGACGTCCACCGTGCCGGCGCTCAGGTCGTCGCCTTCCACAAATCCGTGAAATTTTATCGGCAGCGGTGATTCGGCCAGGATCGCCGAAGCCTTCTTGACGTGCTCATTGCCTTTGAGTCCCTCGACCCCGACGTTGAGAATGCCGATGGACGGCTGCTCGAGGCCCAGTTCGTTCCTGGCAAATACTTCACCCATGACCGCGAATTGAACGAGGTTGTCCGCGTCGCACTCGATATTTGCACCGAGGTCGAGCATCACGGTCTGTCCGCGGAGCGTCGGAAATGCGCCCGCGATGGCCGGCCGCGCAATGCCGGGGAGCGTCCTCAGCACGATGGTCGCCATTGCCATTAGCGCGCCGGTATTCCCCGCGGAAACGACGGCATGAGCCTCACCGGCGTCGACCGCGTCGATTGCCAACCTCATGCTCGAGTTTTTTCCGGCCCGCAAAGCGGTGGTTGGTTTGTCGTCCATACTGACCGCATCGGTCGTGTGGCGGATCGTGCAGGCGCGGGCCGCCTCCGCGTCCGCTTCAATGAGCGGCCTTAGCTGCGTTTCATCACCGAAAACTAGAAATTCAACGTCGGGCATCCGCCGGCGGGCCAGCGACAGGCCTTCGACGATCATGCCGGGAGCATTGTCCCCTCCCATGCCGTCGACAGCGACAATGACGGCGTCAGGCACGGAGGGCCTCCGGCGGCATGACCGGAGTTAGGCTACGGATTCGATCTCGACGACTTCGCGTCCATCGTAGTAGCCGCAGGAAGGGCACACGTGATGCGGCCGCTTCAGTTCGCCGCAATTGGGGCACTCGACCCGCGCCTGCGAGGTCAGCCGATCGTGGGCGCGTCGCTTGTTTCTGCGCGACCGGGACACCTTCTTTTTCGGAACCGCCATGGTTACGACTTTCGTTATGCAATTCTTGGATCAATTGATCATTCCGATCAGGAGCGCGCTACATATACAAATTCACCGCCCGGAGCAAGCGGCATAATCTCCCATTCTAGCCGCAAAAATGCCCCAATGTCAGTTTTTGCGGTCGAGCATGTTTTTGAGCGCGGCAAACGGCTTGGTGGCGACCGACTCCTTCGGTTCGGCGCCCTCGGAAGAGGTATAGCCGTCGAACTCGGCGTCGGGTGCCCTGGGGAACGGGTTTATCTCCAGCCCCAGCCGCTCCGCGGCGACTTCGCCGATATCGATGATCCCGTCGATGATCGGCTCGTCGGGGTCGTCTTCGTCCCATCCCACGTCCAATTCCGCCTCTTCTTCAACGCCCGCCTCGGTCGAAAAAGTGCAATGAAACCGGTGATTTATGGAGTCGTGAACCGGCTCCAGGGTCACCACGCAGGGCTGTTCGACTTCGGCCTCGATCCGGCCTTCCACATGGACTTGCACGTTCCCGGCCACCGGCTTCAACACGAACTCGGCTGAAAATCGTAGTAGTTCGTTCAGGTCGAAGCGGCGGGCCAGCGCCGCCCGCTCGTCGCCGTCGGGTGCGATCCGAAACCGGTTGTCGCCGGCCTCCAACGACGTCACCTGGACAGGCCGCGAAAACTCGATGACGGGCTTTCCCTCGGCCGTCACCGCCGCGAATTCTCCGAATCGGCGGGCGAGAACGCCAATTCACCGGCGTACAGGTCGTCGAGCGGCCATTCCTCGGATCGGGAAATCTCGGCGTGTACGTAGGCGGCCATCGCTTCGGCAAGGGCAGGCTGCACGTCCTCGCTGCGGTAAAGGTTTCTTTTCAACGCCGCGGCCATCCGTGCCTGGTCGTCGCGGGCTTCCTCGTAGGCCGCAATGCGCCCGTAGAACAGGCTTGCAAGTTCCTTGACCTTTTTGCCGACACGCAGATCGCTGACCCCCATCTCGCGAAGATTTCCGTCCATATCGGCGAACATGAGGTCGAACAGCCTCTGGCTCAGCCGCGCGCCTTTCTCGGCATCGGTGCGCAGGCGCCGCAGGACAATGAAAGCGAGCAGCGAAATCATGTCGAACCTCCCCTCAACGGTATCCGGCACGCCATACTCGACGTAGAAAACCGGGTTGCGGGCATGGGCGACGATGACGCCGTAAAGCTTGTGGACGGCATCCTTCTCCTTGGCGCGCGTCGTAAAGAGGTTGAGAATTCCCATTGAATGTCTGGGGGCCTTTGGTTTACACGATGTATCCGAGGATGTTGGCCTTCTTCGGGCGCGTCCAGGGATGTAGTCTTCCAAATACGCTTGTGGCAGGTGAATTGCCACACTTATTGAGAAGGGCTCTTGTGAAACAGAAATATTTCCCCGGCAAGCGGACGCTGATTGTGCTGATGGCCGCTGCCCTCCTCGCCGCGTGCGCCCCGCGGATCGACATCCGCGGCAACCTGCCGGACCCGGATTTGCTGGCGGAACTCGAAGTCGGTGCTCTCAATAAACGGCAGGTCGAGGAGATGTTCGGGTCGCCCTCCAGCGTTTCCACGTTCGGCAGCGAGAACTGGTACTACATCAGTGAACGGACCGAGACGACCGCCTTCTATGCGCCTGAAGTGGTCGACCGCAAAATCGTGGTGATCAGCTTCGATGACAAAGGGGTTGTCCGTGACTTCGCCTCACTCGGCCTCGAGGACGGCCGGATCATCGAGCTGGTGGAACGCAAAACACCGACCGCCGGTCACGAGATCACCTTCCTGCAGCAGCTGTTTGGCAACCTCGGGCGATTCGAAAGCAGCGGCGATGCCCCGGGGGCGGCCCGCGTCCCCGGCGGCAGATAGCCGACCAAGAAAAAGGCCGTGAGGATGCCGCCCCACGGCCTTTGCTTCGCTCAGTCGTGGTGATCTAGAGCCGATCTAGCCGGCGATAATCGCCAGCAAGAGAATGGCCACGATGTTCATGATCTTGATCAGCGGGTTGACCGCCGGGCCGGCCGTGTCCTTGTAGGGATCGCCGACCGTATCGCCGGTGACGGCGGCGTGATGGGCTTCGGAGCCCTTGCCGCCGTGATTGCCGTCCTCGATGTATTTCTTGGCGTTGTCCCAGGCGCCGCCGCCGGACGTCATCGACAGCGCGACGAACAATCCGGTGACGATAACCCCCATCAACGACGCGCCCAGCGCCGCGAAGGCGGCCTCTTGGCCGGCGATCACGTTGATCACGAAATAAATCACGAACGGCGCGACGATCGGCAGCAGCGACGGGATGACCATCTCCTTGATCGCCGCCTTGGTCAGCAGGTCGACGCAGCGGCCGTATTCGGGCTTGGCGGTGCCTTCCATGATGCCGGGGATTTCCTTGAACTGGCGCCGAACCTCCTCGACCACGGCGCCGCCCGCGCGGCCCACGGCCATCATGCCGAGGGCGCCGAACAGGAACGGGATCAAGCCGCCGACGAACAGGCCGACCACAACGTAGGGATCACTCAAGGTGAAGGATACCTTGAGGTCCGGGAACAAGAGTCCGAGGTCCTGCGTGTAGGCGGCAAACAGCACCAGCGCCGCCAGGCCGGCGGAGCCGATGGCGTAACCCTTGGTCACGGCCTTGGTGGTATTTCCAACCGCGTCGAGGGCGTCGGTGGTGTTGCGGACGTCATCCGGCAGGTCGGCCATTTCGGCGATGCCGCCGGCGTTGTCGGTCACCGGGCCGAAGGCATCGAGGGCCACCACCATGCCGGCCAGTGCCAGCATGGAGGTCGCGGCGACCGCCAGGCCATAGAGGCCGGCGACATTGAATGCGACGATGATACCGGCACAGATCACGATCACGGGGAGTGCCGTCGCCTCCATCGAGACGGCGAGACCCTGAATGATGTTGGTGGCATGACCGGTTTCGGACGCCTTGGCCACACTCTTGACCGGCCGGAATCCCGTGCCGGTGTAGTATTCGGTGATCCACACGATCAAGGCCGTGACGGCCAGGCCGACAAAGGTGGAAATCACCAGATCCCACCCGGTGATGGAACCGCCCTCCGAGGAATTGAACGAAGCGCCGAGACCGAACTGCCACTCGACGGCGCCGATAATCAGGATGGCCGAGATGATGGCGCTGGCGAAGAAGCCTTTGTAGAGCGCGCCCATGATGCTCTGGCTGGCGCCCAACCGGACAAAGAAGGTCGCGATCACCGAGCCGACGATGCACACGGCGCCGACCAGCAGCGGCAAAGTCATCATCGCTTCCCGGGCCTCGCCGGTGAAGAATGCGGCGCCCAGCAGCATGGTGGCCACCACCGTAACGGCATAGGTCTCGAACAGGTCGGCGGCCATGCCGGCGCAGTCACCGACATTGTCGCCCACGTTGTCGGCGATGACGCCGGCATTTCTCGGATCGTCTTCGGGAATACCGGCCTCGATCTTACCCACCAGATCGGAACCCACGTCGGCACCCTTGGTGAAGATGCCGCCGCCAAGACGCGCGAAGATGGAAATCAGCGAAGCGCCGAAGCCGAGAGCAACCAGCGCCTCGAGGGCGTGCCGCATACCGCCGGCGGTCGAGACATCGTAATGATCTTGAAGAAACATCCAATAGACGGCGACACCGAGCAGCGCCAGACCCGCGACCAGCATACCGGTGATCGCCCCCGACTTGAAGGCGATGCCGAGACCGGCGCCGAGGCCCGACGACCGGGCGGCTTCCGCCGTCCGCACGTTGGCGCGGACCGAGACGTTCATGCCGATATAACCGGCGGCGCCCGAGAGAATGGCGCCGATGAAGAACCCGATGGCCACGGTCAGCCCGAGGAGAAGTCCAAGCCCCACGCCGATGACGACGCCGGCGATGGCGATTGCGGTGTACTGTCTGTTGAGGTAGGCGCTCGCGCCCTCCTGAACGGCGGCGGCAATTTCCTGCATGCGCTCCGTTCCGGCCGGGGCGGCGAGAACCGATCGGATTGCATAAACGCCGTAGAGCAGCGCCAGAACGCCGCAGGCAACAATCAACATGGATACTTGAGACATGGTCGGGTCAACCTTTATGTGATGCGTAACTCTTGGGACCGGCTTGGATCGGCGCACCCGTCAAGAATCGCGTCCTCCGAACGGGGCAGCCTGAAAAGCGGGGGGAAAATGCCAGAACCGCCCTCGGAAGGCAACCGCGCTCCGGAACGGATCAAAATCGGCCAATCGGACGCGAAATCGGACCTCGCAGGACGGGTCGATCGATCGCCGATTGGGCCGGCACATCACCGATCAAACTAGAAATGTCGATATCCCGCGGACCCGATCTCGATGCTGTTGCCGGCATGATCAAGTACGCGAACTTCACTCCCGGGTTCGATGGCGCCGATCCTGGTTATTGGGAGCGCCAATTGTTCGGCAATCGCGCCGATTTCGCTCTCCGCCGCGGGTGGCGCGGAGAACAGGAGTTCGTAATCATCGCCGCCGGTGATCAGCCGGGTCAGCCATGCAGGATCATCCGCCGCCAGCCGGTTCCCGATTTCCGACAGCGGGACGGCCGCCAATTCGATAATGGCGCCGGTGGAGGATTGTTCACATATATGTTCGAGGTCGGCGGCCAGACCATCCGAAACGTCAATGGTGCCGGTGGCCAGCCCGAAGAGTGCGTTCCCGAGAGCGATGCGCGGCTCGGGCAGTCGATAGGCGGATATGGCGGCCGCTTCGAGCGAATCGTCGCCGATGGACAGTTCATCCCGGAGTACCCGAAGTCCAAGACCGGCATCGCCGATGGTGCCGGACACCCAGATGTCGTCACCTGCGCGGGCGCCTCCCCGGGTCAGTTCCCTTCCCTCGCCGACTTCGCCGACGGCCGTAACGCTGAGGGTCGTTGCCCCCGGCACGGCGACGGTGTCACCGCCGATCAGCGTCACGCCGAAGCGTTGCTGATCGTCGGCGAGGCCCGACGCGAAAGCCGCCACCCATTCTTCATCCCGGTCCCGGCCCAGCGCCAGCGCCAGCGTGTAGGCGCGGGGGACGGCTCCCATGGCGGCGAGATCGGAGAGATTGACCCGCAGGGCCTTCCTGGCGATTTGATCCGGCGGGTCATCGGGAAGAAAGTGGACGCTCTCGGCGATCGTGTCGGCGGTCACGACGAATGAATGCCCGTCCGCCGGTTTGATTACGGCGGCATCGTCGCCCAGGTCCAAGGCTCCCGGTTCGCCGGCGGCCAGGGGCGAGAAATAGCGGCGGATGAGGTCGAACTCGCCCGGCCAGCCGTTCATGTCACTTTGCTTCCATTTCGGCGCCCCGCAACACGCGCGCAAGCCGGTCGAGCACGCCGTTGACCAGCGCGGGTTCTCCCTCGCTGAAAAATGCGTGGGCCATGTTGAGGTATTCGTTGACCACGACCTTTGCGGGGACCTCCGGCATTTCGAAGAGCTCGAACGCCGCCGCGCGAAGAAGGTTGCGGAGCAGGACGTCAAGGCTGTCGGGCGTCCGCCCTCCATCCAACGAGCCGGCAATCATCTCGTCGAGTTTCGCCGCATCGCCCGAGACGCCGCGGACGATTTTCTTGAATTTCGGTTTGTCCGGTTGCGCGCTGGCGCCGGCTTCGGGGATTTCGGTCCATCGATTGCTCACCACGTCGAGGACCACGTCGTCGAGCTTGGCGTGCGAGATTTCCATCTCGTAAAGGGCTTGAACGGCGGCCAGCCGGGCGGCCTGGGTTGCCCCGGTACCTCGTCCAGTCTTGTTGCGGGGGGGTGCGGATGCGGTCATCTGACGGTCCGGCCTCTTGCCTTACGGGCCGGCAGGCGGATGGGTGCGTTTGATTTCGGCCATCCGGAGGCACGCGGCGGCGGCCCGGCCGCCGATATCCCGCTGGCCGGGGTCGGCGCGTTCCCACGCCTGGTCCCGGTTTTCGCAGGTCAGGATGCCGAACCCGTGAGCAACCCGTTCCAGCGTGCTGAAATCCATCAGCGCGCGGCTCACCTCCCGGCAGATATGGTCATAGTGATCCGTCTCGCCCCGAATGACACAGCCGAGAGAGAGAAATCCCAAATAATCCGGATTGGCGTCGTAGGCCATCTGCATGGCGGCGGGGATTTCGAATACGCCTGGAACGTCGATCCGTTCCGACGCGATTCCGGCCTTGCCGAGTTCGACCTCCGCGCCGGCGGTCAGCGCATCGGCGATTTCGGCGTAGAAGCGCGCCTCGACGATCAGAACTCGGCCGGCCTCAGCTGCCATAAAAGTCTTCCCCGACCGGGATACCCTCGTTGATGCTGATTTTCAGCGGTTGCCGGCCGACCACCGTCAAACCGAAGCCGTCCAATCCGATGATGGTTCTCTGGGAGTTGGACAGCAGCACCATTTCCCTGACGCCCAGGTCCAAGAGGATCTGCGCGCCAATCCCGTAGTCGCGCAAAGTCGGTGACGAAGGCGACTGAGTTTCCAGGGTGGTGCGTATGCGGTCCGAAAGGACGGTATTGCTGGCATTTCGGATCATCACGATGACCCCCCGCCCCTCCGCCTCGATCATCTCCATGGCGAGGTGGAGCTCCAGGGTCTTCTGGGCGCTGAAGATGTCGTCGAACACGTTGAAGGCATGCATCCGGACCATGACCGGGCCGGGCGTCGACGGATCGCCCTTGACCAGCGCCAGCTGCTCCACGTCGTTGGCGGTGTCCCGGTAGACGATGGTGCGGAATTCATGGCCGGAGATCGTCTTCAGCGGCGCCTCGATACCCGGCTTGACGATGCGGTCATGCTTCAGCCGGTAGGCAATGAGGTCGGCGATGGTGGCGATTTTGAGGCCGTGGCGCTGGGCGAACGGCACCAAATCGGGCATCCGCGCCATGGTGCCGTCTTCCTTCATGATCTCGCAAACCACCCCCGACGGTGTCAGTCCGGCGAGCCGCGCGACATCGATGGCCGCCTCCGTATGGCCGGCGCGCGCCAGAACGCCGCCGTCACGCGCCATAAGCGGGAAGATGTGCCCGGGGCTGACGATGTCGTCTTTCCCTTTCGCCGAGTCGATGGCCGTGGCGATGGTCCGGGCCCGGTCCGGTGCCGAAATGCCGGTGCTGATCCCGTCCCGGGCCTCGATGGATACGGTGAATGCCGTCTGGTGCCGGGACAGATTGTCACTGGTCATCAACGGCAGACCCAAGTCTCGTACCCGGTCGGCCATCATGGCGAGACAGATCAGCCCCCGGCCGTGGGTCGCCATGAAGTTGATCGCGTCGGGCGTCGCCATTTGCGCCGGGACGATGAGATCGCCTTCGTTTTCCCGCTCCTCGTCATCGGTCAGGATGAACATTTTTCCGTTGCGGGCGTCCTCGATGATCTCCTCGATCGAAGACAGGTATTCGGTGTCGGACACGGGGCTATTCCTTTCCCAGGAGGCGCGCAACATAGCGTGCCAGAAGGTCGATTTCCAGGTTCACGAGATCGCCCTCTTTCCGGGTCCCGAAGGTGGTTACGGACCGGGTGTGGGGGATGATGTTCACCTCGAACCAATCGCCGCCGACGTCGTTGACGGTCAATGAAACCCCGTCGACGGTGACCGAGCCTTTTTGCGCAACGTAATGCTTCAGGTCCTCCGGCACCCGAATACGAAAACAGGCCGAATCGGAGACCGGCGTAACCGAAAGAATTTCACCGACCCCGTCCACGTGGCCGAGCACCATATGGCCGCCCAGCTCGTCGTCGGCCCGCAATGGCCGTTCGAAGTTGACCGGCGTCCCCTCGGTCCAGCGGCCAAGCGTGGTAACCCGAAGCGTCTCGCCCGATACGGTCGCGGCAAACCAGCCTTCGCCCTTTTCGGTTACCGTCAGGCATGCCCCGGAGCAGGCGATGGAGGCCCCGATCTCGACGGCGGCCGTGTCATAGCCGGTTTCGAACTCGAACCGGGCGTCTTCTCCGGCCTCCACGGAACGCACTTTGCCAAGATCTGTCACGATTCCGGTAAACATGCAGCTATCCTAGTTGGCTGCCGCGCCGTCAATCGGCGCGGCATAGGTTTCCTTGACGTCCTTCCCGACGGCCTCGACGTCGATCAACTCGAAGCCCGGAGCGCGGGTCATTTCCTCCAGCCCGAGGGGGCCATATTGGGCCAATGCATCTTCGCCCATCGCCGTCGGGCCTCGAAACACCACCAGGCGGTCGGCCAGGCCGGCATCGAGAAAGGATGCCGCGACACCGGCGCCGCCCTCGATCAACACCCGTGTCAGTCCACGCGCCGCGAAGGCCTCGGCCGCGGACCTTGGATCGACCCCCGGGCCGGTACCGGACCGGGGCACCTGTATCACCTCGGCGCCGCGCTCCCCGTACGGCGTCAGTTCCGCCTCGGATTTGCCGTCCGCCGTAACGATCCACAGCGGTGCTTCCGGCGCGCCTTGAACCAGATTGCAGTCGAGCGGTGTCCGCAGGTCTGAATCGAGGACGATGCGTGCCTGGCGTCCGGCCTCCACGCCGGGCAGCCGGCAGGTCAATTCGGGATCGTCGGCGAGCACGGTTCCGATGCCGACCAGCGTCGCGTCGTGATCGAGCCGCATTTGGTGCGCGGCCGCGCGCGCGTCCTCGCCGGTGATCCACTTGCTTTCCCCGGACGCCAGTGCGATCCGTCCGTCGATGCTGGTTGCGGATTTGAGCGTAAACAATGGCCGCGACCGCGTCCGGGCCAGCAGGTAGCCGGCATTCAGGTCCGCCGCCGATTGTTCGCAGCACCCCTGCTCGACCGATATGCCGGCCGCCCGCAGGTGTGTATGACCGCTGCCGTCAACCCGGGCATCCGGATCGCCGATCGCCGACACCACGCGGGAGATTCCGGCATCGATCAACGCTTCCGCACAGGGGGGCGTCGCGCCGTGATGTGCACAGGGTTCCAGCGTCACGTAGGCCGTCGCGCCTTTGGCGGCGGGCCCGGCGCGCCGCAACGCCTCGGTTTCCGCGTGCGGCCGGCCGCCCGGCTGGGTCCAGCCGCGACCGACGACCAAACCATCCTTGACGATGACGCACCCGACGGCGGGATTGGGCCAAACGTTGCCCAGCCCCCGCCGGGCCAGCGAAAGAGCGGCCCGCATGTACGAAACGTCTTGGGAGGTAAAGGCGCGACTTCCCGGTTTATTCGTCGCCCAATGTTCCGACGAAATCCTCGAAATCCTTTGCTTCGCGGAAATTCCGATAAACCGAGGCAAACCTGACGTAGGCCACCTTATCCAGGTCGGCCAGAACGTCCATGACGATCTCGCCGATGACCTTGGACGGCACTTCGGTCTCTCCCAGGCTTTCCAGCCGCCGCTGGATGGAATTGACGATGCGTTCAATCTGATCCTCGTCAACAGGGCGTTTTTGCAGCGCGACCCGCAGGGACCGGGTGAGCTTCTCGCGATCGAAGAGTTCTTTTTTGCCGTCCTTTTTGACCACGCTGATCTCGCGCAGCTGAACGCGCTCCATTGTCGTCCACCGGGCACCGCACTCGGGACACGATCGTCTCCGGCGGATGACCGAATTGTCCTCGGTGGGACGGGAGTCCTTCACCTGGGTGTCGTTATGACCGCAAAATGGGCAACGCATGATCTAAAACCCCCTGAAGGCCTAAGCGCTAACAGTTAGAAGCCCGGATAAATCGGGAAGCGGGCGCACAGTTCGGAAACTTCGGCCCGGACCCGCTTCTCGACGGCTTCATTCCCTTCGGGTCCGTTCTCGGCAAGCCCGTCGAGAACCTCGGTGATGAGTTCACCGATCTGGCGGAACTCGCCGGGACCAAACCCGCGGGTTGTTCCGGCCGGCGCTCCCAGCCGAATGCCCGAGGTGACTATCGGCTTCTGCGGGTCGAAGGGAATGGCGTTCTTGTTGCAGGTAATCCCTGCCCGTTCGAGACTCTCTTCGGTGATGTCGCCGGTCAGCCCCTTGGGCCGCAAATCCACCAGCATCAGGTGGGTATCGGTGCCGCCGGAGACGATGTCGCATCCCCGCTCGGACAGGATGGACGCCAGTGTCTTGGCGTTCTCGACAACGGCCTGGGCGTAGCTCTTGAAGCCGGGTCGCAGGGCCTCGCCGAAGGCAACGGCCTTGGCCGCGATCACATGCATCAGCGGCCCGCCCTGCAGACCCGGGAATATCGCCGAGTTGACCTTTTTGATGATGTCGGCGTCGTTGGTCAGGATCATGCCGCCGCGCGGCCCCCGCAGCGTCTTGTGGGTGGTCGTGGTGGCGATATGAGCGTGGGGAAACGGGCTCGGATGAACGCCGGCCGCGACCAGGCCGGCGAAATGCGCCATGTCGACCATCAACAGGGCGCCGGCCTCATCGGCGATCGCCCGAAAGCGCTCGAAATCGATGATCCGCGGATAGGCCGAACCGCCGGCCATGATCATCTTCGGCCGATGCTCTTTGGCCAACGCCTCGACCTCGTCGAAATCGATCAGGGCATCCTGTTTTCTGACGCCATACTGGACGGCATTGAACCACTTACCCGACAGATTGGGTTTTGCGCCATGGGTCAGATGCCCGCCCGCCGCCAGTGACATACCTAGGATCGTCTCGCCCGGCTGCATGAGCGCCAGCATCACACCCTGATTGGCCTGGCTGCCCGAGTGCGGCTGGACGTTGGCAAACTCGCAGCCAAACAATTTCGTCGCGCGCTCGATGGCGATTTCCTCGGCGACATCCACATGCTCGCAGCCGCCGTAGTAGCGGCGGCCGGGGTAGCCTTCGGCATACTTGTTCGTCAGTACCGATCCTTGAGCCTCCAGAACAGCGCGGGAGACGATGTTTTCGGACGCGATCAACTCTATTCGGTCCTGTTGGCGCCCAAGCTCCGCCCGAACCGCGTCGAATACGTCCGGATCGCTGTCACCGATCCCCTCCCCGAAAAACGCCGTCATCTGGGAGGCGGCCGAATTGGCGCTAGCTACGGTCATCCAGTGAAATCCTTCCTCGGCTGTTCAGCGGTGAATCCTGTGAATACAGGTCCAAAATGGCGCCATGCAATACCATATATTGGACGGCCTTGCCAACCGAACACCAGGGGTCGCGGGGAAGCCAATATTTGGCCGATTGGGCAGTATTTGAAAATTCAAACGGAACGGCACGCCGGGGTTTGCAAGGGACAAGAAGACCAACCGGCGGGAAACCAAAAGACAGGCGATTATATGGGACGATTGGCGATGGAGCATTACCAGCCGCCTGCCAGCGATTATTGTATTCTATTTCACTAATACACCGTGGTTTTTGTTGTTTCGTGATCGAACTGCCGCTAACGTCATCGGGAACATGTAGATGAATTACTCCGGAGCGGAAACGATGAGCGACAGTGACTCGCGGGACGTCGGCCGCGGCGAAATTCTGCGGATGGCGGTTGAGGTGGTCTCGTCCTACGTCGGCCGCAATCAGATCGCCGGGGACAAAATTCCCGAACTCATCAACACGGTTTACGGTTCGATGGCGGGTCTGGCGAACTCGGACCGCCACGAGGACCAGGAAGTCTCCAAGCCCGCGGTCGCCGTACGGCGCTCGATCACGCCCGACTACCTCATATGCCTGGAAGACGGCAAAAAGCTGAAGATGCTCAAACGGCACCTCCGGACAACATACGGAATGACCCCTGAGGAATACCGGGCCAAATGGAAGCTGCCGCACGACTACCCGATGGTCGCGCCCAACTATGCCAAGCAGCGTTCGGAGTTCGCCAAGAACATCGGTCTCGGCAGGAAATCCGGCCGCCCCAAATCCCGAAAAAGCGCGTAGAGCCAACCCGTGCTAGAGTAACGGTCCAGTTGTCGGACTTATTGCTGCGGGGCATTTATTCGTGAGTATCGAGGTTCGCGACATCACCAAGACCTTTGGCGGCCTCACCGCGCTTCGCGATTGCTCCCTTACCGTTGAACCCGGAACGATTACCGGCCTGATTGGACCCAACGGCGCCGGCAAGACCACGCTTTTCAATATTGTCGCCGGCGCGTTCAAACCCGACTCCGGACAAGTACTGTTCGAGGGGGCCGATATCACGGGCCTTGGGACCCACCGGCTGTTCCGCCGGGGTATCGTCCGCACGTTTCAGGTTCCCAACGAATTCTGGCGAATGACCGTCCGGGAGAACCTGATGCTGGTTCCGCCCGGTCAGATGGGTGAGAGCCTCGCGGCCGCTTGGTTCAGCCGGCGCGCGGTGCAGCGCCAGGAAGAAGAGATCGCCGCCAAGGTCGAGGATGTCCTGGCGTTTCTCAATTTGGACCGTGTCGCATCGGAACTCGCGGGCGGTCTTTCCGGCGGCCAGAAAAAACTCCTGGAACTCGGCCGCACGATGATGACCGATGCCAAAATGGTGCTTCTCGACGAGCCCGGCGCCGGGGTCAACCGCTCGCTGCTGGTGCACCTGATCGAGGCCATCGAGCGTCTGAAGGAGGAACGCGGCTACACCTTCTGCATCATCGAGCACGACATGAATTTGATCGAGCGCCTCTGCTATCCGGTCATCGCCATGGTTCGGGGCGAGATCCTGGCATCCGGCGCCATGGAGGATATCCGTTCCAATCAAGCGGTGGTCGAAGCCTATTTCGGAAACGCAAAAGCGGGCGACCGATGACGGTTGTTCTGGAGGTTGCCGATGTCCGCGGCGGCTATGGCGGCGCCGACATTCTCAACGGAACCGATCTCAAGCTCGACCAAGGAGAAATCGTCGTCATCATCGGGCCGAACGGGGCCGGTAAATCCACCCTCATGAAGGCCGTCTTCGGGCTGGCCACGATCCGGTCCGGCAGCGTCTCCTTTTTCGGCCGGACCATCACCGGCATGCGGGCGGACCAAGTCGCCAAACTGGGAATGAGTTACGTGCCTCAGGAGCGCAATGTCTTTGCCTCTCTGACGGTAAACGAGAACCTGGAGATGGGGGCTTATCTCCGGGACGACGATTTCGGACCTCAGATCGAACGGATCTACGAGCTTTTTCCGCCCCTCAAGGAACGCCGCCGGCAACAGGCCGGCACCCTGTCGGGCGGCGAACGGCAGATGCTCGCCATGGGCCGGGCGCTGATGCTCGATCCGAAACTCCTGTTGTTGGATGAACCGACGGCGGCGCTCTCACCCCGCTATGCCGCCGAGACCCTTGAGCGGATCAGGGAAATCAACGCTCTCGGCATCACTATTCTGATGGTCGAGCAGAACGCCCGTCAGGCGTTGGAGCATGCCGATCGCGGCGTCGTGCTGGTGATGGGCGAAAACCGGTTCGAGGCGCCGGGACCGGAACTTCTGGCCAACCGGGAAGTGGCCGAAATGTATTTGGGGGGATGAGCGAAATTGACCGATCTCCTTCAACTCCTGGTCTTTGGGATCGTGTTCGGCAGCATCCTGACCCTCGGCGCCATCGGCGTGTCATTGATCTTCGGGATTCTCCGGTTCGCTCATTTTGCCCACGGCGACATGATGACGGTCGGCGCCTATTTCGCCCTGATATTCGTCGCGCAGGCAGGCTGGCCCATCTACATGGCGCTGCCGGCGGCGATGATCGGCGCGGCAGCCCTCGCTATCCTTATCGACCAGTCGGTCTACCGGAGATTACGGCGCACCGCGCCGGTGATCCTGCTGATTTCGTCCTTCGGCATGGCGCTGCTGCTCCGTGCCGCGGCGCAGCTTATCTGGGGCACGGACAACCAGGTCTATCAACCGGGCATCAACGTGCCTTACGTGGTCTTCGATATCCGCATCAAGCCGGACCATCTGGTGATCGTCGGCGCCTCCGTCATCCTGGTGTTCGCGTTCCATCTGTTCCTCAAGATGACGCGCATGGGCAAAGCCATGCGGGCCATGAGCGACAACGTCGACCTCGCGCGGGTCAGCGGCATCGACAGCGAGCGGGTGGTGATCTGGACCTGGGTCATCGGCGGCGCGCTGGCCGCGGCGGCGGGCGTTTTGCTGGCGCTCGATACGCGGCTCAATCCGCAGCTTGGCTGGAACGTCCTGCTTCCCATTTTCGCGGCGACCATCGTCGGCGGCATCGGCCGGGTCTACGGCGCGATCGCCGGCGGCATGTTCATCGGTATCGCGACCGAACTCTCCACGGCGGTTCTCCTGCCGGCCTATAAGCCGGCGGTGGCGTTCACCCTGATGGTGCTGGTGCTGATTTTGCGGCCCCAGGGACTGGTGAGAGGCATGAACTGATGGAGCTCGGCGGCGTCATCGAGTACGGCTTGTTTTTCCTGAGTTTTGTCGGGATCTATGCCCTTCTCAGCCTCGGGCTCAACCTGCAATGGGGCCTTACGGGTCAGTTCAATATCGGCATCGCCGGCTTTTTCGCCGTCGGCGCCTATACCAGCGCCATCCTGACCACGGCGCCGAGCCCCCACCATCTCGGCGGCTTCGGCATGCCCCTGGTCGTCGGGCTCGTCGTCGCCATGGTGTTGGCCGGGTTGGTCGCCGTGCTGGTGGGCCTGCTGACGGTCCGCCTCAGAACCGACTATCTGGCCATCGCCACCATCGGCATCGCCGAGATCATTCGCCTGGTGCTGAAAAACGAGGAATGGCTGACCAACGGGGTCCGGGGCATCCCCGGAATCCCCCGCCCCTTCGCCGAGACCCTCGGGCAGAGCGATGCGGTGTTCCTGCTGGTCATCGTGGTGCTGATCCTGATCGTCTACCTCGCGCTCGAGGCGGCGCGGCGCTCCCCTTGGGGGCGGGTATTGCGGGCCATCCGCGAGAACGAGGACGGCGTACGCGCAGCCGGAAAACACATCGAACGGTTCCGCCTCGAAGCGTTTGTCGTCGGTTCCATGATCATGGGCCTCGGCGGCGCCCTTTTCGCGCACTTCGTCGGCTTTATCAGTCCCGAGGCCTTCACCCCGGAATTCGCCACCTTCCTCGTCTGGGTGATGCTGATCGCCGGCGGCAGCGGCAACAACAAGGGCGCGGTCCTCGGGGCATTGATCATCTGGCTGGTCTGGACCGGCACCGAGTTCCTCACCAGCATGGCGCCGCCCGAATACGTGACCCAGGCCGGCGCCCTCAGGCTCCTGATGATCGGGATATTGGTGCAGGTGATCCTGTTGGTCCGGCCGGACGGCCTGTTGCCCGAAGAGACCGCTGATCGCAAATAAAAAGCGGCCCGCCGAAGCGGACCGCTTTCATTGTTCACCTGTCATGGATTATTTGGGCTCGAAGACCTTCTTCGTGACGATCTTGCCGCCTTCGATCTCCCAGTGGCCGTAGGTGCCCGCAACGTCGCCGTTCTTGTCGATGTTCTGGGGCCCGGAGGCGCCGACATAGTCGATGTCCTCGCCCGCCTTGATGGCCTTCACCGCCTCGGCGAACTGACCCGGCCCCAGCTTCTTGCCGGGCGGGTTGGCGACCGAACGCAGCGCATCGCGGATCGCCTTGGGATCGTTGGTGCCCGCCTTGACGGCCGCGAGACCGGCGAGAATCGTGGCGTCATATGCGCTGTCGATGAACGGCCGCGGCGGCAGTTCTCCGTACTTCTTCTCATACAATTTTCGGAAGTTGTCCTGGGCCGCGCTTTTGGATTCCGGCGCAGTGGCGTAGGTGCCGTTCAGGTACCGGGCGCCGATCGCCTCGATCATCTTCTCGTGCTTCATCCCGTCGGTAAAGACGAACTTGTCGAAGAAGCCGCCTTCGAGGCTCTGCTTGATGATCGGAATGCCGTCTTCGGGATAGGCGATCAACAGCAGGCGCTCCGGCTTGCCCTTCGCCGCTTTTTGAATTTCGCCCCGGTAGGATGCCTGTTTCTCCTCATAGCCGATGGACGCGACCACCTTGCCCTTGAAGTTCTTCGAGAACGCCTCGGCCAGGCCTTTGCCGTAGTCATTGTTGACGTAGATGATGCTGACCGATTTCAGGTTCTTCTCGGCCGCCACCTGGGCCAGCGCGATGCCTTGCACGGCGTCCGTCGGGACGGTCCGGAACAGGAAGTCGTTATCGGCCAGACCGGTGATGACCGGCGACGTGGAGGCGCTCGAAATTTGCGTCACGCCCGACTTGCTGGTGACCGAACTGGCGATCGGAATGGTGACGCCGCTGGACAATGCGCCGATGACCGCCTGGACCTTTTCCACGGACACCAGCCGCTTGGCCGCGTCGACACCGGCCTGGGGCGAAGTTTGGGTATCGCCGACGCTGAGCGCCACCTTGCCGCCGTTGACGCCGCCCGCGGCATTCATTTCGTCAACCGCCAGTTTGACGCCGTTGAGCGAAGCCCCGCCATAGGCCTGCAGGCCGCCGGTCATGGGCATGAGCGCGCCCAGTTTCAGGCCCTCGGCCTGAGCCTGGGTCGCCGGTCCGGCGGCCACCGCAACGGCAACCAACGCGATACCGGCCATGCGTGAAATTTGAACCATGTTCCCTCCTAATCATTCATGGGTCATGACGGAAAAACTCTACTCGGGGCGCGAACGGGGTGCAACGCCCGACAACGGCTTCCGCCCAATTCATAGGTAAATGATGCGGCATCCGGCCGGTTATCCGTCTTTCGTCCTCTCGGTGCCTTCCGGCGCCTCGACGTGGACGGTGATGAAGTCCGCATCGTGATATTGGCGATGGCGCACGTCCGAAGCCAGATGACGCAACAGCCGAAGCGAAATGTCCCGTTCTGCCGGTCGTGCGTCGGTCGCGTCGCCCAACAGGGTAATACGGTCTTCAATGTTGCTGTCGCCGGACCTGGCGACGAACTCGAGCACTGCCTCTCCGCTTTCCCTGTGGGCAGTCAGCCTTAAACGACGTTGGTGCTGATCTCCTTCCGGCTGGTTTTGGATAAGCGTCAGCAGGGTTTCCTCCGCCACCAGATCCAGTCGATCGACCATGTCCTGCGACCAGCCTTTGGCGCTGGTGAAGCGTGCGACGAACTCACGCAACTGCGGCAGGCAAGATACGTCGAGATCGACTTCGAGCCTTTGACGCCTCCCTTCCGTCATCTCCAGCAGAATTGTCATCAAAATAGCTGTCAGCCCACCCGCGGAGAGCCCGTTGGTGAGAAAACCGCCCAGGAACTGTGGGAGGATATCGGGAAGTAGAAACCCGTATTGACAGCCGGCGCCGATCCAGAAGGAAAGGCCTGTAATCATGACCCGGCGCTGGTCCAGGCCGTCGGCAACCACCAGCTTCATGCCGGTAACGAACAATGCCGCGATCATCACCGTGATGTAGGCCGAAAAAACTGCGGCAGGCAGCGCCAGGACAAGCGCGATGATTTTCGGCAGAAACGCGAATGCGACCAGCGCTAACCCAGTCCCCATTCCGAGGGAGCGCGCACCGACTCGCGTGATCCGGGTCAGCGAAACGGTCGTCGAGCGCGTGGCGTTGGGTACCGTACCCCCGAAACCCGCGAGCAGGTTCGACATCGCGTCGGCCGCGACAGCGCCTTGAACGGCGCGCAGGTTCGTCGCCCGCACCGTCTTCCACGATACGTCCTGTATGGCGAGGGAGGCGCTCATGGTCCGGATGGAGGATGACAGGGCGACGAGCAGGAAGGCCGGCAGCAATGCCCAGAAGGAAGGCCCGAGGTCGATTTCGAGCGCCGGCCACGCGGTGGAGGGCAGGCCGATCCACGACGCCTGGGCGACGCCGCCCATGTCGTAAAGCCCGTAAGCGGCGGCAACCATGGCGCCGAGGACGATGCCGATCAGCGAGGCCCAGGGACGGAGTTGGCGCCGCCCCTTGAGGGAAACGAATAGGACTACCGCCAGGGTCACGAAGGCGCAGACCAATCCGTCCGACTGGGAATGCCCGGCCGGCACTTCGGTTATTTTATTGAAGATGATCGGCGCCGCGGTAACCGGAATCAGCATGAGGATTATCCCTGATACCGTCGGGGTAATGATGCGCCGGAACATGGAGATTCGATACGAGAAGACCAACTGGAAAAGAGCGGATGCGACGACCAGGCTAAGGAGCAGGGACACCCCGCCGGCACCAAGGGCATCGACGCTGATGGCGATCACCGCAGACGTGGGACCCGCCACAAGAATATAGCCGGCGCCGAAGCGTCCGACCGGAGAGGCGTTCAGCGCGGTGATTACACCGGCCACGAAAAGCGAGGCGAAGACGGCCCAAGCCACCACCGGTTCACTGGCGTCGGCCGCGCGAAACGTGATCGTGGGAATGAGCACGATCGCGCCAAGTGACAGCAGCGCATATTGCAAGCCGAGACCGAGCGTGAGCCTGGCCGGGGGTTTCTCGTCGGCCTGGTATAAGAGGTCCAGTTCCCGGTCGGTGGTTCCTTCTGTCATTGATGTTCTCGCCGGATTATTGATGATCAGCGAACTGGCCGCGGCCAAAGCCGCCATCCGCGGTACTGCCGGTTCCGAATTCCTGCCACCGTCACGGTTTTCCTCCCAGCGTCAATCTCGACAAGGCCGTCAATGGACAATTGAGACGGATGTCGCGATGCGTAAGTCCGTGTTCAGGTACTTGAATAGATACTAATGCTCATGGCCGGGCCGGTGTCAAATCGGAGCAAACAACGCAGATCGGCAATTGCGTTTTGCCAATCACAATGGTTATTGTTCTGCCATAGAAACCTATAAAAATATTCGGGAGTAGAAAGTGAAACAATCAATGATACTGGCCATCGCCAGTGCGGTGATGATCCTGACTGGCTTCGCCGGCACCGTCGAAGCGCAATTCTATCAAGGCAAACGACTCAACGTCCTCGTAAATTATGGAGCCGGCGGCTCTACGGACGTTTTGGCACGCCTTTTCTCAAAGCATCTTGAGAAGCACATACCCGGCAATCCGGAGGTCATCGTCAGCAACATGCCCGGAGCCGGCGGCATCGTCGGCACGAACCACATGGGCGAGGTGGCCAAGCCGGACGGGCTGACATTGGCTTTCTTCGCCACTTCTTTCATGCAGCAGGTACTTGAGGATCCGGCGTTGACGGTCGACATCTCCAAATTCGTCTGGCTGGGAGGATTCGGCCAGCCTGCATTGTGTTTTGTCCGCAAGGATGCGGGATCCGGCATCAAGGGGGTCGACGATTTGCTGAAAAGCAGCGAGTTCAAGTTGGGCGGTTACAGGCCCACCTCGTCGACCGACATCAGGATGCGTCTGGGTCTCGACATGCTCGGCGCCAACTACCGGTATGTGAGCGGTTACAGGAGCAGCGCGAAGGTGCTTGCCGCCTTGCTGCAGAACGAGGTGCAGTATTCCTGCGCGTCCATGACCGCGGTCCGCAGCAGCTTCGGACCCAACCTGATAGATCCGGGTCTGGCGACGGTGCTTTGGTACTATTCCCTGATGGATGCCGACGGGAATCCCGTCAAGGATCCGGCGCTTGAAGGTATCCCGACCTTTTTCGACGTCTATCAAAAGCTGAAGGGTAAGAAGCCTTCGGGGCCGATGTTCAAGTCGCTTTCCGTAATCAACAACCTTGCGGTTGCCATGCTGCGCGGGGTCTTCCTTCCCGAGGGCTCGCCGGACGAGGCGGCGAAGGCGTTGAAGGTGGCTTGGAGCGCGCTTGCCAAAGACAAGGACTTCATCGCGGAATACCAGAGCGTGGCCAAGGAGCCGCCAGCCTTCCTCAACGCAGCCGAGGCACAGGCGCAAATGGACGCGCTCGGCAGCCTCGACCCTGAGACCGTCGCGTTCATCGGCAAATACGTCAAGAAGAAGTAGCGGATGCGCGGATGATCCCTTGCCGCGCCCAGGCGGCGCGGCACTCTTGAGGCTCTATCGCAGGATCGTGCAATGGTCGACGCTGCATTGAGCGGCTTTCTGTCGGTGGTTGCCTGGCCTGCCATCGGATACCTGTTTGCTGGTGTGCTTGCCGGGCTGTTTCTCGGTGCGGTTCCCGGACTGTCGGGGCTGGTTGGTCTGGCGATTCTGTTGCCGTTCACTTTCGCGATGGAACCGGTCCCGGCATTTGCACTCCTGTTCGGTATGTTCGCGGTCACCACCACCAGCGACACCATCGCCTCGGTGCTGCTCGGAATACCCGGCACCTCGGCCTCCCAGGCGACCATCCTCGACGGCTACCCGATGGCGATGAGAGGCGAGGCGACGCGCGCATTGGGCGCGGCATTCTCGGTCTCGGCCATCGGCGGACTGCTTGGCGCAATCCTGCTCGGACTGTCGATACCTATCGTCAAGCCCCTGGTCCTCTCCTTCGCCCAGCCCGAAATCTTCATGCTCGCCCTGCTCGGGCTTGCCATGGTTGGATCGCTCTCCGGAGGGTCGATGCTGTGTGGCCTGATTGCCGGACTTGCCGGACTCGGCATCTCCTATATTGGCTACGCCGAGAATGGCGCCCTGCCGCGTTATTCGTTGGGCACGACCTACCTGCTCGACGGCCTGCCCCTGGTTCCCGTGGTGCTTGGCCTGTTCGCAATTCCGGAATTGATCGACCTCGCCGCCAGGGGCAGCTCAATTTCGAGGGTTCCGAGGGACCGCGTATCGGGCGGCCTGATGAAGGGAATCCGAGATGCGTTCCGCAATTGGTGGCTGGTATTGCGCTCGACGGCGATCGGCGCGTACGTGGGATTGCTGCCCGGTCTCGGCGGTTCCATCGTCGATTGGGTGGCCTACGGTCACGCGGTGCAAAGTAGCCGGGATAAGGACGGGTTCGGCAAGGGCGACGTACGGGGGGTTATCGCACCCGAGACGGCCAACAACGCAATGAAGGGAGGTGCTCTTCTGCCCACCATCGCCTTCGGCATTCCAGGCAGTCCGGCGATGGCCATTCTTCTCGGCGCGCTACTCATCCAGGATTTGACGCCAGGCCCGGAGATGCTGGGCAGCAAGCTGAGTTTTACTTATTCGCTGATGTGGACGCTGGCGATCGCCAATGTCGCGGGCGCACTCCTCCTGATGCTGGTCGCCCGGCAGTTTGCGCTTGTGACTTTCGTCAATGGCCGCCTGGTGGTGTCGGTGATCACGCTCTTCATTTTCACGGGCGCATGGCTTGCCACCAACCATCTCGGTGACTGGATCGTACTCCTGGTCTGCGGCGTGGTGGGCTACGTGATGAAGCAGGGCGGCGTTCCGCGGCCGCCGATGGTGCTCGGCTTCGTGATCGGGCCGATCATGGAAAATTCCCTGTTCATTACCAACAATGCGTACGATGGCCTCACGTGGCTCGGTCGCCCGGCCTGCTTGGTGATCGGAGCATTCGTCGTGCTTTCCCTTGTTCTTGGCGCCCGCGGGAGGATGCGGAGTTCGGCCGACAAGAAGATTGTTCATGAGATTCAGCCCGTGGATCCCGTGATGTCGCTCGTTGCGGCCGGGATGCTCCTTGCATTTGCAATCTGGGGATTGGCCCCCACGTTTTCCTGGGCGGCCGACGTGGGCGCAATCCCGATGATTACGTTCATCCCGATGGTCTGCCTGTCATTGGCGGCTCTTTGGTTCGGTGTTCGGGAGGTCCGGCGAGTTCAAATGACCGGGGAAGATGTCTTCCCCGGGCGAAGCACGTTGAAGCGGGCCGTCCATCTTCACCTTTGGTGGCTCGGCCTGATTGGCGCCACCATCATGACGGGCCAGCTTGTGGCCCTGCCCCTCTTCGTTGCCCTGCATGTCCTGTTCGTGGTCGGGTATGCTTGGTGGATTGCCCTGCTTTCGGCGGTAGGAGCATGGATGTTTCTCCATCTCCTGTTCGATCGCGCGATGGCTATCATTTGGTATCCATCCGTGCTGTTCCACTAGACCGGGCCTGGTAGCGCGGGAGCGGTCGGGCGGAACTTCTCCCGGCCGCGGGGCCGGTGTTTCCATCCAATGCTTGCGGCAGTGGTGTCTTGACACATGATGAACCGCCGTGGTCATTGGCTGCTCATCAGGTAGCAAATGTATCTGCCGTTTCACCGGCGCAGGGTAAATCCGCGTCATCGACCATCAAGGAAGAGGACCAGAGAAAAATGGCCGCAGACACCCCCAATCCAGAAACCATCGTCCTGCACGGCGGATACCGCAATGATCCGGTGACCGGCGCGGTCGCGGTGCCGATCTATCAGACCACCTCCTACCAGTTCAATGACGCCCAGCACGCGGAGAACCTGTTCGCGCTGAAGGAGCTCGGGAACATTTACACCCGAATCATGAACCCAACGTCCGATGTGCTGGAGCAGCGCATTGCCGCGCTCGAAGGCGGTGTCGCGGCGCTTGCCCTGGGTTCGGGCCAGGCGGCGTCCATGTACGCGGTCATGAACCTTTGCCGCGCCGGGGACAACTTCGTCAGTTCCACGGACCTGTATGGGGGAACATGGAACCTGTTCGCGAATACGCTCAAGGATTTCGGCGTCGAGGCCCGCTTCGTCGACCCGGCCGATCCGGAGGATTTCGCCAAGGCGACGGACGACAGGACCCGGTGCTATTACGCCGAGACGCTGCCCAATCCGAAGCTCAACGTCTTTCCCATCAAGGAAGTGGCCGATATCGGCCGCGGGCTTGGCGTTCCGCTGATCATGGACAACACGGCCTGCCCCATCATCTGCCGCCCCTTCGATCATGGCGCCGCGGTGGTGATGTACTCGACCACCAAGTATCTCGGCGGTCACGGGACGTCCATCGGCGGGCTGCTCGTCGACGGCGGAAACTTCGACTGGGAGGCTCACAAAGAGCGCTTCCCCACCCTCAATGAACCGGATCCGAGCTATCACGGCGCGGTCTGGACCGAGGCGGTCAAGCCGCTTGGGCCGATTGCCTTCATTCTGCGTGCGCGGGTCGTCCTGCTTCGCGACGTCGGCGCCGCGCCCAGTCCATACAACTCCTTCCAGACCATTCAAGGACTGGAGACGCTGCCGCTCAGGATGCGCGCCCATTGCGAGAACGCGGTCAAGGTCGCCGATTACCTGGTTGGACACGACAAGGTCGAGACGGTGATTTTTCCGAACCAGCAGGACGGTGAAATGCGCCGCCGCGCGGATGCCTACATGGATGGCGGCTATGGCGCGCTGGTCGGGTTCGAGCTCGCCGGCGGCAAGGAGGCCGGGGCCAAGTTCATCGATTCCCTGAACATGTTCTACCATGTGGCCAATATCGGGGACGCGCGTTCCCTCGCCATCCATCCCGCGACCACCACCCACTCGCAGCTCAGCGCCGAGGAGCAGGAGCAGACCGGCGTGACACCCGGCTACGTCCGCTTGTCGGTCGGCATCGAGCACATCGACGACATCATCGCCGATCTCGACCAGGCGTTGGCGGCAACCTGATCCGGCCTCGCCCAATGATCGTTCCCGGCAGTTTTCCCACCACCCGGCTCCGGCGCAACCGGCGCGACGAGTGGAATCGCCGCCTGGTCGCCGAGAGCCGGTTGGGACCCGAGGACTTGATCCTTCCGGTTTTCGTCGTCGAGGGCGAGAACAAGCGTGAGCCCGTCGCCTCCATGCCGGGGATCGACCGGTTGTCCTGCGATTTGCTGGTGGACGCCGTCGGTGAAGCGTTGGATCTCCGAATTCCGGCGATCGCCATATTCCCCGAGGTGGATCCCACTTTGAAGACGCCGGACGCGGCCGAGGCGGTCAACCCGGAGAACCTGGTCTGCCGGGCCATCCGGGCGGTGAAGTCCGGGCACCCGGACATGGGCATCGTTTGCGACGCGGCCCTCGATCCGTTCAACAGCGATGGTCACGACGGCATTGTCCGCGATGGGGAAATCATCAATGACGAATCCGTCGAGGTGCTTTGCCGTCAGTCCGTTGTCCAGGCCGACGCCGGCTGCGAGGTGATCGCGCCGTCGGACATGATGGACGGCCGCGTGGGCGCCATCCGCAAGGCCCTCGACGAAGCCGGGCACGAGGGGGTGCGGATCATGTCCTATGCGGCGAAATACGCCTCGGCGTTTTACGGGCCGTTCCGCGACGCCATCGGGTCCAAGGCGGCCCTGAAAGGCGACAAGAAGACCTACCAGATGGACCCGGCCAATTCCGATGAGGCCATTCGCGAGGTTGCCCTGGACCTCGCCGAGGGGGCCGACATGGTCATGGTCAAGCCCGGGCTGCCCTACCTGGACATCGTCCGGCGGGTGAAAACCGAGTTCGGCGTCCCGACGTTCGCCTATCAGGTATCGGGCGAGTACGCGATGCTGAAAGGCGCGGTCCGGAACGGCTGGCTGGACAATGACAAGGTGGTGCTGGAAAGCCTGATGGCGTTCAAGCGCGCGGGTGCCGACGGCATCCTCACCTACCTTGCGGTAGAGGCGGCGAAGCTTCTGAAATCCGGTTAGTTCCTGGTTTTGGCGTTTGCCGTCGCGCTCGGTGGCGCACAAAACGGTTCAGCTGCTTCGACAAGTGACCCTCGGTGATTTTGGTTGCGGATGAAACGAGTTCTGAAATATGCGGCTTACCTGCTGGCGCTTTTGGCGGCGGCCGGCGCCGGCGGCATCTTGTGGCTGCGTACCTCCCTTCCACCGGCGGAGCGCGCGGTCTCCGATCCGCTGCTTCGGGGAACGGTCGAGGTATTGTTCGACGAAAGGGAAGTCCCTTACATCTTCGCGGAAAATCGGCGGGACGCCGCGTTCGCCCTGGGCTTCGCCCATGCGGAGAACCGGCTTTGGCAGATGGAATCCCAGCGCCGGCTGGCGGCGGGAAGGCTGTCTGAAATCCTGGGCGCCCGCACGGTTCGCATCGACCGTTTCATGCGGACGCTGGGTCTTTATCGATCCGCCGAGGCTTCGTTCGCCGGGCTTGAACCCGCAACCAAAGCCGCATTCAAAGCCTACGCCGCGGGCGTGAACCGTTGGCTCGAAACCCGCTCGGGCGTCCTGCCGCCCGAGTTCGTGGCTTTGCGTCATGAGCCCGAGAGTTGGCGGCCCGCGGACTCGCTGGTATGGGGCAAGCTGATGGCCCTCAGGCTCAGCGGCAACTTCCAGGACGAACTGCAGCGGCTGCGGGCGATGAATGACGGCCATGACCTGGAGCGCTTGAGGGAATTATGGCCGGCCTATCCGGGCGATGGGCCGGTCACCGGTGAGGGACGGCGGGCGGCGGCGGACCCCGGTTACGTCGGCCGTCTGATGGCCTCGACGGCCGAAACCGTACCGCGTTTCCGAGGCGCCTCGAATTCATGGGCAATCGGCGGCGCCCGGACCCGAAGCGGCAAGCCGCTGCTGGCGAACGATCCCCACCTCGGCTTCGGCGCGCCGATCTTGTGGTATCTCGCCAAGATCGTCACGCCCGAAGGGAGATTGACCGGAGCGACGGTTCCGGGCGTGCCGTTGCATGTGCTGGGTCATACCGACGGTCTCGCCTGGGGCCTGACGACGACCCAGACCGATCTGCAGGACCTTTACGTCGAGACCCTCGATCCCGAGCGGCCCGATCATTACCTCACCCCGGACGGCCCGCGTCCGTTCGAAACCCGTGTCGAAACATTGGAAGTGCGGGGCGGCGAGCCCGTGACCTTCACGGTTCGCTCGACCCATCGCGGGCCGGTCATCTCGGATCTGGAGTCCGGCGGAAATCTGACTATCTCCCTGCAGGCCGTGTTCCTGCGCGGGGCCGATACGACGGCTCAGTCCGTTCTCAAACTCAATCGTGCGCAAAATGCGGAGGAGCTGCGGACCGCCCTCGAGGATTTCAAGGCGCCTCAGCAGAACGTCATTTACGCCGACACCGGCGGCGTATTCGGTTTCATTTCAGCCGGCACCGTACCGATCCGCAAATCCGGGCGCGGATTCGTCCCCGGAGACGGCGCCTCCGGCGAGGCGGACTGGACGGGCGTCATTCCGTTCGACGAACTGCCCCAGTCCGAAAACCCCGCCGAGGGGTTCGTCGCCAACGCCAACAACAAGGTGACGCCGGAGGGCTACCCCTACTTCGTGACGGTGGACTGGACGGCGCCCTACCGGGCCCGGCGGATTGTCGAAACCCTGAGGAACCTCGAAGACGGCACCGCCGGCCAAATGACCGGCCTGCAGATGGATTCGGTCTCCTTGGCTGCCCGGGAGCTCTTGCCCTTGATGCTCGATTTTCCAACCCGGAATTCCGAACTCCAAAAGGTGATGGACCTGTTGCGCCGGTGGGACGGCGGCATGAGCATCGATCGTCCCGAACCGCTGATATTCGATCGCTGGCTCCGGTCGTTGAACCGGGAGCTGTATGCCGACGATTTCGGCGGCGCGTTCGGCGAGTTCTGGCGGAGGCGGGCCGTGTTCATCCGGAATGTTCTGTCGGGCGTATCGCCGTCGTGGTGCGATGATGTTGCGACCCGGGCAACGGAAACATGCGCCGCGGCGCTGGAGGCCTCACTCAAGGTGACGCTGGCCGAGCTCTCCGAGGCCACAGGCACCTCGAACCCGGCACGCTGGCGTTGGGGCGATCACCACGTCGCCCGGTTCCGCCATCAATTTTTCCAGCATGTGCCGGTCGTCCGCATGCTCACCGATTTGAGCACCCCGACATCCGGGGGAAACTTCACGGTCAATCGGGGGACCACCCGGATGCGCGATCCCCGCGCGCCCCACGACCATATTCACGGCGCGGGATATCGCGGCGTCTATGATCTCGCCGATCTCTCCCGGTCCCGGTTCGTCATCGCCACGGGGCAGTCGGGAAACCCGTTCTCGCCGCACTATCGCGACTTTCTGCCCCTGTGGGCGTCCGGCGGGCATGTGACCCTCGACAAGACCAAACGGCAACTGGAACAATCGGCGGCCCGCCGCCATACTTTCCAGCCTGGGCGGTGATTGGAGGCGCGGAACCATGAGCGAGGCGGACCAGAAGTCATTCGACACGCGGGTAATCCACGCCGGACAAGCGCCGGATGCCGGGACCGGTTCGGTGGTGACGCCCATCTATGCCACCGCGACCTTCGCCCAGGAAAGCCCGGGCAAGACCAAGGGCTATGAGTACGCCCGGAGCGCCAATCCGACCCGGGACGCCTACGAGGCCTGTATCGCCGATCTCGAAAGCGGCACCCGCGGATTCGCATTCGCATCGGGGATGGCGGCAACCACGGCGGTCGTCGACCTGCTCGATGCCGGCGACCGGGTTCTGGCGCTCCGCGACCTTTATGGCGGCACGACCCGCCTGTTCGAGCAGGTGCGCAAGCGAACGGCGGGGCTGGTTTTCGATTACGCGGACTTCGGCGATATCGAGGCGCTGGACGGCACCATCCATCCGGACACCCGGCTGATCTGGCTGGAAACTCCCAGCAATCCCATGTTGAACCTCGTGGATCTGGCCGCCGTTGCGTCGGTTGCGCGGTCGCGGGGTATTTTGACGGCGGTCGACAATACCTTCGCCACACCTTGGGCTCAGCGGCCCCTGGAACTGGGGATCGACATCGTCGTGCATTCGGCGACGAAGTACCTCAACGGCCATTCCGACGTGATCGGCGGGGCCGTCGTGGTTGGCGACGATGAACTCGCCGAGCGCCTGGGTTTTCTCCAAAACGCCACCGGCGGCATCGCCGGCCCGTTCGATTCCTTTCTTGTCCTGCGCGGATTGAAAACCCTGTCGGTCCGCATGGAACGCCACTGCGCCAACGCCCTGAAAATCGCCCGATGGCTGGAAGATCGCCCGGAATTCGGCCGCGTTCTCTATCCGGGCCTCAGCTCTCATCCCGGCCACGAGATTTGCCGCACGCAAATGAATGGCCACGGCGGCGGCATGGTGACCGCCGTTCTGGACCGGGATCTGGCGGGTACGATCCGGTTCCTGGAACGGTGCCGGGTATTCACCCTGGCCGAAAGTCTGGGCGGCGTGGAGAGTTTGATCGAGCATCCGGCGATCATGACCCATGCCTCGGTTCCCAGGGCGGTTCGCGAAGAGGTCGGTATCGCCGACGGGCTCGTCAGGCTGTCCGTCGGCATCGAGGACGCCGACGATTTGATCGCCGATCTGCGGACGGCGCTGGATTGAGCCTGCCCCCGGACGAACCGCCGCTGCCGCAACCGCACGAACGGCAACGGCTACTCCCGCCCCGCCCAGGGGCCGGGCAGGCGCGAGAGGCCTCTTGCCGCGGCCCGTCCAATATGCCTAAGCTGGCCGGAGCCAAAACGGAAGCGGCGCGATGAAACACAACATAAACCGTCGGCACACCGCCTTTTTCATTACCGCCCCCCTTCCCTGTCCCTATATTCCCGGCAACCTCGAACGGCGGATCGTCGCCGAGCTTTCGGGCTCCACGGCGCCCACGCTTCACGACACCTTGTCCCGGGTCGGGTTTCGCCGCAGCCACGGGCTGGTCTATGCCCCGGTCTGCTCGGGCTGCAACGCCTGTCTCGCCGTCCGGACCGTCGTTTCGGAGTTTGAACCGTCCGCCTCCCAGCGCCGGGTATCCCGGGTGAACGAGGATTTGATCGAAGTGGTAAGGCCGGTCCGGGCGACCGCCGAGCAATTCGAATTGTTCGCCCAGTATCAGGACTCCCGCCACAACGGCGGCGATATGGCGACAATGGATTTCTACGACTACCAGGCCCTGATCGAGGAGACCCCGGTCGATTCCGAGCTGATCGAATACCGCGCCTCGGACCGGCGGCTGGTCGGGGCGTGTCTCGCGGACCGCATGGGAGACGGCCTCTCCGCGGTCTACAGCTATTTCGATCCGAACGAGCCGCGCCGCAGTCTCGGAACCTACATGATACTGCGGCTCATCGAGCGGTCCCGGGAAGCCGGGCTTCCCTACGTTTATCTCGGCTATTGGATCGAGGACAGCCAGAAAATGTCCTACAAGGAACGTTTCAGGCCGCTTGAATATTACGCGGGCGACGGCTGGCGTTCGCTCGACGAGCGGCACGACTTTCCGGCGCTTGGCTAGTCGGCGTTCCATTCCGGTTCACGAACATTTCTCATAGTTGCGCGCTACCGGAATGCGCATATACTTCAAGCAACTATCAAGCTTCACCAGAGGATCAATTTCCAAATATGAGAAGGGAGACAATCTCATGAAACGCCGTGAATTTATGAAGGGCGCGGCCGTCGCGGGTACCGGTGCCGCAGTTGCCGTATCGACGCTGCCGAAGCCGGCGATCGCCCAGGGGAAGAAAGAGCTGAAAATGGTCACCACGTGGCCAAAGAATTTTCCCGGCCTGGGAACCGGCGCGGAGCGGCTGGCGCGCAACATCACCGCGATGAGCAGCGGCTCGCTTTCGGTAAAGGTGTTCGCCGCGGGCGAATTGGTCCCGCCGTTCGAATCCTTCGATGCCGTCGCCAGCGGCACCGCCGACATGTACCACGCCGCCGACTACTATTGGCAGGGCAAGTCCAAGGCCTTCAACTTCTATGCGGCGGTTCCGTTCGGGCTCACCGCGACCGAGCAGGCCGCGTGGATCCACCATGGCGGCGGCCAGCAGCTATGGGATGAGCTGAGCAAGGGATTCGGCATCAAGCCCTTCATGGCCGGCAACACCGGGGTCCAGATGGGCGGCTGGTTCAACAAGGAAGTGAACTCGCTCGAGGACTACAAGGGCCTCAAGATTCGTATGCCGGGCCTGGGCGGCGAGGTTCTGCGCAGGATCGGGGCGGCGGCGGTTTCGCTGCCGGGCGGCGAAATCTTCCCGGCGCTGCAGTCGGGCGCCATCGACGCCACCGAATGGGTCGGCCCGTGGAACGATCTGGCCTTCGGTTTCTACAAGGTCACCAAGTTCTACTACTATCCGGGCTTCCATGAGCCGGGGACGACCTTGAGCTCGGGTGTCAATCTCAAGACATGGGAAGGCCTCAGCGCCGACCATAAGGCGATCATCACCACGGCGATGGCGGCGGAGAACGACCTCAGCCTCTCCGAGTTCAATGCCCGCAACAACGGCGCGCTGAATACGCTGACCGGCAAGCACAAGGTCACCGTCAAGAAGTTCCCGGACCCGGTCTTGAATGAAATCGGCAAGGCGTCGGGCGAGGTTGTCGGGGGTGTCCGCTCCGAGGGCGGCATCACGGCGAAGGTGCTCGACAGCTTCCTCGATTTCCGCAAACAGTCCATCGCCTGGTCCAAGCTCTCGGATCAGGCCTACTGGAATGCACGGCTGCTGCCGTTCAAGTACGCAGGCTAACCGCCTGGACAGGATGGCCCGCCCGGATCCGAGGCGGGCCATCGTTCTTTCGAAGGAGGCTGCCGTTTGACTTCCCTGCAGCGCCTCGCCCAAGGCATCGACAGCTTCAACGATGTTGTCGGCAAGGCCGCGGCGTGGACCGCTTTGGCCATGGTGCTGATTCAGTTCATCGTGGTGGTCATGCGGTACGTGTTCGGTTTGGGCTCGATCATGATGCAGGAATCGGTCGTTTACCTGCACGCCTTCCTGTTCATGATCGGGGCCGGGTACACATTGCTTCACGGGGGCCATGTCCGGGTCGACGTCTTCTATCGGGAGGCGTCCGAGCGCTGGAAATCGTGGATCGATTTTGCCGGCGTCTTCGTGTTCCTTTTGCCGGTCTGCCTGCTCGTCTGGTGGTTTTCGTTCCCCTACGTGGAGAATTCGTGGAAGGTTTTCGAGGGGTCCAAGGAAACCAGCGGTATCCAGGGCGTCTTCCTGCTGAAGTCCGTCATTCTCGCATTCGCGTTTCTCGTGGCGATCCAGGGCGTGTCCATGGCCATCCGGTCGTTCCTCAGGCTGCTCAGGCTTGCCGGCGTCGAAACCCCGGATCCCGGAACCCGAAGACCGGCCCAACGCTGAGGTCCCGCTGACGTGCCGTTTTCCGAAATCCTGACCATCATCATGTTCGTGGTGGTGTGCCTGTTCCTGATGGCCGGATTTCCGGTTGCCTTTACGCTCGCCGGTACGGCGCTGATCTTTGCCGGGATCGGGTGGATTTTCGGAGTGTTCGATTTCTCCCTCTTCGGTGCGCTGCCGTCGAGGATCTTCGGCGGGGCGATGACCAACGAGCTGCTGATCGCGGTGCCGCTGTTCGTCTTCATGGGGGTGATGCTGGAGCGCTCCAAGGTGGCCGAGGAACTGCTGGATACCATGGGCCGGCTGTTCGGCGCCCTGCGCGGCGGTCTCGGCATTTCGGTGTCCGTGGTCGGCGCGCTGCTGGCCGCCTCCACCGGCATCGTCGGCGCGACGGTGGTGACCATGGGCCTGCTGTCCCTGCCGACCATGCTGCGGCGCAAATACGACCCCTCCCTCGCCTGCGGTTCGATCGCCGCCGCCGGCACGCTGGGACAGATCATCCCGCCGTCCATCGTGCTCGTCCTGTTGGGCGACCAGATATCCAATGCCTATGTGGACGCTCAGCGCACGGTCGGGAATTTCTCCCCCGAGCCGGTCTCGGTGGGCGATTTGTTCGCCGGCGCGCTGCTGCCGGGCCTTGCCCTGGTCGGCATGTACATTCTCTATCAGGTCATCGTCGCGTATCTGAAACCGGACGCCTCCCCCGCGATCCCCAGGGAGGAACTCGATGACGGGGTGCCGCTGTTCGGCCGGGTGATGCGCGCCCTGGTGCCGCCCCTGGTGCTGATCGTCGCGGTGCTGGGCTCGATCCTCGCCGGTGTCGCGACCCCGACCGAGGCGGCGGCGGTCGGCTCCGTGGGCGCCTTGCTGCTCGCGGCGGTTCGGATTTCCGACAAGACGCCGGCCCCCATCTACCTGGCGGGGGTCGCTCTAATCGTCATGCTGTTTCTCACCAACACCATGGATCTCCGGGTGTTGCGGGACGAAATTCCCACCGGCGACATGGCCGCCATCGTTGCCGCGCTGGTCTGTTCGGCGGTTCTCGCCTGGGGGATGGGGGTGGCGCTCATCCGGGTGACCCAGGACGCGGTGCTGACCCAGGTGGTGCGCTCGACCCTCGAAGTGTCGGCCATGGTCTTCGTCATCCTGATCGGCGCGTCGGTGTTCTCACTGGTCTTCCGCGGCCTCGGCGGCGACGACATGGTGCACGAATTTCTCACCAACCTGCCGGGCGGCATCTACGGCGCCATGATCGTGGTCATGCTGGTGATGTTCGTTCTCGGCTTCTTCCTCGACTTCATCGAGATCACCTTCGTCGTCGTGCCGATCGTCGCGCCGGTGCTGCTGCAGTCGGATATCAGTCCCGTTTGGCTCGGCGTGATGATGGCGATGAACCTGCAGACGTCGTTCCTGACGCCGCCCTTCGGCTTTGCCTTGTTCTACCTGCGGGGTGTCGCGCCGCCCGAGATCAAGACGACCCACATCTACAAGGGCGTGCTGCCCTTCGTCGCCATCCAGCTGATCGGCCTGGGCGTTCTCGCCGCCTTCCCCGGGCTCGCGACGTGGCTGCCCAAGCTGGTATTCGGTTAGGCGCGGACTACACCCGAAATTTCGCGATCAGTTTCCACGCGCCCGGCAGCACCGCGGCGGCGAGCGCGATCTTGAACACCTCTCCCCAGAGGAACGGCAACACGCCGAAGGCCCAGGCTTTCTCCCCGCCGATCAGCGCCGCGAGCCAGGCATAGCCGGGGACGAAGATGATCACCGTGCCGATGACCATGGCGGCGAGGGTCATGACGATCGAGCGGTCCCAGCCCTTTTCGCCGAGCCAGCCGGCAATCCCGGCGGCAAGCACGAAGCCGAGGAGATAGCCGCCCGTCGGGCCGGCCATGTAGGCGAGGCCGATGCCTTTCGCCGGGGTGCCCGCGAACACCGGCAGGCCGGCCGCGCCCTCGGCGAGGTAGAACAGCAGCGTGGCGCCGCCCAGCTTCCAGCCGTAGGCCATGCCGATGACCAGGACGGCGAAGGTCTGCATGGTCATGGGGACCGGATAGAACGGCACCTGGATCTTGGCCGAGACGGTCAGCAACGCCGTGCCGGCGATGGCGAGGATCGCCATGCGGAGCCAGCTATCGGTGGCCCCAGGCCAAGCCGAGCCGATCAGGGTGGGATGAGCCGTGTTGTCGTGGGTCGCCATTGTTTCCCCCAAGTGTTCTATGTTGAACCGGCTTCTAGTGATCGTGGCCGATCAAGTCAATGTCCGCGCCCGTTTACCCGAACTTGTTGGACCGCGGAAAGCCCTTCGGCGGCAGCCGCCCGGCCTGGGCGCGCTTGCCCCGCCAGGCCATGAGGTCGGTTTCGGTCCGCACCCCGGCGCCGGTGATCCAGGTGAGCCCGCCGGCCAAGGTGAAGGTCTTGATGTCCGACAGGCCGCCGTCCTTGTAGCGCTGCAGGAAGACGCCCCGCCCCCGCGCCATTTCCGGCACCTCCGCCAGCGGGAACAGCAGCAGTCTCCGGTTCTCGCCGATCACCGCGACCGTGTCCCCGCCGACGATGCAGGCGCCCGCGCCCTCTTCGTCGCCGGTGACGTTGAGGATCTGCTTGCCGCCCCTGGTCGAGGCGACCACGTCATCCTGCGCGACCACGAAACCACGGCCCGCCGACGACGCCACCAGCAGCTTGGTTTCGGGCCTGTGGATGAACAGGGCGACCACGTCCTGATCGTTGCCGAGGTCGATCATCAGCCGCACCGGCTCGCCGTAGCCCCGCCCGCCCGGCAGCTTGTCGCAGGCGATGGTGTAGCAGCGTCCGTCGGTGGCGAAGACGATCAGCTTGTCGGTGGTTTCGGCCTTGAGCGCGAACTTGCCCTTGTCGCCTTCCTTGTATTTGACGTCGCCGATGTCCTCCAGATGTCCCCGCGCGGCCTTGATCCAGCCCTTGTCCGAGCAGAGGATGGTGATCGGCTCCTTCTCGATCAGCGCTTCGGCCGGCACGTCGACGGCCGCCGGCGCGTCGCCGATTTCGGTGCGGCGCTTGCCGAGCGCGGTCTTGGCGCCGAACCGCTTGCGGATATCGCCGATCTCGCCGGAGATCGCCTTCCAGCGGAGCTTGGGATCCTTGAGCAATTTGTCGAGTTCGGCGCGCTCCCCGGTCAGCGCCGAATGCTCGTCCTTGATCTCCATCTCCTCCAGCTTGCGCAGGCTCCTGAGGCGCATGTTGAGGATCGCGTCCGCCTGGCCCTCGGTCAGCTTGAAGGCCTTGATGAGTTCGGCCTTGGCGTCGTCCGTCTCGCGGATGATCCTGATCACCTCGTCGAGGTTGAGATAGGCGGCGAGATAGCCCTCCAGCACTTCGAGCCGGGCGGCGATTCTGCCCAGGCGGTGGCCGGTGCGCCGCTTCAGCACCTCGTGGCGGTGATCGAGAAAGGCCTGAAGGACCTCGCGGAGGTTCATCACCCTCGGCGTCTTGTCCGCGTCCAGCACGTTCATGTTGAGCCCGAACCGGGTTTCGAGATCGGTCTGTTTGAACAGTTGCTCCATCAGCATGCCGGGCTCCACCGAGCGGCTCTTGGGCGCCAGCACGAGGCGCACGTCCTCGGTGCTCTCGTCGACCACGTCTTCGAGGAACGGCAGCTTCTTGGCGTTCATCAACTCGGCGATGCGCTCCACCAGCCGCGCCTTCTGCACCTGGTAGGGAATCTCGGTGACCACGATCTGGTACTGGCCGCGGGCCAGCTTCTCGGTCTTCCATTTGGCGCGGATTCGGAACGAGCCCCGCCCGATCTTGTAGGCCGCCTCGACGGTCTTCCGGTCCTCCACCAATATGCCGCCGGTCGGGAAGTCAGGCCCGGGCATGAAGCCCACCAGCTTGCCGGCGGTGGCCTTCGGAAACTTGATCAGGTGAAGCAGCGCCCGGCAGATTTCGTCCGCGTTGTGGGGCGGAATGTTGGTCGCCATGCCGACGGCGATGCCGGCGGCGCCGTTGGCCAGCAGGTTCGGGAATCCCGCCGGCATGACGGCAGGCTCCGTCTCCTCGCCGTCATAGGTTTCCCGGTAATCGACCGCGTCCTCGTCGAGCCCCTCCATCATCAGGGTGGCGACTTCGGTCATCCGCGCTTCGGTGTAGCGCATGGCCGCCGCGTTATCGCCGTCGATGTTGCCGAAATTCCCCTGCCCGTCGATCAGCGGATACCTGACGGCGAAGCCCTGCGCCAGCCGCACCAGCGCGTCGTAGACGGCGGTGTCGCCGTGGGGGTGGTACTTGCCGATGACGTCGCCCACCACCCGGGCGCATTTCTTGAAGCCCTGGTCCGGATCGAGCCTGAGCTGGCGCATGGCGAACAGCAGCCGCCGGTGGACCGGCTTCAGGCCGTCGCGCACGTCCGGCAGGGAGCGGGACATAATGATCGACAGGGCGTAGCTCAGATACCGCTCGGAGATCGCCTCGGCGAGGCGGGTATCGCGGATATCGCCGGCGGGGGCGGCGGGCAAGGTGTCGGTTGCCATGGCGGTGCTCTTCTTGGTTCGGCGTTTCTTGTAGGCGTGGTGTCTTCAATATACCATATCTTGTGGTTCCGACAGGGAATTCGGGTTCACAAGCGGCTTATCCTCGCCGCGAGCCGGGTCCGCGCCGGCGGCACCCCCCGGGCGTCGTGGATGAAGGCGTGGCGCTCCAGGAAGTAGCCGGTGAGCTTCAGCCCGTCGGCGATCTCGTCCGCCGAGTTTCCGCTCTCCACGCCCCGGGCCGGGTCGTCGAGCAGGAACACCGGCAGGGCCAGCAGCTTGTCCTTGTAGGTCGCGCCCGCCGCCAGGGAAACCGCCCGGCCCGATTTGGGCGAGACGTAGGCCAGGTCCGCCGTCCCGCCGCCGCCCGCGCATTCGGAGAGATCGAGGCCGAACCCCATGTCGGCCAGCAGGTCCCGTTCCCACAGGACATAGGATTTCAGCCAGTCGCCGCGGCCGAGCCCGCCGATGAATTCCGACAGCCTTGCGTAGGTCTCGGGGTGCGGCTCCCGCTCCGGCAGCGCCGCCTCGGCCACCGCGCAGACCGCGGACAGGCCCGCGAGCCGCAGGGGATCGTCCAGCCAGTCCGCCGCGCCGGCCCGCAGAAGCTCGCAGGTGTAGTTCCCGAGGTGCTCCTCCAGCCGCGCCTTCCAGGTCGCGCGCACGCGGTTGCCGGGCTCGTAGATGCCCCGCGCCCGCTTTCCGGCCCCGCCGCGGACCAGGCCCGCATGGCGGCCGTGCCCCTCGGTCAGCAGGTTGACGATCGCCGCGCTCTCGCCGTGCTTTCGCGCGCTCAGGACGATGCCCTCGTCCGTCCACTCCATCAGGCCCCTCCGCCGCGGGACTTCGCCGGCCTACGCCGTCCGAATGTCGTCATCACCGGGCTTGACCCGGTGATCCACGCTTGGCGGCCGGCGCTACACGTGGATGGCCGGGTCCGAGCCCGGCCATGACGCTTTGGGGACTTTAACAGCACGCGTCATGCCTCATCTCTTATGACCCCCTCACCCTAACCCTCTCCCCCTTCAAGGGGGAGAGGGAACACGATACGGCAACGCAACGATGTGGAAATATAGCTTGAAGAATATATAGCCTATGGGCTATTGTAAATGCATGGAATGGATTGTCGCGTTCTTTGGCGCATTCGAGGCCGAGTTCGATGCCTATCCAGAGACTGTCCAAGATGCCATTTTGGCCAAGGCTGGGCTTCTCGAGCGAGAAGGCCCGCTACTCGGCCGCCCGCATGTTGACACGCTGACAGGCTCGAAGCATGCCAACATGAAGGAGTTGCGGTGCAATGCCGATGATGGCGTCTGGCGTGTCCTCTTCGCCTTCGGCCCCGATCGCCGGGCAATCCTTCTGGCGGCCGGCGACAAATCCGGCGTCAACGAGAGACAGTTTTATCGCCAACTCATAGCCAAGGCCGATGAACGCTTCAACCGCCATCTCGAAACGATGAAGGGATAGACCGATGCCAACGACTCTGAAAGCCAAGATCGCCGGGCTCGCCCCTGAGCGCCGTGAACGCATAGAGGCGGAAACCGAACGGCTGCATCAGGAGTATCTCACTCTCCAGCAGTTGCGGAAAGCCAAGGAGTTGACGCAGGTGCAGCTTGCCGAAACGCTGGGCATCCGCCAAGCATCCATTGCCAAGATGGAAAAGCGCAGCGACCTGATGATCTCAACCCTTCGAAGCTATGTCGAGGCAATGGGCGGCCGCCTTAATCTGATCGTCGAGTTCCCCGGCCGCTCGCCGATCCATCTCGGCGGACTCGGCGATGTAGAGCAGCCCACACCATCAAGCAAAGCCGTACGCCGTTCCTGATGCTCCAAACCGGCGTGAGGCACAGTTCGTCGAACCTGCGCATCTTACGCTTCGAAATCAGGCCCGCCTCGGCCAAGCCAAGCGCCGCCTCGTGTGCGGCCGCCAGCACCTCACTCTCATACCGCTTGGTCATCGCAGTCTACCTCGCTTAGCAAGCGTCACCGTTCACCCGCAGATATTCGTCGATAAATTTGTCGGTGTAGCGTCCTACGGTTGCCAGAATGAAATTTGAATCCTTGGCCTCGTTATATCGATGGCGAATTGAGAGTCGAGTCCTGATTGGGCATTTATCGGCTATCAGTGCCGCGTAGGCCAAACTACTATTTTGGGCTTACAAAGAAAACTTTACGGCTCGGCCGAATCCCCGTAAGGCGGGGAAATGCGACGCGCTATTTTTTTTATTTGTTGGGCAGTGTTCCTGTTGGCCCTGCAGTTTCTAGTGGAGCCTATTTTCCCACTGGGAGACTTGCGTTGGGCGGTTGTAGCGGTCCTTGTGATGCTTCCCCCCTTGTACCTGTATCGACGAGAGGCGCGAGATTGGTTCCGCAGGGCCCTGCGCGGCGGTGATCCTGCAGAGGACCCCCAGCCCATCCCGGGGGATTCCGTGACCTATGATATGGCCATGGGGGAGCTGTTTGCGACTCACAAAGAGGGGGGTGGCAACGTCGTTGATTTCTCGGAAGAGATAATGGATTTGGCTAGGACAGGACAACTAACTTGCTGGGGGCGCAAATCATCGGCCGCTGGTGCCAAAAATAATCCGAACCCCTTGCAGCAGATACCCGAAGAACATTGGGACCATTACAATATTGATGTGACTAGGTGCACCTACTTGGACCACAGGGAATGTTGCACTGACATGCGCAACGCTGACAATTGGCGCGCTCACAGTGCAGACAGGGCATTCGAAGATCTGCGTGTGAACCGGGCTCAGGCCCAAGGACTGGGGCTAACGACGGAGACCGACCAATGACGGATGATGAGCTGAATCAAATGCGCGGCGCACAAGCGCGGAAACAAGAAACGGCCCCTTTTTGATAGGTGGGAGGAACCAATCATGAGCAGTGTCGAAACGCTGAATTCCTCCGGTAGCGAATCAACATGCCCTACCGCACAGGCCGGGGAGCAGGCCTGCATCGATTCAGACGCGGCCCGTAGGACACGCGCCGCTTACAAGGCCACGGTTGCCTTAGCTGCGTCCGCCATATTCATCTCGCTGTTGACGGCCACCGCCGTGGCGGCCGACACAACCGGCGGCTTTTATCCGAGGTGCGGCAAGACATTTATGACGGTCTTTGAGACGGGCCGAAGGCTCGATGACGGAACGTTCCAAGACGGCTACAGCAAGTACCGGAGCGTGCGAAAGACAGACGTCATCAGTTTGCACAAAATACCCCGCAATGACGGCGTATTCATGATGACCGTGAAGACTCTGGAGAAACCAGGATACGAAACTATCCGCGTTGCCCCTAACCTGTACCGCTACGTGCTACAATGCATCGATGGGCAATAATCATGGCCGCACTGGCGTTCATTGCCGCCCCTCCCCGCCCCCGAACGCTCCGCTCACGACCTCAGGCGTTGTAGTCCAGCCCCCAGTCCCGGTAGCGGGCGGGGTCGTCGCCCCAATTGTCCCTGACCTTGACGAACAGGAACAGGTGGATGCGCCGGTCGAGCAGCTCCTGAAGCTCTTCGCGGGCCGCCGCCCCCAGTTGCCTGATGCGGGCGCCCCCCTTGCCGAGCACGATGGCCTTCTGGCTGTCCCGCTCCACATAGATGGTCTGCTCGATGCGCGCCGAGCCGTCCTCCTGCTCCTCCCAGCTGTCCGTCTCCACCGTCGCCGCGTAGGGAAGCTCCTGGTGAAGCTGGAGATAGAGTTTCTCGCGCGTGATCTCGGCGGCGAGAAGCCGTTGCGGCATGTCCGAAATCTGGTCCTCGGGGAACAGCCACGGCCCCGGCGCCATCATGCCGGTCAGGTGCGAGAGCAGATCCCCGGTTCCGCCGCCCTTCGCGGCCGACACCATGAAGGTTTCGGAGAACACGCCCTCGCCGTCCAGGACCGCCGCCATCTCCAGCAGCGCGGGCTTGGACACCGCGTCGATCTTGTTGATGGCCAGCACGGCCCGCCCGCCGGTCTCTTTCAGCCGGCCGACGATCCGCCTCGTGTCCGGGTCCGCTTCGCCGCCGCGGAAACGGGTTGCATCTACTAGTAGACATATGTGATCGGCGTCCCCGGCCCCGCCCCACGCCGCCGCGACCATCGCCCGGTCGAGACGCCGCCTGGGCCGGAAGATGCCCGGCGTGTCGATGAAGACGATCTGGGTCTCGCCCTCGATGCAAATGCCCAGAACCCGCGCGCGGGTGGTCTGGACCTTGGGCGAGACGATGGACACCTTGGCGCCGACGAACCGGTTGAGCAGCGTCGACTTGCCCGAATTTGGCGCGCCGATAAGGGCGACGAACCCGCAAGCCCGCCCGGCCTCACTCACCGGAAACCCGCCCACCGGAAACCCGCCCACCGGAAACCCGCCTGAGCAGCCGCGCCGCCGCTTCCTGCTCGGCGGCGCGTTTCGAGGGACCCTCGGCCTTGGCGGCCCCCCTGCCCGCAATCGCCGCCTCGACCGTGAATTCCGGTTCGTGGTCGGGGCCCGAGCGGTCCAGGAAGCGATATTCGGGGAGGCCGAGGTCGCGGGCCTGGGCCCATTCCTGGAGCCGGGTCTTGGCGTCCTTTTCCGGAGACCCCGCCTCGGCGAGAAGCGGTTCCCAGTTGCGGAGGATGAACGACCGGGCGGCTTCCAGGCCCCCGTCCCGGTAGATCGCCGCGATCACCGCTTCGCACGCATCGGCGAGAATGGCGTCGTTTTCCCGCCCGCCCTTTCGTTCCTCGCCTACGGCCATTTCCAAATATTCGCCGAGGCCGATGGTCCGGGCGACGCGGGTCAGCGCCTCCTTGCGCACCAATGCCGTATGGCGGTAGGCGATTTGGCCCTCGTCCTCGGCCGGGTGGGCGTCCAGCAGGGTCTCGGCGATCACCAGGCCGAGCACCCGGTCGCCGAGGAATTCGAGGCGTTCGTTGGCCGCGCTCCGGCCCCGCTCGCCGGCCAGGCTCGAATGCACCAGCGCGCGCCGCAGCAAACCGGGATCGGCGAAATCATGGCCGAGCGCCGCCGCCAGATCGTCGAGACCGGCCCGGCTCTCCGCATCCCCGGTCATCGGTTCAGACGATGTCCTGGAAGAACCGGTGAAAGCGGATCACCCACGGCCAGCGCCAGACGTGCCAGAAGGGGGACGTGCCGTCGGTGGAGAAGAACAGAATCTCCGCCCGGCCGACCAGGTTTTCGCGCGGCACGAAACCGACGGCGCCGATCACCCGGCTGTCCTGGGAGTTGTCCCGGTTGTCGCCCATCATGAAATAGTGCCCGGGCGGCACCGTATAGACGCCCGTATTGTCGAAGTGCTCGCTGTCGCTGTTCTCGTAGATGGAGTGCCGGCGCCCGCCGGGCAGGGTCTCCGTATAGTGGGTCACCCGGACCGGCTGGCCGGACGCGTCGAAGGTGAGTTCGACCCCGGCGGGGTCCCGCCTCACCGGCGCGCCGTTGATATGCAGAACGCCGCGGCGCACCTGGATCCTGTCGCCCGGCAGGCCGATGATCCGCTTGATGAAATCGGTCTTGTTGTCGGCGGGGAGCTTGAACACCGCCACGTCGCCCCGCTCGGGCTCGGTGAACAGGATCCGGCCCGGAATGATGGGCAGGCCGAAGGGCAGCGAATACCGGCTGTAGCCGTAGGAGTATTTGGAGACGAACAGATAATCGCCGATCAGCAGGGTCGGCTTCATGGAGCCGGACGGAATATTGAACGGCTCGAAGGCGACCGTGCGCACGACGAGCGCGATCAGGACCGCATAGATGACGGTCTTGGCGATATCCCATAGGCCGGAGGATTTGGAGTCGCGGGACAAGCTGTCCGATAAGCCCTTAATTCCAGTGGTTGATACACGCGCCGCCCGGACGAGGCCGGCGCCGGCGGGAATCGCGGGGGATCAAGCCAGCGCTTCGCTTTGCTGTCAAGCCGCATCGGCTCACAAGGCGGTCGGGGCCGGCCATCCGGGATATTCACCACAGAGACACAGAGGACACAGAGAAAGAATGGTTAAGTCCTCACTGTCTCACCGTCTCACCGTCTCCGTGGTTCAAGAATTGGAAATTCCCCCTCCACCCCATCGTGTTCCCTCTACCCCGACTCTAAATCCCCTCTCCCCCTTCTTCAGGGGGAGAGGGTTAGGGTGAGGGGGTAGTCGAGGCCCCTCCCACCCTCACCCAGCTACGGCTAAGCTCAGCTGTCGCTTCGCAAAGCCTCCGCATCCCTCTCCCTCCCCGGAGGGAGAGGGTTAGGGCGGGTGAGGGGATGGACTCCGGCGGCCGATCGCACATATTGATAGAGGAGCATGGCTCGCGGGTCTCGCCGCTGTGGTTCCCGCGCACAAAAATGCGCCCACAAGCCCCGAATTGGAATTTAACCAAGTCATCAAATGTCCATAAATGACCATAAATGCCTATACCGGCGCACACAATCGGGCCGAATCCGAAATTTTCGTTGGAAGCAGATTCCAACCCCGCTTCGGGGCGATGTGCCGGGGCGCTTGCTCCCCGAGACGGGAATCGGGTAAGGAGAACCCATGAAACGTATAGCCGGTTTTTATCTTATCGCCGTGGCCGTGGTCGTGGCGGTGCAGACCGTGGTGGAGCCGCTTTATCATGTCTCGGCCGACGGTCAGCCATACTCCCCGCTCTGGACGATCCTCAATCCGCTGATGGCCTTGGCCATCGTCGTGGGCGTGGCCGCCGCCTGGCAGTGCAAACGGGCCGTGGACGGCGACGGCGAGGATGGGCCGGTTTCCCGGGCGTTCCTCGTCGCCAACACCCTGTTCTTCGGGCTCCTGTTCTTCGGCATCCTGTACCTCTGGAACTGGTTCAACCTGCTGAGTCCCGGGTTTACGGCCATCCCCTACGACACCGTCACGCTGGTCTGGATCATCGTCGATGCCGCATTGCCCCTGTTGTGGGGGGCGACGGGAGTGGCCCTGATTCGCGGGCGGAACGCCCAGGCCTGACACGGCCTGACACGACCGGATACGACCTGACCAGGAGGTTGCCCAGGAGATCGCCCAGGAGATCGACATGACCGCGCCGGATCCCATCGTCATCGCGTCCGCCGCCCGCACGCCCATGGGCGGATTGCTGGGCGAGCTTGCCCCCCTGCCCGCCCCGAAGCTCGGCGCCCGGGCCATCGAAGCCGCCCTCGAGCGCGGCAGGATGAAACCGGCGGAGGTGGACGAGGTGATTGTCGGCAACGTGCTGCAGGCGGGTCAGGGCCAAGCGCCGGCCCGCCAGGCGAGCCTCGGCGCCGGGATCCCCGACAGCGTCGGCTGCACCACCATCAACAAGATGTGCGGATCGGGCATGAAGGCGGCCATGTTCGGACATGACCTGATCGCGGCCGGATCGGCGGACGTGGTGGTCGCCGGCGGGATGGAGAGCATGACCAATGCGCCCCACCTGATGCTCGGCGTCCGCGCCGGCACCAAGATGGGCCCCGCCAAGATGCAGGACCACATGTTCCTGGACGGGCTGGAGGACGCCTACGAGCCGGGCCGGCTGATGGGCGCCTACGCCGAGGAAACCGCCAAACACTACCAGTTCACCCGGGAGGCGCAGGACGAATTCGCCATCACGTCCCTCGAGCGGGCCCTCGCCGCGACGGACGCGGCGGCGGAAGAGATCGTCCCCGTCACGGTCAAGACGCGCAAGTCGGAAGAGATTATCGAGACCGACGAGCAGCCCCGCAATGCGCGGCCCGACAAGATCCCGACGCTCCGGCCCGCCTTCGCCGAAGACGGCTCGGTGACCGCGGCCAATTCGTCGTCGATCTCGGACGGCGCCGCGGCCCTGGTGCTGATGCGCGAGAGCGAGGCGGAGAAGCGGGGCCTGACGCCGCTCGCCCGCATTCTCGGACATGCCGCCTACGCCGGAGAGCCGGCCTGGTTCACCACCGCCCCCATCGGCGCCATCAACCGGCTGCTGGAAAAGCTCGGCTGGACCAGGGAGGACGTCGATCTCTGGGAAATCAACGAGGCTTTCGCCGTGGTGACCATGGCGGCGATGCGCGATCTCGATCTCGACCATGAATCCGTCAACGTCCGGGGCGGCGCATGCGCCCTCGGCCATCCCGTCGGCGCGTCCGGCGCGCGCATCATCGTCACGCTCCTGTCCGCCATGGCCGAGCGGGACCTCAAGACCGGGGTCGCCTCGCTCTGCATCGGCGGCGGCGAGGCCACCGCCATGGCCTTCGAGCGGCTGAACTGACATGACCCGGACCTTGTCGGAGCTCGCCGACGAAGCCGAGGAAGCGGCGATCGAAGAGCTCGAAAACAAGATATTCCTGCGCCAGAACCTCTACGCCCTGGGCCGGGGCGAACACGGGCAATACCGGCAGGAAGGCGGCGGACTGGCTGCCGGCAAGACGGTCTTCATGGGCGACGATCCGCGCCTCCCGGCGATGCCCGACAAGCCCGGCCTGTTGGATTTCGTCCGCTGCCGGTTCGCCATCGGCGGTCAGCAGCACCTGCTGCAGAGCGCGCGCCTCGCCCGCAAGAACGGCGTCGACCGCAAGATAATCCTCGCCTGCCTGCTCCACGATCTGGCCGTCTCCAGCTTCATCCGCTCGGACCACGGCTATTGGGGCGCGGCGATGATCGGGCCCTACGTGGACGAAGAGGTCTCCTGGGCGATCCGCTATCACCAGTGCGTCCGGTTCTTCGCCGATCCCGAGAACGGCTACGAGTATCCCGAGCTCTACATCAAATTCTTCGGCGAGGGCTACGAGCCCGAGGACTACATCAAGCGGGACTACGAATACGCCCGGAACCACAAGTGGTACGGCTCGGCCCTGGAGATCTGCAAGAACGATCACTACGCCTTCGACCACAACCTGGTCCTGGAGTGGGACGAATTCGAGGACGTGCTGGCCGATCACTTCCACCCGCCCGAGGACGGGCTCGGCAACGACAACACGCCGGCGTCGCACATCTGGCGGACCCTGCGGCGGCCGAGCAACGGGCTTTAAGTTAGGACCTCACCAGTACAACTTAACGGCCCGGGCAATCATCGCTTCAACGGGTCGTAATCCGTCGTAAGCGACGCGCGGCGGTCGGCGACGCGGGCGCCCCATTGAGACTCCAGGATTTTGCCGATCTCGGGATGAACCCGGGTTTCATCGTCTTCGTTCAGCAAATCGCCGCCGAAAAAATGTTCGACCCGGTTGCCGTAGGGTATCGAACCAGTAGTCGAAAATATTCGCCGCCGGCGTGTGGCGGCCAATGCCCCAGGAATGGTCGTAGTTTTTCGATTTGAGATATTCGTGGCCGATGAAAAGCGCATTGATGTCTTTCCACCTCGAACGCGATGTGGGCAAATCCGGGTTCCTTGGATTTGGTGAGGAGCAGGGAGTGCTGGTCCACATAGTCCTTGCCCTTGTCGCAGCGGTGAAAGACCAGCGCGAGCTCATCGCCGCCGCCGGGCACATAGCAAATATCGGACTGCAGGAAACCAAAATGGGACCTGTAGAACGCGTCGCCGACGTTGCAGTCAGGCACGTTCAGGACCACATGGCCGAGGCGCAACACCGGGCAAGGAATTTTCTCGGTGCGCCGGACGGCTCGAACCCGCGGATGGCCGGGTCCGTGATCCGGCCCGATCAGTTCATTGACCGGCAGGGGCTCCAATGTTTTCTGGCCGAAGACGGCCTCGACCTGAAAGCCGTAGGGATCGGTCAGCCGGAACCACGTACCCGCCGCCCGGCTCGTCGATTTCCTCGACATCCGAGGCGCCCTCGGCCCGGGACAGTTTTTCCAGATCCTCCATGCCGGCCGCGTTGAAGGCCATACCGATAAACCCCGGCTCGTCGGCCCGGTGGGTGACGTGGAGATGGTGATCCGGTCCGGTGCCCCGCATGTAGAGCGTTTCATTGTCCCGGTGTTGGCGGGTCAGGCCGAAGTCGACCAGAAAGGCTTCCATCCGGTCCAAATCCGGCGCCTGAAAGCGCGCATAGGCGACATCGGTGACTTTGATCATGAGCCGTGTCCGCTACTGCCTGAGTATCTGGCTAAGAAATAGTTTAGCCCGATCCGACCGCGGCGCATCGAAAAACGGGCCGGGTTTGTTTTCCTCGACGATTTGGCCTTCGTCCATGAACACGACCCGGTCGGCGACCTCGCGGGCAAAGCCCATCTCGTGGGTGACGACCAGCATGGTCATCCCTTCCCGGGCCAGATCGATCATCACGTCGAGCACTTCCTTGACCATTTCCGGATCGAGGGCCGAAGTCACTTCGTCGAACAGCATGATCCTCGGTTTCATGCAGAGAGACCTTGCGATGGCGACCCGCTGCTGCTGACCGCCGGAGAGTTGGCCCGGAAACTTATCGGCCTGGTCGGCGATTTTGACCCGCTCGAGATATGTCATGGCGACTTCCTCGGCATCGGCCTTCGGCATTCTCCGGACCAGATGCTGGCCGATGACCAGGTTTTCGAGCACCGATATATGAGGAAACAGGTTGAACGACTGAAAGACCATGCCGACTTCGGAGCGGATCGAATCGATGTTCTTGAGATCATCGGTAAGCTCGATGCCGTCGACGACAATTTGTCCCTTTTGATGCTCTTCCAGCCTGTTGATACAGCGGATCAAGGTCGACTTACCCGATCCCGACGGCCCGCAAATAACGATCTTCTCGCCCCGCGCCACAGCCAGATCGACGTCCCGCAGCACGTGAAAATCACCGAACCACTTATTTACCTTGTCAAAAATGATTACGGGTTCGTCCGGCATCGCTGTTCCAAACGGTTCCTAGTGTGCAACGTTGCTGCGATTTTCCAGCCGCAGCGAATATTTCGACATACCGTAGGTAAAGATAAAGTAGACAAACGCCGCAAAGACATAGGCCGAGCTGAATATATGCGGCGGACCCAGCCATTTCGGATCCTCCAGGGACAGCTGGATAATACCCAGGAAATCGCTGAACCCGATCAACAGCACGATCGTCGTCTCCTTGAAAATACTGATGCACGTATTGACCAGCGCCGGCACCGAATTGCGGATCGCCTGCGGCAGAATGATATAGCCCATCATTTTCCAGTAGGAGAGCCCGATGGCTTTCGACGCCTCGAACTGGCCTGACGGTATCGACTGCAGACCGCCGCGGAATACCTCCGCCATGTAGGCCGAGTTGAATGCCGCAAACGCGATGAACGCGCGTACGACAATGTCGATTTTGTTGCCGTCGGGAATGAATATGGGCAACAGGGCAACAAACATGACAATGACCGCGATATGCGGAACGCCCCGCCAAAACTCGATGAAATAGGTACAGACCTTGCTGATGACCTTTAGCTCGGAAGTTCTGCCGAGGGCCAGGATGAGGCCCAACGGTATGGAGCCGAATATGCCGACGGTGGCGATCACCAGGGTCAGCAGCAAACCGCCAAAGCTTTCGGGCGTGATGTAGGTCAGGCCGAAAACCCCGCCGACCAGGAAAATATAGGCGGCAATCGGGAAGCCGATGAACATGGTCAGGCGTATTTTCCTTGTGGCCGGGCCAAAGGAAAATACAAAGGCGATGATCGTCAGGGCTCCCAAAAGATAGAAAACATTGACCCGCCAATAGAGTTCTTGCGGATAAAGCCCATAGACAAACAATTGCCAGCGCTCGATGACAAAGGCCCAGCACGCGCCATCGATGTTTGGACAGGCTTTGGCGGAATCCCCGACCCAATTGGCGTTGATGATCCCCCAATTGATGACAAAGCCGCCAATCTGATAGATCACCCACAAGAGCGCCAGGGTGACAATTGTGTTGAACCAACTGGAGAAAAAATTCGCTCTAAGCCATCCGACAAAGCCGGAGGATTGCAAGGGCGGCGGTTGCGGTTCGATGAAAGGTCTGAGAGCGGGTTCCATGGCCTCTCTACCTTTCCGGAATGCGGGTTGCGCGGTTATAGACCGCCATGATCGCGGCGATAAACAGACTGACCCCGAGATAGCCGAACAAGGTAATGGCCTGAAGTTCAAGGACCTGTCCGGTCTGGGCGGCGATGGCGCCGCTGAGCGCCCAGAAGAAGTCGGGATATCCTACGGCCGCGGCGAGCGCCGTCGATTTTGTCAGGTTTAAATACTGGTTGGTCAGCGGCGGAATGATCAGACGCATCGCCTGGGGAACGATTATCTGGGAATATATCTGCATTTGGGTCAAGCCGATGGAATTGGCGGCTTCCCGCTGACCCTTATGGACGGACAATATTCCCGCCCGGATAATTTCGCCGATGAAGGCGCCGTTGTACAACGTGAGGCCAATCAGCATCGCGGTAAATTCGGGCTGAAGGGCGATGCCGCCTTCAAAATTAAAACGGCCGAACTTCGGAATTTCCCAGGAGACCGGAAAGTCCTGGATCCACGCCGCGGCGAACGGAATTACAATGACAATGCCTAAACCGACGACTAAGGACGGAAAAGGCTCACCCGTTCTTATCTGCCGGTTCTTCGCCCATCGCCAAATGCCGAGCGCCAGAACAAATGAAATGACGATGGCCCAAATTACTGCCGATGCGCCGGCCTCGAACACCGGCGCGGGAACGACAAATCCTTCGATATTCAGAAAAGCCGCATCGAAAAGATTGATCGACTCCCGCTTCGCCGGCAGCAGTTTCAACGCGGCGAAATACCAGAAAAAGAGCTGAAGCAGCAGCGGAATATTGCGGAACATCTCGACGTAGAAATCGCCGAATTTTCGCAGCAGGAGATTATCGGAAAGCCTGGAAAGCGCGATAAAGAACCCAAGAAGGGTGGCAAGAAGCGCCGCTATAAGCGACACGATGATCGTATTCGAAAACGTTACGAGCAGCGCATCGATGTAAGTGGATTGAGCCGTATACGGGAACAGGGCCTGGCTGATTTGAAATCCGGCTTCGTCGTCCAGAAAATCGAAACCCGTTTGAATCCCGAGGCGGTCCAAATTGGTGTTGGCGGTATCGAACAGCCATAGCAGAGCGAGAACGATTGCGGCCACCAGCCCCCATTGATAGGTCAGGGAGCGGACGCTTCCCCTGCGCCAGGAACCGAGCAGATTGTTCATCGTCTTTGCCGGAACAAAATGTGCCGGGTGACCTCAAATGGTATCGAGGGCACCCGGCTACATATTGAATACTGCGGTATCGTCGCCGGCTTAACGGAACGGCGGCGCAATCAGGAGGCCGCCATTGGTGTACAACTCATTGGCGCCACGGGCCATGCCAAGACCGTGTTTGCCCAGATTGTTCTCCCAAATCTCTCCGTAGTTGCCGACCGCCTTGATCGCATTATACGCCCAAGCGTCGCCGAGCCCGATTTTGCCTCCGAACTTACCGGTTTTGCCGAGAAGCCGTTGGACGAACGGGTTCGTGGACGTGTCGCGCATTTTGTCGACATTTTTGCTGGTGATGCCCAACTCTTCCGCCGAGATGAGCGCGTTGAACGTCCAAACGACGATGTCTTTCCAGACCTGGTCGCCATGGGCCACCATCGGTGAAATCGGCTCATTGGAAATGGTCTCCGGCAGGATCATATGTTCGTCCGGATTGGTCATCGCCAGGCGCCGCGCCCCGAGGCCGAATTTATCGGTAACGAACACATCGCAACGGCCCTGGTCATAGGCCTTCTGAGTCTCGCCCATGCTGCCGAAGGTCACCTGCTTGAAGGTCATGCCGTTGATCCGGAAGTAGTCGGATACATTCGCTTCCGTCGTTGCGCCGGCGGTGAGGCAGAAGGTTGCGCCGTTCAGTTCCTTGCCTGATTTCACGCCCAACTTCTTCCGGACCATAAATCCCTGCCCGTCGAAAACCATGACCCTCGTGAAGTCGAGGCCCTGGCCGACGTCCCGGCCGAAGGTCCAGGTGAAACGGTGTGTCACCACATCCACGGTGCCCGCCTTCATGGCGTTGAAGGCGACCGGCAGTTTCATCTTCGTGGTCTTTATTTTGTTGGCGTCGCCCAGCACGGCCGCGGCAATGGCCTTGCACAGATCGACGTCGAAACCGACCATCTTGCCTTCCTTGTTGGGAAAGGCGTATCCCGGCACACCGGGCACAACGCCGCAATGGAGAATGCCGGCTTTTTTTACGTCGGCGAGCCGATCCGCCTTGGCGGGCGTGGCGGACAGCGTCATGACCGCAGCCGCAGCGGCGGCGATGATCGACAAGCCGGCAACCAGCCCGGGTTTGTAGAAGCGTTTCATGGAAATCCTCCCAGCTACTTCATCTGACAATCGTTTAACCGGATCATCTTAGAACGGCGATTGAGGCGCCGTCGAACCAAATAAGCTCCGTTACTCGCTGCCGTAGGCCTTGAGTTCTTCGACGAGGCCGGTCATCGCCTTTTCCGTCCCGACCGAAAAACGTATCCAGTCCGGCAGGGCATTCTGATGCGCCGTCCGGCCGATGAAGCCCTTTTCCGTCAGCGCGTCCTCGAGAGCCTGTGCCGCCTCCGCCCCATCGGGTATGCGAAAGAGAACGAAATTGGCCTCGGACCGGCTGGTCTCGTAACCCATTTTTTCGACTTCGGACATTAGCCAAGGCAGCCACTTGTCATTGTGTGCCTTCGCCTGTTTCTGAAATTCGAAATCGGTCAGCGCCGCGGCCGCCCCCACGATGGCGAGCGACGAAAGGGGATAGGGCCCTCGCACGCGCGAGAGCGGCGTGGCAAGGCTGGATGGCAAATGCGCCCAGCCGGCGCGCAGGCCCGCCAGGCCATAAAACTTGGAAAACGTCCGGGTGACGATGACATTCTCGCCGCCCGCGGTGACCAACGGCATGGCCGAGCCGTAGTCCTCCGCGTTCACATATTCGAAGTATGCCTCGTCCACGACCAGGAGCACGTCGGGCCGGAGGGCCTCGCGGAGGGCTTTGATCTCGGCGAGCGGGATGTGGGTGCCCGTGGGATTATTGGGATTGGCGACAACCAGAACCTTGGTTCGCGGCGTGACCGCGTCAAGCAACGACTGAATGTCGGCCCGCAGACCCGTCTCCGGCGCGGCCACGGGCACGGCACCGCACATTCGGGCCCGGATGCGGTAACTTTGAAAGGCATGCTCCGGGTACAGAACTTCGTCGCCGCGATCCGCCCAGCCTTGGATGATCCAATTGATCAATTGCTCCGAACCGGGCCCGACGATGATTTGCGCCGGATCAAGGTCAAAGCGTTCCGCAATCGCTACGGCCAGGGGCAGCCCGTCCGCATCACCGTAGATATAGAGCGACGACGCGTGTTCCCGGATGACTTCGACGGCCGCCGGACTGCTGCCGATCGGCGATTCATTGTTTGAAAGCTTGTGGACCTCGACATCGGCATCCCAGTTCACCCGCCCGGGCGTGAAGTTGGGGCCTTCGATCAGATGGGCGACAGGCTTGGGCGTTCCCGATGCCGGCATTGCGCTCTCCTCGTATTCGTCATCCGTGGCCGCGGCGATACTCGCTTCGAGGCTTTGCTACCATATCATCCGGGACAAAGACCTCCCCCGGCAATGTTTTGCGTCCGCGCCAAAGCCATGCAAAATTATCATACAGGACCTTCATGGAGAGCGGCATGAGCGGCGAGACACGGACCGGCGGCCAGATGGTTATCGACATTCTGGCGGCCAATGGCATCGACCGGGCTTACTGCGTGCCCGGCGAGAGTTATCTCGGCGTTCTCGACGCTGTTCGCGAGGCGGGAAACAGCTTCACCCTCCATGTCTGCCGCCAGGAAGGGGGCGCAGCCTATATGGCTGAGGCCTATGCCTGCCTGACCGGGAGACCCGGCGTGTGCATGGTGACCCGCGGACCCGGCGCCTGCAATGCAGCCATCGGCATTCATACCGCTGAACAAGAAGGCGTGCCGATGATCCTGCTGGTCGGCCATACCACCACCGGCACCGAAGGGCGCGTGGCGTTTCAGGAGATCGATCTCGCCGCTTTCTATGGCGGGATGGCGAAAGGGGTCTTTGTCGCGGACCGGGCCGAAGACATCGCCGGGATCATGGAAGAAGCCGTTGCGCTCTCCCTTTCCGGACGGCCTGGACCTGTCGTCGTCGGATTGCCGGAAGATATCCAATTGTCTCCCGTGCCGGCATTCGCCCCGAAGCCGGCCGAGCCCGCCCACGCCCAGCCGGATGCCGAGACGTTGTCCAAATTCACCGACCTGTTGGCCGCCGCCAGGGCGCCATTGCTGCTGCTCGGCGGGATGGGCTGGACGGCGGCTGCACGGGATCAAATCTCGGCGTTTGCCGAGGGCCTCAACCTGCCGACGGCCGTGAGCTTTCGCCGCCAGGACCTGATCGACAACGACCACCCCTGCTTCGTCGGCTCGTTGGGCGTCGGGCCCGATCCCGGTCTGGTTGGATATGCGGGGGCGGCGGATCTCCTGATCGTGCTCGGTGGACAGGTCGGCGAGATCGAGACCGTGCGATTCCAGAAACTGATCGATGGCGGGCCGGAGCGCCGCCTCGTCCACATTGCACCGGACGAGAGTATGTTCGGCAAGGTCATCGAACCCAGCCTGGCGATTTGCACCGATGTGAATTCCTTCTGTGCGGCGCTGACGGTTTCAGACATGGAGGCGCTGCCCGACTGGCCGGACCCGCTCGCGGGTCTCCGGGCCGGATACGAGGCCTTTCATCGGCCGGTCGACTTTCCGGGCCGCGAGAATCCGGGAACCGCCGTCGCGGCCATGAGTGACCTGGTTCCCCGGGATACGGTCGTCACGATGGGTGCCGGCAATTACACCCATTTCGTTCTCCGCCACCACCGCTACCACGCCGCCCATACGCTGTTGGGACCCATCAACGCGCCCATGGGTTCGTCAATCCCGGCGGCCATCGCCGCGGCGCAGCATTATCCCGGGCGCGAGGTTCTCGCCTATGCCGGAGACGGGTGCTTCCTGATGAACGCGCAAGAACTGGTCATGGCGGCGAAGCAGAACCTGCGCTTGACGGTGATCATCTTCAATAACGGCCTCTATGGGTCTATCCGCATGCACCAGGAACTGAACTTACCCGGCCGGAATATCGCGACCGACATCGACAATCCGGATTTCGTCGAATTCGCCGGTTCAATGAATATTCCGGCAGTGCGCATTGAGCATGTGGGCGAATTGACGGATGCGTACCGGAAGCTGCGCGGCAAACACGCCGGGCCCGTCCTGATCGAGATGCTCACCGATCCCGAGATCATTACGCCTCAAGCGACTGTCGAGCAGATCCGCAAGCGCGCTTCGTAGATCGGGTCACGGCCTCCGCCCAATCCCCATCCATAATCCGCGAGGCTATAGGGCGTGAGCGAATTGCTCCCGGTATTCCGCTATCTTTTCGCGGAAGCCCGCTTCACATTCGCGGCCCGCCACGGCATGCGGAGAGTCTTCGGCGACCGCATTGCTCGGAAACGTGTCAAGCTGCTGCATGCTGGGCCGGCTCGACACCCGGTCCCACCATTCCCTGGTTTTCGGGTAGGGCTCGAGCCAGAAATCCAGGAACCGGATCATCTCGATCACCTTGATGAACGTCGCCGAATTGGTTTCGGCCAATGTGAACTGGTCACCCATGAAATAGGGCCGCCCATCGGCGAGGGCGTTCTCCATTCTCCGGAAGATCGTCTCCCAGGCGCCGATGGCGCGCAGGACATAGGGCGAGTCGAGACCTTGTCCTATTACGGATTGCTGCCGGTGGAGGCGATCGATCACCGGAATGTGCTTCCAGCGCGCTTCCAGTTTGTCCCGCGGAATCGTGAGGCGAAACTTGGTGACGAAGTTGATGATCCCGGTGGCCGCGAAGCCGCGTTCGTCCAAGAGCTTTATGAATTCGGCCATGTGGTAGCGGTCAACCACATTGCTGGGCGACAGCGCCGGTTCGTCCCGCAGGGTGTCGATGTAGCTGCAGATCAGAGAAGACTCCCGAATGACCGCACCATCATGAACCAGAGTCGGAACGGTGCCGTTCGGGTTTAGCTTGAGATAGTCCGGCTTGAACTGATCCCGGTTCATGAGGATCATTTTTCGGGGTATCCAGTCGGTAATTCCCTTTTCGGATAAGGTTACGACAGCTCTGTTTGAACAAATCGAGTCGGTCTCTTCGAGATAATAAAGTTCCAAGGCCATTTATTCCTCCTGTTCCGTATCGTTCCGCAAGAGCCCTTTCATCACCGATCTAGTCGTGGCCCCAGTCCGATTCCCGAATCCATTTGAGGAATGCAGTCTCGAACTGCGGCCGGGAACTCACCCGCTCATACCACGCCTCGACATTCGGAAAGGGGCTGAAGTCGAAGCCGCCGATTTTCTGCGTTGTAATGGAGGGACCCCACGAGATATCCGCCAGCGTGTAAGTACCGGCGACGATCCAATCCGAGTTGGCCAGAATGGCGTCCATTTCTTCATAGATTTCGTTCATCAGCCTGGTCGCGCCGGCAGCGTCCTCTTCGGTAAGGCTGGATCCGGGGGCGCCATGCTTTGCGTGGAACTTCAGAAGCTCGGGATCAGTTTGCAGCTCCCGGTATCGATTGTACTCTTCGTCCGATTTTTCCAGAAGCCTGGCGACCCGATTGTAATATTGCAGCGTCTTGATGCCCGGGAGATGAATTTCCCCCGAGGATTTGAGCCAATAGTCGATTTTCGGCTGGTCCTCATCGGGCACGTCGCGAAATCCCGGCTCGGGGAATTCGGTTTCGAGATAGGCCAGTATATCGTTCGACTCGACCACAACCGTGCCGTCATGCACCAGCGCCGGGACAAGGCCTTTCGGATTGATGCCGAAATAGTCCTCGCTGATGTTCTCTTTCTTCTTGAGATTGATGTGATGGCTAACCCAGGGAAGGTTCTTTTCCTCGAGCAGCAACCGGACTCTGGCCGAGCAATTTGACCTGTCCGCGTGGTAGAGATGCAGCCCTTCAAAGTCGAGGACGGATTTGTTGGTCGGTTCTACGATCGGCATTGTTTTCTCCTTTCCTGAAACGAACGGCGGCTTTTGATATTCGGCGCGAGCCGGCTGGGCTCACCGAACCCCCCTCCTACGGCGTCACGATGTTGAACCACATCTCGAAACTGTCGTGGATGTCGAACCAGGTCTCGACCGTGGTCCGATTGCCTTCGATATTTCCGCCGGACGCGAGCCAGTCTTCCAAGGTCAGCGAGCCCGCGATCAATGCTTCCAGGTCCGGCCGGCTGATTTCGATGGTTGCCGTCGCGGAATCGTTGGGCACGCCCGGCCTTCCGAATTCACATTGACGCGCGACCGAGACCCCTGTGATCTCGCCGCCGGTTTTCACATTGAGATTCAATTCCAGCCCCTTGGCGCGGTCGGGGTTCAAACGAACGGCAAGGGCGTCGAACCAGGATTGGAGGTCAAGAACGGCGGCCAAGTCCGAGTTTCGCCCTCCGGAACCCGGCCGGGGTTTCACTCCCTCTACCAGTTCCTTGGCCCCGGTCAGGTAGATATTGCGCCAAATGGAGGATTCCGCCCGGTATCCGAGTTGGCGATAGACTTCGGCAAGCAGTTCGCGCGCGGCAGAGGATTGAAGGTCGGCGAAGACGAGGTGATTCAGGATGGTCGCCGCCCATCGCAGGCGGTCCGCCGCGATGGCCTCGCGCGCGAGGGCCAGCACATGATCCGCGCCGCCCAACGCCTCGACATATTCAGTTCCGGCCTCTTGCGGCGCCAATGGATCCAAATTGACCGGGTTGCCGTCGAAATATCCGTAGTACCGCTGATAGGTGGCTTTGGCGTTATGCTTCAGGCTTCCGTAGTAACCCCTCGCGTGAAACGTGCCCGCAAGCCATTCGGGCTCCTCGATCATATTCAAGATCTCGTCCGGTGTATGGCCGTGGTTTGCCAATCTCAGACTTTGGTCGTGGATGTACTTGTAGATATCGCGTTGCTCCGAGAGGTAACGGACCAAATTGTCCCTTCCCCAGACCGGCCAGTTGTGGGCGTTCATCACAACCTCGGCGCGGCCGGCGAAGAGATCGATGGCTTCATCGATGGTCTTCGCCCACAGCAACGGATCACGGACTTCCGCGCCCCGCAGCGTCAGGATGTTGTGCATGGTCTGATTGCAGACCTCCGCCATGCAGAGCACGCCCAATTCGGGCAGGAAGAAGGTAAACTCCGATGGCGCTTCGGTGCCGGAGGCGATTTGAAACTCGAATGTGACGCCGTCTATGGTTCGGGTTTCACCGGTCTTCTCGATCGAGTGGCTGGGGGCGGCGAATCCTCTCGTTCCCTTGGCCGGGTGTTTGCCGATACCGCCGTCCACGAGGCCGGTCGGGCCGGGTTCGATGGTTAGTCCGAACTGGTAGGAGGCGCGCCGCACCATGTGGTTTCCCGCCATCACGCCCTCGGACGCGGCGTAGCGGATAAACTCGCCTGGCACATAGATCGGCGGGCGGTTTTCTGGATCGTCCCCCACGACGCCTCTCAGGCCGCCGAAGTGGTCGGGGTGAGTATGGGTTACGAGAATTGCGCTCACCGGCCGTTCGCCGAGAGTTTCATCTACCAAGTCGAGGACGGCGGCGGCCGTCTCCCGCGCCATCAGCGGATCTACGAGAATCCATCCGGTCTCGCCGGAGATGATGGACATATTCGCGTAGTCGCAGCCGCGGGCCTGCCAGACACCATCGGCCACTTCAAACAACCCGTGGTGGGCGTTGAGCTGAGCGATGCGCCAAAGGGAGGGGTTGACCGTATCCGGGCAGGGGCCGTCGAGGAAGGCGAACTCACCCATATCCCAGATAATCCGGCCGTCCCCCGCGCGGATACCGCCCTCTGGGAACTGTGCAATCAGACCCCGTTTGGCGTTCTCGAAATCCGTTTGATCGTCGAGCGGCAGCGAAGCGGCAACCTCGGCGTTGGCTTGGGCGGTGGCCCGCAAGGCCTCGCCGGCAATCTCATCGGTGTCGGGCATGTCTCATGCTCCCCTTATTTTCGTCTCCCGCGGCGTTTGTCGGTTTTCAGTTTCAGAAAACGAATCAGCATTTCCGCAAGTTTTTGTTCGAAAGCCCGCTCACCGATCGAGTATCGGAGCTTCGGGTTCATCAAATCGTTGTTCAGCGCGCTGAAAAGCATTTGCATCGCAAACAGGATGTCGCCGGTGTCCGGACCACCGGCGCGGCCGGCGTAACGCTCCTTGAAATGCGCCGCCACCGTGTCCGCGATTTCCCGGCCCCTTTCCCGCATGGGAGCCCAGATGTCGCGGCCTTCGGCAATGCTGGCATAGCTCTCCCGCATGACGCCGCGCCAAGGGCTGGAAAACACCTTGATCATCGTGGCGACGACATTCTCTATTACTTCCGTTTCCGACATTTCGTTCAGGCGTTCCGGCGCCAATGCCCGATCGACGAGCGCGCGGTTTTCCTCGAGCATCGAGGCCAGCAGAAATCGAAAAAATACTTCCCGGTTCTCGAACCTCGAATAGAAACCGCCAATCGAGGACCCCGCCCGCTTCGACAGGGCGGGAATGCGAATGTCGGCAAGCCGCTGGTTTACGAGCATCTCCCGCCCGGCTTGCGCAAATCTGAGCTGCAGGTCGATGCTCCGGGCCTGGTTGGCCGGCTTGACGCCGCTCAACGCTGCCGGGTCCGCCGATAATTCCGTGTTCCCCATTCAGATGCCCTTCGTTTGCCGGCCAACCGAGAATTTCGGCCAGGCTCCCGGGCACTAGAGATGCACCAATTCATTTGACCGGTCAATAAGAATAAGTATACTTGTTCTAATTCTGAAGAATACAGATGACCGAAATTCAAGCGGCAGAGAGGCCGGCATGGATTTTCAAGACGTTGGTTTGATCCGGCATGATCCGGCGCGTTCCTGGGCCGGGTTCACCACCGTATCGACTTTTCGCGGCAAATCAGTTCGTCTGGTCGATTCCGAGGGCGTCGAAGTGCACCGGTGGGATCTTCCGGATATGCTGGGATCCCTCGCCTATTTGCTGCCGGGCGGCAACCTGCTCTGTTCCGTACAGGTCCCCACTGACATTCCGCTGATGACCGCGCGGGGCGGAAGAATCCTGGAACTCTCATGGGACGGAGAGATCGTCTGGGAGTATACCGATCCCACGCAACACCATGATTTCCGGCGTCTTCCCAACGGCAATACGGTCTATATCGGTTGGCGCGCCCTGCCGAAGGATTTTGCCGAGCGTATCGGCGGCGGTATTCCCGGCAGCGAAGCCGACGGCAACGTATACGAAGACTATTTCCGCGAAGTGTCGCCAAGCGGTGAAACGGTCTGGGAATGGTCGACAGCCGAACTCGAGCCCGAAAACTATCCCATTGCCCACGGCGTCGACCGCGGAGAATTCGGCCATGCGAATACGGTATGTCCGCTACCGACCGGTGACTACCTGATCAATTTCAGAAACCTGGACATGATTGCCGTCCTCGACAGGGAGAAGCGGCGCCTGACCTGGGAAAAGCGCGATGCCGCTTGGGGCCGGCCCCATGATCCCCAACCCGTGGCCGACGGATCGCGTATCCTGTTCTTTGCCAATGGCGCGGTCGACGTTCCGAAGCCCCAGCGCTCCTGGGTGATCGAACTGGATGCCGAGACCGGCGAGGAAGTGTGGCGTTGGGAGGCGGGCATTCCGTGGACGTTCTATTCCCACGTGATGGGAGGGGTCCAGCGGCTCCCCGGCGGCAATACCTTGGTGTGTGAATCGGTGTATGGGCGAATCTTCGAAATTCACGGGGAGACCGGTGACGTGGTCTGGGATTACATCAATCCCGATTTCAGCGGTTACTTTCCAAGCGCCCGGGAACTCGGTAACTGTATATTCCGCGCTTTCAGATATGCGCCGGACAGCCCGGAATTGAGCGGGCGGTTGGGCTAGGAAACCATGTTCGCAATCAGACTCTACGCAAGACCTTATAGGGAGGAGTAAAATGATCAGGATCTCAACAGTCAGGCCCGCCTACGCGCTGGCTTTCGCAGTTGCCGCAGGTTTGGCAATCGGCGGTCCGGGCAGCGCCGCTGCTCAAACGAAAGATCTGCGCATGGCGAATTGGCTGCCGCCGGTTCACCATATGCAAAAGACGATCCCGTCGTGGGCGGCCACAATCGAAAAGGCGTCGGGCGGCTCGGTCAAAATCAACTTGATGAAAGCGCCCCTCGCCAAGGCACCGGGCCAGTATGACCTGGTCAAGAAAGGCATTGCCGACATTGCCTTCGGGGTCGCGGCGTTCACGCCCAAACGCTTTCAGCTCTATCGGGCGATTGAACTTCCCTTCACCCTCAAGAATGCGACCTCGGGATCGGCCGCCATGTGGGACTGGTACGCGCGGACCGGGCTGGCAAAAAAGGAATTTCATGACGCCAAACTGATTGCCGCGTTCACCCATGCCCCCTTCCTCTACCATTCCCGAAAGCCGCTCAACGGCCTCGGCGATCTCAAGGGGCTCAAGGTGCGGGCCGGCGGTACCGGGATTGAAATTCTCAAACGCCTCGGCGCCGCTCCTGTGTTCATTCCGCCCGGCGGCACCACCGAGGCGGTCCAGCGCGGCACGGTCGACGCGACACAATTTCCATGGGAAGGCCTGGCCGGCTTCCGGCTCACGAAACTGACGACCCACCATCTGGTGATTCCGAACGGACTGTATTCGACGGCGTTCTGGGTAGCGATGAGCAACAAGGCGTGGGACGGCCTGACACCGGCGCAACAGAAGGCGTTTTCGGACAATGGGCTATCGGGATCCAAGTTGATCGGACAACGTTGGGACGCGGTTGAAGCGAAGGCGAAAGCAGCGGCCGTCGCGAACGGCAACAAGATCGTCGTTTTGGGCGATGCCGATACCGCCAAACTGCGCACCGTCACATCCTTCTTCGAGGAAGGCTGGCTCAAGAAGGCGAACGCCGCGGGCCTCGACGGCAAGGCGTCGCTTGCCGATCTCAGGCGGACGGTCAAGAAGTACGAGTAGTGCCGGCCTAGTACCGATACGGTACCGACATGAGCACTCCCGACGAGCCGCGGCTGCCGCCACCGGGTCCGGCCGGCCGGTTCGTCGGGCGTGTCTCGTACGTCTTGGCGATCGGGGCGGCGATCGTTCTCGCCCTGATGATGTACATCACGTTTATCGACGTGACCGGCCGCTTTGTCCTTAACCGGCCCATTACCGGTTCCGTCGAAATTATTCTGCTGCTGATGGGGCTGTTGGTGTTTCTCGGAATTGGCCTGACGACCTTCGAGGAAGGCCATATTCGCGTCGACGTCCTGACGCGGATAATGCCCCGGAGGCTTCAGGCGCTGGTGAACATCGTCGTTCATTGTCTGAGCCTGACCATAGCGGCACTGATGTGCTGGCAGCTGCTGGTGGTTGCGCTCGATCAGACCCGGGAGTTGAACGAAACCCAGGTGCTGGGCCTGCCGGTCTGGATTGTCGCGCTGGTTATGGCCGCGTGCAGTTTCACCATGGTCGCCGGGCTGCTGCTCCATCTCCACCGCGCCGGTCTGTCCTTGTTCAGCGAAACCAATTCCCGGCGGCGGCGCGATCCATGAGCGCCCAGCTTGCCGCTTTGCTCGTCACGGGGCTCATGTTTGTCTTTCTGGCGTTCGGCATGCATATCGGGTTTGCGATGGCCCTAGCCGGGTTCCTCGGAATGCTGGTCATGATCTCGCCCGACGCCGCCCTCTCGCTCCTGGGACAGACCGTCTTCGAGACCGCCCTCAACTTCGAACTCAGCGTCATCCCGTTGTTCGTGCTGATGGGTTTCTTCGCAACCAGCGCCGGACTGAGCGGCGATCTGTACAGCGCTTTCAACACCTGGTGGGGCGGACGCCGCGGCGGTCTGGGCATGGCGACCGTCGGCGCTTGCGGCGCCTTCGGCGCCATCTCGGGATCGTCTCTCGCCACCGCCGCCACCATGAGCCAGGTCGCGCTGCCGGAAATGAGGCGCTACGGCTACAGCGACCAATTGGCGACCGGGGTGATCGCCGCCGGCGGAACCATCGGGATTCTCATCCCGCCCAGCGTCATCATGGTGCTCTACGGCATTCTCACCGAAACCAGTATCGGCGACCTGTTCCTGGCCGGTGTCATTCCGGGCATTCTCCTGGTGCTGCTGTTTCTGATTGTCGTTTGGGTGGTGACGATTGCCCGGCCGGCCATGGGCCCGCCCGGCGAATCGTCGACCGCCGCCGAAAAGCGTGCGGCATTCAGGAAAGTCGGCGGCACGCTCGTGCTGTTCGCGGTCGTGCTGGGCGGAATTTATCTAGGTGTCTTCACGCCGACTGAAGCCGCCGGTATCGGCGCCGTCGGCGCCTGGCTCCTCGGGCTTCTTGGCGGCCGCATGAACCGCAGGACTTTCATGGACGCCCTCCTCGATACGGTACGCACGACGGCGATGATCTTTACGCTGCTGATCGGCGCCATCATCTTCAAGAACTTCATGGCGTTGGCGCAGGTTCCGACGATGATCGAGGAATTGATGGCCGGGCTCTCATTGACCCCGATGGGGATGATGATCGTGATCTTGGCTATCTATATCGTCCTCGGCGCCGTGTTGGACACGCTGGCGATGATCTTGCTGACAATTCCGGTCTTCTTCCCCCTGGTTGTCGGTCTGGGGTTCGATCCCGTCTGGTTTGGCATCGTGATCGTCGTCGTGGTCGAACTTGCGCTCATAACGCCGCCGATGGGCATCAACGTCTTCGTCTTGAAGGGAATGGCGAACGATGTGCCGCTCATGACCATCTACAAGGGTGTCATCCCGTTTGTAGCGGCTCAGGTAGTCCTGTTGGTTCTGCTGCTTCTGTTTTCCCCACTGGCGCTGTGGCTGCCCAATACCGCGTCGTAGCGCCTGGAAACCCGCCCGGCGCATAGCGAGCCGATGGTGATGAAAGTGGCCGCCGACCGGGTCAACCGGATTTGGGAACTGCGGAGATGATCACCGTCGCTTCGGCCATGGGGTACTCGTCGGTGATGGTGAGGTCGATTTGGGCGTCCATGCCGTCGGGAAGAATTTCGTCGAGCCGGTCCCGGGCGCCGTTGGTCAGTTCCATGGTGGGTTTGCCGCCGGGCAGGTTGACCACGCCCAGGTCGCGCCAGAAAACGCCTTTGCGAAAGCCCGTGCCGAGCGCCTTGGAGCACGCTTCCTTGGCGGCGTAACGCTTGGCGTAGCTGGCCGCGCGGAGCCGCCGTTTGTCGGATTTCTTCCGTTCGGTCTCGGTAAAGCAGCGCTGAACGAACCGGTCGCCGAACCGCTCGAGGGTCTTTTCGATCCGCCGGATGTCGATCAGGTCGTTGCCGATGCCGATGATCACGCGGTCCGGTCTCCGGCCGCGCTGGCCCGGGCGTTATCCATCAGGGCGCGCATGCGTTTGATGGTGCTGTCGAGGCCGCCGAAAATGGCTTCGCCGATCAGGAAATGGCCGATATTGAGCTCGACGATGCTGGCGATTTCGGCGACGGGGCCGACCGTGTCGAAACCGAGCCCGTGGCCGGCGTGGCATTCAAGGCCCAGCTCTTCCGCATAGGCTGCCGCCTCGACGATCCGTTGAAGTTCGCGCGCCCGTTCGGCGCCGGCCGCTTCGCAATAGGCGCCGGTATGTATCTCGACCACCGGGGCGCCGAGAGAGACCGCCGCGTCGAGTTGGGCCGGGTCGGCCTCGATAAACAGGGAGACCCGAATCCCGGCATTGGACAAATCGCCGACCACCGGCGCCAACTGGCTGTGAAGCCGGCGGGCGTCCAGCCCGCCCTCGGTGGTGATCTCCTCCCTCTTCTCCGGGACGATACACGCCGCATGCGGCTTGTGACGCAGCGCGATGGCGAGCATCTCGTCGGTGGCCGCCATCTCGAGATTGAGGGGCAGGTCGATCTCGGCCATGAGGCGCGAAATGTCGTCATCCGAGATGTGCCGCCGGTCTTCGCGGAGGTGGGCCGTAATCCCGTCGGCCCCCGCGGCGGCGGCGGCCACGGCGGCCTTCACCGGGTCCGGGTGCTCGCCGCCCCGGGCGTTCCTGATAGTGGCGACGTGATCGATGTTTACGCCCAGTCGCAAATACCGGCTCATGCTGTGTTCTCCGTCTGATGCGCCCGCCGGTCGCGGCGGGCGGCAAGTATCTTTTTCCGGCGGGCGGCGCGGGCGGCCTGATACCAGCCGAGCAGCCCGCGAACGATATAGTAGCTGACGATCCAGGCCACAATGGCGGTCGGGATGCTGCCGATCAGCATGGCCCCGAAAATCGGCCATGCGGAGTCCTGGAGATACTGGAAATCGGCCTGCAACATCGACTTCACCATGTTGCCGAACAGGGCGGTGAAATTGGGGCTGTCCCCGTTCGGGTGTTCGCCGAACCCCATGAGGCGGCCGAGTTGGTAGATCCAAACCCAAATAATGGGAAAGGTCCAGGGATTGCCCACCAGGGTTCCGATCCAGGCGGCCAGGATGTTGCCGCGGGTGATCCAGGCCAGAAAGGCGCTGGCCACCAGGTGCAGTCCGACGAACGGCGTAAACGAGACCGCGGCCCCGTAGGCAAAACCGGCGGCAATCGAATGGGGGCTGCCCTTCAGGCGGGCAAGACGATGGCCGAGATAGACCACGGTCCGCCGCCAGCCGATGCTCGGCCAAAAGGCGTTCCGTATATGATCCACCGGTGAGCGCCGATTTCGCCGCCGAAACAACATGTCCTGTCTCTCCACCGGCCCGGGAGCCGGCCCCTCAATTCCAGCCCCTGTTCAGGCCCTGATCAGCCCCTTATCTAGCCCCTGGCGCGCTCGACGGAGTTGACCACCGGCGCGGCACGAAGCGCCGCGATAATATTCGTCAGGTGCTTTAAATCCCGCACCTCCACGTCGATCGACATCTCGAAGAAATCGGTGCTTCGATGGGTTATTTTCAAGTTTGAAATATTGCCGCCGTTGCGCCCGATGATCATCGACAGTTCGCCGAGGGTGCCGGGTTCGTTGGTCATCACCACTTCGATCCGGCCCACGTGCCCCGCGACTTGCGTCACGTCTTCTTCCCACGACACGTCAAGCCAGCGTTCCGGCGTATCGACGAATTCCTCCAGGACCTCACAGTCGATGGTGTGGATGTTGACGCCCCGGCCCTTGGTGACGATGCCGACGATGCGGTCGCCGGGCAGCGCGTGACAACAAATCGCGAAGTGAACCGCCATACCGGGGATCAATCCCTTGATCGGCACCGACCCGGCGCCGTCGGGCTTCAGCTTGTCGCGGACCTGCGACAGAGAAACGATGTTGTCCTTGTCGCCTTCGGCGCGCGCGCCCGGGAAGACCGCCTCGAAGACCTGCCGCGCCGTGAGATGGCCGGCGCCCACCTCGGCGCACAGTGCATCCGGCGTATCGAGGGCGAATACCGTCAACACGCCGCTGAGCGCCTTGTCCGACAGCTCATAACCTTCCTTGTCGAAGGTGCGTTCCAGGATGGCCCGGCCGAGCGAGGTGTATTCCTCTTGCTGCTTCATCCGCACGAACCGGCGGATGCTGGCCCGGGCCTTGCCGGTGACGACGAAGTTTTCCCACAGCGGCGACGGGGTCTGCGCGGCCGAGGTGATGATCTCGACCTGGTCGCCATTCCCGAGCTCCGTCCGAAGCGGCATGATCTTGCCGTTGATCCGCGTGCCGACGCAGGTATCCCCGACCTCCGAGTGCACCGCATAAGCGAAGTCCACCGGCGTTGCGCCGACGGGCAGCGCGATGACGTCGCCCTTGGGCGAGAAGACGAAGACCTGATCGGGGAACATCTCGAGTTTCGTGTGTTCGAGAAAATCCTCGGGTGTCGCGGCGTGCTCGAGGATTTCCAGGAGCTCCCGCATCCAGCGGTATTGCCGCCCCGCGGTGCGATCCCCGCCCTGCTTGTAGCGCCAGTGCGCGGCGACGCCGAAATCGGCGATTTCGTGCATGTCCCGGGTGCGGATCTGGACCTCGATCCGCTGCTGGTGCGGGCCGATGACACCCGTATGCAGGGACTGGTAGCCGTTGGGTTTGGGGGTCGAGAGGTAATCCTTGAAGCGTCCCGGCACCACCGGATAGGTGCTGTGGATGATGCCGAGCGCCCTGTAGCAGTCTTCGACGGTGTCGACGACGATCCGGAAGCCGATGATGTCGGCCAGCTGCTCGAAGGAGATGTTCTTGCGCCGGCTCTTTCGCCAGATCGAATAGGGTTTCTTCTCGCGGCCAATGACCTCGGCCCTCAGCTTCGACGTTTGCAGGGTCGTCTTCAGTTCCTCGATAATGCGGTCAACGATGTCGCCGCCCTGCTCGCGGAGGAAATCGAGGCGGGCGAGGATCGATTCCCGTGCATCGGGATTGAGCTCGGCGAACGACAAATCCTCGAGCTCGTTCTGCAGTTCGTGCATGCCGATGCGTTCGGCGAGCGGCGCGTATATCTCCATGGTTTCGAGGGCGATGGCGCGCCGCTTGTCGGGATCCCGGATGTGGATCAGCGTCCGCATGTTGTGGAGCCGGTCGGCCAGCTTCACCAGGAGAACCCGGATGTCCTCCGACATGGCGAGCACCAGCTTGCGGAAATTCTCCGCCTGCGAGGTGTGGTCCGATTGCAGTTCGATCTGGGTGAGTTTGGTGACCCCTTCGACCAGTTGGGCGATCTCCTCGCCGAACTGCTCGGCGATATCGTCGCGGGTGGTGTCGGTATCCTCGATGGTATCGTGCAGCAGCGCGGTGACGATGGAATCGCCGTCCAGCTTGTAGTTGGTGAGGATGCCGGCGACCTCGATGGGGTGAGAGAAATAGGGATCGCCCGAGGCGCGCTTTTGCGAGCCGTGCGCCTTCATGGCAAACACATAGGCACGGTTGAGCGCATCCTCGTCGACCATGCGGTCGTAGGCGCGCACCCGTTCAACCAGCTCGAACTGACGGATCATGACGCTCCTCCAACGTCCCGTTGGGGAAACATGATGAATTCAATCCGTGAAGAAAAGATTGCCCCGGAATTCAGGCTGGCGCCGATTCCGGGCGCAGGGGATCGGTCCCTAAGGAGAGACCGGCCCATTACTCCTCATCGACGATATCTTGGCCGCTGAAATCAGGGGCATCGGCAGCCGCTTCGTCGTCGCCGCCGTCTTCCGCCGCCGCCGGCGAAACGGGTGCGGCGCCTTCGTCGTCATCCGCCGAAATTGTCGCGGGTTCCATGGGCGGCATCAATTCGCCCGTATAGGCATCGCCGGCGAGCAGCTCCATTTCTTCTTCTTCGAGCTCTTCGACCTCGACGTGCTTCTGAAGACCCTTGACCAGGGATTCCTCGACCTCTCCGAGATCGATGGTCTCGTCGGCAACCTCGCGAAGCGCGACAACCGGGTTCTTGTCGTTGTCCCGGTGGACCGTCAACTGCGCGCCCGACGACAACGCCCGCGCCCGGTGGGCGGCAAGCATCACCAGTTCAAACCGGTTGGAGACTTTCTCGATGCAATCTTCGACTGTAACCCGGGCCATTCAATGCTCTCCAGACAGATGACCGGCCGCGCACTTCGGGCCGGTCGATTCGCGGCGCAGAATATATATGCCGGAGGTTAACAAAGGCAAGTCATTCCCTATATCCGGCCATGCGTCTGAACGCGGTGATTTACTCAATGGGCACAACGACTTGTTCGTCCTCCAGCCGGGCGAGCAGTTGGCCGGCGGTCTGGCCCGATTGCGGGTGCCGCCATTCCGGGGCGATTTCCGCCAAAGGCAACAGGACAAAGGCCCGCAACGTCATTCTCGGATGGGGCAGTTGAAGATCATTACCGGCGCGAACCAAACCGTCGAAATCCAGCAAATCCAGATCGAGCGTCCGGGCGGCATTCGACGCGCCGCGAACCCGGCCGAACTGCCTCTCGACCGTCAACAACGTTTGCAGAAGCGTTTCCGGCGTCATCTCCGTCGCGAGCGCCGCGACGGCATTGACGAAGTCGGGTTGATCGGATGCCGGAACGGGCCGGGAGCGGTAATACCGGGAAACCCGAACCGTCCCGGCGCCGAGCCGGGACAGCCGGCGGAGTGCCGCCTCGCAGGTCGCCCGGGGCGGGCCCGCGGAGCTTGGAAGATTCGCGCCGAGACCGATGATTATCATGTCCGCTCTTGTATCAGCATGTCCGAAAAGTGGACATGCCGATATATCACGACTGTAGGGTCCGCGAACAAATTGTGCCGGTTTGGGATGTAGGTATACTCCCCGGGTCAGGGTGATTGATGTTCGTTATACCCCGGCCGGGACAATTTCTCCCTGAGAATATGTATGAAATTCAAAAAATAAATAGTTGATAATAAAGGATTTGTTATGAACTTTTACCCCCAGGAGCGGATTGGGCTGTTCATTGACGGCTCCAATCTATACGCCGCGGCGCGGGCGCTCGGTTTCGATATCGATTACAAGCTGCTGCTCAAGGTCTTCGCCGACCAGGGGCGGCTGGTGCGCGCCTTCTATTACACCGCCTTGGTCGAGGATCAGGAATATTCGCCCATTCGGCCGCTGGTCGATTGGCTCGACTACAACGGCTACACCATGGTCACCAAGCCGACCAAGGAGTTCACCGATACGGCGGGCCGGCGAAAGATCAAGGGGAATATGGATATCGAACTCGCCGTCGACGTGATGGAGATGGTCGAGCACCTGGATCATGTGGTGATCTTCTCCGGCGACGGTGATTTCCGCCGTTTGGTCGAAGCCACACAGCGTCACGGCGCCCGTGTCACGGTTGTTTCCACGGTCCGCTCCAAGCCGCCCATGGTCGCCGACGAGCTGCGCCGTCAGGCCGATTATTTCGTCGAACTCCTGGACCTCAAGGACGCCATTTCCCGGGACAGCGGTCCGCTGGAAGACGACGAATTTGGTCCTGAGTACGGCGACGACGAACCGGACCCCGATGAAGAGGTTGCCGGCGCGGCCTAGGCCTGCTCCCATCCGAAATTGAAATGACCGACGATCTCGAACCTTCGCCGGATTGCGGACTATGTCCGCGGCTCGCGGATTTTCGTGCGGCGAACCGGACGGCCCACCCGGATTTTTTCAACCGTCCGGTCCCCGCCTTCGGTCCCCTGGATGCGGAGATGCTGATTGTCGGATTGGCCCCGGGGCTAAAGGGCGCCAACCGCACGGGCCGGCCGTTCACCGGCGACTATGCGGGCGACCTGCTCTATCCGACCCTGATCAAGTTCGGGTTCGCCAGGGGCCGGTTCGGGGCCGACCCCGATGACGGGCTGACGCTCGAGAACTGCCGGATCACCAATGCGGTCCGCTGCGTCCCGCCCGCCAACAAGCCGATCGGCGCCGAGGTGCGGGCCTGCGGGGAATTCCTCGCCGCCGAGATCACGGCCATGCCCAACCTCAAGACGGTTCTGGCGTTGGGCGCGCTGGCCCACGGGGCTGTTCTTGCCTCCCTCGGACTCCGGAAGAGCGCCTACAAGTTCGGTCATGCCGTCGAACATCCCCTGCCCGGCTGCAGGCTGGTGAACAGTTATCACTGCTCCCGCTACAACACCAATACGGGGCGGCTGACCACCGAAATGTTCGAAGATGTCTTCCGGCTGATTGCTGGTCTGAATCAACCGTAGAGACTGGCGAACCGGACCGCCCGGTAGACGTCCCAGCCTTTCCTTTCGTCCCGCTGATCGAGGAACAGCTCGAACAGCACCTCCGGGTCGTCGTCGTGGGTTACCTCGACGATCCGCGCCGAACCGATTCCCCGGCTCGGGTCTTCCGAAACGCCGCCGTTCCCGTCACCGAGCAGTCCGCCGAAGCAGGCCAGCACGTTGCCGGTCGCCGGCAGCACCTCGGCGCCGCAGATGAACGGGCAGTAGTAAGCCTCCTCGCCCGGACCGCCATAGGACCACACCTGCCGCACCGTCATCGCCTCCTCGTCGATGTCGTACTCGACGACCCGCGAGTAGTTCTTGTCGGCGGGCAGCTTCTCTTCGTAGGGCCGGGCCCTGTGGTTGCCGTTGTCGAACAGCATCAGCGTGCCGTGCGGCGTGATTACGGCGTTGTGCTGATGGAATTGCCATTCCAGCGGGCCTTCGGGTTTCAGTACCTTGCTCGCCCAGGGTTCGCGCCAGCCGTCCGGGGTGCCGAGGATCCATTTCACCCGGCCCGAGGCGCGATCGATCTTGATCACCGCGTCCTGGTGCCGGACCGAGAGGATCAGCGAATCATCCCGGGTGTCGTGGACCACGGCGTTGGCGTGGCTCCAATCGCAGGAATCGGGAATGCCCTTCTGCTCCCAGTAACCGCCGAGGGAGTCATAGCCGAAACGGTACGGGTCGAGGATGTCCAGCAGCTTCCACTCGTTGAGCACCCGTCCCTCGCGGTTGAACTCCACCACTACGTCGCCGACCGCGTTGGCCGGCCGGGGCCGGGCGTCGGGGTCGGTCTCGCTTGCCGGGTAGTCCCGGTACTCCCGCACCTCGACGGAGAGCACGAGGAAATTGCCGTCTTCGGTCTCGAGTATCTCGTGGTGAAATGCCTCGGCATCGACCGGCACGGCGGTCCCGTCCCGGTGCAGATCGGGCCAGCGCCGGGCGGCGGCCCAGTGGTTCACCTGATTGCCGAGCATGTCCAACTCGACCGCCTTATGGTCGAAGGACAAATAGATGATGTTGCCGTTCCGCGCCCGGATGATGTCGCCGGTGGTGTGGCCGACGTCCCGGTACCAGGCCACTTCGCCGTCTGCGTCCAGCGCGACGATGACGCCATAATATTTGGCGCCGGAAAACGCCGACTTCCGGATCCCGAAGACGGTGAAGCCGGGTTCCATGCGGCCTGGCTTGCTGATCCTGACCTCGAAGCTCGGAAAATCCTCGGGCAACGGATCGGTTTCGAATTCAAACACCTCACCGCCTTCGATCCGTTCGCCGTATTCGTCGACGGCGGCCACGGTCAAGGTGTGCGCGCGGCCCGGCCGCATGCCCAGGATGACATGCTCATGCCGCGGCACGAATTCGCCGCCGGTGGGGATTTGCCACGTCCGGTCGCCGTCGCTGACCTCGATCTCGGCCCGTGTCGGCAGGGAGGTGGAGAAACACACCCGTCCGGCGAGCGGCGCGTGACCGCTCGGGTTGAGTTCGAAGGCCGGTGATTGAAAGAACGCCAGTTGGCCGGCGGGTAAGGCTAGAGCGGTTGCGGACATGAATTTTCCCCTCGAGAGCCGAACCGGCCCTGCATATTTCACGGCTGGTATAGGTGATATGATTGTATTTCACAATATATAAGTGGGATAAATTTTTAATACACAAATTATTATTGTAATTTATATTCTCCTCCCAAACTCAGGGATTGGTTTCCGTCCCTGATGTGTTATACCCCGCGGCGTTTCGGTCCCCTGAATTGAGTCTCCGGAGAAGCGCGTTGGAAGTCGTCTGCCTCGATATGGAGGGTGTCCTGGTTCCGGAAATCTGGATCGGTGTGGCCGAACGCACCGGGATCGAGGAACTTCGGGCCACCACCCGCGATATTCCCGACTACGATGTGCTGATGACTCAGCGGCTGAGGATCCTGGACGAACACGGGATCAAACTGCCGGTCATCCAGGAGGTGATCGCCGGGCTCGGCCCCCTGCCCGGCGCAAGGGACTTCCTCGACGAGCTCCGGACCCTGTTCCAGGTGGTGATCCTGTCGGATACGTTTTACGACTTCGCCGAGCCGCTGATGCGGCAACTGGACTGGCCGACGCTGTTTTGCCACCGCCTGACCGTCGCCGAAGACGGCCGGATCGCCGGCTACAAGCTGCGGATGAAGGACCACAAGCGCGAGGCGGTCAAATCGTTGAAGGCGCTCAACTACACGGTCTACGCCGCCGGCGACTCATACAACGACACCACCATGCTGGGCGAAGCCGACGCCGGGTTCCTGATTCACGCCCCGGACAACGTAATCGCGGAATTTCCCCAATTCCCGGTCCGCGACGAATTCGACGAACTGCTGGCGTCCTTTCGCGGCCTGAGCCCGCGGTTCTAGGCCGCGCGGCCGCCCATGCTCCAGATCAACGGCCTTACCTACCGGATCGGCGGGCGGCTGCTCTTCGATCACGCCACGGTCTCGGTGGCCAAGGGACGGAAGGTCGGTCTGGTCGGACGCAACGGGGCCGGCAAGACCACGCTGTTCCGCTTGATCACCGGAGAGATTTCCCCGGATGACGGCGAAGTGTCGGTGCTCGGCCGGGCCCGCGTCGGAACCGTCGCCCAGGAGGCGCCCGGCGGGCCGGAAAGCCTGCTCGACACCGTGCTGGCGGCGGATGCCGAGTTGGCCGCGCTGACCGCCGAGGCCGGGACCGCGGCCGATCCCAATCGTATTGCCGAGATCCATACCCGGCTTGCCGACATCGACGCCCATACCGCGCCTGCCCGGGCAGCGGCGATCCTCGCCGGTCTCGGCTTCGACGAGGCGGCGCAACGGCGCCCGTGCGCGGAATTTTCGGGCGGCTGGCGGATGCGGGTGGCGCTTGCCGGGGCCCTGTTCGCCCGGCCCGATCTGCTGCTCCTCGATGAGCCCACCAACCACTTGGACCTCGAGGCGACGATGTGGCTCGAGAGTTACCTCGCTTCCTGGCCAGGCACCCTGGTGGTGATCAGCCACGAGCGGACACTGCTGAACCAGGTCGCCGGCGGGATCGTTCATCTGCATGGCCGGAAGCTCACCGCTTACCGCGGCGGCTATGACACCTTCGAAAAAACCCGCCGGGAAAGGCTGGCCCGGGAAGCCGGCCTGCGCGCCAAGCAACTGGCGGAACAGCGCCGCATCCAGGCTTTCGTCGACCGGTTCCGGGCCAAGGCCACAAAGGCCCGCCAGGCCCAGAGCCGCCTCAAAATGCTGGCGCGGATGGAACCCATCGCCTCGGTCATGGAGGAGCGCACCGCCACGTTCGAATTTCCCAATCCGAATCCCGCGCCGCCGCCGCTGATCACCATGGACGGGGCTGCCGTCGGCTACGACGGGAAAGCCGTGCTGCGGGACCTCGATCTCCGCATCGACATGGAGGACCGGATCGCGCTCCTCGGCGCCAACGGCAACGGCAAGTCGACCCTGGTCAAGCTGCTGGCGGGACGGCTCGATTATCTGGACGGCGAGGCCCGCCGCCCCAGGAAACTCAAAGCCGGCTATTTCGCCCAGCACCAGGCCGACGAACTCGACCTGAAGGCGACGCCCCTGGTGCTGGCGGCCCGGGCCCTGCCGGATGCCGCCGAGACCAAGGTGCGCGCCCACCTCGGGCGTTTCGGTTTCGGCGTCGACAAGGCGGAAACCAACGTCGCCGGCCTATCGGGCGGCGAGAAGGCCCGGCTGCTGTTCTGCCTGATGAGTATCGAAGCGCCCCACATTCTGCTGCTCGACGAGCCCACCAACCACCTGGACGTAGATGCCCGCGAAGCTCTCGCGCACGCGCTCAACGCCTATGAGGGCGCCGTCGTGCTGGTGAGCCACGATCCGCACCTGGTGGAGATCGTCGCCGATGAACTGTGGCTGGTGGAGGATGGCGGCTGTAAGCGGTTCGACGGCGATCTCGGCGACTACCGCCGCCATCTGATCGAGCGCACCCGGACCGCGAAAAGGGCGCGAAACGGCGATGCCGCCACTGTCAGCAGGAAGGACGGGCGCCGCGCCCGCGCCCGGGCGCGTGAAGCGACCGCCGATCTTCGCAAACAGGCCAAGGAGGCCGAAAAACGGTTGGTGCGGCTGGGCAAACAGCGTGCCGAGATCGAGACCGTTCTGGCCGACCCCTCCACCTACGAAGGCTCGACCGCCGACATGCTGGAACTGGGCAGGAAGCTGGCGAAGATCGACAACGAGATCGCCGCCGCCGAAAGCGCCTGGCTGGAGGCCGAAGAGGCGCTCGGCCGCTGAGCCGCGCCCCCCGAAACCGGATGAAGAAGCGGTTTGTCCATGTGCGTTCTCTTTGCTGCTTGTGACGCCGCCTGCGGAAGGCCACCATGCGTCTTGAGTTCATAACCGCTGCCGGGCGGCCGACGACCCGCACCGAGCACCATTACGAGGAAGAGAGATGATCGATCTTTACAGCTGGCCCACGCCCAATGGTCACAAAGTCCACATCATGCTGGAAGAACTCGGGATACCCTACAACGTGATTCCGGTGGATATCGGGAAAGGCGGCCAGTTCGAACCGGAATTTCTCAAGATCAGTCCGAACAACAAGATTCCCGTCCTGGTCGACCCGGAGGGCCCGGATGGCGGGCCGATTACCGTCTTCGAGACCGGTGCCATGCTGATCTATCTCGGCCACAAGACCGGCAGGTTCATTCCCCCGTCGGGCAGCGCGGCCCGCTTCGAGGTGGTGCAGTGGCTGATGTTTCAGATGGGCGGCATCGGCCCCATGTGCGGCCAGCAGAACCACTTCAACAATTATGCGCCGAACCTCACCGATGACTCCCAGCTTGCCTATGCCCAGGCCCGCTACAACAACGAGGTGGCCCGGCTCTACAACGTGATGGACGGCCGGCTCGGCGAGACCGCCTACCTGGGCGGCGCCGAGTACGGCATCGCCGATATCGCCACCTTCCCGTGGGTGCGAAACCACGAACGCCGCAAAGTGGACATCGACGCTATCCCCAACGTGAAGCGCTGGCTGGACGAGATCGAGGCGCGGCCGGCCGTGCAAAAGGGCATGAAGGTCCTCGCCGACGTTAGCACCGAGGGCAAGGGGCCGTCCAAGGAAGCCCTCGAAAACATGTTCGGCGCCACCCAATACGAGAGGCGTTAGCCAGTCCGAACCAATTTTTCGGGTGGCACTCAGGGCTTCGGACGGTCCGCGGAGCGGGCTTTTTTCGCCAATTCGCAAAAATGGGATATTTAGCCGCGCGAGATTGGGCTAGACTTTTTCCAATAACCCGATCGGGAAAACCCCGGGGCAGTTACAGGGAGAAATTTCATGCTCAGACGCAGTCTGTTTACCGGCACCATAGTTGGGACAGTGATGGCGGTGGCCGCCGGACCCGCTTTGGCGCAAAAGAAGGACAACACCGTCCGCATCGCGTTTTTCGATCCCATCTCGATGATCGACGCGGTCTACGACCCAAAGCCCGAAACCGGCTTTACGACCAACGCCATCTACGACCGTCTGATGACCTATGATACCGCTGCCGGCCAATTCCGGCCGCGGATCGCGGAATCGTGGACCCGTGTAAACCCGACGACTTATGAGTTTAAGCTCAAAAAGGGTCTGAAGTTTCATGACGGCTCCGACCTGGACGCGGACGACGTGGTTTATACGGTCAATTTCGTCGCTGACCCCAAGGTGCGGTTCCGCATCAAGTCCCGGTACCTGTTCATCAAAGGGGCCGAGAAAATTGATCAGCACACCGTCCGCATCACCACCAAGCGGCCCTCGGTCGCGGCCATGATGCGTTTCGCGCGCTCGATCTCCATATATCCCGCCGACGTTCACGGCGCCCTGGCGAAGAAGAACACCTTCGGCCGCAAGCCCGTCGGGTCCGGTCCCTACCGGGCGGCGATGGTTGATCCGGAAAAGGGCATCGTGCTGGAGCGGGTGGACAACTATCAATTGGCCGCCGACTACCGCCCGGCGGGCAAGGTGAAGCGCTACGTGATCAAGCAAATCCCGTCCGTTCAGACCCAGGTGGCCCAGCTCCTGACCGGCAATTTGGACATGATGTACCGGGTGCCGAAGGATCAGGTGGACAATTTGCGCAACGATCCCAACTTCGGCTTCACCGCCCAGTCCAAGGGTCTGTTGATCGCTTACCTGCTCCTCGACGCGGCGGGACGTTCGGAGAACCCGGCGCTCAAGGACATCCGGGTCCGCAAGGCGATTATGCACGCGGTCAACCGGAAAGCGATCCAGACGACCCTGATCGCCGGAGGCGGTGATGTGCCGCTGGTCGAATCCATGTGTTTCCGCAATCAGGCGGGGTGCGACTTTTCCGCCCGTCTGCCGGAGTTCAATCCGGCCAAGGCCAAGCAGCTGCTCGCCGAGGCGGGCGTGAGCGATCTGAGCCTGGAGATCACTTCGGTGACATCGGCCCCGGCGGCGGTTCCGCAGGCGATCGCGGGCTATTTGCGGGCCGTCGGCATCAAGGCATCGGTCACCCGGCTGCCTTTCCCGCCTTATCGCAAGAAGCAGGCCCAGGGCAAGATTCAGGCATTGGCGAACCCATGGGCATCGGGCGGGCTTCCCGACGTGGAAAGCACGGCCAACTTCTTCTTCGCGCCGGGTGCGCGGAACTATTCCCGCGATCCGGTGATCACCAAGCTGGCAAAGGACGGGGCGAGCACGTTTGATCCCAACGCCCGAAAGGCAATCTACAAACAGCTCTTCGATCGTGTGACCGAACAGGCCTATATCATGCCCGTGGCGACCACGCCGCCGGTGTTCGTGCACGCAAAGGGGCTGCACGTCAGCGAGGTCGGCGCCGACGAGACCTACGGCGCGCTTCCCAACCAGATTTGGTGGAAGTAATTCGCCAAAAAATCCACGGAAACCGGCCCTTCGGGGCCGGTTTTTTTTTGCAGCTTGGCAGTGGTGGAACCGGATGACAGCATGAAGCATGCTTTCCGACAGGGCCGTCACCTGGATCGTCTTCGCCGCCGTTCTCTATCTCGTGCTGTTCGTCGGCGGGGTCGGGCTGATCGCCATGGTTAGCGGCGCCGGCGGAGACCCCGACGATCCGGTTCTGGTGGCCCGAGGCGAGGTCCTATACGGCGAGCACTGCGCCGCCTGTCACGGAGCCAATCTGGAGGGACAGCCCAACTGGGAGACCCGGAATGCCGACGGGACGTTTCCCGCACCGCCGGCGGACGGGACCGGTCACGCCTGGGAGCATTCGGACCGGCAATTATTCGAGGTGGTGCTGTTCGGCGGCGTCCGGTTTTCGCGGCCGGGCGTCAAGAGCGCCATGCCGTCCTTCGAGGATGAGCTGGAAAGCGCCGATATCTGGGCGATCCTGGCATTCATCAAAAGCCGCTGGCCCGAAGAGGTGCGGAAGGAACAGCAGACCCGCGGCCTGTTCTCGGGCCCGCATCTTCACTGAGCTGCTTGAGGTCAGTCCCCGCGGCGACGACCGCGACGGCGGCCGTGCCGGCGGCGGTGGCCGCGAATTCCGATTTTGCGGGCAGCTTCGATTTCCCGGTCGAGTTCGCCGGCGGCGATGGCGGCGATGACGTCGCGATAGAATGCCTCGAGGCCCGAGACATCGCCGACGCGAAACGCCTTGCCGCCCGAAAACTGCATGGGCCGGGTGCCGAAGCGGACGTGGGTATAGATCTCCCCGTCCTCGTGGGCGAACCACCACGGGCTTACCGGGCGGCCGCGCGGGCCCTTGGTGTCCGGGTCATGCAGCAGCGCGATTTGGTACTCCAACCGTCTGGTCAGTTTCTTCTTGGCGATGGACAGTCCATCCCGCTGCGGGGTCCGGTCGATATCCGACGTCTCATATTTGTCGAGCATTCCCAAGTTTGCATTCCTTTGTGTATTAGTGAACTGATTAGTGATCATATGATAGTATGCAGATAAGTATCAACCAAACGGTCCCGGTCGGTCCGTTGGACACCACTCCGGACCTCACGCCACTCCTTTCGCAGGCTGGAATCCCAGAAATCAGGCCTAAATTGAGATGCCTGCCGGTTGTCAAACAGCCGGGTGAATTTACGAATTATGAACATATTGGTCTCCTTATTAGTGTTATAATTAGTGAATATAGTTTGTGTGTTTTTAGAATGCAAGATTAATGTTAGCGCGCCGCTATATGACGCGCATTGCAGCGGTGGCCGAAGGGGCGGCCCGGCCTAACCGCCGACGAAGACCTTGGCCACCGTATGTTCCATGAGGTTGCGCAGTACTTGGCGGGCGGTCTTGGCGTCCCGTCGTGCAACATCCAATTCCCGGAAAATAAACCGATAATCCCGGATCAGCGTGAGCCGGGCGCCATTCGGCAGACGGCCGCGGAACGGTTTGCCTTCATTTGTCGTCAGCGGGATGACCCGGCCATAGGCTTCGGGGGTGAGGAGGCGAAAGCGGGTCCATTTGCCTTCCCCGTCACGGACGCTGCCGTCGAGGGCCAAGGTCAGGCCGCGCACCTCCGGATGGGTCGCGATGGCGCGGGACCCGCTGAACGCCCGCACCACCAGATAATGCGCGGCGCAGTATTCGATGTCCGGGAGATTGATGGTGCCGACGGTCCAGGTTTCACCGACGCCGATGGTTTCGGCGGCCGAGTGCACCAACTGAAATGGCGACGGGGTCCCGCCATGACCGGCCCGTGCACGGCCGATGCCGATTACAGCGTGCAGCGCGGCCGGCGCCCAGGTGTTCCGGGAGGTCTCCTCGCACGGGACCAAAGCGACGCTGAAATTGGTAATCGCGGCCTTGTCGAGACGCACCGGCCCTGTCGCGCTGTCGAACTCGACGCCGCTCAGGTCCGATATCGGGTCCTTCCACGCCAATTTTATGACGATACCCGGGGTGGCGGGGTCCGGGTCCTGCTGAGCGGCCGCTGCCGCCGGAACCAATAGCCCGGCGGCCACGATCAATGGGGCGAGACGCTTCAGTTGCCGCCCTCTCCCTTCAGGATTTTGGCGAGGTTCTCGAGGCCCGCCCGGCCGCCGTCATCGGGCTCGATGCGCCCGCCCTGCCCCGGCCGTCCGCCGAGTGTGGCGAAATCGGGCCGGCCGCCCCTACGGCGCGGCGGGCCGAAGCCGCCGGGCCCGCCGGGTCCGCGCCGCCGCTCACCACGGGGCCCGCCGCCCGGGCCGCCCCGGCGGTTGCCGCGGGCGCTCACGTCCCGGGGCGCGCGGGGGTTGGCATTGCCTTCGATCTGCGGCTCGCCGGCATAGCAGGCCAGCGAATAGGGAAACCTCTCGGTGAAGAAATAGGCGTAACCGCCGCCCGGCAGCTTCTTGCCGTTGCATTCGTCGAGATCGCCGTAGCCGGGCTCATAGCGATTGGCCTGCCAGGCGTTGGCATTGGGCGTCCCGTCGATCAGGCGATAGCTGGAGCGCAGCTTGATCTTGGCCTTGCAGTTGCGGGCCATGCAGATGAACGGGCTGACGATGGGATAGCCGTCGAAGGCGTAGCCCAGGACCTGGCCGACGGAACCGTTCTTGTCCACCACGAGGCAGTTCGGCCGGGCGTGATAGTGATAGAAACCGCGCGCCGTGTGACCGTTGCAAAAATCGAGAATGCCGAGGGGCATGGGATCGCCCCAATTATGTCTCGGCGACTCGTTGGCCGAGAAGATGGGGATGCCGTTGACCGCCACCCCGATCGGGCCCAGCAGCGGCACCCGCTCGCGCTCGCCGGCGGCAAGCCGCGGCTTGCGGGGAATGCGGTAGGTCTTGTTGCGCACCGCCATATCCGTGGGCGTGATTTGCACATATTCATAGTTGATGATCGAGTTGGTGCGGACGGTGATGAAATCGTCGTCGCACGTCACTTCGAGCCTCGGGTTCTCGTAGCGGCCGTTGTGGCTGAAGGCGGAAACATCGACGAAGTGGCGCCGCTCCTTGCAGCCCTCGACGGCGCTCATCAGCTTGATGCCGTTTTGCGCCTGGGCCGGGCTGGACAGGCCGAGGAACAGCATCGAAGACGCGGCTATGGAAAATAAACTGAAAAATTTCAATGAATTGAGCATCCAAATTTCCTTGGCGGGACAGGCCTGCAAAATAGCGGGCTCCGGTCGTCAAACGCAGTCTAACGGCGAATCCGTCGCCAGGCCAAGGCCGGATCGGTGACGGATTTCGTCGTCACCGCGGCCAAAGAATCGCCTGGGTACAGCGGAAATGAGCGATCGGTTTATCGCTGCCTTCGGGCGTCACGACGCAGTCCCAAACCTGGGTGGTGCGGCCCCGGTGCACCGGTGTCGCCGCGCCGGCGACCACGCCTTCGGTCACGGTGCCCGTGTGATTGGACTTGAGCTCGACGGTGGTGAAGCTCGCCGCACCCTCGGGCAGGCTGATGATGGTCGCGTAGCCGGTCAGCGTATCGGCGAGCGCCACTACACTGGCCGCATGGAGAAAGCCGTTCGGCGCCAGCAATCCGTGACGGACCGGCATCCGCCCCTCGAAGCGATCCGTATCCACGCGGGTAATCTCCACACCCGCGGTTTCCGGCAGATGGTTCCTGCCGAATTCGTTGAACTGCTCGGGCGTAGTGAACGTCCGGGGATCGACCCCCAATTTTTCCCAATGGCCGGTGGATTTCCGGTCACTCATCGAATCCCCCTCTTCCTTGGCCGCGCCCCCGCATCAGCCGGGCCTGATCCCGCTTCCATTCCCGTTCCTTGATCGACGCCCGCTTCTCGAACTTCCGCTTGCCCTTGGCGAGGCCAAGTTCGACCTTGGCGATGCCGCGGCGGTTGAAGTAGATCAAGAGCGGCACCAGGGTCATGCCCTCGCGGCTCACCGCACCCGTCAGCCGGCGCAATTCCTTCTTGTGGACCAACAGCTTGCGAGGGCGGCGGACCTCATGGGGCGCGACCGCGGCCGGGTATTCGGCAATATGCGCGTTGACTAGATAGAGCTCGCCGCCCTCGTCGGCGGCATAGCTTTCCTCGATGCTGGCGCGGCCCTCGCGCAGCGATTTTACCTCGCTGCCGACCAGCTGGATTCCCGCCTCCAGGGTCTCCTCGATGAAATAGTCGTGCCGCGCCTTGCGGTTGCGGGCAGCGATATTTCCGGTGTCTTTGGGTTTCCTGGCCATGGTTCACAGGGCTCGCAGCGTCCCCGATCGCCCGGGCACCCGGTTTAGCGCCGTTGCGCGGCGCTTAATTCAGCAGGCCCGCGCTTCGGAGCGCGCCGGAGACCGCTTCCTTGCTGCTGTCGGCGATCTCGGTCAGCGGCGGGCGGGTCTCGCGGCCGCAGATGCCCAACAGTTCGGCGGCATACTTCACCGGTCCCGGACTCGATTCACAGAACAGCGCCGAGTGGACCGGCATCAGCCGGGATTGCATCGCCAGGGTCTTGGTGATGTCGCCGTCCCGCCATGCGCGCTGCATTTCATAGCACTGGCGCGGCGCGATATTGGCGGTGACGGAGATGCACCCCTGCCCGCCGGCGGCCAGAAACGGCACCGCGGTCCCGTCCTCGCCGGACAGTTGAATGAAATCGGCTCCGGCGGCCAGCGCCGTCAGGATCGGCCGGTTCAGATCGCTGGTCGCGTCCTTGACGCCGCGGATATTGGGCAGCTTGGCCAGCTCGGCCATGGTCTCGACGGTCATGTCGATGACGCTGCGGGGCGGAATGTTGTAGATGATAATCGGAATGTCTACCGCGTCGTTCACCGCCTTGTAGTGGGCGTGGAGTCCGGCCTGGGTCGGCTTGTTGTAATAGGGCGTGACGATCAGCGCCGCGTCGGCGCCGGCCTCCTTGGCATGCCGGGTCAACTCGATGCATTCCGCCGTGGAGTTGGAGCCCGTTCCGGCGATCACCGGAACCCGGCCCGCCGTCTCCTCGATGCAGATTTCCACCACCCGGCGGTGTTCTTCGTGGCTGAGGGTCGGCGATTCGCCCGTGGTGCCGCAGGGCACCAGGGCTTCGGTCCCTTCTTCGATCTGCCAATTGACGATTTTGCGAAACGACTCCTCGTCCACCGAGCCGTTCTTGAACGGCGTGATCAGCGCCGTGATTGAGCCCTCGAACATCTTGCTCTCCCTAAGGATTTCAGGCGGAACATACTCCCGGCCGGGCGGCGGAGCAAGCAAGCGCGGCCGTCGGGATGCGGCGCCCGAGTGTGGCAATTCGGCGTTCGATGGGATGGACCGCTTGCCCGGCCGGGGCGGCAGCCATAGAATCGACCCGACCTTGGGCAAAAATGGGGACCCTCTTGCGGAGGCTGGCTTTCGGTGTCGCGGTTCTCGCGGGCGCGCTGCTACATGGCGGCGCTCAAGCCGATGAACTGACCCGCCAGGAAATCAAAGCGGCGAAAGAGGCGTTCAAGCTCGCCGAGCGGCAGCGGTGGCCCGAGGCGAAAAAGGCGGCCCAGGGCGTCTCGGACCCGTTGCTCGCCAAAATATTCCGTTGGCGGTATTACGCGGCCGCCGGTTCAGGCGCCGAATTCGGCGAGATCGCCGCTTTCATCAAGGCCAATCCCGATTGGCCGCGGCCCCGTATCCTGCGCCGCCGGGCGGAGGAAGCCATGACCGCTTCCACGCCCGACGAAGCGGTGATTGCCTGGTTCTCGGATCACCGGCCGATTACCTCCGAAGGCGGCACCCGGCTCGCCGCCTCGCTGCTGCGCCGGGAACAAACCGGCAAGGCGAGGCAGGTCATCCGGGAAACCTGGATCAAGGGCAATTTCGGCGCACGGCAGGAACGTGAGTTTTACCGGGCGTTTCGGCGCCACCTGACCCGCGAGGATCATTTGGATCGCCTGGATCGCCTGCTTTGGGCCGGCCGCTACTACCCGACCCGCCGCATGTATCGGCGGATTCACAAGGATTATCGGGCGCTTGCCGAAGCCCGTTTAGCGCTTCGCCGCATGCGGGGCGGCGTGGATAGCGCGATCCGCCGGGTGCCGGCGGAACTGCGGCGGCATCCGGGCCTGGTTTATGAGCGTCTTCGCTGGCGCCGCCGCAAGGGGCGCGATATGGATGCCCGCGCCCTGCTCGCCGATCCGCCGGACGATTTGATCCGCCCCGACCTGTGGTGGCGGGAAAAATCCATCCTTGCCCGCCGGGCTATCAGGACCGGCCACATGTCCGAGGCCTACGACATGGCGCGCAGCCACTCGATGACATCCGGTGCGGGATTTCTCGAGGGCGAATGGATGGCGGGATGGATTGCCACGCGCTTCCTGGGTGATCATGGCGCCGCGCTCGAGCACTTCACCGCCGTCTATGGTGAAGCCAACTACGCCATCAGCCGGGCGCGAGGGGCCTATTGGGCGGGCCGTGCCGCCGAGGAACTCGGTGACGGCAAGCGGGCCGGTTTCTGGTTCCGGACGGCGGCCGAATATCCGATGACCTATTACGGCCAGCTTGCCGCCGCCCGTCATTATGGCGACGGCAATCTGCGTATGCCGCCGGAGCCTCATCGGGACGTGGTCGAGAACGGCGGGTTTCTGGATCACGAGCTGGTCGTCGCCGTGCATCGGCTGACCGAAGCGGGCTTGCCGGGTGAGATCGATCCGTTCATCCGCAGATTGAACGATCTCGGCCAAACCCCGGGCTGGCGGGTACAGGTGGCGACACTGGCACGGGATCGCGGCCGCCGCGACCTGGCAGTGCTGGCGGCCAAAAAGGCCATCCGCGAAGGCGTCAATCTCGCCGGAGCCGGATTCCCGCGCCTGGATGCAGAATTGCGCCCGGGCCTGGAAGATCCGCTGGTACACGCCGTGATCCGCCAGGAAAGCGCGTTCAACCACGAGGCCGTCAGCCGCGCGGGGGCGCGCGGCCTGATGCAGCTCATGCCGGCGACGGCGCAGCGCGTGGCCCGGCAGATGGCGGTGCCTTACCGGCGGAGCAAACTGACCCGCGACATCGACTACAATCTGAATATCGGCCAGAAATACCTGGCCGATATGATCGCGACGTTCGACGGTTCCTACATCCTGGCCCTGGCGGCCTATAACGCCGGGCCCGGCCGCGTCCGGCGGTGGGTCCGCGAGAACGGCGACCCGGGCGACCCCGCGGTCGATCCCGTCGACTGGGTGGAGATGATCCCCCTCGGCGAGACCCGCAATTACGTCCAGCGGGTGATGGAAAACCTCCACGTCTATCGGGCCCGTCTCACGGACGAGGAATTGGCGTTCAATCCCGAAGACGATCTCCGTCGTTGAGTCTGTCCGTGTGATACCCGCGCCGCCTTTCACCCCGCCGACGCGAGCCGAAATTATGGCCGCGGCCGGCCGCCTGGACGGGGCGGCGGTGCGCACCCCGCTGCTGGAGTCCGACCGTCTCAACGATCGGCTGGGCGGCAGGGTCCTGCTCAAGGCCGAGTGCCTGCAGCGGACCGGCTCGTTCAAATTTCGCGGAGCCTACAATTTTCTTTCCCGGTTGGAGGATGGCGAAAAGGCCAAGGGCGTGGTCGCCTATTCCTCCGGCAATCACGCCCAAGGCGTGGCCCGGGCGGCACGGCTGCTGGGGGTCTCGGCTACGATCGTCATGCCGTCGGACGCGCCCGAAATCAAGATCGCCAACACCAGATCCGATGGTGCCGAGGTCGTGCTTTACGAGCGTTCGGACGGCAACCGGGTGCAGGTGGCGCGGGCCGTCGTCGAGGAGACCGGCGGCGCCCTCGTCCCGCCTTTCGATCATCCCTGGATCATGGCGGGCCAGGCAACCGTCGGCCTGGAGGTTGCGGAGCAGATGGCCGCGCTCGGCATCGAGCCCGATCTGATGATCGTGCCGACGAGCGGGGGCGGCCTGATCGGCGGCTGCGCGTTGGCGCTCGAGGCGCCCTATCCCGACCTTGCGCTCCACACGGTGGAGCCGGACGGATATGACGACACCGCCCTGTCCCTGGCGGCGGGCGAGCGCGTCGAGATAACGCCCCCCGGCCCTTCGATTTGCGATGCGCTGCTGCTGGAAACTCCGGGCGCCCTCACCTTCGAGGTCAACAAGAGCCGTCTGGCTCCCGGTTACAGCGTCAGCGACGCCGAGGCCGGCGCCGCAGTGGCCGCGGCCTTCTACGATCTCAAGATCGTCCTTGAGCCAAGCGGGGCCGCGCCCCTGGCCGTTCTGCTATCCGGTAAGGAAAAGCTCGATGGCCGCACCGCCGTGCTCGTGGGCTCCGGCGGCAACGTGGACCCCGGACTGTTCAAACAGTTGCTGGACTGAGTTATTCGGCGGCGGCTTCGGCGGGCTCCTGACGCTTCGGCGCCGCCTCGGCAGTTGCCATGCCCTTGAGGATATTGATCCCGCCGTCAGTGTCCTTTTTGCCGGCGGTTCCGGCCTCGATGCGGCGGCAGTGGGCTTCGAGGTAAGCCCCCTGCTCGATCGCCAGGCTCTCATGCAGGATATCGCCGAGCACATGGGCCGTCTTGGCAAGCGACACCGACCGGGCGCGGATTTGACCGGTCACCCGGCCATGAACCCGGCAGGTGTCGGCGACGATTTTGCCGTTGACCTGAGCGGTTTCGCCAACCACCAGCACATCGGTTTGGATATCGCCTTCCACGATACCGTCGACCTGGACCTCGCCGGAACTGGCGAGGTCGCCAACGATCCTGAGATCGGCCGAAAGAATGGATGGCGGGGCGGATTTCTTGGACACGGGCGCTTTTCGGGGCTCTTCGTCCCGGTTACCTTTGGTGAACATATCTGCCAGCCTTGATAAATTTCCAGGGATTCCGGGGCCTGCCGTTCACATGAAGTTCGTAGTGCAGGTGAGGCCCGGTGCTGCGGCCAGAATTTCCCAGAAGCCCGATCTTGTGGCGATACTCCACCTTTTGCCCCTTTTTCACAAGAATCTTGTGGAGATGGCCATATCGGGTCTCGAGGCCCTGTCCGTGGTCAATAGTCACCAAACGGCCATAACGGCCCTTGTATCCGGCAAATTTCACGGTTCCGGCCGCAGTGGCGTAGATCGGCGCCCTGCGGCGGCTGGTCATGTCGGTACCGTAATGCATGGCCCAACGGCGGTTGATGGGGTCGCGGCGTTTTCCGTAGTGGCTGGAGACCGAATAAAAGTCGAGGGGCGGCTGCAGCGGCAATTGGTGCATAAATTCCTGCAGGTCATTCCAGCGGGCGAGCTTCGAATCCAGGGTCTCCAGGTTGGCTTTGAGGCGCAGTGCCGGTTCGTTGTCCGGCGTGGCCGGGATGACCGGGCCGCCCTTTCCCTTCCGCTCCTTGGTTTCGGTACGGGCCAGGAGCTTCTCGACATTGAGGCCGGTGCGCGCCAGAACGTTCTCGATACTCGCAATGTTCTCGGTCGTGGTCTCGGTCAGGCGAACGACGATATCCGTTTCGGATTCGTAGAGGTCGGCGAGCTTGAACTCGAGGTCATCGACAGTAGCTTGCAACCGGTCGCCCCGGGTCCGGGCTTCGTCACGGTCGGTGATCGCCTGCTCCAGGTCCGTGGCGACGATATTCAAATTGCCCATGAGTTCGAAGTTGTGGGAGTTGAGCGCGTTCATCTCCCGCTCGATTTCATCGAGCCGCGATTTGAGGGCTTCGCGCATGGCGACTACCTGCCGGTGTTTGCTTTCCCTGTTTTCGCGCCTGGTTTCCGCCGATTTCAGGTTTTTCTCAAGGGCCGCATTGGTCTCCACCAGACTCAGCATCTGACCGTGGTTTTCATCAAGCTCGCTCGTCAGGGCCGAGACTTTGTTTTGATAATCGGAAACCTCGTTCAGGAGACTGCGATAGGACAGCCGGGCATTGAGGATTTCATTGTCCTTGGCGGCAATGACGTCGTCGTGGATGAGATAGCTCACCGAGGCGAAGGCGGCCCAGCCGCCGAGGATGGCCAGCGTCGCGGCGGCGCTCAACTGGAGACCGCTTGAAACACGGAAGAACCGGACGCGGGTGTCGGTCCGGAGCATGATTTCGCGCGGAGAGAAGGCGCGGCGAATCGACGACGCCGCCGAACGGCCATATTCGGCCAATCTCGAACCTTCAGGTTGCCCCATGACCTCCTCGTTTCACCCCAATTCTATCGAAATCTTATCGATCGAAGCACGGTCCGGCGGGCTTTTCGACACTATCCGCGCCCTGATTTCGTTGCAAGGAATATCAGACGGTTTCCGCGCTTTCCGGCATTAATTTTAGGTGAAGCCGCCCAAGGGATGCGATCCCGAGGTGTTCATCGTAGCCGGTGCGGATTTGAGCTGTTAGCCCGCGTCGTCGCGGCCCTCAACTGTAGGCGCCGCTACGCTTTTCGGCCCGCTCCTGGCGGTTCGACCGCCTGGACGCGACGCAGACCGTGACCCTGGCGGGAAATGTGGGCTAATCTCTCACCGGCAACAGGAGGCGCCGAGGTGAGCATCGCCAGGTTGATATGGACATGGTTTGGGTCCGGGTTGCTGCCGAAGGCGCCGGGCACCTGGGGCTCGCTGGCCGCGCTGCCCTTTGCCTGGTTCATTTATTCCTATGGCGGTTATCAGACCTTGTTACTGGCGACCACCGGCATCTTTGTCGTCGGGGTCTGGGTGTCGGGAATCGCGGCGGCGGAAAGCGGTGCCGAAGACCCGGGCGAGGTGGTGATCGACGAAGTGGCCGGTCAATGGCTGACGCTCGTCGTCGTGCCGCCGGATTTGCTGCTCTACGCGGCAGGTTTCGTGCTGTTCCGGCTATTCGATATCTGGAAGCCCTGGCCGGTCTCATGGGCCGACCGGAATTTGAAGGGCGGCCTTGGCATCATGGCGGATGACATCTTGGCCGGTGTGTATGCGGCGGTCATACTCTTTGCGCTCAAGACCTGGCTGGAAACCCTATGACCTTTCCCAAGGCAATCGTCGACGCGGCGCAGGCGGTCATCGACCGGGCGACGGCTCGGAATCTCAAGATCGGCACCGTCGAATCGTGCACCGGCGGCCTGATCGGCGGCGCGCTGACCGCGGTTTCGGGATCGTCGTCGGCCGTCGAGCGGGGGTTCATCACCTATTCCAACGAGGCCAAGAACGAAATCGTCGGCGTGCCCATGGAGACCATCATCGAGCACGGTGCGGTGAGCGACCGGACGGTGCGCGCCATGGCCGAAGGCGCGTTGAACGCGGCGCCGCTGGACGCGGCGGTGGCGGTGACCGGGATTGCCGGCCCCGGCGGCGGTACGACCGAAAAGCCGGTGGGCCTGGTCTATATGGGCGCCTCGCGGAAGGGGCGCGACACGCTGGTTGCCCGCGAGGTTTTTCCGGGCGGCCGGGACGCGATCCGCGAAGCGGCCGTGCTGGCCGCGCTGGACCTGCTGCTCAAGCAATTGGACTGACCAAAGGAGGATGACGAGATGACCGAACGCACCCGCCCGCCCTTCCGGGCAGATCAGGTCGGCAGCCTCCTCCGCCCCGCGCAGCTGGCCGAGGCCCGGCAAAAATACGCCGACGGCGGCGTGTCCGCGGATGAGCTCAAGGCCGTCGAGGACGAATGCATCCGGGATGCCGTTACCAAGCAAGAGGCCGTCGGCCTCGGGGCGGTGACCGACGGCGAGTTTCGCCGCAATTCGTGGAATTTCGACTTTATCTCCGGGCTCGACGGCTTCGAACTGGTCGAGGAATCCCAGGGGCCCGCATTCTCCGGCGGTTACAGGCCGCGGTCCCTGAAAGTGACCGGCAAGGTGGCCAATCCGGACGGCGTCATGGTCGACCACTTCGCTTTTCTCAAAGGGTCCGCCGGCGTGACCGCCAAGATGTGCATCCCCTCACCCTCCCTCACCTATCATCGGGGCGGCCGGGCGCTGATCGACGAGACGGTCTATCCCGACCTGGATGTCTATTGGGACGATGTCTGGGCCGCCTACAAGCGGGAGATCGCCCTGATGGCGGAGGCCGGCTGCACCTACCTCCAACTCGACGACACCACCTTCGCCATGCTGTGCGATCCCCGCTACCGACAGGCAATGGCCGATCGCGGTGACGATGCGGACGATCTGGTGGCGCTCTATGCCAAAGGCATCAACACGGTCATCGCCGACAAGCCCGACGATATGGCGATCACGGTTCACATGTGCCGGGGCAATTTCGAGAGCACCTGGATTGCCGAAGGCGGCTACGAGCCGGTGGCCGAGAAGATGTTCTCGGAGGTAAACGTGGACGGCTTCTTCATGGAATGGGATTCGGACCGGGCCGGCGGTTTCGAGCCGCTGCGCTTCGTCCGCGACGACCAGATCGTGGTGGTTGGACTGATCACCTCCAAGACCCCCGGGCTGGAGAGCAAGGACGAGGTCAAGCGGCGGATGGACGAGGCGGCGCGGTATGTGCCCTTCGACCGTCTATGCCTCAGCCCCCAATGCGGGTTCGCCAGCACCCACCAGGGCAACAAGCTCACCGAGGACGAACAGTGGCGGAAGCTGGAACTGGTGGTCGAGACCGCGGGTGAAATCTGGGGCAGCGCCTGAGGGTTATTCGAGGCCCAGCTCTTCGCGGAACCGGGCTTTCCACTCGTCGAATTTTTCGGCGGTGGTCTCCTTCTCCAGGAGCGCCAGTGTATCCTCGGCGATCTCCTCTTCCGTCTTGTCGAGATCAATGGGCTCCGCGAAAGGCTGCCGGCAATGCCAGGGCGTATCTACGAACACTTCCGCCCTGTTGCCCTCCGGATCCCTGAAATAGACCGACCAGGCGTTGCCGTGGGTAATCGGTGACACGTCGGAGGCGCCGGGGTGATCCTTGACCCGCCGGTAGACTTCCTTGACATGGGCGAGGCTCTCGACCCGGAACGCCATGTGATTGAAGTGCTTTTTGCCGATCTCCGTCTCCCGCCCCCGGACCATGAGCATCTGATGATGATTGTCGGGATCTGCGGAAAGAAAGCAGATGCGGTCGTCGTCGGCCCGGTCGGTGACTTTCAGTCCCACGACGCCGGTATAGAAATCGACCATGGCCGGCATGTCGTAGACGTGAAAGCCGGCGTGGCTGAGGGTCATTTTTTTGGACATCTCATGCTCCGCGTTGCTCTCCAACGGCCTCTACTTACCATAGACCTGATCGGCGCGCTCTTCAAAGGCGCTGACCATGATCTGGACCGCCTTTTCGAATACCACCCCAATCATCTTCTGCAGCAGTTTGGAACGAAACTCGAAGTCGACATAAAAGTCGACGACGCAGGTGCCGTCCGGCTGTTCCATGAATATCCAGTGGTTGTTCAGATATTTGAACGGCCCCTCATAATAGCTCACGTCGATCCGGCCGGGATGGGTGAGTTCCACCCGCGAGGTGAAGCGCTCACGGAACATCTTGTAACCGATGACCATGTCGGCGACGAGGACGTTGCCCTCCCGCGAACGGATGCGGGTGCCGACGCACCACGGCAGGAACTCCGGGTATTTCTCGATGTCGGCGACCAGATTGAACATCTGCTCCGGCGCGTACGGCAGCGGTTTTTGTTCTGCGTGGGTGGGCATATCTTCCGAGTCTTGGGGCCCGGCTTATAGCCCGATTCTCAGGCTTCGGCCAGCTTGGCCAGCCGCGCGGCGCGGAGTTGCTTGAAATCGTCGTCGGCGTGATAGGAAGACCGGGTCAGCGGTGTCGCCGACACCTTCAGGAACCCCTTGGCGAGCGCAATGGCCCCGTACTCCTCGAACTCTTCCGGGGGTACGAACCGGTCGATGGGCGCATGCTTGGGCGTCGGCTGCAGGTACTGGCCGATGGTCAGGAAATCCACATCCGCCGATCGAAGGTCGTCCATCACCCGGAGCACTTCGTTCCGCTCCTCGCCCAGTCCCACCATGATGCCGGACTTGGTGAAGATTTCGGGATCGATCCGCTTGACCGTGTCCAGCAGCTTCAGGGAATGAGAATACCGCGCGCCCGGCCTGATGGCCGGATAGAGCCTGGGCACGGTCTCGAGGTTGTGGTTGTAGACATCGGGCTTGGCCGCGACCACCGCCTCGATGGCGCCGTCCTTGTCGCGGAAATCAGGGGTCAGGATTTCGACCGTCGTCGCCGGGGCCATCTCTCGCAGCTTGTCGAGACAGGCGACGAACTGAGAGGCGCCGCCGTCGTCCAGATCGTCCCGGTCAACCGAGGTGATCACCATGTGCTTGAGGCCGGTCACGGTCGCCATGATGGCGACATTCTCGGGCTCCAGGGGATCGACGGCATCGGGCTTGCCGGTCGCCACATTGCAGAATGCGCAAGCCCGGGTACAGATGTCGCCCAATATCATCACCGTCGCGTGCTTCTGGGCCCAGCATTCGCCGATGTTCGGGCATGCGGCCTCCTCGCAGACCGTGGCCAGGTTGAGCTCCCGCATCAACCGCTTGGTCTCGCCGTACTCCTTCGAGGTCGGCGCCTTCACGCGGATCCAGGCCGGCTTTCGGGGGCTCGGCTGGTCCGGATTGTTGCGCTTCTCCGGGTGGCGGTATTTCCGAACTTGGTTCATCTCAGATACTTACGTCGTATCTCACCCAACGGGTCACCGGCGTAATCCTATCATAGAGCCTGCGGGCGGTCTCGTTGTCGTCTGCCGTCATCCAGTAGACCCGGTGCCAGTCATGCCCCTTGGCCATGTCGATCAGCGCCTCGATCAAGGCCCGGCCGGCCCCTTGTCCGCGCGCCGCCGGGTCCACATAGAGGTCCTCCAGGTAGCAGACCGGCCGCATCGACCATGTATTCGCATGCAGGACGTAGTTCAAGATGCCGGCCACCTCGCCGCCGGCCTCGGCCACCAGCCCCCAGACGGTGGAATCCCGGTTCATCAGGCGCTCCCAGGTATGGGCGGTGACCTCGTCGGACACCTCGGCCCCGTAGAATTCGAGGTAGCCGGCCCATAGCCGGTGCCAGTCCTCCTTGTCCTGCTCGGCGAGCGGACGCACATCCAATGGTCTCGCGTTCATCAGAAATGGATCACCCGGCCGTAGGCGTCGAGAACCGCCTCGTGCATCATCTCGGACAGCGTCGGGTGCGGGAACACCGAATGCATCAATTCGGCCTCGGTGCTTTCCAGGGTCTTGGCGATGCCGTAGCCCTGGATCAGTTCGGTCACCTCGGCGCCCACCATGTGCGCGCCCAGTAGCTCGCCGGTCTTGGCGTCGAACACGGTCTTGACCAATCCGTCCGGTTCACCCAGCGCAATGGCCTTGCCGTTGCCCTGGAACGGGAATTTGCCGACCTTGACCTCATGGCCCCGTTCCCTAGCGGCGGCTTCCGTGAGGCCGACGCTCGCCACCTGGGGCGTGCAGTAGGTGCAGCCCGGGATGCGCGAGGTATCCAGCGGGTGCACATCGTTCGCCCCGGCGATCTTCTCGACGCAGATGATGCCTTCGTGGCTGGCCTTGTGGGCGAGCCAGGGCGGGCCGGTGACATCGCCGATGGCGTAGACGCCGGGCTCGTGGGTGGCGCTCCATTCATCGATGACGATGTGGGATTTCTCGACCTGCACCTTGGTGCCTTCGAGGCCGATGTCTTCCACGTTGCCGACGATGCCGACCGCCAATATCACCCGGTCGACGGTGAGGTCTTGGGATTTGCCGTCCGCCTCGATGGTGGCGGTGACATTACCTTTACCCTTCTTCAAGCCCTTCACCGCCGCGGACGTCATGATGTTCATGCCCTGGGCCTTGAATGCCTTCTCGGCGAAGTCGGAGATCTCCTCGTCCTCCACCGGCAGGATTCGGGGCAGCACCTCGACCACGGTCACCTCGGCGCCGAGGGTCTTGTAGAAGCTCGCGAACTCGATGCCGATGGCGCCGGACCCGACCACCAGGAGAGACTTGGGCATCTCTTCCGGGATCATGGCTTCCTTGTAGGTCCAGATCAGCTCGCCGTCGGGCTCGAGGCCCGGCAGGGTCCGGGCCCGCGCGCCGGTCGCCAGGATGATGTGCTTGGCGGTGAGGTCGGCGATCTTCTTGCCGTCGGCCGAGACCTCCAGCTTCCCTTTGCCCGCCAGCTTGCCGTGGCCGTCGAAGACGGCGACCTTGTTCTTCTTCAACAGGTGCGCGACGCCGCCCGACAGCCGCCGCGCAACCCGGCGCGAGCGCTTGACGATCTTCTCCATGTCGAAGGAGACGCCCTCGACCTTGAGGCCGAACTCGTCGGCCCGCTCCATCAGGTGATAGACCTCGGAGGTCCGCAGCAGCGCCTTGGTCGGGATGCAGCCCCAGTTGAGGCAGATGCCGCCCAAGTGTTCCCGCTCCACGCAGGCCGCCTTCATGCCGAGCTGTGCGGCGCGGATGGCGGTCACGTAACCGCCCGGTCCGCCGCCGACGACGATGACGTCGAAGTTCGTTTCGGTTGGCTGGTCCGCCATCCTTAAATCCTTTCCACCTCGGCGACGGTCATGTCGCTATCCGCCTGGTCGCCAGTGTTGAGGGTCCCCTTCTTCTCGATCAACAATATTTCCGCGCCGTTTGCCGCGCGCGGCCGGTGCTTGACCCCCATGGGCACGACGATCAGTTCACCGGGCGACAGCGCCACCGTCCGGTCCCGGAATTCCAGGTCCATTTCGCCGGAGATGACCACGAACAGTTCGTCTTCGTTGTCGTGCTTGTGCCAGACGAACTCGCCTTCGATCTTGGCGATCTTGAGGTCGTAGCCGTCCAGTTCGCCGATAATTTTCGGCGTCCAGGTCTCGGAGAAGGTGCCGAACTTCTCCGCCAGATTGACTTTGTCAGGGCACATGGCGGCTACAACAGCATGGCCAGCGGGTCCTCGATGAGGACCTTGAAGGCCTGGAGCCATTCGGCGCCCAGCGCGCCGTCGACCACCCGGTGATCGGTGGAGAGCGTCACGCTCATCATGATCGCGGTGGTGAGCGCGCCGTCCCTGACCACGGGCCGCTGTTCGCCCGCGCCGACGGCCAGGATGCAGGATTGAGGCGGGTTGATGATCGCAGCGAATTCCTTCACCCCGTACATGCCCAGATTGGAGATGGTGAAGCCGCCGCCCTGGAATTCGTCGGGGCTAAGCTTGCCTTCGCGGGCGCGGGCGGCCAGGTCCTTCATCTCGTTGGAAATGACGGCGAGACCCTTTTGGTCCGCGTTGCGCACGATGGGCGTGATCAGGCCGCCGTCGATGGCGACGGCCACCGAGATGTCGATGTCGTTGTAGAGCAGCATGGCCTCGTCGGTCCAAGACGCGTTGACGTCGGGGACCTTCTTCATGGCGAACGCGGCGGCGCGGATGATGAAGTCGTTGACCGAGATCTTGTAGTCCTCGCCGGTCGCCTCGGCCCGCGCGTTCAGGTCCTTGCGCATGGCCAGCAGCTTGTCGATCTCGCACTCCATGGTGACGTAGAAATGGGGCACCGTCTGCTTGGATTCCTGCAGGCGCCTGGCGATCACCTTGCGCATATTGGTGTGCGGCACCTCGGTGTAACCGCCGGCCACCACGGGCAGTTGCGCGGGCGCAGGCGCGGCCGGCGCCGGCGGGGCGGCCGATGGTGCAGCCGCCGGAGCTGCAACACCGCCGGCGATGGCGGCGTCCACGTCCCGCTTCACCACCCGGCCGTGGGGACCGGAGCCGGATATGGCGCCGATGTCGATGCCGGCGTCCGCCGCGATGCGCTTTGCGAGCGGGCTGACGAACACGCGGGCGCCGTTCGATTTCGGCGCGGCGGGCGCGGGTTGCGGCGCCGGGGCCGGTTCCGCTTCTGGCGTTGAGGCGGGTTCGGGTGCTGCCGTTGGCGCAGGGGCCGGTTCAACTGCCGGGGCGACCGAGGCGGCGGCCTCGGCAGCGGACGCATCCTCGCCTTCTTCCAGCATCACCGCGATGGGAGTATTGACGGCGATGTTCTCCGAGCCTTCGGCGGCGATGATCTTGCCTAGAATGCCCTCTTCGACGGCTTCGAGCTCCATGGTCGCCTTGTCGGTTTCGATCTCGGCCAGGAGATCGCCGGACGCGACCTCGTCGCCTTCCTGTTTATGCCATTTGGCGATATTGCCCTCGGTCATGGTCGGCGACAGGGCGGGCATGAGAATCTGAATGGTCATATCCCGCTCCCCTTACACGTAGCAGACGTCTTTGGCCGCCTGGACGACCCTGGCGGCGTCGGGCAGATACATGGCTTCCAGGTTCTTGGCGTAGGGCATGGGCACGTCCTCGCCGCAGACCCGTTTGACCGGCGCATCCAGATAGTCGAAGGCGTGATCCATCGTGACCGCGGCGATTTCGGAGCCGATGCCGGCGAACGCCCAGCCTTCCTCCACGCTGACGATGCGGTTGGTCTTCCTGACGCTTTCCACCACCGTCTCGGTATCGAAGGGGCGCAGCGAACGGAGATTGATCACCTCCGCATCGATCCCCTCCGCCGCCAGCGCTTCCGCAGCCTCCATGACGACGTTCATCATCAGCGAGAATGAAGTGATGGTGACGTCCGCGCCGGGCCGTTCGATCTTCGCCTTGCCGATGGGCACCACGAAATCGGGATCGGCCGGTACCTCGAAGGACTGGCCGTAGAGGATTTCGTTCTCCAGCACGATCACCGGGTTGGGATCGCGGATCGCCGATTTCAAGAGCCCCTTGGCGTCGGCACCGGACCACGGCGAGACCACCTTGAGGCCCGGCACGTGGGCATACCAGCTGGCAAAACATTGGGAGTGCTGGGCGGCGACACCGGCGGCCGCGCCGTTGGGACCGCGCAGCACCATGGGCGCGCCCATCTGACCGCCGGACATATAGAGGGTCTTGGCCGCCGAGTTGATGATGTGATCCATGGCCTGCATGGCGAAGTTGAAGGTCATGAACTCGACGATCGGTCTCAAGCCCCCGAAGGCGGCGCCGACGCCGAGGCCGGTGAAGCCGTGCTCGGTGATCGGCGTATCGATCACCCGCTTGTCGCCGAACTCTTCCAGCAGCCCTTGGGAAACCTTGTAGGCGCCCTGGTATTCGGCCACCTCCTCGCCCATCAGGAAGACGGTGTCGTCGTCCCGCATTTCCTCGGCCATGGCGTCGCGCAACGCCTCGCGAACCGTGAGGGTCTGGGTCTCGCCGGTGTATTCGGGCTCCGCGGGCGCCGATGCCGGTGTTGGTGCGGCTGCCGGCGCAGGGGCCTCCCCGAGGCCGGAAGCCCAGCCCGGTTCGTCATTGGTACCTTGGACGGCTTCGGCGGGAGCGGGTTCCGGGGCGGCGGCCGCGGCATCGATGGCGGATGCGTCTTCGCCGTCGGCGAGCAGGACGGCGATGGGCGTATTGACGGCAATGTTTTCCGCGCCCTCCGAGGCGATGATCTTGCCCAGAATACCCTCGTCGACGGCTTCGAGCTCCATGGTCGCCTTGTCGGTCTCGATCTCGGCCAGGAGATCGCCGGATGCAACCGCATCGCCTTCCTTCTTGTGCCATTTGGCGATGTTGCCCTCGGTCATGGTCGGCGACAGGGCCGGCATGAGAATTTGAGTAGCCATATCCCGTCCCTCCCCTAGGCGTCGATCAGAACGTCGGTGTAGAGCTCGGACGGATCAGGCTCCGGCGACTGCTGGGCGAACTCGGCCGCTTCGGTAATGACCGCCTTGATTTCCGCATCCACGGCTTTCAGCTCATCCTCGGTCGCGTACTCGTTGTCGAGCAAGGTCTGGGCGACCCGATCGATGGGATCCTGCTCGGCCCGAACCTTGGACACCTCTTCGCGGGTCCGGTACTTGGCCGGATCGGACATGGAATGGCCGCGATACCGGTAGGTCAGCATGCCGAGGATGTAGGGGCCCTTTCCGCTCCGGACGTGCTTCAGCGCCTTCTCCGCCGCGGCGCGGACGGTGGCCACGTCCATCCCATCCACCCGTTCGCCGGGGATGCCGAACGCCTCGCCGCGGGCATAGAGTTCCTGGGTCGATGCGGCGCGGGCGACCGAGGTGCCCATGCCGTAGCGGTTGTTTTCGAGTACATAACAGATCGGCAGTTTCCACAGGGCCGCCATATTGAAACTCTCATAGACTTGGCCCTGGTTGGCGGCGCCGTCGCCGTAATAGGTCATGCAGACCCCGCCGTCTTCCTTATACTTGTGGGCGAATCCGAGGCCGGTGCCGATGGGAACCTGGGCCGCGACGATGCCGTGACCGCCGAAGAAGTTCTTTTCCCGGCTGAACATGTGCATGGAGCCGCCCTTGCCGCCGGAATAACCGGTGCCGCGTCCGGTGAGTTCGGCCATGACGCCCTTGGGGTCCATTCCGCAGGCCAGCATATGGCCGTGATCCCGATAACTGGTGACGACCGTGTCGACATCGGTGTCGGCGGCGGCCTGCATGCCGACCACGACGGCCTCCTGACCAATATAGAGGTGGCAGAAACCCTGGATCAGCCCCATGCCGTAGAGTTGCCCAGCCTTCTCTTCGAAACGGCGGATCAGCAGCATTTCCCGATGAAATTTAAGGAGTTCTTCCGGGGTGGCCTTGGGTTTCGGGGCGGCTCGTTTGCGGGGCTTTCGCTTTGCGGCTGTCGCCATATCGGGTCACTCCTCCCTCGGGAATCCGCCATAATCACGGAAACATGGGCCTGCGATGCAGTTAGAAATTGCTTAAATCGAGGCTGAATTTGACGCCAAAGCCGTTGTAAAGCAACAAGTTTTTCGAAATTACCTTATTTTTAGTTAACCGTAATATGACGAGGTTTGATTCGTGCGTATTCGATGCAAAATCGCGCAATTATCTGGCTGCCGCTCAGCTTGTAGGAAGGCGGCAGCGCCGCCAGCTTTCGGCCGGCCGCGAACCACGAATGAGTTCCATGTCGTCGTCGCTGAATATGGACATGACCACCTTGTCGCCGGCCCCGGGTTCGCCCGCCGGCACCACGTACTCGAAGCCGTGGCGGTCATAGATGCCTTCCATGCGGGTGCCGTAGGGCGTCACCAGCTTGGGGCCGTCGATGGAGAGCCTTTGCCCCTTGGCATTGCACCAATCGCCGTCGATGGCGTCGGCGTGGGCTATAGCCGGCCACAACACCGCCCCAACGAGGAACAGCATCGGAAAATGCCGAGCAGGGCGCGCGGGCATCGGTTCCTCCTACTTTTCGACGAATTCCTCGTCCTTGGAACCGATATTGGACAATTCCCCCTGGTCCTGGGGAAATGAATCCTGGAGGCGGAACCCGGTGGCTTCCTCGAACTCGTCCTTGACCCATTGGGGCTGCCTGGCCAAGAAGGGGAACCGCCGATAGGTGCCGCCGATGGGGCTGTCGGCATTCTCCCGGATTTCCTCGGAGGATAGGCCTTCCTTGAAGTATTTTCGGCCGATGATCGGCAGTTCGATGCAGCCGTTTTCGTTGGGGTTGCGGACAATGGCCTTGGGGTCTTCGCCCTTCTTGATCCGTTCAATGTCGTCCATGTAGCGCTTGCGGATCATGCCGACGCCCTTGTCGCTGAGCCCCAGATGTTCCTTGGTGCGGTCGGCGACGGTGCCCTGCCCGACCCAGGCGATGAAATCCTGGTTCATGACGTGGGTCGATATCCACCGCCCCGTCTCTTCGTCCTTGATCGGGCTCTCCCAAAAGGGAATACGCTCCTGGACATAGGGTTCCTTGTCGGTCGGCACCCGGGCGAAAAACCAGCCGACGCTCAGGGTATTTTCGTCGTCGATGGGTACCCGCCATTCAAAGTGTTCGCCGGTAAACAGGCAGTTGGGCCACAGACACGCACGGCCGACGGTCCATAGGGGATGTTCCTCGTCGGTGTCTTCGCGGATGCGGAGATAGCGGAAACCATAATCGAATTCGTCGAAATCCACCTTGGTGTGCTTCGGTGAATATGGGCCGGTCTCGCCCTTCAGCCGGATCGACCAGTTGGCGTGCATCCACTCGAAGTGGACGGGATCGATGGAGTTCTCCTGGCACTGGAACCAGTTGCAGGGAATCTCCGAGAGAACGATCTGAACGAAGCCGTTTTCCCACGTGAAGGGCTCCCACGTCGGGACCAGCGGCACCGGCTCCGGCCCCATATAGGCCCACAGCAGTCCGGCTTTTTCTTCCACGGGATAGGCTTTGAGCTTGACCTGTTTTCGCAGCTTGCCCGAGGGATCGACCGTGTCTTCATAGGGCTGCTCGATGCAATTCCCATTTTGGTCATAACACCAGCCGTGGTAATTGCAGCGGATTCCCGTCTCCTCGACGAACCCGTAGGAAAGATCGGCCCGCCGGTGCGCACAGTGACGGTCGGTGAGACCGTAGTTTCCGCTCAAATCCTTATAGAGGACCAGGTCTTCGCCCATCAGCCGGACCGGCTTGGTGGCCTTTTCGTCGAACTCCGAGACTGCCGCGACGGGCATCCAATATCGGCGCAGCAGATCGCCCATGGGCGTCCCTTCGCCGATCTCGGTAAACAGCTTGTTGCTCTCGGCCGTCAGCATGATCTTTCCCCTGTCTGGGCGCTTTTGCCGACCTTAGCTTAGCGCCGGGATCGGCAGGCTGTCCAATGCCGGACATCCCCTTGTGCGACGTTCGGACGGGTTAATTTGCGGAACGGATCGCATCGATTTGCCGTATGAATTCCGCCCTGGCGCCATCGTCCATAAACGAGGCCTCGAGGCTATTCTTGGCAATCAGCGCCAATTGCGCCTTGTCGAGGGTCAAGGCCTGGGCGGTTTGGAGGAAATTCCCGGCGATATACCCGCCGAAATAGGCAGGATCATCGGAGTTGATGGTCACCTTGACGCCGGCTTCCAATAGCCGCTTCAGCGGATGAGCCTGCAGGGAATCCACCGCCTTCAACGCGACGTTGGAGAGAGGGCACACGGTCAGCGGCGTGCCGGCCCGGGCGAGGCGCGCCATCAGGTCCCGGTCGTCTGCCGCCGCGATGCCGTGATCGATGCGATCGACATATAGTGAATCCAAGGTGTCGCGGACCACCGAGGCCGGCCCCTCCTCCCCCGCATGAGCCACCCGCTTGAGGCCGCGCTCCCCTGCCATAGCGAAAACCCGGGCGAATTTCTCCGGCGGATTACCGACTTCCGTAGAATCGAGACCGACCCCGATGATCCGGCCATTATCGAAATAAGCCGTCGCCTGGCTGAAGGCTTCGATGGCCGACGCTTGGCTCAGATCGCGCAGGAAGCACATGATCAGGCGGGCGGTCGCGCCGGTTTCCCTCGCTCCCGCCGAAAGGCCCGCAAGAATGCCCTCGGTCACCTCCTCGAAGCTGATGCCCCGGGCCGTATGAGCCTGGGGGTCGAAAAACACCTCCGCATGCACCACGCCATCGGCGGCGGCACGGCGGAGATAGGCCAGGGTCAACTCTTCGAAATCCTCGCCGCGGCACAGCACACTCATCCCGGCGTAATAAAGATCGAGAAAATCCTGGAGCGAGCCATAGTCAAAAGCGAGCCTGACATCATCCGGATGGCTGTACGGAATCTCCACCTTGTTGCGTTCCGCGAAGGCCAGCATCATCTCGGGCTCCAGGGTGCCTTCGAGATGCAGATGAAGCTCGGCTTTCGGCAAGGAAATGATGTAGTCGAGAAGCGGCTCAGTCATTTCCGCATTGAACCCGTTTGCGCGCGGCTTGAAAACCGTGGAGTGGATGCGCGGTTAGGGACCGGTGTAGGATTTCTCCACTCGGGCCACCTGCAACGCGTATCGGTCATACCATTTGTCTTTGCCGAGGGTCTGGGCTTCAAGGTGCTCGGCGTTCCGGCGCCAGGCCTCGACACTTTCGCGTGTTTTCCAATAACAGACGGTGATCCCCTCCCCGTCCGGGTTGCGGGCGTTGCGGATTCCGAGAAAGCCGGGCTGATCCCGGCAGAGTTCCTCCATCCGTGCAGCCATTTGCTGGTACCCATCCGCATCGGTCCCCGAATGCGCAGAGGTAAAAATCACCGCATAAAACGGCGGTTCGGGAAGGTCGCTCATCAGGTCTGGTCCGGGCTAGCGGGCGCGGCGGCCGGGACGGTCTACGAGGATAATATCCGTCGGGTCCGCGTAACCCAGCATGACCCGCGCTCTCTCTTCCAGCATATCCGGATCGAGACTATCCGGATGCAGCAGTTTGACCCGCTTCTGAAGCCGGGTTTTTTCCTCATTGAGCAGCGCAACCGTCCGGTTCGCGGCATCTACCTGTTTGACCAACTGCCAATAGGCGATCAGACCGTGGTTGCCTTGCACCGCGTGGTAGACGATGTAGACCATCAGGGACACCCCGAGAACGGGGCCGATCACCTGGCGGGCCAGATGGCGTATGTCGTAAACGATCCTCATGACGCGCCGCGGTAATCCTCGCAAGCGTCCTGCCAGGCTAAGCCACCGGCAAGACTCAAGAAATTCAGTCGTTTGGGAGCGAAAATCTCCCCGGCGAACGAGGCGTGTCCGCTACCCGCATGTCCCCGAGGCGGCCATTTTTGCCATTCCCAGGTCATTTGGCGGTGATTGAATCACCCCGCCCTTAGCCAAAGGTTAACGGCGCCGGAGCGACGACCGGCGCCTGCTCCTCTAAGCCGCGGCTTTCAGCTCGCCCTTCAGGTGGTCGTTGAACAGCTCAACCGAGTTGAGGCTTTCGGCCAGCGTGAGGTTGCCGAAGGCGAAGCGGCAGATCATGTAGTTGATCCCCGCCGTTTCGATCTGCCGCTGCAGCTCTTCGCCGACCTGGTCCGGCGTTCCGGCAACCGCCTGTCCGCTCTCGACAACGCCATCGAACTCTTCCGGATAGTGGACGCCGATGGGCTCCCTGCCGTGTTCGTCCCAGAGCGCCATGAAGCTCCGCCGCCAAACGGGATAGGCGCGGCGACCCATCTCCATGGCCGCCTCCCTGCTGTCGGCGAGGATCATATAGCGGGTCATACCAATCTTGGGCTCGGGACCCGGCAACCCGGCATCAGCGCGGGCTTCGCGGTAGGCGTCGGACACCTCGCGGACCCGTGCCGCCGGCGCGTTGGAGACGATGTTGACCCCGTTCCCGCCGGGCCAGCCGGCGCTTGCCGGGTTATGAATTCCGTACCACAGCGGCGGATGGGGTTTCTGTACCGTGGTCAGCCGCATGGGCATGTCGTCGACCTGGAAGAATTCGCCGTCGTAGGTGAGGCGCTCGTTCCGGATTCCCAGCAGAATAATCTCCAGCGCCTCGCGGTATTTGGCCGGGCCTTCGTCGTAATCCAGTTCATAGTAGGCGAGCTCGATGGGGGAGATGCCCCGCCCGACGCCGAGCTCGAAGCGCCCGCCGGACAACTGATCGAGCATGCAGATTTCTTCCAGCAACCGGACCGGGTGATACATGGGTACGCAATAGACCAGGGGGCCGAAACGAAGCCGCCGACTGCGCTGCGCCACCGCGGCCAGAAAGACGCTCGGACTCGGCGCCATGCCGAGAGGCGTCGCGTGGTGTTCGGCGACATGGTAGGCATAGATGCCGATTTCGTCGTAGCGCTCGATAAGCTTCAGGCGGTCTTCGTAATAGTCGCTGCCCGCCTGCCCCGTCTGGTCGAGGTGATCGAAGATGCCGAAGTCCATGGAAGCCCGCCCCTTGTTATTTGCGGGCCGAGCCTACACCACCAATTCGGCTTAGGAAAACAAGAGCTAGTCGAACAGGGAGCGCCCCGGATATTGGGCCGCCGGGCCGAGGCTCTCCTCGATGCGGATCAGCTGGTTGTATTTCGCCAGACGGTCGGAGCGGCTGAGCGACCCGGTCTTGATCTGGCCCGCATTGGTGGCGACCGCGATGTCGGCGATGGTGGTGTCCTCGGTCTCGCCCGAGCGGTGGGAGATCACCGTGGTGTAGCCGGCCTTGTGGGCCATTTCGACTGCCTCGAGGGATTCCGTCAGCGTGCCGATCTGATTGACTTTCACCAGAATGGAGTTGGCGGTGCCGGTCTCGATCCCTCGGGCCAGGCGCTTGGGGTTCGTGACGAACAGATCGTCGCCGACCAGCTGGACCGTATCGCCGATGCGCTCGGTCAGCAGCTTCCAGCCGTCCCAATCCTCTTCGGCCATGCCGTCCTCGATGGACTTGATGGGATAGCGGCCGCAGAGGTCGGCGTAGTAATCGACCATCCCGGCGGCATCGAGAGACTTGCCCTCCCCTTCGAGCTCATACTTGCCGTCCTTGTAAAACTCGGAAGATGCCGGATCGAGGGCGATGACCACATCATCGCCCGCTTTGTACCCGGCGGCCTCGACGGACTTCATGATGAACCTCAGGGCCTCGTCGGCGCTTTTGAGCATGGGCGCGAACCCGCCCTCGTCGCCAACGTTCGTATTGTGCCCGGCGTCCAGGAGACCTTTCTGAAGCGCGTGAAACACTTCCGCGCCGACGCGAACCGCTTCGGCGAGGTTAGGCGCGCCGACCGGCATGATCATGAATTCCTGGATATCGATGGGGTTGTCGGCGTGGGCGCCCCCGTTGATGATGTTCATCATCGGCACCGGCAGCAGCGATGCATTGGCCCCGCCCACGTAGCGGTAAACGGGCAGGCCCGCATCATCGGCCGCCGCCTTGGCGACCGCGAGGCTTGCGCCGAGAATGGCATTGGCGCCCAGCCGGGACTTGTTCTCCGTACCATCCAAATCAATCAGCGTGCGATCGATATGGACCTGATCCTCGGCATCCAGGCCACTGAGGGTCTCGAAAATCTCGCCGTTGACGTTGTCTACGGCGTGGAGCACGCCCTTGCCGCCGTAACGGTTCTCATCGCCGTCGCGAAGCTCCACCGCTTCATGGATGCCGGTCGACGCGCCGGACGGCACGGCGGCACGGCCCACCGAGCCGCTCTCCAGCAGCACTTCCACCTCGACGGTGGGATTTCCGCGAGAGTCCAGAACCTCCCGGGCATGGATATCGGTAATGGCGGTCATGGGGCGTCTCCGAAAAGCAAATCGGCCGGTGTCGGAATTTGGCGCGTTGATAGACGCTCAAAGGGAGACGCGCAAGGACTTGCCCAAGTCATTCTTGGGTCAAATAGTGATAGCTGTTCCGGCGCAAGCGCATTCGTGCTCTCTGACACAAAATCAAGGAAGACATAACGCGGATGTCGAGCGTTGTACTTTGTGGCGGCAAAATATAGGAAGTACAACCGGCTCAACGGCGGAGATCAGCCCACAACAATGCGCAGCCGTCAGCCGTGGTACGCAAGATCATCAAGACATGAGGAAGCGATGGATCGCAGAACCCTCAGGGAGCGCCTCAAGTATCATCTGATCCCACCGTCCTGGCATGCCAGAGACGTGCGCCGGCGGCTCCGTCGTATGGAGCCGGAGTTCGACCTTTTGCCGTTCTTGGTCTCGCGCGAGCGTGCTGCGGTTGATATCGGAGCGAACAAGGGGGGCTATACGCGGGAATTGCTCAAGTTCGCCGCCGCGGTTCACGCATTTGAGCCGCGGCCAGCGCTGCTGCCCTGGCTCCAGCGTATACGGTCATCACGGTTGACCGTTCATTCCTTCGCTGTTGGAAGCTATGATGGCGACGCTACGCTCCATGTGCCGATAAACAAGCGTGGCGTAGCTTCCAATCAGCTTGCAAGCTTGACGCCGCCGAGAGAGGGAGGCGAGCACCTTAAGCTGTCGTGCCCGGTTCGGCGCATGGATTCTCTAGACCTTGGCGACGTTGGGTTCATCAAGGTCGACGTCGAAGGCCATGAGTCGCAAGTGATCGAAGGGGCCTCTGAATTGATAGCTCGCAGCCGTCCGGTCATGCTGATCGAAATTGAGGAGGCTCACGCCGGGGAGCCTGTGCGCGCGATAATCGACAAAATTGAGCGCCATGGCTACCGCAGTGTGGCCTTGGTTGACAACGTCCTGACGGATGCGCGTCAGGTCGAGAACCCTTCCACCGCGCACGTGTTCAACTATATTTTCCTGCCGCTATTGTAGCGCCAGTCGCTCTCGGATACACCACGACAAGATCAGGTGGAGGCGTGAGAGTGGCCTAGTTTAGATGTCAATAGCCGACCGGCCTCGCCTTGGCGATCCCGTCGATCTCCATCAGAGTCTCGATGACACCTTGCAGGTCGTCGAGTTTGATCATGTTGGGGCCGTCGCTGGGCGCGCTGTCCGGGTCCTCGTGGGTCTCCATGAACACCGCCGCGACGCCGACGGCGACGGCCGCCCGGGCGATCACCGGGGCGAACCGCCGGTCGCCGCCGGAGGCATTCCCTTCGCCGCCCGGTTGCTGCACGGAATGGGTTGCGTCGATGACCACCGGCGCGCCCGTCCGCGCCATGATGGGCAGCGAGCGCATGTCGGTAACGAGTGTGTTATAGCCGAAGCTCGCCCCCCGTTCAGTGACCATCACATTGTCGTTTCCCGTACTCTCGACCTTCTTGACCACGTTTTCCATGTCCCACGGGGCGAGGAACTGGCCCTTCTTGATGTTGACGGGCAAGCCCGTTTCGCCGGCGGCGATCAACAGATCGGTCTGGCGGCACAGGAACGCGGGAATTTGCAGGACGTCCGCCGAGTTGCCGATGCGCCGGCAATGGCCGGTCTCGTGGATGTCGGTCAGCACCGGCAGGCCCGAGGTTTCGCGAACTTCCTGGAAGATGGGCATGGCGTCTTCGAGCCCGACGCCCCGCTCGCTCCGGACGCTCGTCCGGTTGGCCTTGTCGTAGGACGTCTTGTAGATGACGCCGATGCCCAGATTCTTGCCGATCTCGGCGATCCGGCCCGACATGTCCAAGGCGTGCTGTCGGCTTTCCAGCGCGCAAGGACCCGCGATGATCGACAGTGGCAGGTCGTTGCCCAGCTTCACGTCACCAACGGATATGTGGCGGGGTGCAGTCATGAGCCTGTACCCCATCGCCATTCGGCTGGCGCGCCCGTCGCCCGGCCATATTCCTTTGCGGCAAACCAGTAACGCGGTTCCATCACACCAACCTGCTCTGGTCGACCGCGGCGCGGATAAAGTCGGTGAACAACGGGTGGGGCTGGAACGGCCGGGATTTCAATTCGGGGTGGAACTGCACCCCGACGAACCAGGGGTGTTCGGGAATTTCGACGATTTCCGGCAGCACCCCGTCGGGCGATTTGCCCGAGAAGATCAATCCCGCCTTTGCCAGATGCGGTTCGTAGGCCATGTTGACCTCGTAACGGTGCCGGTGACGCTCCGAAATCTCCGCCTCGTCGTAGATTTGCTTCACCCGGGAGTTGTCGCCGAGCACGCAGGGGTACGCGCCCAAACGCATGGTCCCGCCCTTGTCCGACCCCTCGTTCCGGGTTTCCTTGATGCCGTCCTTTTTCCATTCGGTCATCAGGCCGACGATGGGCTCTTCGCAAGGACCGAACTCGGTGGACCCGGCCTTCTCGATGCCCGCCAGATTGCGTGCCGCTTCGACCACGGCCATCTGCATGCCGAAGCATATGCCGAAATAGGGTACGCCCCGCTCGCGGGCGAACCTGGCCGCTTCGATCTTGCCTTCGGCGCCCCGCTCGCCGAAGCCGCCCGGCACCAGGATGGCGTGGGCGTCTTCCAATGCCTGCACCGTGCCGCCGTTCTCGAAGATCTCGCTCTCGATCCACTTGAGATTCACTCTGACGTTGTTGGCGATGCCGCCATGGGCCAAGGCCTCGGAGAGGGACTTGTAGGCATCCTTCAAGCCGGTGTACTTGCCGACCACGGCGATCGCCACCTCGCCTTCCGGCTCGACGGCGCGTTTGGCGACGTGCTCCCACGGCTCCAGATCCGGCTCTTCGGCGTCATCCAATCCGAAGTGGCGGCAGACCTCCCGGTCGAGGCCCTCGGCATGATACGAGACCGGCACCTGATAAATGTTCTCCACGTCCATCGCCGGAATGACCGAGTCTTCGCGAACGTTGCAAAAGTTGGCGATTTTTCGGCGTTCGCTGTCCGGGATGGTCTGCTCGGAGCGGCACAGCAGCAGGTCGGCCTGGATACCGACGTTTTGCAGTTCGCGCACGCTATGCTGGGTCGGCTTGGTCTTGAGTTCCCCCGCCGCGGCAATAAAGGGCACCAAGGTCACATGAACGAACATGGTCTGCAGGCGGCCGAGGTCGTTGCCCAGTTGCCGGATGGCTTCCAGAAACGGCAAACTTTCGATATCGCCGACCGTGCCCCCGATTTCGCAGAGGACGAAGTCCTCGCCGTTGAGGTCGGCTTTGACGAATTCCTTGATGGCATCGGTGATGTGCGGAATCACCTGGATGGTGGCGCCGAGATATTCGCCGCGGCGCTCCTTGGCGATGACCTGGGAATAGATGCGGCCCGTGGTGACGTTGTCGGACTGCTTGGCGTCCACATTGGTGAATCGCTCATAGTGTCCGAGATCGAGATCGGTCTCCGCCCCATCGTCGGTGACGTAGACCTCGCCGTGCTGGTAGGGGCTCATGGTTCCCGGATCGACGTTGATATAGGGGTCGAGCTTTCGCAAGCGAACGCTGTACCCGCGCGCTTGCAGGAGCGCGCCCAAGGACGCCGATGCCAGTCCTTTTCCGAGGGATGAAACCACGCCGCCGGTGATGAAAATGAACCGCGTCATGGACCGACAACCTACTACAACATCTTGTAGTTAGGAAGAGCGGAGACGGCATTTCTGCCGCCAAAACGAACTTTTTTTGTCGTGGCCGGGCGCCCCGCCCAATTTAGGCGGCCGGGGCTATCGAGCCGGTGTCGTCGGTACCGAGGGGACACTCGGCACCGAGGGGTTGGCCGGCGCATTCATGGGTCCCTGGGGCGAGTGTTGACCCGCCGGCGCACCGCCGTCGAGAATAGAACCCGGTGCGCCGCGGCTCTGTTCGTTGGCGATAATCGCCAAGGCCAAGCTGACCGCCATGAACGCCGCCGCGACAACGGCCGTCGCGCGGGTCAACAGGTTGGCCGTCGACCGGCTGGTCATGAAGCCACCCATACCGCCGCCGCTTCCACCGCCGCCAATACCCAGGCCGCCGCCCTCGCTTTGCTGCAGCATGACGAGGCCGATCAGGGTCAGGGCCAGCAGGACCAGAACAACGGTGAGTACGGCTACCATGGCTTTCTCTAGGGTTTCCTCTCGGGCTTCTTCTCGGAATGAGGCGCGTCTTTTAGACCTTCCGAAGCGGCTTGGCCAGTATCAAGTTGCCGGTATCAAGTTGCATGACTAATTAGCCGGACGGACCGCGCCCGCAATGGCCAGAAAGTCATCCGCCTTCAAACTTGCGCCGCCGATCAGACCGCCGTCCACATCGGGCAGCGCCAGCAGGCTTTCGGCATTGTCCGGTTTCATGGAACCGCCATAAAGAAGCCGGACCCGGTCGGCCGCTTCGGCGCCGAGATGGGAGGCCAATCCATTCCGGATGGCGGCGTGCGCCTCCTGAACTTCCTCAGGTGTCGGCGTGCGGCCGGTGCCGATCGCCCAGACCGGCTCATAGGCGATCACCACGTCGGTCCCGCCGAGGTCCTTGGGGCACGACCCTGCCAGCTGACCGAGGACTACGTCCAGCGTCCTGCCGTCATCCCTCTCCTGTTCCGTTTCGCCGATGCAGATGATGGGCGCCAGACCGGCGGCACGGGCAGCCACGGCCTTGTCATGAACCAGCGCATCTCTCTCCCCGTGATCGGTGCGGCGCTCCGAATGTCCGACAATGACGTAGGAGCAGCCCAAATCCCTCAGCATGGCCGCACTGATGTCACCGGTATGTGCCCCGCTCCCGGCAACATGACAGTCTTGACCGGCGACGGCGACGGTCGATCCCGCAAGTTCATCGGCCGCGGCGGCGATCGCCGTTGCGGGCGGGCAAACGAGGAGTTCGCACCTCCCGCCGGCTTCCTCGGCGCCATCGCGAACCCCACGCGCCAACGTCCGGGCGGCATCGGCGAGACCGTTCATTTTCCAGTTTCCGGCAATCAGGGGACGTCGGGACATGGGTCGGGAACTCGTCAGGGGCAATGGCTGGGACGCAGGTGCGGTGCTGCTTGTGTAGCATTTTTGGCGTCCGAGTCCAGCGTCCGGAACGCGGTACTACTTGCTGCGCTTCAAGGCCGGATTGAAGATCGACTTGAACCCGAACACGGCATCTTCCCTCGTGTCAACCGAGACCTCCACGGCGTGCATATGTGCCGCGCCATAGACTTCCAGCGCCGTGACATTCGGCGCACGCTGGGGGAACGGGTGGAAAATCCGGAAGTTGTGGCTGTCACCGAAGATCAGCAGCACAGGCTTCTGGTAGTCGGCGGCTCGACGAACGAGGAGCTCGCCGAAGCGGCTGAAACCGGTCCCCTCGGTGAACTTCTCGGTCTTCTTGTCGAGACTCCCGAAGTCGAAAATATTGGCATGAATGGCGACGACGACCGCCGCAGCACCGGCGGTTGCCGCCTTGTCGAACCCGTCCTCGAGCCACGCGACGTTTGCCTTGTCCCGTGCCTCGAACTCCAAAACCGCCGCGGCGCTTGCCGGGTTGCCGGGCCTGGCGTTTGCCAGGGTTCGGTTATTGTTGTTGGACCCCGCCACATGGGCCAGAACGAACCAAACGCCGTCCCGGCTGAACCGGCTGTTCTCGACGTAGCGCGTGTGAGCGGGCATGAGGTCAGACTGGCGTTCGATTGGAATTGGTGATTTCCCAAGGCTCATCGGCTTGTCGAAATAGGTGCGCCGAATGAAACGCAGCCGCTCGATCGGATCGAACCGGCCTGCCTTCAAACGGTGGCAGTCCGTCCATTCGTTGTCGCCGGGCGTGTAGACCACCGCGGTCTCGAAGGCGTTCATGAATCGCTTTTGGTCGAGAAGCATTCGATCGGTGCATGGGGTGGACCCGGATTTTGTGTCGCCGATATGCAGCGTAAACGCCGGAGCCTTCGCATTGATTTCGGCGATCAGCCGCTCAAAAGGCGGATAGACCTTTGCCGGGGGGCCGTAAGGCATATCGCCAAGGGCGACGAACTCGAATTCCGCCGCCGGGGCCGAGGTGGCGATGCAAAGACCAATAAGCGCCAGACCAAATCTGTTCTTCATCCGTCCCGGTTCGCCGATACGCCCTTAGGTCAAATAACGGTAGCCGGTGTGCCGGAACCGGGCAAGCCGATTGACCGAGCCCGGCGTTGATTGCCCGGGGTCACACTCTTATGATGCCGCCGCTCCGGCGCGGGGTGGTACAATCCCCATCGTTTCAACTCGTCAGCGGACCTGGGTCATGTTGAATCTTTTTAAGCAAAAAGTCCTGAAAATCGCCACCTACATCCTGTTCGGTATTCTGATTCTCAGCTTCGGCATTTGGGGTATCGGCGATCATCTTCCGGGCGCCCGGCAGGCCGCCAGCCAGATTGTCGCCACGGTCGGTGACCACGACATCACCCGGCACGAAGTGGGCCGCGAGGTCTCGCAGCAGATCCGGCGGTTCCGCCAACTCCTCGGCACCGAAATAGACGCGACCCAGGCCCGGGAAATGGGACTGTTGGACGCCGCCCTCGAAAACATCGTCCAGCGCGATCTTCTTACCATCGGCGCGAACGATCTCGGCCTACTGATCAGTGACGACGTGGTCCGCGCCAACATCCAATCGGACGAACGCTTCCGGACACCGCAGGGAGCGTTCGACCGCCTCGCCTTTGACCAGACCCTCCGCAGCAACGGTTTTACCGAGGCTGGCTACGTCGCCCTGCTGCGCAACACGCTCCTTCGGCAGCAATACCTGAGCAGCCTCGACGCCGGGGAGGCGCTGCCCTCGACCATGGTGAATCAAGTGTACCGCTACCGGAACCAACGGCGGGTCGCCGAGGTTATCCGGTTGGACAACGCCGCGGTCAGGAATGTCGGTGAGCCGGATTCGGCCGCACTCCGGGAATTTCATCAGCGGAACGCCGCCCGTTTCACCGCGCCGGAGTACCGCGCGCTGACCCTGGCGGAGCTGAAGACCGAGGATATTCTCGACGAAATCGACGTAACCGATGAGGCCATCGAGGAAGAATACCAGGCTCAGATCGCCCGGTACTCGACGCCGGCCCGGCGGGAGCTCCGGCAAATCCTCGTGGAGGACGAATCCAAGGCTCGTGACGCCTACACCAAACTTTCCCTCGGTGAGGATTTCGCCAAGGTTGCCGAAGAGGTCGCGGGGTTGAGCCCTGCCGATACCGATCTCGGGCTGTTGAGCCGCGATCAGGTGCCGCTGCCGGAATTGGCTGAGGCGGCCTTCGTCCTGGGGACGGGAGCTGTCAGCCAGCCCATCAAGACCGGTTTGGGTTGGCATATTGTCCGCGTCGGCGAGGTTCGGGAGGCGACGGTCCAGCCCTTGAGCGAGGTGCGCGACGAGATTCGCCGCGCGCTCGCCGAAGACAAGGCGGTTGATGAATTGTTCGGGCTGGCCAACCGGTTCGAAGACACCCTCGGCGGCGGGGCCACCATCGAAGAGGCGGCGCGGCAATTGAATATCAAGGTCCGCAAGATCGACTCGCTGTCCGCGGCGGGCACCGACGCCCGGGGCCGGCCGGTGGAGGGTATCAACCTTCAAAGCCCGATCTTCCGGACCGCGTTCGAAACCGAACAGGGTCAGGAGAGCGCCCTGAACGACCTCGGCAACCACGGCTATTTCATCCTCCGGGTGGACCGTGTGACGCCGCCCACATTGCAGCCGTTGGACAGCATCCGCGGCCGCGTCGCCGCGGCCTGGAAGAACGCGGAGCGCGCCGAGGCGACCCGAAAACGGGCCGAAGATCTCGTCGCCCGCCTCAAGAGCGGTGTCACGCTAAGCGAATTGAGCAACCTGGGCGGCGCCGGGATTTCGGAGACCAAGCCGTTTCTCCGCACGGGGCACGGCCTGGAGAAGCCCCTGCCCGGCAAACTGATCACCGAGCTGTTCGGCACCGACCGGGGTGGCGTGGTCACGGCAGCGGGGGACGGCGCGCACTACGTTGCCCGCTTGAAAGATGTCGTTGCCGCCGTTCCCTCCGCCGACCGTGATGGCTTGAGTGCCGTCCGAGGCCAGATCGCCGGTGATATCGGCGCCGATCTGACCGCCCAATTCACTCAGGCGCTCCGTCAACGTCACGGGGTGACGGTCAATCGGGCCAGCCTCGAACAATCCTATCAGCAGTGATCGAATTCACGCCCGATTTCTCGACGTTTGCGGAGACGTTCGGCCGGGGCCAAGCGCAGGTCGTCTCGACCCGGCTGATTGCCGATCTCGAAACGCCGGTCTCGGCGATGATCAAGTTGGCGCAAGGTCAGCCCAACAGCTTTCTGCTCGAATCCGTCGAGGGCGGGGCCATTCGCGGCCGCTATTCCTTCGTCGGTCTGCGTCCGGATCTGATCTGGCGCTGCCGGGGGAATATGGCGGAAATCAATCGCCAGGTCCTTGATGACGCGGGCGCGTTCGGGCCCTGTCCCGTCGCCGCGGAGAACGGAACTTTGGCTTCGTTCCGCTCGCTGCTCGCCGAATCCCGTATAGACTTGCCCGAGGGCATGCCGCCGATGGCCGCCGGTCTCTTCGGCTATCTCGGCTACGACGCCGTACGCCTGGCCGAATCCATTCCGGACGAGAACCCGGCCCATATCGACGTGCCGGACGGGCAATTCGTCCGTCCGACGGTGATCGCCATATTCGACGCCGTCGACGATACGGTTTCCGTGGTCACCCCCATATGGGCGGATAGCGCGGCCACCGCCGAAGCCGCCTATGACGCGGCCCGCGCGCGTCTGGAGCGGGTGGTCGGGGATTTCGAAGGGCCCCTGCCCTGGAACGGTTTCGATCCCCGTGAAATCGACGATAGCCTGCCGGTTGTCGGCGAGCCCAACTCGAACATGGAGCCCGCCGATTTTCATCGGATGGTGGAACAAGCCAAAGAATACATACGGGCCGGCGACATCTTTCAGGTGGTGTTGTCACAGCGGTTTTCGGTGCCGTTTTTCCTGCCGCCCCTATCGCTCTACCGGGCGCTCAGGCGGATCAACCCGTCACCGTTTCTGTTCATCCTCGACTTCGATGAGTTCGCGATCGTCGGGTCCAGCCCGGAGCTTTTGGTGCGCCTCCGTGACGGCCGGGTCACCATCCGGCCCATCGCCGGCACGCGGCCGCGGGGAGACACTGCCGCCGCCGACAAGGCATTGGCGGACGACCTGCTCGCCGACCCCAAGGAACTGGCCGAGCATCTGATGCTGCTCGATCTTGGGCGCAACGATGTGGGCCGGGTGGCCCAAGTGGGTACCGTCGGTGTCACCGACCGGATGATCATTGAGCTCTACTCCCACGTCATGCACATCGTTTCCAATGTCGAAGGCGAATTGGCCGAAGAGCACGACGAAATCGACGCCCTGCTCTCCGGTTTTCCCGCCGGCACGGTTTCCGGCGCACCGAAGGTGCGGGCCATGGAGATCATCGACGAACTGGAACCGTCCCGCCGCGGCATCTATGCCGGCTGCATCGGCTATTTCGGCGCCAACGGCGACATGGATACCTGCATTGCGCTCAGGACGGCCGTGCTGAAGGACGAAACCTTGTTCGTCCAGGCGGGCGGCGGCATCGTCGCCGATTCCGATCCCCGGTCGGAATTCGAGGAAAGCCGGAACAAGGCCCGTGCGCTGATCCGGGCGGCCGAGGAAGCTGTCCGCTTCGCCGGCGGAAGAGCGGGCAACCGATCGTTTTAGTCGGCGGCGGCCAACTTGGCCGCAAGGCCCAAACCAGGCTAAACCTTCCTCAAATCCAGGGTTTCCAAATTATTCAACCTGACAACCGTTTTTTGGTTCCCTAACATGAACACGTGCCGGTATCGGACCGGCGCTCATAGGGAGAGAACTTGTAATGCTCAGACGCTTGCTGTTGCTGGCCGTGTTGCCATTGACCGCGTGTCAGACCGCAGGCAGCGATCCCGATTTAGCCGTCAGGGTTTTTGATCAGCTGGCGTACCGTGGCACCGCGGGTGCTCACCCCAATTCGTTCCAGCTCATGCTCGAGACCGACTACGAGAAGGGCCGCCTCTCCCGTTGGGAGGAACCGGTCTGGGTTACCGTCGACGGTGTTTCTTCGACGGGCAAGGAGTACGCCCAAGTCCGGCGAATCATGGCCGAACTGGGAGCCGTTGCCGGAACCGAAATCAATTACGTCGAATCGGACGACAGCCGGCGCAAGGGGAACTTTCGATTCAGTTTTCTGGATCAGGAAAACCTGATCATCAACAAGTCGGAATTTGCGGCCTGCGCCGCCTGGGTGAACCGCTATGGCGACGGCAGGATCAAGCGCGTCCATGTCCGTATCGCGATGAAAAACGCGAAGCGGCTGCAACGTTGCATCTATCACGAGGTGCTGCACGGCTTTGGTCTCGCACATACGACGTTGGTGCCGTCGGTGATGAATTACGGTTCCGATGCAGACAGCCCCACCGCCTGGGACTTGATGGTTCTCCGGACCATGTACAGCAAGACTTTCGAGTCGGGCATGACCCGGCAGGATTCGCTTCATTTGGCGCGGCGCGCCGTTCAAACATCGCAATAATAGGAGCTTGAAGGATGGGAATGGGATTAACCCGGATCGGGACCGGCGCGCTGGTTGCCGTACTCGCGGGCTGCGTGACGGCCCCCAAGACCGGCCAGGAGAACATCTCCGCGAGCGAGAGTCCGTTGTTATTCGCGCACCCGGACGGCCTGTCTATGCAGGCGCGGCATTTCCGCCGCTTCGATCCCAGAAATACCGGCGCCAACATCTATCGCGGCAACTGGCGACCGTCAGGCGGCGGCCAGAGACCATTCTTCTTCGTCTATTATCACTCGGCGGGACCCGGGTATCAATTTACCAGTACCCCCAGCGACGTTGCCAAGCGCTACGTGACCGGTCTCAAATTCGGCAAGAGGGGCAAACCGGCTTTGGGGTTGACCGGAACGGCCCGGAACAAGTTTGGCGTGGCCAGCATTCAGCATTTTGCCGTCGGCAATAGCGCATGCTTTGGGTTCGTGCAGTACTTCGGTGCGGCGACATTCAGCACCACGCAGGGGTCCGAACTGCTCCAAGGATTCTATTGCGGTATCGGGGCCGATACGCTGCCGAGTTCCAAGGTCGACGCCATCATGAACTCGATCGGGGTGAAGGGACACCATGTGCCTCCCGCGGTCGCGGCGGCGGTTGAGCGGCAACGTGCGAATTCTCCGGTCAGCAACTTCATTGTCAGCATCGACTGGACGGGCCGCTTTGACGGCCTGAGTGGCCGCATGTCGGCCACCAATACCGAAGGCCGGAACGGGCGGATCGCGGTATCGCTGCCCAACCGCGCCGGAACTTGCACAGGCCGATGGCAAGTGAATACCGGCGCGTACGGATCGGCCCAAGTGCCGACCGGCACCTGGAATCTGTTGTGCACCAACGGCCTCAAGGCTTCAGGATTCTTCACCAGCCCGACAAGAGGCAATGGATCCGGCTCGGGTACGGACGTGGAGGGCAAAGCGGTAAACTTCAGTTTCCGGCCCGCTTGAGCAAATTCGGACCGAACCGTAGGCGGTTCCCGTCGACGGATCACGAACTAGCTTTTGGTCGAGAGGCCGTCGATGATCGGGCAGTCGGGCCGGTCGTCCCCTTGGCATTTCTCGGCCAGGTTCCGAAGGGTTTGCCGCATGGACTGGAGATGAGTGATCCGCTGTTCGATCTCGGCGATATGGCGTTCGGTCAATGCCTTTACCTCGGCGCTCGCCCGATTGCGGTCCCGCCAAAGATCCAACAGGTCGCCGACATCGCGAATGGAGAATCCCAAATCCCGGGCCCGGTGGATAAATCTCAGAGTCTCGAGGTCGTCCGGCGAGTATTCCCGATACCCGTTCTCGGCGCGCCGCGGTGCCGGGCCAAGCCCGATGCTTTCGTAGTAGCGGATGGTCTTTGCCGCGATTCCCGATTTGTCGGCCACTTCGCTGATATTCATCTCGATCCTCCAACGAGTTGCCTGCATCCGAAGTTAGATTGCGATCAAAGCCGGGCCCGGCGCAACCGCAGCGCATTGGCAATCACCGAGACCGAGCTTAGGCTCATGGCGACACTGGCGAAGATCGGGCTCAGCAACAGCCCAAACCACGGGAACAGTATTCCCGCCGCCAACGGCAAGCCCAAAATGTTGTAAACAAACGCAAAACCCAGGTTCTGGCGAATGTTGCGCATGGTCGCCACACTGAGGTTCCGAGCCCGGACGATACCGCGGAGATCGCCTTTCACCAGGGTCAGGCCGGCGCTTTCCACGGCAATGTCGGAGCCGTCGCCCATGGCGATACCTACATCCGCCAGCGCCAGGGCCGGGGCATCGTTGATCCCGTCGCCCGCCATGGCGACCACCTTGCCGGCCGCCTTCAGATCGTTGATCAGGGCCGCTTTCCCCTGCGGGAGAATGCCCGCGTGGATTCGCTCGACGCCGAGTTCCGACCCAACGGCCTGCGCCGTGCCGGCCGCATCGCCGGTGGCCATGATGATTTCAATCCCCGCCCGTTTAAGCAACGGAACGGCTTCGCGGGTACTTTCCTTGACCGGGTCGGCGACTACGAAAAGCGCAAGCAGCTCCGTATCCCGGGCCATATAGATCACGGTGCCGCCCGAGGCGGACGACTTTTCCGCCATATCCCGAAGATGGTCTATCCCGATGCCCCGTTCCGCCATGAGCGATGGCCCCCCGAGGAACATGACATGGCCGTCAATGGCGCCGCTGACACCCAGCCCGTCCAGAGACTTGAATTCCGCGGCTTCGACCGGGGTCAGGCCCCGTTCCCGCGCGGACTGCAGGATGGCCCGGGCGATGGGATGAGCGCTGCCGACTTCAAGGGAAGCGGCCAGGCGGAGCGCCTCCTCCTCGCTCGCGCCGCCCATGGGAAGGACCTTGGACAAAACCGGGCGGCCCACGGTCAGGGTGCCCGTTTTGTCGACAACCAATGTGTCCACCCGTTCCAGGGTTTCGAGAGCTTCGGCATCCCGGGCGAGCACGCCGGCCCCCGCGCCCCGGCCCATGGCGACCATGATCGACATGGGCGTCGCCAGCCCGAGCGCACAGGGACACGCAATGATCAGGACGGCGACGGCATTGAGAAGCGCAAAGGTGAACCGCGGTTCCGGCCCCACCGCCGCCCAGACGGCGAACGTCGCGGCCGCCACCAAAACCACCGCAGGGACGAAATACCCGGCGGCGACATCGGCAAGCCTTTGGATGGGCGCCCGGCTTCGCTGAGCGTCGGCCACCATCTGGACCAGCGTGGACAGCATGGTCTCCCGGCCAACCCGGTCGGCGGACATGACGAAGCTCCCGGATAGATTCGTGGTACCGCCGATCACGGGGTCGTTCTCCGCCTTGACGACCGGCAGAGGCTCTCCGGTGATCATGGACTCGTCGACATCCGAACGGCCATCGAGGATACGGCCATCGACGGGAATCGTATCTCCGGGGCGAACCCGAAGGGAATCGCCTCGGGCGATTTCGGCCAGCGACACCTCGCGGTCCCCGTCGGGGGTGACTTTGAGCGCGGTCGCCGGCTCCAGGCTCAAAAGCGACCGGATGGCCTCTCCGGTGCGGTCCCGGGCGCGAAGCTCCAGCACCTGCCCCACGGCAACCAGGACGGTAATCGCGGCCGCGGCCTCGAAGTAAACCGGTACCGCGCCGCCGTGGCCTCGGAAGGCAGTGGGAAAAATGTTCGGGAACAACAGTGCGGCGACGCTGTAAATGTAGGCGGTGCCCACGCCCAGCCCGATGAGGCTGAACATATTGAGCTTCCAGGTGCGGAAGGATTGCCAGAACCGTTCGAAGAACGGCGCGCCGGCCCACAACACCACGGGCGTGGCCAGCCCGAACTGGATCCACGCCGAGATATTGGCGGGAACCGCTTTCTCGACCGGATTCCCGGGAATCAGGTGCCCCATGGCCAAAACCAGCACGGGGATGCCGAACAATGCGCCCACCCACATCCGCTTGGTCATGTCGGTGAGTTCGGGATTTTCCAGGAAAACGGCTTCCGCCGGATTTTCAGGTTCCAGCCCCATGCCGCAGTCGGGGCATGTACCCGGCCCCGGATTGCGTACCTCCGGATGCATGGGACAGGTGTGAATGATCTCGGATGGGGCGGGCGCTGCGTCCAACGAAAACCACCTTCTAGTCAGGTTGAAGGTTTATATATAGGGGTTCCAGCGGCGGGAAGGTCAACCCGAGATGCTTCCCAATGAGGTGAGTTTTCTTGACGCTCGGCGGGCAGACTTGCAATGTGGCGCCCATCCAATGAGGGAACCAAAATTATACTAATTTATCTTATGAGTAAAATCTTATAACTTATTGAAATGATTTTATTAATCGACAATTACGATAGCTTCACCTACAACCTCTTCCATTATCTGGGCGAGCTCGGCGCGGAGATGGTCGTGCACCGCAACGACGCCATAACGGTGGAAGACGCTCTCGGCCTGAAACCGGACGGTGTGTTGGTATCACCCGGTCCGTGCGATCCCGACAAGGCGGGTATCTGCCTCGATTTGGTGGCGGCCGCGGCGACGGAGGGGCTGCCGCTGTTCGGTGTCTGCCTGGGGCACCAGGCCATCGGACAGGCGTTTGGCGCCAAGGTGGTCCGCGCACCGGTTCCCATGCACGGCAAGATGAGCGCGGTGTCCCACGACGGATCGAGCGTGTTCAATGGGCTGAACAGCCCATTTCAGGCCACCCGCTATCACTCCCTCACTCTCGACGAGGAACCATGGCCGGAAGAGCTGGAAATCACCGCCCGCAGCGATGACGGCTTGATCATGGGGATTCAACACCGCACATTGCCAATCGCCGGGGTTCAATTTCACCCGGAAAGCATCGCATCGGAGCATGGGCACTCCATCCTGGGGAACTTTTTGAAGATGATCGAGAACGATAAGGTGGCGGCATGAACGACATGCCCGATATGAAGAACTACATTGCTGCCGCGGCAAACGGCTCTGCGCTGGATGAGGCGCAGGCCGAGTCCGCGTTCAACATCATCATGTCCGGCGATGCGACACCCGCTCAAATCGGCGGCTTTCTGATGGCGCTTCGTGTCCGGGGCGAGACGGTCGAGGAAATCACCGGTGCCGCCCGGGCCATGCGGGCCAAATGCCTCTATGTGGAAGCGCCGGACAACGCCATGGATGTGGTGGGGACCGGCGGCGACGCCACCGGGACATACAACATTTCCACGGGCGCCGCCTTGGTTGTCGCCGCCTGCGGCGTGCCGGTCGCCAAGCATGGCAACCGGGCGCTGTCCTCGAAGTCCGGCGCGGCGGATACCCTGGCTGCTCTCGGCATCAATACGGATGCGGATTTCGACCTGATCGAGCAATCCATCGCCGAAGCCGGCATCGGCTTCCTCATGGCGCCCCGTCACCACAGCGCCATGCGCCACGTTGCCGGCGCCCGGGTGGAACTGGCCACCCGTACCATCTTCAATCTGCTGGGACCGATCTGCAATCCGGCGGGGGTCAAACGGCAACTGACCGGGGTTTTCGCCCGTGAATGGGTCGAACCGGTGGCCAGTACGCTCGGCCGGCTGGGCAGCGAGCGCGCCTGGGTGATGCACGGCGGCGACGGCACCGATGAGCTGACCACCACCGGGGTTTCCTATGTTTCCGAGTGGAACAGCGGCAAGGTGACCAGTTTCGAAGTGTCGCCGGAGGACGCCGGACTGCCGGTGGCCAAGCCCGAGGACCTTAAAGGCGGGGATGCCGGGACCAATGCGGCCGCCCTCCGCGCCGTATTGGCCGGTGAGTCCGGGGCCTACCGGGATGTGGTTTTGTATAACGCAGCCGCCGCCCTCGTGGTCGCCGACAAGGCAAGCGATCTCCAGGCGGGTGTCGAAATGGCGGCGGATGCCGTCGACAGCGGCAGGGCGCAAGCGTCCCTGGATCGCATGATTGAACTGACCAACAGCCGCAACGAGGAGGGAGAGGACGGGTGAGCGACGTCCTCGAGAAGATCTGTAACGACAAGCGCGCTCACATCGAAGCGCAAAAGGCGGCACGCCCCCTGGGTGAGGTCAAAGCCGCCGCCGCAAGGGCTTCAGCGCCCAGAGGCTTTGCGGAACGATTAAAGGCGGCGGGTGAGACCGGGTACGGATTGATCGCCGAGATCAAGAAGGCGTCGCCCTCCCGCGGCCTGATCCGCGGGGATTTCGATCCCCCTGCCCTGGCGAAAGCCTACGCGAATGGTGGCGCGGCCTGCCTCTCGGTTCTGACCGATATTCCTTATTTCCAGGGCGACGATGCGTTCCTCGCCCAGGCTCGGGAGGCGGTCGATCTGCCGGCGCTCCGCAAGGATTTCATGCTCGACCCCTATCAGGTGTACGAGGCCCGGGCGATCGGCGCCGATTGTATCCTGTTGATCATGGCCGCGCTGAGCGACGCGGACGCCGCAGAGCTTGCTCGGATCGCGAACGATCTCGGGATGGATGTCCTGGTCGAGGTTCACGACGAAGCGGAGATGGAGCGTGCGCTCGCCCTGTCGCCTTCCCTCCTCGGTATCAACAACCGCAACCTCAAGACCCTCGACGTGGATCTCGCCACGACGGAGCGGCTCGCGCCCATGAGCACCGGCGGCGCGGTTCTGGTAAGCGAGAGCGGGCTCCATGGGCCGGTCGACCTCGCCCGGATGAGCGCCATCGGGATCAACTGCTTCTTGGTCGGGGAATCACTGATGAAGCAACCGGATGTGGTGCAAGCCACCCGTGATCTTCTGCGGCTGCCTGCGGATGCCGGCCGGGCGAGCGCCTGAGCGGCATGGCGAAACTCACCCACATCGATGACGACGGCAATGCCGTGATGGTCGACGTCTCCGGGAAGGACCGGACGGAACGGACCGCCACGGCGGCGGGCTCGGTCTACATGATGCCGGAAACCCTCAAGCTGATCATGGAAGGCGGCGTCAAAAAGGGAGACGTGCTCACCGTCGCCCAGCTTGCCGGCATCATGGGAGCCAAGAAGACCTCCGATCTGATCCCCCTTTGCCATCCGCTGGAGTTGAGTTCGGTGAAGGTGGAACTGACCTGCGATCCGGATCGCAACGCAGTCGACATCTCCGCCACGTGCAAACTGACCGGCAAGACCGGTGTTGAGATGGAAGCGATGACTGCGGTCGGCGTCGCGGCACTAACCGTCTACGACATGGTCAAGGCGGTGGACCGTAGTCTCCGGATCGGCGATATACGGCTGGTTCACAAGTCGGGGGGCAAATCGGGCACCTTCGACGCCGGGACCCAAACCCCATGATGATTTCCGTCGCAGACGCCTTGGCGCAGGTCCTGGCCGGCGTCGAGCCCCTCAATGCGGAGCGGGTCGGCGTCGCCAACGCTTTTGGGCGCGTGCTGGCCGAAGATGTCGCCTCGCGGCTCACCCAGCCGCCCCGCGCGGTCTCGGCGATGGACGGCTACGCGGTACGCGCCGAGGACGTCGGCAAGGTGCCGGCGACATTAACCAGGATCGGCGAATCGGCAGCCGGCAACGGATATGACGGCGGTATCTCCGCCGGCCAGACGGTGCGGATTTTCACCGGCGCCCCTGTCCCCGACGGTGCTGATTCGATCGTCATTCAGGAAGACACCGAAACCGATGGTGACAAGATCACCATGACCGAGGCACCCACACCCGGCCGTTACATCCGCCCCGCCGGGCTGGATTTCACCGAGGGCGACGTTCTGCTGGCCAAGGGCCGGCGCATGACCGCCCGCGATGTGAGCTTGGCCGCCGCCATGAATGTGCCTTGGCTGACGGTCACCCGGAAGCCGCGGATCGCACTGCTGTCCACGGGCGATGAACTGGTGTTGCCGGGCGAACCGGTCGGGCCCGACCAGATCATCAGCTCCAACAGCATCGGCCTTGGATCGTTCATTCAGGCCATGGGCGGCGAAGCCGTCAATCTTGGGATCGCCCGGGATGACCCCGATGATCTCCGCCGGATGCTTGACGGCGTCCGGGGCGCCGACATGCTGGTGACCATCGGCGGCGCGTCGGTTGGTGACTATGACCTGGTCAAGACGGTGCTTGGCGGCGAAGGCCTGGATGTCACCTTCTCTACCGTCGCTATGCGGCCGGGCAAACCGCTGATATTCGGCGCCATCCACGGCAAACCGATGCTCGGATTGCCGGGGAACCCGGTCTCGGCGGGCGTCACTTCGGTGCTGTTCCTGCGCCCGGCCATCGGCGTCATGCTCGGACTGAACGATGACGAAACGCCACAAGAGACGGCGCTCCTCGGCCGCGATGTTCCGGCCAACGATCACCGCCAGGACTATCTGCGCTCAACCCTCGGCATGAGCGCCGGCGGCGAATTGACCGCCACCCCGTTCGAGAAACAGGACAGCTCCATGCTGCGCCTGTTTGCCCAATCCGATTGTCTGGTCATCCGACCGCCCAACGCCCCGCCGCTGGCCGCGGGTGAACGGGTCGACATTGTCCGGCTGGACTGGAGCAATCTCTCGGTCTGAGGCCTCGTTGCGGCCCGAACCGAAAATTTTGGGCAATTTAGCAAAAAACCCTATTGACCCCGAAAAAGAACCAAACTAGAACATGTATGAGCGTTTCGGTTTTGTTCCATATGTAGTGTTGACCGCCCAAATTGACCCAGGGTCTTGTCGCACCGCATGAAGGGGGTCCCAATGTTGACCAAGAAGCAGTACGAATTGCTGGTTTTTATCGACCAAAAACTGCGGGAAACCGGGGTTCCGCCCTCTTTCGACGAAATGAAGGACGCGCTCGATCTGCGCTCCAAATCCGGAATCCACAGGCTGATTACCGGTCTGGAGGAACGGGGTTTTATCCGCCGTCTTCCTCATCGGGCGCGGGCCTTGGAAATCCTCCGCCTGCCAGAGAATTTCCGTGCCGGCGATGTGCAACCGGCGCGTCCCAACGGCTTCACCCCCAACGTTATCGAAGGCGGGTTCCGCCCGAAATCGTCCGAACCGGCGACCGCGGAAGAGCCGGCGGCATTGCCGCTTATGGGCAGGATTGCCGCCGGAACACCGATCGAAGCGCTGCGTGATCCAACCACCAACATCGATATTCCCCCCTCCATGCTCGGCGGGGGTGAGCACTATGCCCTGGAGATTGATGGCGATTCTATGATCGATGCGGGCATCCACGACGGCGACACGGTGGTCATCGAGCAATGCGACACCGCCGAGAGCGGATCCATCGTCGTCGCGCTGGTCGACAACAGCGAAGTCACGCTGAAGCGTCTGCGCCGCAAGGGCGGGACCGTGGCGCTCGAGCCGGCCAACAAGGACTACGAAACGCGGATATTCGGGCCCGACAGGGTTCAGGTCCAGGGCCGCCTTGTCGGCCTGTTCAGGAAGTACTAGGTGCCGCCCCGCGGCCGGCGGAGCACCCACGGCCGCGCACCCCGCTCTCCTTGAACTGTCTTGACCGAGATCCTGCTTTCGTCAATCCACAGCGCATGCGCACCCTCGCGCCAGAGGTCGAACCGGTCGATGACCAATGCGGCGCCCCGGCACATGCGGCCGCGCACAGGTACCGTGGCCACCACAATATCGGCGTGCCGGCATTCTTCTTCGAGCGCCAAGCTGTCTCTGACCAGTGCAACCGTCCTCCCGGCTCTCTGGTAGATGCAGGCCAGGGCGTCGCACGCCAGATCGCCGGCCCCGTCGGCCGGTCGCGCCGGCCACGGCGCGGGCACCTCTCCGATTTGGCCCGCGGCACGCAGCCAGACCGAACCGGCAAACCGCGAAGCCCGAACCGAAGACAAGGCGAGCCGGCCATCCTCTCGAACCACGCCGAACAATCGTGCTTCGCCGTCCACCAGGAGGTCAGGGCTGGGTACCCGGGGGATGATCAGCACGCCGATCAGGACCAGCGGCACCCCGAGCAGCCGCCATTTTCTTTGCCACAGGCAAAGCCACATGCCGCCCGACGCTACGGCAATCAGCGCCGCCGCTGAAAAACCGCTGATCCCGAAGCTGGCACCGGGCAGCGCCGCCATTCGTTCCGCCACATCGATGATGACGCCGACCCCCCAGCCCATGACGGCGAGAAAGAAACCGTCCAGGCCCAATGGCATGGCGATCAAGGCCAGGACCGCGAGCGGCATGACCCAAAATGCGGTCAACGGGACCGCAACCAGATTGGCCACAAGTCCCAGCACGGCGATCCGGTTGAAATGGTACACGGCAAATGGGCCCGTCGCGGCGCTGGCGACGATGGTGGTCAGCACGACGCCGCCGAAATAGAGCGGCAGCCCCCGCCACCACCGCCGGGTCAACGCCCATCGAACGCTCACCCGGCGGCTGATCCATTCATAGACGGCGATCAGGGCAACGACCGCGGCGAAGGACATCTGGAAACTGGCACTGAGCAGTGCGGCGGGCGTCAGTGCGAGAATGATCAGGGCGGCCCACGCAACCGAACGCATCGAGATGCCTTGCCGGTCGAGAACAATCGCCACCAGTACCAGGCCGATCATCAGAAACGCACGCTGGGTCGGGACCGTCGCACCGGCAAGGAGGGCATACGCAAATGCGCCCATGACCGCTGCAATTGCCGCCCATTTCTTTATGGGGTAGGGCAACGCGATGGCGGGAATCAGGGACAGGCCGCCCCGGACGACGACGAAAATGAACCCGGCGACCAGACCGATGTGGAGCCCGGAGATCGCCAACAGGTGGGCAATCCCCGATGCGCGGAACGCCTCGAGGACAGGTTCACGAACGACTGTGCGTTGCCCGGTGATCAAAGCGGCGGCGACCGTACCGGCGTCGCCCGGAATGGCGGCCACCACCCGCTGCGTGACCCGCCATCGCAGCCGTTCGATGGCGGCCGCCAATTGCCACTCCTCCAGGTGCGACTGGACGATCCGGGCACGCCCCAGGGCGAAACCGACGCCAGCAAGCTCCTGGAAATAGAACTGACGCTGCAGGTCGAAGCCGCCGGGCAGAACAGGCGGAGGCGGGGGAGAGAGAACCGCGCGAACCTCGATCCAGTCCCCCGCCGCCAAAGCCGGTTGCGCGCCCCGGAGACGAACTCGAACCCGCGGCGGCTGCCGGGGCGCCGCCAGGTTTTGGATCCTGACCCGGTCCAGGGTCACCCGCACCCCATCGGGAAACGGCTCCAGGAGCGCGATGCGCCCCTGGACGCTGGCGGCGCTGCGGTTTTCGGCCAGCACCGGATGCTTGAGATCCAGGGTATGCCATTGAGCGCTCAGGAAACCGGCAGCGACAATGAACAGTCCGACGGAAAAGAACATGACAACGGGCCGGCGGCGGCCCAGCCAACCGCAGGTGACCGATAGCGCACCCGGTCCAAAGGCGAGCCAGACCGGCGGCTCATCAGGCAGGAAGAAGTAAAGGCCGATGCCGGCGCCGAACGCCACCGGGACCCACAAGAGCCAACGATCCCGCTCTTCAAGCAACGCGTCCCGCGCACCGCCGAGAATGCCGCTCACCAGGACGCCCGTCCGATTATCCTCCCGTGCCATGGTGCAAGGATGACAGACCAGAACCAAACCTGTAAACTGCCCGCCCTGTTTTGATTAATTGAATAATATCAATTACTTAGATAGGATTTTATGGTCGTCACCCGCTTCGCGCCCTCGCCCACGGGCTTCCTCCATATCGGCGGCGCCCGCACCGCATTGTTCAACTGGCTGTTCGCCAGACATCATCAGGGCACGTTTCTACTGCGAATCGAGGACACCGACCGGAAGCGCTCCACCGACGAGGCCGTCGACGCCATCCTCAGCGGGATGCGCTGGCTGGATCTCACCTGGGATGGAGAGCCCATCTCACAGTTCGCGCGCAGCGGCCGGCATGCCGAAATCGCCCGGCAGCTTCTTGACGAAGGCAAGGCCTACCGCTGCTACTGCACGCCCGAGGAACTCGCGGAGATGCGAGACGCGGCGCGGACGGCAGGCAGCGCCCGGCTCTATGACGGCCGTTGGCGGGACCGCGATCCCACCGAAGCGCCCGACGGCATCGATCCGGTTATTCGCCTGAAGGTGCCCGAGGGCGGCGAAACAGTCATCCGGGACGTTATCCAGGGAGAAGTGCGGGTTGGCCACGATCAGCTGGACGACATGATCCTGTTGCGGGCCGATGGAACGCCGACCTACATGCTAGCGGTCGTGGTTGACGACCATGACATGGGCATTACCCACGTCATTCGCGGAGACGACCACCTGACCAACGCCTTCCGTCAGGCTCAGATTTACGCGTCCTTGGGATGGGATATGCCGATCATGGCCCACATGCCCCTCCTCCACGGAAGCGACGGCGCAAAGCTCTCCAAGCGCCATGGCGCGCTCGGCGTCGAGGCCTACCGCGACATGGGTTTTCTCCCCGAGGCGGTAAACAACTACCTTCTCCGATTGGGATGGAGCCACGGCGACGACGAAATCATCAACCGCGACCAGGCGATCGAGTGGTTTGACGTCAAGGACGTCGGCAAAGCGGCCGCCCGCTTTGACATGGACAAGCTGACCAGTCTCAACGGGCACTACATCCGTGAAGCCGAGGATGATCGGCTGGTCGAACTCGTCCTGCCGGGGCTGGAGAACGAACTCGGCGAGACGGTCGGCGAGGCGGCGCGGCAGCGGCTGCTCCATGGAATACCTGGTCTCAAGGAACGCGCGAAAAATACGCTGGAACTTATTGAAAATGCGTTATTTTATGTTCGTAAACGCCCACTCTCCTTGAACCCGAAAGCGGCAAAAATCCTTGACGCGGAGGGGCGCGGCATGATCGAACATATCCGCCCGCATTTGGCGCAGCTTGAAGTCTGGTCGCCGGAAGGGATCGAGACCGCGGCGAGAGAGGTTGCCGAGGCCGCCGACGCCAAATTGGGTGCCGTTGCACAGCCACTGCGCGCTGCGCTCACCGGTTCCAACGTATCACCGGGAATATTCGAGGTGATGGAGGTACTGGGCCAGGATGAAACCTTGGGCCGTCTCGACGACGCGCTCGCCGCACCGGCGCCGCCCGCGGGCGCCGCACAAGACTGACGGGACCGTTACCACCTTGGGGAAGAACACGAATGAACGATCACAATACCACCACCAACCACACCATGACCCTAACCAACAACGAGACCGGCGAGGCATTCGAGTTGCCGGTGCTCGGCGGGTCGGTTGGTCCCAAGGTGATCGACGTCCGGCGCCTTTATGGCGATACCGGCTACTTCACCTACGATCCGGGATTTACCTCGACGGCGAGCTGCGAGTCGACCATCACCTACATTGATGGCGACGAGGGTATCCTGCTCTATCGGGGATATCCGATCGAGGACTTGGCGGTTCACTGCGACCACATGGAGGTCAGCTATCTCTTACTGTTCGGCGAGCTCCCCAATGCCGAACAAAAGGCCAAATTCGAGCACGACATTACCTACCACACCATGCTCCACGAGCAGGTGAACCAGTTTTATCGCGGCTTCCGGCGTGATTCCCATCCCATGGCCATTATGTGCGGCGTCGTCGGCGCGCTCTCGGCGTTCTATCACGACAGTCTGGATATTAACGATCCCTGGCACCGGACGGTGGCGTCCTACCGGATGATCGCCAAGATTCCGACCATCGCGGCCCACGCATACAAATACGCCATTGGTCAGCCGTTCATCTATCCCGACAACGGCCTGAGCTATTCGGAAAACTTCCTCCACATGTTGTTTGCGACACCGGCCGAGGATTACGACGTCAGCCCCACCCTCGCCCGCGCCATGGACCGGATTTTGATCCTCCACGCGGACCATGAGCAGAATGCCTCAACCTCGACCGTGCGGCTGGCCGGCTCAAGCGGGGCCAACCCGTTCGCTTGTATCGCCGCCGGCATCGCCTCCCTCTGGGGCCCGGCCCACGGCGGCGCCAACGAAGCTGTCCTCAACATGCTCCACGAAATCGGCGACAAGTCGAACATCACGGAGTATGTCAAAAAGGCCAAGGACCCCGATGATCCCTTCCGCCTGATGGGTTTCGGTCACCGGGTCTACAAGAACTTCGACCCCCGTGCCCGCGTGATGCAGCAGACCTGCCACGAGGTCCTGGAGGAGCTTGGCATTACCGACGAGCCGCTGCTCGAACTGGCCATGGAGTTGGAGAAGATCGCCGTCGAAGACGAGTACTTCGTCGAGCGCAAGCTCTATCCCAACGTGGATTTCTATTCGGGGATCATTTTCAAGGCCATCGGAATTCCGACCACCATGTTCACGGTGCTGTTCGCCGTTGCCCGGACCGTCGGCTGGATCGCCCAGTGGAATGAGATGGTCGAAGATCCGAGCCAGAAAATCGGCCGGCCCCGTCAGCTGTTTACCGGGCCTCCCCGGCGGGATTTCGTCGACCTCGACAAGCGCAGCTAGGGCGCGTTTCCGGATTATAGTCCTGCGATGACGTCGAGCACCGCCCGGCTCGCCCGCCGGCTCGGCGTGTCCCCGTCCGGGTTCAATCGTGAGATCGCGTTTTGCATGCCCTCGATCTGATCCCGGGCGGCATTCGGGTCGGTGAGCAGGCGTTCCGCCGCGGACGCCAAGTTTTCCGGCGTACAGGCCTCAAAGAGGAATTCGGGCACCACTTCCCGGTCATTCAGGAGATTCACCAGATTGGCAAACCGGACCCGGACCAGCCGGCGCGTCAGCCAGGCCGTAATCGGGTTGGTCTTGTAGGCCGTAACGGTTGGCAACCGGGCGGCAGCCAGCTCAAGGGCAACCGAACCGGACGCCGCAATCGCAACGTGGGCCGCGGCAAAAGCGTCATATTTCTCGCTGCCGTCCACGATGATCGGTTGGATAGGCCAACCGCGTGCGCCGGCGGATACCATGCCGCCAACGCTCGCAAGCGTGGGCAAAATCACGCGAAGGCCGGGAATATGCCCCGCAAGCCGTTCGATGGCCTGGCCGAATATGGGCATGTGACGCGCCACTTCGGTGCCGCGGCTGCCCGGCAGGGCGCAAATGACCGGGGCTTCCGGGGCAATCCCGTGCGCCTGTCGAAACCCGGGACCATTGCTGCTATTTGCCCCACCCTCCACCACCGGATGGCCGACAAACGTGCAGGAAAGGCCCTCCCTCTCGAAATACGGCGGCTCAAACGGAAACAGCACCAGAAGATGATCAACCAAGCGGGCGATTTTTTTGGCTCGCCCCGGTTTCCAAGCCCAGACGGTCGGGGCGACAAAGTGCACTACCGGAATGCCGGCGCCGCGCAGTTTCTTTACCACCCGCAGGCAGAAATCCGGGGCATCGACGGTGACAACGAGGTTCGGCCGCTGCGCTCGAATATCCGCCGCGGTCCGCCGGATCAGTGAAAGAATTCGCGGGATACGCGGAACCACCTCAGCCAATCCCATTACCGACAATTCCGATAACGGCACCAGACTGTCCAATCCATGGGCTGTCATTTGGTCTCCGCCAATCCCAATAAATCGCGCCGCTCCTTGCGTTTGACGGCTGATTTCGGCCATCAACGGGGCCCCAAGGGCATCACCCGACGGTTCACCCGCGATAATGTAGATGAGGGGCCCTTCCGCCACCGCTTAGATATCCGCCTCGGGCGCAATGCCGAGGACAAAGATGCCTCGGCGATCCGCTTCGCGAATGACCTCAAGGCGTTTGAGGATCAACGACCGCCCGGCTTCGACGGCGACACCCTCAAGGCCCGCCCGGTCGATTTCAGTAATGGTATCCGGTCCGATCGTCGGCAAATCAACTCGCCGGTCCTGCCCGGGTTTGAGCATCTTCACGAGAACCCCCGACCTTGTGCCGTCCACGGGCGCACATCGGGCGACAAGCGCCGCGGTCCCGGCTTCATCCTCGGTGTCCAGGATTTCACCTGCCCGTACAATCACGGCTTGCCCCAAATCCTGCGCCCCCAATTGCCGTGCGGCCGCAATGCCGATCTCTATATCGGCCAGCGCCCGGGAATCCGGCTCGTGTCGCCCCAATATGCCCCGCGGGGCCAACAGATCGGCCACGACTTGGTCGGCACCGATGACGCGAAAGCCGTGATCCTCGAAGACCCGAGATACGCCGCGCAGCAAACCATCATCGCCCAAGGCCAGACCGCCGATCCTCAGCAGCAGCGCGGCCGAGCGTCGATCCATCATGACATCCTTGAGTGCCGGCCGCCGTACCCGGCCCGCCATCACGATTTCGGCGACATTCTGTTCCGACAAGGCATCGAGGATATCACCCGCCCGGTTCATCCGGTGAAGTCCGTGCGGTACGTCATCGTCAAGAGAGAAATCGAGGTGATCTTCGAGGGCGACGACGTAGAAGGCGCGTCCGCTTTCGCGGCAGGCTTCGATGACCAGCTTGGGAAGGTCTCCCCCTCCCGCGATGATGCCGAGTTTAGGCTGCATCCTCGAGCAGGGGCTGACAGATCGCCCGGGCCGAATCGACGCCAATAAAGTTGACGATCTCCATCACCGGCTCGACATGACTGAAGAGTTCCGCCACATCCGTCACCCGCTCCGACTGAGTGCCCTCCTGAGCGAAGATCAGCCGGTAGGCCCGGCGGAGATCGTGAATGACCTCTCTGGAAAAATCCCGCCGCTTGAGCCCGACGAGGTTTAGACCGGAGAGGTGGGCGCGGTTTCCGACGACCGAGCCGTAGGGAATAACATCGTGCTCGACCCCGCTCATGCCCCCGATCATGGCGTGCCGGCCGATACGGACGAATTGATGCACGGCCGAAAGTCCCCCGACGATGGCCCAGTCGCCAATTTCCACATGGCCGGCGAGGGTCGCATTATTGACCAGGATGACGTTGTCGCCGATCTGGCAGTCATGAGCCACATGCGCCGCCACCATAAACAGGCAACCGTCTCCGATGCGGGTCACCATCCCACCGCCCTCGGTTCCGGGGTTCATGGTGACGTGCTCGCGGATGACGTTATTCTTGCCGATTTCCAGGGACGATTTCTCGCCTTTGAACTTCAGGTCCTGCGGTTGGTGGCCGATCGATGCAAAAGGAAAGACCCGTGTGCCGTCCCCGAGACGCGTCCGGCCGGTAATCACCACATGAGAACCCAATCGCACACCATCACCAAGCACCACGTCCTGCCCGATACACGAGTACGGACCAATTCCAACGTCCGCCCCGATTTGGGCACCGTCCTCGATGAGCGCTGTTGGGTGAACGCCGGGCATTTAACTGTCCACGATCATGGCGGTGAAGGTCGCTTCGGCGACCACTTCGCCATCGACTGTTCCTTCTCCGGAGAATTTCCAGACCGGCCCCCGGTGTTGTTTGGCCTCGACGTGGACCTCCAATCGGTCGCCCGGCACGACCGGCTTGCGGAACCGCGCCGAATCGATGGACATGAAGTAGACCAGTTTGCCCTCTAATTCCTCCCCGATACCCCAAACAATGAGCGCCGCTGCGGTTTGCGCCATGCACTCAATGATCATGACACCGGGCATGACCGGCCGCTCCGGGAAATGGCCGGGAAAATAGGGTTCGTTCGCGGTCACATTCTTGATGCCGGTTGCACTGGTCTCCGGGACCAAATCCACAATCCTGTCGACCAACAGCATGGGATACCTGTGAGGAAGCATCCGCATGATGTCCTCGACATTTAGAACCGTATCGGTAACCTGTTTGCTTTCCGAATCCATCCGCTAGTGACCCTCGTCTCCCTTAAGCAACCGGTTCAGCCGCGCCAACTTTCGCCAAAAGCCTTTGGCTTCCTCGGCTGGAAATCCAACGACCGTTCGGCCTGCCGGCACATCCTTGGTCACGCCCGACTGTGCCGCGATTCGGGCCCCCGGTCCAACGTGCAAATGGCCGCTTATTCCGGCCTGTCCGCCGATCATGACAAAATCTTTCAATCGAGCGGAACCCGACATACCGACCTGCCCTGCAATCAAGCAATTCACGCCAATTTTGACGTTATGTGCGATATGTACGAGATTATCAATCTTCGTCCCCGCCCCAATTACGGTATCCGGACCGGCGCCGCGATCAATGGCCGAATTCGCGCCAATCTCCACGCCATCACCAATGAGCACCCGGCCGAGTTGCGGAACCTTTTGGTGTCCGCCAGCCCCGGGCGCAAAACCAAATCCGTCTTGACCGACCCTGACCCCGGGGTGGATGAGCACTGCCTCCCCAATTAGACAGTAGGCAAGAGTGACATTGGACCCGACAACACAATTTTTCCCAACGACAACGCCAGGTGCAATAACCGCATTCGCGCCCACCAAGGTCCCATCTCCGATTTCCGCCCCTGGCCCGACAACCGCACCGGGATCGACTCTGACACTTGACCCCAATTTAGCCGTGGGGTCGATATGAGCGTGCTTGGAGATTTCCGGAGATCCGTGCTCGGGCGGGTAAAACGCCTGAGCGATCAGGGCGAAGGCACGGTAAGGATCATCCGAAATCAAAAGAGCCGCACCGGCCGGGGCGCGGCCCACGAGGTTCGGGGCCAGAACAATCGCACCCGCGTCGCTCCGTTCAAACTCTTCGATATAGCGCCGGTTGTCGATAAAGCTCACCACGTCCGGCCCCGCAGCCGCCAATGGGCCTACATCGTTGAATTTCACGGTCTCTGACTCTTCACCGCGAGCCTCACACCCCGAGACATTGGCAAGTTCGGTTAACGAGAAACTCCCTGCGGATTTGAAGAACCGTGGATCGGCCATCTATTTCTGGCCGGCGGCGGGGTCCGTGAGCTGATAAGATGGAACGTTTTGATCCAACAACTTGATCACCTCAGCCGTAACGTCCAAAGGCCGCTCGAAAAATACCAGTTCCCGCCGGCTGAGGATCAAAAAATACCTGTTTGCCCGCGCATAGGTCCGGACTGCCTTGTTGAGCTCTTCCTGGAAGGCCTTCAACGCCTGTCCCCGCATGGCGTTCAACCGTTGGCTTCGCGCATTTGCCTCCCGCCGGAATTTCGCCGTGCGTTGACGCAGTTCCTCGCGGTTCTTTGTATAGGCTTCGGGCGCGATGATCACACGCTGCCGTTCGAGTTCTTCCGCGGCCTTTCGCAACTCGGCTTCCTCCGCCTTCACCTCGTCTCCGAGTTTGGTCCGTAATTCAGCGATCTGGCGGTCCATGTCCTGGGTCATCTTCGACTGACGGCGGATGACCTCAATATCGAGAATACCGAGTTGGCCCTGCCGGGCATCGGGTTCAGGCTGCCCTTGAGCACGGGCGGTGTCTATTCCACCCAATACCAGAAATGCAGCAACCGGCAGGGCAAGAATAGAGAGAGTTCTGAGTAGCTTCATTAGAATCGCGTTCCGAAATTAATCCGAATTGTTTCATCCCTATCCTCGTCTTCCTTGAGGATTGGAAAACCAAAATCAATAGAGATCGGCCCAATTGGCGAAGTCCAGCCCAATCCAGCGCCCGCCGCCAGACGCATGCTTCCCGGGTCCAGCACGTTCGCGTTTGACGGCGATACGCCGCCGGCGCTGCCAAAATCGGTGAACATACGCGCCCGAATACCGAATTCGTTGGGGAGCCCGATCGGGAATCCCATCTCGACCGTGCCATTATAAACCCACTCTCCGCCAAGGGCATCGTCGGTTGATTTGTCGCGCGGCCCCACGCCGGCAGCCTCAAATCCCCGCAGCGTGGATCCACCGAGGAAGTATCTATCCGCGATCTCGACATCTTCGCCAAGGCCCACGATGTACCCGACACGGCCACTGGTTGAAAGTATCCATTCGTCGGTCACGGGCACGAAGTAGCCGCTCGAGGCGGTATTTCGGAGATAGAAAACGGTACCGCCAAGCCCCGCCAGGTCCGACCCGAGCCGAACGAAATAGCCATCCGTAGGATTAATTCGGCTATCCCGCTGATCATACGTTAGAACTTGCGAGACTTCGGATATGTAGCGGGTGCCTTCCTGTGCCCTGATTAGGTTGGAAGCGCTAGCCTGAACACTCGCGATCTCGGACGCACGGAACTGATACCGAAGGCTTTGGGACAGATTTTCACTTAAGGGAAAGCCGAACCGCACCCCTCCTCCGGTCTCGGTGAAATCGTAGGACCTGGAAGCCTGAAGATCGCGCGTACGCCGGAAGAGATCTACGCCGGCCCGCACCTCTCGATCCAAAAAGTAGGGTTCGGTATACCCAAGGTCGATTTGACTCTGCTCGGCGGCGAGGGATAAGGAGAGCTTCAGTATTTGTCCCCGTCCGAGAAGATTTCGCTCCTGGATGGAGAATTCGCCGAGCACTCCCACATCCGTCGAGAATCCGGCACCTAAACTCAGAGAGCCTGTCGATTGCTCTTCGACATTGGCCGAGACAACGGCCTTGTCGGGCGCGCTTCCGGGAACCTGTTCGATCTTGACGTCACTAAAGTAGCCGAGGTTTCGAATCCTTTGCCGCGAGCGCCGAAGCTTGGCGGCGTTGAATGCGTCTCCCTCAACCAATCTAAATTCGCGCCGAATGACCTTGTCGATCGTACGTACGTTCCCGGTGATATCAATGCGTTCCACGAACACTCGCGGCCCTTCATTGATGCGGAAATTCACATTGATGGTTCGGTTTTCCCTGTCGCGATCGATTTGCGGCCGGATATCGACAAACGCGAATCCCAAAGTGCCGACCTCATCGGTCAATTTGTCGACGACTTCGTCAACGAGGCCGCTGTCGTACCAGTCACCTTCCTCAAATTCGACCAGTCCCCGCAGCGTATCTCCATCAAGGCCTCGCAACTCGGAACTGATGTCGAATGTGCCGAACTTGTACCGCTGGCCCTCATCGACGGTGAAGGTGATAAAGAAGGCGTCTCTTTCCGGCGTCAGTTCAGCCACCGCCGAACGAACCCGAAAGTCCGCGTATCCCTCGGAAAGATAGTGACGCCGCAAAAGCTCGCGGTCGAAAGTCAGGCGATCGGGATCATAAGTATCGTCAGAGGTGAAGAAACGATACCAAACCGCTTCTTTGGTTCGGATCACTTCCCGCAGATCGGAATCGTCGATCTCGCGATTACCGACAAAGCGGATATTCTCAACCTTGGTCAGTTCCCCTTCGTCGATTTCGAATATCAAATCAACCCGGTTTTGCTCGAGACGGACCACCTTGGGCACTACGGTTGCGGCAAATCTCCCCCGTACCCTGTAGACGTCCAGAATTCGCCGGAGGTCCTCCTGGACTTTGGTACGCGTGAAAACCACGCGGGGCCGCAACTGCACTTCGGTCTCCAGTACCTCATCCTCGACTCGCTGATTTCCCTCGAACGCAATACGATTGATGATCGGGTTTTCCACCAGCCGGATAACAAGGGCTTGTGCCTGCCGGTCAATGCTGATGTCCGCAAACAGGCCGGTGGCAAACAGGCTTTTTAGCGAACGGTCGATACGCTCCTGATCGAAGGGATCACCCTCACGGACCAATAGGTAAGACCGCACCGTACTCTGTTCGATGCGATGGGATCCCTCGATGATGATCTCGCGGATCGTCCCGCCCGACTGCTGGGCGGACGCAGGCGCGGTGCCAACGAGTAGCAAGGCGATAAGTAAAACGGCGCGAGTGATCACGAAAAACGTTCCTTTGCGGACGATTCGCTTAAGTAAAAAGGTCAGCAATAAACTCGAAAAACTTCAAATGGACAAGATCATTCCAGGTAACGAACAGGAACAGAAAGAGCACCAGGACAAGCCCGAACCGGAACCCGTACTCCTGGGCGCGCGGTCCAAGGGGCCGCCCCCGCACCGCTTCCACGGCGTAGAACGCCAAATGACCGCCGTCGAGCATGGGAATGGGAAACAAGTTGATCAGCCCCAGATTGACCGACAGCACCGCCAACAGCCATACGAAGTCCCGCCATCCGTTTTGCGCCGCGTGGCCGGAAATCTGGGCAATTCGCAGCGGACCCCCCAGGTCTTTCGCCGTTTGCTCTCCGACAATCAGCCCGCCAACGAACTCCAAAATTCTGCCGGTCATGAAAACCGTCTGCTGAACGCCCATCCAGGCACTGGTCAACGGATCCTGACGCTCATAGCGATGGCCACCCGCGCCAACACCCAGCCGTCCCACCTCAACGGTATTTCCCTGGTCATCCTTTTCGGTTATCGCTTGGGGGACGGCTGTCAGATCGACGATTTGGCCATCACGTTCGACGCGAATTGCCATGGGCTTGGAGGGACTTGCCCGCACGGCGTCGAATATCTCCGAGAATAAGGTGACCCGCTTGCCGTTAATTTCGATGATCTTGTCATCGGTCCGAAATCCGGCCTCCGCGGCCGCCGAGCCGGGAATGACGCCACCGACGACGGACGGCGGCGGTCCCTCGAACGGTTGCGGCACGCCCGCTGTTGCAAAGAAAATAGCGAATACGATGGCCGCGAAGATGTAATTGACCGCCGGGCCGGCAAAGACGATGGCCGCGCGCTGGCCCAGTCTCTTGTGATGGAAAGATACAGCCCTCTCTTCCGGTGTCATCTCCCGCTCGGTACCGTCTTCCTCGACGTGGGTATCACCCTCGCCGAACATCTTTACATATCCCCCGAGCGGAAACGCGCAAATCTTCCACCTGGTGAGGTTTTTGTCGGTCCAACCCTTAATCTCGGGGCCAAAGCCAACCGCGAAGACTTCCACCCGAACGCCATTTCGCCGGGCAACCCAGTAGTGGCCCCATTCGTGGACAAACACCAATATTACAATCGCAACGATGAACGCCAGAATGATAATGGTGAAGCTTTCCATAGATTCACTCGTTTCTAATTTTTCCGCGGCGCCAAAAAATCCGCCGCTAGTTCTCTCGCCTTGGTTCTTGCTCTCGAGTCCGAGTCCAGGACATCGCTGATTGAGCCCGGCCGGGACGAGGGAATCGCCGAAATCGTCGCCTCAACAAGTCGGGCGATATCGAGAAACCCAAGAGATCCGGCTAGAAACAACTCCACGGCAACTTCGTTCGCCGCGTTCAATATAGTAGGCACGTCGCCGCCGGCCCGCAAGGCGTCGCGGGCCAGTTGGAGTGCTGGAAATCGTTCAAAATCAGGTGCTTCGAACGTGAGCTGGCCGATCTCTTCGAGCAGGAGGCGTGGTGAAGGTGCAGCAATTCGATGCGGCCAGCCCAAAGCGTAGGAGATGGGCGTACGCATGTCCGGCGTTCCCAGCTGGGCCAGGACCGAGCCATCGATATAGGCCACCATGGAATGGATGACCGATTGGGGGTGAACCAGAATTTCGATCTGATTCTCCTCCACCGGAAACAGGTAATGGGCCTCGATCAGTTCGAGGCCCTTGTTCATCATCGTCGCTGAATCCACCGAAATCTTGGCCCCCATGTCCCAATTGGGGTGAGCGACCGCCTGCTCGGGCGTTACGTCCCGCATGCCGGCAAGCGGCGTCTTCCGGAAGGGACCCCCCGACGCCGTCAGAATGATCCTCTCGACTTTTTCAGGCTCGCCAAAATTGAACACCTGAAAGATCGCGTTGTGTTCGGAATCGACCGGCAAAAGCGTCGCACCGCTGTCGGCGACTTCGGATAAAAGCAAATCGCCGGCACAAACCAGGCATTCCTTGTTGGCGAGTGCCACCGTCGCGCCGCGCTTGGCGGCGGCGATGGTTGGCGCCAAGCCGGCACCGCCAACGATACCGGCCATGACCCAATCGGCGGGACGTGACGCCGCCTCAACCATCGATTCCTCTCCGGCCCCGACATCGATGCCGGTTCCCGACAAGGCAGACTTGACCGACGCGTAATTGTCCTCGGTGGCCACCGCCACCATCTGCGGGTTGAACTTCAGTGCCTGCTCCACCAGCAGATCCGTGTTTCGGTTGCCGGTGATGGCTTCGACCACATACTTTTCCGGCTCCCGCGCTATGAGATCGAGGGTGTTACAGCCGATGGAACCGGTTGAACCCAGGATCGTTACCCGGCGCGGTGTGTCCGATGAGGGCGCAGCATCCATAAGGTTCAATTCCCCGCTCGTGCCGCAACGGTCAGGATGGCGGCTAACGGAGCCGCAGCCAGGAGTCCGTCAAGGCGATCAAGAACACCGCCATGACCGGGGATCAGCCGCCCGGAATCCTTTACCGCGAACCGCCGCTTCATCCACGATTCGAACAAATCGCCGGCGTGTGCCGCCGCCCCGATTACCAGAGCAAGCAATGCCGCCAACATTACCGAGATGCCACCGGCGACCATCGCCATTGCGGCGGCTGCGGCGATACCGCAACCCAGGCCGCCGACAACGCCGGCCCAGGTCTTGTTGGGGCTGATTTTCGGCGCAAGCTTTACGCCACCGATCATCCGTCCGAAAACATATCCTCCGATATCATTCGCCCAGACGATGACGAACAAAGCCAATACGTACACCAAGCCGGATTCCGGATGTTGCCGAAGGCTGACAAGAGCAAGGCAGGGCAAGCCCAGATAGAGTACGCCAGCGACAGCCCAGCGCTTTTCCCGCCGACTGCCCAGACCCACCAAGAGAATCATCGATGCCAGACCGGCTATCACTGTGCCCTCGTAACGCTCCAGCGCGGCGAACAGAATGACGAAGAGCACTCCCAGGCCAAGAAGCCAACCGGTCAGGCTATTCAACCGAATGCCGCACATGCCTGCCCATTCCCAAATCATGGCCATGGCGAAAAGCGCAACGACGATATCGAACGCCGGGGCGCCAAACCAGGTCGCGCCGACAGCAATGGTCACCAGGACCACGGCTGAGACGACCCTGAGAAACAGGGTGTCGGGCGTTCGCTCACCTGCCGCTTGCCCCATACCGCCGCTCTCTTCGGTTGAACTCCGCGATGGCCTCGAGAAACAGGTCTTCGGAGAAATCGGGCCAGTGGGCGTCCAAAAATACGAACTCGGAATAGGCCAACTGCCACAGCAGGAAATTGCTGATGCGTTGCTCGCCGCTGGTTCTGATCAGCAAATCCGGATCCGGAATTCCCATGGTATGGAGGTGCGACGCCACGCAATCTTCGTCGATCTGATCGGCAGCCAACTTCCCGCTCTCGATTTTTCGACCGATCTGCCGCATCGCCGAGGTCAATTCGGTGCGTCCTCCATAGCTAAGGGCTAGAATCAAATCCAATGTTGAATTGTCGGCCGTTTGGCGTTCGCAGTGCTTGATCAGGTCAACAATATCCTGGCCCAGATGCCCGCGTTCTCCGATAACCCGTAAACGCACGCCGTTCTTGTGCAGTTCGGCGATCTCGCTTCTCAGGTAGCGCCGCAACAATCCCATCAGGTCATCAATTTCCGCGGGGGGGCGTTTCCAGTTTTCGGACGAGAAGCTGAAAAGCGTGAGATACCTCACACCGTACTTGACCGACGACTCAACGGCGCACCGTACCGCCTCAGCGCCCTCTCGGTGCCCAGCGATACGCGGTAGCCCACGCGCCTTCGCCCATCGGCCGTTGCCATCCATGATAATTGCGATGTGGGCCGGTGGCGGGGCTGAAACGTCGCCATATTCGGGGGCAATTTTCGCCAAATTACACCTGCATAATCTCTTGTTCCTTACGATGGAGAGCCTCATCCATTTTGGTGATGAAGTGGTCGGTCAGGTCCTGGATTTCCTTGCCGTAATCCCGGTGCTCGTCCTGCGAGATTCCACCATCCTTTTCGGTTTTTTTGAGTTCATCCATCACGTGCCGCCGGACGTTGCGGACTGCCACCCGCGCTTCTTCGGTATACTTTCCCGCAACCTTGGTCAGTTCGGTTCGTCGTTCTTCCGTAAGGGGTGGAATCGGAATGCGGACCAATTGGCCGTCGCTCGCCGGGTTCAGTCCCAGATTGGCTTCGCGTATCGCCTTTTCGACCGCACCGACCAGACCCTTGTCCCACACCTGAACCGTCAACAACTGTGGTTCAGGCACGGAAACGGTGCCGACCTGCGAAAGCGGCATTTGCGATCCATAGGCATCGACGTTGATCGGCTCCAGCAGGCTCGTCGAGGCCCGTCCGGTCCGCAAGCCGCCGAATTCCTTTTGCAGGACGTGTAGTGCGCCGTCCATCCGACGTTCAACATCCGACTTGGTTGACGCGAAATCATAATCAGCCACCGTTTGTCCCCTCTGTAATAATTGTTGAAACGCCCTTGCCCTGCACCACCTCCCCAAAAGCCCCAGGAGCGTGGATGGAGAACACCAAAATCGGGATTTTGTTCTCCCGGGCAAGCGATATGGCAGAAGCATCCATGACTTTGAGGTCCCGGGTCAAGACGTCCCGATAGGTGAGTTCGTCATAACGCTTCGCCGACTTGTCGGTTTTCGGGTCGGCTGAATAAACGCCGTCCACCTGGGTACCCTTGAATAGGGCGTCGCAGCCCATTTCCGCGGCACGCAGGGCGGCGGCGGTATCCGTAGTGAAGAACGGATTTCCGGTACCGGCCGCGAAAATAACCACGCGTCCCTTTTCCATATGACGGATGGCCCGGCGGCGGATATAGGGCTCGCAAACAGCAGACATGGGAATGGCCGAGAGTATGCGCGTCGGTACCTCGTTCCTCTCAAGTACGGACTGAATACCCAGCGCATTTATGACCGTCGCCAGCATCCCCATATGATCGGCGCTTGATCGCTCAAGCCCAGCCGCGACGCCCGAAAGTCCGCGAAATATATTGCCGCCGCCGACAACGAGGCAAACCTGCACGCCCATTCCCTGCACGGTCTTCACCTCGTCCGCAATCCGTTCCATGGTCGCGGGATCGAGCCCGAATTCCCGATCACCCATCAACCCCTCGCCGGAGAGTTTCAGAAGAACGCGATGGTATATGGGCTTATCTGGCATTTTCGTCTTCGCCATGGGCAATAATACCGGTGCGGCGACGGGACATCGCGATCAGGTGCGTCCACGCGGCAACGGCCGCGATAGTACACCAACCGCGGCCGCTACGTCTTTGATTTTTCGCTGATTTCCGGGACAAACAGGGTTTTCCTGGAATTACGCCGACTTAAATTCCTGCCGTTGCGGCGACCTCCGCCGCAAAGTCCTCCTCCTTCTTCTCGAGGCCTTCGCCAAGCGCGAATCGTTTGAACCCCGTGACCTTGATCTCGCCGCCGGCATCCTGCCCTGCGGCCTCGACGGCTTTCGAAACCTTGGTTTCGTTGTCGATCACGAAGGTCTGCTCCATCAGGCAAACTTCCTCGTAGTACTTGCGCAACCGGCCCTCGACCATCTTCTCGATGATCTCGTCGGGCTTGCCCGAGGCGCGCGCCTGTTCAGCCAGGACGGTCTTTTCGCGCTCCAGGTCCTCGGCGGTGACGTCCTCCCGGGTCAACGCCCGCGGGTCGGCTGCCGCGACATGCATGGCCAATTGCTTGCCGAACGCCTCCAGCTTGCCCGCATCGCCGGTGGATTCAAGCGCCACCAATACCCCGATTTTGCCCAGACCGGCGGCCAGCGCGTTGTGCATGTAGGACACGACAACCCCGCTGCCGACCTCAAGGGTCTCGACACGGCGGATGTTCATATTTTCGCCAATTGTTGCAATCAGATTGGTGAGCGTCTCGGCCACCGTTTCACCGCCCGGATGGGCAGCCGAGGTCAGCGATTCAAGATCGCCGGCGCCCTCAAGTGCGATATTCGCCACGCCGCCGGCAAACTCCTGAAACTGCTCATTGCGGGCGACGAAATCGGTTTCAGCGTTGACCTCGACGACGGCACCCCGTGTGCCGCCGGTGGCGATGGCGATCAGGCCTTCGGCGGCAATTCGTCCGGCCTTCTTGGCTGCCGCCGAGAGGCCCTCCTTGCGAAGCCAATCAACCGCCGCCTCCAAATCGCCATCGTTCTCGCCGAGGGCTTTCTTGCAATCCATCATTCCCGCGCCGGTTTGCTCACGGAGCTCTTTGACGAGCGCTGCGGTGATTTCTGCCATTTGTTTATCCTTATTCTAAGATTTAGTCTTTATCGTATTGATATATGTAAAAGTTAAGAGGTTGCCGGCTGTTCCGGCTTTTCTTCGGATTCCTGCTCCGCGGTAACTTCCTCCGTAGATGCATCCTCGGTCGGCGTTTCGGTTTCGGCAGGTGTCTCTTCGGTAGATGCTTCCCCGATCGGCGTCTCGGTCTCGGCAGGTGCCTCTTCCGGAGGTGTTTCTTCCGCAGGCGTCTCGGCTTCTGCCGCAACCTCTTCTTCCGAGGGCAATTCTTCCGCGGGCGCTTCCTCGGACTCGCCGAGATCACCGCCGCTCATGGTGATTTCCTCCTGGATACCGGACAGCACGGCGCCGGCCAGCAAGTCGCAATAGAGGTTGATCGCCCGGATGGAGTCATCGTTGCCGGGGATGGGATAGTCGATGCCGTCGGGGTTCGAATTACTGTCGATGATGCCGACTACGGGAATACCGAGCTTGTTGGCTTCGGCAACGGCGATGGCTTCCTTGTTGGTATCCACCACGACGACGACATCGGGCAGACCGCCCATCTCCTTGATCCCGCCAAGAGCCCGCTCCAACTTGTCCCGTTCGCGGGTAATGCGCAGCAGCTCTTTCTTGGTCAGCCCGATATTTTCTTCCGAAAGCTGTTCTTCAAGCGTTTTCAAACGCTTAATGGAATTGGAAATGGTCTTCCAATTGGTCATCATGCCACCGAGCCAGCGGTGATTGACGTAATACTGGCCACACTTCTTGGCCGCTTCCGCAACCGCGCCACTGGCTTGGCGCTTGGTGCCAACCCACAGGACCCGGCCGCCGCCGGCGACAATTTCCCCGACCGCATTCATGGCCTGATAGAGCATGGGCACGGTCTGCTGCAGGTCGATGATGTGAATACCCTGCCGGGTCCCGAAGATGTACTGATCCATCTTGGGGTTCCAGCGGCGGGTGACGTGTCCGAAATGCACACCAGCTTCCAGTAGCTGGCGCATGCTAAAGGTTGGCAAAGCCATGTCGTATTCCTTCTCCGGTTAAGCCTCCGCGGGCGACATCCCGAAAATCAGGACACCGGAGCGACAAACGGCGAATTTGCGCCGTCGCCGCAAGCCCGCGTGCGGATTTAAGGCGTGCGTTCTAACGGGATCAGACCCCGCGTTCAAGCCAAATCTTGGAGATATCGCCGGCCGGCGGGCGTCTAGATCGGCTCTAGAATTCCCGCGCGTCGACGATCCCCGGGATGGACCGGACCGCCTGGGCCAATTGCGGCGAGACCTTGAATTTACCGCGCAGCCGGATTTCCACTTCGGTCTGGAGGTCTACCCGGGAAATCAGCACCACCTCACCTCTCCCCGCGCCTTCCCGGTCAAGTACATCGTGGAGGTTGGAGAGCGGATCTGCTCCGTCGACATAGATCTTCAGGCCTGCCGCTGCGTTGGCGGCCACCGCATCGAGGCGTTCCAGTTTCTGGACGGTCAGGCGGACGGTTTCTCCCTCGTACTGAGGCGCGGCCTTGACCAGCAGGATATTCCCTGGTTCCAACAATTCCCTGGATTGGTTGAGGATTTCCGAGAAGACGGTCACCTCGTAGGCGCCTGACTTGTCGGTCATTTGCACGAATGCGTACTTGCTGCCCCGTGCGGACGTTCGTTCCCGCTTGGCCGTAACCACGCCAGCCAGACTGACCATGCCCTGAGGCCGTTCGGCGACGAACTGCTTGTATGTTTTGGCCCGCAAACGCTCAAGCGCCACCTCATACGCATCCAGGGGGTGGGCGGAGATGTAAAGGCCGATAGCCTCCACTTCTTCATTGAGGCGTTCCAGATCGGTCCAGTCCGGAATGTCCGGAAGGTTCAACGCGACCGCCATTTCCTGGGAGTCCCCAAACAGACCGATCTGGTCACTGTTTCTGGCGTCGGCGGCCGCGCTTGCCTGGCGGACGATAGCCTCGGCGCACTCGAATATCTGCTTCCGATTGGGATTGATGCCGTCAAAAACGCCCGCGCGTATTAGATTCTCCAGAGACCGTTTGTTGACCGACCGGTTGTCCAACCGTCCGGCGAAATCCTGAATGGATTCGAAGCGGCCGTTCTCGGTTCGGTCCTCGACCAGGCTCCGCATGGCCGCCTCGCCCACGTTCTTTATGGCCGCCAACGCATAGCGAATCGCGCCGGTCTCCGCCTTGTGCTCCACGCTGAAGAGGGTACCCGAGGCGTTGATGTCGGGCGGCAGCAATTCGATGCCCAACCGTTCGATCTCTTGGCGGAAGACGCTCAATTTATCTGTATTGTGAATATCGAGGGTCATGGAGGCAGCGAGAAATTCGACCGGATAGTTGGCTTTCAGATAGGCCGTCTGATAGGCCACCAAGGCGTACGCCGCCGCGTGAGACTTGTTGAACCCGTACCCCGCGAATTTGGCCACCTGATTGAAAATGCTGGACGCCTTGGCATCGGGGACACCGCGCGCCGCGGCACCGTCAACAAAGATTTTCCGCTGGGCGTCCATTTCGGATTTTATCTTCTTGCCCATGGCCCGGCGTAGTAAATCGGCGCCGCCCAGGGTATAGCCCGCCAACTCCTGGGCGATCTGCAGGACCTGTTCCTGGTAGATCATAATGCCGTAGGTCTCGGTCAGGATCGATTCCAGGTTGGGATAGAGATAATCCGGTTTCTCCTCGCCGTGCTTCCGCTTGATATAGCTCGGGATGTTGTCCATGGGCCCCGGGCGATAAAGCGCCACGATCGCGATGATGTCTTCGAAGCTGTCCGGTTTCATGTTGCGCAGGATGTCGCGCACGCCCGAACTTTCCATTTGGAACACACCGGTGGTTTCCCCCCGGCCCAGCATCTCGAACGTCGCCCGGTCGTTGAGCGGAAGAGTATCCAAGTCGATCCCGACATCCCGTCCGGCGAGCAGGTTCTGGGTTTCTTCAAGCACCGTGAGGGTCTTGAGCCCGAGAAAATCAAACTTCACCAATCCGGCCGCTTCGACCCACTTCATCGAGAACTGGGTAACCGGCATCTCCGCGCGGGGGTCACGGTAGAGCGGGATCAGTTCGACCAAGGGCCGGTCGCCGATCACCACCCCTGCGGCATGGGTCGAGGCGTGCCGGTACAGTCCCTCCAGCTTCTTGGCGATTTCGACCAATCGCGCGACCGTCTCGTCTTCCTGGATTTCTTGCTGGAGCCGAGGTTCGCCGTCGATGGCTTCCTGCAACGTCACGGGCGCGGCCGGATTGTTGGGCACCAGTTTGCAAATCCGGTCGACCTGCGGATACGGCATCTGCAATACCCTGCCGATGTCCCGGAGCGCCGCGCGGGGCTGCAGGGTTCCGAACGTAATGATCTGGGCCACCCGGTCAGCGCCATATTTCTCCTGCACATAAGCGATGACTTCGTCCCGGCGGTCCTGGCAAAAGTCGATATCGAAGTCGGGCATGGACACCCGCTCCGGATTCAGGAAGCGTTCGAACAACAGCCCGAACTGCAGCGGATCGAGATCGGTGATGGTCAGCGACCAGGCAACCACCGAGCCCGCGCCCGAGCCGCGACCCGGGCCGACAGGGATACCCTCCCCCTTCGCCCAGCGAATAAAGTCGGCGACGATGATGAAATAGCCCGGAAAGCCCATTTCCGAGATCACCGCGAGCTCGTATTCAAGACGCTCCCAGTAAGGACGCGCGTCGCCTTCCTTACCCTCTATTCCCTTTGCTCTTAGACGCTCGGCCAAGCCGTCGGCGGCAAGATCGGCCAGGATGTCCGAGTCCGGCCTTTCGTCGCCGTTGTGGGGCGCGGCCGGCAAGAGCGGATCGCGGGTTTCGGCCATAAAGGCGCAGCGCCGGGCGATGACCAAGGTATTGTCGATGGCCTCCGGCAGATCGGCGAATAACGCCCGCATCTCCTGTGCCGACTTGAAACGGTGCTCGGGCGTCAAACGGCGGCGCTCCGATTGACCGACGTAGGCGCCCTCGGCGATACAGATCAGCGCATCGTGCGCGTCGTACATGTCCTCGCCGAGGAAGAAGCATTCGTTGGTGGCGACGATGGGCAGATCGTGCTTGTAGGCAAAGTCCAAAAGGTCATCTTCGATCCGGCTCTCGTCTTCGAGGCCGTGCCGCTGCAACTCCACGTAAAGCCGGCCGCCATACATGCGGGACAGCGTTTCCAGCAGCTCCTCGGCCGCCTCATACTGACCGTGGACCAGCAAACGTCCGACACCGCCGTTGACACCCCCCGTCAGGGCGATGAGGCCTTCGTTGTGAGTCTCGAGATCCCGTAGCGTCACATGGGGATCGCTGCCCGCGTCGCTTTCCAGGTGGGCCCGGCTGACCAGGGAGAGGAGGTTGAGGTAACCCGCCTCGCCCTGGACCAGCAGGACAATCTGGTCGAGCTCGCCGGCGTTGTGTCCGTCACCGTTGCCGTTATGGGGCTTAAGCGGATCGCTTTCCGCCTCGGCCGAGAAATCGGCAAGAAGTTGGCATCCGATGATCGGCTGGATGCCGTCGCCGGCGCAGGCCTGGGAGAATTCCAGGGCGCCGAAAAGGTTCGACGTATCCGTCATGGCGACCGCCGGCATGGCAAGATCGCCGCAGGTCTTTACCAAGTCCTTGACCTTGATCGCGCCTTCGAGAAGCGAGAACGCCGTGTGAACCCGGAGGTGAACGAAATCCGCATGTGTCATGGATTGAGCATTCACGATTCGTCCATGGGCGTCATCACCCAATCCCCGTTTATCCACAAAATTTTGCGATGTGCGACTTAAGCAGCGCTCACGCGGCCGTCGGCAAGGCTCAGTGTCCGGTCCATGCGCCCCGCGAGGTCCGGATTGTGGGTGGCGATTAACGCCCCCAACCCCTGTTCGCGCACCATCCGCATGAGAAGCCCGAAGACTTCACCGGCGGTGCCGGGATCGAGATTACCGGTCGGTTCATCGGCAAGAAGGAGTTCGGGGTAGTTGGCGAGCGCCCGTGCGATAGCGACCCGCTGCTGTTCACCGCCCGAGAGACGCGCCGGACGATGGGTCGCCCGGTCCGCAAGACCCATATCCGCCAAAAGCCCGTCCGCGCGCACGGCCGCGTCGGATTTGGCGGCCCCGGCAATCATCTGCGGAACGACAATGTTCTCCCGTGCCGAAAACTCGGCCAGGAGATGGTGGTACTGATAGACAAACCCGAGCTTCCGTCGGCGGATTTCGGTGCGTGCGTCGTCGCCCATCCCGTCCGTATTCTCACCGCCGATCAGGACGGTGCCGTTGTCCGGTTTCTCAAGCAAGCCGGCGATCTGCAGTAAGGTCGATTTTCCCGAGCCCGACGGGCCGACGAGTGCGACGATCTCGCCCGGATTGACGGCCAGGTTGATCGCCTTCAGAACTTCCAGGGCGACGCTGCCCACGCCGAAGGTACGGCCGACCTCGCGGAGTTCGAGGACGGGGTCACTCATAACGCAGCGCTTCGACCGGATCGAGCCGCGCCGCCCGCCAGGACGGATAGAGCGTGGCAAGGAACGAAAGACCGATCCCCATGCCGACCACCATCGCTACCTCGGCCGGATCAACAACCGCCGGTAACCGGGAAAGGAAGTAGATTTCGGCGGCAAACAGCTCGGTGCCGGTGAGGGATTGAAGCAGCTGACGGATGCTCTCGATGTTCTCGGCGAAGGCCAGCCCGAGGACAAACCCCGCGATGGTACCGATGATGCCGACGCTCGCACCAGACAGGAAAAAGATACGCATCACCATGCCTTGGGTGGCGCCCATGGTCCGAAGAATGGCGATGTCCCTGCCCTTGTCCTTCACCAGCATGATCAGGCCCGAAATGATGTTGAAGGCCGCCACCACGATGATCAGGGTGAGGATGAGGAACATCACGTTACGTTCGACTTGAATCGCATTGAAGAAACTGGAATTGGAGCGCTGCCAGTCGAACACTTGCCCCCGGTTATCGAGGGCCGCTCTCACTATCCGGGCTTGATCGGGCGCGCGGGAAGGATTTTCCAGTATGACATCGAGATAGTTCACTGCACCGGGCAGCTTGAAATACAGCTGCGCCGCCTCCAGGGGCATGTACACAAAGCTGGAATCATATTCGTGCATGCCCACATCGAAGACCGCGACAACCTTGTAGGATTTCAGGCGCGGCACCGTCCCGAGCACCGTGACATTGCCCTGAGGCGAGATCAGCGTTACCCGGTCACCGATCCCCAAGCGGAAATTGCGGGCGAACCGGCTGCCGACCGCAACCACATTGGTGCCGGTAAACCCGTCCAGGCTTCCCGCGGCGATATTGCCGGAAATGATTTCCCGCTCCTTCAAGTCGGCCGCCGCAACGCCCCGGACCACCGCACCGGCTGCGTGTCCGTTGGCGCTCGCCATCACTTGCCCTTCGATGGTCGGCGTGACCTTGACCACACCCGAAAGGCCGGCGACCAGATCCCGGCGTTGCTCGTAATCGGGCATGGCGCGGGTCTGGGCATAGACGCTGAGATGCCCGTTCACGCCCAGTATTCGCGTCAGCAGTTCCTGACGGAATCCGTTCATCACCGACATGACGATGATCAGCGTCGCCACACCCAGTGCAATGCCCAAAAGCGAAAACCATGCAATGACCGAGATGAATCCTTCCTGCCGCCGGGCGCGGAGGTACCGCATGGCGATCATCCGCTCGATGGCAGAGAACATCAGGCGCCGCCTCTAATAGGCGCGGGCGATGAGGATCTCCTCGACCGCCTCTTCCCCGGTAAAGATGCATGCCCCGGAGACGCCGTTCTGGTCCAACGGCGCGTTGCGGATCGTAAGCTTGAGCGGGTCCAGCTTCGCTTCGACTGCCTCCAGCGCCGCACCGGCCGGCTTGCACCAGGGCACCCGGGCCCAGCGCAGCGGCCCTTCGGAGGGCCCGTCTTCGTCCACCGGCGCCTCGCCGAAGAACTCACCCAAGGCGCCAAACTCGGTAATGCCGGATTCGATGTGACTGTCCATGAAGGCTTTTGCCTGCCCGTGCATCGCCGATTGAATGTCCTCCAAACGGGAGGCCGCGGTGTTCGCAAATTCGTCCGCGGTGGTGTTGTCGGGCTTCACCTTCTCGTCTTCGTAGAGCGCGTCCCGGCGCAACACGCTGACCGCATTGGCCTCCACCTCGCGGGGTCCGATTTCCACCAGCAGAGGAGCGCCGCGGCGTACCCAATCCCAGCGTTTGGCGCTGGCGTTCTTGTCCTTCTTGTCCACCTGGGCGCGGATCGGCGCCCCCAAAGCCCGGCTGCCGATCAACCGTTTCCGCAGCGTATCGCAGTATTCGAGAATCGGCGCATCGCTATCATCCCCCTTCAGACGGGGCAGGATAACGATTTGTTGCGGCGCCAGGGCCGGTGGAACCCGCAGCCCGTCATCATCGCCGTGAGTCATAACCAAGCCGCCCACCAGCCGGGTCGATACTCCCCAGCTCGTCGTGTGGACAAATTTCTCGTCACCTTCCGCCGACTGGTACTTGATTCCCTGGGCCTCGGAGAAATGGGTGCCGAGGTAATGGGAGGTGCCCGCTTGCAGGGCTTTACCGTCCTGCATCATGGCCTCGATGGAGAACGTATTGTCGGCGCCCGGAAAGCGCTCGTTTTCGGTCTTCTCGCCGGCGATGACCGGCATCGCCATGTCACTTTCGGCGAAGTCCCGGTAGACCTCCAGCATCCGGAGGGTTTCCTCGAACGCGTCATCCCTGTCCACATGGGCGGTGTGCCCTTCCTGCCAAAGAAACTCCGCCGTCCGCAGGAACAGCCGGGTGCGCATCTCCCAGCGCACCACGTTGGCCCACTGATTGACCAAAACCGGCAAATCCCGGTAGGACCCGATCCAATTGCGGAACGAATCCGCGATGATGGTTTCCGAGGTGGGCCGGACGATCAGCGGTTCGGTCAGTTCGGCGTCGGGGTCGGGCACCAGTTCCCCATCGATGGTCTTTAGCCGATGATGGGTGACCACCGCCATTTCCTTGGCGAACCCCTCCACGTGTTCGGCCTCCTTGGCGATGAAGTCCAGGGGAATGAACAATGGGAAATAGCAATTCTCGTGGCCGGTTTCCTTGAACCGGCGGTCGAGTTCGGCCTGAATCAACTCCCAAATGCCGTATCCCCATGGCTTGATCACCATGCAGCCGCGGACGGCCGAGGTTTCGGCCATATCCGATTTCCGGACGACCTCCTGGTACCATTCACTGAAATTGTCCGACCGGGCGGTATCGAGGGCGCGTTTCATTGGTTCTGTTCGTTGATTGTCAATGCCTGCTGGGCCGCGCGACTGTAGGGAATGGCCGCCCGGATGTCTACGAGGACTAGGTCCTGTTGACATTTATCGCATCCAAATGAGCGCCCCGACGAGGCACAGCATGGCCATGTAGGCGGTGACGGTCTTTTCGTAGCGTGTGGCGATGCGGCGGAAGTGCTTGATCTTGTTGATGAAACATTCGACGACGTGCCTTTCCTTGTAGAGTTCGGGGTCGTACGGCACGGCTTGTGCCCGCGACGGGTTGGAGGGGATCACCGCCACCATCCCGGCGCTGTCGAGGCGGGCGCGGAAGCGGTTCGCGTCGTAGGCGGTGTCGGCGATCAGGGTCTCGCCCGGCAGCCCGGCGATCAGCCCCTCGGCCTGGGTGACGTCGCCCACCTGGCCGCCGGTGAGGATGAACCGCAAGGGATTGCCCAGGCCATCGACGGTGATGTGGATTTTGCTCGTCAGGCCGCCGCGCGAGCGGCCGATGGCCTGAGCCTGAGCCCCCCTTTTGCGCCGGCGGCATGTTGATGCGCCCGCACGATGGTCGAATCCACGATCAGGTATTCGAAGTCGGGATCCTCCGCCAAGGCATTGAAAAGACTCTCCCAAACCCCCGCCTTGGCCCACCGCGAAAAGCGCACGTAGACGCTGTTCCAGTTGCCAAAGGCGTCCGGAAGATCGCGCCACGGCGAACCCGCCCGGGCGATCCACAGCACGGCGTCCACAAACAGGCGGTTGTCCCGACCCGTGGAGCCGCGATCCGCCTCTTTGCCTGGAACCAAACCCTTGATCCGGTCCCATTGCATATCCGTCAATTCCCGTCGAAGTCGGTCAATTCGCTTTGCGAAATGACCTTACATGACCCGCTCCCTCCAGTCGAACCGGTCTTGCTTGAATCACGCCAACCATGAATAGTCCGTTAATTGTCAACAGGACCTAGCGCCCATTCGACGGCAATTCCGGGGCCGAGGAAATCCTTCCCTACCCCTGCCTGCTGCCCCGGCGCATCCACGGCGGTTTTTTCTCGGCGATTCTGGCATAGACCGGGCAGCTCTCGACATGAGCACCCGGCAGGTAACCGGTGCTCATCAGGAATTCTCCGGTAATCTCGCCGCCGGTAAATTTAAATGTCTGCTTGAACAGCTTTACCCACTCCGGCTTTTCCAGGGGATGTTGTGCGTCCAGCCACTTGGCGAAGCCGCCATGGCTTTCCCGCAATCCTTGGATCACCCGGGCGTTGTGGATGGCCGCGTCGATCTTCAACCGATTGCGGATAATCCCGGCGTCGTTCAGCAGCCGTTTCCGGTCCCGAGCGCCGTAAGCCGCCACCGTGTCCACATCGAAACCGGCGAACGCCGCCTTGAATCCATCCCGCTTCTTCAGAATTGTCAGCCAACTGAGGCCGGCTTGGAACATTTCCAGGCACAAACGTTCAAATAGAACCGCCTCGTCCTTCACCGGAAAGCCGTATTCCCGGTCGTGATAGGGCCCGTGAAACTCATGACCGGGGGCAACGTCGCAGTAAGCCGTCATGGCGAGCGCTAGAAGGTCCCGCCCCGGCCGGTTGCCGGCGCCCGAAAATCGTCGAAGGAAACCAGGTCATAATAGTCGATGACGAACACGATGGCGAAAACCACCGTCGCAAGTCCGGTGTTGATCAACATCTTCATCAGAATGCGGGATCGCTGCGGCGCGCCGGAATCGTGGCCCCACCCGTCGTCTTCCCGGCGGCGGACGCCAAACGGCAGAACGATGAACAGGGTCAGCCACCAGATGACGAAATAGACCGCAAAACCCGTTACCCAACCCAAGTCGGCTTCCTCCCCTAGACCCGCACCACGTGGATCGAAATCACCGGGCGCTTGCCATAGGCCGATCGGAAAAACCGCCTGAGCGCCAGGTGCGCCGCTTTCTCGACGGCGTCGTCGTCTTCCGCCTCGTCCGCATCCAGATCCCCCAGATAGGAGCGGACATCGGCCGCCGCCTCGGCGAGATCATAAGCCGCGTCGTCGTCCTCGATCAGTCCCGTCGCGGTGATTTTGGGATCGGCCGCCAGTTCACCTTCGTCATCCACCACGATGGAGCAGCTTACGGTGCCATTGTACATGATCTTGATGCGATCCCGGATCACATCGCTGTCCATGTTGACGATCCGGTCACCATCGCGAACAAGCCGGCCGGCCTGGACTTCGTCGACGATACGGGATCCCCCGGCCGTCAATTCGACGACAGCGCCGTTGTGGACCAGAACGGCCTCCGGCACCTGACAGGACAGCGCAAGCTCCGTGTGATGGATCAAATGGCGTTGCTCACCGTGTACGGGTATGGCCACTTGGGGCCGCAAATGCTGGTACATGCGGGCGAGTTCGTCCCGGGCCGGGTGCCCCGACACATGAACGAAATGATCCATCTCGGAAATAATCCGAACGCCCTTTCGTGCGAGTTGGTTCTGCAAACGGCCGATCGCCAATTCGTTGCCCGGAATTTGCCGGGACGAAAATATCACCGTATCTCCCTCTCCCAGCGTCACATGACGGTGATCACCGCCGGCGATCCGGCTGAGGGCCGCACGGGGCTCACCTTGGCTGCCGGTACAAATGTAGAGGATCTGATCCGCTGGAATATCGGCGGCATCTTCGGCCTCCAGGAACGGCGGCAGGTCGGTCAGGTAACCGGTCGACCGGGCGGCGGCGTTTATCCGCCACAACGAGCGTCCCACCAGGGCGACGGCCCGGCCGTTCGCGGCGGCCGCGTCGAAGATGGTCTGAAGCCGCGCCACGTTGGAAGCGAAACAGGTGACCGCCACCTGTTTCCCGCATTCGCCGATGAGCGAGGTGAGGCTGTCCAGCAGCGCGGCCTCCGAATGGGACGATCCTTCGACAAAGACGTTGGTGGAATCTCCGATCGCCGCGAGTACACCTTCATCCCCCAAGGCCTTCAGCGCCTTCTCGTCGGCCGTCGGTCCAATGACCGGATCCGGGTCGAACTTCCAATCACCGGTATGAAGGATGATCCCCTGGGGGGCCCGAAGCACCACCGCATTGGGCTCCGGCATGGAATGGGTGAGCGTGATCAGTTCCAGATTGAACCGCCCCACCTGGAATTTGCCGGACAAAGGCACCTCGATGATCTCGATGTCCTGCCCGGGCGCGTCCAGCTCCAGTTTTCTTCGCAGAAGCGCCGCGGTAAACGGCGTGGCGTAGACCGGACACTGAAGGCGGGACCACAGGTAGGGGACCGCGCCCAAATGGTCTTCGTGACCGTGCGTGAGAACGATCCCCGCCAGCCTGTCCGCCCGTTCCTCGATGAATGCCGGGTCCGGCAATATGACGTCGACGCCGGGGGTCGCGTCATCGCCGAAGGTGACGCCCATGTCGACGATGATCCACTCCTCGTTGTCCGGCTCGCCCAAGCCGTACAGATTGAGGTTCATGCCGATCTCTTCGGTGCCGCCGAGGGGCACGAAGAGCAGATGTTCGTCGGAAGCGGTCATCTAGGTATTGAGGCGGTGGATTGCCAACAGTCCGCGCAGGGTGAGGTCGGTGTCGCAGTGATGGATGGCGTCGGACGCCTTGTCAAACAGCTCGGCCAATCCGCCCGTCGCAATCACCGTCATGGACGCGCCGAACTCCCGGGAGATGCGGGCGGCCATGCCTTCGATGATGCTGACGTGCCCCCAGAAGATGCCCGACTGCATGGCGCTGACGGTTCCCGTGCCGATCACTTTTTCCGGCCGCCGAATGGCAACCCGGGGCAGCTGCGCCGCGCCCATATGCAGGGCTTCGAGGGACAGGTTGATTCCCGGATAGATGACACCGCCCCGGTAGGCGCCGTCGCCGTCAATCACGTCGAAGGTCGTAGCGGTGCCGAAATCCAGGATCAGCAGCGGACCCTCGTAGCTCTCATGGGCGGCGACGGCGTTGCATAGCCTGTCCGCGCCCGCCTCGTTCGGATTGTCGATGGCGATCTCGATCCCCAGATCGATGTCCGGGCCGACGACGAGGGGATCGCAGTCAAAGTACTTCCGGCAAAGGCCCTGTAGATGGATCAAATTGTCCGGGACCACGGTTGCCAGCACCGCCGCATCGATTCCCGACCGGTCGATCCCATCCCGATCGATCAGGCGCTCCAGCCAGGCGCCGAACTCATCGGCCGTCCGGTTGGCATTGGTGGCGGCCCGCCATTCCCCGCGCACGTTGCCGTCGTCATCGAACACCGCGATGACGACGTTTGAATTACCGGAATCGATGGCCAATAGCATATACGGTCAAGCTCCCGACTGTCCGTCCGCGGAGTATACGTCACCCGCGGCAAACCGGCGATGCTCGCCGGCCACATTCAGGACCAGCGCCCCATCCGGGTCGAGGTCGACGAAAGTGCCGGTTACGTTGGTGTCGCCGATGCGAACCTCCAGCGGCTCACCCGGCGCATGGCCCGCGTTCAGCCAGGCCTGCCGAACGGGCTCGAACCCGTCCGCCAGCCAGGTCGAATGCCAAGCGGACAACGCCGCCAAATAGCCGGCCGCCACATCTTCGATGGGTGTCCCCACCTCTTCCGCCGCGAGCGACGTCGCCGGACGTTCCGTATCCTCCGGATGATGTGCGACGTTGATTCCGCACCCGGCGATGACCGCGCCGGGTCCGGCCGCGGCGCCAGCGAGATACTCCAGCAGGATGCCGACGATCTTTTTTCCGTTGAACAGAACGTCGTTGGGCCACTTGCATTGCACCTTGTGGGACGAACCACCGACACTTTCGAGGGTGTCGCGGACCGCCAACGCGACGACGAATCCCAATTGCGCCGAGACCGCCGGATCAGCGTCGGCCCGTAGAACGACGCTGGAATAGAGATTACCGGGTTCCGATACCCAACGGCGTCCCCGCCGGCCCTTCCCCTGGAGCTGCCGCGCCGCGATGATCACCAGCCCGAAGGGCGGCGGACCATCGGCTGCAAGCCGCCTCGCCTCATCATTGGTGCTGTCAACATCATCGTAGGCCGCAACGTGAAATCCGTCGGGCAGCCTGATGCTCCCGAGAGAGGTACTCATCCCGGCAGCAGCGCGGCCGTCGCCAGCCCGGCGCCGTCGAGGATCGGCAACGGCCAAACGAAGAAGAACAGGGTCACCACCCCGGTCACCACCAGGACAGCCTTCATTTCCATGCTTACCGGACCGTCGAAGCTTTCCTCGGACGCATCGAAATACATTACCTTGACGATCCGGACGTAATAGTAGGCGCCGACGACACTCGCCAACACGCCGATAATCGCCAATGCAAACAATTCAGCCTCGATGGCCGCGAGGAATATGTAGAACTTGCCGAAGAATCCGGCCAACGGAGGAATGCCGGCCATGGAGAACATGAAAACGGCGAGGACCATGGCCATGGCGGGGTTGGATTTGGACAGCCCCGCCAGGTCGTCGATGCCCTCGACCATCCTGCCGTTGCGCCGCATCTGCAGGATGCAGGCAAACGCGCCGATGTTCATGAACATGTAGATGGCGAGATAAATCAGAATCCCTGAAACGCCGTCGGCGCGTACTTCGGCACTTCCGGCGCCGCCCGCAACCGCCAATCCGATGAGCGCGTATCCCATATGACCGATGGACGAATAGGCCATCAGGCGTTTGATATTGGTCTGGTTGATGGCGGCGAACGATCCAAGCACCATGGAAGCGATGGAGATGAAAATAATCACCTGTTGCCACTGATCGCCGAGATCGCCGAAGGCGCCGACCATCACCCGGACGAAAAGCGCCATGGCCGCGATCTTGGGCGCAACGGCGAAGAACGCGGTCACCGGTGTGGGCGCGCCTTCATAGACATCGGGCGTCCACATGTGGAACGGCACCGCGGACACCTTGAACGCCAGCCCCGCGATAATGAACACGAGGCCGACGGTCACACCGAGGGGGGACTCTCCTGCCTGGAACAGTTGTGCCAGGGCATCGAAATTGGTCGAGCCGGAAAATCCGTAAACCAGCGAGATGCCGTAGAGCAGCAATCCGGAAGAAAGGGCGCCCAGCACGAAATATTTCAAGCCGGCCTCGGCGGAACGGGTGGTGTCCCGCTGGAACGATGCGATGACGTAAAGCGACAGGCTCTGAAGTTCGATGCCGAGATAAAGCGAGATGAGGTCGTTGGCGGAAACCATCATCATCATGCCCAACGCCGCCAGCACCATGAGCACCGGGAACTCGAACCGGAAGATGCCGTGCTGCTCCAGATACTCGCGCGACATCAGCACCGCGGCGGCCGTGGCGATCAGTATCAGGCCCTTCACATAGACCGCGAAGCTGTCGGTCACAAAGGCGCCGCCAAAGGTCGATGCCCGGCCGTCGGTAACCACGCCGACGATGGCAATGGTGACCACCAGGGTAGCGATGGCGAGATAGGACACCGAACGGCCGGCCTTCTCTTCCCTCTGGAAAACGCCAACCATCAGGAGCGCCATCGACATGACGGCGAGGAAGATCTCGGGCAGGGCCGGAACCAAATCAGGCATCGCTCCTACCTCGCCGCCAGCCGGATTTGCTCGGCCGCCGCGACGGCCGTTTCGTAACGTTCGATCAGGTTCTCGACCGAGACATGCATGGCGTCCAGGAACGGTATCGGGTAGACGCCCATGAAAATGACGACCAGGACCAGCGGTGCGAAGACCGCCATTTCGCGCGGGCTGAGATCGGTGATGGACTTCAGGTCTTCCTTGGTGAGCTTGCCGAAGATCACCCGCCGGTAGAGATAAAGCATGTAGGCCGCGCCCAGAATGACACCGGTCGCCGCCAGGGCCGCGACCCAGCTATTGGCCTTGAACGCGCCGACCAGCACCAGGAACTCGCCGACGAACCCGCTGGTTCCAGGCAGGCCGACGGAGGCCAGCATGAATATCATGAACACCAGTGCATAGACCGGCATTCGATTGACCAATCCGCCATAGGTGGCGATGTCCCGCGAGTGCATCCGGTCGTACACCACGCCGACCACAAGGAAGAGCGCGGCCGAGACCACGCCGTGGCTCAGCATCTGTATGACCGCGCCCTCGATACCCTGGATGGTGGCGGTAAACGTCCCCAGGGTGACGAAGCCCATATGGGCGACCGAGGAGTACGCGATCAGCTTCTTCATATCCTCCTGGGCCAGCGCCACGAGGGACGTGTAAATGATCGCGACCACGCTCAGGCCGTAGATGAACGGCGCGAAGTCGGCGGATGCGACCGGGAACATGGGCAACGAGAACCTGAGGAAACCGTAGCCGCCGAATTTCAACAGCACGCCCGCGAGGATGACCGACCCCGCCGTCGGCGCCTCGACGTGGGCATCGGGCAGCCAGGTGTGCACCGGCCACATGGGCACCTTGACCGCGAACGACGCGAAGAACGCCAGCCACAGCCAGGGCTGCAGCCGGATCGGGAAATCGTGGGTCAGCAGCTTGGTGATATCGGTGGTGCCGGCCTGGAACGCCATGGCGAGGATGGCCAGCAGCATCAGCACCGAGCCCGCCAGCGTATAGAGGAAGAACTTGAACGCTGCATAGTTCCGCCTCGGACCGCCCCAGACCCCGATAATGATGAACATCGGGATGAGGACGCCTTCGAAGAAGACGTAGAACAGTATCAGATCGAGGGACGAGAACATCCCGATCATCAGGGTCTCGAGGATCAGGAAGGCGATCATGTATTCCTTCACCCGATCCTTTACCGATTCCCAGCTTGCCCCGACGCACAGGACCGTCAGCAGCGCCGACAGAATGACGAAGAACAGGGAGATGCCGTCGATGCCCAGGTGATAGGCGATATCGAAGGCGGGCATCCAGACCACTTTCTCTTCGAACTGGAATCCGCTTGCCGCGGGATCGAAGTTGACCCACAGGCCGAGCGAGACCACGAAAGTGATCAGCGACGTCCATAGCGCCACACCCTTGGCGTTGCGCGCCACCACATCCGGCTCGCCCCGGATCAACAGAATAAACGCGACGCCCACCAGGGGCGCGAAGGTAACGATGGAGAGCCAGGGGAATCCGGTCATGCCCTACCCTCCCGTCACCAGGAACCAGCTCACCAGGGCGGCGACGCCCAGCAACATGGCGAACGCATAGTGATACAGGAAGCCGCTCTGGAGAGCGCCGGCCCGCCGCGCGATGTTCAGCACCGCGGCCGCCACGCCGTCGGGACCGACCCCGTCGATCAGCTGACCGTCGCCGGCCTTCCAGAAACCGCGGCCCAGCGAGAAGCAGGGCTTGACGAAAATCCGGTCGTAGAGCTCGTCGAAGTACCACTTGTTGAGCAGGAACCGATGGGTCCGCTGGAAACCGGAGGCCAAAGCATGCGGCAGGCCGGGGGCGAACATATACATCAGGTAGGCCAGAGCGATCCCCAGGATACCGACGACGAGCGGCAGGAACTTGACCCACAGTGGCGAATGGTGCGCGTTTTCGAGCGCCTTGTGGCTTTCGAGAACGAAGATCGAGTTGCCCCAGAACTCCACGGTCTTTTCGCCGACGAACCAATCGAAGCCGAGCCAGCCGGCGAAGATGGCGCCGATCGCCAATACCGCCAACGGGATCAGCATGACCTTGGGGGATTCGTGGACGTGCGCCATGGTGACTTCGTCGGCCCTGGGCTCGCCGTGGAAGGTCATCAGCAACAGCCGCCACGAATAGAAGGCCGTCAGGAAGGCCGCCAGTATCCCGACCCAGAACGCGTACTGACCCACAAACGTATGCGCGCCCCAGGCTGCCTCGAGGACGATATCCTTGGAGAAGAATCCGGCGAACGGCCATATGCCGGCGAGCGCCAAACTGCCGATCCACATCATCACGTAGGTAACCGGGATCAACTTGTAGAGCCCGCCCATTTTCCGCATGTCCTGTTCGTCGGACATGGCGTGGATCACCGAGCCGGCGCCGAGGAACAGCAGCGCCTTGAAAAAAGCGTGGGTGATCAGGTGGAAAATACCTGCCGAGTAGGCCGATACGCCGAGCGCAAAGAACATGTAGCCGAGCTGACTGCAGGTGGAGTACGCGATCACCCGTTTGATGTCGTTCTGCACGCAGCCGATGGTCGCCGCGAATATGGCCGTCGTTCCGCCGACAACGGTGACGACGGTCAGGGCAACGTCGGAATATTCGAACAGCGGCGACAGACGGGCCACCATGAACACGCCGGCGGTCACCATGGTCGCCGCATGGATCAGTGCCGAGACCGGCGTCGGCCCCTCCATGGCGTCCGGCAGCCAGGTGTGCAGACCGATCTGGGCCGACTTGCCCATGGCGCCGAAGAACAGCAGCAGGCAAATGACGGTGAGCGCATGGAACTCGCCGGAGAAGACGTTGAGCGTCGCGTCCTTTTTCTGCTCGGCAAGCCCGAAGATGGTATCGAAATTGATGGTATCGAAGAGCAGGAAGGTGGCGAAGATGCCGAGGGCAAATCCGAAGTCGCCAACCCGGTTCACTATGAAGGCCTTGATGGCGGCGGCATTGGCCGACGGCCGGTCGTACCAGAACCCGATCAACAGATAGGACATCAAGCCGACGCCCTCCCAGCCGAAGAACAGCTGGACGAGGTTGTTGGAGGTCACCAGCATCAGCATGAAGAAGCTGAACAGGCTGAGGTAACTCTGGAAGCGCGGGATCGAGCCGTCGTGGGACATATAGCCGATGGAGTAAATGTGGATCATCGACGACACCACGGTGACCATCAGCACCATCACCACCGCCAGGGCGTCGGCGCGAAGTTCCCAGGAGAGTTCCAGCGACCCGGAGTCGATCCAGGCGAAAATCTCCACGTTGGCCGTATTGCCGCCGCCCACGACCCCGATAAAGGTGATCACCGCGGCGACGGCGGCCAACAGCATGCCGGCGACTGTTACCAGCTGACCGGCGCGGTCGATCCGGTGCTTGCGGTCCTTGTCGCCGCCGTCGGGCGCGAACGACAACAGACCGGCAACAATGCCCCCGAGAAGGGGAAGGAATACGGCTGCGAGATACATGCCGGGCTAACCCTTCATCATCCGGATGTCCTCGACCTCGATGGAGCCGCGGTTACGGAAATAGACCACCAGGATCGCGAGGCCGATTGCCGCTTCGGCCGCCGCAACCGTAAGGACGAAGAGGGCGAAGACCTGTCCCACCAGGTCACCCAGGTATGACGAGAACGCGACGAGATTGATGTTTACGGCCAGCAGGATCAGCTCGATGGACATCAAAATGATGATCACGTTCTTCCGGTTGAGAAAGATGCCGAAAATTCCCAGCGTGAACAGGATCGCCGCGAGGGTCAGATAGTGGGAGAGGCCGACCTCGAGCATCAGATCCCTCCCCCCGACGGCATGTCGCGCATCTCAATCGAGTCTTCCCGCTTCACCTGCTCGCTGATCTTCTGTTTGCGGACACCCGGGCGCGTCCGGTGGGTCAGCACGATGGCGCCGATCATCGCCACCAGCAGCACCATGCCGGCCGCCTGGAAGAAGTAGATGTAGTTGGTGTAGATGAGTTGGCCGAGCGCTTCGGTGTTGGTGACGCTGTCGATGGCGGGCGTGGGTGCGGCGGCCCGCTCGGCGGCGCCCGGCGCGATAATCCAGCCTCCCAAGATGACCGCGAGTTCCAGCAGCAACACCAGACCGATCAACCCGCCGAGAGGCAGGTATTGCAAAAAACCTTCGCGCAACGCCGTGAAGTTGATGTCCAGCATCATCACCACGAACATGAACAACACCGCCACCGCGCCCACATAGACAACCACCAGGATCATCGCCAGGAACTCGGCGCCCAGCAGCACGAACAGGCCGGCCGAGTTGAAGAAGGCGAGGATCAGGAACAGCACCGAATGCACCGGGTTCTTGGCCGAGATGACCATGACGGCGGAGGCGACCGTGACGATCGAAAACAGATAGAAGGCGAGGCTTTGGATGATCACGTCCGATTCGCCTTATCTGTAGGGAGCGTCGGCTTCGAGACGGGCAGCAAGCTCCGTCTCCCACCGATCACCGTTGGCGAGAAGCTTGTCCTTGTCGTAAAGCAGCTCCTCGCGGGTTTCCGCGGCAAATTCGAAATTGGGGCCTTCAACGATGGCATCCACCGGACAGGCTTCCTCGCAGAAACCGCAATAGATGCACTTGACCATATCGATGTCGTAGCGGGTCGTCCGGCGGCTGCCGTCGTCCCGCGGCTCCGCCTCGATGGTGATCGCCTGGGCGGGGCAAATCGCCTCGCACAGCTTGCAGGCGATGCAGCGCTCTTCGCCGTTGGGATAGCGGCGCAGCGCATGTTCGCCCCGGAAGCGCGGGCTCAGCGGGCCCTTTTCATACGGATAGTTGAGGGTCACCTTGGGCTTGAAGAAATACTTCAAGGTCAGCGCCATGCCGGAAACCAGCTCGGCCCAGAAGATGGTGCGGGCGCTGCGGTCGAGAAATCCCATTTTCCGTCTCCTCCCCTACTTCACCAGCGACTGAATATCGAAGGCGAGAACCACACCGCCGACAATCACCACGGCGGCCAGGGAAATGGGCAGGAATACTTTCCAGCCCAAGCGCATCAGTTGGTCGTACCGGTACCTCGGGAACGTCGCCCGGACCCAGAGGAAAATAAACAGGCAAAACGCGATCTTGGCCGCAAACCAGATCGGTCCGGGGATCCAGGTGAACGGCGCCACGTTGAACGGCGGCAGCCAGCCTCCAAGGAACAGGATCGTCGTCATCGCCGACATCAGGATCATGTTGGCGTATTCGCCGAGGAAGAAGAGCGCGAACGCCATGGCCGAATATTCGACGTTGTAGCCGGACACCAGTTCCGCCTCCGCCTCCGGCAAATCGAACGGATGCCGGTTGGTTTCGGCCAGGGTCGAGACAAAGAAAATCACCGCCATCGGGAACAGCGGGATCACGAACCACACGTGACGCTGGGCGTTGACGATGTCCGAGAGGTTCAGCGAACCCACGACCAGGAGCACGCTGATGATGATGAAACCCATGGAAACTTCGTAGGACACCATCTGCGCCGCGGAGCGGAGCCCGCCGAGGAACGCGTATTTGGAGTTGCTCGCCCACCCGGCCATCAGGATGCCGTAGACGCCGAGGGACGAAATGGCGAACAGGTAGAGGATGCCCACGTTGATGTCCGCAATCACCAAACCGTCACCGACCGGGATCACCGCCCACGCAATCAGCGCGAGGGTGAATGTCAGCATCGGCGCAATGATGAAGACGCCCCGGTTGGCGCCGGTCGGAATGACCGTCTCCTTGAAGAACAGCTTCATCCCGTCGGCGACGGGCTGCAATAGTCCGTAGGGGCCCACCACATTGGGGCCGCGACGCAGGTGAATGGCCGCGATCACCTTGCGTTCGGCGTAAACGAGATAGGCGACGCAGAGAAGCAGCGGGATGATGATCGCCACCACTTGCAGACCGATCCAGATGGCCGGCCAGGCGTAACCTGTCCAGAACTCAGCCATCGGTACCGGTCTTCTCCGGATTGCCGCCGCGGGCCGCGGCCGTGCACTCGGCCATGGTTTCGGATGCCCGGCTGATCACATCCGTCAGATAGAAGTCGGTGATCGGGTTCTTGAACGGCGCGCTTTCGATGTCGCCCTCGATCCCGAACGCCTCCCATTCCGCCGGCGTCACCTCGCCGATATTGGAAAAAACAGGATGAACTTCGGCGAGACGGGTACGGACCTGCTCCAGGGAGTCGTAGGGCAGCTTCTTCCCCGCGGATTCCGACAGAGCCCGGATGATCGCCCAGTCTTCCTTGGCGTCGCCGGGCGGAAAAATCGCCAGCTTGGTTTGCTGGGCGCGGCCCTCGACGTTGACGTAGGTCGCCTCTTTTTCGGTGTAGGCGGCGCCCGGCAAAATGGCGTCCGCCCGGTGCGCGCCGGCATCGCCGTGATGCCCCTGGTAGATGACAAACGCATTTCCGAGCGCCGATGTATCGATTTCATCGGCGCCCAGCAGATAAACGGCCTCGATGTCCCCGCTCGCTGCGCCGGCGACGATCTCATTGGTCCGCCGGCCGCCGTCACCGGGACGGAAACCCATGTCCAGGCCTGCAATCCGGGATGCGGCGCGCTGCAATACGTTGAACCCGTTCCAATCACCGGACACCGCACCTACCGCTTCGGCAAGTTTGCGCGACTGGGCGAGGATCGCGGGGCCGTCGGGCCGCGCCAACGCGCCGGTACCGACGACAATCATCGGCCGCTCGGCGTCCTTCATCACGCCGGCGAACCCGATGGAGCCGTCGATCAGCGCCCGCAGGGTATCGGGACCTGCGCCGAGATGCTCGGCCTTATATGTCAGGTCGACGTCTTCGCCGATCAGGCCGACTGGAAATCCGCCCATCAGATAACGCTTGCGAATTCGCGCGTTGAGGACCGGCGCTTCCAGCCGCGGGTTGGACCCGACAATCAGCAGCGCGTCCGCGTCCTCTATGCCGTCAATAGTCGAATTGAACAGATATGCGACGCGGGGGCCCTCCCCGATCCGGGTACCATCCTGCCGGCAATCGATGTTGGGTGACGCGAGCGAGTCCATCAGCTCCTTGAGGCTCAGCATCGCCTCCGCATCGGCGAGATCGCCGGCGATGGCCGCAATCTTGTCGCCGGAAGTGGCGGCAAGCTTTTGGCCGACGACCGACAGGGCTTCCGGCCAATCGACGGGTTGGAGTTTGCCGTCCTTGCGGAGATAAGGTCTGTCAAGGCGCTGACGGCGGAGGCCGTCGCAAGCAAAGCGCGCCTTGTCGGAAATCCATTCCTCGTTCACACCGTCGTTGTTGCGGGGCAGGATCCGCATCACCTCCGGGCCGCGGGAATCGACCCGGATATTGCTGCCGACCGCGTCCAGAACGTCGATGCTCTCGGTCTTCTTCAACTCCCACGACCGCGCGGTAAAGGCGTAGGGCTTGGACGTCAGCGCACCGACCGGACACAGATCGATCATATTGCCCGACAGTTCCGACGACAGCGCCTTCTCGACGTAGGTGCCGACCTCCATGTTTTCCCCCCGCCCCGTGGCGCCGAGTTCCGGCACACCGGCCACTTCGGTCGCGAACCGGATACAGCGGGTGCAGTGGATGCACCGGGTCATGATGGTCTTGATCAGCGGCCCAAGGTCTTTGTCCTCAACGGCGCGTTTGTTCTCCAGGAAGCGCGATCCGTCGTTGCCGTAGGCCATGGCCTGGTCCTGGAGGTCGCACTCGCCGCCCTGATCACAGATCGGGCAGTCCAGCGGATGGTTGATCAGCAGGAATTCCATCACGCCCTGACGCGCCTTCCGGACCATGTCGCTGTCGGTTTTGACTTCCATCCCGTCGGCCACCGGCAATGCGCAGGACGCGGCCGGTTTCGGCGGTCCGGGCGAAACCTCCACCAGGCACATACGGCAATTCCCCGCCACCGACAGCCGCTCGTGATAGCAGAAGCGCGGAATTTCCTTGCCGGCGAGCTCGCAGGCCTGAAGCACCGTCAGGCCGGCTTCGGCCTCAATCTCTTGGCCGTCGATGGTCAGTGTCGGCATGCCCTACTCCGCCGCCTGCGCGGCACCGCCGCGCTTCCGGATACGGTCTTCTATCTCGTCCCGGAAATGGCGGATCAGGCCCTGGATCGGCCAGGCCGCCGCGTCTCCGAGCGCGCAGATGGTGTGCCCTTCGACCTGCCGCGTCACTTCCTCGAGGATATCGATCTCCTCGGGCGAAGCGTCACCGGCCACCATCCGGTTCATCACCCGCATCATCCAGCCCGTGCCTTCCCGGCAGGGTGTGCATTGGCCGCAGCTCTCATGCTTGTAGAAGGCCGAGAGACGCGCGACGGCCTGGATGATGTCGGTGGATTTGTCCATCACCATCACCGCCGCGGTCCCAAGACCGGACTGGACCTCGCGAAGCGCATCGAAATCCATCAACACGTTGTCGCAGATGGACTTGGGGATAACCGGGACCGATGCACCGCCCGGGATGACGGCCAACAAATTGTCCCACCCGCCGCGCACGCCGCCGGCGTGTTTTTCGATCAGCGTCCTCAGCGGGATGCTCATTTCCTCCTCGACGGTGCACGGCTGCTCCACGTGCCCGGAGATATTGAAGAGCTTGGTGCCGGTATTGTTTTGGCGCCCAAACCCGGCAAACCAATCCGCGCCACGGCGGAGAATCTCCGGTGCCACCGCGATGGACTCGACGTTGTTTACCGTCGTCGGGCAGCCATACAGGCCGGCATTGGCGGGAAACGGCGGCTTCAACCGGGGCTGGCCCTTTTTGCCTTCGAGGCTCTCGATAAGCGCGGTTTCCTCTCCGCAAATGTAGGCTCCCGCTCCCCGGTGGACATAGACGTCCATCTTCCATCCCGAGCCGCAAGCGTCATCGCCCAACAGGCCGGCGTCATAGGCCTCGTCGACGGCCCGCTGCAGGGCCTCGGTCTCCCGGTAGAACTCGCCGCGCACATAGATGTACGCGGCGTGTGCGCCCATGCCAAAGCCGGCGACCAGGCACCCCTCGACCAGTTTGTGCGGATCATGGCGCATGATTTCCCGGTCCTTGCAGGTGCCGGGCTCGCCTTCGTCCGCGTTGACCACCAGGTAGTGGGGCCGCCCGTCACTCTCCTTGGGCATGAACGACCATTTGAGGCCCGTACCGAACCCGGCGCCGCCGCGGCCGCGAAGACCCGAATTTTTGATCTCTTCGACAATCCATTCACGGCCCTTGGCGAGGATATCCTTGGTGCCGTCCCAATCGCCCCGCGAACGGGCGCCGGCGAGGAAGGGGTCGTTGAACCCGTAGATATTGGTGAAGATGCGATCCTGGTCGTGCAGCATCAGTCGCCGGCCTCCTCGTCTCCGGTGAGAGACGTCAGCCCCCCGATCGGCTCGCAACTGCGGCGTCCGATCCGTGAACCGGTCTTGGGCGTCTCGCCCGATTTCAACTCGGTCAGAATGGTTTCGGTGCTGGAAGCGTCGAGGTCTTCGTAATAGTCGTCGTTGATCTGAACCATGGGCGCATTGACGCAGGCACCCAGGCACTCGACCTCGGTCAGAGTGAATTTGCCGTCTTCGGTGGTCTCGCCCACGCCGATTCCCAGCACCCGCTCGCAGGCCTCGACGACCCGGCTCGATCCCCGGAGCCAGCACGGCAGGTTGGTGCAAACCTGTACGTGGTTCTCACCGACCGGCGACAAGTTGTACATGGTGTAGAAGGTCGCCACCTCGTAGACCCGGATGGGGGCCATATCGAGCATCTCGGCGACATAATTCATCGCCGCGTGGGGCAGCCAGCCGTCATGTTGACGCTGTGCAAGGTCCAGCAACGGCAAGACCGCGCTCGCCTGACGCCCTTCGGGATACTTGGCGATGATGGCCTCGGCGGCTTCCAGCACCTCGGAATTGAACGAGAAGCTGTCGGGTTGAGGAATATCGGGCGGAGTGCCGCGCGGCGCGCTCATCGATCGATCTCCCCGAATACGATATCCAGCGACCCTATATTCGCCACCACATCGGCCAGCATGTGTCCCTTGCTCATCACGTCCATGGCCTGGAGGTGGGCAAATCCCGGCGCCCTGATCTTGCACCGGTAGGGGCGGTTGGTGCCGTCCGAAACCAAATAGACCGCAAACTCGCCCTTTGGGGCTTCGACCGCGGCGTACGTTTCGCCTTCCGGCACGCGGTAGCCCTCGGTGTAGAGCTTGAAATGATGGATCAGCGCCTCCATGGAGCGCTTCATTTCCTCGCGGGACGGCGGGGCGAATTTGCCGTCCGCCGCCTTTACCGGCCCCGCCGGCATCCGCTCGATGCACTGCTTCATGATTTTGACCGATTCCCGCATCTCGTACATGCGGACCAGATACCGGTCATAGCAGTCGCCGTGCTTGCCGACGGGAATTTCGAAATCCAGTTCGTCGTAAACGTCATAAGGTTGCGCCCGGCGGAGATCCCACGGTACGCCCGACGCCCGGAGATTGGGTCCGGTGAAGCCCCAGTCGAAACATTGCTCCGCCGTCATCACGCCGATGTCGACCGTCCGCTGCTTGAAAATACGGTTTTCCGTCAGCAACGATTCCAGGTCGTCGATCATCGCCGGGTAGGCTTCGCACCACGCGGCGATATCGTCCACCAGACTATCCGGAATGTCGGCCGCAACGCCGCCGGGGCGGAAATACGCCATATGGAGCCGCGCGCCGCTCGCGCGCTCGCAGTACTCCATCAGCTTTTCCCGTTCCTCGAACGCCCACAGCATGGGCGTCATCGCGCCCACATCCATCGCGTAAGCGGTGATATTGAGGATGTGGTTGAGGATGCGGCCGATCTCGGCATAGAGCACCCGAACATATTGTCCCCGCGGCGGGACCTCGATACCGGCCAGCCTCTCCACGGCGAGCGCAAAGGCATGCTCCTGGTTCTGGGGCGCGACGTAGTCGAGGCGGTCGAAGTACGGCACCGCTTGAAGGTAGCTCTTGTACTCGATCAGCTTCTCCGTCCCCCGATGGAGGAGACCGATGTGGGGATCGGCACGGTCGATGATCTCGCCGTCCATCTCGAGAACCAGCCGCAGCACGCCGTGGGCCGCAGGATGCTGCGGTCCGAAATTCATGGTGAGGTTCTTGATATTCGTATCGGGCATCAGCTTTCCCCGCCCGCCTCTTCCGTCTCCTCGTCGACGGTCGCTTTTTCGTCACCGGGCAGTTGCTGCTGTATACCTTCCCACGGGCTCAGAAAATCGAAGTTGCGGAACTCCTGGGTCAAATTGACCGGTTCGTAGACGACCCGCTTTTGCGCTTCGTCGTAACGGACCTCGACGTAGCCGGTGAGCGGGAAGTCCTTGCGGAGCGGGTGCCCCTCGAAACCATAGTCGGTCAAAATGCGGCGCAAGTCGGGATGCTCGGCAAAGAAGATGCCGTAAAGGTCCCACGCTTCCCGCTCCCACCAGTTGGCGGCATTGAAGACCGACGTTACGGACGGCACCGGGGTGTCTTCGTCCGTGGTCACCTTGACCCGAATACGTGCACTCTGGGTCAGGCTCAACAAATGATAGACGACGTCAAATCGCTCGTTCCGTTCTGGATAATCGACCCCGCAGACGTCCAGCAGTATTTTGAACTGACAGAGAACGTCGTCCCTCAGGAAGGTAAGCACCCGGACGATATCGTCGCGGTTCGCGTGGACGGTGAGTTCGCCGCCCGCAACCTCGCTGGACGTGATCGCGCCCTCCAGGGCGCCGGAAACATATTCGCCGATGTCTTGAACGGGCTGGGGATCCGCCATGCGAGCTTGAACTCTTGTTGTGATCCGTCCGGCTAGCGCATCAGCGTGCCGGTTCGGCGAATCTTTCTTTGGAGCTGAAGAATACCGTAGACCAGGGCCTCGGCCGTGGGCGGACAGCCGGGGACGTAAACATCCACCGGTACGACCCGATCGCAACCGCGCACCACCGAATAGGAATAGTGGTAATACCCGCCGCCGTTGGCGCAGGAACCCATGGAGATCACGTAACGGGGTTCGGCCATTTGGTCGTAAACCTTGCGGAACGCGGGCGCCATCTTGTTGGTCAGCGTACCGGCGACGATGATCACGTCGGATTGCCGGGGACTCGGACGCGGCACCACGCCAAACCGGTCAAGATCATACCGGCTGACATAGGCGTGCATCATCTCGACGGCGCAGCAGGCCAGCCCGAAGGTCATCGGCCACAATGAGCCGGTGCGCGCCCAGTTGACCAGCTTGTCCAGATTGGCGACCACGAAACCCTTGTCGACCAGGGACTCCGTCACGTTGCGCAAAATAGCATCCTGCTGTGCGCCGGGCGCAATTGGAGGTGGGGTCGTGTCTACTCCCATTCGAGAGCTCCCTTTCTCCATTCATAGACAAATCCGACGGTCAAAATTCCAAGGAACACAACCATCGACCAGAAACCGAAAACGCCGATATCGCCCAACGATACCGCCCACGGGAACAGGAATGCGACCTCGAGGTCGAAGATAATGAACAGAATGGCGACCAAATAGAATCGGACATCGAACTTGGTCCGCGCATCTTCGAAGGCTTCGAAACCGCATTCGTAGGCCGAGAGCTTTTCGGGATCCGGCCGCTGGGGCGCGATGATCAGCGAGGCGACGACGATGACCGCCGCCAGACCGCCCGCGATGCCGAGGAATATGAGGATAGGAAGATACTGGAGGAGCAATTCGTTCATCGCACGGCCTTCACTGTATTCCCATCACCGCTCTGGCCTACTCCGCGCCGTTCACGGTCATGACCAGAGCCGAATATTGAGCCGATCACGGACCGGAAGTGGCGGGAGTGACGGGACTCGAACCCGCGGCCTCCGGCGTGACAGGCCGGCGCTCTAACCAACTGAGCTACACCCCCAAACGAAGGGTTACCCGCGAGGGCTTTGGTAATCCACGGTCTGACAGGTGTCAAGCGATCTTCCCGGGCACAAACCAAGGGATTCCGGGGCTTGCGCCCCGATACTCTCCCAGGTTTTGGATTTGGTCTTCGGCCGCTGATTTCAAGCAACAAATCGAGCGGTAATAGGGTGCGGCAAATCGAAAATGGTGGGCGGTGACGGGCTCGAACCGCCGACCTCCTCGGTGTAAACGAGGCGCTCTCCCAGCTGAGCTAACCGCCCTCGGCGGCAACCTATGCCGCGGACCCTTCAAATACAATCGAAGATATGGGCAGGAAACACGCGGTCACATGGAAACGCTGAATTTTGACCAGGAAAAGCAAATGCCGGTTGCGAGACCGCAACCGGCATTCGAAAAACTTCCGGTCTGGTTGGACTAGTTGACGGCGTCCTTCAGACCCTTACCGGCCTTGAACTTCGGCTGACGGGAAGCAGGAATTTGGATGGACTCGCCGGTCCGAGGATTACGGCCCGTGGTCGCCTTCCTGTTCGCGACCGAGAAAGTGCCAAAGCCGACGACACGGACCTCTCCGCCGCCCCTAAGGGCACCGGTGATCGAGTCGAACACGCCGTCCACTGCTTTCGTTGCATCCGCCTTAGACAAACCTGCCTGAGTCGCAACCGCCGAAACGAGATCGTTCTTGTTCACCTTGAAGGCCCCCTTTGCTGAGTGAGTGAAAACGAAAAATTTGAACCTGAGCGCCGCCCGTATGGAAAGCGCGGGCAGTTTAGGACGGGTTTTTCAACGGCGTCAATTGGCGGCAACGTATTTTTCCGGCAGCGCCCGACGCCGCATCCGGCCTGCTCTCCGGGCCAAGTCCCGCCAGCCGGCAGAATCCGAAGCGCGGGCACGGAAAAGGCGTCGGCCCGCATCGGACCGACGCCTTTTAACTCATTGAAATATCAGTGTTTTACGAGGCCGCCGTGATCCTCGTCGTCGTCCGCCGGCTGTGACGGAACTTCGGCCGTTTCCTCATCTTCTTGCCATTCGATGGGAACCAGAGGGCTTGCAAGCGCTTCCGCCAGCACCTCGTCCACGGTCGCGACCGGGATAATTTTCAGCGATTTTTTGACATTTTCGGGAATCTCCGCGAGATCCTTCTCGTTCTCCTTGGGGACCAGAACCGTTTTGATTCCGCCACGAAGCGCCGCCAGGAGCTTCTCTTTTAGGCCGCCGATCGGCAATACCCGCCCCCGAAGGGTGATCTCGCCCGTCATCGCCACATCACGCCGGACGTTGACGCCGGTGAGCACGGAAACGATGGACGTCACCATGGCCACGCCCGCTGACGGGCCATCCTTCGGCGTTGCGCCTTCGGGCACGTGAACGTGGATGTCTTTCTTGTCGAAGGCCGTCGGCTTGAGACCGAATGCGGTGGCACGGGAATGTACAAAGGACCGCGCCGCCTGGATCGATTCGGTCATCACATCGCCGAGCTTGCCGGTAATGGTCATCTTGCCCTTACCCGGCACCATGACCGATTCGATAGTCAGGATTTCGCCGCCCACTTCGGTCCAGGCCAAACCGCTGGTGACGCCGACCTTGTCTTCGTCTTCAACTTCGCCGAACCGGAAACGGCGAACGCCGGCAAATTTCTCCACGTTGCGGCGCGTGATCTGAACCGAATTGAGATCGTTCATGACGATCTCCTTGGTCGCCTTCCGGATCAGATTGGCCAATTCACGCTCGAGGTTACGGACGCCGGCCTCGCGGGTGTAGTACCGGATCAAGTCCCGAAGCGCGCTGTCCGAGATGGACCATTCCTTGGCCTTGAGCGCATGCGCTTCCAGCTGCTTGTCGATCAAATGGCGACGGGCGATCTCGACCTTCTCGTCCTCCGTGTAGCCGGCGATGCGGATCACCTCCATCCGGTCGAGCAACGGTTGCGGGATGCGCAGCGTATTGCCGGTGGTGATGAACATCACGTCGGAGAGGTCGTAATCCACCTCGAGGTAATGATCCTGGAAGGTGTCGTTCTGTTCGGGATCCAAGACCTCGAGCAGCGCGGACGCCGGATCGCCCCGCCAGTCCGCGCCCATCTTGTCGACTTCATCCAGGAGGAAAAGCGGATTGGAAGTCTTCGCCTTTTTCATGCCCTGAAGAACCTTACCGGGCATCGACCCGATATAGGTCCGCCGGTGACCGCGAATTTCGGCCTCGTCCCGGACACCGCCCAAGGACATGCGGACGAAATTCCGGCCGGTCGCCTTGGCGATGGATTTACCGAGGGAGGTTTTGCCCACGCCGGGCGGCCCGACAAGGCAGAGGATCGGCCCCTTGATCTTCTTGGTCCGCTGCTGGACCGCGAGATATTCGAGGATGCGCTCCTTGACCTTCTCCAGACCGTAGTGATCCGCCTCCAGAATCTCTTCGGCAGCCTTGATGTCCTTCTTGATCCTGGAACGCTTCTTCCACGGGATCGACAGCATCCAATCCAGGTAATTCCGGACCACCGTGGCTTCCGCGGACATGGGGCTCATGGACCGCAATTTCTTGAGCTCGGCCAGCGCCTTCTCGCGCGCTTCCTTGGAGAGCTTGGTCTTTTCGATTTTCTCCTCAAGCTCCGCGGATTCGTCCTTGCCCTCTTCGCTGTTGCCCAGTTCCTTCTGGATCGCCTTGAGTTGTTCGTTGAGGTAGTACTCGCGCTGGGTCTTCTCCATCTGGCGTTTGACCCGCGAGCGGATTTTCTTTTCGACCTGGAGAACCCCGATTTCCCCTTCCATGAAGGAGATCACCCGTTCCATCCGCTGGGCGACGGATTCGACCTCGAGCAATTCCTGCTTTTCGGAAATCTTCAGGGCCAGGTGGGAAGCAACCGTGTCCACCAGCTTGCCGAATTCATCAATCTGGTTGACCGAGACCAACGCCTCGGGCGGAATCTTTTTGTTCAGCTTGATGTATTGCTCGAACTGGCTGACCACCGAACGCGAAAGCGCTTCGAGCTCTTTTTCGTCGCCCTCGTCCTCGGGAAGGAACTCGGCCGCCGCCTCGAAAAATTCCTCGTTTTCGACGAAACCGGTGATCCTTGCCCGTTGGCCGCCCTCGACCAGTACCTTCACCGTACCGTCGGGCAGCTTAAGCAACTGCAGCACGGTCGAAACCGTACCCACGTCATAGATTTCATCGGCCGACGGATCGTCATCGGCGGCATTCTTTTGCGCAACCAGCAAAATCTGCTTGTCGTCCTTCATCACGTCTTCGAGGGCCCGCACCGATTTCTCGCGGCCGACGAACAGCGGCACGATCATGTGCGGAAAAACGACAATGTCCCGAAGCGGAAGGACCGGAAACACTTCACCCGAGGAAGTCACCAAAGCTTGCTCTCCTTTGTACCGGCCTCTTTACGCCGGACCGGTCTTTTTAGTCTTGCGCCGCCCCCCGGCGGAGCCCGGCGCCGCGTACGCAATCCAATCAACTCAACTTGTTCGAACGGGACCCCAATTCAAGGGTCCCGCGGGTTTACGCACTGTTGTCCAGGTCGTCGCGGCGGTCCGCATAGATATAGAGCGGCCGGACGTTCTCCTGAGCAACTTCCTTGTTAATCACCACCTCTTCGACGCCATCCAGCCCGGGGAGATCAAACATCGTTTCGAGAAGAATATCCTCCATGATCGACCGCAGCCCGCGTGCGCCGGTCTTGCGCTCCACGGCTTTTTCGGCGATCGAGGCGAGCGCGCTGTCGGAGAATGTCAAACGGACGTCCTCCATCTCGAACAGGCGCTGGTACTGCTTGACCAGCGCGTTCTTCGGCTCAACCAAAATTTGGACCAGGGCATCTTCGTCCAGATCATCCAAGGTCGCGATCACCGGCAAGCGGCCAACGAATTCCGGAATCAACCCGAACTTCAAAAGATCCTCCGGCTCCACGTCTCTCAGGATGTCGCCGGTGGGGCGCTCATCGGGGCCACGAACATCGGCCCCGAAGCCGATTGCGGAGCCGGCGCCGCGGGAAGAAATAATTTTCTGCAAGCCCGAGAACGCGCCGCCGCAAATAAACAGGATGTTCGTGGTGTCGACCTGCAGGAACTCCTGCTGGGGATGCTTGCGGCCGCCCTGCGGCGGAACGCTGGCCACGGTACCTTCCATGATCTTCAGCAGTGCCTGCTGAACGCCCTCGCCCGAGACATCCCGCGTGATCGACGGGTTGTCGGATTTGCGGGAAATCTTGTCCACCTCGTCGATATAGACAATGCCCCGCTGGGCCCGTTCGACGTTGTAGTCCGCCGCCTGCAGCAGCTTGAGAATGATGTTCTCCACGTCTTCGCCGACATAGCCCGCCTCGGTGAGCGTCGTGGCATCGGCCATGGTGAACGGCACGTCGAGAATGCGCGCCAGCGTCTGTGCGAGCAGCGTCTTGCCGCAGCCGGTCGGGCCGATCAGCAGGATATTCGACTTGGCCAGCTCGACATCGTTGTTCTTGCTGCCGTGGCTGAGGCGCTTGTAGTGGTTATGTACCGCCACCGAGAGGACCCGCTTGGCATAGCCCTGCCCGACAACGTAGTCATCGAGGACCCGGCAAATCTCTTTCGGCGTCGGAACGCCATCGCCGGATTTGACGACATGGGTTTTGTGCTCCTCGCGGATAATATCCATGCACAGTTCGACGCATTCATCGCAGATGAATACGGTCGGGCCCGCAATCAGCTTGCGGACCTCGTGCTGGCTTTTGCCGCAGAACGAGCAGTAAAGCGTATTTTTCGAGTCGCCGCCGCCGGACTTACTCATTGGCTCTCCGAAACCGTAGCCGTGCGCATTTGCACGTATGTTAGGCAGACGTTCTCAACCGAGACAATCACAAAAAGACGCCGCCCGAGCGGGCAATCCCTAGTCGTCGCCGGTCTCGGTATCGTTGTCCGCGCCGCTAGTCCCTTCATCTTCGTCGTCATCGACCTTGGGCCGGTTCTCGACGACTTCGTCAATCAGGCCAAATTCCTTGGCTTCCTCGGGCGTAAGGAACTTGTCCCGGTCCATCGCTTCCTCGATGAATTCAAGGTTCTGGCCCGTGTGTCTTACATAGATATCGTTAAGCCGGGCGCGAAGGGCAAGTATCTCCTTGGCCTGAATTTCAATGTCCGTCGCCTGGCCCTGAACGCCGCCTGAAGGCTGATGGACCATGATACGGGAGTTCGGAAGCGCGAATCGCTTGCCGGGAACGCCCGCCGCCAGCAATAGCGAGCCCATGGACGCGGCTTGGCCGATCACCACCGTCGAGACGTCGGGACGGATGTATTGCATGGTGTCGTAGATGGCCAAACCCGACGTAACCACGCCCCCCGGCGAGTTGATGTAGAAGGCGATATCCTTGTTCGGGTTGTCGGCCTCGAGGAACAGCAATTGAGCGCACACAAGGCTCGAAACGGTGTCCTCGATGCCGCCGGTCACGAAGATGATCCGTTCCTTCAGCAGTCGGGAGTAGATGTCATAGGCCCGTTCGCCCCGGTTCGTCGTCTCGACGACCATCGGCACGAGCATGTTCTTGTAGTCTTCGATTGGATCACGCATGGCGGGCTTTCTTAGGCTTCCTGGGTTACCAGATACTTAATCTATCTAACGCGTCGCAGCGTTTGTGCAATGACCGAGAGTCCGGGCGTGATCGGGCTCAGCCGTCAGCGTCGTCCTTTTTGGCCGCCGCCTTGGACTTCGAGGCCGGTTTTTTCTTCGGCTTTTTCTTTGGCTCTGCTGCGGTTTTTTCCTTCTCCTCGGCCTCGTCGTCCGGAGTGGTGATCAACTCCTCCATGGTCGCTTCGCGATCACTCACGTCGGCCATTTCGAGAACGAAATCGACGACCTTCTCCTCCATGATCGGCGACTGCAGGGCCTGCACCGCCTGGGGATTGGTCTTGTAGAACTCCAGCACCTCTTTCTCCTGGCCTTGATGCCGCTGAGCCTCGGCGACGATGGCGCGGTTCAATTCCTCCGACGTGACCTCGATATTGTTGAGGCGGCCGATTTCCGACAGCAACAGACCCAGTCGCACCCGGCGGACGGCGATATCGCGGTAGCCCTCTTTCAGTTCGTCGTCGGACTTGCCCTTGTCGTCCTCGTCGATCTCGTCCGGGTTGTGCTCGCGCTGGTACTCGAACTGGTTCCATATTCCCTCGAATTCGGCGTCTATCATGGTTTCGGGCAACTCGAATTCATGCTGTTTGTCGAGAATGTCGAGCAGGTCGCGCTTGAGCCGCATGCGGGCAAGGTTCTTGTGTTCGGATTCCTGATTTTCCTTGAGCTTGCCCTTCAGGTCATCAATGTTCTCGGCGCCGAGCCGCTTGGCCAGATCGTCGTTTATTTCGGCCGGGGACGGCTCCCGGAGTTCCTTCACTTCGACGGCGAATTTTGCGTCCTTGCCGGCCAACTCCTCGGCGTAGTCCTCCGGGAAGGTCACGGCGACTTCCAACTTGTCGCCGACCGAAACCCCCACCAACTGGTCTTCAAACCCGGGAATGAAAGCGCCGGAGCCGAGCTCCAGGCTGTAGCCCTCGGCTTTGCCGCCGGAAAACTCCTCGCCGTCGATGGTCCCGGTAAAGTCGATCACCGTGATATCGCCGGATTTCGCCTTTCGCTTGGTCTCTACGGGCTTCGATTCCTTGAAGTTCTGCGCCAACTGGTCGAGAGCTTCGTCGACCCGCGCATCATCGGCCGGGACCGTCAGCCGCTCCAGTTTCACCGAGGTCAGATCCATGACCTCGATTTCCGGAAACTGTTCGAAGGCGACGGTGTATTCGAGATCGGACCCCTCCTCGATGGCGTCGACCTCACCCACCAAGTCGACCTGCGGTTGGGTCGCCGCCCGGAGTCCGCGTTCGGTCATTGCCGCTTCGGTCGATTCATTGACCGTCTGTTCCAGCACCTCACCCAATATTGCCTTGCCATGGGTCTTGCGGACCAGTTTCGGCGGCACCTTTCCGGGCCGAAAACCCGGCATCCTGACGTTTTGAGCTATCTCCGCCAGCCTGGAGCTCATCTTGGCTTCGATGTCGGCCGCCGGGACGACGATTTTGAACTCCCGCTTGAGGCCTTCGTTGGTGGTTTCCGTCACTTCCATTTCGTCTGCTCACTTCGAATAGAATTCATGGTGCGGCTGGAGGGACTTGAACCCCCACGGCCTAGGGCCACCGGCACCTAAAGCCGGCGCGTCTACCAATTCCGCCACAGCCGCTAAACGTTGCCGGAACGCCCCCGGATACACCCTGCGGCGCCGGAAGCGCGCCACAATATGAAAATACCGCCCCGTGTCAATGTAACGCTGTCGAAGAATGACCGGAAATACGCAGAATTGACCGCCTGCGAACCGGATTGCCAGTCTTGTTGTCAGTCTTTTGCCTTTAGCAATCCGCGTACCGCGGACGATGCCCTAATCTCTCCGCCGCCCCGATATGCTTCGTGATTCTTCTCGATGTCACCGAGGCGATAGCGGTAATTCATCATCAGCCCCGCCGATTGCACGATCCCGTTACGGGACGTATCGGCGAGCCAGTTCAGGCGATCCATGCGGGCGCCGTTGGAAAGGTGGAAGTGAGCGACCGAATCAAGCGTCGTGCCGCCGGGGCGCCGTTCCTCCAACAGGTAATGCGCACAGAGGCGCATCAAGGGTTGTTTGATCGCTTCCACCAGTGTCTCGTTGTCCCGCCATCCGCGATCGGACAGCACATTGGACAGTCCGGACAGTCCCGAATTGCCCAGCGCATCCTCGAGTGACTGGGTTTCCGCGGCAGTCAGAAGGCTTCCCTCGGCTGCCTCGGTTTCGGTCAGCCACTTCCTGAAGCCGGGGATCGGAGAAAGGGTGGCGAAGGTCTTCAAAGTGGGAAGCTCCTGACAAAGGCTGTCTACCACCCTCTTGATCAGGAAGTCGCCGAAATTGATGCCCCTGAGGCCGGTCTGCGCATTGGAGATGGAGTAAAAGACCGCACTGTCGGCCGCCTCGGCGTCGGCCAGAAGCGCCTTCGCATCGAGAAGTTCCTGGATGTTCCCGGCAACGCCGTCGACCAGCGCCACCCAGACGAAGATCAGCGGCTCGTCGGGCATCCGTGGATGGAAATAAGCAAAACACCGCCGGTCCGGCGCCAGTCGATGCTTCAAGTCCTCCCAGCCGGTAATTGCGTGAACCGCTTCGTAGGCCGCGAGCTTCTCCAGCAGTGCGGCCGGCGCCTGCCAGGTGATCTGACGAAGCTCGAGAAACCCGACGTCGAACCAGGAAGCCAGAAGTGATTTCAGGTCCTGCTCAAGCTCCTTGAGCGCCGTCGATTCGTGGGCGTACGCCAACAATTCAGCCCGCATGTCGACGAGGAATTTCACGCCCTCGGGCAGCGCATTGAATTGGGTCAAAAGCCGAACCCGAGGCGCAACCAGTGCGGCTTTCAAATCCCTTTCCGCGAACTGCCGCGCCTCATCGCCGGCGGCCGCGCGAAGGGCATCGACCGCGGCGTCAACCGCGTCGCGTTCAGGTCCGAATTCATCGGCCATGGTTTCCAGGAACCGTCGCCGGCCCTGATCGTTGAGCGCGAGATAGGCATGACCCAGTGCCGCCGCCCGGGCGCGCGCCGACACCTCGCCGCCCCTGCCCTCCAAACAGGCCTGCATTTGTTTGACCAGCTTGACCCGATCCGCATTGCTGAGCTCAGGGCTCAGGGATGCGGGCAGAAGTTCGCTGTCACTCCGGGCGATCTTGTCCCAGGCGCCGCGCAGATTGCGTACGGCGCGGTCCCAGAGGCCCGAATTTCGGTGTTCGTTCATGGCCCAACTCTTATCACGGTCGGCTTAACAATCCGATGACCCTGTCCTTCAATCACTTAAGTTCGCCCAAAATATGGGGCAATTGGTCGGCCAGATCCTCGGCGATGAGCCCGGGCCCGACCCGGGCGGCCGCGGCGCCGTGAATCCACGCGCCCGCGCAGGCAGCGTCAAAGCATTCCATGCCGGCCGCCGCCAGACCCCCGATGATCCCCGCCAGGACATCGCCCGATCCGGCGGTGGCCAGTTCTGGCGGCGCATTTTCATTGATCGCCGCCCGGCCATCGGGATGGGCGATCACCGTATCGGGGCCTTTCAGGAGGACGACGGCGCCGGATTTCACGGCGGCGGCCCGCGCCTTGTTCAGCCTGTCACCGTCCATGCCGAACAGCCGATCGAACTCGCCTGAATGAGGCGTCAACACCACCGGCCCCTTGATCCAGGAAAACAGATGTCGGGGATCATCCTTGAAAACCGTCAGCGCATCCGCGTCCAGTACGCACGGATGACCGGAGCGAAGCGCCGCAATGGTGTTGGCGCGGGTCTGGTCGGTAACGCCGTTCCCGGGCCCCGCAAGTACGGCATTTCGCCGTCGGCGGCCAAGAAGATCCGAAAGCGCCGGCGCATCTTCGAATGAAAAGACGAGGTTCCCGGGATCACCCTGGAGATAGATGGACCGGGCCGCCGGAGGACACAGCAGCGAGACGATCCCGGCGCCCGCGCGACGTGCACCGCGCGCCGCCAACCGCGCCGCGCCGGTCATTTCTTCGCCGCCGATGATCGCCAGGTGGCCGCGGGAATATTTGTGATCGCCGGCCATGGCCCTGGGCAATGAGCGCGCCCAAAGCACCGGGTCGTTGGCGAACGTCCTGGGCGCGATTTGATCCAACACCCCGGTCGGCGTTCCGATGTCGATCACCGTCACCGAACCGCAGAGCCCGCGGCCCGGCAACAACAGGTGCGCCGGTTTGCGGCGGAAGAACGTCACCGTGCGATCGGCGCCGGGCGCGATTCCGAGGGGCATGCCGGTGTCGCCGTCCAATCCGCTTGGCACATCCACGGCAACGCAGTCCGGGCGCCGTTGTCCGATGGCCTCGACGAGCGCCAACGCATCGCCATCCAGAGGCCGGGTCAGGCCGGCGCCGAACAGAGCATCGATGACGACAGCGTCCCCATGGATTGCCGAAGGATCGGGCGCCGATACCTCCCCTTCCCACCGGTCCGCGTTGGCCAAGGCATCCCCTTTGAGTTTGGAATGCTCGCCCAGCAGCATGAGCGATACGGGCCAGCCCCACGATTTCAGATACCGCGCCGCAACGAATCCATCGCCGCCGTTATTGCCGGGACCGCACAGGACAAGCACCGGCTTCCGCCGATAATTGCGCCGGACGACCTCGGCGACGCCCAGTCCCGCCCGCTCCATGAGATCGAGACTCGGAACGCCCGCCTCGACGGCGAGTTGGTCCGACCGGCCCATCTCCTCGACGGTCAGGAGCACATTTTCGTATGCGTTCTGGCTCACGGCATCTCTCCCGGGGAGGCAAAGCATAGACGCCGAGAGGGCTGGCAGGAAGTCATTGCGATGACTATAAAAGGCCCATTCCAGCCTGGGCAGGATGTTACTCGTGCATGTACTCGTCATGGGCGCCGGCGTTGTCGGCGTCTCAACCGCCTATTTTCTGCTGAAAGCCGGTCACCGGGTGACGGTGCTGGACCGGCAGCCCGTGGCCGGAAACGAGACCAGTTTCGCCAATGGCGGACAGGTTTCGGTAAGCCATACCAGCCCCTGGGCGGGGCCCGGCGTGCCGTGGCAGCTGCTCAAATGGGTGGGCCGGCAGGACGCGCCGCTGCTGCTGCACCCCCGGTTCGACCCGGCGCTGTTCAGTTGGGGGCTCAAATTCCTCGCCAATTGTTCCAAGACGGCATTCGAACGAAATCAGCGGAAGAACCTGCGCCTCGCACAAATCAGCCGGTACTTGCTCTCCGCAATTCGGGACGAGACCGGTATTCAATATCACCAGCAGAGCGGGGGCATTCTCCAGATCTACAGGAACAATGACGAGTTGCTCGCGGCTTCGAGGGCGTCGCGGCAGATCATCGACCTCGGGTGCGAGATGCGCACCCTCCATGTGGACGCTTGTCTCGAAATCGAGCCCGCCCTCGAAGCCCGGCGCGACGAACTCGCCGGGGGCATTTACTCGCCCGACGATGAAAGCGGTGATGCTCACCTGTTTTGCACCGAGCTTGCCGATTACTGCGCGGCCCGAGGCGCCGACTTCCGCTACGGCGTCGAGATCGAACAGCTCGGCGTCGAGCGCGGCCAAGTGGCCGGCGTGGTCACCAACCAGGGGGTCATTTCCGCCGATGCCTATGTGCTTTCCCTGGCCGCCTATGGGGTGCGTTTGGTCAAGCCCTTTGGAATCAAACTGCCCATCTATCCCACCAAAGGCTATTCGGTCACGGTGCCGACCGGCGGTCATAACGGCGCGCCGTCGGTGAGTATCACCGATGAGGACAACAGATTGGTCTTCAGCCGGCTGGGCGAGCGGATGCGGGTCGCGGGCACGGCGGAGTTTGCCGGGTTCGACACCAGCCTCAATGAAAAGCGCGCCCGTTCAATCCTGGAGAAGGCCCGCTATCAGTTCCCGTCGGCCGGCAATTTCGATGCGGCCACCTTCTGGACAGGGCTTCGGCCCATGACGCCGGACGGCCTGCCGCTCATCGGAACCACCCCGCTCCGGAATTTGTATCTCAATACGGGGCACGGGACATTGGGCTGGACCCTTGGCGCGGGTTCCGGCAAAGCCATTGCCGACGTGATTTCCGGCTCACCCACTGATCTCGATCTCCAGGATTTCTCTCTCCAACGTTTTAAGTAGCCGATCCGGCCGGTGAAATTGAGCGGTTGACTCAGGCCTTGTTCCAGAATAGAACAAAAAGAGAACATTTAAATGAGAACAGGCAAAAGCCATGCAATCCCAGGCGGTACGGGTACACCAGGAAGGCCCCCGGCAAACCCCGAATTCCGCGGTTCTTGACGACCTCAAAACGCGAATTCGCACCATTGAGCGAGGCCGCGCCGCGGTTGCGGCGGAACACGTCCTCTCCCTCGGCGACGAGACGCTCGACCGGGCGCTGCCTTGGAACGGTCTCCCCGGCCATGGCCTTCACGAAATCTCCGGCGATGCGGCGGCCATCGGCTTCGCCGCGGGCCTGATGGCGGGTTTCGGCAGGATTCGCGCGAACGGCACGGTTCTCTGGTGTCAGCGCGAACGGGCCCTCTATCCCCAGGGCCTCGCGGCTTTCGGCTTCGATCCCGACCGCACGATCCTGGCCCACGGCGCCAACGATACGGATATTCTATGGGCCCTGGAGGAAGGTTTGCGCACGCCGGGTCTGATCGGCGTGGTCGGCCGGATCGACAAAATCCCTCCCATCGCCGCCCGACGGCTGCAGCTGGCCGCCGAAGAGAGCGGCGTGATGTGCCTGTTGCTGCGGCCCGGCACGCCCCATGCGCCCGCCGGCGCGGCGCTCACCCGCTGGCGGGTAACGGCAATGCCCGGCGCGCCAATCGACGGGCCCGGCTTCAGCCCGCCGAGTTGGCGCCTCGAACTGCAAAGATGCCGGCTCGGCGAGGCCGGAAACGACAATCGGAGCGCGGCTTCCGCCACGCTCGGAAAGCCTCGCGCCTGGCCAAGAAACTGGGAAGTGGAATGGTGTGATGAAACGGGCGGTCTCGCTCTGGCTGCCGGTCTTCGCGACCGACCGGTTGAGCCGCGTCCTCTCTCGGACAGGATCCACTAGAACCGCGGATGCCAAATCCGCCGGGGCACCCCTCGCGACGGTGACCCGGGTTCACGGCGGAACCCGCATCGCGGCAGCCAATCCGGCGGCCGAAGCGGCGGGCATTGTTCCGGGTCAGCCGTTGGCCGATGCCCGTGCCCTTTATCCCGGGCTCGCCGTCCACCCCGCCGCACCGGCCGAAGATCTCAAGGCCCTCGACCTTCTGGCCGAGGCCTGCACCCGTTTCACCCCCTGGACTGCCGTCGACCCCGTCTGGGGCGGCGGCGCAATGGGGAGCATGGGGGGCGGCCTCGGTGCCGGCTTATGGCTGGACATCACCGGTTGCGCGCATCTGTTCGGCGGCGAGGCCGGCGCTTACGCTTTTCGGGCCGCTCCTGGCGGCTCGAACGCCTGGACGCCGCGCAGGCCATGATCCTGGCGGGAAATGCGGGCTGGACACGCGGACGCGCGCGCGTACTCTCGGGCCATTCTCACAAAGTCATACTCACAAAGCCATAACGGCCAAATCATTGAAATTCGGGGGATAGCCGTCACGTGACCGGCACCGGGGATTCATCTGAGCCAAAGCGCGGACTGACCGGACGGCCGGGCTTCGCCGCTTTCCAGCACACCGACTACACGTTCTATTTCATCTCCCGGGTGAGTTCGGTCTTCGGCGTCGATTTGATGAGCGCCACGCTGTTTTGGCAGCTCTGGCGAATCACCCAGGAAGAGCTGGTATACGCCGCCCTCGGCGTCGGGATGTTCCTGCCGTTTCTGATCCTGTTTCCCCTGTCGGGCTGGACGGCGGATCACTATCCGCGCACCAAGATTCTGCTGGGCACCGTCAGCCTCCAGGGGATTTGCGCGGCCAGTTTCCTCTACCTGACCTGGATGGATGCGCCGTTTCTCTGGTTCATTCCGCCGATCGCATTGCTGGGCGTCGCCCGGGCGTTTCAGCAACCGGCGCAACAAGCGATCGTTCCCGTCCTGGTGCCGGCGATGCACCTCGCCAACGCAATCGCCTGGCAGTCGACGGCCTTCCAGAGCGCCCGCGTTCTGGGCTGGGGAATATCGGGGACGATCATCGCCATCGGCGAAGCATCCGGGGTCAACGAGCAATTCGCCTATATCCTGGTCGTCGCGGTCCTCGTGTTCTCGGCCTTCTTTACCTTCCTGATCAAGGCCAAGGCGCAGATCATGGCCAAGGAACCGCTGAATTTTTCGACGGTCGCCGCCGGGCTCCGGTTCGTGTTCTCCCGCAAAATCATCCTCGGCGCCATCGGTCTCGATCTGGTCGCCGTGCTGCTGGGAAGCGCCAAGGCCATGATGCCCATCTACGCGACCAAGGTCCTGCAAATCGAAACCGCTCTCTACGGGTTGCTTCAGGGATCGCTTGTGATGGGATCGTTGATCTTCATGTTGGGCCTGACGCAGCTTCCGATCAAACGTCACGCGGGACGCAAGCTGTTCCTCGCCGTGGGCGCCTTCGGGCTGTTCACCGTCGTCTTCGGCCTGTCGACCGTGTTCTGGGTTTCATTGGTGGCGCTGTTCTTCGTCGGCGCCGCCGACAGCATCTCCATCTTCATTCGCAACAATCTGGTGCAGATCATCACCCCGGATGAAATGCGGGGCCGGGTGAACGCGGTCAGTTCGGTCTTCATCGGCGCGTCCAACGAACTGGGCGATGCTGAATCGGGTGCCGTCGCGCATCTGTTCGGGCCCGTGGCAGCCGTGGTCATCGGCGGCGTCGGCACCATCATCGTGACCATCGCTTTCGCCAAAAAGATTCCAGATCTGTGGAATGTCGACAGCCTCGACCCGGACGATCTGGTGCGCAAATATCGGGATGTGGAACCGGCGGCGAAGGCCGCCGCCTAGATCGGGTCATGTTTTGACGGAACCACGGCGCGGTTTCGTCAAAACATGTGAATCCGATCTATTTCAATAGTGTAGAGCCGATTCACATGGATTGTCGGCATCGCAAAGCGACTCCGACAAACCATGATCGGCTCCAGGCAGGAGAGTAAAATGAAATTCAAGCGCTTGGGCCGGACCGGCGCCGAGGTGCCGATCATCGTTTTCGGCTGCGGCAACGTCGGAGGACTGATGATCCATACCGAAGACGACACCATGCACGGGGCGATCGCCCGGGCGCTGGAAGCCGGCATCACCTGGTTCGACACCGCCGGGAGCTATGGACAGGGAACGTCCGAAGAGAACCTGGGCCGGCTGCTCGAAGGTTTCCATATCCGGCCGCGCATCTCGACCAAGGTCCGCCTCCAGCCCGATGATCTGAGCGACATCCCCGGCGAAATCGAGCGCCACGCGGAGGCCAGCCTCAAGCGGCTCCGCCGGGACAGAGTCGAGTTGCTGCAGTTCCATAACGGCATCGAGGCCGAGGCATCGGAACGGTCCCTCGCCTGGGATCAGGTGGCGGGCGCGGGCGGCGCCATCGAAGCTCTCGAGAAGCTGAGAGACCAGGGGCTGACGAAGTGGATCGGATTCACCGCCCTCGGCGACAACAGGCTTTGCCAGGACCTGATCCGGACGGGCCGGGTGGATACGGCGCAAGTCTACTATAACATGCTGAACCCGTCGGCCGGCGCGGCGTCCGGAAACATGCCCGCCGGTCAGCCCTTCTACGGCCTTTTGGATGCCTGCGCCGAGATGGACGTGGGCGTCATCGCCATCCGTGCGCTGGCCGCCGGCGTGCTCGCCACCAAGGAACGTCACGGCCGCGAGGTCATCATCACCGACGACACGGATCTCGCAATCGAAGAAAGCCGTGCCGGCGCAATGATGACGCCTCTCGGCACGAAGTACGGCACATGGGCGCAGACCGCACTACGGTTCGCCTTATCGGAAAACAGGATTTCCTGCGTCGATTTCGCGCCGGGCGAACTCACGCACCTCGAAGAAGCCATCGCCGCCGTCGAGCTCGGGCCCATGGAAGAAAGTGACAGGCGGGATATCGAGACGCGAGCGCTCTCGGCGTGAACGGGTGATGCTGAATCAAAGAAGTTCATCATACCCCGCCGATAGCGCGGGGCATCCAGGAAACAAGAATCTCACCACAGAGGCACAGAGACACAGAGAAGAATTGAATCACCCTCGCCCCATCGGACCCCTCTCCCCCTGAAGAAGGGGGAGAGGGGACGCCACTTAAACTCCCTCCCAACCTCCGTGATCTCCGTATGCTCTGTGGTAATTCTGCACCCTCTCCCCCCGAAGCCGGGTGAGGGACTGGCAAAGAGCGACCGATCGCACACATTGTTAAGGGAGCATGGTTCGCGGGGTTTCCCGCACGGGTTCCCGCGCACAAAAATGCGCTCAAAAGAGCAGAATTGGAATTTAACCAAGTCATCAAATGTCCATAAATGACCATAAATGCCTATACCGGCGCACACGATCGGGCCGAATCCGAAATTTCCGTTGGAAGAAAATTCCAACCCTTTCCCGGAGGGAGAGGGAACGGTTGCGTCGCCGCATCGAGCCCCCTCGCCCCCGTGACCGGCTAGGCCAGACTGGTTTGGATATCCACCTCCGAGTGAAGCGTCCGGTGAACCGGGCACTTGCCGGCGATCTCCAGCAGTTTCCGCCGCTGCTCATCGGTCAGGTCGCCCTCCAGGGTGATTTCCCGTTCGATCCGGTCGATCTTCCCTTCCCGGGTCTCGCAGTCCCCGCAGTCCTCGGCATGAATCTTGTCGTGCCGCAGGGTGACCGACGCCCGGTCCAAGGGAATTTTCTTCCGCGCGGCATACATCCGCATGGTCATGGTCGTGCAGGCGCCGAGGCCGGAGAGCAGCAGATCATAAGGCGTCGGCCCGGTATCCTCGCCGCCGACCTGGGGCGGCTCGTCCGCCGTCAGGGTGTGACGCCCGCCGACGGAAATGGATTGGCCGAACCGCCCGACGCCGCTTTCGGCGACGAGCACCTCTCCCTCCTTCGCCTTCGGCGCCGCCCGCGCCGTCTCGACCGTTTCACCCAGATACCTCGTGGCCCAGGCGGAAATCACGTCGGCCACATAAATGGCGTCCGAGCGCTCCGTCAGCAGATGATCCGCGTCATCCAGGGTGACGAAACTCTTGGGGTGCCTGGCCGCCGAATAAATCGCAGCCGCGTTGTCGATGCCGACCTGCCGGTCGAGAGGACCGTGAAAAACCACAAGCGCCTTCCTGAGATCGGCAATTCGCCGGGCCTGGTCCTGCGAGCCGATGTCGTCCAGGAATTGCCGTTTGATGACGAACGGCCGTCCGCCGAGCGTCACCTCGGCTTCGCCTTTCTCCCGTATCTCGTCCACCGATGCCGAGAAGTTCTCGGATACATGCTCCACATCGAACGGCGCCCCGATGGTGGCCACCGCCTTCGCCTCCGGAACCGCCTCGGCCGCCGCGAGAACGGCGGCGCCGCCGAGGCTATGTCCAATGAGAATTTTCGGCGCCTCGTGGCTTTGACGCAGGAATTCCGCAGCCGCCTTCAGATCGGCAACATTGGACGAGAAGTTCGTGTTGGCGAACTCACCGTCGGAGTGGCCAAGGCCCGTAAAGTCGAAACGGAAAACGGCGATGCCGCGCTCGGCCAGGCCGGCACTGACTCGGGCGGCGGCGAATATGTCCTTGGAACAGGTGAAACAGTGCGCAAAGAGCGCGTAGGCACGGGGTTTGCCGGCCGGCAGGTCAAGGCGCGCGGCCAGTTCGGCGCCCAACGCACCGGTAAAAGTGACTTTTTTCGTTTGGGCCATTCTTATCTCCATTCGGGCGTTCAGGAAGGCTTTCAGGCGGGGTTTCAGAGTTGGGGGCCGGTTCGACGACGAGCCCGCCGGAATCTGCCCTTGCGTCCGTTTCCCATAGCCCCTACCCAGATGCTAGCGCCCGCCGCGCTGTCCGAGGAAGCCGAAATTCCGCGAGACACCCCCCGGTGAATGAAGAACGTGAATCAAGAACATGAGTGAAGAGGATGAGTAACGAAGACGTCGCCGTCAGTTCCAAGGAGCGCTCCTACCGCGGATACGTGAAGGTGGATACATACCGCCTGCGCCACAAAGTCTCCGAGGACGAATGGAGCGGCGAAATGGAGCGGCAAGTAGTCGATCGAGGAAACGCGGTCGCCGTTCTGCCGTTCGACCCGATCCGCAAGGAGCTTGTCCTAATCGAACAGTTCCGCATCGGGGCCTTCACGTCGCCGGGATTCCGGCCCTATCAGATCGAATGCGTTGCCGGGATAATCGAAGAGGGCCAAACGGCCGAAGAGACGGCCTATCGGGAAACGCTGGAGGAGACGGGGCTCGAGGCCGAGGCGCTGCTTCCCATGGTTTCCTATCTCAGCAGTCCGGGGGTTATCTCGGAAGCGCTGACCTTGTTCACGGCAAAAGTCGACGCGACGGACGCCGGCGGCATCTTCGGGGTCGGCCACGAGGGCGAGCATATTCGTGCATTCCCGATACCGCTGGAGGACGCATTCGAACTCCTGGAGACCGGCGCCATCCAGAACGGCATGACCATCATCGCGCTGCAATGGCTCAAGCTCAATCTGCACAAAATTCCGCCCGAATGGGCGGAGGCCCGAGAGTGACCGGACGGTGAATCTCCCGCGGCGGCGGGCGCTTGATCACCCCCCTCCACGGGTCTAGTCTGCGGCCAAACCAACCTCGTATGAAGAATTTCCCTAAATTGGCGGTGGCACATGGACATTCGTGACGGTCTTCTCGAAACCATTGGAAATACGCCTTTAATCAAGCTTCGAGAAGTCTCCGAGGCGACGGGCTGCGAAATCTACGGCAAAGCCGAGTTCATGAACCCGGGCGGGTCGGTGAAGGATCGGGCGGCGCTCTACATCGTGCGTGACGCCGAGAAAAAGGGCCAGCTCAAGCCGGGCGGGATCATCGTCGAGGGCACCGCCGGCAACACCGGCATCGGCCTCGCCCTGGTCGGTGACGCGAGCAACTACCGGACCATCATCGTCATTCCCGAAACCCAAACCCAAGAGAAGAAAGACATGCTCCGGCTGGCGGGGGCGGATTTGCGGGAAGTCCCGGCCGTTCCCTACGCGGACCCCGGAAACTACGTCCATGTCTCGGAGCGCATCGCCAAAGAGATGGCCGATACCCATCCCCATGGCGCCATCTGGGCCAACCAGTTCGACAACACGGCCAATCGCGACGCCCACTATCTCGGCACCGGCCCCGAAATCTGGGCGCAGCTCGACGGCAATATCGACGGCTTTACCTGTTCCGTGGGCACCGGCGGCACGCTCGCCGGCGTCGGCATGGCGCTGAAGGAGCGGAAAAAAGACATAAGGATCGCCATTTCCGATCCATTGGGCTCGGCCCTCTATGGTTATTACGCCAATGGCGAGCTAAAGGCGGAAGGCGAATCCATTACCGAAGGGATCGGCCAGGGCCGCATCACCGCGAACCTGGAAGACGCGCCCATCGAGGAGGCCTATCAGATCACCGATGAAGAAGCCCTGCCCTATATTTTTGATTTGCTGAAATATGAAGGTCTGTGCATGGGCACCTCGACGGGCATCAACATCGCCGGTGCGGTCCGGCTCGCCCACCAAATGGGCCCCGGCCATACCATCGTCACCATTCTTTGCGATTACGGCACCCGGTATCAGAGCAAGCTGTTCAACGTGGACTTCCTGAAGTCCAGGGGCCTGCCCTGCCCCGACTGGCTGACCTGACGGCGATACCCCATGAACTACGTCAATCCCGATGCCCTGGTCAGCACCGAGTGGCTGGCCGATCATCTCGGCGATCCCCAAATCGCGATCATCGATGCGAGCTGGCATTTGCCCGCGGCCGAGCGGAATGGCAGGGAAGAGTACGAAGCCTCCCATATCCCGGGCGCTGTTTTCTTCGATGTGGACGCAATCGCGGATATCGGGTCGGGGCTGCCCCACACCATTCCTTCGCCGGAATTTTTCGCCGAACGGGCTGGCGCCTTGGGCATCGACAGTTCCAAGCGCGTGATCGCCTACGATTCCAATGGCGGTTTCATGGCCGCCATGCGGGCGTGGTGGATGTTCCGCCTCTACGGTCACGATCAGGCCGCCGTCCTGGATGGCGGACTCCCAAAGTGGCTTGCCGAAGACCGGCCGATGACCGATACGGCGACGGAGGTTGCCGCGGCAAACTTCCAAGCCCGATTCCGCGCCGGCATGGTGCGGACGCTGGATCAAATCATGGCCAACATCGAGAACGCCGAAGCCCAAATCGTCGATGTCCGGGCGCCGGGCCGGTTTGACGGCACCGAACCGGAGCCCCGCCCCGGCATGCGCTCCGGCCATATTCCCGGCGCCGTCAATCTTCCCTTTGCCGCGTTCCTGGACAAGGACCGCCACTTTGTCATGCGTTCGGCCGATGAAATCGGGACGGTCATCGGCGGGACCGGCGGTACGGAAAATCCCATCGTCGCCAGCTGCGGATCCGGCGTCACCGCCTGTGTGGCGGCACTCGCCCTGCATCTGGTCGGCCGCGACGATGTCGCCGTCTATGACGGCTCGTGGAGCGAGTGGGGCGGCCGCGACGACACGCCGGTGGAAACATGACCGAGTTGAGACATGACCGATAAGACCAAAAAGTACGGCCCCAATACCACCATCGTGCATGCGGGAAGCGATCCGCAAAACCAGCGGGGCGCCGTCAACCCGCCCGTTTATCACGCCTCGACGGTGGCCCACCCGACCATGGACGCCATGCGGGAGGCGCGGCTCGGTTCGGATCGAAATTTCGTCTATGGACGGCACGGCACGCCGACTTCAATGGCCTTTGAAGAGGCGGCCGCCGCCATCGAGGGCGGCGAACGGGCCAAGGCCGTCTCATCGGGCCTGCAGTCGATCGTCGCCGCGACGCTGGCCTTTGTCGAGCGCGGCGACCATATCCTGATGCTGGACGGCGCCTATGCGCCGTCGCGCCGCATGACCGAAGGCATCCTCGCCAAGTTGGGGGTCGAGACGACCTTCTACGATCCCCTGATCGGGACCGGGATCGCCGAGCTCATGCGGCCCAACACGAAGGTGGTGTTCACCGAGTCCCCCGCCTCCCATACCTTCGAGGTCCAAGACATCCCGGCCATCGTCGAGGAGGCGCACAAAGGCGGCGCCGTGGTGATTATCGACAACACCTGGTCGGCGGGTCACTACTTCAAGCCGCTGGCGCACGGGGTCGACGTCTCCGTGCAGGCCGCGACCAAATACTGGGTAGGTCATTCCGATGCGATGCTCGGCTGCATCATTACCTCGGAAGAACACTTCCCCAGGATTCGCGCCTCCGTCGCCGCCCTGGGATGCAGCGCAGCACCGGATGACTGCTATCTCGGTCTCCGCGGTATCCGGACGCTATCGGTCCGCCTCGAGCGACATGAGCAAAACGGCCTGAAGCTCGCCGAATGGTTTGCCGGTCAGCCGGCGGTCGACCGCGTTCTCCATCCGGCCTTCGACGCATGCCCCGGCCACGAATTTTGGAAGCGGGATTTCACTGGCGCGAGCGGCCTGTTCTCGGTCGTTCTCAACCCGGTCGGCCAAAAGGCCGTCGATGCCATGGTCGATGGGCTGGAGCTTTATTCACTCGGCGGCAGTTGGGGCGGATATGAGAGTCTCGTGCTGCCATCGTCCCTGGAAGGAAGCCGGACCGCGACCGAGTGGGACTTCTCGAAGCCCTGCGTCCGGTTCCATGCCGGGCTTGAGGATATCGACGATCTGATCGAGGATGCGCGCGCTGGTCTCAGCCGCCTGAACGCCGCCGCTTAGCCGTGCGAAATACCGCTGTCGCGGCAAACAATATGAGGGCCACGGAGATGATGGACGGCCCCCCCGGCGTGTCGGCGGTTAACGAAAGTCCAAGGCCGCCGGCGACCGATAACCCGCCGACAATCACAGCCACCACGGCCATTTGTTCCGGCGTGGAGCTGTAGGACCGCGCCGTCGCCGCCGGAATGATCAACATCGCGGCGACGAGCAAGATGCCGACCACTTTCATGGCCGTGGCAACCATCAAGGCCATACAAAGCAGAAATAGGATATTTAGCCGATCTACGGGAACCCCTTCGGCACGCGCGAGGTCGGCATGGAGTGTCGCCGAGAGCAGTGGCCGCCAAAGAAATACGATCAGCGCCAAGACTGCCGCCGCACCCCCGTAAATCCATGCGAGGTCCGTAACGGACACGGCCAGGATGTCACCAAAAAGAAACCCAAACAGGTCGAACCGGATTCTCTCAAGGAAGGCGACGGCGACGAGTCCCATTGCCAAGCTCCCGTGCGCCAGAATCCCCAATACGGTGTCGGTCGCCAGCCCGGTACGCCGTTCGATACCCACGAGCAGCAGCGCCACGACCAACGTCAACACCAAAACACCGAGGGTCAGGTCGATCCCAAGGAGCAGCCCAAGCGCAACACCCAACAGGGCGGAATGCGCCAAGGTATCGCCAAAAAAGGACATGCGCCGCCAAACGACAAATGACCCAAGCGGACCTGCGACCACGGCAACCCCAAGGCCCGCCAAAAAGGCTCGCAGCAAGAAATCATCCATGTTGATGATCGTGCCCGTCTACGACGCTGCCATCTACGCCGTGGGCGTGGTCGTGCTGGTGGTGATAAAGAGCCATCGTCTCGGCGACCGACCGGCCGAACAGCGCGACATAGGCCGGATCCTTACTCACCACATCCGGTGTGCCGGCACAGCAAAGATGCGTATTAATACAGACCACCTTGTCGGTCGCAGACATCACCATATGTAGATCGTGCGACACCATGAGTATCCCGCATCCGCGGCGGTCTCTGATCTCGGCAATCAGATGATAGAGTTCCGCCTGTCCGGTTATGTCCACGGCCTGGGCGGGTTCATCGAGTACCAGCAAGTCCGGTTCGCGCAGCAGCGCCCGCGCAAGAAGCGCCCGCTGCCACTCGCCGCCCGAAATGTCATGCACCGGGCTGTCGATAATTGATGCAATTCCGGTTTCTTCGAGGACGGCGGCGCGTTTGCCCGGCTCGAATTTCCCGGCCAGCCCCAGAAACCGCCTGACGGTCAGCGGCAAATTCCGGTCGATCATCAGGCGCTGGGGCATGTAGCCAACGGTGGCGTCTGCCCTCTTCCTTGCAATTCCGCTGTCGGGTTCGATCAAGCCCAGAGCTGCCCGGATCAGGGTTGTCTTTCCCGCACCATTCGGCCCAATGAGCGTGACGATCTCACCGTCGGAAACGGATAGATCGATGCCGGTGACCAGAACCCGATTGCCGGCGCGTACCTCGACGCCGGTTAGCTCGACGATGGGCTCGCCGGCCCGCGTAACTTGATCCATCAACTCAGGATTCCTGGCAACCCGGACACAGTCCCGCCGCTTCCACCGACTGTGAGGTCAAATGAAATCCCAAGCGTGAGGCAAAGCGGTCGATGGTGGTGGCGACCGCCTTGTCCTCGATTTCCAGGGCGTCACCGCAGTCATTGCAAATCAGGAAAATTCCCTTGTGGCTGTGGCCAGGATCGTTGCAGCCCACATAGGCATTGAGACTCTGAATGCGATGGACGAACCCCTGCTCCATCAGGAAATCCAATGCGCGATAGATTGTCGGCGGCGCGGCGGAGGAGTGTTCCCGTTTGAGTTCATCCAGCAGCCCATACGCGCCGACCGGTTTGTGGTTTTCCCAGACCAGTTCGAGCACCCGGCGACGCAATGGGGTTAATCGAATGCCACGCGACTCACAAATCCGGGCGGCGGCATCGATGGCACCGGCGATACACTGGCCGTGATCGTGGGTCCTTTGCCAGACAACGGGAATGGTCTTGGATACAGACATGGGACATCCTGCAATGGGTTGTGTCAGCTTTTGGTATCTTATATCGTAACCGTAATCTAGTTATATTATAACATTATAGGTGTGGGCATGACCCGTTCTCTCAAATCGACCGTCGCAATGGCGGCCATTGTCGCCAGCTTGGCACTCCCCGTCGCATCACAGGCTGAGGCCGAACCGCGCGTGGTCGCCTCGATCCCCGCGGTCCATTCCCTCGTCGCCGGCGTGATGGAAGGGGTCGGAACCCCGTCCCTTCTCGTTTCGGGTGGCGCTTCCCCGCACACCTTCTCGCTGAAGCCCTCCCTGGCCCGCGAACTTCAAAACGCCAATGCCGTCTTCTGGGTCGGTGACGACTTGGAGAGCTTTCTTGAGAAGCCGTTGAAGGCACTCGGAAACAAGGCGGCCGTCGTCGAATTCTCGACGAACGATCACATCGAACTCATTGATAGCCGCGAAGGCGGCATCTGGGGAAAACGTGATCACGACGACCATGATGATCATAAGGGTCACGATCACGACGATCACGGCAAGAAGGAAATGGCCGCTAAGAAAGACGACCACGATCACGATGATCACAAGGGTCACGATCACGACGACCACGCCAAGAAAGAGATGGCCGCCAAGAAAGACGACCATGATCACGATGATCACAAAGGCCACGCCCACGACGATCATGCCAAGAAGGATGACCACGACGATCATGATGGCCACGAAGGCCACCATCACGGCGAGCACGACATGCATATTTGGCTGGACCCGCACAACGCCAAGGAAATGGTCGAGGTCATTGCAGAGACCCTCGCCAAGGTCGATCCGGCCAATGCGAGCAAATATGAAGCCAATGCCGAGAAGATTGGCGGCCGAATCGACAAGCTGGATCACGAAATCGAGGACGCCCTGGCCAAGGTCAAGGATCGGCCGTACCTGGTCTTCCACGACGCCTATCAGTATTTTGAAAGCCACTACGGTCTGGGTGCTGTCGGCAGCATCTCGGTTTCCCCGGAGCGCAAGCCCGGCGCCAAGCGGATCGCCGAATTGCGTCATGTGATCGAGGACAACAAAGCGGTCTGCGTCTTTGCGGAACCTCAGTTTCAGCCGACCATCGTCCAAACGCTGGTTGATGGCACCAAGGCCCGGTCGGGCGTACTCGACCCGGTCGGCGGTTCGTTGCCTCCGGGACCCGATGCCTGGTTCACCCTGATGAGCAACCTGGCGAAATCGCTGGCGAAATGCCTAAACCCGTCATCGTGACGGACTGATCACTCTTTCGTTGCGTGCGCGGCGACGGGATTGGCGCTAAAATCCCGTTATGCCGCGCATGACGATCCGTTCACGCATCCTCTCGGCGGCGTTGGCTGCCCTTGTGGCAGCAACCGGCGCTGCCACTCAGGTTGCCGCCCATCCGCATATCTGGATCGATGTCGATGCCGCGTTCAACTTCGACGGCAAGAAAATCAAATCCATCTCGTTCCGCTGGGCATTGGATGACTTCTTCAGCGCGGGCGTGATCGGCGCTCACGACAAGGACGGGAACCGAAAATTGGACGAAGAAGAACAGAAGGATATCAAGGCCAATGCGTTCGAGGCCGCGAAGGCATCAAACTTCTTCACCGATATCCGGTTCAACAATGACCGGTTCAAAATCGAGACCACCACCAACTTCTCGGCCGAGATAAAGAAGGGCCAAGTGATTTACCGCTTTACGATCCCGTTCGATGCGCCGGTTGATCCATCCGAACAGGCGGTCAGCCTCAGCGTCTACGACAGGACATTTTTCGTCGATATCACCTTCGTCAAGGATGATCCGATTCGCCTGGTCGGCAGCGAGGACGGCTCCTGCCACTTCATCCTCGATGAAGACCGGGACAACCCCATCTATTACGGCGTGGTCTTCCCGCAACGGGTTGACCTCCTGTGCGGGACCAAATGAGCCCATGCGGGGCGTCCTGGTTCTCGTCCTCTCGCTGCTCGCCTTCTCGCCGGCCGAGTCCGTTGCCCAAAATCCATTCGCGCCGCCGCCCGGCGGACAACCTTCTGCCGCGGCGCCCGCGGCGGAACCCTCCGCATTCACCGTGATGTTCCGCAAGATGATCGATATGCAACGGACCATGATGCGCGACATCGGACGCTATATGCGGGATATCAAGGAAGGCACGTCGCGCTCGGCCATCTGGGTGGGTATCGGCTTTGCGTTTCTGTATGGCGCGGTTCACGCCGTCGGACCAGGTCACGGCAAGATGGTCGTCGCATCCTATTTCGTCGGCCACGAGGCACGGATCGGCAAAGGCCTGCTTATGGGTGTACAAATCGCCCTCACACATGTGCTCTCCGCCGTCATCCTGGTCTCTCTGGTGGATTTGACCTTTCGACAATTTATCGGCGGTGTGCCGGCGGAATCCAAAGGCATACGGCTGGTGAGCTACGGCCTCATAATCGTCATCGGGCTCTACATGCTCTACCGGGCGGTCATGAACGCCTTCTTCAACGGCGCAGGCGGACTTAACCACCAGCATCACCACGGAGATGGGCGTCAGCGAACCGTTCTGGCGGTGATCGCCGGATTGGTGCCGTGCACCGGCGCGGTCCTGGTGATGCTGTTCGCGCTCGCCAACGACATCCTCCTTTTCGGCGTCATCCTGGTCGCCGCCATCAGCGCCGGGATGGCGCTCACCATGTCGGCCATCGGCGCCGTGACCGTACTGTTTCGCCGCGCGGTCGTCGCCGCAGCCGACAAGACCTCGGCTGCCGAACGCCCTGTCGCCCTCGCCCTCGAGCACGCAGGCGCTATTCTCATTTTGTCGGTCGGCATCACCTTCTTCAGCGCCACGCTCGGTCTTTAACCCGCAATTCTCACCAGGGTTACGGCCTCACTCGGCGGTGGTCTCCCGTCCCGGCGGCCGGTATAACCATGCGGGAGAGGGGCCATATGCTTGATTTCATTAGGTTCTCCGTGCGGCTCGGCCTTGCCGCCCTGGCATTCGTCGTCCTGCCGTCGTCCAAAGGCAACGCGGGCGAGGTACTGGTTTTTGCCGCCTCGAGCCTGACGCTCCCTCTCACGGAAATCGCGAACCGGCATGAATCCGAACATGCGGTCAAAGTTAGATTGTCGTTCGCCGCCAGTTCCGTCCTGGCGAAGCAATTGGCGCGCGGTGCGCCGGCGGCCATCTTCATCTCCGCCAATCCTCAGTGGATGCGGTATCTCGTCAAGCGAGAGGTCGTGGCGCCGGATTCGGGAAGGTTTTTTGCTGCCAATCGGTTGGTTGTCGCGGTATCCGCCGAGCGCCCTTCCGCCGCGTTGAATGACCTCCGTTCCCTGCCCTCGTTGCTGTCCGGCGGACGGCTTGCCCTGGGCGACCCTGCGCACGTGCCCGCCGGGCGGTACGCGAAAGCCGCGTTGACCAGCGCCGGCGTCTGGAAGGCTGTCGGCAAAAGGCTTATTCCCGCCGCCAATGTCAGGGCAGCCCTGCGGTTCGTCGAACTTGACCAGGCAGGTGCGGGAATCGTCTACGCCACTGACGCGTATCGAAATTCGCGGGTCCGGGTGGTGCACCAGATCGACGCCTCCCGTCATCCGCCCATTCGCTATCTTGCCGCACTGGTCCCCGGCCGGTCGGGCGCCTCCGCCCAGGCCTTTTTCGGCCACCTGTTCTCCACCGGCGCCCAAGTCAGCCTGGCGCGGCACGGATTCACGGTGGATTGACCCGTGTTCGAACTTTCAGACATCGAACGGGAAGCCATCCTGCTGAGTCTCAAGGTCGCCTTTTGGGCCGTGGCCGTCAGCCTGCCGTTCGGCGTTGCCTGCGCATGGCTTTTGTCCCGTAAATCCTTCCCCGGAAAAAGCGTGCTCAACGGCATCGTCCATTTGCCGCTGGTCTTGCCGCCGGTCGTCGTCGGCCTGATTCTGTTGTTGCTGTTTGGAACCACCGGTCCGATCGGCGGATTCCTGAAGAGCGTGTTCGGCATCACCGTGATCTTCACCTGGAAGGGCGCGGCCGTCGCCGCCGCGATTATGGCTTTCCCGTTGATGGTCCGGGCGATCCGCCTGTCCCTCGACACGGTGGATCCCGGGCTCGAACGCGCCGCGCGGACCCTCGGCGCGGGCCCCATAAGGACGTTTTTCACCATCACCCTGCCTCTGGCGCTCCCGGGCCTGGTTACGGGTATCGTCCTTGCCTTCGCCCGCAGCCTCGGTGAGTTCGGTGCCACCATCACCTTCGTCTCGAACATTCCGGGCGAAACCCGCACGCTTCCGCTCGCCATATTCTCATCGCTCCAGGTGCCGGAAGGCGAGGCGGTCGCCATCCGCCTGGCCGTGGTCTCGGTCATCCTTGCATTCGCCGCGCTGATTGCATCGGAATTGCTGGTCCGCCGCCATGAGCACCGGCCGGAGACCTGATCGTGCTGTCGGTCCGACTCGAGAAGGGGTACCCCCAATTCGCCATCCGCGCGGACTTCAATGCGGATGCCGGCAGCATATCGGCGCTGTTCGGCCGTTCGGGCGCGGGAAAAACCTCCATCGTCGATATGATTGCGGGCCTCACCCGTCCCGATGCCGGGAAAATAGAGATCGACGGCGAAGTGCTCTTCGACGCCGCCGCGGGCATCAATCTTCCCCCGGAGAAGCGGCGGGTGGGCTACGTATTTCAAAACTCCCGCCTATTTCCCCATATGAATGTCCGGCGGAACCTCCTCTACGGCGCCTCTGCCGCTGCCGGCGCGGATTTCCAGCAGATCGCCCACCTGCTGGATTTACAGCCCCTGATGAACCGCAGTCCGGTCAAGCTTTCCGGCGGGGAACAGCAGCGGGTCGCAATTGGCCGCGCGCTTCTCAGCCGGCCCCGGCTGCTGCTGATGGATGAACCGCTCGCCGGCATCGATGTGCAGCGGCGAAACGAAATCCTCCCGTTTCTGGATCGCCTGCGGGACGAGGTGGATTTGACGATGTTGTATGTCAGTCACGAGATCGAAGAGGTCATTCGGCTCGCCGACAACATGATCCTGGTCTCCGATGGGGCGATCGCTGCCAGTGGCGCGGTCGAAGACATCATGAGCCGATTGGACCTCAAACCTCTCACCGGCCGTTACGAATCGGGTGCGGTTCTGGCCACCACATACGAAGCCTACGATGCCGAGTTCGGACTGGGTCATCTGGCCTTCGATGGCGGAACACTCCGGGTCGCCGGATTGGAAATGGATCACGGCGTGCCCGTGCGGGCCCATATCCGCGCCCGGGATGTGTCCCTCGCTCTCACCCGCCCCGCCGACTCGAGCATCCTGAACGTCTTTGACGGCAAGATCGTGGAAGTGACCGACGAGCCCGGACCGCAAGTTGACGTGCTGGTGGATATCGGTGCGCCGATCATTGCGCGGGTGACCCGCAAATCCGCGCATGATCTCGCGCTGAAACCGGACCAGCCGGTCTTTACCCTGATCAAGGCCGTGGCCATCGACAAGCGAAGCCTGGGCGGCCAAGGCCGGACCGGCCGTTAGGCGGCCGATATGGCTTGGACCGCCGGCGATGATCTGATCTAACGCAGTCCGTAATCTTCATCAAACACCCGGAAGGTTCCGCCGCCCGTGAAAGCAATGCTTCTAGAAGCCCCGGAAAAAGTCGTCGAGGCCGATATTCCGGAGCCCAAGGAAACCGGTGCTTCCGTCATTCAAGTGACCGGCACCGGCATCTGCGGCACGGACTGGAAGATTTATACCGGCGGCATTCCGGTGAAGTATCCCCTGGTCATGGGCCACGAGATCGTTGGGGAATTGGTCGAAGGAACCAGCCGCGACGGCGCAAAACCGGGCGCCAAGGTGCTCATCGACCCGGTTCTGACCTGCGGAAAGTGCTTTCACTGCCGGCATGGCCAATCTCATCTCTGCCCCGTGGGCGAACTGATGGGGCGCGAGCGAAACGGCGGGTTCGCCCAGTTTGTCGCCGTCCGGCCGGAAAACGTGTACGCCCTGCCGGACGGCATCGACCTGACCGCCGCCCCGATGATGCAAGTGCTGACCACCTGTCTTCACGCCATGGAGATGGCCCGGATCGAGCCGGGGGAGACCGTCGTCATCACCGGCCTCGGCGTCACCGGGCAGATGCACATTCAACTCGCCAAGGCGGCCGGAGCCGGAACCGTCATCGGGGTATCCCGCAATCCGCCAAAGCGCGATTTGGCGTTGAAACTCGGCGCGGACCTCGCGGTCAATCATGGGGAAGAGGCGGATGACGCGGTTCTATCCGCAACCGACGGCCGGGGTGCGGACGTCATCATCGAATCCGTCGGCGCCCTTCCCGTCCTCGGCGAAGCCATGGATCTCGCGCGGATCGGCGGCCGGATCGTGCCCTTCGGCATTTATACCGCCAACCAAGCGGAACTGCCGTTTTACCAACTCTATTTCAAAGAGCTTCAAATCCTGAATGCCCGCGCCGCGCAGGCCCGCGATTTTCCCGCCAGCATCGAACTGGTGGCAAACGGGAAACTCGACATTACTTCGTTGCTGAGCCATCAGGTCCCGTTCCGGCAACTGGACGAAGCCATAAGGCTCCTGACCCGGCCGGGGTTGGATCGCCTGAAGGTCGTGCTGACTTACGACGATTAGCCGGCGACGATTAGCCGGCGACGATTAATCGGCGAATTGTGCGGCCAACTTTTTCCCGACCGCAACCGCCTGCATCATGATGAACGGAACGCCGTTGCTCTCGCCGAACCGGCCGCGGGTCAACGGGCCGACCGCGTAAAGCGTCTCGGCAGCCGAACCGTCCCGGTTCTGCACCCGGCAATCGTCGTCCACTTCCAGGCCAAGGCCGAACGGATTGGCGAGCGCCAACCCGCCCTCGATAAGAGAATGCAGCAACGGGTTGCCGCCGGCCGAAGCGACATTGACCGGCCCCGTGCAATTGACCACCGCGTCATAGAGCGCGTCTTCCACGCGTGTTGAGCGTCTCGGTTTAAGCGAAACGTCTAGGCAATTTCCCGACACATGTGCCCCGACGATATCGGCGGCATGAAATTCGAGGCGCCCCTCCCGCATGCCGCGATCGATCGCTTCCGCATTCTGCGGCGGCAGCCGAAACCGATGGGTCTCGTACCACGGCCGCAGGTGACGCATGAACCGGGCCTGCTCGGGCCGCGGCAATGCCGGCCAGACCTCGGATGCGGCGTCACGAAGGTCATCAAAGGCGATATGCCATTCCCGGCCCTGTTCGGCCAATGCCGCAATGTCGCCGCGCAGCGCACGGAGTACATCGAGCAGCCGATCCGGCTTTCCGTGCCGGACGACGAACTTGGACGGTTTGCGGGTCAGCGCCTCGTAGAGCGTCTCGTCCGGCGGCTCGTTCCGTTGCCTGGCCGGGAGCAATCCCCGCCGGGAAACCGCGGTGATCCGGCGTGCCGGCCCGTCGCGCATCAGGGTGGTCACGACATCGGCCATGGTCAGTCCGGTGCCGACAATCAAAATCCTTGCGTCGGCCGCAATGCGTCCCAGAGCATCGATATCCCAGGGGTCGCGAAAAAAGGCCGTGTGACCCTCCACCTCTCCGCGGAAGGGCGGCGGCACGGACGGAGGTGCATTGCTCGTCGTCAGGATGACGGCATCGGCGTTCAGCTGTCCGCCGTCGTCAAACGACACCCGCCCGCCCTTACCCTGCTTTGCGATATCAACGGCGGCGGCCTGCCGATGCGTGATCGCGGAATTCGACGGGTTGCCCTCCTGATGTGCGGCCAGTTGCTCTCCCATATAGGTTCCGTAATCCCATCGGCGGGCAAAAAGCCGCTCGCCGTCAAGCGCATGCGGGTCTTTTTTGCCGATCGCTTTCGCGTCGCACCACGCCGTAAAGTGGTCCATATCGTCGGGATAGAGGCAGTGGATGTGGGTCGGCGCGTTCAGCCGGTGATCGGGGTCTTTGGCCGAATGGGCGATGCCGCGGCCCAACTCGGGCCGGGGCTCGGCGATCGTGATGTCGATGGGCTGCCGCGCCGCGCGGGAGAGATGAACCGCACACGCAACCCCGGAGTAGCCGCCGCCGATGATGACGACGGATCTACGGTCGGCGGGCATGTCAGTCGTACAGGAACCCGGCGGCCTTCAGGAGGAGGGTCCGGTTGACACCGTCCGAGTGAAGGAACGCCGCCGCGTCGCGCATCAGTTTTTCGATACCCGCTTCCTTCATGTAGCCATGGCCGCCGTGTATTTCGAGCGTCCGGGTGACGATCTTCCAGGCCGCTTGAGAGGCCATGACCTTGGGCAACGCGCCGAGCGAACTGTCCCAACCGTATTCCTGATTGTCGGCGAGCCATGCCGCGCGATGAATATAGGACCGGGATGCGTCGATCAGCATCCGCATCTCCGCGAGATCTGCGGCGATACCGTCATGCTCGATCAGATGCTTTCCGCCCTGGACACGGGTTTGCGCCCACTCCACGGCCCGTTCGTAGGCGTTGACCGCGACGCCGATGATACTGGCGGCCGCGTAGGCATTCGACTGCGGGAAGAACTCGGCGAGCACACTGTGTCCCTTCCCGGCCTCGCCCACCAGGTTTTCTTCGGGGATGAAGAAGTCCTGGAAAATCAATTCGGCATTGTTGGCCAGCCGCTCGCCCATCTTGTCGTGGACCCGACCGATGGTGAAGCCTTCCATTCCCTGCTCGATGATGAAGCAGGTACTGCCTTCGTGCAGTGGCACCCCCTTTTCGGTCTGGACGAACAGCAGATAGGTCTTGGCGACGTTACCGTTGGAAATGAAGTGCTTCATGCCGTTAACGACCCAGCCGCCGTCCACCTTCTCCGCGAAGGTCCGATAGGGCGCCTTCGCGCGCTGGGGCAGGAAATAATTGGATGCGGTCTCCGGTTCGGTAATGCCGATGGCAAATAGATGACGGGGATCGTCCCGATACTTGGACAGGTGCCGCTCCCGCTGTTCGGGGTTGGTTGCCTTTTCAAAAATCTGCGCCAGTTTCAGGGTTTGGGCGAACACCACGGAAATACCCAGGTCAAACCGCCCAAGTTCCTCGACCACCATGGCCGTGGTCAGGGAATCCACGCCGAGCCCCCCGTATTCCTCCGAAAGAGTCAGCGTCCTCAGCCCCATCGCGTCCGCGGCCTCGACGATATCCCAGGAAAACCCGTCCTCCGGATTCTGCTCGGCATCCAACTCGGCAACCCTCGGCGCCACCTCTTCCTCGGCAAATCGCCGGACGGATTCCAGGATCGCGCGCTGGTCTTCGTTCTGAATGAAAATTTCGTGCATTTTTTGGTTCTCGTTGATGGGGCTAGAAGATTTCGAAATACTCGCGATGTTCCCAGTTGGTGACCTCGCTCAGGAAGCGGCCGATCTCGGCCCGTTTCAGATGTACGATGTAGTCGACAAACCGGTCACCCAGTCTATCGCGGAAGAAATCGCTTTCGTCCAGCGAATCCACCGCCTCCATCAGACTGGCCGGCAGGTTCGGCGCGTCGCCTTCGTAGGCCGCTTCGGTCATGGGCGGCGGGACTCGCGATGTATCGACCCCCTCCATTCCGGACAGAATTTGCGATGCGAGATAAAGGTACGGATTGGCCGCCGGTTCGCCGACACGGTTCTCGAGATGGGTGAGCGGATCGCCGTACCCGCCAACCACCCGGAGCATGGCGCCCTTGTTGTCGTCACCCCAGGCGATACGGTCGGGGGCCAGGCTCATGGGCTGATAGCGCTTGTATCCGTTGATGGTCGGCGTGGTGAAGACGGACGCCGCGCGGGCGTGTTCCAGGATGCCCGCCGCATATTGCATCGCCAGCTCGGGCAAAATCGCGCTCTCCGAACCGGAGACGAAGGCGTTCTCTCCGGTATCGCGTGTCCGCAACGACTGATGCAGATGCCAGCCGCTGGAGAAGATGTTGGGCAGTCCGGGCCGGCACATGAATGTGGCGTGATAGCCGTGCCGCCGGCAAATCTGTTTCACCGCGCTCCTGAACAGCATCATATTGTCGGCCGCCGTAATTCCGGTCGCGATATCGAACGATGCCTCGAACTGGCTCGGACCGAATTCCACCTCCATGGTCCGCAGCGGCAGATCGAGGCCCTGAATGTCTTTGCGCAGGAACGCCCAAATGGGCTCATGTTCGTCGGCCCGCAATTCGGTCAGATACTGAAATCCATGGGAGACCACACTCACGTCGGGCGGCGTCGAGGGCTGGCCGGAGTCCGCCGGCGTCAGATTCGGGTTTTCGATCTTGAAGACATGGAACTCCACTTCGAGCCCGGCGACAAAGTCGAACCCGGCGTCGCCGAGGTCGGAGAGGGCGCCCTGCAAAACGCGCCGGGTGGAGAACGGAACCGGCTTGCCGTTGGCGAAGTAGATATCGCACAGCATCCAGCCTGTCTTCTCCAGCCACGGCAGGGCGCGGAAGGTCGCCGGGTCGGGCACCATCACGATGTCCCCGGCCCCGGACATCTCGCGCATCCCGAAACCGCCGTCCGCGCTAAACACCGGATACTGGGTCTTGTGGGACGTATCCTTGGCCAACAGCGTCGTCGTCATGGTGCAGCCGTTGGCCATGGCGGCCGGCACGGCTTCGGCGACCAATGTCTTGCCCCGCAGCACGCCGTGCTGATCGGCGAAGCTCAGCCGGACGGTTTCCAGGCCGCGGGATTTGATCTCCTCGATGACGGATTCACGGGCGGACGGGTCATGGGGTATGCCATGACGGTTGACGAAATCCGAGCGGCCGATGCCGCTGAAGTCCCCGCTCATGCTGCCTCCCTCCGAACTGCCGCCGGCCCTATTTCAAGCCCACGGGTCGGGCGCCCAATTGGATTTCGCCCGCCTGTCTCGCGCGTGTTCGCGCCAGTCGGCCTGCCAGTCCTCTTTGGAGGCGATGGTGTCGATGGACGCCGGTCCCTTGAGCGGCGGTCCCCCGTTCTGCCGCGCCACCTCCGGGACCTCGCCATTTTGAATCGTTTCGATGGTCTTCATCAGCAGCCGGCGGTTGGCGATGATCACCTTGTCCGCGGTACCAAGATGCTCCCGGGTCCGGTCCTGAATGGTGCCGAGGGATTCGACGGCCCATTGATCGTGGACGTTGATGTCCATCCCCATGCCCGTATAGGTCTCGGTCCGTTGTTCCTCCGGGTTATAGCCGTAGTCGTTGGATTTGTTCTGGCGCGGCATGTAGTCCGGCACCGAATAGAGTTCCAGGCGGTCCCGGCGCATGGTTTCCTTATCCATCCTTTCGGAGAAGCTCGAGAAGATGGCGTACCACCAGCTGCGGCGGTCATCCAGCGGCACATGCCATTGGGTCAGCATCATGTCGTTGCTCATGGGGATGACCACGGCGTTCGGGAAAACCATATTGGTCACCCGCACGTGGAGACGTTCTTCATCCAGGTCCCGCAACGCGAAAATGCGGAGCCCGTATTCGGTCTCCTCGAAATCGATATCAGGACAGTCGTACTCCCTGAGCACCTTGGTGATCGGGATACCGCCTTCCTCCGTCTCGAATCTGAACTGCCGGCCGTAATTGTCGCCGGAACTTTCGTCTTCCAGGAACCGGTGGAGGAACGACGCGTGGGACGGATCGATCCCCACCTCCAGCAATTGCAGCCAGTTGCAGTCGACGAATCCCTTGAAGGCGAAGGTGAATTCATCGGGCGCCAGAAAGCAATCGAAGTCCGGCAACGGCGGCGGGTCTCCCGGTCCCATATAGGCGAACACGATGCCGTTGGCCTCGCGGCAGGGATAGGCCGTGTGCCTGATTTTGGTGTGGAAGGTACTGTCGGGCGGCTCGGCGGGCTGTTCCAGGCACGCCCCGTTGACGTCGAACAGCCAGCCGTGGAACGGACACCTGAGGCCGCCATCCTCCAGCCGCCCGTATTTCAGATCGGCGCCGCGATGGGGGCAGTGGCGGGAAATCAGGCCATATCGGCCCTCCTCATCGCGGAAGACAACCAGCCTCTCTCCCAACAGTTCAATGGCCTTGGCCGGCCGCGGCCCGGCCAGTTCCTCGACCAGCACCGCCGGCTGCCAATAGTGGCGCAGGACCTCGCCGGCCGGCGTTGCCGGACCGGTGCTGGTGACAAGCTGGTTTTGTTCGGCGGTCAGCATGCCTAGACGCTAAATCAGCGCCGCGATCATTGCAATTGCATCAATGCGTTAGGTGAGATCGAAGCCCTGCTTTATTAGAAAGTCCCGCATCGGCGACAGGCCGTCCGGACGCGACAAACGCCTGGCCGTATTCTCCGACCAGCCATAGTTCCCGGCCTCGCCATAAAGTTCCCGGTACATTTGCTTCTCAGGAGGCGTCGGGCGTTTGCGGTTGCGCCGGGCATCGTACCCGTCCATGGCCTCGGCTAGGCCCTCGCTGGAATAGACATCGTGATGAATGGAAACTTCGGGGGGAATACGGTAGGTCATGTCCCTCTCCTCCGCCGGCCAGCCCGCCGTCAGGCCGCAAACCGGAAACACGCCCTCGGGCAAGGCAAACAATTCCCCCACCTCGTCGAGTTGCAGCCGCACCTGGGAGACGTAGCAGCAGCCCAGCCCCGCCGCCTCGGCGGCGATGGTGAAATTCTGCATCACCAGGGCCGTATCGACCGCGGCGTTAAAAAAGCTGTCCAACGTGTTCTGCGCATATTCGTAGCCGCGGGCGCGGGTGATCGATCTGTTGCGGCCGGTGTCTCCGCAAAACAGCAGCACCACGGGCGCCGTCGCGATCCACGAGGTATTGGACAACTCGGCCAGACGGCTCTTTTTGCCGGCATCCGTCACATGAATGACCGAGAACTGCATGAGATCCGACTTCGCCGGCGCCGACAGGGCGCATGCCAGCAACAGCTCCAGCAACGCCCCGTCCACGGGTTCATCGGAATATTTCCGGTAGGTCCGGTGCGCGAGGATGGTCTTGAACACCTCTTCTCCCGCCGGCGGGGATGAAGTATCGCCGTCCGTGCCGAACCGCGCCTTCACCAAATCATCGAATTCAGCCATCGCCGATGCCTCCTCTTGACCGGGGCAGACCGCCCCAAAATGATCGTGGACGCCCGGTTTGGGAACGGGCAGATTCCGACCACACCTGTTTGACCTTAGGCTAAGCAATGACCACCCGGTTTAAAAACACTGAAACCTACGAAGAGTTCACCGTCGGCGACCGGTATGAGGTCGGCTCCTACGATCTCACCAAGGACGAGATCATGGAATTCGCCCGCCGGTGGGATCCCATGCCGTATCATATCGATGAAGAGGCCGCCGCCGCGTCCCAGCACGGCGGCATCATCGCCAGCGGGGCCCATCTTTTGGCCCTCCGTATCCATCTCATTCAACGAAACGGAACGAATCCCAACGTGGTCGCGTCCGGCGGCTACGATCAGGTGCGTTTTCTGCGGCCCGCCCGGGCCGGCGATACCCTTACGCTGTTCGGCGAGTGCAAGGAAAAACGGGAGTCCCGAAGCAAGCCCGACCGCGGCGTCGTGACGATCGAAATGACGCTGCAAAACCAGGATGGCGAAGCGGTCTTATCCATGCTGGATACCATCGTCGTTTACAAGGCCGGTGCCGTTCCGGGCGGTTGACCGGAAAATCCGATCCCTCGTCCGAAACAGTGGCGAACGGAGCTGGATCGTACATAATCCTCTATCTTTACGGCGTCGGATCATAGGAGACACAAATGAAAGTCGCTGCTATTGCTCTCGTAGCTGCCTCGGCCCTCGCCGCGGCGCCTCTCGCGTCCGCGGCCGACATGGCGACGGCCGAAATCGTCAACACCAAGGGCGCGGTCATCGGAAAGGCCAGCTTCGAGCAAACGCCCACGGGCGTGCTCATATCGGTGGACGTGACCGGATTGCCGCCCGGCGGCCACGGAATCCACCTGCACGCCGTGGGCTCCTGCAAGCCCGATTTCAAGGCGGCCAAGGGCCATATCAATCCGGGCGGCGCCAAGCATGGCCTGCGCCATCCCGAAGGACCGGACAATGGCGATCTTCCCAATCTGTACGTCTCGGCCGACGGCTCCGCCCGGGCCGAGTTCTTCACCACCCTCGTCTCGGTGGCGGGCGGCGCCAGGCCTGCGCTTCTCGACGGTGACGGCTCCGCGGTCATCATCCACGAAAACCCCGACGACCACATGACCCAGCCCATCGGGGGTGCGGGAGGACGCATCGGCTGCGGCGTCATCGCGAAAATGTAGCCGCGCTTGTCATCGGAGGGCTCGGCCCGGCGGTTTCTTGAGGCAGTGCGGCCTAGAAGCGATAAAACGCCGCCGGGGTATCGACCATTATTTTCCTGCGCATGGCGCCGTCGCCGACCCAATCGGCGAATGCATCGGCCAGATCGCCGTCGTTGGGATTGACCTCGTACTTGTTGGGGTGGGGCCAGTCGGTCCCCCACATCACCCGGTCGGGCGCGGCGTCGATCAGCGCCTGGGCCATGGGTTTGACGTCGTCATAGGGCGGAAGATCGGTCTCGCTGACCCGGTTGGCGCCGGAAATCTTGATCCAGGTATTGCCCTCCCTCATCAACTCCAGCAGGGCGAGGAAGCCCGGCGCCTTGATACCCGCGGCCGCCGGCTGATAGGCGAAATGTCCGATGGAAATCGGAATTGGGATGCTCTTGAAGACGGGCATCAGTTCGATGATGTCCTTCCCCGGACAAAGGAACTCGATATGCCAGCCGAATTCGCCGATCCGGGCGGCCAGTTCCGGTATCTCGCCGAATTCCATGGGCATGCCGCCCTTGTTGTCCGTGTTCAGTCGAACCCCCCGCGCGCCGGCCGCGTCCATCGCCGCCAATTCGTCCTGGGTCACATCCATGGTGACCGCGACAACCATCCGCGCCCGGTCCGGGGTCTCGGCATTGAGCGCGGCGGCGCCATCCATGATCGCCGAATTGTCGACGCCGTAGGGCGAGGGCTGGGTGAATACGACCCGGTCGACCCCCAGGGTGGCGTGGAGGTGTTTGAGGTCGTCGAGTGTGGATTCCGGCGGATTGTAACCCCGCGCCGGCGACAGCGCGTACTTGTCCTCGAAAACATGCACATGGGTGTCGACGGCGCCGGGCGGCAGGGCAAAACTCGGCTTGCGCGGATTGCGGTCGGGCGGGATGCAATCCCGGATCTCGGTGGACATGAACGACTCCAGGTGGATTGTTGAGGTGTCAGCCGCGGCCGACCAACGGCATGTTGGTCGCCATGATGGTCATGAACAGGACATTGGTGTCGAGCGGCAGGGCGGCGATCGTTGCAATGGTGTCGCCGACATGGGCCACGTCGAAGACGGGCTCGACCTTGATCTCGCCGTTGGCCTGGGGCACGCCTTCCTTGAAGCGGGCGGCAAGCGGTGTGTCGGCATTGCCTATATCAATCTGCGTGCACGCAATGCCGTATTTGCGGCAATCCAGGGCGATGCATTTGGTCAGGCCGGTCATCGCGTGTTTGGTGGCCGTGTAAGCCACCGTATCCGGGCGCGGCACCAGGGCGGAAACCGAACCGTTGTTGATGATGCGGCCCCCCTGCGGGTCCTGCGCCTTCATCATCCGGATTGCCTGTTGGGCGCACATGAAGCTTCCGGTCAAATTGACGTCGACCACCTGCCGCCAGTCGGCAAGATCGAGATCCTCCATGGAAATTCTAGGCGCGCCGCCGCCGGCGTTGTTGAACAGCAGATCGAGCCGGCCGAACGCCTTTTGGGTTTCGGCGAACAGGTTGGCGACCTGATCCGCATCGGCGATATCCGTTTGAACGACGATTGACGGCGTGCCGCTATCCAGCATCCCGACCGTTTCCTCGAGCGCATCGATACGCCGCCCGGCCAAGGCAAGGCTATACCCTTCCCTATTCAGCGAAACGGCGGCGGCCCGGCCAACGCCCGAACCCGCACCGGTAATGACGGCGACTTTTGGATCACTGGACACGATCTAAACCTCCCTTGGTCGGAGCGCGCAATTGAGCCGAAAATACGGTCAAAAACAAGCTTCAACGAAGCCATGAACGGAGCAGGATTTACGCGGACGATTGGCGGACACCGCTCCACACGGCATCGATGATCGCCACGACCGCGGACTGCCGACGGAAATGGGGTCTTCTCCCCCCTGCTGGCCTACCTTGGGCCGACGTAGTATCACACCAATAATATCCGCTTCGGGAAATCAGGACATGGCCATCAACGTCAAAAAGATCGAAATCAAGAACGTCAGTGACGCGTCCGGGCTGGACGAATGGATCGCCTCCGGCGACGTGTCGGCGGACGAGATCGTCGCCGTCATCGGCAAGACCGAGGGCAACGGGGGCGTTAATGACTTCACCCGCATCCTCTCCGACGAGGCGTTCCGGCGGGTGCTGACCGGCCGGGGCACGCGGGATGAAGCCGCGATCAAGCGGATCCCCATGGTCTGGTCCGGCGGCTGTGACGGCATCATCACGCCCCACGCGGTGGCCTTTGCCCGCAACGGCGAGACGGGCCCCGAGAGCGAAGACCGCCTGGCCATGGGCACCGCCATGAGCGAGGACATCCTGCCCGAGGACATCGGACGCCCGGCCATGGTCGAGAAGGTTGCCGACGGCGTGCGCGCGGCCATGAAGGATGCGGGGATCGACGATCCGAAGGACGTCCACTACGTCCAAACCAAGACCCCGCTCCTCACCGTCGAGACAGTTCAGCAGGCCCACGGACGGGGCCGGACGGTGGCCTGCGAAGTGCACGATTCCATGGGAGTCTCCAACGGCACCACCGGTCTCGGCATCGCCGTGGCGCTGGAGGAAATCGAAATGCCCGCGGCCGAGGACATCTGCTGCAATCTCGATCTCTACTCGGCGGTGGCCTCGTGTTCATCCGGTGTCGAACTGGACAAGGCGCAGATCGTCCTGTTCGGCAACCGGCCCGGAGCCGGCGGGCGATACCGGATCGGTCATTCGGTAATGAAGGACGCCCTCGACATGGACGGCATCTACGACGCCATCCGTGATGCCGGTCTGGAGCTGCCGGAGCGGCCGCGCGCCGAGGACTTGGGTGACCGCGTGGTCAACTGCTTCATGAAGTGCGAGGCGGACCCGACCGCGCGGCTGCGCGGCCGGCGCCAGATCATGCTCGACGATTCCGACGTCCATCACCACCGCCATTCCAAAGCGGCGGTGGGCGGCGTGGCGGCAACGGCCATCGGCGATCCTGCCGTGTTCGTCTCGGTGGATGCCATGCATCAAGGTCCCCGCGGCGGCGGACCGGTCATCGCCATCGTCGATATGGAGGGGTAGCCCCCTCAGCCGTCCCGCACCTCGCGAAGCAGTTCAACCGCCTGGATGTGGTCGGCGATGAGGCCGTCCATGTAGGCGTTCGCCGTATCCAGCCCTTTCTGGTCCGACATCTTGCCCGGACCGCGCCCGAAGCCGCACGGCGCGGCGATACCAAAGTCGGGAATTTCGGCCTTTACCGCCTCCATCTGCGCCCGCATGCCGCCTTCGCCATGGAGCGCGTGGATCAAGCCCATGTAGACGCGGGCGTCGCGATGATCGAGATCGCCGAGCGGTTTGAGGTAGTCGTCTCCCTTGGAGGCAACGGTGGGAAGATGAAGAAAATCCACCCGCCGGCCCGACGCCTCGACCGCCGCGTTGCACAACAGGACCGCGCCGGTCAGATCATCCGGTTCCCGCCGCGGCCAGCCGCCGGACGTTCCATAGCAGGCATGGTATCCGAGCGTGACCTCTTCGGGGATGTGGGCGCACAAGTCGTTCGCCGGTCCGAATATGTCCGCCGCCACCGCCTTGACCTCGTCGGTCAGGCCGCCCGCCTTCTCCAACGCCTGTTCGATGATCGTGTCCTCGATGGCGCAATCCCATTGGATCGCAAGATCGTGGTGCGGGATATGGGTGAAGATGGTTTTCACCTCATGGTGCATGGATTCCGTGAACCCGTCGCGCAGCGCCGGATACCCATCCTTGTCGGCGAGCCAGCGAAAAACGGCGCTGGCGGGGAGCGGCAGGCAAACCTGGAAACGGACATCCGCCGGGATCACCCCGTCCGCCCGCAAAGTCTTGAATACGAAATACGAGTTGATGGCGTCCTTGGCATAGCCGAGGCGCCAGCCGGTGTGGCCGAACCGCACCTTCTTCACGCCCGGTTTGACCCGGAACGACCACATGTTGTCGTCGCCCTCGCCATGCCAGAGTTCGACGCCGTCGCCGGTCATCGGCCGGTGAACCGTCTCCATGTCCGGGTGGCCGTGCAGTACCCGGTAGGCGACGTGATTGACCCAGTAGATGCGCTCGCCGATCTCCCCGTCGGGAATGAATGGAAGATACTCGCCCAGGGTGGGCCCGATCGCCCGGAATACGTCTTCCGACGTGTCGTAGGGAATGCTCCCCACCAGCATGAGATCCTGCGCCATGGAATTCATCCTCCCTTGAGAGAACAACCCTACCGGGTGCGGGTCGAATTGGCGACCCTCGGCTAGATCGGGTCATGTTTTGACGGAACCACGGCGCGGTTTCGTCAAAACATGTGAATCCGATCTATATCAATAGTGTAGAGCCGATTCACATGGATTGTCGGCATCGCAAAGCGATTCCGACAAACCATGATCGGCTCTAGGCCTTCAGGTGCCGGTCCAGAAACGCGACCGCCTTGGTCCAGGCATCCTCCGAAGCATCCTCGCGGTACCGCTCCTCGTTGGCGAAATTCTGAAAGGCGTGGCCGGCCCCGTCATAGCGGTGGAACTCGCAGCTCTTGCCGCCGGCCTTGAGCGCGGCCTCCAACTCATCCACCTGCTCCGGCGACGGGCTTTGATCTTCGTTGCCGAAGAACCCGGCCAGCGGCGCGGAAATGTTCCCGACCCTCTCCACGGGCGCCGGCAATCCATCGCCCCAGGGCAGGTGCACCCGGCCGCCCCAGAAGTCGATGCCCGCCTTGTAGCGGGAATCCCGGGTCAGGGCGAGAACGGTCATCCGCCCGCCCGTGCAATGGCCGAGGATTCCGATCCGGTCGGCGTTCACGTCGTCCCGCGCCTCGAGCAGCTCACGGGCGGCGGTCAGATCCCGCATCACCTCGTCGTCGTTCATGGCGGCCAGCTTGTCGGGCCGGTCCCGGTCCAGGGGTTGGCGATGGAAGACCCGCGGCATGACGCAGACATAGCCGGCTTCCGCGTAGCGGTCGGCGACGCCGTCGGAAAACGCATCCGCCTTGAGCCCCTGATCGGCTGGCAGGTGGGGCGCGAGCACCAGGCCCGGGTGCGGACCGTCACCCGCCGGCGCCGAAATCAGGCACTCCATTTCACTGCCGTCCACCGTCAGAAATGTTTGTTCGGCCATCTTTGCTCCTCCCCTGAACTTTCAAATATGGCGACCCCGGCAGGATTCGAACCTGCGACCTGCGGATTAGAAGTCCGCTGCTCTATCCAGCTGAGCTACGGGGCCGTATCGGCGTTCTAGCCGGAACCGGTAAGCGGAACCTTTACGGCTCTACCCGGTCCCAGCGGAAATTGTCGGCGTAGCTTTTGGGTTTCACCCGTCTTCGATGCGGCTCGTCGACCGTATACTCGTATCCCTTCTTCTCCGCGAAGGCGATGGCTTCTTCCTTGGTATCGAAGTCCATGCGCAGCTGACCGCGGGTGTCACCCGAACCGATCCAGCCCATCAGCCGGTCGGCCCGCGTGGCCTCCTGGGGCTCATGCTCCAGCCGCCACTTCCGGGTGTTGGCCTGTCCCGACTGCATGGCGGTCTTGGCCGGCCGATAAATCCGCACTTTCATCCCGTACACCCCTAGTTCCGGGCTCGCCTCGTTTTCGCGCATTATGCTCAAGATGGGCAATTTCGCTACGGTTTTCTGCCGCGCCGCCCGCAATTGCCTCCCGGCCCATGTCAAGGCCCGGCCGGGCGGTCTCTGCCCAACTTTATTCTCAAGGCGGAGGAGACAGACGGCATCGCCGCCCACATCCTCGGCCTCAAGAACGACAGCGGGAAGCCTTGACGCTTCCTCTTGGTTTCCTCCCGGGTGAACCCGGGCCGCGCTGGCGGTTCCGCCGGCTGCGGGGCCGGCGGCCTAGAACGCGTGGCGGAGACGATCGAGCCACACGATAAAATCGTTCGAGAACCACGCCGCCGTGACGAAAACGCCGGCGATGGCGGCTGCCCGCGCACCAGATGATTTGAAAGCCCGCATACGCCGCATGCGGCGCGCCGCGGCTTCGGCCTTGGCACGCTGTTCACGCCTGAGCGCAATCCGCCGCTTCCGTGCCTTCGCTTCCCGGTCGAGAAGCCGCCAAGCCTCAAGGCGTCGGCACGCGTCCTGGTTTTTGTCGAGCCGCTCCAGTTCATGAAGATTTCGAAGCGTAGCGTTCGCGATATTTGACATAACTGCATCCACCCATGCTTCTTCCAGGCAGGCCCGTCACACACAGGAACGGGCTGTTTTTTTCGGCCTTTGTGGAGAATTTAGGAATCGCCGGTTAAACGGCGGTTAACGGATGGGTGCAATTCGGAGATTTCCGGAATTGGTCGGGGCGAGAGGATTTGAACCTCCGACCCCCTGCTCCCAAAGCAGGTGCGCTACCAGACTGCGCCACGCCCCGACGGGTGGAATACTTGCTGGCGCCGTTAATAGGCGGAACGGATGGGACGGGCAAGGGCCAATCCCCTCGCCTGATCGCCGCCGTCGAAATCGGCTATTCCGCAGGCGCCGCCGCCGGGTCCTTGTTGGCGCTCACGTAATGCCAGATCAGCCATGCCAGCGCGGCCACGAACACCACCCAATGAACGGTCGGCACGATATACAGCAGTCCAAAGGCCATCGCGAGCCGAAGGACGACTTCCCAGGCCGGCAAGCGCTTCCGGTCGAACGCCAAGGTCGCCGAGGAGACCAGGTAGATCACCAGCAGCAACCGGACGATGGCCGAGACGAAATCGACGGCATCGAACTTCACCCCGCTTTCCTCGACGATCAGCAGCACCGGATAGAACGCGAAGGCGAACGGCACGATGAACTTCACCAGCCCGACCCGCATCGCCAGCACCGCGGTTTTCATCGGCGGCGCCTCGGCGATCGACGCGGCGGCGTAGGCCGCCACCGCCACCGGCGGGGTAATGGACGACGCAACGCCGTAATAGAATACGAACAGGTGGGCGACGAGGACGCTGAGACCCAGGTTCTGCAGCGACGGCCCCATGATCAGGATGATGGTCAGATACGCCGGCAGCGTCGGCATGCCCATGCCCAGCATCAGGGCGGCGATGGCTGCGATGATCAGCACCAGGAAGAGCTGCGTGGTGCCCCCGATATCGTTCAACACCTGCGCGAAGTCGTTCGGCAGGCCGGTCGCCCCCAGCACCGCAACGATGATGCCGACGACGCCGATGGCCATCAGAAGTTCACAGAAGGTCTGGCCGCCCTTGGCCAAGGCCTTGAAGATGATCAACGGGTTCTTGCGTATTTCCGGATTGAAGAAGCTGAGCGGGATGATGGAATAGAGGGCCAGCATGCCCGCGCCGGCCGGCGAGAAGCCGAGGATCAGCGTCCAGACGACGATGCCCACGGGCAGGATTACCATGACCAGGTTGACGATATCCTGGCTTTCGACCGCAAGATCGTCCTGCATGTCGGGCACGGCTTCAACGCCCAGGCGGCGGGCCTCGAAGACGACCGACGTGAACAGGCTCGCGTAATAGGCCAACGCCGGGATCAGCGCGGCGACGATAATCGTCAGATAGGAAATGCCGGTGAAGTCGGCCATCACCAGCGCCGCCGCGCCCATGATCGGCGGCATGATCTGACCGGCGGATGATGCCGTCGCCTCGACGCCGCCGGCGAAGGAGGGCTCGAAACCCCGCTTTTTGATCATCGGTATGGTGATTACGCCGGTGGCCACCACGTTGGTCACGGCGCCGCCCGACATGGTGCCGAACAGGCCGGATGCCATGATCGCGGCGTGGGCCGGGCCGCCCCGGAAGTTGCGGGTGAGGTGGAAGGCGATCTTGATCAGCGAGCGGCCGCCGCCGGTCTGCTCGAGGACCACGCCCAGCAAAATGAACGGGAAAACGGTGAAGATCAAAATGCCCATGATGGTGCCCAGCACACCGTCATTGAGGTTGAAGAACAGGTCTTCCGACGAGTCGATGAAGATCACCGGGGCGGTCTCGAAAATCCATGGCCAGTGCTCGCCGGTGTAGAAATAGAAGAGGGCCAGTATTCCGACCACCGCCAGCGGGGTGCCCCAGACCCGCCAGCAAAGCAGGATGAAAACGGCGCAGGCCGTGAGCGCAATGGCCGGGTGGATGATGGTGAAGTCGAACAGGCCGATCTCGATTTCCGAGACGTCGGTGTAATAACGCCAGAACACCCACAGCGCCGCCGCCATGATGACGACGTCGATAACCCAGGCGACCGATTTAAGGGACGGCAGGCCGCGCAGCAGCCAGGGGCCGACGGGGTAACGGACAAGAACCAGGAAAACCGCACCACCCAGAATAAGCGGGCGGATGACCGCGGACGAATAAGGTCCCATCTTGGGGATGATCCAGAAGCTCGGCGACGAGTTGGTGATGCCGATGAGGGCAATGGCAAGCGCGACGATGAACGCCGCGATACCCAAGGCTCTTTGAATGCTGGACTGTTCCGTTTCGGCGTTCATGCCGCGTCTCCCCTAGAGAGGCGTCCCTCAAACGAAATTCCTGATCAAAGTAACGGACGGGCCCGGCAGTCGTGTGACTGTCGGGCCCGATCCCAGTACCTCCAGTTATTTGGCTTCCGGCGGCAGAATGGCGTTCGGAATAGCGATGCCCTTCTCGCGGTAGTACTTCACCGCACCAACGTGCAGCGGCATGTTGACCCCGACGAACGGATGCTTCGGATCGATCGGTTTCAACGTCTGTGCCGTTTTGTGAATGGTGTCGATGTTATCCCAGGTCAGCTTGGTCATGTTGTAAGCCATCTCTTCCGAGATACTGTCCTTGTTGACCGCGATCTGGAAGGTCACCGCGCCAACGGCAATGTTCTTGTCGCTGTTGACCTGGCCCTTATATGTGCCGGAGGGAATAACACCGGGTGCCCGGCCGAGTGCGCTGGTCCACTTCTTCCAGGCATTCATGTTGCTGGAATCGGCGGCATCTAGCAGACGGAACTTTCTGGTCAGGCCAAGCTGTTCGATCATCGCCGAACCCGGACCGTCGGGACGCATGAAGAGGTCGAGCTTGCCGTCCATCATGGCCTGCAGGCCGCCGCCCCACGGCAAACGGATCGCCGTGTAGTCCTTGTTCGGTTCGTAGCCGGTGAGCGCCTTGATCATGCTCTCGGAAGTCACGGCCGCGGCGCCCGAGGGCGGGCCGGTGAATACGCGCTTACCCTTGATGTCGGCAAAGGTCTTGATGGTGTCGACTTCGAAGGTCACCGGGTGGAAGACCACGGCTTTCCAACCCCAGATCGAGCGGACGTTCTTGGAGGCCGCCTTGGCCTGCTCGCTCAGTTTCTTTTTGTACATCCGGCTGCCTTGGGACAGAAACTTATAGATCGTCGTCGGAAAGGGCATGACTTCAAGTTGGCCGCGGCCCATTTTGAGCGCCGAACGTGTCAATGTCTGGCTGTCGTTGATCTGAATGGTGACGCCCAGGTCCTTCTGCCAGACCTTGCCAAGCACCACGATCACCGCGTGCGAAACCGCACCGGGGGATCCGGTATCCGCACGGAGAATTTTGGTTTGGGCGTGTGCAACGCCGCTCGACATCGCCGCCACACCGGCAAGGGCGAGCGCGGCGATGCCGTACTTCAAGGATTGCTTCATGTTGATCTCCCAATAAATGGAACCGCCCATCGGCGTTTCCGGTGGAACATTGGTCTGTCGCCGTTCCCTGCATTTCCCACCCGCCGGTTCCGGAACTTGGAAGTTCTCTTCGGCAGGGGGGCGACTTCGTCTTTGGACGGCCCGGGCTTGCCCCGGATTGCTTCCGACGATGCGCCAAACCTAGGTGAACTCAAATTCAGGGTCAACGCGCGCAGCAAGGCGGTCCAGCCTCTGTGATACGGCAAATTCGGCGAAATTCCGGGGTATTCTCCCGGTTGCATAGGCGCGCCATGACCGAAAGCCGGACAGAGCCTATTTTTGGCTGATGATGGGGTCTCCTTGGGCGGATACCCAAGACCCGAAACGCTCTCAGGCCTAATTCAGGCCGATCATCACCGATTTCAATTCAGTATAGTGCCGGATCGCTTCCTCGCCGAGGTCCTTGCCGATTCCCGACTGCTTGTAGCCGCCGAGAGGCATCGCCGGATGGGGGAACGGCGACGAGTTGACGAACACCGAGCCCGCCTGGATGCGGGGAATCAACCGGTGAATCCGCTGAACATCGCTTCCCCAGATATAGGATGCCAAACCGTAGCTCGTGTCGTTGGCGAACCGGGCAGCTTCTTCCAGATCGTCGAAGGGCATCGCCGTGATCACCGGACCGAAAATCTCTTCCTGGACGACGGTCGAAGATTGAGGCGGCCGGACCAGGACGGTAGGCTCCACGTAGTAGCCGGGTCCGTCGACCGACTTGCCCCCGGCGACCGCTTCACCGCCCTCATTGAGACCGGCCTCGATGTAGCCCATCACCTTGTCCCGGTGTTGGGCGGAGACCAGCGGGCCCATCTGGGATTCCGGGTGCAGGCCCGGTCCGAGCTTCAGCGAGCGCGCTTCCTTCGCCAACCGCTCCACGGTCTGATCGAAGACGCCGCCCTGTACGTAGAGCCGCGATCCGGCCACGCAAACCTGGCCGGAATTGCCGAAGATGCCGCGGGCGATCGCCGGGGCGGCTTTGTCCACATCGGCGTCATCCAGCAGGACGACCGGCGATTTGCCGCCAAGTTCGAGGGTCACGTTCTTCAAGGTATCGGTCGCCAGCTTGTTGATCGCCTTGCCCGTGGCCACCGAACCGGTGAAGGAGATTTTCGCCACCCCGGGGTGGGCGACCAAAGCTTCCCCCGCCTCGGCGCCGAAGCCGGTAACGATGTTGATCACCCCGGGCGGCACGCCGGCATCGAGAGCGAGCTCACCCAAACGCAGCGCGCCAAGGGGCGTCACTTCGGACGGCTTCAAAACGATGGTGCAGCCCGCCGCCAATGCCGGCGCGATCTTCCACATGGCAATCATCAAAGGCACGTTCCACGGAACGATGGCCCCGACGACACCGACCGGCTCGCGGGCGGTGTAGGCAAAGAACCGCTTTTCCGGCAGCGCCTCGCCGATATTGAGGGTATCGCCCGTGATTTTGGTCGGCCAGCCGGCCATGTAGCGAAGGGTCGCCAGGACATTTCCCACCTCCGCGTGCTGGCCAATGAGGCTCGGCATACCGACATCGAGCGCTTCCATTTGTCCAAGTTCCTCGGCGTGCGCCTCGATGACGTCCGCAAAGCGATGCATCAGCCGCTCGCGGTCACTGGGCTGCATATCGCGCCAGGCCGGGTCATTGAACGCCACGGTCGCGGCCTGGACCGCCCGGTCGATATCTTCGGCATTGCCGCGCGGCACCTTGGCGACGGCTTCGCCGCTCGACGGGTCGATGACGTCGAACGTATCGCCGCCCGCGCTTTCCACCCACTCGCCGTCGATCAGCAGCCTCTGATCCCGCTGAAGAAAGGACCGGGCGCCGGACACCAGCCGGCTCATGTCATTGGCCATCACGTTCATCTTCCTATTCCTCTCCGATGCTTGGTTCGGCTCAACGTCTAGACGTCATCGTAGAACATCAAGATGTAGCGCCAAGGGCTGCGTTCCGTGGTCTTGTCGATAATCACTTCGATCAGTGCCGGCTCGTCTTTCTCCAGCGCCGCGGCGAGCACCGGCTTGAGCTCGCCCGGCGATGTCACCCGATGTCCGGCGACGCCGCAGCTCTCCGCCAGCGCGGGGAAGTCCGGGTTATGGAAATCCGTGACGATGGTCCGGCCCTTGTAGAACTTCCGGAGATCGCGGCGCACGTTGCCGAAGGTCGAGTTGTTGAACAGCACGGTGACGACGCCCAGATTGTATTGGGCCGCGGTCGACAGTTCCTGTACCCCGAACATGAACCCGCCGTCCCCGATGATGGAGACCACCGGCCTGTCCGGGTGCGCCGCCTTGACGCCGAGCGCGGTGGGAAAACCGAATCCCAACGTGCCCTGGAACCCGCAGGACACATAGGTGCGGGGCTCCAGTACGGGATAGGCGAAGTTCGAGGTGAACCCGGTCTGACAAAGCTCCTCGACGAAAAAACCGTCGCGGGGAAGCACATCCCGGATGACGTCGAGGTACTGCTTATGAGGCTTGACCCAATCAGCCTTTTCTTCGGCCCAGGCTTTCGATTTTTTGATCCGCTCGACGGCGCCGTCCGGCGGAGTGCGCTTACCCTTGATCGCACCCAGCAGCGCGGCGGCACCGTCCGCGGAATCCGCGACCAGTGGAACATGCGGCACCAGCCGCTCCATCTCTGTGGGATCGATGTCCACCCGAATGAGATGCGGCGGTGCGAGCGGTTCGGACTGTGCCTTGAACATGTCCACCGACCAGCGCATGTACGGCATTTCCAACCGGGAGCCAATTCCCAGCAGCACATCGCACTCGCGCCACAGATCGTGTCCGGCGAGGTTCGACACGCCCAGCTCGTGATCTTCGGAAACCACCCCGCGGCCGCCCCGAAATGAAGTGACCGGGGCCTTCAGTTCCTCGGCGAGCGCGAGAATTTCGTTGGCCGCGTGCTGTGCCCCGCTGCCGACAAAGATCATCGGCCGCTCCGCGGCGATGAGCATATCCGCCGCTTTCTTCAATGCCGCCTTGCCGATTTCCGGGTGCGGATCCGGCTCGGCAGGCGGCAGGAGACCGACCATCTCCGACGTGGCCAAATCGTCCCAGCACATTTCCACCGAGACCGGGCCGGGCCGGCCGGAGGTCGCAACCCGCACGGCCTCGTTGACGATTTCCGGCGCATCCGCCGGGTTGTCGATCCGCACCGCCCATTTGATGAGCGAGTTCAAGGTAGCAAGCTGGTCCGGGATTTCGTGGAGCGCGCCCCTCCCCTTGCCCAGGTAGTCGCGCGGCACCTGAGACGTAACGCAAAGTACCGGCTGGCTGGAGCCCCACGCCGTCGACAGGGCCGCGGTGGTGTTCAGGACCCCCGGTCCCGGCACCACCGAATAAACACCGAGGCGGCCCGTGGCCTTGGCGTAACCAAACGCCATGTAGGCCGCCGCCTGTTCGTGCCGCGTACCGATGGTGCGGATACTGCTTTTCGCCCGGTCAAGGGCATCGAAGATGGGGTAGGTCTGGGCGCCCGGGATACCGAAGACCGTATCAACCCCGTTGGCAACCAACGTCTGAACGATCGCCTCCCCGGCACTCATCAACCGGGTTTCGAGGTTCTTCAACACGGGCCGGCCCCTATCGCAGATGATTAATCCAAAATATATTTAACATGTTAAATATATAGCCGCAATATGGAAAAGCTGGGCCGGCCCGAAGGCCGGCCCGCGCAACTCCTATTTCCAGCGGATATGGCTCAGGGAGGCTCCATAGGGCGACAAGGATCCCTTCAACACCTCCACGTCCTTCGAATGCACGAACACCGTCGGCATGGTGGTGAGCGGCATCACATAGGCTTGCTCGTTTACGCGATCGAACATGGCCTTGTAGGCCGCCTTGCGTTTTGCCTCGTCGAGTTCCGAGTTCCCCTTCAGTCGGAGGGCGTTCAGCTGTTTGTCCCCGTTATAGTTCCGGGGCCCCGGCGCAAACATCATATTCGCCGTCGAAGACGTGTCCGGAAGGCCGCCGGAACTCCACATGCTGACTAAAACCTGGAACTTGCCGTCCCGCTGTTGTTTGCGGTAGGCGCCGAAGTTCAACCGGTTTACCCCGGCCTTGATCCCGAGTTTCCGCAGCTGACCCGCGACCGCCTCGGCCACCACACCGGCCGGTCCGAGCGCGGATATTGTCACCTCGAAACCATTGGGATGACCGGCGGCCGCCAACGCCGCCTTGGCCTTGGCTGCATCGAACCTGTAGGGCACAGGCGAGAAGTCACAGCCCTGCTGATATTCCTGGCAGAGCGCCGGCGGCACCGGATCCTCGGCCCCGCCCGCAACGATGTTCTTCTGGATCGCCTCCCGGTCGATGCCCTGAAGTATAGCCTTCCGGACATTAATGTCGGACAGCTGGGACTTGCCGGACCGGTTTGCCGCGTCGAACAGGATATAGCTGTAGAGCATGCCCGTGGTCGAGGTGACGCCGAACTGCGGGTTGGGGGCAAGATTGTTCACCTGGTCACGCCGCAGCCCGCGGACCAAATCCACGCCGCCCGTCAGCAACTGGGCAACCTGGGTCTGGCGGTTGGGAATCGGCACCGCATGCACGTTCTTGACGTTGGTGGCGTTCTTGTATTCCCCGCCGTGAGCAATCTTCCGGGAACTCATCTTGATGCCGTCGGTCGGCGAAATCGATGTCACCCGCCACGGGCCGGTGCCGATGGGCTTCTTGCCGAACGTGGCCTTGTTCGCAAGCGCGCCGTGTACATCGGAGGGGAACATGGGGAGCGACTTCGCAAGCCGCATCAGCCCTTCGGGCGCCGGCCTCTTGGCCTTGATCCGGATCTTGTACTGCCCGAGTTTCTCGACACCGCCGATCCAGGTGTAATTGGTTTTGAAACGGACTTTGGTCTTCGGATTGATCAGCCAGTTGATGGTGTAGACGGCGTCGTCGGCATCGAACGCTGATCCGTCATGAAATTTGACGTCGTCACGAAGTTCGAACTCCAATGTCAGCTCATCCACCCGCTTCCACGACTTGGCCAAGAGCGGTTTGAACTCCTTGCTGAAATCATCGAAGTGCACCAGACCGTCGAAGACAATCCGCGCGGTCAACGCGGTTTCGGGCTTCGGGTCGTGAATGAGATCGACGATGGATATGGGATCGGTAAAGGCGATCCGCAGGGTATCCTTGGATTTCTGCGCCGCGGCGGGCGCTGCGATCATCAGCGCGCCGAGAGCGGTCGTGGCTAGAAGAAGACGACAGTTAGACATTTATTCCTCCCATGTAGTGCTGGCCATATCGTGCCGGTTTTGCCGGTCATTCCGAGAAATTGCGCGGCGCGTGCCGAGCGTTATTGCCAAGTGGCAAATGCCATGGCGTTCCCCGTCCCCGCCTCGGAACGATAGCAGGGCACATAGTCCAACAGGTTCATTTCCAGGCTGGTCTCGGACAGGATGCCGCAAACTGTGATCCAGTTCTTGGTCTCCGAGGTGCCGGACCGGAACATGTAATTGGGCTCGTTGATGAGGGTATCCACGTCCCGCGCCGCCATGGCCTTCAATATCCGGTCGTCGAAATCCTCATCGATCACGAAATGACTCACCCCGCCCGACGCGCAGACGGCCACGCGCTTGTTTTCGCCCCACGACTTGATCGCCCGGCCGATGGACTGTCCGAACTCGTAGCACCGTTTCGGCGTCGGCTGGTTCGGCGGAAAGAAGGTATTGAGCAGGATCGGGATGACAGGCACCGGCTTGTCGCGGAGAATGCGGCGATAGATGAAGCCGACCGCGTGACCGACACCGATCAGGCCTTTTTCGTTGCTCGGCTGTTCGCCGGAAGTCGCGATATCGAACTCGTCATCGATCGCTTGTTCGATGATCCGGTGCGCCAGTCCCGTTGGGACGGGATAGCGGTGGTCCTCCGGGGGATGATTGGCGGCCATCGACAACGCGAGACCGAGAGAGCGCTGGGCCATGGCGTCGTAGGATTCCTGCGTCAGTCCTGTGTTGATCACCTCGTCACCGAAATAGACGGTGAACGAAGGCTGGACCTGGTCGTGGAACCATTCGTGCTGATCGTCGCCGACCACAATGCAGATATCGGGACCAACCTCCTCGAATTTGTCGGCCAGTGCATCGAGGCTCTTGTGATTCCGTTCGGCGCGGCCTTCCCGCACGCCGATCTCGATCTCTTTCTCGAAATCGTTCTCCGACTTCCGGTGTTCGTAGAGTTCCGGCCAAGTGTAAAAGTCTCCTCGGAACGGGTGCGACGGGTTCTTTTTGTCATCGGCCGCGCGCAAATCCCATTTCTCCGGCGGCGTGGACAGAAGCGGGCCATGCGACGACCCGAAGCCGTAAATAATCTCTGCCATGTCCTTTCCCCTTCCCGCGCTCAACTAGGCGCGATTGATTTCCTCGACTTTTCCCTGTGATTTCGCCGAGCGGAACGCCCGAATGCTCGACAGGTGATCGTGCATCAGTTCCCGGGCTCCCGCCCCGTCTCGTGCGGCGATCAGTTCATATAACTTGTGGTGACAGGCCAGAATTTTCCGGGCTTTGGTTTTTGTTTCACTGCCGCCGCCCGACGGCCACACCACATGACGGATCGCGATCAACTGCGCCACCAGGGCGCGGTTATGGGATGCTTCGGCAATCGCCATGTGGAAGCGCATGCTGCTATCGGCAAAGGCGGCCGGATCATCCTTGAGGCGTTCGGCTTCGGCGAGCAGTTCGCCCAGATGTTGCAAATCGTATTCCGTGGCGTGGGCCGCAGCGAGTTCCGCCGCCATCCCTTCGATCGCCCATTGCGCATCCAGTATTTCCACCTCGCTGACGCCGGCGAGATTGAACTGAATGGCGAGAGCCTCGGCGAATTTGTCGGGACTTCCCGATGCAATCCGGGCGCCGCCGCCCGCGCCCACGCGGATATCGACGATGCCGAGCGCTTCCAATGTGCGGAGCGCATCCCTCGCCGTGTTGCGGCTGACACCGAACCGCGCGGCGACATCCTTTTCCGAACCAAGGAAATCACCCGGGACCATCCGGCGGGCAAACACCGCTTCGCGCACGTCGGCGACGATCATGTCGGCATAGGTCGCCGGCCCATTGAAATCCTGTTTAGGACCCGGCCCCTGCACCGATCGGAGAGCTGGTTTCGCGGCCATTTCGACGCCTTGTGAGTTAAATCACCCATCGATAGGATGATTGCCAGAAGAGTGGCCGCTGGGTGCCACGCATGTCAAGGTTTCGCCGTTCAGGCGGCGCCGCGCCAGAGGTAGTTCGACCCGTGCTCACCGTCCCCGCGGAACTGCTCAATCGCCAGATCGTCGAAATATTCACCGCCTGGGGAATGCCCGACGACTACGCGGATACCGCGGCCCGGGTCATGGTCGATACCGACCTCAAAGGCATCGATTCCCATGGGATCGGCATGTTGCCAGGCTATCGGAACATGCGGCGGGAAGGAAAGATCGTCGTCGACGGCAAGATCAAGGTGGTTCGGGATTTGCCGTCCATGGCGTTGATCGACGGCGGTCATGGGCTGGGCCATCCGGTCGCCGAGAAGGCGATGGGCCTGGCCATCGGCAAGGCGAAGCAATCCGGCATCGGCCTGGTCAGCGTTCGGAACTCCAATCATTACGGCGCCGCCGGCTATTACGCGGCCATGGCCCCGGAGGACGGTCTGATCGGCATTTCCCTGACCGGCACGCCGAGTTCCCTGGTCGTACCCACCTTCGGCAAACGGACCATGTTCGGGACCAACCCCATCGCCTTCGCCGCCCCGGCACGCCGCAATCCGCCGTTCCTCCTGGACATGGCAACCAGCACGGTCGCCATCGGCAAGCTCTCGGTCGCGGTTCGCGCCGGCATCGATATTCCCCTCGGGTGGGCAATGGACCGGGACGGCCGGCCGACAACCGATGCGCCGGCGGCAATGGAAGCTCGAAAACTAACCCCCCTCGGCGGCAGCCGGGAGATGGGCAGCCATAAGGGCTACGGACTGGCCGCCATGGTGGATATCCTTTCGAGCGTGCTTTCCGGCGCGGCCATTTTTCGGGTCGATGAATTCACCGGCCGGTCACAAGAGGCCGGCAATGTCGGGCACTTCTTTCTCGCCGCCGATCCCGCGGCTATGCGCGGCGATGACGGATTTCCGGACGAAATGGACGACCTGATCGACGCCCTGCACGCAACCGAGCCCGCGGACCCCGGCCAGCCCGTTCTGGTCGCCGGAGACCCGGAGCACATGGCCCACGCCGAACGGTCCAAGTCGGGAATCCCGGTGACCGGCCGGTTGGCGGAGGAGGTCAAGGAAGTGGCGCGGGAATGCAATGCGCCGTACCTGCTCGAAGGGAGCGACGCATGAACGGCGCCGAAGCCATCACGGAAATATTCCGGCGGGAAGGTACCGGATTTCTGTCCTGCTATCCCCGCAATGCGCTGATCGAGCCCTGCGCCGAGATCGGTATCCGGCCCATTCTCTGCCGGCAAGAGCGGGTGGGCGTCGGCATGGCCGACGGTTACAGCCGGACGACCGGCGGCAAATCCATCGGCGTGTTCGGTTGCCAAGCAGGTCCGGGAATCGAGAACGCATTTGCCGGCGTCGCACAGGCCTACAGCGAAAATGTTCCGCTTCTGGTCATCCCAGGCGGTGCGGAGTTGGGCCGGCAAAACACGCGCCCGGTATTTTCAGCGGTCGACAATTTCCGCCATATCACGAAGTGGGCAGCCAGAATCGACCAGGTCGAGGAAATACCGCGCGTCCTCCGCCGGGCCTATCACCTTCTGCGGTCCGGCAAATCCGGCCCGGTGCTATTGGAGATTCCTCCCTCCGTTTCGCAGGCCGAGTTCCCCGGTGAACTGGACTACACGCCGCCCGCGCCCTTGAAATCCGCGCCTAATCCCAATGATATAGAGGCGGCCGCTCAGATATTGGTTGAATCCAAGTCTCCGGTGTTTTTCGCGGGCGCCGGTATTCTCTGGGCCGGGGCCACGGACGAGTTGGTCGCGCTCGCCGAACTGCTGGATGCCCCGGTCCTCACGACTAATCCCGGCAAAAGCGGATTTCCCGAAACCCATCCCCTCTCCCTTGGGGCATCGACGATATCGGCGTCGCGCCCGCTGACCGAGTATCTAAGGGACGCCGATGTCGTGTTCGCGGTCGGCAGCAGCCTGACCACCTCGCCCTTCAACCCGAATGTGCCAGCCGGCAAACGTATCATCCACGCCACCAACCACGAGGACGACATCAACAAGGACCAGCGGGTCGAACGGGCGCTGTTGGGGGACGCGAAGATCACCCTGTCTCAGCTGAAAGAGGCTATCGGCGATCGCGTAACACCTTCCAAGGAACGGGCCACGGCGGTGCGGGCTGCGAAAGAGGCCTGGCTCGCCGAGTGGCAGGACCGGCTTACGTCGGACGAAGTGCCGCTCAATCCTTACCGCATCGCCCACGAGATGATGAAATTGGTCGACCGGGACAACACCATCGTCACCCACGATTCAGGCAGTCCCCGCGAACAGGTCGTCCCGTTTTGGGAAGCCACCACCCCCCGCTCCTACATGGGCTGGGGCAAATCGACACAGCTTGGTCATGGCCTTGGCCTTACCATCGGCGCCAAGCTGGCGGCGCCGGAGAAGACCTGCATCAACTTCATGGGCGACAGCGCCATCGGCATGGTCGGCATGGACATCGAGACCGCCGCGCGCAACAACATCGCCACCATGACGGTGGTGTTCAACAACGGCATGATGGCGGCCGAACGCCCGGTCCTCAAAGTTTCCGACGAGAAGTACGGCACCATGGCCGTCGGCGGCAACTACGCGGAGCTTGGGCGGGCGCTTGGGGCGACGGCCTTCAGGGTCGAACAACCTGATGATATCGTGCCGGCACTGAAGGACGCATTGGCGGCCAACAAAGATGGGGAGACGGTCCTGGCGGAGTTCGTGACCAAGGAAAACCAGGAGTTTTCCCGCTACTGACGGGGTGGAAGGTATGGACGATCAGAGCAACCTCCCCTTCACGTCGCCCGGCCGCGACCGGTATTTCGAGGATTACGAACAAGGTGCGGTTCATATCCTTGGTACGGTGACGGCGGATGAAAACGAGATGCTCGCCTTTGCCAAACTTTACGATCCGCAAGATATCCACATCAGTCCGGAAGAGGCCGCGAAGGGCCCCTTCGGCGCCATCATCGCCAGCGGCTGGTACACCTCGGGCCTGATGATGCGGCTCTTTGCCCGGCATTATCTTTCCAACGCTTCCAGCCTGTCCTCCCCCGGCCTCACGGATTTGAAATGGCCCGCCCCGGTTTATGCCGGCGACGAGTTGACGGTTCAGCTCACCATCGAGAGCGCCCGGCGATCCAGATCGGACCCGTCCCGGGGGATCGTTCAATCGGCTGTCGAGGTGACAAACCGGGACGGCGCCGTTGTCATGTCCGTCAAGGGCGTGAACTTCATCGCATGCCGGCCTCGAATATGAATGCCCGGCGGTTCTATGAGAAAATGGGATTTGAGCAAGTGGGGCCCCGCCGTTTCGGCCAGGACGATTGCATGGTATATCGACTCGAAAGGGAGAGATGGCGCACCATGCCGCCAAAGCCCCGGACGGAGGCCAGGACGTGACCGACAATCTGCCCATCATTGCTCTCACCACCGGCGACCCGGCCGGCATCGGCCCCGAGATATGTTTGAAGGCCGCGACGGCGCCCGAGGTCCGCCAGGTGTGCCGGCCCGTGCTGTTCGGAGATTTGAGCGCCGTCCAAACCCATATAGATGGCGGCGGTCTCGACTGTACGATCACGGGCTATGACCATGTGGACAGTGTCGATTGGGATGTCGAGACGGTGCCCGTCGTAGCACTCGATCATTTCGGCAATCAGCCGGTGGCGCTCGGCGAAATCAACGCCGACAACGGCCGGGCCCAGTTTGACAGCGGCGTACAGGCCGTCAGGGCGGCGCTCGCCGGGAAGGCGGCGGCCGTGGTCGCGGCGCCGAACACCAAATCCTCCATCAACCTCGCCGGCATCGAGTACGAGGGATACGCGTCGCTGCTCTCGCAGGAGTTCGGCACGCCGCCGGAGGATATCTTCCTGATGCTGTCCTTCGGCAAGACCAATATCGCCCACTGCACCCTGCACACCAGCGTCCGAAAGGCGCTGGAGTTGATTACGCGTCCACGGGTCGAGGCGGTCATCCGCGCCGTTCACGACACCCTCGTCGCGACGGGAGCTGCCGATCCGTTGATCATGGTCTCCGGCGTCAACCCGCACGCCAGCGAAGGCGGCCTGATGGGGGACGAAGAGGCCGAGATCATCATCCCCGTCCTCGAACACCTCCGGACCGCGGGCATCCGCATCGAAGGCCCGGCGCCCGCCGACCTGATGCTGCAGCGCGAAGACGTGGATGCTTTCGTGATGATGCTTCATGACCAGGGGCACGTTCCCGCGAAGCTGCTGGCGCGGCACGGTTCCGCGGGCGTCATCATCGGCACTCCGATCCGGTTCTCTTCCGTCGGTCATGGGACAGCGCTGGATATCGCCGGACAGGGCAAAGCCAACCCCGCCGCGATGATTGAGGCGGTCAAGTGGATGACCGGCTCGGCCTGAGCCTCGCAATGAGCGCGAACGACTCCTAAACCGGCGCGGCCAAGCGGCCTTGGGCGCCGGCGGAGCATTGGTTATGCTCTCCTCAATTCGGGACAAGGAACAGGACGCGGTCTCATGCCGTTGGATCAAGATACCAGAACCCAACTGATCAATACGCTGGAGCGCTTCGTTCGCGAACGGCTCATCCCCCTCGAAGCCCAGGTCGAGGAAGAGGACGCGGTGCCCGAGGATGTGGAGGAGGAAATGAAGGCCATGGGCCTGTACGGCCTGTCGCTGCCGGAGGAATATGGCGGCCTCGGTCTCGGCATGGTCGACGATGCCCTGGTCAACCTGATCTTCGGCAGGGCCACGCCCCCCTTCTCCACCGCCTTCGGCACCAACATCGGGATCGGCGCCCAGGGCATCGCCATGGACGGCACCGAGGAGCAGAAACGGAAATACCTGCCGCGCATCGCCTCCGGTGAGATCATTGCGTCGTTTGCGCTCACCGAGCCGGGTTCCGGATCCGATGCCGGTTCACTGAAGACCTCGGCGCGCCGGGACGGGGACGACTACATCCTGAACGGCACCAAACGCTTTATCACCCACGCGCCCCACGCCGGCGTCTTCACCGTGATGGCCCGCACGGATCCCGACACGCCGGGCGCCGCCGGTGTCTCCGCCTTCATCGTCGATCGGGACTCCCCCGGCCTCAGCGTCGGCAAGCCCGATGTCAAAATGGGTCAAAGAGGCACCCACACCGCCGACGTCATTTTCGAGGATTGCCGGGTGCCCGCCGCCAATCTCATCGGCGAGGAAGGCCAGGGCTTCAAGACCGCCATGAAGGTCCTCGACCGGGGCCGGCTTCGGATCGCCGGCATGTCCGTCGGCGCCGCCGAGCGGCTGATCGAGGAGAGTGTCAACTACGCCAAGGAACGCGAGCAGTTCGGCCGCCCCATCGCGGATTTCCAGCTTGTCCAAGCCATGCTCGCCGACAGCCAGGCCGAGGCCTACGCCGCGCGCTGCCTGTTGATGGACGCCGCGCAACGCCGGGACGACGGCGAGGTGATTACCCTCGAAGCGGCGTGCGCCAAGATGTATTGCTCGGAAATGGTCGGCCGGGTTGCGGACCGGGCGGTGCAAATCTTCGGCGGCGCCGGCTACATTGCCGAATACCCCATCGAACGCTTCTATCGCGGCGTGCGGCTGTTCCGCATCTACGAGGGCACCACCCAGATCCAACAGGTGATCATCGCCCGGGAGATGCTCAAGGACTAGCCCGCTTATTTTTGCCAGGGTCCTGGTGAGGAATGCGGGCTAAGTGACCAGGATCGCGACGCTGACGGCGACCAGCATCCACAGAATGATCACCCGGAAGACCCGGCCCGGCAACAGCGCAAACATCTTCGAGCCCGCCCAGACGCCGCACATACTGGGGAGGATAAGGAGTGCGACCTTGACCACGGTCTCCTGGCCCACGGCGCCGGCAACCACCATACAGAACAGTATCAGCCACCCTATCACCGTTGTAATGATCATGATATTGGCCCGGTGCCGCTCCGCGTGATTGGGGAGCGACATCAGATACATGACACTGGCCGGACCGCCGACGGCGGCGATGCCGTTGACCAATGCGGCGACGCCGCCGGCCAGGAAGGCGGGGACCGGACCGGCGGGCCCCCTGTATGTCCATCCCCTGAGGCTGATGGCGGTGACGAACAGCACGATCGCCGCAATGATGTTCTTGACGATCTCGGGGTCCAGCGAGACCAGCATGAAGGTGCCCACCGGGACGAACAGCACGGCGGCCAACGACATGGGCGCCATGGTCCGCCAATCGCATTGGCGGGCAGCCCCGGGTACCACTTGCACCGACACGACCGCCCCTATGCCGACCGTCGTTGCCACGGCTTCCACCGGACCCCAGAAAAGGGTCAGCAGCGGCGCCATCGCCAGCCCGGAACCGAATCCCGTATAGCCGCGGACAAAACCGCCGGCCACGATGATGGCGGCAATGGCTGCGTTCTCGAGCGTGATCAGGGAGAGAACGGTCTCCATCAATCGAACGCCGCGGGCCGGAGGCCGTAATGGCCAAAGAACCGGGTACAGACCGCAGGGCCGCCCGCCCCACGGGTAATTTCTTCGACACCGGTGATATTCACTTACGCCCTCCCGCCGGTGCTGGTTCTATGGCGCCGCCCCGGGGTGGTCAAACGCCGTTTGATGCAGCTTAATGGGATATTTGGAGCGTGCTCCGGAACTTGCACCAGGGGAATCAAGATGGCCGAAATTCTTCAACAGGACACCGACGGCGACGTCGTCACCTTCACGATCAATAATGCCGACGACGGTAACCGGCTGTCGGACGAGGTGGTCATCGACCTGACGCGCCGCGTCAACGAGGTCTCGGGTGATGCCCGCGCGATCGTCTTCCGGACCGCCGGCGATGATTTCTGTCTTGGGCGCGCGACCATGGGACGGGGCGGCCGCGGCGGCCCGCCGCCCGAAGCCCTCGACATGAAGGGCGGCTTCGATGTGGTCTTCGATGCCTATGCGGCGTTCCGGGACTCGCCGGCGCCCGTGGTCTCGGTGGTACAGGGCGGCGCCTACGGGCTCGGCTGCGCGCTGGCGGCCCTCGGCGACATCACCATCGCATCGGACAAGGCCGACTTCCAGGTCCCGGAGATGCAGCACAACATCATGCCGACCATGGTCATGTCGGCCCTGATCGACCGCCTGCCCCGCAAGGCCTCCATGTATCTGACCTACAGCACCGACAGGATCGACGCGACGACCGCGCAGGCTTTCGGGATCGTCCAGAAAATCGTCCCCCATGCCGAGCTCGGCGATGCGGTCGATGCGCTCATTGCCCAGATGAAATCGGAGCCCATCGTCGCGGTCCGCGCGGTCAAGGAATTCGCGTCCAACGCCTATGGGCGGGATATGGCTTCCGCCGTGGCATTCGCGAAGAACATCCATGCGGTGATCAACTCCTCGTCGAAGATGCGGGAGTAGATTTCATCGGCGGGTCCCCGCGGGATTCGCTAGTCCGATTTTCGCCCGCCGTGGACCGGGGTGGTCACGTACTCGCCGAGGGCGACCACGTCCAGGACATAGGGTTTTCCGGACCGGACCGCCTCCAGGCCGCGCTCGATGGCGGCCGCCAGATCGGCGATGTCCTCGACCGGGCCGTCCCCCTCCAGCCCCTGCGCCCGGGCAAGGGCCGCAAGGTCCGGCGGCGGGTCGTCGATCCTTTGGCCGATCCAGCGGTTTTCCGGCGGCCGCTCCCGCTTCCTCGCGACGTTCTCCTGATGCATCTCGTCGTTGAAATAGGAGCGGTTGTTGTCGACGATGATCAGCAGCGGAATTTTCATATGCGCCGCCGTCCACAGGCCGTTGACCCCCATCAGGTAGTCGCCGTCCCCCATGATGGAGACGGCCAGCCTGTCCGATCCCGTTTCCTTGAGCGCGAGAGCCGCCCCGATGGCGACCCCGGGTCCGGCGCCCAGGCCGCCGCCGCCGATATTGCCCATATAGGCCAGGGGGTGATCGGCGTGGATGGCATCCGGCGGCCAGCCGATGGGCAGCGTGGTCACCGAAATTTTCCTGCCGTCGGCAACGCTCCGCCAAACGGCGGCGAACTCGCGGATGCCGATGGGGCCCGAACCCGGTATGTCCGCCAGCGGCGGTTTTTCCATCGCCGGCGGCCGGGCCTTCCCGGCGCCCCGCAGCCGGGGCAGCAGCCCATCGACCGCAACCTCGGGGGTCGTCGGGATGCCGATATCGACCGCCGGCAGCGCCTGATAGTCCATGGACCAGCCGCGATGGAGATGAAAATCCATGCTGGCGCTGATCACCTTCGGCCGAACGTCCTCCCCCCAGACATCGCGGAGGGTGCCGCCGAGGTCGTTCCAGTCGAGGCTCAAGACCACGTCCGCGGCTTCGTGGGCCTCCCGCGCCGCCGGCGTTGGGAAGAAATTGGTGGTCGCCGCGTGCAGCGGATGTTCGGTCGGAAAGGCGCTTGGGGTCCAGCTGCTGGTCAGCACCCTGGCGCCCACCGCCTCGGCGAGTTCGATCCGTTTGTCCCAATCCGCCCGGCTACGGGACGAACGGCCGGCGAGAATGAGGGGAGATTTGGCGGCGCGCAGCAATTCCGCCGCGGCCTCGAGGGCGTCTTCGGGCGCGCCGGGCGGCGGCGGCGGCGCGAACCTGGAAACGTCCTCCAGTTCGGGCCAGGCCTCCAGGGGCATTTCCTGCACCGCCGCATCGAGGTTGATGTAGACCGGCCCGCGGGGGGGCGTCATGGCGATCTGGACGCCGCGCCGGATCGCCTCGACCGCCGCCGCCGGCGAGCCCGGCTGGTCGTCCCATTTGGTGTAGTTGCGGACCAGTGCTCCCTGGTCGGCCGCCGTATGAATCCAGTCGATATAGGGCCGGCGGATGGCGGCGTCGACCGGCCCGGTCGCGCCGAGAACGACCATGGGCAGCCGGTCGCACCAGGCGTTGAAGATGCTCATGGCCGCGTGCATCAGCCCGACGTTCGAGTGGACGATGACCGCCAATGGCCGCTCCGCGATCCGGGCATAGCCGTGGGCGATGGAGACCGCATGCTCCTCGTGCAGCACCAGCGCCATTTCCGGCGTGGCGTTGCCGAGGAAATTCACGATCGAGTCGTGCAGTCCGCGGTAGCTGGCGCCGGGGTTCAGGCACACGTAGGGGAATCCCTGCTCCCGCAGGGCCGCCGCGATGAGGTCGCTCCCAAAGATCGGTTTATTGAGCAGTGACGGGTCGATTCCAGGCGGGCTTTTCTTGTCCAACTAGCTCCCTCCCCTAAACCTGCACGCGATCATAGTGCGCCCGCCCGGCCCAGGCGAGTATGGTGTGTCGAGCGGCCGCAACGGGCGCGAGCCATGCACTGGACGCATACCGGTAAGGTGTTGAAACGACATGATTTATAATTAAATTCCAATTTGGCATTTTTCGCTGCAATAGTCATTCATGGACATTAATAGACATTTATTGTCACCCGTTTGGGAGGTAACGCACCCAATAGGTCGTACAAAGATGCATAGCTCCCCCTCGAACCAAAACGCCGCCCCTGTGACAGAGCGGCAGTGACCTATTCATTTAGCCCGTGCGCGGGTGGCGGCAAGGGGGGATTGGGGGGATATGACGCCCCAAATGGAATACGTCATCACCGGGCTTGACCCGGTGATCCACGTGGATGGCCGGGTCCGGGCCCGGCCATGACGCTTTGGCAGTAGCGCGGGGCATCCAGAATATTCACCACAGAGGCACAGAGACACAGAGGTTGAGAGGAGAGGTTTCGACCCCTGTGCTCCTCACTGCCTCGCTGTCTCTGTGGTTCAATAATTGGAAGGTGGATTACCCGGTCAAGCCGGGTAATGACGAGTGGATATACGACACAAACCAAACCGTCATGCCCCGGCCCACTGGACCGGCTTTGCCGGCCAGCCGGCAAAGTGGCGGGGCATCCACGCTTTCAGGAGAGAAGGTTGAACACCTCGTCGCCCAGTTCCCGCCGGACCTCACCCTAAAACTGCCGCTCGAGGCCGAGATCGACGCGGGTGCGGCGGTAGTCGTGGAGCTGGGCGTTGGATGTGCGGGCTTCGCGGCTGAGCGTGAGCCGGGGGCTGAAGCCTTGGATGGTGAGGTCGCGGTGGAACACCGACGCCGACAGGACCCGGGTGCGGTCCTTTCGCCGGACGTTGTCCGGCGTGAGCAGCCACCAGCGCCCGTCGTAACCCGTGCGGCGCCATTCGGCCCCGCCGCCCACGGTGAAGCCCATGGGCAGGGCGGCGGTGAGCCCGAGCCGCGCCCGGCGGCTGGTATTGCGCCAGCGTTCGGACCGCGTGCGCTCCCGCGCCCGGCCGAGGAGGGCGTCGAGCCGCAGTTCGGGCGTCGCCAGCCAGGCGATCCCGAGGGAGGCCGCCGCCACCGGCCCGTGGAACGCCTTGTCGCGGGCGTGGACGCGGCGATGCCGGGACGCCCGCGCCTCGACCGTGAGCCGGCGCGAGAGCCGGCGTTCGGCCTCGAAGCGCAGCCCGGTCTCCTGGGCGTGGAGTTTGCCGGCGGCCCGGTGCCGGCGAACGCTGGCGAGCAGGGCAAGCTCGGTGTCCGGGCCAGCCAGCCAGTGGGGCCCGGCATGGACCGAGAGGGTGGCGCGGTCGAACGCCTTCTCGCCGTGTTCGGCCCGCGAGAAGTCGCCGCCGAGCCTGAGCCTGTGCCGCTCGCCCATCGGATGGCGGTATTCGGCCCCGCCCCACGCCGTAACGCCGAGGCCCGGCTTCGGCCCGGAATCCTCCCCGCGGCGGAAGGGCAGCCCGAACAGATGGATCGTGTCGTCCTCCGAGGCGGCGCCCGGGTTGCTGTCGGAGGCGACCGCCGTGCCGAAGTGGGCGCTCCAGCGCCGGCGTGCGCGCATCTCGCCCAGGAGGCGGCGCACGTTGGCGGCGATCGCCGCCGGCGGATCGCCGGCCAGCACCCGCTCGAAATGCTCCCGGGCCAGCCCGTCCTCGCGCTTGAGGTAGAAGGCGCGGGCGAGTTCGAGGCGCACCCGGGTGAGGCCGGGGCGCCCGACCAGGATGGCCCGGAAGGCGGCGATGGCCTCGTCGAGCAGGGCGTCCCGGCCTTCCTCCGCCATGCCCGGACGCTCCGCCGCGCGCATCGCCGCGAGGCCGGTGAGAAAGCGGATGTCGGTGCGGTCGGCCCGGTCCGCCCCAGCCGACGCGAGAGCCGCCGCGAGCGGGCGCAGGATCGCGAGCGCGGCCTCGTGGCTGCCGGCCTCGATCAGGGCGCGGGCGCGGTTGACCTCCGGGTCGGCGGAAAGATGCGGGCGCTCTGACGCGACGGCGGGCGCGGCGGCGGCCGGCAGCAGCGCCAGAATGAGCGCCAGGGCGAGCGGCAGCGCCAGGGCGAGCGGCAGCACGCGCATCGGGCGGTCCCGCGGCCGCCGCTGTTACCTCGCCGCGCCGAAGGCGCCCTTCAAATTCGCAAAGTAGGCGGAGTTCCTATCAGCGCTCCTTACGTTCTCGAACCATCCGGCGATGCCGGTCGGATGCACGCTGGACGGCCCGAAGAAGCGCCCGGAATACATTCCGCCGTAGGGGCCGCTTCCCGTGAAGCTGTTACCCGAGATCGGGGCCGACCACACTCCCGGGTCTCTGAATTCGGGTGTGTGCGTTCCGATGGTTCTCGTCTCCCGGATGTTGGTCATCCGTCCCGTGATCTTCTCCAGATTGAAGTCCGCGGTCATCTGGATGTCCGCTACGAAACGCCCGTGGGGTGCATTCGGGTTTGCCGATTGCCATGCGCCCGCGGCGCCGCCCGTGTAGGTCGCGGTACCGGTCAACCCGCCCACATTGCCCGTATAGGCCATCTTGCCGTAGTAGAACGGCTGGACGTCGTTTGCGCTGTCGGGAAAGGACCTGCTCCAGTATCCGTAGGCGAGGTAGTCCGGATCGCTGTCCCCGTTGATATTTGTGAACGCCTGAAATAACTCGGTTCCCGCAGAACCTTGGGCATTCTGTTTCGTTTCAGTATACCAGCCGGTCGGCGCAGGCAGCAGGACATCCTGGTGTGGCTCGTGCGTCCAGATTGCGCCGCCCTTACGGATCGCGATCCCGGGAGAGCCGTTGTGGACTATGGTGGCCGTTACCCCCCTGGCCGTAAGGCTTGGACTCAATGTGCCCGGTCCGCCGGATACAACCGGGCCGCCGGAGCCGCCTCCCCCTCCTCCGACGCAGCCCGAGAGCGCCAGCACCGCTATCGCCGCCGCCGCAAACATCAGCAATCCGCGCGAGGCCGGAACGCGCCCATGAAAAATCGTGTGAAAAGCCGTTTGAATCATCTTGTGGTTCTCCTGCTGGATGCCGGATTCACCGGTGCGCGCGAGGCCGGAACGCGCCCGCGAAAAATCGCTTGAATCATCTTGCCGTTCTCCTGTCGGATTCTGGCCTCATCTGTGTGTGACGACCGTATTCACCCCAATGGGCCGCCGTTGGCCGGTTCGGTTTCGGTTGATTGCCCTAAGGATTTGAAGCCCGCGTCAGCGTTCGGCGCTGCCACGGTTTCCCTGGTGAGTTACAAAAACTATTGGTGAGTTACGCAGGCCGCTCCCAAGTCTTACCTAAAGCATCTTTGGACAGGGCCCGTGACATCCCGCGTCATCCGACGCCGCCCCTTTTGCTCGCGATAACTATTGCTATCGCGCGTAATCTGCGGGCTCGCGATTGGACGAACCGGAGGCGCGCATATGTATCTCGAGCACCCGTTCGACCCCTGCGAGAAGCCGGGAACGGAACGCGCACCGGCGCTCGCGACGCGGCTCCAACGGTTCCTGCAGGCAACAAACGGCGCGTTCTCGAGCAACACCGAACGGGCCGTGCGGTCGGACCTTGGCATCTATGCGGCGTGGTGCGCCGAACGCGGAGAGAGGGTCTTGCCGGCGGCGCCCGAGACCGTCGCCGCCTTCGTCGATGCGATGGCGGAGGTCAGGGCCCCGGCCACCGTCCGCCGTTACGTCACCAGCCTCGGCATCGCGCAGCGGGCGCTGGGGCTGGAGAAACCCCTCGGAAGCCCAACCGTGCAGCTTGCGCTCAAGCGGATGCACCGCAGGAAGGGGCGGCGCCAAGACCAGGCGGCGGGACTGACCTGGCCGCTGCGCCGGCGTTTGCTGGAGGCCGCGGGCGGCAGGCTGATCGACGACCGCAACAGGGCGCTGCTCACCGTGGCCTATGACGCCATGCTGCGGCGCACCGAGCTCACGTCACTGGAAGTCACTGATTTGTTTGAAGAATTACAGGGCGACGGCAGCCTGCTGTTGCGCCGCTCCAAGACCGACGGCGAGGGCGAGGGCGAGATCGTCTGGATCGGTCCGGACACCGTGCGGCTGGTGCGCGCGTGGCTGGAGCGCAGCGGCGTCTCCGAGGGAAGGCTGTTCCGCTCGGTCGGCAAGGGCGGGCGGACCGGCGAGGGGCTCGACCCGAGCCAGGTGCCGCGCATCTTCAAGGCGATGGCGCGGGAGGCGGGTCTGCCGGAGGCGGTGGTGGAAAGTTTCTCAGGGCACAGCGCCCGGGTGGGCGCGGCCCAGGACATGGTCGCCGCCGGCATCGAGCTGCCGGCGATCCTCCATGCCGGGCGGTGGAAGTCCACCGCCATGGTCAACCGCTACGGCGAGCGGCTGTTGGCGCGGCGCAGCGGCGCGGCGCAACTGGCGAGGATTCAGGGGCGGGCCTGAACAGCGCCGGAGGTGTGCGAAATCGGCTGCCGGGTTATAATGACCGGGCGGCCGGCGCGGGGTGTGGTGGCATGCGATGCGCCGCATCCGGCCCGCGCGGGCGTCACGGGCGTAGAATCACAAAATGCTATCGAGCGCAATAATCGGCGCCGCCGGCGGGTCCGGCGTCCCCGCGGCAGGACATGGACGGGACCGGCCGGTCCCGGAAAGTTCCTGTAGTTCAACGGGTTGCAGCTATTTGAGGCGAAATGCCGTGCTTTGCCGCAGATGCGACTCGCCACCGGCGCGGGTACGGCGTTGACAATGTTGCTCGCGATAGCAATAGTTATCGCGAGTAATCCGGCGCCGGAGCAAACAGCCGACGCCACGCGACGAGCCGCCTGCTCCGGTCCGGTTGGCTCAGGCCTTCGCTACTTTCCCCCATTCCCGGCACCCATCGTTAGTCCCGAAAGCGAAAGAGCATCGGGCCGCGGTATTTTTTTCCGCGAAACCCCCTCACCCTGGATACCCCGGACTTGCGCCGGGGTATGACGCGCTCCTTTTGGGGCACACTCCAGCCGCCATGCCCCGACTTGTTCGGGGCATCCACGTTGTTCTGGATACCCCGCATAAAGCGGGGTATGACGGAATAGGGGCTCTAACAACACCCGTCATGCCCGTGCTTGACACGGGCATCCACGTCTTGGGGCGGCACAAAAGGTCATTCCCCGCCGGGGATTGACCGGGTGGATGGCCGGGTCTGGGGCCCGGCCATGACGCTTTGGCGGGGCATCCAGAAAATCCTTGCCTTGCGTTTCGAGGGCGCGCAGGCGACAAATCGGCCGGGATAGAAAGAGGAACCAACCGGCATGAGCCGAGATGCCACCCGGCCGGTTACGGCCCCCATGCTCGAATACATCCGCCGGGTCTCGCTCCGCGAGAGCGGGCACGCGCGCGCCCTTCGGGAGGCGACCGGGAAGATGCGCGAACGGGGCTGGGCGTGCGCTCCCGAACAGGGTCAGCTTCTGGCCCTGATTTGCCGGATGACCCGGGCCGAACGGGTGCTCGAGGTCGGCACCTTCACCGGATACGCCACCCTTTGGATGGCCGAGGCCCTCCCCGACGGCGGGACGGTCCTGACCATCGACATGGTGGGCGAATACGCCGATGTGGGCCGCCCCCACTGGGAAGCGGCCGGGGTGGGCGGGAAGATCGACGCTCGAACGGGGCAAGCGAAGGATGTGCTCCAGGCGTTGATCGACGAAGGAATGGCGGGCGCGTTCGACGTCGCCTACATCGATGCGAACAAGAAGGACTACGACGCCTATTTCGAAGCCGCCCTGACGCTTGTCCGGGAGGCCGGCGTCATCGTCCTGGACAATATGCTGTGGGGCGGGGCGGTCCTCGATCCCGGCGACGACCGGAAATCGACCGCGGCGCTGAAGGCCCTCAACGAGAAACTGGGCAGGGACGAACGGATTTCGCTCAGCATGCTGCCCCTCGACGACGGCCTGACCGTTTGCGTCAAGCGGCCGGGGTAGGCCTGCCGCAAGCCGTCATGCCCCGGCCCACTGGACCGGCTTTGCCGGCCAGTCGGCAAAGTGGCGGGGCATCCACGTTGTTCTGGATTACCCGGACAAGCCGGGTAATGACGAGTGGAGATACGGCACAAACCAATCCGTCATGCCCGTGCTTGACACGGGCATCCACGCTTTTGGGGGCTGCGGTACACGTGGATGGCCGGGTCCAGGCCCGGCCATGACGCTTTGGCGGCGTTTTCAAGGGAGGAGGTTGAACACCTCGTCTCCCAGTTCCCGCCGGACCTCGTCATGGAGCGGCGCCACGGCGTCCCGGAATGCTCGGCGTTCGTCATCGGACAGCCGGATGACCTCTCCGCCGGCCGCTTCGATCTTTTTCCTGGCCGACAACTCCTCTTTGACCGCCAGGTCCCGCTGGAACGGGACGGCTTCGGCCACGGCGGCATGAAACGCATCCCTGATGTCGCCGGGCAGCCCGTCGACCGCGTCCCGATTGGCGAACAGGCCCCGCGACAAATAGAAATGGGAGGATTCCGTGTGATAGGGATGGAATTCGGGCACGCCGTAGGTCACCGTGTTGGCGAACGGATTTTCCTGCGCATCCAGGGTGCCGTCGGCGACGCCACGGATGGCCTCGGTCAGGTCGATGCGGCGCGGCTCCGCGCCGAGCAGCTCGAACGTCCGGGCATGTATCATGCTGGGCAAAACGCGGATTTTCATTCCGGCCATATCCCCGGGCGTCCGGATGGGGCGAAGCCGGTTGGAGATGTGCCGGAACCCGTTCTCGAAATAGCCCATGACGCGATAGGAAATCCGCTCCTCGGTCTTGCGCGTCAGGTAGGCGCCCAGCTCGCCGTCCATGGCGGCGCGGGCTTCTTCATTGGTGCCGAACAGGAACGGAAGATCCGCGAACCCCAGCTCCGGAACCCGGTCCGTCAGATAGCTCGTCGACTGGTACACCATGGTCAGGATGCCATGCTCGGCCAGCCACAGGGTGTCCTTGCCGAGATACCCGAAATCCATGATGTTCCAGACGTATTTGACTTCCACGTCGCCGGGAAACTGCCGCTCCAGCCTGTCGCCGATGAATTTCAGGCCGCGGGAATGGGTGGTCGTCGGCGGACCATAGCCGCCGAAACGAAGCTGGATGGGATTTCTCACAACCGGGTTCGCCTAGCCGTTCGAAAAAATGGGATGCAGAACCATATCGCCGGGCCGAATGCCGAGGCGCCGGGCGGTGCCGCCGTTGACCTCCAGGACGGCTTGCGCATCGCCGTCAGACGAGATCGTGGCCAGGGACCGGGGCACCGTCCGCTCGGCGATATTGACGATCCGGCCGCCGGGGCCGATGAACAGCATGTCCAGCGGGATATAGGTGTTCTTCATCCACATGGTGATGCGCTGGGGAACCTTGTAGTCGAACAGCATGCCGGCATCGGGCGCGAGCTTTCGCCGGAACATCAGGCCGCGGGCGTGCTGCCGGGGCGTCACGGCCATCTCGACGTCGAACGGAAAGCGGCCCTTCCGGGTGACGATGGTCAGTTTCGACTTGGCGAAGGTCTGCGCCCTGGGCGCCTTCCCGCCGGCCGCGGCGGCCAAAACGGCGCCGGCCGCCAGAAGAAAACCCCTGCGCGAGAGCATCAGGCCCTTGATCCTTTATTGCGGTCCACTTATTGCGGTCCGCTTATTGGGGTCCGCGGGCAAAATGGCTGGTGTAGCCCGGCGGATCGGCAAACGGCACGGCGCTGTCCAGGAATATGTCGATCCCCGGCCTGATTTCCTTCACGTCGTCCAGGCTGCCGAGCTTGACGCCTTTGACGGCCGTGTTTCCGCTGCTCTGGCTGAACAATTGAGAGCCGCACTCGGCGCAAAACCATTTGGTCATCGCGTTTCCGCTGTCGGCGGTGTGCCGGTAGGCCTTCGGTTCGCCCTTCACCACCGCCAAATCGTCCACATCGAAGAACACGTTGGTCGCGAACTGCGATCCCGTGGCCCGGCGGCAATCCACACAATGACAGTTGGCCGCCCGGAGCGGCTCGCCATTGGCTTCGTACCTGATCGCGCCGCACAGGCAGCCGCCTGAATAATTCGCCATTCCCGTTCTCCCGCCAAAAGGTTGGTTCGGGCAAAAACTAACATCTGCCGCCGCCTGCGCAATCGGGAATGGGGTCCGGGTGCTCCCTCGCCGCATCGAGTTCCCTCTCCCCCTTTTTCAAGGGGGAGAGGGTTAGGGTGAGGGGGTGGGGATTTCCGCATCACCCTCACCCAGCTACGGCTAAGCTCAGCTACCGCTTCGCAAAGCCTTCGCACACCTCTCCCTCAAAGGAGGGAGAGGGAGTTGGTGTCACCATCCCAAATATAGCGCTTGAACCAATCCGGCGCCGTTTGCATAGTGGCGCTGGTCACTGGGGGGAGCCATCCCGGCTGAGAGGTCTCGCAACGAGACGACCCCAGAACCTGATCCGGTTAGCACCGGCGGAGGGACAAGCTGACCCGTGCCTACGAACGGAACCCTTGGCCAGACCTTAGACGCTCCCTCCATCGAGGTGAGCAATGCGCGCTTCGCGTACGGCTCCCGCCCGCTTTTCGACGGGCTGAACCTCGTCCTCGAAGCCGGCCGGTGGACCTGCATCCTCGGCCCCAGCGGGGTCGGCAAATCGAGCCTGCTCAGGATGATCGCCGGATTGATTTCCGGCGGGAACGGCGCGGCGGTGCGATGCGGCGACGGCTCGGCCACGGCCGGCCGGGTGGCCTACATGGCGCAGCGGGACTTCCTGCTGCCCTGGCTGAACGTGATCGGCAACGCTACGCTGGGGGCCCGGCTCAGGGGCGAGGCGGCCGACCTGGATAGGGCCAACGCGTTGCTCGAAGCGGCGGGCGTCGGCGAGGCCGGGAACGCGATGCCGGACGAGCTTTCCGGCGGCATGCGTCAGCGGGTCGCGCTGGTACGGACCCTGATGGAGGACCGGCCCATCGTCCTGATGGACGAGCCGTTCTCCGCGCTGGATGCGATCACCCGCCTGAAGCTTCAGGACCTTGCGGTGCGGCTGCTGGCCGACCGCACCGTGCTGCTGGTCACCCACGACCCCTTGGAGGCGCTTCGCCTCGGCGACCGCATTTTCGTGATGAACGGCTCGCCGGCCGGCCTGGGCTCCCCGCTGGAGCCCGCGGGCCGCCCCCCAAGGGAAGCCGGCGCGCCGGATGTCCTAAGCGGACAGGCCCGTCTGCTCCGGGAGTTGGCGGAGGGCGGCAAATGAGTCTCTCTTATCTGCGCCCCATCGTCATCTGTGCCGGATTAATCGTGATCTGGCAGGCGATCGTCTCGTTCACCGGCGTCCCCGCCTTTATCCTGCCGGCGCCCTACTCGGTGCTTCTCGCCGTTGTCGAAGACGCACGCCTTCTGGCCGGCCACGCCGGCGTCACCTTCATCGAGATCGCTCTCGGCCTCCTGTTGGGCGTGCTGCTCGGCGCGGCCAGCGGCCTCGCCATGAGTTTCTTCGTGCCCGTCCGGCGCTGGCTGTTCCCGGTGCTGGTCGTCAGCCAGGCGATTCCGGTCTTCGCCCTCGCCCCGATCCTGGTGCTGTGGCTCGGCTTCGGGATCGGCTCCAAGGTGGCGATGGCGACCCTGATCATCTTCTTCCCGGTGACGGCCGCGCTCTATGACGGGCTGCGCCGAACCGAGCCCGGCCTGCTCGACATGGCCCGGACCATGGACGCAAGCCGCTTCGCCATCCTGCGCCACGTCCGGCTGCCCATGGCCATGCCGGCCTTCGCCTCGGGCATTCGAATCGCCGCCGCCGTCGCGCCCATCGGCGCGGTCGTCGGCGAATGGGTCGGCGCCTCGTCCGGTCTGGGCGCCCTGATGATCCATGCCAACGCCCGATCCGAAACCGATACCATGTTCGCGGCGCTGTTCGTCCTCGCGGTCATGGCGGTCACCCTCTACTTCGCCATCGATCTCGTCCTCCGGCGGCTGATCACATGGCAACCCGAAACCTACTCCAGTGACGATTAAGGAGACCGACCAATGAAAACGCTTGCTGCCTCGCTTTTCGCCCTGCTCACCCTCGCCGCGCCGCCGGCCGCCGCGGCGGACAAGCTCACCCTGCTGCTCGATTGGTTCGTGAACCCCGACCACGCCCCGCTCATCGTGGCGGAGGAAAAAGGCTACTTTGCCGCCCAAAATCTCGATGTGGAGATGGTCGAGCCCGCCGATCCCTCCCTGCCGCCGAAACTGGTGGCGGCGGGCAAGGCGGACCTGGCGGTTTCCTATCAGCCTCAACTGCATGTCCAAATCGACCAGGGCTTGCCGCTGATACGAATCGGGACCCTGGTCAGCACGCCCCTCAATTCCCTCGTCGTCCTCAGGGACGGCCCGATCAAGGCGATACCGGATTTGAAAGGCAAAAAGGTCGGATTTTCGGTCGGCGGGTTCGAAGATGCCCTGCTGGCCCAGATGCTCAAGCCCCACGGCCTGACGCTCAGGGACATCACCCTGATCAACGTCAACTTCTCGCTCTCGCCGTCGATCCTGTCGGGAAAGGTCGATGCGGTGATCGGCGCCTTCCGGAACTTCGAACTCAATCAGATGGACATCGAAGGCCGCCCGGGCCGCGCCTTTTTCCCCGAAGAGGAAGGGGTCCCCGTCTATGACGAACTGATCATCGTCGCCAACAAATCCAGGGCCAGGGACGACCGCTACCGCCGTTTCATCCGCGCGGTCGAGCAGGGCACCCAATTCCTGATCAACCGCCCCGGCGAATCCTGGAAACTGTTCATCGGCACGAATAGGAAACTGAACGACGAACTCAACCGGCGGGCATGGCGGGATACGCTGCCCCGATTCGACCTGCGGCCGGCGGCCGTCGACATCGGACGCTACGAACGGTTCGCCCGATTTCTGAAGGATCAGGGCCTCATCAAATCGGTACGGCCGATTCAGGAATACGCGATCGAACTCAGGTAGGCTCCCATTGTCTTGTCCCCGCAAAACCGCTAATTTTTGGCGGCGTCCGGGCGGCTGAACCTCTTTCGGCCGCCCAAATTAATACCGAGACGGAAGCAGGGGCTTAACGTGATCCGATCGATTGGACTGGCGGTGGTGCTGTTTGCACTTTGGCTGCTGCTATCCGGGCATTTTTCGCCGCTCCTGATCGGACTTGGCCTCGGATCGTGCGTCCTGGTGGTCTATATCACCCACCGGATGAATGTGATCGATCACGAGGGTTTTCCCATTCACCTCGGCTTTGGGGCCCCGACATATTTGTTGTGGCTGGGCTGGGAGATCGTAAAGGCCAATGTGGACGTTGTCCGGATCATCCTCTCCCCCTCCCTGCCCATCAGCCCGACCATGTTCCGGGTCAAGGCCTCCCAGAAATCGGAACTCGGGCACGTGGTGTACGCGAACTCCATCACCCTGACGCCCGGCACGGTGACCGTCGATATCATCGATGACGAACTCGAGGTTCACGCGCTCACTTCGGGCGCCGCCGACGAACTGCAAGCGGGCCTGATGGACCGCATGGCGAGCCGTATGGAAGGAAACGGCGAAGACGGCGCGCCGGAGGCAAAGACCTGATGTTTACCGCCGCCGCAGTCGCCATTCTCGTCACCATGGTCATGGCGATCATCCGGGCCACCAAGGGTCCGACCTTCTATGACCGGGTCGTCGCGGTGAACATGTTCGGCACCAAGTCGCTGCTGCTGATCGCGGTGCTCGGTTTTCTGATCGAGCGGCCGGAATTTCTGGATATCGCCCTGGTCTACGCACTGATCAATTTCGTCGGCGTCATCGCGGTGATGAAGTTCTTCCGCTACAGCCATCTCGGCCTGCCCCATGCCGGCGATGATTTGGGGGACCTGTAATGGCCGCCGATATCGCGAGCTGGATATTCATCCTCGCCGGCAGCTTCCTGGTTGTCGCCGGCGGCATTGGTATTCTGCGATTGCCCGACGTCTATACCCGCATGCACGCCGCCGGGGTCACCGATACGCTCGCCACCTTCCTGCTGGTTATCGGCATGGCGTTCCAGGCCGGATTTACCCTGGTCACGGCGAAACTGCTGCTGATCGTCGTCTTCACGTTTTTCGCCAGCCCGACCGCGTCCCACGCATTGGCCCAGGCGGCCCTGGCGTCTGGAATCAAACCCCGGGTTGCCGAGGACCGGCGCCCGAAGGACGGCAAGAGCCTGGATGACGGGGGCGCCGAATGAACCCCGTTGATATCTTCATCGACATCTTCCTGCTGCTCCTGATGGCCGCCGTCGCCATCGCCATCGTCCGGTCCCATCTGATGTTCGCGGTGGTCATGCTGAGCGGCATCTTCTCATTGCTGGCGGCGGTGCTGTACGTGCACCTGACGGCGGTGGACGTCGCGTTTACCGAGGCCGCTGTCGGCGCCGGCGTGTCGACGCTGCTGTTCCTGGCGACCCTGGCGCTCACCCACGTCAACGTGGAGGAAAAGCATAAACCCGTTCGGATGGTGCCGCTGGTCATCGTGGTCGCCACCGGGGCCATGCTGATCTGGGGCACGTTGGACATGCCGCACTACGGCGACCCCGAAGCGCCGGCAAACAAGCATGTGGCGCCCCGCTACATCCAGGAATCACCCAAGGAAACGGGTCTGCCCAATATGGTGACCTCGGTGCTGGCCAGCTATCGCGGCTACGACACGCTGGGCGAGGTGGTGGTGATTTTCACCGCCGGTGCCGGGGTGCTGGTCATTCTCGGCCGCGGCCGGCGGCGTTGGCGCCCCGGCGTCAAGGATGAAGACGGCGACAATGGGGAGGAGGAACGCGCATGAACCGCCATTCCATTCTCCGCGTCGTCGCGAAGCTCATGATTCCCTACATCCTGCTCTTCGCGCTGTATGTTCAATTCCACGGCGACTTCGGGCCCGGCGGCGGATTCCAGGCCGGCGTCATCTTTGCCGCGGCATTCATACTCTATGCGTTGATATTTGGGATCGAGAACGGCCGAAAGGTCATGCCGGCGTGGGTCAACAGGATCCTGCTGGCCGGCGGCGTCCTGCTCTACTCCTTCGTGGGTGTCGCGGGAATGTTCCTCGGCAGCGAATTCCTCGACTACAACGTTCTCGGGCCAACGGCGGTCGCCGGGCAGCACTACGGCATTCTTCTCGTCGAACTCGGCGTCGGATTGACCGTTTCCTCGACCATGATCGCCATCTTCTATGTCTTCGCCGGACAGGACATCTGAGCCATGGAGACGGTCATCGGCCTGTTCAACTATTGGATCGTCATCGTCCTGATGATGGCCGGCTTCTATATCGTCATCGCCCAGGAAAACATGATCAAGAAGATGGTCGGCCTGAGCATCTTCCAGGTCGCCGTCTTCGTCTTCTACATCTCGATGAGCAACGTGTTCGGCGGCACCGCGCCGATCGCCGCCGAAGGATTCACCCTCTATTCCAATCCCCTGCCCCACGTATTGATCCTGACCGCCATCGTCGTCGGCGTCGCGACGACGGCGCTCGGGCTCGCTCTAATCGTCCGCATCAAGGAGGAATTCGGCACCATCGAAGATGACCGAATCCGGGATATGGAAGAACATGGAGAGGAGAGCGAGACGTGATCTCGGCCAACCTCCCGATCCTCCATGTGATCATCCCGCTGATCGGTGCGCCGCTCGGGCTATTGTTCAGCCGCTCCCCCACCGGCGCCTGGCTCCTGGCCCTGATCATCAGCTGGTTCACGCTGGCCGACTCGCTCGCCCTCCTCCTGATCGTCTCCGGGGGAGAGGTCGTCAGTTACGAAATCGGGGACTGGGCGGCGCCTTGGGGCATCGAGTACCGGGTCGATATGCTCGCCGCCTATTTGATCGTCATCGTTTCGGGCATAGGCGCGGTGACCATGCTGTACGCGCGCCAGAGCGTGGAGGCGGAGATCCCCCGGGACCGCATCTACCTGTTCTATACCATGTACCTGCTGACGTTGTCGGGCCTGCTCGGAATCGCGACGACGGGCGATACGTTCAACCTGTTCGTCTTCCTGGAAATTTCATCGCTTTCCACCTACGTGATGGTGAGCCTGGGAGCCGAACGGCGCGCGTTGACCGCCGCGTTCCGCTATCTCGTCCTCGGCACCCTCGGCGCGACCTTTTACGTCATCGGCGTCGGTCTGATGTATCAGATGACCGGCACCCTCAACATGGCCGACCTGGTCAACCGGCTGCCCGAGGTCGCGGAGACCCGGACCATCCTGGCCGCCGTCGCCTTCCTGACAGTGGGTATCGGGCTGAAACTCGGCCTGTTCCCGGTCCATGTCTGGCTGCCGAACGCCTACACCTACGCCCCGTCGGTGGTCACGGCCTTCCTGGCCGCGACGGCCACCAAAGTCGCCGTCTATGTCCTGGTTCGCATTTACTACACGCTGTTCAAGGGCGGCGTCTTCGAGACGCTGCCCGTCGATGAGATTCTGCTGGCGCTCAGTCTCGTCGCCATCATCGCCATGTCGGCGGTCGCCATCTTCCAGACCAACGTCAAGCGATTGCTCGCCTATTCCAGCGTCGCCCAGATCGGCTACATGCTGATCGGCATCAGTCTGGTCACCATCACGGGTCTGACGGCCGGTCTACTTCACCTGTTCAACCATGCGCTGATGAAGGGCGCTCTGTTCCTGGCTTTGGGGTGCGTATTCCTCCGCATCCGTTCGGTGAACGTCGATGACATGGCGGGCCTCGGAAAAGTCATGCCCTGGACCATGGCCGCGTTCGTCACCGGCGGTCTCAGCCTGATCGGTATCCCGCTTACCGTCGGCTTCGTCAGCAAGTGGTATTTGATTCTCGCCTCGCTGGAAAAGGAATGGTGGCCGCTCGCCGCCGCCATATTGTTCAGTTCCCTTCTGGCGGTCATTTACATGTGGCGGGTCATCGAGGTCGCCTATTTCCGCGAGCGGCCGGCGGGCGCCGCGGCCATCGGCGAAGCGCCCTTGGCGATGCTGGTGCCGATGTGGGTGCTGGTCGGCGCAAACGTGTATTTCGGCATCGACACGGATCTGACCGTCGGCACGGCGCGCGCCGCGGCCACGTTCTTGATGGGAGGATAAGTTGGCCGGAGAAGCCGCATGACGCCCGAAACCCTCTCGCAACTGGCCATCGCCGTGCCGCTGATCGGCTCGGTCTTCATCCTGCTCGCCGGGAAGTGGCCGAATTTGCGCGAGGCGGTCACGCTGACGACCGCGGTGATCATGTTCATCACCGTCGTCTCCATTACGCCCTCCGTCCTGGCCGGGGCGCGGCCCGACGTGGTGCTGTGGGAAATCCTCCCCGGCCTCGGCATCCGGCTGACGGTCGAACCGTTGGGGATGCTGTTCGGGCTGGTCTCATCCGGCCTGTGGATCATCAATTCGGTCTATTCCATCGGCTACATGCGGGGAAACCGGGAAGCGCACCAGACCCGTTTCTATTTCTTCTTCGCCATCGCGTTGGCGAGCGCCGCCGGCGTGGCCTTCTCCGGCAACATGCTGACTCTGTTCATCTTCTACGAGGTCCTGACGCTGTCGACCTATCCGCTGGTCGCCCACCACGGCGACCCGGCGACCATGCGGTCGGCGCGGACCTACGTGGGCATTTTGCTGTCGACCTCCATCGGCCTGCTGCTGTTCGGCATGATCTGGACCTGGCAGCTGACCGGAACCCTGGATTTCAAACAGGGCGGCATCCTGGAGGGCAAGGTGGACGGGATCATGGTGGCCGTCCTGCTCGCGCTCTACATGTTCGGCATCGGCAAGGCGGCCCTGATGCCGGTTCACCGCTGGCTGCCGGCGGCGATGGTCGCGCCGACCCCGGTGAGCGCGCTGCTGCATGCGGTGGCCGTGGTGAAGGCCGGCGTCTTCACCGTCCTCAAGGTGGTGGTCTACATCTTCGGCTATGAATTCCTCGCCGAGACCAGCGCGTCCGATTGGCTGATGATCGCGGCCGCCGGCACGCTTCTCTTTTCGTCGATTGTCGCCATGCGCAAGGACAACCTGAAGGCGCGGCTCGCCTATTCGACCGTGAGCCAGTTGTCCTATATCGTTCTCGGCGCCGCGCTGGCGACGGCCGCCGGCATCATCGGCGGCGGCATGCATCTCGCCATGCACGCCATGGGCAAGATCACCCTGTTCTTCTGCGCCGGCGCCATCTACACCGCCGCGCACAAAACCGAAATCAGCCAGCTCAACGGGATTGGACGGACCATGCCGATAACCATGGGCGCGTTTGCCGTGGCGTCCCTCAGCATCATCGGCATTCCGCCGCTCGGTGGCACGTGGAGCAAGTTCCACCTGATGATGGGCGCGGCCGAGGCCGATCAGATCATATATGTGGCCGTCTTCATGCTCTCTTCGCTGTTGAGCGCCGCCTACCTGGTGCCGGTCGTCACCCGGGCATTCCTGCGCCCCCCCGACACCAAATCGGCGGGCGCCGCAGCCACGGCGGAGGGCGGTATCCGGGAGGCGCCCCTGCCCTGTCTGATTGCCATTTGCGCAACGGCGGCAGGCGCCTTCGCGCTGTTCTTCTACGCCGGCGACATCGCCCGGCTTCTCGAACCCATAACGGCCAACTAGCGGAGCGGCATCGGCCATGGACGACCATTTGTTCCATCATCCGGACCGCCGGGCCGAGGGCGAGAAGCCCAACTGGATCGACCGCCCCGGGAACGTGCGCAGGATTTTCTGGGCGCTGGCGGTGGTCTGCGCCGCCTTGCTGTCGGTCGACCTGTTTCTCCACAAGCATGACAAGTTCGGTTTCGAAAGCCTGTTCGGATTTTTTGCCTTCTACGGTTTCGCGTTGCCGTTCCTGCTGGTGCTGGCAGCCAAGCAGTTGCGCAAGCTCCTGATGCGGGATGAGGATTACTATGATCGCTAGCATCCCGCCCGGACTGATCATGATCGTCGGCGCCGTCCTGGTGCCGTTCCTGCCCTCGCGGGTGCGCGGGGCCTACATGCTGGCGCTGCCGCTGATCGGGATATGGCAGCTGTTCTCCCTGGACCCCGGCAGCTACGGCCAGATGAGCCTGTTCGGGTTCGACCTAGTCCATGTCCGGATCGACAAGCTGAGTATCATCTTCGGCGCCATCTTCTATATCGCGGCGATCCTCGGCATCATCTATGCCCTCCACAATGACGACCGGACGGAACAGACCGCCTCCCTCGCCTACATGGGCGCGGCCATCGGCGCCACCTTCGCCGGCGATCTGATCACGCTCTTCGTCTATTGGGAGATGACGGCGGTCACGTCGGTGTTCATCGTTTGGGCCGGAAAATCGGAACGCTCCTACCGGGCCGGCATGCGGTACCTGATCATCCAGGTGCTTTCGGGCGTGCTGCTGGCCGCCGGCGCGGTGGTGCTCGCCAGGGAAACCGGCTCTTTCGCCTTCGACTTCATCGGCATCGAGAGCCTGGGCGGCTGGCTGATCCTGGCGGCCTTCGGCATCAAGTGCGCCTTCCCGCTGCTGCACAACTGGCTCCAGGACTCGTATCCCGAGGCCTCGCCCACGGGCATGGTATTTCTTTCCGCGTTCACCACCAAACTCGCCGTCTATGCATTGGCGCGGGGGTACCCCGGCACCGATATGCTGATCTGGATCGGCATCTTCATGTCCGCGTGGCCGATCTTCTTTGCGGTGATCGAGAACGACCTCCGCCGGGTGTTGGCCTACAGCCTCAACAACCAGCTGGGCTTCATGGTTGCCGGCGTCGGCATCGGCACCGAGCTCGCCATCAACGGCGCCGCGAGCCACGCCTTCGCCCACATCCTCTACAAGGCGCTGCTGCTCATGAGCATGGGGGCGGTCCTTCACCGGACGGGGACCGCCAAGGGATCGGAGCTCGGCGGGCTCTACCGGACCATGCCCTGGACGACCGGGTTCTGCGTCGTCGGCGCGGCGGCGGCCTCGGCCTTTCCGCTGTTCTCGGGGTTCGTCACCAAGACCATGATCCTGACCGCGGCCGCCGCCGAGGGACATCTCGTTCCCTACCTCGTCCTCCTGTTCTCGTCCGCCGCCGTCTTCTACCATTCGGGCATCAAGATTCCTTACTTCGCCTTCTTCGCCCACGATTCCGGCAAGCGGCCCGAGGAAGCGCCGCCCAACATGCTGGTCGCCATGGGGATTGCCGCGGCGCTCTGCATCGGCATCGGCGTCTATCCCGATCCCCTCTACGCCATGCTGCCGTTCCCGGTCACCTATGTGCCCTACACCACCGACCACGTCGTCAGCGATTTGCAGCTGCTGATGTTCTCGGCGCTGGCCTTCGCCGTCCTTCAGCGCACCGGCCTCTATCCCAAGGAGCTGCGCTCGACCATCCTGGATTTCGACTGGTTCTACCGGCGGCTGGGGCGCGATTGGACGGTTTTCCTCGCCGAGCGGACCAGCAACGCGCTCAAGACCATCTATGCGGATTTCGGCGGAATGCTGAACCGGGTCATCGACGCCGTCTTCCACTATCACGGACCGAAAGGGCTGCTCGCCCGGACCCAGGAGATTGGCCAGGCGACGCTGGTGATCACCGTGGTCTTGGCGATCTTCCTGACCGCCTTTTACCTGTAGAGGCGCAGCCGGCGGCGGCGGGACGCCGATGCCGTCCCGCATGCGTCTCCAGAGAAAACTGACCTCCGGATCAAGCTGGAAACCCTCGACGGGAGCCCCGGCAATCCACCCGGCGCCCCAAATCCGCGTTGCGGACGGGGACCTAAAAAAATTTGCCCGGCCCCGGGCGTTCTGCAAATATACGCGCCAAGCATACCGGGGCGTTGCACCGGCCCGGCACCAAACCAAGAGAGATGAGGCTCGGATGTCTTCGTACAGCATAAAGATGACCGTCAACGGCAAGGAGGTCACGGGGGAAGTCGAGGGCCGGACGCTCCTCGTTCAGTTCCTGCGGGAACATCTCGGCCTGACCGGAACGCATGTCGGCTGCGATACCACCCAATGCGGCGCCTGCGCGGTGCACGTGGACGGCCGCGCCATGAAATCCTGCACGCTGCTCGCGGCGCATGTGGACGGCTCCGATGTCCTCACCATCGAAGGGCTGGCCGACGGCGACACGCTGCATCCCATGCAGGAGGCCTTCCGCGAACATCACGCCCTGCAATGCGGGTTCTGCACGCCGGGCATGGTGATGAGCGCCATCGGCCTGGTGAACGACAATCCGAACATGAGCGAAAAGGAAGTCCGGCACGGCCTCGAGGGTAATTTCTGCCGGTGCACGGGCTACCACAACATCGTCGAAGCCATTCTGGCCGCACAAGAGACGATGCGGGGCTAGGGGAACACCATGTACGATTTCGAGTATCACAGAGCGTCGTCGGCCGACGACGCCAAATCCAAGTTCGGCGGCGCGGACGATGCGCGCTATCTGGCCGGCGGCATGACCCTGCTGCCGGTGCTCAAGCAGCGCCTCGACCAGCCGTCCGATCTGGTCGATCTCGGCGATCTGGACGACCTTCGCGGTATCTCCGAGGACGGCGGCAACATTGCCATCAAAGCGATGACGGTTCATCACGACGTCAACACCTCGGATCTGGTGCAATCGAAGATTCCCGCCCTTGCCCATCTTGCCGGCACCATCGGCGATCCCATGGTGCGAAATCGGGGCACGATCGGCGGCTCGCTGGCCAACAACGACCCGGCGGCCAGCTATCCGTCCGCCGTGCTGGCGCTCAACGCGACCATACACACGGACCGGCGGACGATCGCCGCGGACGACTTCTTCGAGGGCATGTTCACGACGGCGCTCGACGAGGGCGAGCTGATCACCGAGGTTTCGTTCCCGGTTCCCGAGGCCGCCGGCTATATGCATTTCCCGAATCCGGCCTCCCGTTATCCGATCGTCGGGGTGTTCGTCGCCAAGACCTCGGACGGCGCCCGGGTGGCGGTGACCGGCGCCGGCGCCTGCGTCTACCGGGTGCCTGAAATGGAAGAGGCGCTCAACGCCGACTGGTCCCCGGACGCGGTCGCCGACATCAAGGTATCCGCCGACGACCTCAACGAGGATATCCACGCCAGTGCCGAATACCGCGCGCACCTGGTAACGGTTATGGCGAAACGGGCATTGGCTGCCTAAATTAGGTCGGATGTCATAATCGCGAGGAAGCGATGGGCGAAGCCGACGAAGTACTGGAACAAGCAACCGACTGGCTCGGGTCCGGCAAGAACGTCGCCTTGGCGACGGTGATCGGGACCTGGGGCTCGTCGCCGCGTCCGGTCGGCAGCCAGTTGGCGGTCGACGGCGACGGCGCCTTCGTGGGCTCCGTGTCGGGCGGCTGCATCGAGGGCGCGGTGGTCGGAGAGGCCCTGCAGTCCATCGAGGACGGGAAGCCGCGCACCCTGGAATTCGGGGTCACCAACGAACAGGCGTGGGAAGTCGGCCTCGCCTGCGGCGGCGACATCAAGGTATTGGTGGAGAAAGAAGCCGACCGGGAGATGCTGGAGCGGCTGATCTCCGACCGCCCCGTGGCCACGGTCACCGATATCGAAACCGGCGAACGCAGCCTGGTCCGTCCCGGCGGCGTCGACGGCGGCCTGGCATTGCCTGACGACGTGGTCTCCGAGGTACGTCAGGCGCTGCGCTCGGACGTCAGCCGGGTAATCGAAAACGGCGGCCGGAACCTGTTCGTCCGGGTGTTCAACACGCCGCTCAGGATGGTGTGCGTCGGCGCGGTGCATATTGCCCAGTCGCTGGTGCCGATGGCCGCTTTGGCCGGATTTGACGTAACGGTGGTCGACCCCCGCGGATCGTTCGCCACCGTAGACCGGTTCCCGGAGGTCAGCCTGAACGACGACTGGCCCGACGACGCAATGGATGAAATCAAGCCGGACGGCCGGACCGCGATCGTTACCCTGACCCACGATCCAAAGCTGGATGATCCCGCCCTCGACCGGGCACTGAAATCGGATGCCTTCTATATCGGCGCGCTGGGCAGCAAACGCACCCACGCCTCCCGTGTGGAGCGGCTCAAGGAAGCCGGGTTCACCGACGGGGACATCGACCGCATCCACGCCCCCATCGGGTTGGATATCGGATCCAAATCACCCTCGGAGATTGCCGTTTCGATCCTCTCCGAGATCGTCGCCGCCAAGCACGGCAAGACCGGCGTCTAATGAAATTCGGGCCCATCCCGGTCGGCGAGGCGGCAGGCGCCTTCCTCGCTCATTCGGCAAAGCTGCCCGGGCGCAAGCTCAAGAAAGGCCAGTTGCTGAGCGAGGAAGACATCGCGCTCCTGCAAGAGGCCGGAATCGAATCGGTCATCGTCGCCAGGCTCGATGCCGACGACGTTCCCGAGGATGAAGCGGCGGCAGCCGTCTGCCGGGCGTTGGCGGCGGGACAAAACCTGCGGGCGGGCGAAGCCTTCACCGGCCGCTGCAACCTGATCGCCGAAGAACACGGCGTGCTGGCCGTGGATCGGGAAAAGCTCGACCGCCTGAACCTGATCGATGAAGCGGTCACGGTGGCGACGCTCGAACCCTTTGACGTTGTCGCGCCCGGCCAGATGGTCGCGACCATCAAGATCATTCCCTTTGCCGTCAGACGATCGGTCCTGGAAACGGTTCTCGCCGTCGCCAGCGAAGCCGATCAGCTGATCGGGGTGAGCCGGTTCGGCAACAAGAAGATCGGCCTCATCCAGACACGGCTCCCGGGACTGAAGGAAAGCGTCCTCGACAAGACGCTGGAAATCACCGAAACCCGGGTGGCCGATTTCGGCAGTCACATCTTCCGGGAGATCAGGTGCGGCCACGATCACGGCGAGGTAACCAAATCACTGTACGAATTGAAACGCGGCGGGGCCGATTTGTTCCTGATCTTCGGGGCCTCGGCGACCGTCGACCGGGAAGACGTGGCCCCGGGCGCCGTGGTCGAGGCCGGCGGCACAATCGAACATTTCGGCATGCCCGTCGATCCGGGGAATTTGCTGTTTGTCGGCCGTTGGGACGAAGCGCCGGTCATCGGCATGCCCGGTTGCGCGCGTTCCCCCAAACTAAACGGGTTCGACTGGGTGCTGTGGCGCTCTCTCGCCGACCTCCCGGTAACCGGCACCGACATCATGCGAATGGGGGCGGGCGGCCTGCTCAAGGAAATCAGCGAACGCGGCCAGCAGCGCGACCTCGCCGAGGCCTCCGCCGCGGCATCGTCGCCGGAGACCAAAACGGCGGCAATCGTGCTCGCCGCCGGCGCATCCCGCCGTATGGGTCCGGCCAACAAGCTGTTGGCCGACGTGGACGGCGCGCCGATGGTCCGGCGGGTCGCGGAAACGGTCCTGGACGCCGTCGGCAAGGATGTGATCGTCGTAACCGGCCATGAACCGGACAAGGTCGGTGCGGCCCTGGCCGGTCTGCCGGTGACGCTGGTGCATAACCCGGACCATGCGAGCGGCATGAGCACGTCGTTGAAGAGCGGACTATCGGCGCTGCCGGACGGCATTGCGGCGGCGGTTATCTGCCTCGGCGACATGCCGCTGGTCACTGCCGGGCATATCAGGAACCTCGTACGGGCGTTCGATCCCGTGGAAGGCCGCGCCATTTGCGTGCCGGTTCACGGCCGGAAGCGCGGCAACCCCGTACTTTGGGGCGCGCAGTTTTTCGGTGAAATGCAGCATTTGAGCGGCGACGTCGGCGCCCGCCACCTGCTGGAAGACCACGCCGACAAGGTCCATGAGGTAATCGTCGAGGACGATGGCGTGTTGTTCGATGTGGACACCCCGGAGCGCCTGGCGTCATTGGCCGAAACGAACAACTCCGCAGCTTAAATCCGAACCAGGGACAGCGCTGGGTGACGGGAAATATCCTGGATGCCCCGCCACTTTGCTGGCTGGCCGGCAAAGCCGGTCCAGTGGGCCGGAGCATGACGGGTGGTGCTGAATCAAAGAAGCTCGTCATTACCCGGCTTGTCCGGGTAATCCAGAACAACGTGGATGCCCCGGACAAGCCGGGGCATGACGCGTGTTGTTGGAGGTCCCTATTCCGTCATACCCCGCCCCTGATTCCATTTTGGGGGAGAGGGTCAGGGTGACGGGTAGCGACGGCACAGACCGGCATCAGTTCGTCACCGGTGGCGGACCCGGTGTTTCGCCGCCGGTGCCCATGACCCGGTCGACAAAGTCTGCCGCGCGCTCCCGTGCGCCGAAATCGAACAGATCGTTGTGACCGGCCGCCGGCAGATGGACGAACTCCTTCTCGGCCGAGATCCGGTCGAACAGGCGCCGGCCAAAGCGAATGGGGATCGTCCTGTCGCGGCCGCCGTGGATGACCATGACGGGGATCCTGAGTTCGCCGATCTTCGACGCCGAGTCGAACCGGTCCTTGACCAGCCGCCGGGCCGGAACGAACGGCAGCCGATACCGGGCCATATCCGGGATGGAGGTGAAGGGCGCCTCGAGAACCAAGGCGCCGATGGGATGGCGGACCGCGGTCTCCACGGCGACACCCGTGCCCAGGGATTCGCCGTAGAGGACGATGCGCTGCGGAGTGATTCCCTGCCGCGAAACGAATGACATGGCGGCGTCGGCATCGGCGTACAGCCCCTGCTCGGTCGGATATCCCGGATTGGGCCCGTATCCGCGATATTCGACCAGAAGGACGCCCCTCCCCTCGCGCAGAAACGGCGCGACCTTGCTTGCCCGATGACCAATGTGACCGGCATTGCCGTGGAATAGAACCAGGGTCCAGTTGCCGTCTTGCGGCGGGTGCCACCAGGCGGCGAGCGGCAACCCGTCGCCGGTCTGGAGGCGCACGGCCTCGAACTCGGGAACGCCGAAGGACCCGGGATCGAGATGCGCCGAACTTGGGAAATAGATCAGGTTCCGTTGGCCGAGATAAAGCGCCGCGACCAGCAGCCCATAGACCGCGATGGCCGCCACAAGGACTTGTATCACTGCCGTCACTCTCCGCACCCTGAAGCACCTGCATCGATGCCGGCCGGAAATCCCCCGGGCCTATTGACCGGACATCCCGAGCCTCAAAAACCCTATCACATCAATACGTTATTGGGAATCGGTCAGCGTGACGGCGTTGCCGCGGGGGTGACGCACTTAAAATGAGCCTGTGTCGGCGTCGTCAACGGGCACTCCAGGGACTCGTCATGACTGAACACGGCCTGTTTTCCGAACCGGCCGCATTCCTTGGCCGCCATGCCGAGCAGAGCTTGGTGCGTCGTTATCTGTTTGCTGTAGCAGATCTGCAGCTCAGAACGATCCTTCAATTCACGCCCGAAACCCGGGCGCGAGCGGTCGAATTCGTTCGGAGTAAAGATGTACGCCTCCCGGTCGCAGGCGGCGAGAACCACGAGAAACAGAAGCAACGCAACCGGTTTGAAATAGCGCGGCATCCCATGTCTATAACGGTCCCCGGCGAATTGCACAACCGGCGCCATCCCGCCCTCGTCATCGGGGAATCGGCGGCTATACTCCCCTCACATGTCGGCCTCGCCAACCATTGCTCTCAGCATCCTGGATCAATCGCCCATTCGGACCGGCGGAACCGGGGTGGAGACGCTTCACGAGACGCTCGAGCTCGCACGGCGCGCCGACGAGCTCGGATACACCCGCTACTGGCTGGCCGAACACCATGCCACGGCCTCCTTGGCGGGTCCCGCGCCGGAAATCCTGGTCACCCGTATCGCCGGTGAAACGGAGAATATTCGCGTCGGCACCGGCGGCATCATGTTGAGTCACTACAGCCCGCTGAAGGTGGCGGAAACCTTCCGGGTGCTTGAAGCCCTTTATCCGGGGCGCATCGATCTGGGTATCGGGCGCGCGCCGGGCTCGGATCAAATCACCGCCGCGGCGTTGGCCTACGGTTCGGCAATCGGCGTCGAGTACTTTCCGGCGCGCGTCGCCGATATGATGGCGTTCCTGTCCGACGCCCCGCCGCCGACCGAGGCCTTCTCGGCAATCGACGTCAGCCCGAAGACATCGACGCTTCCGGATTTGTGGCTCCTCGGCTCGAGCGACCAAAGCGCCCTGTTGGCGGCGCAATTCGGGCTGAATTTTGCTTTCGCCCAGTTCATCACGCCTCAAGGCGGCGAGCGCATTATTCGCGGATTCCGGCAGCATTTCAGGCCGTCCGAACTGGTTCGCGCGCCGGGAACGATCCTTGCCGTGTTCGTCATCTGCGCCGAGACCGAGGCCGACGCGGCCCGGCTGGCGAGGAGCCGCGACCTGAGCCTTGTCCAGCGTACCCGAGGCGGATTCATGCCGTTTCCCTCCCCCGAGGAAGCGGAAGAATTCGGCTATACGGACGGAGAAATCCGGTTTATCGCGGCCAATCGGTCGCGAAGCCTTTACGGGGATCCCGATCAATGCCGCGAGATTTTGACCGGCATGGCGGAGACCTACGGCGCGAATGAAGTCATGGTCCTGACCATCACCCACGATCCCGGGGCCCGACGCCGGTCCTATGAACTCTTGGCCGGTGCATTCGGCTTGTCTCCGGCGCGGCAGGGCGGGAAACATGCCGTACCGGTTGGCGAATAATCAGGCGAATAATCGTAAGGATGCCAACAAAGTCTTGCCTTGGCGCCCTCGCGCCGGTGTAGACTCGCGCCAAATACCCGTGTGGTGGGCATTTGGCGTGCAACGAGCGGGACTTATCCATGCTGGATCGGATACCAGGGTTGCGGCCGCGGGATCGCGGCACCGCGACGGCGCGCGTGGCGTTGACGGCCAAACGCCCGAAGACGCGGCGGCATCGCGGATGAACGGCGGGTTCGGGCTGCCTCGGCCATCTCGTCGCCTGACGCCTCCGATCCTTGTGCTGCTGATCCTGTTCATCGGGCTGGTCCCGCCCCTTCGCGCCGAACCCGTCGATCTCGAACTGGTGCTTGCGACCGACGTCTCCCGCAGCATCGACGAGGTGGAGGCCCGCCTGCAGCGGGAAGGGATTGCCGCGGCCATCCGCAACCCGGCGGTCATCGAGGCCATCCAGGGCGGATACCGCAAGAAGATTGCCGTCGCCTATATCGACTACTCGAACCACGGGGCGACCCTGTTGGTCATAGACTGGACCGTCATCGACGGGCCGGCCGCGGCCGAGGCCTTCGCGGCCCAATTGACTTCGGCGGAGCTCAACTTCGGCCGGCGAACCTCCATCAGCGACGGCATCGCCTTCGCGGTCAGGCTGCTCGAGGAAAACCGGTATGAAGGCCTGCGCCGGGTCATCGATGTCGCCGGCGACGGCCCGAACAACGACGGCCTGCTGGTCACCCAGGCCCGGGATGCGGCGATCAAGAAGCGGATCACCATCAACGGCCTTCCGATCATCAATCAGCGCGGCGGATTCGGCAGTCAGTTCAACCTGAGAGACTTGGACGACTATTATCGCGGCTGCGTCATCGGCGGCCCGAACGCCTTTCTCGTCGTCGCCAAGGATTTCCCCGATTTCGCCCGCGCCATCCGCCGGAAGCTGATCTTCGAAATCGCCGGCGCCGCACCGCCGGCCGATGGCGGCAAATCACACGCCCTCTTTCACCCAGCACAGATCAGACTGAACCGGGGATATGTCTATGAGCGGGGATGCGACATCGGCGAACGCCTGTGGCGGCGGCGATGGGGCGGTTCGATCTTCGATACCAACTAGGGGCGGCGGGACGAACGGATGATGGCGCTTGAGAGAGGGGAAACGATCGGCCTTTGGGCGGCGGCCTTCGTCGTCTCGGAGGAAACCTTGAGGGATCGCTTCATGTCGCTGACCGGCAGCAGCCCGGACCAAATTCGCGACGGCATCGCCGAACCGGCGTTTCTCGTCGGGGTGCTGGATTTCATCCTCGGGCACGAACCGGACCTGCTCGGCTTTTGCGAACGGCACGGGCTGGAGCCGACGGAACCCGCCGAGGCGCGGCGCGTCCTCGCCGGACCCGAAACGGAGATTTGAGGTTCACTGGCGGGCCGGGAGCCCGCGTTCACGAAATCGGCTCGCGGTTAGTTCGTCAGGTTGGCAAACGGTCGTTGCCCGTATTTCTCCCTAAACTCTTGAATAAGTCGGCGCTCAACGTCTCTCGGGTTCTTTCCTGGTGTCGTCATCCAGCAAACCCTGAGTTCATCCGAGGAACGAAGCTGCCACAAATATCGGCCCCCCCGGTGCCCGACAGGATGTCCGTGGCCAAAGCGCACCAAAGCCCGTACGCGGGTCTGAAGAGAGCCCCCGGCCTTGCCGATATACAGAACCTTGGCGCCATCTACCCAGTTCGACCGCAGTTCGGATTTTGGGACGTTCGGGTCCTTGCCTTTGAAAAAGCCTCCGCTACCAGGGACCAGGAACGGGGGACGGCCTAATTTCGGTAGAAGAACCAAGTAGACCCCGCCTTCATTGCCCGGCAATTCCTTGCAGCGGCTCTCGTAAAGCTCTCGGACCGAAATGCAACCGCCGTACTTCTTACGCCAGCGATAATATGTCCGTTTTGACACGCCGATCCGGCGGCATACCTCGGCGACCGTTCGGCCAAGCGCCAGAAGCGCGTCCGCTTCCCGCAAATGGTTGATGATCTCTTCGACCGAAAAGCGTTTCCCCGACATCTCCGCTCCCTTCCTCATGGTCCCGGATGCCCAATTCATAACTCGGCAAATGGACGCGGTTAAGGGGGCATGGTCATTCCGGTTACCGCGACCCGGTCGGGCTCACGAACTCCCGCCAACCGTAGCGTAATCTCTCTCCCCACGCCCCCGTCATCGGCCTAGAATACCCGATCCAGGAGTTGGTTCACGGGTTACGCTTCCATGCCGACGATGTTGATGACCGGAATGCGCAAGGCGACCGCGGAATTGGTTCGGCTAGGCGCCGGCCGGTTTCCCCATCGGAAAGGCGGGGCACATGCCTGGTGAACGGATGCTGACCCGCCGCATCCCGTCCTCGGGCGAGGAAATCGGCGCCGTCGGGCTCGGCACCTATCGATCCTTCGACACCCGCCTCTCCCCGCAGAAGCGGACGAACCTGACGGAGGTGCTCGGCCTTCTGTTCGGCGCCGGCGGATCGGTCATCGATTCGTCTCCCATGTACGGCAGGGCGGAAAGCGTGGTTGGCGAATTGCTCCAGCAAATGGACGCCCGCGAAAAGTCGTGGATCGCCACCAAGGTCTGGACGCGGGGCAAGGAGAAGGGAATCCGCAAGATGACCGGCTCGCTGGCCAAGCTTCGGACCGGCAACATCGAACTCATGCAGGTGCACAACCTGATCGATTGCGACGATCACCTGGACACCTTGCGCGGCTGGAAGGCGGAAGGCCGCATCCGCTATATCGGGATCACCCACTACACCTCCTCGGCATTGGGAGAGCTGATGGGGTACTTGAAGCAAGGCGGGATCGATTTCGTTCAGTTCCCCTACTCCATCGTCGACCGCGAAGCCGAAAACGGCTTCCTCGCGCAATGCGCCGACCTGGGCGTGGCGACGATGGTGAACCGGCCGCTGGAGCAAGGAGGCCTGCTTCATCGCGCCCGGGGCCCGCTGCCCGGCTTCGCGGCCGAGATCGGATGCCGGAGCTGGCCCGAGTATTTCCTCAAATATCTGCTGGCCGATCCGGCAATCACCTGCGTGATACCCGCCACCGGCAACCCGGATCATATGCGCGAGAACCTGCGCGCGGGCGTCGGCGAGATGCCGGATCGCGACTTGCGCCGCCGGATGGCGGCTCACATTCACGGGTGAGGACCGGCAATGGCCGCATCACGAACCTCGGGCAGCCGGCTCAATCGCATCCTTATCGGGCTTATCGTCTTTTTCGCCCTGCTGTACCTGGTTTGGCCCTATGGCACGCTGACCCGATTGTGGCTGGCGTTGAAGGCGGAAGACCGTGCGGTGGTGGAACGCATGGTCGATTGGTCCTCGGTGAGGGAAGGATTCGAGCTCGACATCATCCGGTTTCTCCGCCGGCAGGCTTCAAGGCGGGTTTCCATTGCCGGCGGGCGGCTCGGCGTCAGCCTGTCTTTCGAAAACAGCAATATCGGCCGGCCGCTCGCGGAGCGCCTCGCCACGCCCGACGCCCTTGTTCTTCTGTTCAACCGGCCGCAAATTCTGGCGTGCATCGGCCGAAACGTGGGATTGGGCGATGCCGAGGCCATCGCCGCCAAATGTGTGCCCAAGCCTTCCACGGACGCGGCCGGCGGCCCGGCAGCCGCAACATTCGAGCTGCCTAATGTTCCGGGATTTTTCGAAAAAACCGGTTATGCTTTCTTCACCGGTTTGTTTGAATTCCGGTTGAACCTGAAACACGACGGCGTCCCCATGGACATTCGGCTGCGGCGCCAGGGAATTGGGTGGAAGGTGACGCGGATCGCGGCGTCCTTCGCGGAGGTCAAACCCGATGGCGGATGACCTTTTCGAAAAACGCCGTCAACGAATCGAACGGGGCGCGCCGAACGCCGGCGGCTGCCAATGGTCCACTGAACGGGTGATGTCATGACCGAGGATGATCGCGATCAGGCGCAAATCGCCGAGGGCGCCTATACCGATTTCAGCGAGGATATGAGCTATGGCGACTATCTCGCCCTGCCCGAGCTGCTCGGCGCCCAGAACGCGCTCACCACGCGCCACGATGAGATGCTGTTCATCATCATGCATCAGACCGCCGAGCTATGGATGAAACTCATCATCCATGAGCTGGGCGCGGCAATGGAGAATATTCGCCGGGACGACCCGCAACCCGCCTTCAAGATGCTGGCCCGGGTTTCGCGGATTCAGGCGCAGCTCATTCAGCAATGGGATGTCCTGTCCACCTTGACGCCGACGGAATATCTGACCTTCCGGGACGAACTCGGCCATTCGTCGGGGTTTCAGTCCCATCAATACCGGACCATCGAGTTCCTGCTCGGGAACCGCCACGCGAAAATGATCGAGCCCCACCGCCACGATCCGGAAATCCTCGGCGGCCTTGAAAGCGTCCTGAACAGCCCTTCGCTCTACGACGAGGTCATCGCCCTCCTCCACCGCCGCGGTTTCGAGATCGACCCGTCGTGCCTCGAGCGGGACTGGCGGAAGCCCTATGCCGCCGACGAGAGCGTTCAGCGGGTGTGGATGGAGATCTACCGGGCGCCCGAGGAACATTGGGAAGAGTATGAGCTGGCCGAAAAACTGGTGGATCTCGAGGATTGGTTTCAGCAATGGCGTTTCCGGCATATGAAGACCGTCGAACGGATCATCGGATTCAAGACCGGCACCGGCGGCACCGCGGGCGTCGGCTATCTGAAGCACGCCCTCGACTTTTACTTCTTCCCCGAACTCTGGCAGGTTCGGACCAAGCTGTAACCGTCCCCGCCCACCCAGGAAAACCTCGGGAAAATCACCATGAAGCTCTATTATTCCAAGCCGTCCCCCTTTGCCCGCAAGGCCCGAATTTCCATGATCGAGGCCGGATTGGATACCCAGGTCGAAGGAGTCGTCGTCAATCCGTGGGAGGACCCGGAGGGCTACCGGGACATCAATCCCTTCGGCAAGGTCCCCGCGCTGATGCTCGACGACGGCAGTTCCCTGTTCCAGTCCAATACCATCTGCGAATATTTCGATCACCTGGGCGGCGGCGCGCTCTATCCCGCCGATTGGGAGGCACGTCTCAATGCGCTCCGGCTGCTGGCCTATTCCGACAACATCCTGGACGCCTGCCTCCTTCAACGGATGGAGCAGTTGTTCCATGAGGACACCCGTTCGGAAAAGCTCTACGCCCGGCAGGACTGGTCCATCGGCGTCGCCCTCGATGCGCTGGAGAGGGAGGCCGACGGTTGGGGCTCGGCCTGCGATATCGGATTGGTGTCGGTCGCCGTCGCCCTCTCCTACCGGGACTTCCGGTTCGCCGGCCATGACTGGCGCGGCGACCATCCGGCGCTCGCCGATTGGTATGGAGATTTTCGGGAGCGTCCGTCGATGCAGGCGACCGAACTCGAAGCCTGACGCTTAGGTCACCATGCCGCGCCGGCTGTATTTCTCCTCGGTCCAAACGTCCGAGGCCAGCACGTCGCGCAAAATCTCGACCGCATCCCAGACGTCGGCGAAACCGAGATAGAGCGGCGTGAACCCGAAGCGCAGGATATCCGGCGCCCGAAAATCCCCGATGACGCCGCGCTCGATCAACGCCTGCATGACCGGATAGCCGTTTGAATGGGCAAAGCCCGCCTGGCTGCCTCTGATTTCCGGAGAACGGGGTGAAATCAGTTTCAGACCGAATTCGCCGCACGTCGCCTCCACCCGCTCGATAAACAGCTCGGAGAGCTGAATGGATTTCCTGCGGATCACGCTCATGTCGGCCTCGACCATCAGATCGACACCCACTTCGAGGGCGGCCATGGCGATGATCCCCGGGGTTCCGCAGAGATAGCGGCTGACACCCTCCGCCGGTTCGTAATCCGGCAGAAAATCGAACGGCCTGGCATGGCCGATCCAGCCGGAAAGCGGCTGTTCAAAGGAACTCTGGTGGCGCTCGGCGACAAACAGGAATGCCGGCGCGCCGGGACCCCCATTGAGATACTTGTAGCCGCATCCCACGGCCATGTCGGCATTCGCGGCATTGAGGTCGACGGGAACCGCGCCCGCGCTGTGCGACAGGTCCCACACCATGATCGCATCCGCCGCATGCGCGGCCTCCGTGATCGCGGCCATGTCGTGCATCTCGCCCGTCCGGTAATCCACCTGGGTCAGACTGACGACGGCGGTATCGCCGTCGATGGCCGGGACGATGCCGGCCTTTTCGGCCATGCGGAGTTCGTGGCCGGAATCAGCGCCGGTCAACCCTTGAGCGATGTAAAGATCGGTGGGGAAATTGCCGATCTCAGAAACGATCTTTGTCCTTCCCGGACGCATTCGGAGCGCTGCGGAGAGGACCTTGTAAAGATTGACCGAGGTGCTGTCGGCAACCACCACCTCTCCATCACCCGCACCGATCAACCTGGCGATCTTGTCGCCGAGCCGGTTGGCGTAGTCCATCCAGCCATGCTTGTCCCAGGATTTGATCAGATCGCCGCCCCACTCCGTTCGCGCCACTTCGTCGAGGCGCGCGGGCGTCGCCTTGGGAAGCGGACCGAGGGAATTGCCGTCGAGATAGATCACGCCGTCCGGCAAATCGAACGCCTCCTTGAACCGGCGGAGCGGATCACCGTCATCCAGCCGTTCGGCATCGGCGCGGGTGGCGATCCCGGTCATGGGTTCAGGCGCGCCGGTCGTCCGGCGATGGCCTCGCCGAGTTCGCGCGTTGCGTCTTCCTGTATGTCGCGCCTGCCCGGCAACGTCACCTCCTCCTGGTTCGGCGAGGCGCATAGGTTAGTCGGACCGCCGGGGCCGGCCAACCCCAATCGGCGGCTCGACATCCCAACGTCACGCCGTAAGGTGCGTGGATGAGCAACCCGACCGCAGGCTCCGAACCGATGGACGCGCGCGCCCTCAATCGCCGGGTCTGGCAACTCACCGTCCCCATCATGTTCGCGAACCTGTCGGTCCCGCTGCTGGGTGCGGTCGACACCGCGGTGATGGGGCACCTGCCGGAGGCGTTCTACCTCGGCGCCGTCGCCGTCGGCGCCACCATCGTTCATTTCATTTTCTGGGGCTTCGGGTTTTTGCGCATGGGCACGGCGGGTCTGGCCGCCCAGGCATATGGCGCCAAGAACGGATTGGAAATTCGCGTCGTACTGGCGCGGGCCGGCCTGCTGGGCGTGGGGCTCAGCGCCGCGTTGCTGCTGCTCCAATGGCCCATCGCGCAGATCGGGCTTACCCTCTTCGAGGCCAGCGACCAGGTCGAGGGCCTCGCCGAAACCTATTTCTTCATTCGCATTTGGAGCGCCCCGGCGGTCTTGGTGAATTATGCGATCGTCGGCTGGTTTATCGGCGTCCAGAACACCCGGGCCGTGATGATCCTTCAGGTGTTCATGAACGGACTGAACATCATATTGGATCTTTGGTTCGTATTGGGGCTCGAATGGGATGTCGCCGGGGTCGCCGCCGCAACCGTGATCGCCGAATTCACCGCGCTGGCGCTGGGCGTCCTCATGGTGCGGCGGGAGCTTCGGCGCATCCCGGGCTCCTGGCAGGGGATGAACCTCCGGGACGCCGACAAAATCCGGCAACTGGTCGCCGTCAACAGGGATATCTTTATTCGGACGGCATGTTTGATGTTCGCCTTTGCGTTCTTCACCGCGCGCGGCGCCAAGCTGGGCGACAATACCCTGGCCGCCAACGCCGTCTTGATTCAGTTCCAGCAATTCCTGTCCTTCGGGCTCGACGGATTCGCCCATGCCGCCGAGGCCCTGGTCGGTGGGGCGGTCGGCGCCAGGGACCGGCGCACCCTGCGGCTGGCGGTGAAAATCTGCGGGCTCTGGGCCGCCGTCATCGCGGCTGTATATACGCTGGTCTATGCCGCCGGCGGACCGGTGATTATCGGCTGGTTGACGGATTTGGAAGCGGTCAGAGCGTTGGCCGGCGAGTTCCTGATCTGGGTCATCATATCGCCGATCATCTCGGTCTGGTCGTTTACGCTGGACGGGGTGTTTATCGGCGCCACCCGGACCGCCGAAATGCGGAACGGCATGATCATTTCATTGGCCATTTACCTCGCAGCGGTTTTTGCCCTGCAGCCCGTGCTCGGCAACCACGGATTGTGGCTGGCCTTCACGATCTTCATGGCCGCGCGCGCCGTGACGCTGGCCATCGTATATCCAAACGTGGAGCGGGCCGCCGCGCCCGCCCGTTAGGGTACCCGCGCTCCGTTTATCCGGCCCGGCAGGCGGCCGGCGGCCCCGGTATGGCGGGTCAGCTCTTGGGCGCGAGCTCGGCGGGCAAGTCCTGCCCTCTGAGGTCCAGCACCTTTTCCAGCCGGATCAAAACGGCGTAGCCACCCTTGTCGGCATCGTTGTCCCGTTCCTGCTGGACCATGTTGTTCCAGACCTGCTCGTACGCGTCGCCTTCCTTGTGGATTTCGGCGGCACCGTAAAATCGCGCAATGCCGCCGGCCGGGAGCATGCCGTTGCCGCCGCCGCGGCCGCCCAGTTCGGGGTTGCGGTAATAGACGGTGATCTTGGTGCCGTCGGTTATTGCTTCAGCCGACTTGCCGCCGCCCCGCGCCCAATAGGCAAGCGTCTGCTCGTCGAAGACCTGCATACTGCCTCGCGGACTGATCTGTGCGAAACCGTCCTCCAGGACGACGCCGGTCAGACACACATTCGTTGGAAAAGCCGTATTAATGTATTCGTGAAGTGCTGCCGGAATTGTGGCCACGTTTGCCTCCTAATGAATTCCCCGAAATGAAATCGACTTAAACGGCGGGCACCATAGAAAACCAATCCCGCCCACACAACCACCCGGCGGCGTCAGGCGGCATCGGGCAGTATCGGGCGGCTTGATCTTGCTGAGTGAAGGACCTTCCACCATCATGGCGGAAATGGGGAGGCAGCATTGATTTATGAGATCATCACCTACACGGTCAAACCCAACCAGGCGCCGAAATTTCTCAAGCTTTACGAGCCGGTCTATTCGGCACACCGGCGCAATCATTCGGAGTTGATCGGCTGTTGGTTCACCGATATCGGCGCCCTCAATCAGGTGATTCAAATCTGGCCGTACGAGTCGCTGGGCGAGCGGGAACGGATCGTTGCCGCCGCCGAGAAAGATGGCGAATGGCCGGGCGATCTCATGGACCTGGTCGTGAGCGCGACATCCGAAATTTATGTTCCGTTCCCGTTTTCGCCGCTTATCGAGGCCGGCGAGTTCGGCGCGGTCTATGAGATGCGGATCTATGACGTTATCCCGGGCACGTACGACGACGTGGTCGCTTCCTGGAGCGCGGCCCTGCCGGCGCGTCAGGAGCGCTCGAGATGCGCGGCTCTCCTCTATAGCGAGCTCGGCGGAATGCACAAACTCGTTCACCTTTGGCCCTACGCCGACCTCAACGAACGCGCCCGCATTCGCCGCGAGACGGTCGCCGACGGTATCTGGCCGCCAAGCGCCGTGGTGCCGGCAAAAGACCCGCGGGGCACCATCCGTCACCAGGTAAACCTGATTATGCTGCCGGCCGCCTTTTCGCCGATGCGCTAGTCCGGCTTTGGCCGGGCAAAAAATCCGGCGATGACACTCGATACGCCGTCACCGCCACCGGCGCTTCGACCGGTGGCGGCCGCTGGCGGGAAATGCGGGCTAGCGCTGGAAGATGATCTCAACCCGGCGATTGGCCGCCTCGGGCTGTCCATCCGGTGTATTCACCGCCGGCAAACTTTCGCCATAGCTCTTGCCGAGCATGATATCCGCCGGCATGCCTTGCGCGATCAACGCGTCTAGAACCGTCTTGGTCCGGGATTTAGAGAGCCGCATGTTGTAGGCATCCGAACCTGACCGATCCGCGTGTCCATTCAATAGAACCCGCACAACCTTGGCCGCCTTCGCCTGTTTGGCCGCTTCGCGGACCACCTGAACGGCGGCGCCGGTCAATTTGGCGCTATCGAACTCGAAGTTCACGACGAACGGGCCCGGAACGGATGGCGCCATGGGAAGGGGTGGTTCCGGCTTCGGCGCGGCCGCGACACGAACCGGAGGCTGGAATTCCAAATCGCCGATCGCTCCCCAGAAATTGGCCTTACAGGCCGCGATGTCCTTGGGCTGAAAATTCTCTTCCTGTTCCTGCATCCAGCAGTCGAACCCGGCCTGTGCCCGGGCCGCGGCCCGCGGCTTGAGGAACTTGGACGTTGCCAAGGCCTGGACCAGGCGAGCCCGCGCCGCGGAGAGTGCGGCGGACGCCGATTCCGGAACGTCCCGCTCGGACATTGGTTGCGGGTCGACCGTATTGCCCAAGGCAACCATCCGTGCACGTTCGTTGAAGAACGTGGTGTCGATCCAGTCGCGTTCCGCATCTTCGAGTGCGGCCAGCCGGACATATTCCTGATGAAGCTGGGCCGCGAATTGACCGCTGTCCGGCTTCATATTCCTGACGGATTCCAAATCCGCACAGGCCGCCAAAACGACCGTCGCCCCAAGTACAACCCCAATATTTTTGAGTTTCGTCATATCCCGGTGATCTCCTGTCGGGTTAACTTATACGCCGATTACGATTATTCCACGGCCATGTCCAGCCCCCGGCGATCATAATCTTCGGAAACCTTTAAGTGGCCTGTCGATGCTTCCAAATTCAAGGCCAAACGAGTGCCTTGTGGTACCGCAATTCCGATTACATCTCAATGACGGCGGTCAAGTGAAACCATCGGTCCAACTCTCGGTTTCGGCACCCATGTCGCTTGACCCAACCATTGGCAATCAAGACAATGCCTGGATAAGCCGTGCATGTGAAATGCGAACGGCGAATGGGAACGAACCGTGCCGGCAATCGGAACGAACTGCTTCACCTGTCAGGCCCGCCACAGAACTGAATGGTGCGTGTTGTCCGACGATGAGTTGCGGCTTATCGACGACAATCGGGTCGGCCGGGAATTGCTGCCGGGCGAAGTTCTATTCAATGAAGGCGACGACTGCCGCGGGGTTTATTGCCTTGAATACGGCCTGATCGGCATTCGAAAATATGACGCAGAGGGGAACTCCATCCTGCTCCATTTGTCCATGCCCGGCGAAACCCTTGGTTATCGGGCGCTCTTGACCGACACGGACTTCAAGGCCAGCGCAGAGGCACTCGAACCGAGCCGCGTGTGTTTCATCGGCCACCAGACGGTCAGGAGCCTGTTGGAACAGAATCCCGCGCTTGGCTTACGCTTTCTTAAGCGAGCCTCGAATGAACTGGAGGAAGCCGAAGAGAAAATCTTTCATAACGTTACGCTGTCCGTTCGCGCCCGCTTCGCTCATCTGCTTGCCGTATTGATCGATCGCGCATTGAACGAGACGGATGAGAATGCCGGGGCCGAGATCAGGCTGCCCATCTCCCGAACCGATATGGCGTCGATGATCGGGACCACACCGGAATCGGTTTCCCGCACCATTCGCAAACTTGAAGACGAGGGCATCGTCCGTTTCTCCGGTGCCGGCGGCCGGACGCTGACGGTCCCGGACCTCGACACACTCGCCAACGAATTCGAGCCCCAGGAATACCTTTAAGAGCTGTCAAGGCGGCCGCCCGGAAGCCGGCGGCCAGAGACTCAGCGCACGACGAGAGAGACCGGCAGTCCGTGATCGTTGCAGACCCGGCTGCGGGTCATCTCCACCGCAACGGGATCGAACTTGCGCCAACGCCCCTGCTCGGCAGACGCCTGTTTATAGGCCGCCGCCTTGGAATCGTGAACGCCGACGACTTGTTGGGCGACGCCGTTGTCGACAACCGCCCAGTTTTTGGTCCAGGATTGATATTTAACCGAAAAGCGCATCTTTCCGCCGCCTCGTCGTTTGGTCACTCCCAGCCTCACGGCGACATATTTACATTTGGTAAATCAACCGGGATTTGTCGGGTAGACTAGTTCCACCCGGCGTGACACCCGTAGAAATCTTCGACAATCACTACACCCGCGAGCGATATTCGATGAACCCCGAAGACCTGGCAGAAGTCAGAACAACCAGCGAGTTGATCAAGGCGGCACGGGAAAATCTTGATCGGAACGACTGGGATTACGTAATCGGCGGCGGCGAGAGCGAGACCACACTGCTGCGAAATCGCCAATCACTGGACGAAATCGCTTTTCGTCCCCGGGTCTTGAACGATGTCAGCAGCATCTCGCTGCGCCGTGAAATTTTGGGCGCGGAAGCGCGGCTTCCCATATTCCTTGCACCCATAGGCGGGCTCAACCGGCTGGTTCCCGAAGGCGCGACGGCGCCGCTTCGCGCAGCACAGACCTTTGGCGTTCCCGGCATACTGAGCTCCGTCACGCAACCGGAATTCGGCGAGATCAGGAGCCAAATTTCCTCTCCCCTGATCTATCAGATTTATATCCACGGCGATGAGGCGTGGGTAAACGACCGGCTCGATGCCGTCACCGAGGCCGGCTACACGGCGTTTTGCGTGACTGTCGATACGGCTCAATATGGGCGGCGGGAGCGGGACCTGATCAAGCACTACAATCCGCGCGCCCACAACCGTGCCGTCCGCCGCGAAGCATCACACCAGTCGTCGTTCGACTGGTCCTGGTTGGCGCGGCTGCGCGAGCGATGCCAAATCCCCTTTGTCCTGAAAGGTGTCGCGACGGCGGAGGATGCAAAGCTGGCGGTCGATCACGGCATCGACGTCGTCTATGTCTCCAATCATGGCGGACGTCAGTTGGACCACGGCCGGGGCGCCGTCGAGGTGCTGCCGGAGGTCGTCGACGCGGTTTCGGGCCGGGCGGCGGTTTACGTGGACGGCGGGTTCATGCGCGGCACCGACGTGCTGAAGGCCATCGCGCTGGGCGCCGACGCGGTCGGGATCGGCAAGCTGTACGCCTTGGCGCTCTCGGGCGCCGGAGAGGATGGCGTCGTCAAAATGCTTGAATTGATCGAGGAAGAAATGCTCAACGCAATGGCCAACCTCGGCGCTTCCGACCTCGGCGATCTATCGGCCGGCCACCTCCATCCGGCGAATGCCGTCCGCCCCCCGGGGGTCTTTTCCGCCTTTCCGCTGATCGACATTGCCGATCCGCCGTACTGATCTAATTTACCGGGAAGACGGGTTCGATTCTTCGATGCTCAAGAAGCCATTTCAGATCAGCACCCTTGTCCGGGTCTTGACCGAAACCCCGAACCGGGAATAAATCACGACGAACGCAACGGGAGTCCTCGAATGTCAGAACCCATCACCGCGCCGAAGGATGCGGCAATCGGTGCCCCTCGAGCCGATTTCGAAATTCTCTACGAAGATGATGAGACGCGCATTACCCGCTGGCGATTTGATCCCGGCGCCCAGACCGGCTGGCATCATCACCCGGTCGACTATGTCACCATCCAGGAATCGGGCGGTGAACTGCGCCTCGAGCGGGATGACGGCAGCGTCACCCACGTCGAATACGAGCCCGGCCGGACGGTCCGCTATGCGGCGCCGATCAAGCACAACGCCACCAACGTCAGCGACGAAGAGGTCCGGGTCACCGAGATCGAGTACAAGACCGTCTAGGTCCATACTCGGGCGCTGACGACTGCCTGCCGGTACTCTCGCCGCACCAAGTTCTAGATCGGGTCATGTTTTGACGGAACCGTGGCGCAGTTTCGTCAAAACATGTGAATCCGATCTATTTCAATAGTGTAGAGCCGATTCACATGGATTGTCGGCATCGCAAAGCGACTCCGACAAACCATGATCGGCTCTAGGTTTCGCCGTCGGCCTCCATTCCGGCGCGTCCGCGGAGCAACGGCACGGCCAACACCGCCAGCACGGCGAAGGCGGCGATGCACGACATTCCCAGCGCCCGCTGCAGCCCGACGACTTCGGCCAACGAGCCGATCGCCAGCGATCCGAGAGCGGGCGCACCCACCGAGAGGGACACCAATATCGAGATTGTCCGACCGCGCATCCTGGGATCGGAGATGTGCTGAACCAGGCTGTTCCAGCCCACATTGGCGATGACGATGCCGAATGTTCCGACCGCCAATACCCCGAGCGCCAGATTGAAGGTTTCGACCGAGGCGAAAAACAGGACGAAGGCGGCCGCCAGGAACCCGCCGCCCAGCATCATGACCGTCATGCCCTCGGTGCGGCTCCGCAACATCATCAGCGCCGCTCCCACGAGAGCGCCGATGCCCGCCGCCGCGGTCAGGGGCGGCAACCCGACATCCGGCATGCCGAACACGTCACCGGCGAACCCGGCCAGGAGCTCGTTGTAGGGACGGATCAGCAGACCGATGGTGAAGGCCCCGGCCATGAGCAGCCGCAGCGCCGGGTGGCCGGCGACGTAGATGAGCCCTTCCCGCAAATCTCCGAACAAGCTGGTCTCGCCGCGGCCGGACGCGAGGGGATTGGCGTGATGCATCAACGACAGCATCAGGATCATCCATAAAGATGATCCGCAATAAACCAGTATGACCGCGCCCCAATCGGCAAGGCTGAAGATCAGACCGGCGATGACCGGCCCGATGAAGCCGCCGACGTGAAAGGTGGTTGAATTGAAGGCGACCGCCGCGGCGATGTTTTCCCGCCCGGCCAGTTGGGGGATCAGGGCCTGCCGGGCCGGAAACTCGATCCCGAAGAACGCGCCCTGCAGCGCGCTCAGCATAATCAGCATCGGCACCGTGATGCCGCCGGTCAGCGCCAGGATGCCGATGGCCGCGGTAACGGCGGCATTGCTGAACCCGGAGAGAGCGGCGATGAGCCGATGGCCGTAGCGGTCCGCCATGGCGCCGCCGACGGGTCCGACGAACATCACCGGCATCATGCTGGCGAACCCGACGATGCCGAGCACCTGGGGCGATTCGGAGAGCTGCCAGGACAGGCCGCCCAGCCCCACGCGATTGGTCCACCATCCGTGGGTGTGGGCCACGTGTCCCATTATGTAGAGGCGGTAGTCGCGCTTGGCGAGCGCATTTCGAAGTCCGCCGAATGCTGTCCACTCGCCGGCCAAGGTCAGCGCGCCCGGCCCGCGGCCGCCATGCTCCGCCTATCCCTCCGGTGCATATTTTCCGGTCAATTGCGGCGTGTGCACCCCGTCCAAACCCTTCTCCGCATGATCGAGACGGGTATCCGGGCCCCAGGTGCGCTCGAGGCCGTCCCGGATATTGATCTTGAGCCGCCCGCACCCCTCGACTTCGAGCTCGACCACGTCGCCGTCCTGAAAGGCATGGAGGCCCCGGTGGTTGGTGCCGGTGGCGAGAATGTCGCCTGGCTCCAGCGTATGGCAGTGGCTGGCCCACTCGACGCATCGCGGGATTTTGTGCGCCATGTCATCGGTGTTGAAATCCTGCTTGATCACGCCGTTGTTCCAAAGCCGCACACGGAGGTTCTGGGGATCGGCGATTTCATCCTTGGTAACGATATAGGGTCCGACGGGGGAGTAGGTTTCCCGGGACTTCATCATGAAGAAGGTGTTCATCCCCGGGCCCAGGCCGCGGGCCGAGCCGTCGATGAAATTCACATAGCCGAAGACATGGTCCATGGCGTCCGCCTCGCTGACCTCCGTGGCCCTCTTGCCGATCACCAAACCCAGTTCGGCCTCGCCCTCGAAGACGGTCGCCGGGATATCCTGCAACACCATGGTATCGCCGTGCCCGATGATCGAACTCGGTGATTTGTGGAAGCCGTTGATCGGTGCCGGTTCGTCCCGGGTGCCGTCCTCCATGTAGTTGACCGCCATGCAGTCTATATTGAGCGGCCGGGGCAACGGGGGGCGGATACGCACGTCATCGGCCGCCGCACCGCCGCCGGCGGAAGCCGCTTCGGCGAGCTTGCCCTGGTACTGGCCGTAATTCTCGATCAGCCCGCGCATTTGATCCTGCGGCTGGAGATGCGGAATATCGGCCACGGCCGCGGACACGTCGACGACGGAACCATCATCGCCGATCACGCCCACAACAAATTCGTCAAAGAACAGGATTTTCATTTGTTTCTCCCCTGAAACACACACGGGACCCGGAATATTCGCGGCCATTCAAGCATAGGGCCCCGGGGAAGCAATCCCGGGGGCGAAATTGTCCGAAACCATACCGCCGTCACCGATAGCTGGCCGTGACCCGCCCGGGGGTGTCTAATGCCGGGATGCCGAGAGCGCTTCTGATTGCCGCTGCGTTTTTCCTGTTGTCTATTCCGTTGCCGGGCCCGGCCTCGGCACAGACAAAGGTCGATTTGGAGCTGATCCTGCTCGCCGACGGATCGGGCAGCGTCGACGATGTCGAATTTTCGCTGCAGCGGCTGGGCACCGCCCGGGCGCTCCGCCATCCCAGGGTCGTCCGGGCGATCCAATCGGGCTTCCTCGGACAAATCGCGCTCGCCTATGTGGAGTGGAGCGGTCCCGAACTCCACATCCCCGTCGTCCCCTGGACCCTGCTCAGGACGCCCGCCGACGTGGACGCCTTCGCCGCCAAATTGGAAACCCACCCCCGCGAACTGTATGGCGGCGGCACGGCCATCGGCGACGCCATCCTTCACGGTGTCCAGTCCCTCCAAGGCAACGCCTTCGAGGCGCGGCGCCGGGTCATCGATATTTCGGGCGACGGGCCCGACCGCAACGGCCTCCCCGCCGCCGTCGGCCGGGATGAGGCGGTGAAGCAGGGCATCACGGTAAACGGCCTTCCCATCCTCGAAGGGCGCTTCGGCCTCGATGAGTTTTTCCGCACCAACGTGATCGGCGGGCGGGGCGCATTCGTCATCCCGGCGCGCACCTTCGCCGATTTCGAAACCGCCATCCGGGCCAAGCTGATCCGGGAAATCGCCTCCCTCCCCCACGCTACCCCCTAGCATCCTCGAGGATCATGTCGGCGGCCTTTTCGCCGATCATGATGGTCGGCGCGTTGGTATTTCCCGAGGTCAGCCTCGGCATTATGGACGCATCCACGACCCGGAGCCGCTCGATCCCCCTCACCCGCAGGCGCGGGTCGACAACCGCATCGTCGCCGGCGCCCATCCGGCAGGTGCCCACCGGGTGATAGCTGGTCCGGCCGTAATCCCGGAGATATTGGAGCAGCTCGTCGTCGCTCCGGCAGCCGGTCCCCGGCAGATGTTCGTTGCGGACGTAACGCTGAAAGGCCGGCTGTTCGGTAATGGTCAGGCTGCGGCGCAAGCCGCCGATCAGGGTATCGATATCCTTCCGCGCGGTCAGGTAGCGTCCGTGGATCAGCGGCGCCTGGTAAGGATCGGATGAGGCGATCACCACCTCGCCCCGGCTTTCCGGGCGCATCAGCGTCACCACGTTCATGGCGCCGGGCCAGGGGTGCGCGGTGGTGCCCACATAGTCGGCGCTGAACATCATCAGCAGAAACTGAATATCCGGCGAGACCGCCGCCGGATCGATGGTGACGAAGCCGCCGGCGAACGCCGCACCCATGGCGAGATAGCCCTTCCGGGTCAACGCGTACTGGACCGCCACGCTCATCTTTTTGATGACGCTGTTAGCGACGTCGTTGGCGCTGTCGTGCCCCTGGAGCCGGTACATGACCGCCGCGTTGTAGTGGTCCTGCAGATTTGCCCCGACGCCCGGCCGGTCGAGCGCCACGTCGATGCCGTACCGCTGGAGGAGACCGCCCGGCCCGATCCCCGATAGCTGGAGGATTTGAGGCGAATTGAAGGCGCCGGCGCACAAGAGAACCTCACCGGACGCCCGGACCTGTCTGGCCGCGCCGCCTTGATCGAACTCGACCCCCACCGCCCGGCCGCTCTCGATCAGAAGCCGCCGCACCCGCACCTCGGTCTCGATTTTCAGGTTCCGGCGCTGCTTGGCGGGACGCAAATACCCCACCGAGGTGGACGACCGGCGGCCGTTGCGCATGGTCCATTGGTAGGGTCCGATGCCCTCCTGTTCCGCGCCGTTGAAGTCCGGGTTGATCTCGAAGCCGGCGGTCTCGGCCGCCTCCAGGTACGCGCGCGACAACGGCACCTGGCCGTACGGGTCGGAGACCGTGATGGGCCCGCCGCTGCCGTGGTAGTCGTCGGCCCCCCGCTCCTGGTCTTCCATCCTGCGGAAATAGGGCAGCACGTCGTCATAGGACCAGCCCACATTGCCGAGTTGCCGCCACTGATCGTAGTCGGCCTTGTTGCCCCGCACGTAGACCATGCCGTTTATGGAACTGGTGCCGCCCAGAACCTTGCCGCGGGGCTGAATGATCGGCCGGTTGACCTGAGCGGGATCGGGCTCGCTGTTGTAGAGCCAGTTGATGGCCCTGTTGGCGAAATGCCTGCCGTAGCCGAGAGGAATATGGATCCACGGATTGCGGTCGGCGGGCCCGGCTTCCAGGAGCAGCACCTTGTCGCGGCCCGAGGTGGTCAGCCGATTGGCCAGCACGCACCCGGCGCTGCCCGCGCCGATGACGATATAGTCGAAACTATCGGTCATGCCGCCCCGTCCGGCTCACTGCGATACCGCGAAATTGGCGTGCGCCGTCACCATCCATTTGCCGCCGATATTCCGGAACACGGTCAGACGCGGGGCCCGTTTGGCCACCGGTTTCCCGTCGATGGTCTCGGTGATGCGCAGCATGTAGCGGACCACCATGATGTCGCCCGACCGGGTGACCACGATTTCCTCAGGCGAGAAGTCCCGCTCGATGGAGACCGTCCCGACGCCCCGCGAGATATAGCCGTCCCGGTCAAATCCGACGCCGTTGCCCCGCATGAGCTGATACTCGGGGGCGAGAATTTTCCCGACCGTCTTCGGTCCGCCCATAACCGCCTCGATGAAGGCAACGAGCTGTGCCTTGGCGGTCTCGTCAAGGCTCTGGGCCGCCGCGCCCGCCGACAAAGGGCCCGATAAAAGGCCCGATAAAAGCATTGCCGCCGTCAGGGCGACGGCCATATTCGCCGGTTTCATTTCGTGTCTACCTTTTGAGTTCCGGTTATGGTGGTTTGTATCTAAACGATCCAACCAGCCCCCGGCAAACGTATCCTCTCCATGACCTCGCCTTCCCTCGTCTGGTTCCGCCAGGACCTCCGCCTCGCCGACAACCCGGCCCTCCATGCCGCCGCCGCGCGGGGTCCGGTGATCCCGGTCTACATTCTGGACACCGTCCGCACCCGGCCGCTGGGCGGCGCGAGCAAATGGTGGCTGCACCATTCCCTGCGGTCTCTGGAGAACAGCCTGGGCGGTCTGGTCTTCCGGCGCGGTGATCCGGTCGGCCTGCTGCCCGAATTGTGCGCGGCGGCGAATGCGGGGGCGGTCTTCTGGAACCGCTGCTACGAGCCGGACGCCATCGCCCGGGACGGGGAAATCACGCGGGTACTGAAGGAGGCCGGCATTGATGCCGGCAGCTTCAACGGCGCGCTGCTGAATGAGCCCTGGGAGGTCCGGACCAGGACCAGCGGGCCCTACAAGGTCTACACCCCCTATTGGCGGGCGGCGGCGGACCGGCCGTGGGCCGATCCCGTTCCCTCGCCCGAACTTCGGCTTGCCGATCCCCTGCCGGCCGGAGACCGGCTCGACGGCTGGGCACTCGGCCCGACGAAACCGGACTGGGCGGCGGGCTGGACGGATTTCTGGTCGCCGGGCGAGGCCGGGGCGCAGGCGAGGCTCGAGGACTTCATCGAAAACGGCCTCGACGGATACGCCGAATTGCGTGACCGGCCCGGCCTGGAGACCACGTCGCGGCTGTCGCCGCACCTTCACTTCGGGGAAATTTCGCCCCGCCAGGTCCGCGCCGCCGTCCGCGCCCTGCCGGACGCCGGCGGCGCCGAGAAATTTCTCGCCGAGGTGGGCTGGCGGGAGTTCGCCCATCATCTGCTCCACCACTTCCCCACCCTGCCGAATGAAAACTGGAAACCGGCCTTCGACGCCTTTCCCTGGGCCGGGGACGAGGGCGCCCTTGGCGCCTGGCGGGAGGGCCGGACCGGCTACCCGCTGGTCGATGCGGGTATGCGCGAACTTTGGCGAACCGGATACATGCACAACCGGGTGCGGATGATCGCCGCCAGCTTCCTGACCAAGCACCTGCGCATCCACTGGAAGCGGGGCGAGGAATGGTTCTGGGATACCCTCGTCGACGCGGACGCGGCAAACAACGCGGCGGGCTGGCAATGGGTCGCCGGCTCGGGCGCCGATGCGGCCCCCTATTTCCGCATCTTCAATCCCATCGCCCAGGGCCGGAAGTACGATCCCGACGGCGGTTATGTCCGCCGTTGGTGCCCCGAGCTCGCCGGGCTCGAGACCAGGTTCATTCACGCGCCCTTCGAGGCCCCGCCGGCCGAACTTGCCCGGGCCGGCATCACCCTCGGCGAGACCTACCCCCGCCCCATCGTCGATCACGGCGCCGCCCGGGCCGCCGCGCTGGCGGGATATGAGGCGGTCAAGGAGGCGGCCGGAGCGGCGGTCAGGGCGGCGGGCTGATTTGCAAGCCTCCCGTGCAGCGGTTTCCAACCGCACGAAGTAGCCGGGTTGGAATTCGAGAGTTACGAAGCGGATTTTCTGAGAATCATAACGTTTGTACGGTGGCCATGTGACCATTCCCCTCTGATTTGTCCCGTTCCCTGTAATTCGAGCGTAACTTTCGAACCACCACGCAGCACAAAAATAAGGGTATCCTTCTCGGTTGCGGCAAGTGTTTGTGACACCCAAGTATGTGGCCGTCCCGGAGGTTTGGGCAGCGCCTTGAATGTAACCGGAACTCCTTTTCCAGGTACGAGTTGACCGATTCCAATGTCTAATTCTCTGCCGGTGACGAAGGCGCCACTCCACCTTCCAGCGTATCTGGCCGCCGTCGCCGCGTCGGTCTGACCGATTAGAGACGCCACCTTGGAAATTGGCTCAACCTGCTTAAGCAACTCGACCCATTCGTCGTTCAGTTGAAACAGGTCCTTTCCATAGACGGAGGTGAACGATGCGCCCTTATAGAGGGTTTTGAATTTACTCAATCCATATCTTTCAATCAGGAACTTGACGAATGATCCGCTCGCACGGTACGCGCGAAATATCCTTAATTGGACATCCCTATCATCGGTATGAACCCCACTACCGCTTCTGTTGCGAATGCTGCTGTCCAAGCGATGGGCAGGCAAAAACTCACTAGAGAAAATTGCCGCCGCAACCGGAGCATGGACACCATCATCATCTTCTTTGTTTTCTCCGTCCAATCCCAACGGAAACTTTTTCTCAAGGTAAACCGCGATGCCTTCGCCGAGCATCAGACTGTCTGATCCAGGGCGTCCGGTAACAAGGTGCGCCACCTCGTGCTCGAGAATTGTGCTGCCGGGATTGGAGCTTATATCCGGGAGAATAATGTAGCCGCTATCATGACGTGCAGCTCCGATATTTCCTCCTGTCATCCGAATCCACACGGAGCGATTCGAACCGGAACCCCAATATTCGGACATGCTCTTTACCGCATGCTCGGTCCTGGCAAATATGTCGTCCAGTATATTTGGCGGTGAGCCGGTATACGTAACTTTTACGTCACCCCGTGTTACCGTCTCACCTGTGACGCAACCGCCGAGCATGGAAACGAGTACTAGAATTAAGCCAAAGAATCTCACGGCTTCATTACTCCCATTACGTAACTTTGATTATTTTAGGGCCGCAGTACTGAATGTCAGCCGGTAAATATTGTCGAAGCCAAATAGGTGGCAGCCTGTCCCACAATTATATTTTTTGTGTACACGTCATTGGCGGACCGCCGTAAACGGAATAGAGCTTGCCAATCCCCAACGACTCCCGGATGGAAGGGCGATTTATATTGATGTCCCGCCGCATCGCTATGAAACTGGGCCATGAAACTGGCATCATCCGTTTGAAGAAGACCGGCCTTGGTCCCGGGGGGAAGACATCATGCGCTATCACAAGTTCGGCCTGCTCGAGCACGATGCCGCCCGGGCCACGCCCGGCTACACCATCTTCACGCCGATCCCGGCGGGATGCCACACCACCTACCTGCTCGACATGGAAGGCGACGTGGTCCACGAATGGGACGTGACGGGATTGCGGACCGGCTATTCCAAGCTGCTTCCCAACGGCAACCTGCTGACCGCCCTCAGGGCCGATCTGGACGCCCCCGCCGGCCGCGAGGAGGCGCGGGTCATCCGCGAATTCGACTGGGACGGCAATGTGGTTTGGGAGTGCGACGCACCGGCCCAGCACCATGATTTTCACCGGCTGCCCAACGGCAACACGGCCTTCATCGGTTTCGAGCGGTTCCGGCCCGACTCCGTCGCCCGGCTGCAGGGCGGCATTCCCGGCACCGAGATGGCCGACGGCGGCGTCCTCGGCGACTATATCCGCGAGGTCGATGCCGATGGCCAAACGGTCTGGGAGTGGCACGCCCAGGACGACATGGAGATCGAGGACTACCCGATATTCTCGCTCAATGTCCGGGAGGAGTTTTCGCACGCCAACTCGCTTTTCCCGCTGCCCAACGGCGACTACCTGGTCAGTTTCCGGCGCAATAGCTGGATCTTCATTATCGACCGGGAAACCAGGAAGGTCCGATGGCGGAAGAACGATTACGGCTGGGGCGGCCAGCACGACGCCCAGTTGCTGGACAACGGAAACATCCTGTTCTTCGCCAACGGACAGTTCGGCGACAACACGTCACACTGTTCGCGGGTGATCGAACTCAATCCCGAAACCGGCGAAGAGGAATGGGTCTATCAAGGTGATCCGCCGTGGACCTTCTACAGTCCGCACATCAGCGGCGCCCAGCGCCTGTGGAGCGGCAACACGCTAATCTGCGAGGGACTCTGGGGACGGATATTCGAGGTGACGCCCGAAGGAGACATCGTCTGGGAGTATATTTCGTCTCATTTCGGTCCCTGCGGACCGCTTCAAACCCTCGATCCGGCGGACGTGGGCAATTGGGTTTTCCGCGCCTACCGGTACGCCCCGGATTCCCCGGAAATCGGCGGGCGGCTGCCCGCGTAAGCGATCAGGTGAGTTGATCGATTCGGGGATGATTCCTGTTGCAATTTCGGCTTTTGGAATTATTTTAAATTACGTGATAGGTGTTTGGTTCATATAATTATTACATGAATAACCCGAACGCCTGGTTTGTAATGCTTCAAAGGAGATCAACATGGACGGAAACGATGGCGCGGCGGCCGGCAAATGCCCGGTCATGCACGGCGGGATAACAAGCATCCAATCCTCGGTCACCGAGTGGTGGCCCAAAACGCTGAATCTCGACATCCTCCATCAGCACGACACCAAGACCGAACCCATGGGACCGGACTTCGACTACCGCGAGGAAGTCAAATCCCTCGACTTCGGCGCGCTCAAGAAAGATCTCCAGGACCTGATGACCGACAGCCGGGACTGGTGGCCTGCGGACTGGGGTCACTATGGCGGGTTGATGATCCGCATGACCTGGCATGCCGCGGGCACGTACCGCACCGCGGACGGGCGCGGCGGCGCCGGCACCGGCAACCTGCGGTTCGCGCCCCTGAATTCCTGGCCCGACAATGTAAGCCTCGACAAGGCGCGCCGATTGCTGTGGCCTATCAAGAAGAAGTACGGCAACAAGCTGAGCTGGGCCGACCTGATCGCCTACGCGGGCACCATCGCCTACGAGTCCATGGGGCTCAAGACCTTCGGCTTCGGCTTCGGCCGGCCGGATATCTGGCACCCCGAGAAGGACACCTATTGGGGCTCGGAGAAGGAATGGCTCGGACGCAGCCGCTATGACGACGACGATGACGCGCAATCGCTGGAAAACCCGCTGGGTGCGGTGCAGATGGGCCTCATCTACGTCAACCCGGAAGGCGTGAACGGCAATCCCGATCCCAAGAAGACGGCGCTGGAGGTCCGTGAAACCTTCGCCCGCATGGCGATGAACGACGAGGAAACCGTCGCGCTGACCGCGGGCGGCCATACGGTCGGCAAGGCGCACGGCAACGGCGATGCGTCGATATTGGGTCCGGAACCGGAAGGCGCCGACATCGAGGATCAGGGTCTTGGCTGGCGCAATCCGGTCAGCCCGGGCGTCGGCCGCCACACCGTGAGCAGCGGGGTCGAGGGGGCCTGGACGACCAATCCCACCGAGTGGGACAACGGCTACTTCGAGATGTTGCTGAACCACGAATGGGAACTCACGAAGAGCCCGGCCGGCGCCAACCAGTGGGCGCCCGTCGACATCAAGGACGAGGACAAACCGGTCGATGTCGAAGATTCGTCCATCCGGTGCATGCCGGTGATGACCGACGCCGACATGGCCATGCGCGAGGACCCCATCTACCGGGAAATCTCCGAGCGTTTCTACAAAGACCCCGACTATTTCTCTGAAACCTTCGCCCGCGCGTGGTTCAAGCTGACCCACCGGGACATGGGACCCAGGGCCCGCTATATCGGCCCGGACGTGCCGGAAGAGGACCTGATTTGGCAGGACCCGATCCCGGCCGGCGGTACGGATTACGACGCGGACGCCGTGAAGGAGAAGATCGCCGCCAGCGGTCTCTCGGTCGCGGAGTTGGTCTCGACCGCCTGGGACAGCGCCCGCACCTTCCGCGGCTCCGACATCCGGGGCGGCGCAAACGGCGCGCGGATTCGCCTGGCGCCGCAGAAGGACTGGGAAGGCAATGAGCCGGAGCGCCTCGCCCGCGTGCTGGCGGCGCTCGAGCCCATCGCCGAGGAAGCCGGCGCCAGCATCGCCGATGTGATCGTGCTGGCGGGTAATGTGGGCGTGGAGCAGGCGGCAAAGGCGGCGGGCGTCGATGTCGAGGTGCCGTTCACGCCCGGCAGGGGCGACGCAACGGACGAGGCGACGGACGGGGATTCCTTCGAGCCCCTGGAGCCAATCCATGACGGCTACCGTAACTGGCTGAAGGAGAGCTATGCCGTCAGCGCTGAAGAGCTGATGCTCGACCGCACCCAACTGATGGGCCTGACCGCCCATGAGATGACGGTGCTGGTCGGCGGCATGCGGGCCCTCGGCGCCAACCACGGCGGGACCGGGCACGGTGTGCTGACCGACCGGGAAGGCGCCTTGACCACCGACTTTTTCGTCAACCTCACCGACATGGCCTACAGCTGGAAACCGGCCGGCGAAAATCTCTATGAGATCGTCGACCGGGGGACGGGCGCGGTGAAGTGGACCGCGACCCGGGTGGATCTGGTGTTCGGTTCCAACTCGATCCTCAGGGCCTATGCCGAACTCTATGCCCAGGACGACAACGGGGAGAAGTTCGTACATGACTTCGTTGCCGCCTGGACCAAGGTGATGAACGCGGATCGTTTCGATCTGAACTAGCTGTTGCGGGGTGCCGCCCGGGCGAGGCCGAGAGGTGGCCCCGTCCGGGCGTCATTTTCTTTGCGCCCGCCGCCTTGTACGCCGCTTTCATGGCTGAACAATCCGGTGGGCGTCTTCGGAGGCTAAGCGCCCCGCTCGTACACTTTCGCCCCGTTCCCATAGGTCGCGCGGATCGCCCGGTCGTCGGCCAGCACGATCTGAGCGAACAGCAATTCCCCGAGAGTTTCGGCGCGGCCGGTGCGCTGCGCGATGAGATCGGTGGACGCCGGGTCGATCACCGTCACATCGGCCTCGTAGCCGGGCGCCAGGCGGCCGATCTTGTCCCCCAGATGCAGCGCCCGGGCACCGCCGAGGGTCGCCAGGTAAAAGCACTCGAAGGGCGAGACGGCGTCGTTGTGGAACCGTGCGATTTCGTAGGCCGCCTTCATGGTGGCGAAGGGCGACATGGAAGTGCCGCCGCCCACATCGGTGCCGAGCGCCACGGGGATGCCCGCCCCCTTCAGCTTGCGGAGCTCGAAGAGGCCGCTGCCCAGGAACAGGTTGGATGTCGGGCAGTGAACGATCGTGGTGCCGGTCTCCGCGGCCCGCGCCGTCTCGGCGTCGGAGAAATGAATGCCGTGGCCGAAGAGCGCCCGCTCGCCCAGCAGGCCGAACCGGTCATAGACGTCCAAATAGGAAACGGCCTCGGGGAACAGCCGTTCCACCCACTCGATCTCGTTGACGTCTTCCGATACATGGGACTGGACATAGACGCCCTCATGCTCGGCAAACAGCGACCCCGCCGCTTCCAGCTGTTCCGGCGACGATGTCGGCGCGAACCGGGGCGTGATGCCGTAGAGGTTGCGGCCCACCCCATGCCACTTCTCGATCAGCGCCTTGGAGTGGTCGTAGGCCTCCTCAGGCGTGTCCAGCAGTTCGCCCGGCGCGTGGCGGTCCATCAGCACCTTGCCGGCAATTGTCCTGAGGCCCCGGCGGGCGGCTTCCTCGAAGCAGGCATCCACCGACTGGGGGTGGGTGGTGCAGTAGACCGCGGAAGCTGTAAATCCATTGCGCACCAGTTCATCGAAAAACAGCCCGGCGGCGGCGGCGGCCACGTCCCGGTCGGCGAACCTGGATTCTTCCGGGAACGTGTAGCTGTTGAGCCAATCGATGAGCTTGCCGCCGTAGGACGCGATCACCCCCAACTGGGGATAGTGGACATGGGCGTCGATGAAGCCCGCGGTGACAAGATGACCGGGATAATGATCGACGTCGGCATCCGCGGGAATGTCCGCCCCATCGAGCACCGAGGTAATCCAACCGCCCTCGATCAGGACGGCGCCGTCTTCGAGGTAGGTATAGGCGGCGTCCCCCGCGGTTTCGGGATCGTCGCCGAAGCTCAGCACCCGGCCCCGGATGGCCAGCGCCGGCGCATCACCGCCTGTGGTCATGATCGCTGTTCAGGGAAGGCGAACGGCCGGCCCCGGGGGTCAATCCGGAACCGGCCGCATCCGGCAATGCCTATTGCGGGATTTTGCCTTCGACCCCTTCCACATAGAAGTTCATGCCGAGCATGGTCTTGTCGTCCATGACCTCACCGGCCTTGAGGATGACCTTGCCCGACTGATCCTTGATCGGACCCGCGAAGGCGTGGACGCTACCGTCGATGATGCCCTTCCGGGCCTTCTCGGCCATCGCCACCACGTCCGCCGGTATGGCGGAGTTGTAGCTGGAGAGCTTCACCATGCCGGACTTGAACCCGCCCCAGACGTCGCCCGACTTCCAGGTGCCGTCGAGAACCGCCTTGGTGCGCTCGATGTAGTACGGCGCCCAGTCATCGATGATGGCGGTCAGGTGGGCCTTGGGCCCGAAGGCCTTCATGTCGGAGGCCTGTCCCACGGCCCAGATGCCCCGGCGTTCGGCCGCCTGCACCGGCGCCGGCGAATCCGTGTGCTGCAGCATCACGTCGGCGCCCTGGTCGACGAGCGCCTTCGCGGCGTCGGCTTCCTTGCCCGGATCGAACCAGGACGAGACCCAGACCACCTTCACGGTCACCTTGGGATTGACCGAACGGGCGGCGATGGCGACGGCGTTGATGCCCCGGATCACTTCGGGGATCGGGAACGACGCCACATAGCCGAGGACATTGGTCTTGGTCATCTTGCCGGCGATCAGGCCGATCACGTGCCGGCCTTCATAGAACCGGGCCGAGTAGGTCGCAACGTTGTCGGCCCGTTTGAAGCCGGTGGCGTGCTCGAACTTGACCTTCGGGAACCGCTTGGCGACGCGGACGGTCGGGTTCATATAGCCGAACGACGTGGTGAAGATGAGACCGTGACCGGTCGAGGCCAGCCGGGTAATGACCCGCGTGGCGTCGGCGCCTTCGGGCACGCTCTCGACGAACGACGTCTTCACCTTGTCGCCCAGCGCCTTCTGGACGGCGATGCGGCCCTGATTGTGCTCGTAGGTCCAGCCGTGGTCGCCCACCGGACCCACATAGACGAAGCCGACCTTCAGCGGATCGGCGGCCTGCGCAAGGCCGGTCGCGGCGAGCATGACGCCCGCGGCGAGGCCGGAGAGCAGACCCAATTTCTTGCCTAGTTTCATTTGCGTATCCTCCCTTTCGTTTGAGACTTAACCGGTTGCGTGGAAACTCTTGCCGAGACAGGCCGGCGCGTTGAGACGGATCAAGGCGCTGTCCCGGGAAATAATCACCAGAACGACGATTGTCGCGAGATAGGGCGCCATTGCAAGGACCTGCGGCGGAATTTCGATCCCCAGGCCCTGGGCGTGAAGCTGCATGATGGTGAGGCCGCCGAACAGATAGGCGCCGACGAACACCCGGGCCGGACGCCAGGACGCGAACACCACCAGCGCCAATGCGATCCAGCCCCGCCCGGCGGTCATGTTCTCGACCCACAGCGGCGTGTGAACCAGCGACAGATAAGCGCCGCCGAGCCCGGCCATGGCGCCGCCGAACAGCACCGCCAGCAGACGCACCAGATTGACCGGATAGCCGATGGAATGGGCCGCGTTATGGTTTTCGCCGACGGCGCGGAGCACCATGCCCGCACGGCTCTTGTTGAGGAACCAGCCGACGGCGATCATCAAGGCCACCGAGAAGTAGACCAGAACGTCGTGCCCCAGCAGCAGGGTGCCGATCAGCGGCCCAATGACCGGGATCTGCTCCAGGAAAGGAAATTCCAGGTGGGGCAGGCCGGCGAACGTCTTGCCGACCATCCCGTGGCCCATCAGCGCGCTCAAGCCGAGCCCGAACAGGGTCAGGGCAAGACCGGTGGCGACCTGGTTGGAAAGCAGATAGAGGGTGAGGACGCCGAAGATCAGCGCCATGGCCGCCCCGGCGAAGGCGCCGGTCAATACCGCGAGGGTCCCGCTGCCGGTGGTGACGCCCACGGCGAAGGCGGAGACGGCGCCGACGATCATCATCCCCTCGACGCCGAGATTGAGGACGCCCGACTTCTCGACCACCAGTTCGCCGATGCCGGCAAAGACGAACGGCGTCGAGGCGGTCACCACGCTCAGCAGGAAGGGAATGAACCATTCGGGCATCAGCCAGCCTCCCCCGCCGCCGCCGTCGATGACGTCGATGACGTCGTCGGGCTGCCGAATTTCACCCGGTACTTGATCAGCACGTCGGCGGCCAGCAGGAAGAACAGCAGCATGCCCTGGAAGACGCCAGTGACCGCATTGGGCAGGTTCATCTCGATCTGGGCGTTTTCGCCGCCGAGATAGGTCAGCGCCATCAACAGCCCGGCGAACAGCACGCCCACCGGATGCAGCCGCCCGAGGAAGGCGACGATAATGGCGGTGAAGCCGTAACCCGGCGAAATGTGCGGCACGATCTGCTGGATCGGGCCCGAAACCTCGATCATCCCCGCAAGCCCCGCCGCGCCGCCGCTCATCAGCAGCGTTATCCAGACAATCCTCTTCTCCTTGAATCCGGCGAAGCTGGCCGCCATGGGCGCCATGCCGGTCACCCGGATCTGGAACCCGATGATGTGCCGCGCGATCAGTATCCAGCCGGTGGCGACCGCCGCCAATGCAAACAGCCAGCCGGCGTGCATCCGCGTGGTTTCGATCATCACCGGCAGGATGCCGGCATCCGGGAACAGACGGGACTCGGGGAAGTTCTGGCCCTCCGGGTCCTTCCACGGACCGTGGATCAGGTAGCTCAGCAGCAGAAGCGCCACATAGACCAGCATCAGGCTGGTGAGGATTTCGTTGGTATTGTAGCGGGTCTTCAGAAACGCCGGGATCGCCGCCCACGCCATCCCGCCCAACGTGCCGGCGATGACCATGGCCGGAAGCAGGAACAGGCTTTCGCTCTCGAAGAACAGCAGCGCGAGGCCCCCGCCCGCCAGCGCGCCGACGGTCAACTGCCCCTCGGCGCCGATATTCCACACATTGGCCTGGAAACCAAAGGACAAGCCGACGCCGATGAGCACCAGGGGCGTGCCCTTGACGAACAGTTCGGCGAACCCGTCGAGGGTGGAAATGGGCGTGATGAAGAACGACAGGATGGCCTCGACCGGATTGACGCCGAGGATGGCGAACAGGAACACGCCGGCGATCAGGGTGAGAACGACGGCGATGAACGGCGAGGCATAGACCATCGCCCGGGATATCTCACCCCGGTTTTCCAGTCTAAGCAGCATGGCCCCCCGCCTCGCCATCGTGTGCCGCCGCCGCGGAATCCACCTCGATCCCCGCCATCAGCAAGCCGATTTCATCGACGGTGATCTCGTCCGGCGGCCAGGACCTGGACAAGCGGCCCTCGCAGATCACCGCGATCCGGTCCGCGACCTCGAACAGTTCCTCGAGGTCCTGGGAGATTACGAGGACGGCCGCGCCGTCCGCCGCCAGATCGAGCAGCGATTGCCGGATGGCGGCCGCCGAGCCCGCATCCACACCCCAGGTGGGCTGGAGGACCACGATGACCGACGGATCCTGGAGGATTTCCCGGCCGAAGATGAACTTTTGCAAATTGCCGCCGGAAAGCGAGTTGGCGGCGTTCAGGACGCCCGGGGTCTTGACCTTAAATTGTTCAACGATTTCAGAAGCATATTTAGAAGATTTATTAATTTGGATGAATCCAGATTTCAGCAGGTCCTTGCGGGTGGCGCCGGACAGGAAGGCGTTTTCCCACAGCGTCATTTCCGCCACCGCGCCGTGCCCCAGGCGCTCTTCCGGCACGAAGCTCATGCCGGCGGCCCGGCGCTCGACGGGCCCCGCCCCGCCGACGGTTTTGTCGCCGATGATGATGGAATCGTCGTCGTCCGCCAGAACCTCGCCGCTCAGCACGTCCATCAGTTCCGTCTGTCCATTGCCGGCGATCCCGGCGATGCCCAGGATTTCGCCCGAGCGTACCTCGAACGAAATACCGTGAAGATCGACCCCGTGGTGGTCGCTCGATTCCATGCTGAGATTCCCGACCACCAGCTGCGGCGCGCCGGTCTCGATGCCCTCCGGCCGCTCCGGGCTCACCAGGTTCTTGCCCATCATCATTTCGGCCATGGAGCGCGCGGTCTCCTCCGCCGGGTCGCAATCGTCGACGACCTCGCCCATCCGCATGATCGTCGCGGTGTGGCAGAGCTCCTTGATCTCCTGCAGCTTGTGGGAGATGTAGAGGATGGAAACCCCTTCCCCGGACAGCCGCCGGAGCGTCTTGAACAGTTCCTCCACCTCCTGGGGCGTCAGCACCGAGGTGGGTTCGTCCATGATCAGCAGTTTCGGGCTCTGCAGCAGGCAGCGCACCACCTCGATCCTTTGGCGCTCTCCCACCGACAGCGTGTGGACGTAGCGGTCCGGGTCGAGAGCCAAGCCGTAGCTTGCCGAGATTTCCTTGATCCGGCTGTTGAGATCGCCCTTGGCCAGCTCCGCCGAAATCCCGAGCGCGATGTTCTCCTCCACGGTCATGGCGTCGAACAGGGAGAAATGCTGAAAGACCATGCCGATACCCAGGTCCCGCGCCGCCTTGGGATTGGGGATTTCCACCTCCCGGCCCTCCCATTTCATCCAGCCCGCATCGGCCCGCTGAACCCCGTAGATGAACTTCACCAGCGTGCTCTTGCCGGCGCCGTTCTCGCCCAGCAGCGCGTGGATTTCGCCGGGCATGACGGTGAGATCGACGTTGTTGTTGGCGACCACGCCCGGGTAGCGCTTGGTGACGCCCTTCAGTTCGAGGCGCGGCACGGTCATGACGCGGCCGCCTTCGTCGCCTGGCTTTTCACGTCTTCCATGGCCGGCCGCACCGGGATCGCCGGCATCGGCAGCGGCTCACCAATCGCTTTGGACCTGAAGATTCCCGGGACCATGTTTGGCGCGTCTTCCAGAATGTGAACGTTCAACTCCGGCGGGGCATCCCGGCTCCCCGGTATTTTGTACCTCGGCGGCCCGCGGGTTTTGGGATGCTCCCCATCGTTCCAGACAAGTGACGCCGGCGTCAACCATCCCTTGCTCTGGGCGTGGAGCCGCATGATCCGGCCAATATGAACGGCCGGGTTCGGGGATTGCCCGCATCCCGCGGTATACGGGCCGCGATTAAGCCGCTACTCCACCGCGTAGAGGCGCATTTTGACCCCGTCGGCCAGCCGCGCGCCGGTGCCGACGAACAGCATGTCGTTGACCCAGGCGTAGCGCTCGTCGCCGGTTTCGAGCCGCGCCTGGGTGCGCATGTAGTAGTCCGCCGGATCGGCCACTTCTCCCGCCGCGATGGCCCGGATGATTTCGGGCGGGCCGTGACGGAAGCCGTAATTGATGATCTCGATCAGCGCCCCGTCGTCGGTCTCCATGGCGTAGCGGGTATCGAGCTCCGCCGTGCCGCCCTCGAAGATGGTCTGCCAGTCGGCGCCGAGGTTGAGGATGGTCCCTTTGATGCCGGGCCCGTCGACCGTTCCGCCGATGATGGGGATGATGCGGCGCCTGCCGGCGCGGCCCTGCCCCATCTCCCGGGCGGGGCCCAGCTCCACCGAGAGATCGCAGAAATGCCGGAGCGCCGGTGCGGGAAGGTCCGTCATTCGTCGGCCCCGGCGTTGGAATAGTGCACGGCGACGTTCCGGGACTTCATGAACTCCTCGATGGTCTCGCCCCGGAACTGGGCGTAGACGTCCGGGTTGGACATGCCGAGAACCACCGCCAGTTTCTCGATGACGAAGAATATGACCCCGTAATGGATCAGGCCGATGAAATCCCTGGCCTCCAGCAGGTCCCGCTCCTCCCGGGTGATGCCGAACTCCTCGCACAGCGCATCCCGGTCTTCCAAGAACCGCCGGCGGTGTTCCGGCTCGGTCAGCCGGTGGAGAAAGCCATTCAGCCGGAACGCCTTGTGGCTCCAGTCGAGTGTGAAGGGATAGGTGCCGGTGAGCTCATCGATGCCCTCCAGCTGATGCGCCACCTTCGCCCGGTGCTCCTCGATCACCTGGGGTTCGGTCTCCGACAGGTTTTCGTAGATCACCGTCGCGATGGTGGTCATGGACGGCAGCGTCAGGTCCCTGTGGACCCGCTTGACGTTGGCCGACAGCGCGCCCCGCATGATCAGCCACATGATCACCTCGGCGCCCTCGAACCCGCCCCGCTTGGCGTATTCGGCGTGGGTGATTTCGGTGAGCGCCCCGGGGTCGTTCTCCAGCAGGTCGAGAAACCGGTTGTCCCAGTCCAGGTCGTTGTAGCCGGCCCGCTCGCCGTGCACCTGGTGGGACAGGCCGCCGGTCGCGGCGATCACCACCTTCAGATCGTCTGGGTAGCTCTCGACGGCGCGCCTGAGCGCGCGGCCCAGCCGGTAGCAGCGGTTGGCGGTCGGCACGGGGTATTGCAGCACGCCGACCTGAAACGGGATGACCGCCTCGTTCCACGCCTCGCCCCGGTCGGTCATCATGGACAGCGGCGAGAACAGCCCGTGGTCCACCGGCCGCTTCTGAAAGAACGAGATGTCGAACTCGTCGGCGAACAGGGAGTGGCCGATGTGGCTCGCGAGTTCCGCATGACCCTTCACCGGCGGGTACTCCCGCCGCCCGCCGCCCTCGTCCGCGGTCACGTATTCCGTGTCGATGCCCATGACGAAGGGCGAATAGTGATCCATGAAGAACGACGTGACGTGATCGTTGTAGATGTGAAAGATCACGTCCGGCTTGTTGTCGATCAGCCACTGCCGGACCGGATCGAACACCTGGAACACCGCCGCCCAGGCCGGGTCGTCCGGCGAGGCGTTGTCCTTGGCGAAACCGATGGTCGGGGTGTGGGATGCGCCGATTCCGGCGATGATGCGCGCCATATCACTGGTCCTGACATACGAGTTGGCCACAGGATTGACGTGAGTTTCCAATGGGGCGGCGTCCGCCGCAACACCGCAGATCGAGTTGTCCGATGTCGGGGCCCAGGCTCCAGCCTCGATTGAGTCGCCAAAGCGTCGTCATGGCCGGGCCCAGACCCGGCCATCCACGTGTGTCGCCAGCCGCCAAGCGTGGATGCCCGTGTCAAGCACGGGCATGACGATTTCTTGAACCACAGAGACAGTGAGACGGTGAGGAGCACCGGAACCGAATCCCCTCCTCCCGACCTCTGTGTCCTCGGTGTTCTCTGTGGTGAATATCCTGGATGCCCCGCCACTTTGCTGGCTGGCCGGCCAAACCTGTCCGGTGGGACGGGTTCCGGCTTGTTGCGTTCCAACGCGGGCACGACCTATCATTGCACCGTGATCGGCTGGCGGACGCGGGAGAAAGTGCACCATGAGAAAATTCACCATGAGACTGGCGGGACTGGCGATGCCGGCAATTGGCGTCCTCCTCGTTTCCGCCCTTTTCATTTCCAACGGGGCGGCGGCCGAACGGGGACGTGACGGACACGTAAGCATCATCTACTGGCAGGCCCCGTCGATCCTCAACCCCTACCTGTCGGGAGGGACCAAGGACCTGGAGGCCGCGTCGATCGTCCTCGAGCCCCTCGCCCGGTTCGACGCGTCCGGAAACCTGACCCCCTGGCTCGCCGTCTCGGTGCCGACGGTGGCCAATGGCGGGGTGTCCGCCGACCTCAGGACCGTGACCTGGAAACTACGTGAAGGCCTGCTCTGGTCCGACGGAAGCCCGGTCACGGCCGCCGACGTGGTGTTTACCGCCGAATACTGCCGGGACCCCGCCGGCGGCTGTGCCCAGCTTTCCAGGTTCGATGACGTGACGGCGGTCGAGGCGCTCGACGATCTCACCGTGAAGATCACCTTCGGCGTCCCCAAGCCCTACCCCTACGGTCCTTTCGTGGGCGCCACCTCGCCCATATTGCAGAAGGCCCAGTTCGCCGCTTGCAAGGGCGCGCGGGCGCCGGAATGCACCGATGCCAATTTCGGGCCGGTCGGCACGGGGCCGTTCCGCGTCACCGAGTTCCGCCCGAACGACGTGATTTCGCTCGAGGCCAACCCCCGCTACCGCGATCCGTCGAAGCCCGCCTTCGCGACCGTCACGTTCAAGGGCGGCGGCGACGCCGCGGCGGCCGGGCGCGCCGTGCTGGCGACCGGCGAATTCGACTATGCCTGGAACCTGCAGCTCTCGCCGGAGGTGTTGAAGGGCATGCAGGCGGCAGGCAAGGGAAAGCTGGTCTCCAGCTTCGGAACCCTTGTCGAGCGGCTGGTGGTGAACATGACCGATCCGTCGCCCGAGCGCGGCGAGGCGCGCTCGACCCGCGCCCATCCCCACCCATTCCTGAGCGACCGCGCGGTCCGCAGGGCGCTGTCCATGGCCATCGACCGCAAGCTTCTCGTCGAAATCGGCTACGGACAGGCCGGACGCCCGACCTGCAACGTGGTTCCGGCTCCGCAAATCTACGCGTCCAAGGCGAACGACGATTGTCTCCGCCAGGACATCGAAGGCGCGGATCCGGAACCCTATCTCGGGTCATGGCGCTGCGGCAACGAACCCCGTCCCGCCACGCAGTGGCAGGGCGAGAACATGCCCCGCTACTGCAATGAGGCCTACGACCGGCTTATCGCGGAAATGGCCGTGACCGGCGACATCTCCGAGAGGGCCCGGCTCGCCAAGGCGATGAACGACATGCTGGTCCAGGACTACGCGCTGATCCCGCTGGTTCACCGCGGGCGCGTGTCCGCGCATGCCCGCTCTCTCGCCGGAGTGAAGCTGAACACCTGGGACAGCGAGATCTGGAACATCGCCGACTGGCACCGGGCACGGTGAGGCGGTCATAGGCGCCGGGGAGGGTTAATCCAATCCCCCTCACCCAGCTCCGGCTAAGGCTCGCAAGGTCGCCAACCCTCCGCATCCCTCCCCCCTTTGAGGGGGAGGGTCAGGGAGGGAGGAACTTGAAACGCAAATCCGCAAAAACGAGAATTCCCTGATCGAGTTGAGACCCCAAGGCGCCCGAACATGCCCGTCTATACCGTCCGCCGCGTGCTCGTCGCGGTTCCGACCCTTCTCCTGATCAGCCTGATCCTGTTCCTGCTGCTCGATCTGGCGCCGGGCGATCCGACGGCGCAGCTGCCGCTGACCATACCGCCCGAGGTGAAGGAGAACATTCGCCGGTCGCTCGGCCTCGGCGAGCCCATACACGTCCGTTACCTGCTCTGGCTCAAGCAGTTCTTCATCAACGAACCCCTCCACCTGTTATCGCAGCTCACGGGGCTCGACCTCGGCGGCGACCGGCTGAGGGTGATTTCGTGGCAGACGCGCTCTCCCGTGGTCGATCTGGTGATCGAGAGGATGCCGCAAACCCTGTGGGTCGTCGGGCTGTCCTATGTGGTGGGTATCGCCATCGGGCTCCCGGTGGGGATCGTCTCGGCGCGGCACCAGTACGGATGGTTCGATCAGCTCGGAACCTTCGTCTCCATGGTCGGCTTCTCCGTGCCCACCTTCTTCAGCGGCGTGCTGCTGATCGTCGTCTTCTCCGTCGAGCTCGGCTGGTTTCCGTCGATCTACGATACCACCCACCGGGTCACCGGCTGGGACAGCTTGCTGTTTCAGCTCCGCCAGATGGCGATGCCGGTCACGGTGCTGGCGCTCTACAACGCGGCGCAGATCAGCCGCTTCATGCGGGCCTCCGCGCTCGACAACCTCACCCTCGACTATGTGCGAACCGCCCGGGCCAAGGGCCTGTCGGAACGGAAGGTGATCTTCGTTCATGTGCTGCGGAACGCCGTCGGTCCGGTGGTGACGGTCGTGGCGCTCGGCGTTCCGGGCATATTCGGGGGCGCGATCATCACCGAGCAGATCTTCAAGGTCAACGGGCTGGGACAGCTCCTGATCACCTCGATCCAGGCCAGCGACCTGCCGACGGTGCAGACCCTGACGTTCGTCTTCGCCGTACTGATCGTCGCGTTCAACCTGCTGGCGGACCTCCTCCTCGGTATTCTCGATCCGCGGATTCGCTATGATTGAGGTTGTTCCCATCCGCCGCTTCCTCCAGCGCCACGTGGTGCGCCAATTCATGCGCCACAAGGGGGCGCTGCTCGGTTTCGCCTTCCTCGTCTTCATCGTGGCGTTCGTCGCGTTCGGCCCGCTGATCTGGACGATCGATCCCCAGTTCATCGATATCCGGGCGCGGAATTCGGGGATGAGCCTTGCCCATCCGCTCGGCACCGACCAGCTCGGCCGGGACATGCTGGCGCGCCTGATGGCGGGCGGGCGCGCCTCGGTGGCGGTCGGCGCCGCCGCGATGCTGCTCTCGCTCCTCATCGGCGGCCTCGTCGGGCTCGTGGCGGGCTTCGTCCGCTGGCTGGACGGCCCCTTGATGCGCCTGACCGACCTGTTCCTGGCGTTGCCGCTCCTGCCCCTTCTGCTCGTCGTCATCCTGTTGTTCCGCGACGGGCTCAGGGCCGCGTTCGGACCCGAAGCGGGTATATTCATCCTCATGGTCGCGGTGATGGGCATCACCGGCTGGATGCAGACCGCCCGTGTCGTCCGGGGCGAGGTCCTGACCGTGAAGGAGCGCGAGTTCGTGCTCGCGGCGCGGTCGGTCGGGGTTCCGGAGCACCGGATCGCGCTGGGCCATGTCCTGCCCAACGTTCTCTCGCCCATCATGGTTTCGGCGACGCTGGGCATGGCCAACGCGATCATCACCGAATCGGCGCTCTCCTTTCTGGGCCTCGGCTTTCCCTCGGATTTCGCCACATGGGGCCGTCTGTTGTTCGATGCCACCGACTATCTGCAGCAATATCCGGGACGGGTTCTGTGGCCCGGATTGGCGATTTCCCTTACCGTGCTGTCGGTCAACTACATTGGCGACGGCCTCCGCGACTCCCTCGATCCGCGCTCGCGCTCGATGCACTCGGGCACCCTGTAGGAACTCCGGGTCGGCATGAACGAACTGCCGGCCACATCGCGGCGGGCCTCAAGTTAGTCTTAGCCGTCGCTCAGAAACGCCCGGACCACGTCGTCGAAGGCGGCCCCGCATTCCAGGTGCGCGCAATGAGCGGCGTTGGGGAGGACGCACAGGCTGCCGTCCCGGACGCCTCGGGCAACCGCCGTCATCGCCTCGACGGTGAAGGTGTGGTCCTTGTCGCCGCCGATCACCAGTGTCGGCGGCGTGATCTCGCCCAGGCGGTCGTGGATATCCCAGGACGTCATGTACCGGGGGCCTAGCCTGGCCGCCTCCAGCGATCCGCCGCGGCCGCAGGCGACGGCCTCTTCCAGGTAGGGGCTCGCTTCGACGGCGGCGAACCAGTAGGGCGCCATCCACAGCCTGAGACCGTCCACCCCTTCCCTCTCCAGCACCGCCCGGCGCTCTTCCGGCGAGCGCGCCGAGGCCGCGCCCCGGGTCGAGCGGACGACGCCCGCGGACGAGGAATAGACGATTAGTTTCCGGATCCGGTCCCCGGCGTCGAGGGCCATCTGCTGGACGATGCAGCCGCCCATGGAATGTCCAATGAGGTGAAAGGTCTCCAGGCCCCGGTCGTCGGCGAAACCCAAGACCGCAGCCGCCAGTTCCTCGATCGATTGGCAGGGCGGCAGTCGCCCGCTGCCGGCGAACCCCGGCAAGTCCGGCGCGATGACGCGGAAACGATCCCGGCAGCCTTCGGCGAACCGCCGCCAGAACCCGCCGCCCAGTAGATACCCGTGCACCGCGAGCACTGGCTCGCCCGTGCTCCTTTCGTGGCCCCATTCGTGGAAATTCAGATCGCCTGCCAAGAAGCACCCTCCCGTCGGACGACTATATCCGCCGCCAGAGGCGGGAGATCAACAAAATCATCCCGAGGAAAATGGCGTCCCCAATCCGACGCAAATGTTACCCACACTTGCTAACCTGTTGGATTACAGAAATTTTCCTGGAACCGATGGTCTTTGTGGTTTTTCTGCCTTCGACCCAAATTTAGGGCTCACGAGGATTGTCTTGCTTCCTTGTCTTGCTGTTCTACTTCTTCCTTGGTTGCCTTCAACAAATCTTTGCCGAGAGCCGTAAGCATAAAATTCATCTCTGGCACATCGATCACTAGTGGCTTGCTGCTGAACGTACCGAAGCCGCGTTGCAATGGTATTGGGCCTGTTGATTTTGGGTCCCGTATGCCCGCCGCAACCTCAATCATTTCGCCGAGGTGCTTTACCACTTTCTCGAACTCTCGGGGATTCACCACTGACCATTCATTAAATGAGTGACGAGTCATCTCGTATGGCAATTCACCAAACAATTCGTGCACTTGCATTGGCCGTGATCTATAAGTTATGCACCTGAGCCTCACGAGATTCTGGGTCGCAGCATTTTGAGCTTCACCATCAAATTTGCGCCATTTGGATTCCGCCAAGGCATTCATCTGTTCATTAAACTCATTCAGCTCGTCAATGTCCGCAAATTGGGTTTTCTTCTCACATTCCCCAATCAGCTCCAGGAATGCCGCGTCAGCAGAGGAGATGGATTGAAGAAGATCAACATAGATTTTCTTCACCGATACGCCAGAGTTGGGATCAACGGCGTTCGCGATCAGCCTGGCCCATAGGTCCTGTACGGATTCTTCTTCTTCGTACGACGCCGCCTCAATCGTTCTGATCGCATCACCAAACGGCAATTCGGACAATGTCTCGGTTTCGTAGCCTCTGGCCTTTGTGATCTCTTCGGCCCGAGACAAAATTCGGTTCATATTCTTGAACCGCCAGTAACGCATCTGGTCCCCGAGCATGCCCCCAAACTCAGTGGCGGCTGAACCAAATATCTTACCCAGAAATCCACGAGCATCTCGTGCTGTTTCAACGGCGATCTGAATCAGTGCTTTATCAAGCCCAAAGTCGTCGCTAGGCAATCTGTGCTCCTATTTCCCGGCAATCTTAGCCGCCTCTTCAATCCATTTCGCGAACGACTCCTTTGTCGAGTACTTGTAGGCTTTGAAACCGTTGGCTTTGATTTTTGCCGGTATCGCGCCTGCGGAACTCGTATTGCCGTTGCTGTCCCTTAGATGATGAATTTGAACAGCTACCAGCCCGTTTCCTCTTTCTAGCGACTTATCAATCTCGTAATTAATAAATTTCCGGTCCTTAGCCCCATAGGTAATAAAGACCACCGTCACCGAAGTATTTTGGAGCGCGTGATCGATCAAATCCTTAATCGCTTTGTCGCTTTTCTTTTTGGATTCCTCCCACAGTGACGCATCCTGGAAACCCGCCGCTGCGGTTCTTGTCACGTTCGGAATATTCCTGATCTGGTTGACACGCCACACGTGTCTATAGTCAAAACTAAAAAATACTCTACGGGCCATTAGCATTCGCCTCCATTAATTTAGCTACAACCATCACGACGATAATCGCAACAATAATTACACCATGGAAAGGAACGAGAGTCTTGGAAAATGTAGTTGCCAGCCAACTTTCAACCTTGTCATCAACAACGGTGGTATCCATCGAGAAGTCGATATCCCGCTCACGCTTGGTCCTGACATAATCGTAAAGAGCGCGATACAGTTTCTCCTGACGCAAGAAAAACCCATCTAAGCCCCAAAAGACAATCGCTGGCAGGTACGCTAGGAAGACAAAGGCTGAATTTGATTGCCCGGCCGCTAGAGCAAAAAGTGCGGCAATCAAAACCACGCTCCACCCTTTCAAGAGAAAGGAGTTGGATGAGAGCCGGTTTATGACGCCCTGAATGAATTCAAGGTGCTTGTGCCTATTTTCCATGTTCTCTGCCGTCGTCAATTGCCAAACAAGCCAAATTTCACGTTGTCAGATTTCCCTAGCAATATCAGTACATTAGAGCAGGGACATATTTTTAGTAAAAATCGCGCCGTACCCGCAGATACCGCAAGGTGCATCGAACCGCATCATAACTCGTTGACAATAAGGGAGTTTAGCGCCCTCGGTCCGTTGGAAACGTAACAGACACCAGATCTATTGCTGCGAGTTTGGAGGCCTGCCTGCCCTCTCCCGCAGCTTTCGTTGTTCTCAAGCAGACGGCGGATTGCGCAGGACCGCCGTAACCGGCAATCCAAAACATCGCAAGCGCGAGGAGATCAAGGTACCTCACGCCGCCGCCGTTGCCAGTTCCCGCTTGGCCTCGATGATGGGCTTTACGTTTACCCGGCGCCTGGCATGCCATAGATCGTAGTTCTTCTGCATATTGATCCAGAAGTCCGGGCCGTTGCCGAAGAACGTGCCGAGCCGCACGGCCATATCGACGCTGATGGCATCGGGGTTCTTGTCTCTCGTAATGTTGTAGAGGGCCTGCCGGCTGACACCGAGCGCCGCCGAGACCTTCACCATGCTGAGGCCCATCGCCTCGACGGACGCCCGGACGGTCTTGCCCGGATGGGACGGCGCCCGGGTTCTCTCGCGGGGCCTTACCGCATATTCAGCCATCAGTGATAATCCTCCAAATCAACTCGGATGGGACTGTTGGTATCATCGTCCCATTCGAAGGTTATGCACCAGTTGCCGCTCGCATGGACCGAATATCTCTTGGGTTTGCCCCGCAAGCCGTGAAAGTCATTGCCGGGGATATCCATGTCCCTGGGTCCGGTCGCGGCATCCAACTGATCCAAAAGCAACTCGACCCTGCCGGCAATCTCCGCTCCGACCTGCTTCGCCTCGCCCTTTTCGTAGAACCTGCGAAGCTTTCTGTTTCGGAAAGACCCAATCACGGATGTAAAGCTATCATTTACACAACGAACGTGTCAAGCGTTGGTTTACAGATCGGGTTAAGGTTGCGGAAAGCAGCGAGCTCCACGTCCTCACTCGAATAGAAATGAGTGACCACGAAAATTTCGAGCCGCGAGCGAAATGCGAATCCGACACCGCGGATTAAAACGCCAACGATATCGAAGATCAGGCCGATAACGGCGATAGACATCTTCAATCCTTGAGGGCAATACTATTTTTTTGTTACCCGCAATATGCTTCTATCCAAGGGTGCAAAGTTGCCAAGGGCAATTTGCCATTAAGGTGAGGGGGACGCGATTATGCCAATTGAGAAAGCCGTTCTGCGGGTAAAGCTTAAATCTGAGACAAGCTTCCCAGCTTGGAGCTTCATTCATTTTCTCCACAGTACGGAATCGGTATACCGGAAGTTGGCAATCATTTCGCGGGTACTGGATTTAATTGATGAAGGGGTTCCTGATGCTTCATTCAGTGTGGCAACTGATAGCGCATATCTTTTCCAAACTCAGCCATTTTCCGTTGATGATTTTGAACGGACTGTTCCATCTGTTGGCAAGGGTGAAAATTGGAAACAATTTTGGACACTAATTCGTAGATTAGAGCGTCCCGTTGTCTTCCTTCGTTCATCTGATCATTGGGACCCCATTTATAAGCCAGAGGGTGCAACAGGGCTCAGAATACTAAGTGCATCGCATACGTCTCCATTCTCAGTAGGCTTCGAAGGAATTGGGGAAGTTATTCATGAACTGCGATTTGGTCATCGGCGTGAAAGGAGAGAGCAGGAAATCCATGAACAAGAAATCCGCCGACTACGTATTGATGAGGCCCGAAACGGCGTCGCGCTAATTAGTGAAATGACTGAACTACAGCAAAGGCTTGAAGACAGTACTCTGTCAGATGAGGCTAAGCGTGAGATAACCAAGCATGTGAATGGATTGGTTCGACGCCAACTCCTTAGCAACGGAGACGCCGATATCCGCGTTGTTGAAGAAAATCAAGCAGGGACCACCGAACTTCCCACGGCGGATGAATTGTAATCCGGTTTCACGCCGATCCTCACGCTAAATCCCAACCATCTCGATTGTCGGGGCGATGTTGAGTACGCAGTTAATTTCGTCCGGAGAAAAATTGCGTTTACTACGAGCGCCAAGTCAGCACCATTGATGTCGGCTATGTGAACGATGACTTCACCAAGAACCTTGTCACCATCCGCGCCGAAAAGCGCGGTGCTTTGGTGATTGAGCGCGAGGCCACCGTGGTCGCTGGCAACCTGACCATGTAACCCGATGGGCGTGGAGTCATGCCCACACCTTGCCGCCCCGGTTGTCTTGGGAAGGGTGTCAAGACAGCACCTTCTAAATACTAAACGCTAGTACAACCACAGCTAATATTAACACACCTGCTATAATATCGTTCCATGGCATTAGGAAGTACCTACCAATAAACTCCTCAATGAACCGCCACACTGGGAACGTTCCATGATTCCCGCACCCGTGACAACCCAGGCGATCACCATGCGAGCCCGGCCTAGCGTGGTCACACTGTGGGGTCGGATGTGGGGCCAGCCCGGCCCTATTCAATGACAGCGGCGGCACCGCCAAACGGGAAGCGTTGAGGCAATTCCACCTTGACACGGTACGGCCGCTGGCGCGGCTTCTGGAAACGGAATTGACAGCGAAGCTGGCCGAGCCGGTGCGGTTGGGATTCGATCTCTACAATGCGGATTTGCAGGGCCGCGCCACCGCGCTTAAGTCGATGGTTGCGAGCGGCATGGAGATTGAACGGGCCGCAAGTGTGAGCGGCCTGTTGATGGAGGAATAGCGGGCGCTTGTTGGGTCCTCGCCCTCGCTCACCAGCCCCGGGTTTTGTCTGAATCGCCCCGGGCCGGCCATCCCCCGACTAGCCGGGTTTCAACCACCTCTTGAGGCGGCACTTCCCATCAGCCAATAGCCAACCATGGACACCACCAACATTGGCGCCGCCGGTCGCCTGCACCTGGATATCGCCGTTGTCTTGAAGGATGGCGCGATAGTCGGGCATTTGTTCAACCGCCTCTGCCTCTTCCGTCCACCCGAGGCGACTCAACAGGGTCACCAGTTCATCCCGCATTACCGGAAAAAACTCGTCAGTCTCATGCAGCCGTTTGCGAATGTCGTTCAACAGTTCGAATTGTTCTCTGGTCATCGTCGTTCCTTTTGTTTGGTGGCTTCCCAACGATTCGCCGCGTGGTTTGGGTACAGTTTTGGGTACGGTCGCCCAAATATCCTCTAAGTCATTGATTTATGTAGGAAGGGTGGCGTCCCCAACGGGATTCGAACCCGTGTCGCCACCTTGAAAGGGTGGTGTCCTAGGCCTCTAGACGATGGGGACGCGGCCGGGCACGGGTCTACTTGCCGCCGGAGCGAAAATCAAGAGTTAACGAGCTTGCGCATCCTGGATACCCCGCATAAAGCGGGGTATGACGAATGGATGTACGACACAAACCAAGTCGTCATGCCCCGCCTCCGTGCGGGGCATCCAGGAAACAGGAATCTCACCACAGAGGCACAGAGTTCACCGAGGAGGAATGGTTAACTCCTCCTATCTCACTGTCTCACCGTCTCTGTGGTTAGATCAACGAATGAACAGAGACCGCCGCTAGGTTGCGGCCGCCGCGTCGTCGAGCATCAGCTGCACGGTGGTCCGTCCCTGCCAGCGGTTGGGCCGTACCCGGCCAACCACATGGAGCGGCAGCCCGCCGTGATTCAACAGCCGCTTGCCGAGTTCCGTATCCGCCGTCCGGAAGGAAATGGCGTTGAGCCGGGCCGAGCCGCCGCCGGTGAAGGTGCACCGGACATGATCGGCGCCCACCACGTCGGCCTTGGCGACCCGGACCCCGGGCAGTACGAAGCGGGGCTCGGCGTTGCCGCTGCCGAAGGGCGCGAGGCGCTCCAGGTGCCCGGCCAGCTCCAGATTGGCGGCCTCGACGGTGAGGCTGCCGTCGACGGTGATCCGGGGCGCTACGTCGCCCGCGGCGGCCGCCGCCGCGAGCCGTTCGGCGAGGAATGCGCGCAAGTCGCCAATTCGGTCCGGATCGACGGTGAATCCCGCGGCCATGGCGTGACCGCCGCCATTGACCAGCAGGCCCTTCTGACGGGCAGCGATGATCGCCGCGCCGAGGTCGATGCCGGCCATGGACCGCCCGGAGCCCAGCCCCTTGCCGCCCTCGGTGGTGACCACGCAGGCCGGCAGACCGAACCGTTCCACGAGCCGCGCGGCGACGATCCCGATAACGCCCGGGTGCCAGTCGCCGCCCGAGACCAGGACGACGCCGTCGTGGCGGCCGGACTCGGCTTCCCGGACGGCGGCCTGGAGCACGCCTTCCTCGATGGCGCGGCGCTGCTGGTTGTATTCGTCCAGCGCGCCGGCGATCTCGGCGGCCTCGACCGCATCCTCGGTGCTCAGCAGGCGGGCGCCGAGATCGGAGGAACCCAACCGCCCCCCGGCATTGATCCGGGGCCCCAGCACGAAACCCAGGTGATAGGCGCCGGGCGCCTCGTCCACGCCCGCCACGTCGGCAAGCGCCGCGAGACCGGTGTTCTCGCGCCCGGCCAGCACCTTCAGGCCCTGGCGGACGAAGGCCCGGTTGACCCCGGTCAGCGGCACCACGTCGGCGACGGTGCCAAGCGCCACCATATCGAGCCACTGGCGCAAATCCGGTTCGGGCCTGCCGGCGTAATGGCCCGCGTCGCGCAGCGCCCGGTTGAGGCCCACCGCCAGCAGAAACGACACCCCGACCGCGGCCAGCTGGCCATGAGGACTGTCCTCATCCAGCCGGTTCGGGTTGACGACGGCATGGGCCTTGGGCAGGCCCGCTTCGGCCACGTGGTGGTCGATGACGATGACGTCGAGCCCCATCCCGGCCGCCGCCTCCAGGGGCTCGTACGCCGTGGTGCCGCAATCGACGGTGACCACGATATCGACGCCCGCCTCCCGCAACCGCCGGAGCGCCGGTTCGTTGGGGCCGTAGCCTTCGTTGAGCCGGTCGGGGATATAGACCTCGATCTCGGTGCCGACGCCGCGGAAAAACCGCCTGAGCAGCGCGGACGACGTCGCGCCGTCAACGTCGTAATCGCCGAAGACGGCGATCTTCTCGCCGTTCCTGACCGCCCGGGCCAGCCGCGCCACGGCCTTGTCCATGTCGATCAGGTGGGAGGGATCGGGCAGCAGCCGGTTGAGCCGGGGGTCGAGATAGGACGGGGCGTCGTCGAGCCCGACGCCGCGGGCGGCCAGCACCCGCCCGACGATTTCCGGCAGGCCGAGCCGCTGGGCGATGGCGAGGCCGAGACGGTCGTCCCCCGGCCGCCGGACCCACCGCTTCCCGGAGAAGGAGCGGTCGACGCCGTGGGCGAGCGCGTCTCCGTTTTGCCCGGCCACGGGCTAATTGTCAGCCGGATCGAATCCGGTCTTGCGGGTGAAGTTGTGCTCGCCCTCGATATAGCGGACGGTGCCCGACTTGGAGCGCATGACCAGCGAATGCGTGGTGGCGCCGTCCTTGTAGCGCCGGACGCCCCGCAGCATGGCGCCGTCGGTAACGCCGGTGGCGGCGAACATCACCTCGCCGCCGGCGAGCCCGTCAAGCTCGTATTTCTGGCCGAAATCCTCGATGCCCCAGCGGATTCCGCGCTGGCGCTCATCCTCGTTGCGGAATACCAGACGTCCCTGCATTTGCCCGCCGATGCAGCGGAGCGCGGCCGCCGCCAGAACCCCTTCGGGCGCGCCGCCGACCCCCATGTAGATGTCGACGCCGCTGTCGGCCTGGGCGGTGGCGATGACGCCCGAAACGTCGCCGTCGCCGATCAGCGAGATGCGGGCGCCGGCTTCGCGGGTCTTGGCGATGATCTCCTCGTGGCGGGGCCGGTCGAGGATGCAGGCGACGATGTCCCTCACGTCGACGCCCTTGGCCTTGGCCAGGTTCTTCAGGTTGGCGCCGGTATCCTCGTCCAGATCGACCACCCCGGCCGGCAGGCCGCCGCCGACGGCGATCTTCTGCATGTAGGTGTCGGGTGCGTTGAGGAAGCCGCCTTCCTCGGCCATGGCGATGACCGCCAACGCATTGGGGCCGCCCTTGGCGGTGATGGTGGTGCCTTCCAGCGGATCCAAGGCGATGTCGATCTTGGGCCCGTCGCCGCCGCCGACCGCTTCACCGATATAAAGCATGGGCGCTTCATCCCGCTCCCCTTCGCCGATACGGACGGTGCCCTCGATGTGCAGCGAGTTGAGGGCGCGGCGCATGGCATCGACGGCCGCCTGATCGGCGGCCTTTTTCGTCGCCCCGGCCCATCAGGCGGGAAGCGGCGAGCGCCGCGGCCTCGGTCACCCGGACCGCTTCCAGGGCCAGGTTCCGGTCCATCTTGGCGTCCCGCATGATGGGCTGTTCAGACACGGACATGGTTGCCCCCTCCGGCACGCTTGCGTCCTTTTGGCCTCCCATTGGCCTCCCTTCGGCCGTCCCCGGATTGTCCCGCCGACGGCGGGAGTTCCGCTAACCGAACGACACGATCCGGATCAATCGCGTCGGCTCCAATACAGCATCCGATTCGGCGATCGCGTCAATGGTCGCCGCGACGGAATCATCCCGGGTTTCGTGGGTCGTCAGCACCACTTCCACCGCTTCGCCGGGCGCGCGGCCCCGCTGGATGATCGCCTCCATTGAAACATTGTTTTCCTTCAGTGCCGAGGCAATTTCCGCGAAAACGCCGGGCCGGTCGACCACCGTCAGGCGCAGGTAGTAGCGTCCCGTGCGCTGGGTGATGGGGGGACGGGCTGGGCGCGTTCAGTTCTGCGCAGGGCACGCCGAAGGCAGGCGCCCAGCGGCCGCGCGCGATATCCACCACATCGGCGACCACCGCCGAGGCGGTGGGGCCTTGGCCGGCGCCCCTGCCCTCGTACATGGTGGTCTCGACGGCGTCACCGTCGACCACCACGGCGTTGAACACATCCTCGATATGGGCGATCGGGTCGGCGAGCGGCACCATGCAGGGATGCACCCGCTGCTCGATCCCCGACGGCGTGCGCCGGGCAATGCCCAGCAGCTTGATCCGGTAGCCGAGTTCCTGGGCGAACTCGAAATCCAGCGGCGAGACGTGGCGGATGCCCTCGGTATAGATCGAATCGAAATCGACCTCGGTGCCGAACGCGAGGCTGGCGAGGATGGCCAGCTTGTGGGCCGTATCGACGCCATCGACGTCGAATGCCGGGTCCGCCTCGGCATAGCCCAACGCTTGCGCCTCGGCGAGCACGTCGTCGAATCCGCGCCCGGTCTCGCGCATGGTCGACAGGATGTAATTGCAGGTCCCGTTGAGGATGCCGTAGACCCGGTCGAAACTGTTGGCCGCCAAACCCTCGCGGATCGCCTTGACGATCGGAATACCGCCCGCCACCGCCGCCTCGTAGGCCAGCGCGACGCCGGCGCCCTCGGCCGCCCGGGCCAGTTCCGTTCCATGATGCGCCAGCAGCGCCTTGTTGGCGGTGACCACGTGGCGGCCCGCATCGAGCGCGCAATCGACGACGGACTTCGCGATACCATCGGAGCCGCCGATGAGTTCGATGACAACCTCGGCGTCGGCCTTCCCGGCCATCTCGGCCGCATCGTCGTACCATTCGCAGGCCCCGAGCGCGATGCCCCGGTCCTTGGACCGGTCGCGGGCCGAAACCGCGACCACCTTGAGTTCCCGGCCGCAACGCCGGGTCAGAAGCTCGGCGCGGGTATCCAGCACCCGGATAACGCCGGCGCCCACCGTACCGAGCCCGGCGACGGCAATGGTCAATGGCTTGCTCAAGATACGGCTGCCCGGCGGTGCTCAGCTTTTTCCGAGTTGTCGCCATAGGAGCCGAGGAAGGCCTTGACGTTCCGCGCCGCTTGGCGGATACGCTGCGGGTTCTCCACCAGGGAGACCCGGACGAAGCCGTCGCCGCGCTCGCCGAAGGCGATTCCCGGCGACACCGCCACCTTGGCCTCGCGCAGCAGCAGCTTGGAGAACTCGACGGAACCCAGGTGCTCCAGGGCGGGCGGGATCGGGGCCCAGGCGAACATGGTCGCGGGCGGGCTCGGAATATCCCAGCCGGCCCCGGCCATGCTCTGGACCAGCACGTCGCGGCGGTGCTTGTAGAGCGCGCGGATTTCGCCGACGCACTCCTGCGGGCCGTTCAGCGCGGCGGTCGCCGCGACCTGGATCGGCGTGAAGGCGCCGTAATCGAGGTAGGACTTGATCCGCGCCAGCGCCGCGATCAGGCGCTTGTTGCCGGTGGCGAAACCGACCCGCCAGCCGGGCATGGAATAGGTCTTGCTCATGGACGAGAACTCGACGGCGATCTCCCGGGCGCCCGGGATCTGCAGGATCGACGGCGGCGGGTTGCCGTCGAAATAGAGCTCCGCATAGGCCAGATCCGACAAAATATAGATGCCGTGATGGCGGCAGAAATCCACCACGCGGGCATAGAATTCGAGATCGGTGGTGATGGCCGTCGGATTGTTCGGGTAGTTCAGCACCACGGCGGTGGGCTTGGGCACCGAATGGATGACGGCGCGCTCCAATGCCTCGAAGAACGCCTCGTCGGTGGCCACCGGAATGTTTCGCACGCTCGAGCCTGCGATGATGAAGCCGAACTGGTGGATCGGATAGCTGGGATTGGGCACCAGGATGACGTCGCCGGGGCTGGTGATGGCCGAGGCGAGGTTGGCCAAACCCTCCTTGGAGCCGAGGGTCACGATGGTTTCGCTCTCGGGATCCACCTCGACGCCGAACCGGCGCGCATAGTACGCCGCATTGGCCCGGCGCAGGCCCGGAATGCCCCGCGACGCCGAATAGCGATGGGTCCTGGGATCGGTCACCGTCTCGGTGAGTTTCTCGACGATGTGGGGCGGCGTCGGACTGTCCGGATTGCCCATCCCGAAGTCGATGATGTCCTCACCGGCCGCGCGCGCCTTCGCCTTCATCGAATTGACTTCGTTGAAGACGTACGGCGGCAGCCGCTTTATCCGGTGAAATTCCTGTTCCATGGCCCTATGACGGCGCTCGCCGGCGCCCCTTCCATTGGCTTATCAACTGCCGGAATTAACTATCAGAGTGGGGGGTTTAACGCCCTTGGGCCTAGAAATCGATAAAAATCTCGGCTCGCCGGTTGCCGGCTTCTCCCGACGGCAGATACTCGTGATACCGGGGATACCGGGAGGACACCGCGCCGACGAACAAACTGCCGGGCCGGGCGCCGATTCTGATCAGCTCCCGGGCCACCGCATCGGCGCGGGCCGCCGAGACCCGAAGCTTCACCTCCTTGTGCCGGACGTCGTTTTCGGTTGCGGTCCGGCGGCTGGCATGACCGACGATCCGGATGGTGCCGCCGGTCTGGCGCTGTTGGGCGAAGACCTGGCGAATGATCCGCCGGTCCCGGGCATTAAGGCGGGACGACCCGTTGTCGAACTGAATGGTCGCCACCTGATAGGAACCCCGGACCGCCGCCGGGTTGAAATCCGAGAGGCTCTGGACGCCGCCGGGAGGGGGCGCCGCGGCCATGGGCGATCTCCGGGGCGATCTCCGGGGGGATGCCTGGGACGTTGCCTTGGGCGATATCTGGGGCAATGCCTGGAGCGGATTTACCGGATCGCCCTGGCGGCGGACGGCGTCCCTGGAATAGCGCCGGGCGCCGTCGCGGTCCGAAACCAGGCCGCGCTGGGTTTGGGCGCGCTGCTCCCGCGACGAGGTGACGGGCCGCCGGGGCACGGTGTTCAGATTGGGGATGGGCTTGCCGGCGCCCGGGACCGCCTGCCCGCGCCCGTCCCGGGGATCGGCCTGGGGCCCGTTCGGGGCATCCTCGGGCGCCCGCGGCTGGTCGTCGCTGCCCAAGACGAGATCGCGCGCGCCTTTGTGCCATTCCACGGGGTTGACGGCGTCGGGGATCAAGGAACATCCGGCAAGCAACGCGGCCAGACCCACGGCAAGAAACCGCCGCGGCCGCTTGATCCGTTTAGACGCCAATCTACTCATCGCTGATGTGCCCCTCGTGTATTGGCCGAATCGCGTTTACCGATTCGGCGCTCACCCGGCTAGCCAAGGGTTAATGGATTGCAAAGATCGGCGGGATTCCGTCCCGCCCGCTTGGATGGAAGTCATATGGGCGCCTCATATACGAGTCGGCGCGTTCGGCCAAGACGGAATCATCCAACCATCGACTTGATGTGCCTCGCGGCCATCTCCGCGTCATGGGCGCGCCGGCCGGGCCACTGGCGGCCTCCCCAGCCCGCGGGCCCCGCCGGTACCAGATGCTCAATCCGGACCCGATGCGGTTTTGCCGGTCACCGTCGCGGTAGGAGCGATGAACGCGTCTTCGGCAATGGCCGGCACGACGCCTTCAAATTCCATTGGCTCATTCAACTGCCAGAGTGGGGGGGGGGTTAACGCCCTTGGGCCTAGATCGGATTCACATGGATTGTCGGCATCGCAAAGCGATTCCGACAAACCATGATCGGCTCTAGAAATCGATAAAAATCTCGGCTCGCCGGTTGCCGGCTTCTCCCGACGGCATGTATTCGTGATACCGGGGATACTGGGAGGATACCGCGCCGACGAACAAACTGCCGGGCCGGGCGCCGATTCTGATCAGTTCCTTGGCCACCGCATCGGCGCGGGCCGCCGAGACCCGAAGGTTCACCAGCTTGTGCCGGACCAGGTCCATGTTCGCGGTCCGGCGGCTGGCATGGCCGACGATCCGGATGGTGCCGCCGGTCTGGCGCTGCTGGGCGAAGACCTGGCGGATGATCCGCCGGTCCCGGGTATTTAGGCGGGACGACCCGTTGTCGAACAGGATGGTCGCCACCTGATAGGAACCCCGGCCCGCCGCCGGGCTGAATTCCGAGAGCCTCTGGAAACGGCCGACCTTGGAGGCCGGGTCGGCGCCCGGGGGAAGCGCCGGGCGCGAAACGCCGGGCGCGAAACGCCGGGCGACAGCGCCGGCGGGCTGGTGGAGGCGCGGCCCCCGGTTTGGACGCCCGCGCCGGAGACCACAACTGTTTCAGGCTCGCCGCCGGATGCCGGCGCGGCCTGCCGGGGTTGCGGCGCCGGGCGCGGGGCCGGCGCGGCTTTCGGCGACGGTTGGCGGGCTGAAGCGGCCGGCGGGGGTTTCGGCGGTGTCGGCGCGGGAGCCTGCGCGGCCGGGGGCCGAGGCCGGGGAGTCGGCGCTGCCCTGCGGCGCGGTGTCTCGATCCGGGGCGTCGCCGAAGGCGCCTTGGCCTGGGGGGATGTCTCGGGCGATCTCCGGGGCGATGTCTGGAGCGGATTCACCGGATCGCCCTGGCGGCGGACCGTTTCCCTGGAATAGCGCCGGGCGCCTTCCCGGTCCGAAATCAGGCCGCGCTCCGTTTGGCTGCGCTGCTCCCGTGACGAGGGTTCGGGCCGCCGGGGAACGGTGTTCAGATTGGGGATGGGCTTGCCGGCGCCCGGGACCGCCTGCCCGCGCCCGTCCCGAAGCCCCTTCGGGGCATCCTCCGTCGCCCGCGGCTGGTCGTCGCTGCCGACGATAAAATCGCGCGCGCCTTTGAACCATTCCACGGGGTTGATGGCGTTGGGGATCGAGGAACACCCGGCAAGCAGCGCGACCAGGCCCACCGCGAGAATTCGCCGCCGCCGCTTGATCCGTCTACGTGCCGATCTACGCATCGTCGGTGCGCCCTTCGTCAGTTGACCGAATGCCGTTTACCGATTCGGCGCCCACCCTGCCAGCCAAGGGTTAACAGATTGCAAACATCGGCGGGATACCGTCCCGCCTGTTTGGATGCGGTTCATATACGAGTCGGCCCATTCGGCCATGGCCGGTAAACGGGGGGCGGAATCAGCCCCCGATGGACTTGATGTGCCTTTCGGCCATCTCCGCGTAATGGGCGCACTGCTCGGGCCACCCGGCGACCTCCTCGTCCCGCAGGCCGCGCCAGTACTTCGCCGGATTGCCGGCCCACAGCTCGCCCTTCCTGACGCGCTTTCCGGGCGTCACCAGCGACCCGGCGGCGACCATGGCGCCCGTCTCCACCACCGCATTGTCCATGACCGTGGCGCCCATGCCGATGAAACACCCGTCCTCCAGCGTGCATCCGTGCAGCAGGCAGGAGTGGCCGACCAGGACGTCCGAGCCGATGAACGTATCGGCGATGCCTTCGGTGATGTGAACCACCGTATTGTCCTGGAGGTTCGTCCCGCTGCCGACCTCGATGGTGCCGCAATCCCCGCGCAGCACGCAGCCGTACCAGATGCTCGACCGGGACCCGATGGCGGTCTTGCCGATCACCGTCGCGGTGGGAGCGATGAACGCGTCTTCGGCAATGTCCGGCATGACGCCTTCGAAGGGGAGAATGAGGCCGTGTCGGTGCATGGATGAAATCCGGTCCAGGTGGGTGGAGTGGGGAAACCTAGATCACCCCAGGCGCCGCGCCAAGGCCAGCGCCGGCCGCAGCGGCACGGGTAAACGGGGGCGGATACTAGGCATTGTCTCCCGACAGAACGGAACGGATTACCGCCTGGGCTTCGATATTTGATCTTGAGACCATAATGGTCTCGCGTTATGTTGGGGCTCAAATGAGGATAATTGCCCGCCGCACCTTGCGGGAGTTTATCGAGAGCCTCGCGGGGCGAAAGGATCAGCCGGCAGTGAAGGCCGCGCTCGATGCCTGGTTCGATGAAGTCGGCAAGGCAGAGTGGGCGAGTTCCGCCGATGTGAAGAGACACTACGCCACGGCCAGCATCGTCAACGCCGAGCGGATTGTCTTCAACATCATGGGCAACGACTACCGCTTGGTGGTGGCGGTCGACTACGAGAAGGGTATCGTCTGGATCAAGTGGATCGGCACCCACAAGGCATATGACAGGATAGACGCAGCCGAGGTGAGATATGGCGACTGAACTGAGACCCATCCGCTCCGAAGCGGACTACGAGGCGGCGCTCGAAGAGGCCGAACGCCTTTGGGGCGCCAAGAGCGGCACGCCGGAAGGCGACCGCCTCGATGTGCTCGCCACGCTGATCGAAGCCTATGAGGCGAAGCACTATCCCATGGATCCGCCCGACCCGGTGGAGGCGATCCGGTTCCGGATGGAGCAGATGGGCCTGACCCGCAAGGACTTGGAGCCGATGATCGGTCCCCGCAACCGGGTGGCGGACGTTCTCAACCGCAAGCGCGGCTTGTCGATCGACATGATCCGGCAATTGCATGAACATCTCGGGATTTCCGCCGAAGTGCTGATCCGCCCCAGCCGCTTCGACAAGGTTGCATGATCGGCCATCACTGACCGAATGGAGTTCCGACCATGAACGCCAGGAACGGAATGACGCCGGTGCATCCCGGCGAAATCCTGCGCGGCGAGCTTGACGAGATCGGGCTGTCGGCCAATGCGCTGTCGAAGGCGCTGGACGTGCCGGTGAACCGGGTGACGATGATCCTGTACGGGCAGCGGGGCTTGAGCGTGCGGTAGTGAATTCATATAATTTCTATATTGATAAGGTATAGTTTCCGCCCCATATCGATACATAATATTCGAAGTCGACCCGAACAAGAGCGCATCCAACAGGATCAAGCACGGCATCGACTTCAACGAGGCACAGGCGCTGTGGGGCGACCCCATGCTGCTTGAGGCCCCGGCCCGCACCACCGATGAGCCGCGCTTCATCGTGGTCGGCAAGATCGGGAAGCGCCATTGGACGGCGGTTTGCACGCATCGCGGCGAGCGGATCCGGATTATCTCCGTCCGCCGCGCCAGTGAAAAGGAGGTGAAGCGCTATGGTGAAAGCCCATGAGTTCGACAAGGCGTTCGACGACGGAGAGGACATCGACGCCCATGTGGATTGGCCGCGCGCCCGGCGGGTGAATGTCGAGACGAAGCGAGTCAATGTCGATTTCCCGGCATGGGTCGTCGCGGCCCTGGACCGGCAGGCCCGCGTGCTGGGCGTCCCCCGGCAGTCGCTCATCAAGCTGTGGATCGCCGACCGGCTGCGGGAAACGCCGGAGGTCCCCGCGCCGGGCCTCGCCGAACCAGCGGAGCCGTATACAGAGGAGTGAGCCCGCAGGGCGCCCCCCTTCGGCCGCACCCCCTCACTCTCATAATCTTATGACCCCCTCACCCTGAAAGGGGCGAGGGGACTTGGGGCATACTCCAGCCGTCATGCCCGTGCTTGACACGGGCATCCACGCTTTGGGATGGCGCAACACGTGGATGGCCGGGCCACTTTGCCGGGCTGGCCCGGCAAAGCCGGTCCAGTGGGCCCGGCCATGACGACTTGGCGGTGCTCCTCACTGTCTCATTGTCTCTGTGGTTCAAGAAATCGTCATGCCCGTGCTCGACACGGGCATCCACGCCTTGGCGGCGCGCCATGTCCCCCCCCTCCTCCCGGTTGACAATAGGGGCGTTTTCCCGTACTTCCCGCCGCCATAAACGGTTCCCCCGGAAGTGGAACCGGTCATAAATCCGGACGATACCCGAATGAGTTTTGACGACCTCGGCTTAAGCGAAGAGGTCCTCCGCGCGGTTTCCGACGCGGGCTACACCGATCCGACGCCGATCCAGGCGAAGGCCATCCCCCATGTCCTGATGGGACGAGACATCCTCGGCTGCGCGCAGACCGGCACCGGCAAGACCGCGTCGTTCACCCTGCCGATGATCGACATCCTGGCCGCCGGCCGGGCGCGCGCCCGGATGCCCCGGACGCTGATCCTCGAGCCGACCCGGGAGCTCGCCGCCCAGGTCGCCGAGAATTTCGACACCTACGGCAAGTACCACAAGCTCTCCAAGGCGCTGATCATCGGCGGCCAGTCCATGGACGACCAGTACAAGCTCGTCGACCGGGGCGTCGACGTGCTGATCGCGACGCCCGGGCGGCTGATCGATCTGTTCGACCGCGGCATGCTGCTGCTCAGCGACGTGAAAATCCTGGTCATCGACGAAGCCGACCGGATGCTCGACATGGGCTTCATGCCCGACGTGGAGCGCATCGTCGGCCTGCTGCCCAAGATACGCCAGACCCTGTTCTTCTCGGCTACCATGCCGCCCGAAATCCGCCGCCTCGCCGACGCCTTCCTGATGAACCCCAGGGAGATCACCGTCGCGCCGCCGGCCGCCCCGCTGGAGAAGATATTCCAGGGGATCGTCACGGTGACCCGAAAGGAACGGGGCCGTGGCGGCGGCGGATATCAGAAATTCAAGCGCGAGGCGCTGAGGGCGCTCTTGGAAAAAGAGGACGTGCGCAGCGCGCTGATCTTCTGCAACCGCAAACGGGACGTGGATATCCTCTACCGCTCGCTTCTGAAGCACGGCTTCGACGCGGCGGCGCTCCACGGCGACATGGCGCAGTCGGCGCGCACCGAGACCCTGGGGAAATTCAAGGCGGGCGAAATCAAGCTCGTGGTGTGCAGCGACGTCGCCGCGCGCGGCATCGACATCATCGAACTCAGCCACGTCTTCAACTTCGATATCCCCACCCACGCCGAGGACTACGTTCACCGGATCGGCCGCACCGGCCGCGCCGGCCGCGAGGGCCGCGCCTTCACGCTGTTGACGCCCGAGGACGGCAAGTACCTCCACGCCATCGAACGGCTGCAGGGCCGCAGGATCGAGGAAATCCATGCCGGCCCCGGCAAACCGGGCGGCGCGGCGGCGGCTGCGAAACAAGACCATGCCGAGACGGAAAAGAGCGCTTCGCCGCGCAAGTCCGGCCAAAAATCGGGCCAGAAATCAGGCCAGAGATCCGCCGAGAAATCCGCTGGGCCGAAGCGCGGCGGCAAACAGGACGGCAGGCCGGAGGACAAACAAGACGGCCGACGGAACGAAAAGCGGAACGAAAAGCGCGGCCAGAAACCCAGCAAGCAATCCGGCCGGGCCGAAAAGGACGAAGCGGTCGTCGGGATGGGCGACCATGTTCCCGCGTTCATGCGGCGCCCGGCCAAGGTATCCGGTTAGGGCGCCCGGCCTACCGCTTTGACAACCCCCCGCCTTTGACTTCAAACTAGCGGCGTCGATTTCGGAATTTTCCCGGGGAGGACCGCTCCATGCAGACAATCTTCGTGCAAGTGAAGTGCGAGCTCGGCGAAGCCTATTCCGTCGCCGGCCAGGCGGTCGAAACGGTGGAACAGGTGTCGGAGGTTCATTCCATATCCGGCGAGCACGATCTGCTGATCAAGTGCTATCTCGACGACGCCACCGACATCGGGCATTTCGTCACCGAGCAGATCCAGCGCCTTCCCGGCGTCAAGGACACCTTCACCCTGATCACCTTCAAGGCGTTTTCGTAAGGCGGGTCCCCTGGATACCCCGCATAAAGCGGGGTATGACGAGTGAAGATACGACACAAGCTAACCCGTCATGCCCCGCCTCCGTGCGGGGCATCCAGGATATTCACCAGGTCGACCACCGAGAACACGAAGTATCTGCACTCGAATCCGCTCCGTGGTCTCTGTGCGCTCTGTGGTAAATTTACCCCCTCTCGCCCTCGAAGGGCGCGCGGGACTGGCATCGGGCGGCAAATCGCACACATTGATAAGGGAGCGTCGTCCGCAGGCGCCGCCCCATGATTTCGCCACATGAATTTGCTTGTGGTTCCCGCGCAAAAAATGCGCCCACAAACACCGAATTGGAATTTAACCAAGTCATCAAATGTCCATAAATGACCATAAATGCCTATACCGGCGCGCACGATCGGGCCCGAATCGAAATTTTCGTTGGAAGCAGATTCCAAGTCCGATTATGACGGATCGCGCGCCCTGCCGACGGGAACGGTCAGAGGTAGTACGCCTTGAGCGGCGGAAAGCCGTTGAAGCCCACCGACGAATAGCTCGCCGTATAGGCGCCGGCATCGAGAATGTCGATCTTGTCGCCGGCCTTCAGTGCCATGGGCAAGCGGTACTCGGTGCGCTCGTAGAGGATATCCGCGCCGTCGCAGGTCGGGCCGGCGAGAACCACCGGGCCGGTCTCGGTATCCGGATGTCCGGCCGGATATTCGGTACGCAGCGCATACTGGATCGCTTCGTCCATGGTCTCGGCCAGCCCGCCGAACTTGCCCACATCCAGATAGACCCAGCGGACCCGTTCGCCGTATCCCTTGGCCGAGACCAGCACCACCTCGGAGCGGACCAGGCCCGCATTGGCGGTCAATATCCGCCCGGGCTCGATCATCAGCGCCGGCGGCCGGTTGCCGAAGGCGCGGGCGATTTCGGTCCGGATCGCCTCGCTCACCTCCGGCAGTTCCGGAACGTCCTCCCGGTAGCGGAAGGGGAAACCGCCGCCGAGATTGACCAGGTCCAAGGTGATCCCCTTCTCCGCCAGGGTGGTGAATATCCGCGCCACCTCGCCGATGGCCGCCTGCCAGGGGCCCAGCTCGGTTTGCTGGGAGCCGACGTGGAAAGAGATGCCCCTCGCGTTGAGGCCCGCATCCCGCGCCTTGATCATCAGATCGACGGCCATCTCCGCCGAACAGCCGAATTTGTGGGAAAGCGGCCACGCCGCTCCTTCGCCCGCGACCAGCATGCGGCAGAACACCTCGGAACCCGGCGCGGCCTGAGCGAGCTTTTCCAGCTCCGGTTCGCTGTCGAAGGCGAACAGCCGCACGCCCCGGCTGTAAGCGGCGGCGATATGGTCCAGCTTCTTGGCGGTGTTGCCGAACGCGATGCCGGACGGGTCCGCGCCGGCGGCCAGGCATCGCTCGATCTCGGACAGGCTCGCCGCATCGAAATTGGAACCGAGCCCGGCCAGCCGCTGGAGCACCGGCGAGGCCGGATTGGCCTTCACCGCGTAATAGATTTCGGCTTGGGGCAGCGCCGACCGCAAGGCGCCGAAGTTCGCCGAGATCACGTCGAGATCGACCACCAGACAGGGGGTTTCCGGCTGCCGCTCGGCGAGAAATCGGTCGATCTTAGGCGTCATGTGCGCTCCTGGGGCTCTTCCAAGGCCCAGCGCGGGTTATACGATAATTTCACCGGTTTCAAAGGGAAAACCGGGCAATACCCGACCGGAATACCTGGACATTTTTTGTGGACGATATAAATATCCCCCGGAACTATGGTAAGCGCCGGCGATTGCCGCCGCCCGGCGCGTCAATGAGGTAAGAGATGTTTATTCAAACCGAAGCCCTGCCCGATCCCGACCGGCTGAAATTCATTCCCGGCGAGACCGTTTTACCCGGCGGTTCGGCGGAGTTCCCCGACGAGGAATCGGCGGAGCGTTCGCCGCTCGCGGAGCGCCTGTTCGGTGTCGACGGCGTTGCCGGAATCACCCTCCACGCCGATCACGTGGTGGTCGAAAAGGACCCGGACCTGGATTGGATGGTGATGAAGCCGATGGTCCTCGGCGCGATCATGGATCACTACACTTCCGGCGCGCCGGTGATGCACGGCATGGAAGCCGAGGCGGCCGAAGACGCCCCCGCCGACGAATCCATCGTCGCCCAGATCAGAGAAATCATCGACACCCGGATCAAGCCGGCCGCCCAGCAGACCGGCGGCGATGTCGATTTCGTCGATTTCAAGAACGGCGACGTGCTGGTCGAGTTCCAGGGATCGGCCTTCTCGCTGATCGGCGGCATGACCAACGTGCTCAGGCACTACGTGCCGGAGGTCATTGCGGTGAAGGATTACCGCGATGCGCTGCCCAAGCCGGGATTGGATACGGTCGAGGCCAAGAGCATCCAGACGGTGCTGGACGAGCGGATCAACCCGGCCGTCGCCAGCCACGGCGGCCATATTTCGCTCATCGACGTGCAGGGCGATATCGCCTATGTCCGCCTCGAGGGCGGCTGCCAGGGCTGCGGGATGGCCGACGCCACCCTCAAGCAGGGCATCGAAACGGAAATCAGGGAAGCCGTCCCCGCCATCAGCCAAGTGCTCGACGTCACCGACCATGCGGGCGGCACCAATCCCTATTACCAGCCGGGCGCCATGTAGCGCCGCAACTCCCCGGGGGCAACCATGGCCGACGAACAGGCGCTCCAGGAGCGGATCACCAGCTACCTGGGCAAGGAACTCTACGTCATCTTCTCGAAGCCCGAAGTGCCGCCGGAAAAGGTGCGCGAGGTTTCGCCCGCCCACCTCGACCATCAGGTGCGGCTGGAGAAGGAGGGTATTCTCTACGGCGCCGGTCCGGTGTTCGACGAAGGCGCGGATGCGCCCGCGTTCGGGATGATCATCATCCGGGCCGGGGATTTCGGCGAGGCCAGGAAAATCGCCGAGTCGGACCCCATGCATTCCACCGGGGTGCGCTCCTACGAACTCCGCAAGTGGAAGATGAACGAGGGGTCTTTCCAGGTCACCATCAACTTCTCGGATCAGTCGGCGGAAATCGGGTGAGCCCTACATCCGGTCCTTTTCGGCCCGTTCCGAATTCACCACATGCCACATGAACCGGGCGGCGACGCTGCGCCAGGGGCGGTAGATTTCGCCCGCCTCCAGCATCTCGGCGCGGGTGGGGCGCCGGGGCAGCCCCTTGAGCTTCTGGTAACCGGCGACGATGCCGAGGTCGTCCACAGGCCACAAATCGGGCCGCTTCAGGGCGAACAGCAGGTAAACCTGGGCGGTCCACGGGCCGATGCCTTTCAGCGCGGTCATCGCCTCGATGGCGTCGCCGTCGGCCTGGCGGGCCACCGAGCGGAGGCTCAGATCGCCGTCCACCAGGGCTCTCGCGATGGCCCGGCCATAGGTCCCCTTCTGGCGGCTCAGGCCCACCTTCCGGTGATCGTCGTCGGTGAGGCCCAAAAAGACTTCCGGGGTCATGGGGTCGGCATATTCGTTGAGCCGCGCCTGGATGGCCCGGGCCGACGCGGTGGAAACCTGCTGGGCGCAGATGATCTTGAACAGGGAATCGAAGCCCGGCCGGCGGCCGCGCACGGGCGGCGGGCCGAGCCGCCCGTAGGCGCGCCGGATGTCGGGATCGCGCCGGGCGAGTTCGGCCAGCGCCTCGGCGATCACCGATTTGGTTATTTTAGTCGTCATGCGGGGGAGCTAAACTCACGGGGACCGCATCCGCAAGGGAGATGACAGGTGATCGTCGAGCAAATCTGGACCAACAACAATTTCCGCAATTTCAACTACCTGATCGCCTGCCCGGAAACCGGCGAAGCGCTCGCCGTCGATCCGCTGGAGTTCGGCCAGTGCCTGGATGCGGCCAGGGACAGGGGCTGGGAAATCACCCAGATCCTCAACACCCACCACCACCACGATCATACCGGCGGCAATGCCGGCATGGTCGAGGCCACCGGCGCCAGGATCCTCGCCAGCGCCAAGGCCGGGGACGACATCCCGGACATGGATATCGGCCTCGATGCGGGCGACGTGGTGAAGGTGGGCAAGACCGTCGAGCTCGAGGCCATGGACACCCCCGGCCATACCATGAGCCACGTCTGCCTGCTGTCGCACACCGATCAGCCGGCGCTGATCTGCGGCGACACGCTGTTCAATGCGGGCGCCGGACACTGCAAGGGCGGCGGCCATCCGGTGCCGCTCTACGAGACGTTCGCCCGGCAACTGGCGGCCCTCCCCGACAATACGCTGATCTATCCCGGCCACGACTACATCGAGAACAACCTCGATTTCACCCTCGACCGGGAGCCCGACAACGCGCGCGCCGCCAGCCTCAAGGAAGAGGTCGCGGGCCAGGACACCAACCGGGCGATGATAACGACCCTGGCGCTGGAGAAGGAGGTCAACACCTTCTTCCGGCTGCAGAGCCCGACGGTGATCGCCCGGCTGCGGGAGGCGTTCCCCGACCTCCCAGACGAGCCCGACGAGAAGACGGTGTTCCTGAAACTCCGGGAACTCCGGAACGACTGGTAGGGCAACCCCTCCAAGAAAATTCCCCATAACCGGTGGGCCGGGGCACGACGAGTGGATATACGACAAAAACCAGTCCGTCATCACCGGGCTTGACCCGGTGATCCACGTGGATGGCCGGGTCTGGGCCCGGCCATGACGCGTGATGCTGAATCAAAGAAGCTCGTGAGGCCGTACCCTACTCCGCGGGCTGCTGGGCGGTTTCCTGGGCGCCGCGGGACCGCGCCGCCCAACCGGCGGCGACGGCGAAGCCGAGCGTGACCAGCATCAGGACCGCGGAGGTGAAGAACAGCCACGCCGGCGCGTTCTGATCCATGATCGAGCCGTAGAGCACCGGGCCGAAGAACCCGCCGACGGAGAACCCGGTGGAGACGAAGCCGAACGCCTTGCCGGTCGCGCCCGCCGGCGCGATGGACGCGACCATCAGGTCCCGGGACGGCATCACCGCGCCGATCATGAAACCGACGAAGGCGAGCCCGACGACCACGACGCCCACGGGCGCCACCGACATCCCGACGAGGATCAGGACGGCGGCGGAGAGGGAGTAGCCGACGGCGGCGATGGCGTCGAAGCGCTTGAGCCAGGTGGTGACCATGCCGCCGGCGAACACCCCGATGGTGATGCCCCAGAGATAGATGGCGAGGGTCTGGTTGGCGGCCACAAGGTCGATCTCGAACATCTCGATCATCGCCGGAATGCCGAAGGTCTGGATGCCGTTCCCCGACAGGGCGGTCGCCGCGTAGAAGCCGAACATCAGCAGGATGGGGGTGGTGAAGATGAACGATCTGCCGGCGGCCTTGCCGGTACCGGTCTCGCCCGCACCGGTCCCGGCGGCGGGTGCGGCGAACTCCCGGTCGTTGAGGAAGCGGGCGAAGACGATCAGCGATACGGCGCCGATCATCCCGGCGATGCCGAGGATGTGCATGATCTCGCGCCAATGGAAGTTCGGCGCCAGGAAGCTGACCACGGTCGGCGTCGCGGCGAACCCCAGGAAGCCGGCGCTGGTGTGGATGGCGTAGGCCTTGCCCCGCCACGGCCTGCGGACCCGGGCGGTCATGATGGTGTAGTCGGAGGGGTGGAACTGGCTGTCGCACAGTCCGGCGATTGCGGCGAGCACGATGAGCACCGCTACCGAGTTGGCGAAGCCCATGAGGAACATGCACGCCGAAATGCCGATCAGCCCGAAGATGATGAAGGGCCGCGCACTGTACCGGTCCATGACCACGCCCGCCGGGTACTGGCCGGCCGCCGACATGCCGGCATAGGCGGTCATGATCAGGCCGAACAGCACGAAGGCGCTCTCGGCGCCGAGGTCGGCCTTGATCAGCGGCAGCAGCGCCGGCACCACGAGGATGTAGAAGTGGCTGAAAAAATGAGCCATGGAGACCAGGCCGATGGCCAGGACCTCGTGGCTCCGGCGTGTGCCGGGTTCGCTCATGCGATGTTCCCCTGCCCCAATCCCGGGCGCTGATCATCTGCCTATCCCGAGCGCCCGTCACTTGCAAGGCCTAGGTCCTGTTGACAATTAACGGACTATTCATGGTTGGCGTGATTCAAGCAAGACCGTTTCAACTGGCGGGAGCGTGTCATGTAAGGTCATTTCGCAAAGCGAATTGACCGACTTCGACGGGAACTGACGGATATGCAATGGGACCGGATCAAGGGTTTGGTTCCGGGCAAAGAGGCGGATCGCGGCTCCACGGGTCGGGACAACCGCCTGTTTGTGGACGCCGTGCTGTGGATCGCCCGGGCGGGTTCGCCGTGGCGCGATCTGCCGGACGCCTTCGGCAACTGGAACAGCGTCTACGTGCGCTTTTCGCGGTGGGCCAAGGCGGGGGTTTGGGAGAGTCTTTTCAATGCCTTGGCGGAGGATCCCGACTTCGAATACCTGATCGTGGATTCGACCATCGTGCGGGCGCATCAACATGCCGCCGGCGCAAAAGGGGGGCTCAGGCTCAGGCCATCGGCCGCTCGCGCGGCGGCCTGACGAGCAAAATCCACATCGCCGTCGATGGCCTGGGCAATCCCTTGCGGTTCATCCTCACCGGCGGCCAGGTGGGCGACGTCACCCAGGCCGAGGGGCTGATCGCCGGGCTGCCGGGCGAGACCCTGATCGCCGACACCGCCTACGACGCGAACCGCTTCCGCGCCCGCCTCGACAGCGCCGGGATGGTGGCGGTGATCCCCTCCAACCCGTCGCGGGCACAAGCCGTGCCGTACGACCCCGAACTCTACAAGGAAAGGCACGTCGTCGAATGTTTCATCAACAAGATCAAGCACTTCCGCCGCATCGCCACACGCTACGAAAAGACCGTCACCGCCTACATGGCCATGCTGTGCCTCGTCGGGGCGCTCATTTGGATGCGATAAATGTCAACAGGACCTAGTGCCTGTACTCGATTGGGGGAATCCTGTTTTCACGCCCCCCTCACCCGGCGCTGAAAGGTGGCGAAGGAGTTTCGGCGGTGTCCCCTCTCCCCCTTCTTGAGGGGGAGAGGGTCAGGGTGAGGGGGTTGTCTACTGGATACCCCGCATAAAGCGGGGTATGACGAGTGGTGCTGAGTCAAAGAAACTCGTCATGCCCCGGCTTGTCCGGGGCATCCACGAATTTGCACCCCCTCACCACCGCATCGCGCCCGTGAGCATGGCGCCGTGGGCGGGGGGCTCGTTGGCATTGGCGCTTTCGCGCCGCGTGGCGTCGAGATCGACCCGGAAGCCGGCATAGCCCGGCACCGCCGGGGTCAGCCGCCAGCCGATGCGATAGTCCCGCCCGCCGCCGTCCGAGGCCCCGAACCCGGCATTGGGCGTGCCCGTCAACCGGCCGCCGAACAGGGCGAAGCCGTAGCCGAGTTCACCGTCCAGCGCGCCAACTTCCCGCGTCCCGGACGCGGCGCCCCGTGGCAGTTCCTCGTGCCACAGCTTGCCGGCTCCGCCCGCCGGCGCGCCCCAGCGGGGCGCGAGCGATACCGACAGGCCCCGCCCCTGCGCCCCGGGACCGAGCCTCGCGGTCAGGCTCACGCCCCGCTCCTCGGCGCCCTTTTCCGTATGCGCCGCGAGCCACCGCCCCCGCGCCTCGATTTGAAGGCGCTCCGCCGCGACGCGCACCCCGCCCGCGACCTCCAGGCCGGTTCCGGTCACGCCGTCGCCGCCATCCCGGCGCGCCGCCGTTTCGACGAACGGCGTCAGCGTAGACCCGTCGTCGAACGGGATGCGCCGGGACGCCTCGATACCGCCCCTCACCCGCCAGGCGTCGGCGCTGAGCCCGTCCACCGCCTGTTCCTCGTCCCCTTCGCCCTTGGCGGTCCGCATCCGAGCGAGGCTCACGTCACCCCGCGCCGCGAGGCCGATCCCGGCCAGGGGCGGCAGGGGCCGGCGCAGCCCGGCCGAGCCCGTCCACATGGTCAGGTCGCTTTTCTCCATTGGCTCGCCGTCGCCGGGCATGTGGCGCGCCTCGCCCCGGCCCGCGCCCAGCATCCCGCGCAGCTCAAGCCCGTTCTCGAAGGTCCAGCGCCCATAAGGCCAGAGCGCCGTCAGGTCGGTCTCGATCCGGCCCGCCTCGTTCTCCAGGGTATAGTCGGTCTCGCTCATCCCGCGGGACACCGCCAAACCCGCCACCCAGCGCCCCGGGCGCCCGGAATTGCGGGGGGCCTCCCGGGCGTCCACCCCGAGCCAGCCCGTGCGGGTCTCGCCCGAGTAGCTGGAGATTCCGTCGGGACGGCCCTCGAAGGACCCGAAGTCCCCCCGGCCCCACACGGCCCAGCGGGGCGCATCCGGGTCGAACCCCGTCCCGCCCTCCTTGTCTCCGGGGGCCGCGCCAAGGGTCCATGAGAATGCGGTCGCACGCATCAGCGCGTCCGCGTCCCCGCCCCGGCTCCTCGGGTGAGGCATGCAGTCGCGGAACGCGTCCGGCGGACACGCCGCGGCCCAACGCTCCGTGGCGCCGGCCGTCCCGGAGGCCCCGAACCGGACCGTCTCCCCGGCGATGGTCATTCCCGGCGTTGGAGCCGCATCGCCGAGCCGCGTCCCGATGTTGTTGAGCGCCCCCGCGACCGTCCGCGAGGCAACCGCCGCAAGCGTGCGCTCAAGGACCCGCCTCTGCGCCTCCGGTTCGCCGTTCCTCACCGGCCGGCCGGTGAAGGCCGCAACCTCGACGCCGCCGGCACTCCGCAGCGGATTGCCGCCCGCCCGCGCCGGGTCGTAGCTCACCGTGACCGCCGCGCCCGGCTCCACCGCCTCGGCCAGGGTCAGGGTCACCGTCCGGCCGGAGATACCGACCGCCGCCGGAGCCGCCGGGGCGCCGCCGTCCACCGCCACCGCGAAGGCGGCCGCGGCCGGGACCGAACTCCCGTCCAGCGCCTGGCTGAAGGTCAGCGACAGCCTGTCGCCGCTGACCGTTGCCGCCTGCAGCGTCGGCGAAACCTTCTCGTAACCGTGGATCTCGATCTTCCAGGAAGTGGTGGATGTTCGGTCCCAGTCGAGAGTGGTATCGTCGTCCCACAGGCTTCCGTTGCCGATGCTCCAGCCCGCCGCCGCGCCGCCATCCTCGTTGTCCGATTCCGTTCGCCGGTAATTGATGTCCAAGTTCGCTACTGGCCCTTGGAGCACCACAAAATACGTCGTGCCGGCACTCAGATCGATGCCGTCGGTCGTGCAGGTGTACACAAAGTCGACAATATCGGCAATTGGGCACGACAGTGCACCCAGGCTCCCGCCCGGCTTGTTGTTCGACCCCAACGACTCGATGCGCAGTTCCCAATGATGACTGAAGGTGCCCGACATAAAAAACTTCACGCTGGTCAGCGTGTAACCCGCGGCGTTGCTGCCTGTCTCGAACGTCTGAGCGCGATCGAATCTAACTGCGCTCGTGCCGTCGGTGTCCTGCCCGGTGTTGCTCACCAGCTTTACCGGGGTCTGCGCCTCGGTCGTGCCGGCGCCGAGCGTGAGGGCGAAGGCAACGGCGAGTACGCAGGCCGCCCAGCGCCGGCCGGAAAGACGGTTTCGGAAAACGGCCCTGAATTCCGCCAAAAACGGGCCCGCGGCGCCGCTGGATTGCGCACGATAACTATAATTATCGAGCGTAATATCGCACTCATGCCGGGAAAGCGCGGTAGTGTGGCCGGAACACGGGTTTGCCTCCGGAAATCGGCGGAAATGTGGGGAAAATCGGCGTTAACGGGTCGGCCGGAAGACGCCATCGAAGCATCCCGGAGCGGTTTTTCGGGGCAACGCCCGGCGGACCCGATAACCGGACCCCGGCTCCGCCGCCGGACGACGACATCGCCCGCCCGGGCCTCTGCGGTCGCAAAAAAATCAAGTTTTTACAGTAGATTATCGGAGGCAGTAAGGCGCTGGGGGCGGTTGGGCGAATCAGCAATCCTTAACAAGATTACGCTCGATAATTATAGTTATCGAGCGTAATAATGAACCACAACCGACAGGGTTTGTACCCTCAACCGAAGCCATCCATTTTCTCCTGATCCCGCCACGCGACCCAGGCCGCTTCGAGCCGCTCCGGAGCGCCTATAGGTTGACAAAGGTAACGGAAATTCGGAAGGCTTGTAAATTTCATTGTCGGACGGTTATCGATAGCAAAATTGTTATGCGTGAATCAGCCTCCCTACCAGCGGATCACGCCGGTGAACATCACGCCGTGCGCCCGTGCGCCGGCGCCGGCGGGCTCGCTCCGGGTGGCGTCGAGGTTGACCTGCAAACCCGGGCCGTCCCCGGCCGCCGGGGTCAGCCGCCAGCCGAGCCGGTAGTCGCGCGCCGCCTCCGAGGCCCCGAAGCCAACCTCGGGCGTCGAGGTGAAGCGGCCGCCGAACGCCGCGAAGCCGTAGCCGAACCGCCCCTCCAGGCGGCGGCCGGCCAGCAGCCCGCGATCCGCCGCGCCATCGTCGTTTGCCGCGAGACCGGCAAGCGTGCTCCGTTCCAGCAGCGCATCCGCGCCGCCCGAGGCCGCCGCGCCCATGGTCTGCGTCAGCGACAGGTTTGGGCCCCGGCCGCCGCCGGCACGGGGCTCCCACGAGAGCGAGCCCGACAGCCCGGCCTCGCGGAAGCCCTTCGAGTCGTGGCTCACCAGTCCCCGGCCCCGGAGATCGGCGGAGAGGCCCCGCCCGGGGTCCGTCCAGGCGATGCCGCCGCCGGCATCCACCCCGAGGCCGGTCTCGGCGTCGCCGCCGTCCCGGCGCACCGCGGCCTCGAGGCTCGGTTTCAGTTGCGCCCCGCCCTCGTAACGGAACGCCCGCGAGCCCTCCAGGCCCAGCCGGAGCCGCGTCACCCCGGTGCTCGCGCCCGCAAGCCCGGTGACCGCCGCCGAGCGCGTGCGCACCCCCATCGCGTCGGTCTTGACCGAAAGCTCGAAGCCGCCGCCCTCCGGCGCCGGCACCAGCGCACCCAGCAGGCCCGCCGCGGCCATCGCAAGCCCCAGGTCGGTACGGATCGCCGCCCGGGACGCCCCGGACGCGCCCTCCGCGCTCGCCGGCGTCACCGTCAGCGCGCCCTCGCCGTAGCCCGCAACGCCCCAGAGCGAGATCCGCTCGCCCAGCGCCCGGCGCATCCACGGATAGAGGCCGGTCAGGGTCGAGGACACCGTGCCCCGCCCGGTCTCCGAGCGGTAGCCGCCGTCGCCGATGCTGCGCCCGAGGATCAGCCCCGCCGTGGTCCGCTCCCGGCTCCAGTCGGCGCCCAGCAACGCGCTCGCCACCTCGCCGTCGACCGCGAGGCCGCCCTCGCGCCCGTCGATCCCCGGCTTGCCCGTGGCGGCGGTGTTGGGCGGGCCGTTGATCGTCCCTTTTATTCTCAGCTTGACGCTCTCACCCGAGTGGAAACCCCATCCAGTGCCGGCGTCGCTTCGGTAGCTGTCTTGGATTGACCACCCATCCGCGCCGCTCTGGCTGGTGTCGGTCGTGACCTCGATTCCGTAACGCGCGCCCGAGCTCCCGATCACGACGAAGTAATCGGTGCCCTTCTCCAGCTTCGTATTTGCGGGCGCGTTGAATTTCCTCGTTCCGTCGGCGATCCTGCTCGGATTGGTCAGCACGAACAGGGCATTCGCGGCCGGGTTTCGTCCTGCGCTCCCGTGGATGCTGACTGACGGCACCGCCCCTGCCAGAACGGCTTCCAGCTTAAGTTCCACACTCGAAAGGGTGTAGCCGTATTCGTTGCTCCCGGTGGTGAACCGTTGGGCCAGGATGTTCTCCCCGCCGGTGGAAAGGGGACCGACGAACGGGCCGTTATGGCGAGCTTTGTTCAGGTTGCTGGTCAGAGTGACTTCCGTCTGCGCCTCCGCGACGATAGGGGCGGCGAACAGGGCCGCGAAGACCAGCAGGGCGAGCCCGAGGCGGGCGCCGGGGAGTGCGCCGCCGGAAAAAAATGTGCAGAACGCCCCGGCGGCCGGGGGTGCCCGCGGCCGGCCGCCGTCTCCGAGGAGACTTGACCGGAATACGCTCACTGCACGCCTTCCTTGCGCCCGGCATTTTCTCGACCGCGGCGCCTATTGCGGACAATTCTAGGAAAGCGCCGAGGACTTGTGAAACGCATTTATAAGCGGTTTCGATATCAAAATTGTTATGTGTGAATTTTCCGCCCTACGCCTCTGGCTTCGGGCGGCAGGCCGCCCTGGATACTCGGGACTTGCGCCGGCCTGAGCCGTCCGAAAGTCGGCTTCGTCCTTCGTCAAGGCTTCGGTCGACGGGTCGGCCGACCGAAGGCCGGGGGATGACGTACTCCCTTTGGGCACACTCCACCCGTCATGCCCCGCCTCCGTGCGGGGCATCCAGGATATTCACCACAGAGACACAAAGGCACAGAGGTTGAGAGGAGAGGTTTCGATCCCTGTGCGCCTCACTGTCTCACTGTCTCTGTGGTTCAAGATTTGAAAATCTGGATACCCCGGACTTGCGCCGGGGTATGACGAGCCTCTTTGATTCAGCATCACCCGTCATGCCCGTGCTTGACACGGGCATCCACGCCTTGGTGGTGAAGCGGTACAAAAGGTCATTCCCCGCCGGGGATTGACCAGGGTGAGGGGGTCACAAAAAAAATGAGTAAGGGGGGTAGGCGATTCGGTTCCCCTCACCCAGCTACGGCTAAGCCGGGCTCTCGCCCGGCAAGCCTCCGCATCCCTCTCCCCCAAGGGGGCGAGGGTACTTTGTGTCGCTTAGCCCCTGACGGAGCGCCCCCTCAGATCAGCCCGGCCAGCGGCGAGGACGGATCGGCGTACTTCTTCTTGGGCATGCGTCCCGCCGTATAGGCCAGCCGGCCGGCCTCGATGGCCAGCCGCATGGCCCGGGCCATCCTGATGGGGTCCTGGGCCTCGGCGATGGCCGTGTTCATCAGGACCCCGTCGCAGCCGAGCTCCATGGCGATCGCCGCGTCCGAGGCGGTCCCCACACCGGCGTCGACGATCACCGGCACGTTCGCCTGCTCGATGATCAGCCTGAGGTTCACCGGGTTCTGGATACCGAGCCCGGACCCGATGGGCGCCGCCAGCGGCATGATGGCGACGCAGCCCATATCCTCCAGGGTCTTCGACAGGATCGGATCGTCGGTCGTGTAGACCATGACCTTGAACCCGTCCCCGATCAGCGCCTCCGCCGCCTTCAGGGTCTCGGTGACATGGGGGTAAAGGGTTTTCTGATCGCCCAGGACCTCCAGCTTGACCAGATCCCAGCCGCCGGCCTCGCGGGCCAGCCGGAGGGTCCTGAGCGCATCGTCGGCGGTGAAGCACCCGGCGGTGTTGGGCAGGTAGGTGTATTTATTCGGATCAACGAAATCGACCAGCATGGGCTCGTCCGGGTTGGTGACGTTCACCCGGCGGACGGCGACCGTGATGATTTCCGCGCCCGAGGCTTCGAGCGCGCGCGCGGTCTGCTCGAAGTCCTTGTACTTGCCGGTGCCGATGATCAGCCGCGAGGACAGGGTTCGCCCGGCGATCTCGAAGGCGTCGGGCTTACCGGCTGGGCCGCCGGGCGGCGTGCCCGTCCCTTCCGGCGCGCCCCCGCCGATGAAGTGGACGATCTCGAACTTGTCGCCTTCGGCCACGTCGATATGGCCGTATCGGGATTTGGGCACGATTTCCAGGTTTCGTTCGACCGCGACCTTCCGGGCATCGAGCCCGAGGCCGGCCAGCATTCCCTCCACGGTCACCGGCGCATCGATATGGCGCGCCTCGCCATTTATGGTCACATTCATCTTGATGCCAATTATTAAACGTTCGTTAAGGGGGTGCGGCTCACAATGGGGCCGTTCGGCGCAAGTATGGTAGCCGATCCCCGGCCTTTCAACCGCATTGTCGCCGCATTGCAACAGAGGGCGATTGCTGGGGCCGGCGGTTGCCGGGATTGCGGCGCATGCTATAACCCGGCGCGCGAGGACACGAGATGGCAAAGAAAGTTCTGATCCTGAACGGGCCCAATCTCAACCTGCTGGGAACCCGGGAGCCGGAGATCTACGGCGCGGAGACACTGGCCCAGATCGAGGACGCCTGCGCCGCCAGGGCCGGCGAACTCGGTCTCGCCATCGACTGCCGCCAGAGCAACAGCGAAGGCGATCTGGTCGACTGGATTCAGGAGGGCGGCCGGGATTTCGACGCCATCATTCTCAATGCCGGCGGCTACACCCATACCTCGGTGGCCATCCTCGACGCCCTGAAGAGCTGCGGCGTCCCGGTGATCGAGGTACACCTGTCCAATATCCATCAGCGCGAGGAGTTCCGGCACAATTCCTATATTTCCCGCGCCGCCCGGGGGATCATTGCCGGCTTCGGCAGCCAGGGCTATCTTCTCGCCCTGGACGCCGCCCAGAACCTTTAGGACCGTCATCGGGAGCGACCGTGTCGACCCACGAGAAAAATCCCGAAGATTTGAGACTGACGCCGGATGTCCTGCTGCGCGCCTATGCCGCCGGAATTTTTCCCATGGCGGAGAGCCGGGACGACCGGACCCTGTTTTGGGTGGACCCGGAGTTTCGCGGCATCCTGCCGCTGGACGGCGTCCATGTGCCGCGCCGCCTGCGCAAGACCGTCCGGCAGCGGCCCTTCGAGGTCACGCGCGACAAAGCGTTCCGCCAGGTCATGGAGAATTGCGCCGCGTCGGTGCCGGGCCGTGACGAGACGTGGATCAACGACGATATCTTGCGGCTATACACCGCGCTTCACGAGCGGGGCCACGCCCATTCGGTGGAATGCTGGCGGAACGGGGAACTGGCCGGCGGACTATACGGGGTGGTGCTGAAGGCCGCGTTCTTCGGCGAGAGCATGTTTTCGAAGGCGCGGGATGCCAGCAAGGTCGCCCTGGTTCACCTGGTGGCGGGGCTCAGGGCGGACGGGTTCATCCTCCTCGACACCCAGTTCGTCACCGAACATCTGAGCCAGTTCGGAAACGTGGAAATACCCCGCCACGACTACTTGTCGATGCTCAACCGGGCGCTGCGGACGGATGCCGTTTTCGACAGCGGGCGGTCTCCCGATCACTCGGCGGACGAGGCCGAGGCGTTCCTGCAGTCGATCACCCAGACGTCATAGACCGGGTGCTCCATGGCGGCGAGCGCCGGGCTCGAGGCGAACATCCAGCCGCGATAGACGCTGATCGCCGGCTCGTTGGGGCGAACCTCCCAGACGTCCAGAAACGCCGCGCTCTCCGGCTGTTCCTCCGGCGGCCTCTTGTCGCAACTCCGGGCGATGATTTCGAGGGTCCCGAACCGCACCGTATCGCCCACCGGCGCCTCGAAGGTGGACACCCGGGCCGTCACCTTGTCGAGGCCCTGCAGCACGGCCATCGTGTGGGGCTCGGCCGGGAGCTCTCCCGGCGCGAACAGGGCCGCGGCAGCGAACAAGAGCGGAGCAAGGAGACGCGTCATGCGGTCCATTCTTGAAGATCGGCCGTCTTCGTTCAACTAACGCCTGATTGCGGCAAAACGAAGGCGCACGTAGTCGGCCGTCCAATTCCCGTCCTCGTCGCTGAGATGGGGGCGGACATCGTCGATCACGTCCGCGACAAAGCCCTCGACATCGCCGCCGGGAAGGGCATCGGTGAAGGCTTGCGAAAAAATCGCCAGCCAGTCCCGCATGTCCCCGGGAAGCGGCGTCGGCCGCGGGATCAGTTCAATCCGCGCCACCTCGAAGCCGCCGGCGGCGAGTTTGGCCCCATATTCCTCCGTGCCGGGGAAATACCAGGGATCGACCGCCGCCGCGTCCACGTCCCGCTCGCCCAGACGGCGATGAAGCGCGGCGTGGATATGGGCGACATTTCCGGCGCCGCCGAACTCGCCGACGAACCGGCCCCGGTTCCGGAGCGCGCGGTGGACGCCGGCGATGACCTCGTCGGCCGCCGTCATCCAGTGCAGCGCCGCATTCGAGAACACCGCGTCGAATTCATCCTCGAACGTCAGGGCGTCACCGGACATCACCCGGGCGTCCAGCCCCCGGGCCCGCGCCGCCTTCACCTGGCTGGGGCTGGCATCGACACCGACCACCTCGGCCCCGGTGGCGGCGATCTCTTCGGTCAGCGGCCCGTCGCCGCATCCCAGATCGAGAATCCGCTCGCCCGGCCTCGGCGCCAGCAGTTCGAGAACCGGCGCGCCGAGATCGGAAACGAACCGGGCGCTCCGGTCGTAGGCGCCGGGATCCCAATGGTCGGCCATACCAGCCTCGATCAATCGCCGCCGTTCGAGCCGCCCGTGGCGAGAAATATGATCTCGCCCACCTGATCCTCGATGGTCTTGAAATCCTTGGTTTTGGCGAGCCGCCCGCCGGGCGCCAGTTTTTCCGCCGAACGGCCCGGCAGCAGGCGGACATATGTCCCTCCAAGCAGGCCGTCGCCGGTGACGACGGCGCTCGTATCGGCGGGGAGCCGCACGGCGTCATCGATGGACATGGTCACCACGGCATCGAAATTCTCGTTCAGACGCCGGTCGGTGACCGTGCCCACATTGATGCCGTTCACCCGAACGGCGCTGCCGGACTGCAGCCCGCCGATCTTGGTGAAGAGCGCGGTAATCCGATAGCCGTTGACCGTCTGAATTTGCGTTGTCGTGTAGAAAATCCAGACGAAGACAACCGCGACGCCGAGAACCACGGCGCCCATAACGGTCTCGATGAGGTTCTTGTTCATTTCCCTGCCCTCTCGGCCCGAGCCGATCTGCCCTGTCCGATGACCTGATCGAGCAGATCCTGCAATACCAGTGATTCCTGCGTGAACCCGATTTCGCCGCCGGCTTCGAGAATCTCCTCCTCGGCCCCGGGGTTTACCTCGATAAACTTCGAGCCGAAAAGGCCGTTGGTCAGGATGCGGGCATCCGAATCCGACGGCAGTTCCACCCCGTCATCTATATTCAGGGTCAGCCGGGCACGGAAGGAGTCGGTCAGAAGCATCCGGGTAACCTCGCCGATCTTGATGCCGCTCATCAGCACCTCGTCGCCGACGGTCAGGCCATCCGCCCGATCGAAATCCGCGGTGATATCGAAGCCGGCGGTCTTTTCGGTGGTGGTCGTGGTGAACGACAACACGCCCAGGACAAGCAGCGCCAGGAGGGCAACGAACCCGACGATGCTGTGTCTGGCTTCCTCGCTCACGGGGACCCCGGCCTATTCCGGCGTCCAGGCTTCGTAGTCGCCGGTCGCCCGCTTGCGCTCGCCTCCCATGTAGTCGTGGCCGGCGGGCCGGTAGGCGTGCGCCGTGCCGGTCACGTTCGGGAGGTGGTCTTTCTGCCAGGCGCGGGCGGCGGCCGCCTTTTCGGTCAACGGCGACTCGACCGTATGATGGAGCCAGGCGTGCCACTCGGGCGGAACCTTGGACGCTTCGACGTCGCCCTTATAGACCACCCAGCGGCGCTCGCGGCCGTTGAGCTTGCGGCCTTTGCCCCGGTAATACCTGTTGCCGAACTCGTCGGTCCCGACCAAATCGCCGTTCAGGAGCGTATAGATGAAGGTGCCAATCGACATGTCAGCGTCCGCCCGATGATTGCGGGGCAAGATGTGGCCGCCCGCTGTCGATGTCAATATGGCAGTTCGCCATAGCAATTCACGACGCACCTCAATGACCGAACCATCGCCGCCGAATTGCCCGGCTTCGCCGGCAAGTAATCGGGCGAATTTTCAATTGAGAGTCGTTTCCGCGACAGGTTGGCGCAAGAGACCCGAGCCGATGCCGGACATCAAAAATGTCCGTTTAAACGTTGTTATCGAACGAAAATTTTTTGAGTTATCCACATCCTGGATCAAGCCTGTGGATAAACTGAGGTGGCGTTTCAGGTGCGAAATCCAACCCTTTGAATTACTTTGAATTACTACAACATCTAGTAATAATCTTTCACAAAAAACGCAAAATATTGAAAAAAGTTATTGCCTCGCTGAATCGCCTCCGCTAGATTTTTGGTCCTAAGACGCCGTAGACCACAAGATGTTGTGGTCATTATGGCAAAGCGACGGACCGTCCTGGGAACAGCTTCAATAGCTCGAAGAAGGCGAACTGTCGGTCTTTGCCGGGGAAAATCGGGGGTAAAATGAGGGTTTCACGCCAATTTACGAATGTCGGTTCCGGTGCTTATGCGGGGGTGGAGTTCCGGACCACATCAAGCGAAATTCGCAATCCGGACGGGTCTCTGGTCTTCCGGCACGAGGCCATCGAGGTTCCTGCCGGCTGGTCGCAGGTCGCGTGCGACGTTCTGGCGCAGAAATATTTCCGCAAAGCCGGCGTGCCGGCCCACTTGAAACGGGTCGAGGAGAATGACGTCCCCTCCTGGCTGTGGCGCAGCGTGCCTGACGAAAAAAAGCTCGCCCGGCTGCCCGAGGGAGAGCGTTACACCGGCGAATCGTCCGCCAAGCAGGTCTTCAACCGCCTTGCCGGCACCTGGACCTACTGGGGCTGGAAGGGCGGCTACTTCGACGGAGAGGACGACGCCCGCGCCTACTATGACGAAATGTGCGCCATGCTGTGCCGCCAAATGGTGGCGCCCAACTCGCCCCAATGGTTCAACACAGGGCTGCACTGGGCCTATGGCATCGACGGACCCGCGCAGGGCCACCACTACGTCGATTTCAAGACCGGCAAGCTAACCCGCTCCAAGTCGGCTTACGAGCATCCGCAGCCGCATGCCTGCTTCATTCAGGGCATATCCGATGACCTGGTGAATGACGGCGGCATCATGGACCTGTGGGTCCGTGAGGCGCGGCTGTTCAAGTACGGGTCCGGCACCGGCACCAATTTCTCCAATCTCCGCGGCGAGGGCGAGGCGCTCTCCGGCGGCGGCAAATCGTCGGGCGTGATGAGCTTCCTGAAAATCGGCGATCGGGCCGCGGGCGCGATCAAATCCGGCGGCACCACCCGGCGGGCGGCCAAGATGGTCATTCTCGACGTGGACCACCCGGACATCGAGGCCTTCATCAATTGGAAGGTGAAGGAAGAGAACAAGGTCGCGGCCCTGGTCGCCGGGTCCAAACTTCTGGAAAAACACATGAACGCCGTGGTCGATGCCTGTCACGCCGGCGATGGCGGCGACAGGTTCGATCCCAAGGCCAATGAGGGGCTCAAGACCGCGGTCCTCGGCGCCCGCAAGTCGATGATCCCGGAAAACTGCGTCCAGCGGGCCATCGAGTTCGCCAAACAGGGTTATCGCGAGGTCGCCATTCCGACCTACGACACCGACTGGGATTCGGAAGCCTATCTCACCGTTTCGGGCCAGAACTCCAACAACACCGTGCGGGTCACCGATGAGTTTCTGCGCGCCGTCGAGAAGGATGCCGACTGGGATCTGATCCGGCGCACCGATGGAGAAGTGGCCAAACGCGTGCCGGCGCGCGAGCTTTGGGATCAGATCGCCGAAGCCGCCTGGGGTTCCGCCGATCCGGGGCTGCAGTTCGATACCACCATCAATGACTGGCACACCTGCATCAATTCGGATCGCATTTACGGCTCCAACCCATGCTCCGAGTACATGTTCCTCAACAATACGGCGTGCAATCTGGCATCGCTGAACCTCAATGCCTTCCAGCGCGACGACGGCAGCTTCGACTGTGACGCCTTCTCCTATGCGGTCCGGCTGTGGACCATCAATCTGGAGATCGCGGTGATGATGGCGCAGTTCCCGTCCAGGGAAATCGCCGAGCTCAGCTACCGCTACCGCACCCTCGGCCTCGGCTACGCCAATATCGGCGGCATGCTCATGTCCATGGGGGTTCCCTACGACAGCGACGAGGGCCGCCGAATCGCCGGTGCGGTCACCGCGCTGATGACCGGCGTGTGCTACGCGACATCCGCCGAAATGGCCGAGTCGCTGGGCCCGTTCCCGGGTTACGGGCCGAATGCCGGGCCGATGCTCAAGGTGATCCGCAATCACCGCCGGGCGGCATATGGCGAGAAGACCGGTTACGAGGACCTGTCCATGCTGCCGGTGCCGCTGGAAGATGCCGACGGCAGCGCCGCCGGCCCGATCATCGCCGATGCCAAGGCCGCCTGGGACGACGCTCTGGCGCTGGGCGAACAGCACGGTTTCCGCAACGCGCAGACCACGGTGATCGCGCCCACCGGCACCATCGGCCTGATCATGGATTGCGACACCACCGGCGTGGAGCCGGACTTCGCCCTGGTCAAATTCAAGAAATTGGCCGGCGGCGGCTACTTCAAGATCATCAACCGCACCGTCCCGGCCGCCCTCGAACGCCTGGGCTACTCCAAGACCGACATCGGGGAGATGATCTCCTACGCGGTCGGCCACGGGACCCTGAAGGGAGCGCCAGCGATCAATCACCGGACGCTGGCCGAGAAAGGCTTCACCGACGAGGCCATCGAGGCCGTCGAAAACGCGCTGGCCGACGCCTTCGACATCAAATTCGCCTTCAACAAGTTCTCCCTCGGTGTCGGGTTCTGCACCAAGATTCTGGGCTTTACCGAGGCCCAGCTGGACGACATGTCCTTCGACATGCTGCAAGGCTTGGGCTTCTCGAAGGACGAAATCACCGAGGCCAATACCTACGTCTGCGGCGCCATGACCCTGGAAGGGGCGCCGCACCTGAAGGACGAGCACCTGCCGGTCTTCGATTGCGCCAACCCGTGCGGGCGCGACGGCAAGCGCTTCCTCAGCACCGACAGCCATATCCAGATGCTGGCCGCGGCGCAGCCGTTCATCTCGGGCAGCATCTCCAAGACCATCAACATGCCCAACTCGGCGACCATCGAGGACTGCAAGAGCGCCTATATGCTGTCCTGGAAGCTGGGCCTCAAGGCCAACGCTCTATATCGCGACGGCTCCAAACTGTCCCAGCCGCTGAATGCGCAGTTGGTCGACGAGGACGAGGCGGAGAGCCTGGCCGATGAAGCCGCCGACCAGCCGGCGGCGCTCAGGGCGCAAATCGTCGCCGAGCGGGTGGTCGAGCGCTACATCGCCGACCGTCAGCGGCTCCCGGACCGCCGCAAGGGCTACACCCAGAAAGCCTCGGTCGGGGGGCACAAGGTCTACCTCCGGACCGGCGAGTACGAGGACGGCCGGGTCGGCGAGATCTTCATCGACATGCACAAGGAGGGCGCCGCCTTCCGCAGCCTGATGAACAACTTCGCCATCGCCATTTCCATCGGGCTCCAATACGGCGTGCCGTTGGAGGAGTTCGTCGAGGCCTATACCTTCACCCGGTTCGAGCCGTCCGGCGTGGTCGAAGGCAACGACTCCATCAAGATGTCGACGTCGATCCTCGACTACATCTTCCGCGAGCTCGCCGTGTCCTACCTCGGCCGCCATGATCTCTCCCACGTCCAGCCGGACGATCTGGCGCCCGATACGGTCGGCCGCGGCAACGACGACGAACTGCTGTCCGACGACACGAAGGAAGTGGTCGAGCGCCTCGCCAGCACCGGCTACGTGCGGAGCAACTTCCTGGTGGTCAATGGCGGCCGCGGCAACGGCGCCGCGGGTACCAACGGATCAAACGGCGCCGGCGGCAACGGCTCCGCGGCGGCCATGAGCCTGGAGACGGAATCCACGCCCGACGGCGCGCCAGCGAGCGCCGAGGCGATGGTTATCAGCCAAGAGGTCATCGCGGCCAGTGAGACCCGTCTCGACGCGGTCCGCGAAGCGAAATTGAAGGGCTACGAAGGAGACGCCTGCGGTGAATGCGGCAACTTCACGCTGGTGCGCAACGGCACCTGCATGAAGTGCGTGACCTGCGGGGCGACCAGCGGCTGCTCATGAGACACGAGATTACTCAGTTCCTCCCTGGTGAACTTGGGGTGCGAGACGGTACGGACCTGCCAGCCATTGCCGTACCCGACGCACCCCACTTTTTTTCCGGCGGAAATGAGATTCGGTTCCTCCCTGGTGAACTTGGGGTGCGAGACGGTTAGGTCCTGCCAGCCATTGCCTTTCACGACGCACCCCATTTTTTTCGCATAAAATTGAGGCAAGATCGAGGCGCACGCGATTGCGCCCATTTGAGCGCGCTATTTGCTGGCTCCGTCTTCGCGGCGGCCTTACATTGACGCCCAACCCTGAAACCACCGGGAGGACACCATGGCCGGAACGATCGACGCACGCCTGCGGGAAAAGGGGATCGAGCTCCCCGAAGCCGCCTCGCCCGTCGCCAATTACGTGCCCTGGGTCGTGACCGGCAATCTGGTGTATATTTCCGGCCAGCTTCCCTTCCAAGACGGCGAGCTCAAGTTTCCGGGCCGGTTCGGCGAGAACATTTCCATGGAGGACGGGGTCGCGGCGGCGCGGCTCTGCGGGCTCAATCTTGTGGCGCAATTGCGCAATGCCTGCGGGGGCGACCTGGACCGGGTGGCGCAGGCGGTCAAATTGACGGGCTATTTCAACTCGGCGCCCGGTTTCACCGACCTGCCGGCGATGATGAACGGCTGCTCGGACCTGATCTTCGAAATCTTCGAGGACAAGGGCCGCCATGCGCGCGCTGCGGTGGGCTGCTCCACCCTGCCCCTTGGGGCCGCCGTCGAAGTGGACGGCGTGTTCGAGATCAGCTAAGGAGACGGCAATGGAATTCAAACGGATTGATCATACGGCGCTGCATGTGAGCGACCTCGCCAAGTCCAAGGCGTTCTACGAGGAGCATTTCGGTTTCGAGACCTATTTCGAGCACCAAGTCCCGCAAGGGCCCTCGGGGCCGTTCGGGATCGCCTATCTCCGGCTCGGCGATACGGTCCTCGAGCTCACCGGCTATGCCGATCCGCCGGTCAACGGTTTCCACTTCTGCCTCGAAACCGACGACTTCGAAGGCGCGGTGAAGACGCTCCAGGACGCCGGCGTCGAGGTCCAGACCCCGCCCCACAAGACCGCCGCCCGCGAGCCCCGGGAGGAGCACTGGACCCGGGTGGTCTTCAAGGGCCCGGACGGCGAATTGATCGAGATCAGGGGGTAACGGTATTCGGTTGCTTGGGCCCTCCCCGCCCGCCTCTTGCCCCTTTTTTCCCCCTCGCCTAGTCTTGGCCCATGCCCGATGGGAACGAACAAATCACCGTCAAGGTGGTGGCCCACATTTCGGAAGTGGACGCCGACGGGTGGGACGCCTGCGTCGGCGGCCGCAATCCCTTTGTCAGCCACGCTTTTCTGAACGCACTCGAGGAGTCCGGCTCGGTAACCGCCCGCACGGGCTGGCAGCCCCAGCATCTGGTGGTCGAGGACGAGAACGGTGACGTGGCGGCCTGCGCGCCGCTTTATCTCAAGAGCCATTCCTATGGCGAGTACGTCTTCGATTGGGGTTGGGCCGATGCCTGGGAGCGCGCCGGCGGCAGCTACTATCCCAAGCTGCAATCGGCGGTGCCGTTCACCCCGGCGACGGGCCCGCGGCTGCTGATCCGTGACGGTGCACCGGACAAGCTCCACGATATTCTGCTGTCGGCCATGGTCCAATTGGCCCGCCAGCACGAGGTCTCGTCGCTGCACATCACCTTCCCCCCTAAGGAACAGTGGGACCGCATGGGGGCGGCCGGTTTCCTCAAGCGGACCGGCAAGCAGTTTCACTGGGAAAACCGGGGCTACGAGAGCTTCGATGATTTCCTGGGCCGGCTCCAATCCCGCAAACGCAAAGCGATCCGCAAGGAACGCCGCGAGGTGCAGGATCAGGGGGTGCGGCTCCGGGCCCTCGGCGGCGAGGAGATCACCCCCGGCCATTGGGACGCCTTCTATCGCTTCTACATCGACACCATCGACCGCAAATGGGGGCGCCCCTATCTCAATCGCGAGTTCTTCGCCATCCTCGGCGAGACCCTGTCGGAGCTCGCCGTCATGGTGGTCGGCGAGGAAGATGGGGACCTGATCTGCGGCGCCCTCAATCTCAAGGGCGAGGATACGCTCTACGGCCGCAATTGGGGATGCTCCAAGGATGTCAAGTTCCTGCACTTCGAGGCCTGCTACTACCAGGCGATCGACTACGCCATCCGGCACGGCCTGCGGTGGGTGGAGGCCGGCGCTCAGGGACCCCACAAGATCCAACGGGGGTATTTGCCGCGGGAAATCTACTCGGCGCATTACATCGACGATCCCAGCTTCGCCGGCGCCGTAAAGGATTTCGTCGAGCGCGAGGCCCGCGAGGTGGAATACGAAATCGCCGGTCTGATGCAGTACTCGCCCTACCGCTCGGCGGAAAACGATTAGGCGGTGGCGCCGAGCGCGGTTTCTATGCGCCGGCAAAACTCCAGGAGTTCCGCCGTCAGCGTGTCTTCGTTGTCGTAAAACCGGGTCGCCGGCACCGGCACGGAAATCGCACCGACGCCGCCCAGGGAATCCCGCACCGCGGCGCTGACCGCGCAGATGCCCTTGATGTGCTCCTCCCGGTCAAAGGCGAGGCCGGTGCGCCGCACCTCGTCGAGCTCTTCCATCAGGTGGGTGACCCGGTCGGGCTCCTTCGGCAGTTCGGCCTCGGCGAGCGCCTCCGCCCGGGGGATATCCAGGGCGGCCAGGATCGCCTTGCCGTGGGCGGAGCAGTGCATGGGAAAGGCGTCGCCGAGGCTGAACTCGGCGCGCAGTTGGTTGGGCGCCACCACCTGATCGATGAAAACCGCGTCGTCGCCGTCCAGCACCGCGAAATCGACGGTTTCGTTGATCCGGCGGGAAAGCTCCTCCAGATAGGGGTGGGCAATCCGCGCCATATCGGCGCGCGCCGTCGCCGCCAACCGTGCCAGAGCCGGACCCAGCCGGACCCGGCCCTCGGGACTGGCCGCCATCACCCAGCCTTCGGTCTCCAGGGCTCCGACAATCCGCTGAACCGTCGAGCGCGGCAGTCCGGTCCGCGATGCAATGCGGCCGAGGCTGAGACCGCCCGCCTCTCCTTCAAGCGCGCGCAGGACGGCGGCGGCCCGGGCGATGACCTGGATACCGGTTTTACGGTCTTTCGAGGTGTCTGCCATGGCCCCGCCGCCTCGTTATAGGAAGGAGAATTGCAGCAGACCCGTACTCAGAACCGGGAAGTTGATCAGGACGATCAGGACCAGCAGCATGGTGACCGCGAACGGGAAAGCGCCCGAGAAAATGTCGTAAAGAGTCACGTTGGGATCGTTGATCGTGCTCTTGATGACGAAGCACGATATCCCCAGGGGCGGGGTCAGCAGGCCGATCTCGGCGCCGACCACGGTAACGATGCCGAACCAGATCAGATCCACGCCGAATTCCTCGAGCGCGGTCAGGAACAGGGGCACGACGATCAGAATGATCGATGCCGTGTCCAGGATGGTGCCCAGCGCCAGCATCAGGATCACATACATGGTCATGATCTGACCGAGGGTGAGATCCAGACCGGTGAGCCATTCGCCGAACATGGTCGGCAGGCCGGCGACGCCCAGCATCCGGCTGTACATGCTGGCGGCGATGATCAGGAACAGAATGGCCGAGGTGATGTAGCCGGTTTCGACCAGCACCTCCCACAGATCACCCCACGACAGGGCGCGCTTGAACCAGGCGATGAGCATGGCGGCCAAAGACCCCATGGCACCGGCTTCGACCGGGGTCACGACACCGCCGTAAATACCGCCCAGCACCACCAGCACCAGGATGACAACAGGTGAAATCTTGGTCACCAGATCGACCCAGGTCATGTTGGCCCAGTCCTCGCCGGCCACGTCCTTGGATTCGTCGCCGCCGACGAAGCTCGGCCAGGCGTAGGACAGAATGAGGATCAGGATGCAGTAGGCGATGGACAGGATGATCCCGGGAACGATGCCGGCGATGAACAACTGACCCACCGACTGCTCGGTGACGATGGCGTAAATGATCAGCATGGCGCTCGGCGGGATCAGCATGCCGAGCACGCTGGACCCGGCGATCACGCCGACGGTAAACCGGGACTTGAAGCCGAACCGGTTCATCTCGGGCACCGCGACGCGCGTGAACACCGAAGCCGACGCGATGGTCGAGCCGGTGATCGAGGCAAAGATGGCGTTGGCGGCAACCGTCGCCATGCCGAGCCCGCCCCGGATCCGGTAGAACATGAAATTGGCGACTTCGTAGACGTCCTTGCCTAGCCCCGCCTTACTGACCACCAGTCCCATCAGGGCGAACAACGGCACGGTGGCGAAAACCTGCTCGGCCACCGTGTCGGCAATGGATTCCGACAACAGGGCGACCGCGATATCGACATTGTCGCGGATGATCCAGACGCCGATGAACGACACCATGCCAAGGGCGATGGGAATGTAGAGCCCCGTATAGATCAGGACGACGATAAGGACGACGGAAGCAGCGCCGATTTCTACTGGGGACATATGCGTACCTTCCCGCCCGGCTATCCGCCCGTGGGCGTTGTCTCGGGCTCGACCCCTGCTCCGGGCCGCAGATAGCGGTACCCGAACGCCAGAAATTGCAGCAGGGTGACGAAACAGCCGAGAACGATAATGACTTTGATGGGCCACTCGGGCGCGGTGAACACGCCTTCATCGCCGACGTAATAATTGTGGACCCAGGCGTCGATCATCTCGGGCACCGCGCCAACCAGCACGATGGCCAAAAAGATGGCGCCGATGAGGTCGAACGCCGCACCCAGGAAGCGATGCGCAGTTGGCTTCCGGGCCCGCATGAAATTGAAAAAACCCTCGGACCGGGTCAAGCGGCCGCGACGGGTCGCATCGCCCAACTGAAGAAAGACGATCCCGACGATGGAAAGTTCCACCAACTCCAGGACGCCGTGAAACGGACGGGCGAACAATGTCCGCGAGAAAGCATCCACGTTGATCATCACCATGAGGGCGAAGACCCACAGCGACCCAATGGTATTCATCCAGGTCAGGACGAAATTGAGCAGGGTAACGAGGGCGCCGTCGTTGGACGGCGCCCTCGCGGACACGTCAGACATGATGAGGTCCGCTGATCAGCTTGCGCTAACCGCTTACTCCTTGTCCCAATGACGCAGGATCGGCTGCTGGGCAGCCCGCATGGCGTCCATGTAGGCAGCCAGCACCTTGGTGCCCGGCAGACCCTTCTTGTCCTGCGCGGCGGCCCAGTCCTTGGCCACGTTCGGCATGGCCTTGGCCCACTTGTCCCGCTCGGTGGCGCTCATGACGTGAACCTTGCCGCCGTTGGCCTGGTAGGCCTTGTAGCTGGCTTCGGCCACATCGAGAGCCTTCTGGGAGGTGTGGTCGCGGTAGGCGATCGAGGCCTCGGAGATGGCCTTGCGGACCGAAGCGTCAAGTCCGTCCCAAGCCTTCTTGTTCATGGTCACGACCTTGGAGTTCGCCGTACCCATGTCGCCTTTGAGCATATAGGGCGCGACCTCGTACATTTTCCGGCCGACGACCGCTTCGGGCCACAGCATGATGGTGTCCAGCACGCCGGTCTTCAGCTTGTTGTAGTAACCGACAAGGCTGCCGGGGACGGTGGCCGCGCCGAAGCCCTCGACCCAGCGGGCGTTCAGGCCGGCAACGCCGATCTTGTCACCCTTGAAGTCCGCGGTGGTCTTGATCGGGTGCTTGGAGAACATCTGATAGGTGTCGAGCACCGCGACGCTGGTCAGGTAGACCTGATTGAACTTGGAAAACGCGGCCTTGAACTCCGGAAACTTCCCGGCCAGGCCGTCGATGGTCCTGGAAAGGAGCCGGGGGTCGGTGGTCACGAATGGGGTCGCGTAAGCCACCATCTGAAGCGGCACCTTGTCCTGGTGGAACACCGTGGTCACCACGCCGATGTCACCCAGGCCCTTCTGCATGCCGCCCATGACGCCGCGCGGCTTGACGATCTGACCGCCCCAAGCCTGGTTCCAGTCGATCTTGTACTTGCCGCCCTTGGCCAGCCGCTTGTCGACCTCGGGGATCATGAAGTTGGCGAATTCCTTCACCCACATGGACTTGAGCGAATAGCCGTCGATGGCCGTCATCTTGATCATCTCGGCGGCCTTCGCCTGCCCGGCGGAGAACCCCGCAACCAGCGCGCCGGCGGCGACGAGGGCAGTGGAAATCTTCAATGTATTGAATTTCATTTTTGCCTTCCTATTTCGTTCACAAAAATCTGAAAAATTGTATCGCGATGCGATAATAGCGTATCGGCGGGCCGACATTAGGTCAGACGATTATCCGGAGTCAATCGGCGATCTTTACGCAATCCATTGCAGACGCGAGAAAAAAACGGGCCGCGATCGGCAGCCCGCTTTTTTGGCTCAAAATCGCAGGAAAACTACTCGACCAAGGCCGGGGTCTTGGACTTTCCGGAACCGCCGGGGCCCTTTTTCGGCCCGTCATCCGGCCCGTCGTCGTTGCCCTTGCCTTTACCGCCGCTTTTTCCGGGTGAACCCTTGGGCAGCGCGATCTTCGGGAAGTCGAACGCGACCTTGCCGTCCTTGATCGTGGCGAGGACCGAACCCCCCTTCGACAGCTTGCCGAACAGCAGTTCTTCGGCGAGCGGCTTCTTGACCTGTTCCTGGATGACCCGCGCGAGAGGCCGCGCACCGAACCGCTTGTCGTAGCCCTTCTTGGCCAGCCACTCGCGGGCGGTCTCGTCCAATTCGATGGTCACGTCGCGGTCGCTCAACTGGGCTTCCAGTTCCATGATGAACTTGTCGACCACGCGGCTCATGATCTCCGGTGTCAAATTGTCGAAGCCAATGGTCGCATCCAGCCTGTTGCGGAACTCCGGCGTGAACATCCGCTCGATCGCCTCCTGGTCGTCTCCGGTGCGTTCTTCCCGCTCGAAACCGATGGCCTGTTTGGCGAGCTCGCTGGCGCCGGCGTTGGTGGTCATGATCACGATGACGTTGCGGAAATCGACACCCTTGCCGTTGTGGTCGGTCAGCTTTCCGTGATCCATCACCTGCAGCAGAATATTGAACAGGTCGGGATGGGCCTTCTCGATCTCGTCCAGCAAGAGGACGCAATGGGGATGTTGATCGACGGCATCGGTCAGCAGACCGCCCTGGTCGAAGCCTACATATCCCGGGGGCGCGCCAATCAGCCGCGAGACCGTGTGCCGCTCCATGTACTCGGACATATCGAAGCGGGTGAGCTCGATGCCGAGGCTGCGGGCCAGCTGCCGGGCGACCTCGGTCTTGCCAACGCCGGTGGGACCGGAAAACAGGTAGCTGCCGATGGGTTTTTCAGGCTCGCGCAGGCCCGCCCGCGCCAACTTGATGGCGCTGGCCAACGCATCGATGGCCTTGTCCTGACCGAAGACCATGGTCTTGAGGTCGCGCTCCAGATTGCCGAGCGACTTCTTGTCGTCCCGCGACACGGTTTTCGGAGGGATACGCGCGATCTTGGCAACCACCGCTTCCACGTCCTTCACCGAGATGGTCTTCCGGCGCTTGTTCTCGGGGACCAGCATGCGCGATGCGCCGACCTCGTCCAGCACATCGATCGCCTTGTCGGGCAGTTTGCGGTCATGGATGTAACGGGCCGCGAGCTGAACCGCCTGACGGATGGCTTCGGAGGTATAGCGGACCTGATGGTGCTCCTCGTAATAGGGTTTCAGGCCGCGCAGGATCTTGACCGCATCCTCGACCGAGGGCTCGGTGATGTCGATCTTCTGGAACCGGCGAACCAGCGCCCGGTCCTTCTCGAAGTAGCCGCGGTATTCCTTGTAGGTGGTCGACCCGATGCACCGGAGCGCGCCGCTCTGCAGCGACGGCTTCAGCAGGTTCGATGCATCCATCGAACCGCCGGAGGTCGCGCCCGCGCCGATGACCGTGTGAATCTCGTCGATGAACAGGATGCTCTTGTCGACGTTCTCCAACTCGGTCAGCACCGCCTTGATGCGCTCCTCGAAGTCGCCCCGGTAGCGGGTGCCGGCCAGCAGGGAACCCATATCGAGGCAATAGATCGTGCTGCCGAACAGTACCTCGGGCACATTTTCCTCGACGATCCGCTTGGCCAAGCCCTCAGCGATGGCCGTCTTGCCCACGCCCGGATCACCCACATAGAGCGGATTGTTCTTGGTCCGGCGGCACAGGACCTGGATGGTCCGCTCGATCTCCAGTTCGCGGCCGATCAACGGATCGATCTTGCCGTCCATGGCCTTCTGATTGAGGTTCACGCAATAGCTCTCGAGGGCTTCGTGGCCCTTGCGCACCACTTTCTCCTCGGCGGCTTCCTCCTCGGTTCCGTTCACCGACTGGGAGTTCGAGAAACCCGGCACCTTGGCGATGCCGTGGCTGATGTAGTTCACCGCGTCCAACCGGGTCATGTCATGCAGTTGAAGGAAATACACCGCATGGGCCTCGCGCTCGGAGAAGATCGCCACCAGCACGTTCGCCCCGGTGACCTCCTCGCGGCCCGAAGACTGCACATGAATCGCGGCCCGTTGGACCACCCGCTGGAAGCTGGCCGTCGGCTTGGGCTCCGACAGCTTGCTGGTGATCAGATCAGTCAACTCTTCATCGATGAAGTCCGTCAGGTCCTTGCGCAGTTGCTCGATCTCGACGCCGCAGGCGCGGAGAACGGCAACGCTGTCCTGGTCTTCCGTCAACGCCAGCAGCAAGTGCTCGAGCGTCGCATATTCGTGGTTACGCTCGGTGGCGAGTCCCAGCGCCCGGTGCAGACTTTGTTCCAAATTACGAGACAGCATGACCCATACGGCCTTTGTTGTTTAAATTGCTATTCCTTTTCGATCGTGCACTGCAGCGGATGCTGATGCTGCTGCGCAAGATCCATGGTTTGATTCACTTTCGTCTCGGCGACTTCGTACGTGTAGACCCCGCAAATACCGACCCCCTTCTGGTGGACGTGCAGCATGATCCGCGTTGCCTCCTCGTGGCTCTTGCTGAAAAAAGATTCCAGCACGTGAACGACGAATTCCATCGGCGTGTAGTCGTCGTTCAGCATCAAGACCTTGTACATGGACGGCTTCTTGGTCTTGGTCCGGCTTTTTAGAGCGATCCCGTGTTCGAGATCGTCGTCGCCGTTTCGTCCGTCGTCGTCGCGTTTCATCGTTTCTTGGCTGGTCTCAATGCGTCTCGTCCGCGTCAGGAAATCTGCCAGTCTGCGCCCGTGGCCATGGGCACCGAACCCCGAATATATGCCGTCCGGGCCGAACGTGCAAAATCCCATTCCGGAAATACGGCTGATTCATGGCCGAATTCGTTAATTTGACGATCAATTCCGAAGGAGAGAGTTGCTCAGTCCGTCGTCGCCCACCTTGACCTGAAACAAGTTGTTGGGAGGCTGATCGGGATCATGGGGCGGAAATTCCAGCGGATCGGTCTTGCGCGGCGGATTTACCGCGATTCCGGTGAAATCCCAGGCGGCGAGGACTTGGGGAAACGCCAACGATTTGAATCCCTCGTCAGGCCAAAGATAGCCCGTAAAGTGAAACTCGCCGCCCCGGCACGCCGCGGCGGCCCAATAAAAGTCAATGGAGCTCAACTCCAGACCCCTGGCCGGCGGCCCGAACACCCCGTCCGCCGTCAACGTCCGGTCCAGAACCGCGACCTGATCGGCGGGAACGCTGATGATCGTGACTTCAGGCCGCCAAGGCGCCAGCAGATCGATATCGTTCCCATCGATAACGATATTTGACAGGTCCGGTTGCTCGCTGATCTCGATGCGGACATCGAAGCGGCCGGATTCGCGCGACGGCGTAATCTCGTACACCCTCACCTGCTCCATGTAGACGCCGTTGTAAATCAGCCGGTAGCGATCCAGACCACCCGGTTCGCACTGCCGACGAATGTCTTCCGCGCCCAGATAGGCGAACCAGCTGAACTTGCGAATGATCGGATCGGTGGTCTGTTGGGCCGCACAGGCAGCCAACAAAATCACCGCAAGGACGGCGAGGCATCGTGTCGGCCAATGACGCATGGGCTAATTCTACACCGCCGGTTCGTCGTTAACACTTTCTTTAAGGCCATTTGGAACATTCCAGTCAGGGGCATTGGATACCTGGGGATACCCGGCCGGTGCCGGAATCAATAGCGGGCGCCCGCCGCGAGCGGCGTCAGGGACCAACGTCGGGGGCGGATGGACAGGTTCGGGAACATGCCGTACCTTCGGTTTTTGGGGGTAGAGAGATCGGGCAAGCAGCGGCGCCCCAAGCGGGCGTACGGAGGCTCATGGTAATCGACTGCATATTCTCTTGTTTCCGTCGCGCTGCATTTGCGGCCGGTTTGGCCGTCGCCTCGCTCCTTTTGTTTTCCCATTCCGTGTCGGCGAAATATGCCTCTATCGTCCTCGACGCGAATACCGGCGAGGTCTATCACTCGGTAAACGCCCAGACCCGAAACTTCCCGGCCTCGCTGACCAAGCTGATGACGCTCTATCTGCTGTTCGAGGCCGTCGAGAACGGCAAACTCGGCATGAATTCCCGGATGAGAGTTTCCCGGCGGGCCGCGGCGCAGCCGGCCTCCAAGCTGGGCCTGCGCGCCGGCGGCACCATCAGGGTCGAGACCGCCGTTCTGGCGCTGATCATCAAGTCGGCCAATGATGTCGCCACAGTGGTCGCCGAGACCCTGGGCGGTACCGAGCGCAAATTCGCCACGCTGATGACGGCCAAGGCCCGCAGGCTCGGGATGAGCCGCACCACCTTCCGCAATGCCTCCGGCCTGCCCCATCGCGGTCAGCTGTCCACGGCCCGCGACATGTCCACGCTGGCCCGCGCCGTCCAGGCGCATTTTCCCAAGTACTACGGCATGTTTGGCCGCAAGGCCTTCGCCTTCGGCGGCCGCACCTACCGGACCCACAACAAGCTGCTGAAAACCTACCACGGCGCCGACGGCCTCAAGACCGGGTATATCCGTGCTTCCGGCTACAACGTGATCACCTCCGCGGAACGGTCCGGCGAACGGCTCATCGGCGTGGTGTTCGGCGGCAATTCCGCGCGCTCCCGGAACCGCCACATGGCCAGCCTGCTGGACCGTGCGTTCGACAAGAAACGGCGGGAAGCCCTGGCCTCCAACCGCGTGGTACCGGGCCGCAAGCCGACCCACCGGCTGCCGGGCGCAACCGCCGAACGAAAGGTGGTGACCTCTTCCGGGAACGTCTGGGGCATTCAAGTGGGCGCCTTCTACTCCCGCCGCCCCGCCCTTGCCGCCGCCCGCAAAGCCGCGCAAACGCTGGGCGCCATGGCCGAGGGCGGGCAAATCACCTTGATGCCGCTGCACCGGAGCAAACGGCGAATTCTTTACCGGTCGCGAATTCTGGGGATCAGCCGCACCGATGCTTATCGCGCCTGCCGGAAACTCACCCGTCATCGGATCCCGTGCATGGAGGTGCGCCTGCCCGCCGGCGTGGCCTACGCGTCCACCGGGCGGGCACCGGAAGGGTCCCTGAACTAAGCCGATCAGACAAAGCCTTCGGGCGGCTCGATCCCACTGGCTTCGAGTTGCTCGGCGACCGCCGACTTGAGCCGGGCAAGCGCCTGTGGATCGGCCGCTTCGCACCGGGCCACCAATACCGCCTGGGTATTGGATGCCCTGAGCAGCCACCATCCGTCGCTGGTTTCGACACGGACGCCGTCAATGTCGCGCACCTTGATGCCGCGGCGGCGCTTGAGCCGCGCCTTGACCTCGTCGATGACGTCGAATTTCCGGTTGTCGGGGCACTCGAATCGCAGTTCCGGCGTGTTGACCATCTGCGGCAGCGAGTCCCGCACGTCGGCGAGCCGCCGGTTGGCGGCGGCGAGCACGCTCATGATCCGGACGGCGGCATACAGGGCATCGTCATATCCGTAATGGCCGTCGGCGATGAAGATGTGACCGCTCATCTCGCCGGCCAAGGGCGAGCCGGTTTCGGCCATCTTGGACTTGATCAGCGAGTGGCCGGCTTTCCACATCACGGGCTTGCCGCCGGCGCGTTCGATTTCGTCGAACAACACCTGGCTTGCCTTGACGTCGGCGATGATGGTGGCGCCCGGATTGCGGCTCAGCACGTCACGGGCCAGCAGCACCATGATCTGGTCGCCCCAGAGCACCCTGCCCTCTGAATCGACCAACCCGATCCGGTCCCCGTCGCCGTCGAAGGCAAACCCCAGATCGCAATGCTCCCTGGTCACCAGCTCCTTCAGCTGCTCGAGATTCTCCTCCACCGTCGGATCGGGGTGATGGGCGGGAAACGTGCCGTCGATCTCCGTATTGATGGCGTAATGGGAGTGCGGCAGCCGCCTCAGCAGCTTCTTGAGAACATCGCCGGCGGCGCCATTGCCCGCATCCCAGGCGACCCGAAGCGGCACGCCCAGGCTGAACCCCCGAACAAGCTGATCGACATAGTCGTCCTCGACGTCGATCTCCTCGACCTCGCCGCTGCCCGATGAAAATCTGCCGGCGCCGGCCCGCACGCCCAGCGCCTGAATATCGGCGCCATGGAACGGCTTGTGACCGAGCACCATCTTGATGCCGTTATGGTCCGGCGGATTGTGGGAGCCGGTGACCATCATACCGGCATCCACGTCCAGACGATGGGTGGCGAAGTAAAGCATCGGCGTCGGGCCCCGGCCGATCAGGCGCACGTCGGCACCGGCGGCAGTCAGCCCCTCGGTGAGCGCGGCGCACAATTCCGGGGAGCTGATCCGGCCATCGTAACCGACCGCGACCGCCGGATTTCCGTCCCGGCCGGCATTTTCACCCACGATCGAGCCGAAGGTCCGCCCGATGACCCGAACGTCATCGGCGCTGATGGTGTCGCCGACAATGCCGCGGATGTCGTACTCCCGGAGGATCGTCGGGTCCAATTTTCGGCCATCGGTCATAGGAGCCCTCTCGCGCGCCTTTTATTCCGCGGCGGACGATGGTGCCCCCGGCCGGCCGACGCAACTGTAGTCAAACCCGGCGGCAGCCATCTCATCCGGATTATAGATGTTTCTGTAGTCTACCATGCAAGGCCGCTTCATCAGCGATTTCACACGTTCCAGGTCCAGTGCCCGAAACTCGTTCCACTCGGTGACGATGGCGACCACGTCGGAGCCTTCGACGGCATCATAGGAGGTCTCGCACCATGTCACCCCGTCGATGAGTTCCCGGGCTTCTTCCATTCCCCGGGGGTCGAAGACCCGTACCTCGGCGCCGGCCTCGATCAGCACCGGCACGATGTCGAGGCTGGGCGAATCCCGCATGTCGTCGGTGTTCGGCTTGAAGGTCAGCCCAAGGACCGAGACCGTCCTGCCGGTCAACGAGCCCCCGCACGCCCGGATGACCTTGTCGGCCATGCGCCGCTTGCGATCATTATTGACCGATACCACCGTCTCGACGATCTTGACCGGGCTTCCGGAATCCTGGGCCGTCCGCACCAGGGCGAGAGTATCCTTGGGGAAGCAGGACCCGCCATACCCGGGCCCCGCGTGAAGAAACTTGCGGCCGATCCGGCCGTCGAGGCCGATGCCGCGGGCCACGTCCTGGACATCGGCGCCCACCGCTTCGCACAGATCGGCCATCTCGTTGATGAACGTGATCTTGGTCGCCAGGAAAGTATTGGCGGCGTACTTGATCAACTCCGCCGTCCGCCGCCGGGTGAAGATGATCGGAGTTTCGATCAGATACAGCGGCCGGTAGAGGCCCCGCATCACCTCATTGGCCCGCTCCGAGGTGGATCCGATCACCACCCGGTCCGGCCGCATGAAGTCGTTGATCGCCGAGCCTTCGCGCAGGAACTCCGGATTGGAAACCACATCGAATTCGGCATTGGGACGCACCTGACGGACGATGTTTTCCACCTCGTCCCCGGTGCCCACGGGCACCGTCGATTTGGTTACAATCACGGTGTACCCGTCCATGGCTTCGGCGATTTCGCGGGCCGCGTCGTAGACGTAGGTCAGATCGGCGTGCCCGTCGCCGCGGCGGCTCGGTGTGCCGACGGCGACAAATACCGCATCGGCCCCCTGAACGCCGTCCTCGAGTCTCGTCGTAAAGGACAGACGTTCGGCCGCGACGCTCTTCTCCACGAGGGCGTCCAGTTCCGGCTCATAGATCGGTATTTCACCGGCATTCAGCCGATCGATCTTGGCTTCGTCCTTGTCGACGCAAACCACCTCCACGCCGAACTCGGAGAAACAGGCGGCGGAAACCAGACCAACATAGCCGGTGCCGATCATGGCAATTTTCATGTGGGGCTATCCTTCACGTTCAAGTGCGGCGCGAATTCAGGGTCCGCCTGTCATCCGTAGGCCGCGAGAATTTCCTTTACACGATCGGTCATATCGTCTCGATCCAGACCGAACGCAATGTTGGCTTCGATAAAACCCAGCCGGTTGCCGCAATCGAAACGGCGGCCCTCGAACCGGAGACCATGAAACGGGATGTCTCCGATCGTCCGCGCCATGGCGTCGGTCAACTGGATTTCGCCGCCCGCCCCCTTCTCCTGCCGGTCCAATTCCCTGAGGACCTGGGGCTGCAGGATGTAACGCCCGATAATCGACAAGGTGGACGGCGCATCGGCCGGGTTCGGTTTCTCCACCAGGGCCCGAGCCCGCGCCAGCGTCCCGTCATCCTCCGCCACATCGAGAATACCGTAGCGGTCGGTTTGCTCTTGCGGGACATCCTCCGCCGCCACAAGGTTGCCGCCGGTCCGTTCGTAGACATCGATCATCTGGGCGAGGCAGCCGGGCTCCGCCAGGATGAGATCATCGGCCAGCAGCACGGCAAACGGCTCGTCGCCGATGAGATAGCGGGCACACCATACGGCATGCCCCAGCCCCAGGGGATGCTGCTGACGGGTATAGGCGATCCGGCCGGCCTCGGGCATGACCTCGCGGATGGCGGCCAGTGCTTCGGTCTTTCCCTGCTCCTCGAGGGAGCGCTCGAGTTCGGAAGAGGCATCGAAGTGGTCCTCGATGGCGCTTTTGGCGCGGCCCGTGACGAAAATGAATTCCTCGATCCCCGCTGCCCGGGCCTCGTCGACGGCGTACTGGATCAGCGGCCGGTCGACCACCGGCAGCATTTCCTTGGGCATCGCCTTGGTTGCCGGCAAAAAGCGGGTCCCCTGGCCGGCCACCGGAAAAACCGCTTTTCGAATTGGATTTGCCATGAACCCCCCAAGAGAGGCCGGGGACCGGCCGAACCCGGCATAATTCTATACGTTCAGCGTGCGGCGAAGCCGTAACTGCCCACGCAAACCGACACCATGTGCTTGATATTCATAGAGTAAAATGCCCGAATCGCAACTCGTAACGAATTCCCTGCATTGGGGGACCGCACCGGCCCGGCTGCCGGTCGGGACGCCCGGGCGGCGCACGGCGGGCATTGAGCGCCGTTGCCGCCCGAGATTCGCCGCCGCCGGCCATGTCCGGCCGCACGTCGTGCGGGACAGGATAGGTCCGGCAGGGTATTTTCCTTGAGCTAGAGCATAACCACGACGGCTGAACGCCGGGAAAGGATCAGAGCGATGGATGGCAAAATTGCATTGGAGGAGCATATGGCTCTTCCCGAAACCCTGGACGATTCCATGCAGATAGTGGGCGCGGCGCCCGGCTGGGAGCTGCTTCGCGACCAGTTGCTGGATATCGGGGAATTGCGCCTCGAACAGATGGACAAGCATGGAATTGAAATGACCCTGGTGTCGCTCAATGCCCCGGCGGTTCAGGCAATCGTCGACCGTCAGGAAGCGGCGGAGATATCCACCCGGGCAAACGACCACCTCGCCGAGCAAGTGGCGAAGAACCCGGACCGGTTCCGGGGGTTCGCCGCGCTCCCCATGCAGGACCCGGAACTGGCGTCGAAGGAGTTGGCGAGGTGCGTCAACGACCTGGGCTTCGTCGGCGCGCTGGTCAACGGCTTCACCCAGCGCGACGTTTCCGATTCCGTTGTCTATTACGATATCCCCGAATACCGGAGTTTCTGGGCGACGGTCGCCGAGCTCGACGTGCCGTTCTATCTGCACCCCCGGGCGCAGATCAAAGAGCGCGATTTCGCCACCTCGGGCCATCCCTGGCTGGAAACCGCCGTCTGGGGATTCGCCCGCGAGACCTCGATCCACTCCCTGCGCCTCTGCGGCTCCGGCCTGTTCGACGAATATCCCGGCCTGAAGGTGGTATTGGGACACCTGGGTGAACGCATCCCCTACGACCTGTGGCGCATCGACGCCCGGATGAAGGTCACCGGCGCCGACTACAAGGGCGCCCGGCCCATCGGTCAGGTTTTCAGGGAGCACTTCCACATCACGACCTCGGGAAATTTCTCCGATACCACGCTTCGCTGTTGCCTGGATGAGATGGGCGTCGACCATCTGATGTTTTCCGTCGACTACCCGTTCGAACAGACCGACGAGGCGGCCATCTGGTACGACGACACGCCCATCCTCGACGAACGGCAGCGCCGGCAAATCGGCCGCGACAACGCCAACAAACTGTTCAAGCTGGGGCTCGATTAGGGTGCGGTCGGCGCGGCGGATCAAATCCCCAGCAACAAGTCCTTGGCCTGGTTGATCTTGGTCGCCAGATAGGTCGAACCGCCCCGGTCGGGATGCAATTTGGTCATCAGGTCCCGGTGGGCTTCCTTGATCTCGTCCTCGGTCGGGTCGCCGTCGAGCCCCAGCACCTCGAGGGCCTCGTCGCGGGTCATGGCGCCGCTGCCGGCTGCCGCCTTGCCCGACCCGTCACCGGAGCCGGCGGCGCCCGCGCGCTCCCGCCACTCGTCGGGATGATAGCGCTCCAGGTAGGCCATCAGGACCTGCGCCGACTGTTCGTCGGCCGCGCATTCACCGAGCAGGCCGATGAGCTGGTCCAGGGACAGGTCGCGGAGCGACCGGCCCTGGTAACCGCCCTGCAGCACCTCGCCGTCCATCTCGCCCGATCCCAGGTCCAGATTCATGCGCAGGAAAGCCGTCTCGACCTGGGATGACTGCCCGGCGCCCGCCCGGGTGCCCGACGACATGCGTTGCCAATTCTTGCGCATCCTGTTGAGCGCCCGGAAACGCCAGATCCACGGAAGCAGGGCGGGCAGGAGAACGAACAGAAAATGCGCCCCGCCCCGAAGCACCAGAAAGATGGTCAGCGGGACGAAAATGACGACAAGCGCAACCTTCAGGACCTTGGCCAGCTGAGCCGGCGGCGCCGAAGAAAACCAGCGGGCGGCCAGAAACAGGCCGATGAGGATCGCGACTCCCAGGATGAATGTCGGCATGGGCCCGCTAACCCCGATTCACCTGATGGGCGATTTGCAGGACAGCGCCTCCCTGGCTCTTGGCCAAATCCTCGAGCGCCGGCCGGCCGCCGGCGGCGTACACCGCCACGGCCTGAAGAAGCTCCCTCAAGGTCTGGGCGCTCGAGGAATCGAACCGGCAATAGGCGCCGTTGGTCAGCGCCGCGATTTGCTTGAAGGCGAACTCCGCCATGCCGTCATATCCCTCCTGGAAGACGAAGACCGGCACGCCGAGAATGCCCAGTTCGCCGGCAATGTGGCCGAGTTTGTCGACATCCTCCTCAACGCAATCGCCGACAAATACCAGCGCGTCGACGGGCTTCTCCTTGGTTTCCTGGACCGCGTGCCGCAGCACCTTGGCGATCTGGGTCTCACCCGCCAGGCAGAAGACACCGGTCATCTGGCGAAGCAGCGCCTGTGAATCGGTCATCCACTTGGTGGCCTTGAATTCGCCGAAGCCGCGGTAATAGCAGAGCTGAATTTCCAGACCGCCCAGCGCCGCGGTTTCCTGGAACATGGCGCCCTGGAGACTACTGGCCCGGTCCCAAGTGGGCTCCCGGCTCGCCGTCGCATCCATGGCGAACAACAGGCGGCCGGGATCGCCGCTGGAACTCGCCCGTTTCGGCGTCAGCGCGACCTTCTGGAGGAATTCCTGGACCTCGTCCGACGAGGACTTGGTCGGCAGCTTCCTGTCGGCCATTCGATATTTCCTCGCCTAGCTGCGTGCTCCGGCGGCTTGCATCGGCTCAATAGGGGCGCTCGTCCCGCCCGGATTTCCCGCTCAAAATAAGAAAAGCCGGGGCATGGTGTCTAGCCCGCATTTCTCACCATGGACCCGGCCTCAAAACAACACGCGCAAAGAGGTCCCCCGGCTTCTAGCTCTTGTGGATCGTGCCGTCGGGGCGGAAAGCGTGAAATACGAAGGCAAAGGTGATGTCGTGAACGATGTCGACCATGCCGTTCGCGGTTTTCCTTTGCACCACGACGTTGCCCACATCGCGGCCCCGGGAGATGTCGCGGCTGTCGAGGGCGGAATTCTGGCCCATTTCCCAGGTCATGACGATATCACCCGCCTCGATCCGCTTCTTCTCGCGGAGAAGCTCCATCGTCCAGGCCTGATTCCCGACGGCGATGACCCGGGCCATGGCGGGAATCCCGCTCGGCAGCGGACCGCGATAGAGGAACGGGCGGGCAGCCGTGTCATAGCCGACATACGGATTGCCGCCGCCCCGGCCGCCGAAGGGAATGGCGGGTTTCAACACGGTCCCCTCGGGGAACCGGGCCTTGAATTTCGCGAAGCTCTCGATACGCGACGGGAGCATCTTCAATTGCGTGCCGGTGAGTTCGCCGATGATGGCCTCGCCCAGGAACTGCTGCCACCAGCTCTCGGTGGTCCGGTCGTACATCACCAGATCCGAATTACGAAGCTTGCCGGTGGTGCCGAATTCCAGGACCTTGCCGTCGACCCGGGCGTCGAACACGATCGCCGAGTTGCACAGCGGGCAATAGGTGACCGCGACCGGAATACCGCCGACCTTGTCGTTGACGATCTCGTGGCGCATCAGGATGCCGAGGGGATAGGCCTTGGCTTCGCCGTTCATGGTGAAGCTGATCACCGGCACGGTATCCTTGAGGCCGCGCACATCCCTGGCCGGCTCGAATTTGGGATTGTCGATGGACGGGATGCCATCCTTGGGCGGGCCGCCGGAAATGATCTCGGAATATTCGACCGACTTCTTGCTGAAATCCGTGGCCGGCCACTCGAATTTCCAGAATAGTGGGCTCGCGGAGGCGGCCGCGGCCGTCAAGGCGACGAGAGCGCCGGCCAGGACGCTCGAAACAGCCATCCGGCGGGCGCGCGCAAGGACATGCGGGGGCGTGTTGCTCATGGGGGAAATGTGGGCCCGCCCTGAACCTGCTTCAACTCACTACACATCACGTCTCGGTGATGCTTCTAGATCGGGTCATGTTTTGACGGAACCACGGCGCGGTTTCGTCAAAACATGTGAATCGGCTCTAGCGGCGCCGGGCTCAGCCGATGACCGCCGTAACGTCGACGTGTATCAGCGCGTCGCCGCCGGCGTGAAGCTGGTGCGTATGCCGGGCCGGCCGGGCATCCTCATCGGGGAACATCTCCACCCAGGGGCGGTTGACCTCGGACCGACGGGCCGGGTCCTTGAGCCAGACGTTGATCTTGACGATGTCGTCCGTGGTGCCGCCGGCTGCTTCGACCACCGCCTGGATATGGCCAAACGCGTTGTCCATTTGCTCGTCCAGCGATTCCGGCATGCCGCCGGTCTCCGGGTCCTTGCCGCTCAGCAATCCGCTCATCAGCAAATTGCCGAGCAGGCTCGCCGCCGGGATGGGGTTCGAATGCTTGAACCCGTCGATTTCAATACTCTTGCGCTTGGCCATGTTGGTTCTCCCCATTGAAGCTGAAACACCCTCACCCCCTTTTTCGGTTCCCTCTCCCCTGGAGGGAGAGGGATGCGGAGGGTTGGCGAGGCGAACGCCGAGCCTACCCGTAGCTGGGTGAGGGGGTTAGGATTTCATACCGCCCTCATCTCTTGTGACCCCCTCCCCCTGAAGAAGGGGGAGAGGGGACAAGCGCTCCCTCGCGCCCTTCCCCCCAAGGCGGGCAGGCCGCCGGACATCTATTGAAGGCCGTCGAGATATTCCCGGCGCCGTTCCGCCACTCGGTCCCGGATCTTGGCGCCGTACTCGGCCATGGAGGATATGTCGTCCTCGGTCAGCCGTCCGGGCACGCACTCCCGAAAGCTCGGCCGTTCCTTGGCCCGTGCCCACCAAGCTTGGGACGACGGCCGGCCGGCGATCCAAACGTCCAGCAATGTCAAATATTCGATCCGCGCCACATAGGGCATCAAATTGATATCGGCGAGGCTGTAGGTTTCCCCCAGGATCCACGGCCCGCCGGACTCGTCGAGCGCCTGCTCCAGGTTCTTGAACAACTTCTCGAAGTTGGCGATCGCCTGGAATACGTAAGGCGACTCGGTGCCCTCCTCGAATGTGGACTTGAACCGAGCGCCCCGCGACGCATCACCGGCGCTCTTGAACCGCTGCCGGCGCTTCTCCTCCGGCATGGACTTCATCCTTTCCCGGAACATGGCCGAGAAGCTGATTTCGCGGGTAGCTTCGAAAATGCCTTCGTCGACGTACTTGGACCACATCCGCATCCGCGCCTTTCCATAGGCATCGTCCGGCACCAGGGATGGTTCGGGACATATGTCGTCCAGGTACTCGCAGATCAGGGTCGATTCGACGATGACCTTGCCGTCATCGACGAGTGTCGGCACCACGCCCTTGGGGTTCAGCTTGAGGTATTCGGGATCGAACTGCTCGTTGTCGAACAGGTTGATGTTGTGGGTGTCGTAATCGAGACCCTTTTCGTCGAGGGTGATGAACACCTTCTGGGTGCAGATGGAATTCCCCGATTTGTAGAGCTTCATTCTCTCTCCCCGTCGCGTCACGCTTTGTTTGCATAACCATACCGCTCGGGCATCATGAGACAATGACCGAACGGATCGAATGCGCGGTAATCGGCGCCGGCGTGGTGGGATTGGCCGTGGCGCGGACAATGGCCATGGCGGGCCGTGAGGTGATCATCCTCGAGGCGGCGGACGCCATCGGAACCGGCGCCAGCTCCCGCAACAGCGAGGTCATCCACGCCGGCATCTATTATCCGGCCGGCAGCGTCAAGGCGCTGACCTGCGTCGAGGGCAAGCATCGGCTGTATGAATATTGCGAAAGCCATGGGGTGGCCCATCGGAAGTGCCAGAAGCTGATCGTCGCAACCGGCACGGATCAGCTCGATACCCTCGAGGACATCCGCCGGAAGGCGGCCGAAAACGGCGTCACAGATCTCGCCTGGATCGAACAACCAGCATTGAGGGACATGGAACCCGCCCTGCGGGCCGCCGCCGCCCTGCTGTCTCCCTCCACCGGCATCATCGACAGTCACGGCTTGATGCTGGCCTACCAGGGAGATGCCGAGGATGCCGGGGCGGTCATCGCCTTCAACACGCCGGTGACCCGGGGGGGGGCCGCCGCCGGCGGCGCGCTGCACCTGGAGACCGGCGGCGAGCAGCCGATGACGCTCGCCTGCGACATGGTCGTCAATTGCGGCGGGCTTCACGCGCCCCATATCGCCGCCCGTATCGACGGATTGCCGGCCGAACACGTTCCGGCCGCCTACTACGCCAAGGGAAATTACTTCACGCTGGGCGGCAAGGCGCCGTTCAGCCGCTTGATCTACCCGGTCCCGGAGCAGGCCGGGCTCGGGGTGCATCTGACCTTGGATATGGGCGGCCAGGCCCGCTTCGGCCCCGATGTCGAGTGGATTGACGAAATCGACTACGAGGTCGATCCCCGCCGGGGCGAGGTCTTCTATGAAGCGGTCCGCAAATATTGGCCCCAGCTGGAGGACGGGGCGCTGCAGCCGGGCTATTCGGGGATCCGGCCCAAGATTCAGGCGCCCGGGGAACCGGCCAGGGATTTCGTCATCAGCGGTCCCGAGGATCACGGCGTTGCCGGCCTGGTCAACATGTTCGGCATCGAATCGCCCGGGCTGACGGCCTCGCTCGCGCTGGCCGACGCGGTCGCAAGCCGGTTAACCGATTAGTGATATGGCCGGGCGGCGACGGTTTCGATTCCTATCGCTTCTTTGAGGGCGGCGTCCCTAAAGCCCGCTCGGGATCATCTCCTCGACAACAAAACCCTCCGCGGGCGGGAAGCGGTCGGCGATCATGTCGCGGGCTTCCGATTCGTTGCGCGCGGTCACGTCGTGGCGTTGGACATCGGCCCAGTGATCGCCGTACAGCGAATGGCTCCGGTTTTCCTTCACCGCCGCGCGGACGTCGCGATTGTAGACCGCAATTTCGAAGACCTGCAGATCGTGGGTGTTGTACTGAAGCATTTTTCCCGCTCCGATTTCAGTCTCGCACCGCCCAACGCTTGCACCCGATTGCCGCCGGGACAGGCTAAAAGTATGAAATCCGAATTGTTAACAATTGCTTGCGGGGCACGGACGCCCTGGATACCCCGCATAAAGCGGCGTATGACGCATATGCTGTATCAAAGAAGCTCGTCATGCCCCGGCTTGTCCGGGGTATCCACGAACTTCCACCCCCTCACCCTAACCCTCTCCCCCTGAAGAAGGGGGAGAGGGAACCCAATGCGGCGAGGGGACCTTGCGTCCGGCTAGATCAGGCCGAGTTCCCGGAGGTCCCGGGCCATCTCCGGCGGCAGCTCCTCGGATTGCTCCCGGGAAATCCGGACATCGGGGGGCGAATCCTCGGGCCGCAGGTACCGCCAGCCCTGAAACGGCTTCTGAGCGCGCATTTCGACGGGCGTCAACTCGGGATCCAGGGTGATGAAGCACCGGCGTTTGCCTTCGTCGTTGCGAAATTCGTCGACGCCGAGAATCCGCTGGCGGACCCGGATGAAGCGCTTGACGACCCAATAGATGGATCCCCCGTCGATCAGTTCGCCGGCACGCCTTGGCACGTTGCGCGTAAAGGTGCGGAGAACCGCCTCGCCGTGCTCCTGCCGGTAAGCCTCCAGCCGCTCGGCCTGCCGCCGGCGGAGATGCCCGGTGCTGTCGATCCCGACAGCCATTCGGAGAAGATTGACGGACATTCGGGTTATTCGTCCTTGTCGGGATACCAGGCGGCGGTCCGTTTACCCAAGAACGCCTGAAAGCCCTCGATTCCTTCGGGGGTCGAGCGTCCCGAAGCGCTGATCTCGGCCATTTGTTCGGCCATCGCGTCCGAAATCAACGTGCCGGAGATTTCTCCGATCAGGCGCTTCGTCCGCCCCACCGCCACCGGGCCGCTGCGCAAATATCCGTCGATGACCGGCGCCGCCGCTTCATCCAGGCCGCCGACCGGGCATATTTCGTGCACCAGGCCGATCTCCTTCGCCCGGTGGACATCGAAGGTCTCCCCCGAAACCGCATACCGTTTGGCTTGGCGGACACCGAGCGCGGCGATCAACTGGGGAAGTATGGGCGACGGTGTAATGCCGACGCGCACTTCGGTGATGGCGAATTTGGCGTCCTCGGAGGCGATGACCACATCGCAGCCGGCCGCATAGCCGGTGGCGCCGCCGAAACACGCATTGTGAATGAGGGCGATTGTGGGCTTGGGGAATTCGAACAGGCCGCGCATGGCGGCCACCGACAGCGCCGCGCCCTCCATCTGGACGTCCGGCCCCGCCTCGGCGAGTTCCTTGAACCAGTTGACGTCGGCGCCCGCGGAGAAATGCTTGCCGGCGCCGCGCAACACCAGCAGCCTTACCGCGTCGTCCCCGGCCAGGGCCTGAAGCCCATCAACCAGTGCTGTGAGCAGCTCCGGGTTCCAGGTATTGAACTTGTCCGGGCGGTTGAGGGTGACCGTGGCAACCCCCCGGTCGTCGGTATCGGTCAGGATGACGGGTTCAGGCATCGGCTTCTCCTACCAGCCGCCTTGTTCGAGCCACCGGTCCATCATCTCCATCCGGTCGCAGCCCCAGAACGGCTCGCCGTCGACGATGAAATAGGGCGAGCCGAAGGCCCCGCGGTCCATGGCGGTCTGGGTTTCGTCGCGGAGCCGGTCCTTGTAGGACTGATCGTTGGTCGCGTCGATGCAGGCCTGAACGTCGGCCCCCAGCCCGCCGGCGATTTCGGCGACGGTTTCCCGGGGCCGGATATCGATCCCGTCGGCGAAAAACGCGGTCATCGCGGCCTTGGCGAAATCCCGCGCCAATTGCTCGTCCTGGTCATGCAGGAAGTAGAACACCCGCCCCGCCGCCACCGTGGGGATCGGAAAGGGCTCCGGCATCTTGAACGCAACGCCATGGAGCCGGGCCGAGCGCTCGAGATCGTGGAGCGAGTACTCGCCTTTCAGCGGCTGCTCCACCAGGGAGCGCTGACCGTTGTGCTGGAAGACCGCGCCCAGCAGGTAGGGCCGCCAATTGACGGACCGTTCGTGCTTCTCCGCGATGGCGTCGATCTGGAACAACGCCAGATAGCCGTAAGGAGAGGCAAAATCGAAATACATGTCTATGGGGTCCGCCACGTGCGTCTCCTCCGCCGGTCACTCACCAATCGTGCCGTCCGCCGTCATATCCCCAGAACGTGCCCGTGTCGTCAAGTCCGAGCCGGTCGATGATCCGCCGCATTCCCGATACGCTGTCGGAAACCGGGACCGCGGCGCCGGCGCCTCCCATGTCGGTCCGCGCCCATCCCGGGTGAAGCACGGCGACAATAATGCCGCGCCCGGCGAGGTCGGTGGACAGGCTCTTCATCACCATGTTGAGCGCCGCCTTGGAAGACCGGTAGGGATAGTACCCGCCGCCGCCTGCGGAAATGCTCCCCATGGCCGAGGTGACGGCGACGATCTTCTTTTGCCCGGACGCGGCGACATTCTCCACCAGCCCCTCGGTCAGCCTGAAGGGCGCCATGGCGTTGACCCGAAACAGTTCCTCCCAGCTTTCGGGGTCGGTGGCGCCGAACCCGGCCGTGGAGCCGAGCAGCCCGGCATTGTTGATCAGCAGGTCGATGGGCCGTCCGGCCAGCGCCGCCGCAACCGCGTCGATGGCGCCGAAGTCGGAAACGTCGAGCGCATGGACATCGATGCCGCCCGCGAGCCCGTGCAATTCGGCCGCGCCGTCCGGATTCCTGCAGGTGGCGATGACCGACCAGCCGTCGGCCGCGTACTGGGACGCGAATTCGAGGCCCAGCCCCCGATTGGCGCCGGTGATGAAAACCGTTGGCATGCCGCTCATATCCTCCCTAGACGACGCCGAAAAGCCGGGCTACGGCCAAGACGAAGCTCAGAACCAGGGTCGTCCGCGCGGCGATGCCCCACCACCGCCAATTGCTGTTGGGAGCGCACCGCCAGATGACCACCGCGACGTACAGGGCATAGACGAAGGAGAGCGCGATTCCCAGGGGCCAGGGCAAGAACCCGGCATTGATCATCAGAACGCCGAGTGTGGATACCGCCCAACTGCCGAAGACGCCGACCAGCCAATAGGCCCGCCACAGCCGCTCCTCGCCGCGCCAGAAGCTGACCAGGAAATGCCGGCGGCGGCTCGGGACGCCGGTCTGCTGAGGAATGTCGGCGGACATGACCCATCCATACTCAGTATTTGTGGCCCAATTCAATCCCGCGAAGGGGCGTCAAAGCAGCAACAGCGCCGCCAGACCGAGGAATACATAGAACCCCACCACATCCGTGATCGACGTCAACAGCGCGCTGCCGGCGACCGCCGGATCCACTCCCATGCGCTGCAGCACCACCGGCAAGGCGCTGCCCGCGAGCCCGGCGACCACCAGATTGATGATGATCGCCAACCCGATGACCCCGCCGAGTTCGGGACTGCCGAACCACGCCCAGGTCGCAAGTCCGATCATGATTGCGAACAGAATACCGTTGGCGAAACCGACGATGATCTCCTTGCCCACGGTGCGAAACGCGTTGGCCGGGGTAAGCTCGCGCATGGCGATGGCGCGCACGGCGACGGTCAGCGTTTGAACGCTGGCGGTGCCGCCCATGGCGGCCACCACCGGCATCAGGATCGCCAGGGCGACCATCTGCTCGATGGTGCCCCGGAAGATACCGACCACGGCAGCCGCCGCGCCGGCGGCGATGAGATGAATGAACAGCCAGGTCGAGCGTGAACGCACCGTCGCCCAGATGGCGGCATAGAGGTCGTCCTCCTCGCCGACGCCGGCCAGGCGCATGATGTCCTCCTCGTGCTCCTCGTGGATGACGTCGACCACGTCGTCGACGGTAATCACGCCGACCAGCCGGTTGGCCTCGTCGATCACCGGCGCGGAAATGAGGTCGCGCTGCCGGAACAGGAAGGCGACTTCCTCCTGGTCCATGGTCACCGGGATTTTCCGGATCTCCGCCGACATGACGGCGTTCAGGGCGACGTGCCGCTGGGTCCGCAGCACCCGGCTCAGCGGAATGGTTCCGACCGGCTGGTGCCGGGGGTCGACCAGAAAGAGATCGAAGAAATGCGTGGTGAGGTCCTCGGTCTCGCGCATGTAGTCGATGGCCTGGCCGACGGTCCAATGGCTGGGCACGGCAACGGTCTCCCGCTGCATCAGGCGGCCGGCGCTGTCCTCCGGATAGGAAAGGCCTTCCTCGATCCGCGTCCGGTCGGATTCGGACAGCGCCTCCAGCACTTCCCGCCGTTCGTGGTCTTCCAGTTCCTCGACGACGTCAACGGCATCGTCGGAGTCCATGCCGGCGACAACCTGCGCCACCTGATCGAGGCCCAACCGGTCGACCACGCCGTCGAGGACGGTTTCGTCGAGTTCGGCCATGACGTTGGGGTCGAAGCCGTCCGAGAGCAGCCCGACAAGCCGGTCGCGCTTGTCGCCCGGCAGCCGCTCGATCAGATCGGCGGCTTCGGCATGGTGGAGGCTCTCGACGTATTCCCGCACATCGTCGATGCGGTTTTCGTCCAGGGCGCCGCTGACGGCGAGGACCGCGGCATCCGGGAGGTGTCCCGCAACCGACCCGGAGACTCCGGTTTCGGGCGTTTCCTCGGTCTCCGTCGGCAAGTCGGCCATGACGCGGTTCCTAGATCAGCGTGCCCGCCTGTTGGGCCTCGACGACGGACAGCGCCGTCATGTTGACGATGCCCCGGACAGTAACCGATTCCTGAAGCACGTGCGCGGTCTGATTCATGCCCAGCAGCATGGGCCCGACGGCGACGCCGTCGTTGAGCATGCGCAGCATGTTGTAGGCGATATTCGCCGCATCCAGCGACGGCATGATCAACAGGTTGGCCGATCCCCTGAGGGTGGAATCGGGCACCAGCCGGTCGCGGATCTCCTGCGACAGGGCCGCGTCGGCGTGCATCTCCCCATCGATTTCCAGATCGGGCGCCATCCTCCGAATTAGTTTCAAGGCATCGCGCATCTTGGCCGCCGTCTCCCGTTGGGAGCTGCCGAAATTCGAATGAGACAGCAGCGCCGCCCTGGGTTCGATGCCGAACCGGCGAACCTCGTCGGCGGCCATGATCGTATAGTCCGCGATCTGCTCGGCGGTCGGTCCCGGATTGACGAACGGATCGCAGAGAAAGAACGTGCCCTTCGGCAGGAGCAGCATGGACAATGCCGCGGCCCGTTTCACGCCGTCGCGGACGCCGATGATCGAAAACAGCGGCGGCAAATGCTGCGGGTAGCGGCCGGTCGCGCCGCACAGCAAGGCATCCGCCTCGCCCCGCTTGACCATCAGCGCCGCGATCACCGTCGTGTTGGTGCGGACGATGCGCCGGGCCTCGTTCCGGGAGCAGCCGTGACGGGACATGATGGAGTGGTACAGCTCCCAATATTCCCGGTATCGGGGGTCGCCCTCGGGGTCGACCAGCTCGAAGTGCTCGCCGATCTTCATTCTCAGCCCCAGCCGTTCGAGACGCATGGCCACCACATCCCGCCGCCCGATGAGGATCGGCTCCACCAGCGCTTCGTCGACCGCCTGCTGAACCGCCCGCAGGACCCGCGTCGACTCGCCTTCGGCGTAGACCACCCGCTTGGGCGCCAGTTTGGCCTGATCCAACAGCGGCTTCATGACCAGGCCGGAGCGGAACACGAACTCGTTGAGCCGCTGGTAATAGGCGTCGAAATCCTCGATCGGCCGGGTTGCGACGCCCGACTCCATGGCCGCCCTGGCGACCGCCGGCGCCAGCTTGCCGAGCAGGCGCGGATCAAAGGGCTTGGGAATCAGATATTCGGGCCCGAAGTTGAGTTCCTGCCCGCCATAGGCCTGGGCGACGATTTCATCGGCCTCGGCGCGGGCCAGTTCGGCCAGCGCCTTTACGCACGCCGCCTTCATTTCCTCGTTGATGGCGGTCGCGCCCGCATCCATGGCGCCCCGGAACAGGTACGGGAAGCACAGGACGTTGTTGACCTGGTTCGGGTAGTCGCTGCGCCCGGTGGCGATAATCGCGTCGGGACGCGCCTTCTTGGCCGCCTCGGGACGGATTTCCGGCTCCGGATTGGCCAGCGCCATGATCACCGGTTTTTTGGCCATCTTCTTGACCATCGCCGGCTTCAGAACGCCGGGAGCCGACAGCCCAAGGAATACGTCGGCGCCTTCGATGGCCTGGGAGAGTTTCCGGTGTTCCGTCTTGCGCGCGTAGCGGCTGTTGTACTCGTTCATCTCCTTCTTGCGGCCTTCGTGGATGACGCCCGCGATGTCGGTCACGATGACGTTCTTTTTTCTGAGCCCCATGTGGCAGAGGAGATCGAGGCATGCGAGGGCGGCGGCGCCGGCGCCGGACGTGACCAGTTTCACCCGGTTCAGCTTCTTGCCGACGATTTCGAGGCCGTTGAGGATCGCGGCGGCGACGATGATGGCCGTGCCGTGCTGGTCGTCGTGCATCACCGGGATGTTCATCCGCTCCTTCAGCGCCTGCTCGACGATGAAGCATTCCGGCGCCTTGATGTCCTCGAGATTGATGCCGCCGAAGGTCGGCTCCAGCGCGGCGATGACGTCGACCAGCTTGTGGGGATCGCTCTCGTCGATCTCGATGTCGAAGACGTCCACGTTGGCGAACTTCTTGAACAGCCCGGCCTTGCCCTCCATCACCGGCTTGGAGGCCAGCGCGCCTATATTGCCGAGACCCAGGACCGCGGAACCGTTGGAGATCACCGCGACCAAATTGCCGCGCGAGGTCAGGTTGGCGGCTTCGGCCGGATCCTTGTGGATCAGCATGCTCGCCGCCGCGACCCCCGGCGAATAGGCCAGCGACAGGTCGTGCTGGTTGGCCAGCGGCTTGGTGGTGGTGACGGCGATCTTTCCGGGCCGCGGATAGCGGTGGTAATCCAGGGCTTCTTCGTCGAATTGGTCGGCCATGTCGTCTCCCGGCGCGTCTCGGTACAGCTGCTTCGACCGCCGCCCTGTCCCGGCGGCGTCGGCGTCAGTATGACATTCTCCGAGATACAAGAAAGCCCGCAAGCGGCCGAAATAAAACCAACTTTGGCCGCGGGAAACCAACCGGCCCGCCCGGAGGACGGCTGTCTCGATTTCCCAAAAAAGATGGTGCGGTCGAGAAGACTCGAACTTCCACGGGCTCATCGCCCACAGCGACCTCAACGCTGCGCGTCTACCAATTCCGCCACGACCGCATCGCGGCTACTCACCGGGAGAGTAGCTGGAATGGAGGCGCCGGGATACCAAATCGGACCCGGCTAATCAAGGATATGCGCGGGCCGTATCCCCCGCCCCTCCGAGCCGCTACAATGGCGGACATGGATATGAAGGTTGCGGATGCGCCGGACCGCGTCGCCGGCGTCGAATGGGTGACCGCCCCGGGCCTCGTGGCCTACGAGGATGCGCTGGCCGAGATGGAGACCCGGGTGAACGGCATCATAGCCGGCGGGATGGACGAGCGGGTATGGCTGCTGGAGCATCCGCCCCTCTATACGGCGGGCACGTCGGCCGACCCGGCGGAGCTTCTCGATAACCGCTTTCCGGTCCACGCGACGGGACGCGGCGGGCGCTATACCTATCACGGTCCCGGCCAGCGGGTCGCCTATTTGATGCTCGATCTCCGCGAGCGGGGAACCGATGTCCGGGCCTATGTCCGCAACCTGGAGGCCTGGGTGATCGGCGCGCTGGCGGCGTTCGGGGTAACCGGAGAGCCGCGCGAGGACCGGATCGGCATCTGGGTGCCGGACGGGAACGGCGGCGAGGCCAAGATCGCCGCGGTCGGGGTGCGAATCCGCCGCTGGGTGACGTTTCACGGTATCGCAATCAACGTCGATCCCGACCTCGAGCACTTCTCGGGCATCGTTCCCTGCGGAATTTCCGATTACGGCGTCACGTCGCTGGCCCGGCTCGGCATCGGCGCCACCATGGCGGACCTGGACGCGGCCTTGGCGGCCTCCTTCGCGGAAGTGTTTTAGGGTCCGGCCTCGATTAGGGGATTCCCGTGTTTGCGGAAATGCGGTTTGCGATTCCATTTCGGAGCCTGCTCGCCTATCGTTGGGGGCAGCGTTTGAGAGGCATCCAGGGAATGCCGGATAATTTGAGATACAGGAGAGGCGTGATGAATATTCGAAGATTCGGACTAGGTTTGGCGGTAGCCGGCGCAATGGTATGGGCATCCAGTTGGGGCGCCCCCGTCCAGGCGGCAACTCCATACTACAAGGGAAAAACCATCGAAATAATCGCGGGCACCGGCGCCGGTTCGGGGACCGAACTCGTCGCACGCGCGTTCATCAAGGTCTGGTCGAAGTACATCCCCGGCAACCCGACATTTGTGGTTAAAAACCTGCCCGGCGCGGGCGGCGCCAAGGCTCTGACCTTTGTCTACGACAAGGGCAAGCCCGACGGAACGGTGCTCTACTTCGGCGTTTCCAACTTGATATCAAAAGCACTCAATCCGAAAAGGATGCGATTCGAACTCGATAAAATGTCGATCATCGGCCTCGGCGGACAGGAGCACATGGCCTTGGTGAACAAGGATGTGGGCATCACGGATGCGACACAGCTAGTCAAGCTGAAGCAGATCGTTACCGGCGGCGCGCGGGCCGATGACCCGCTGAGCCTGGAAGCGCGCCTGTCCCTCTCCATGCTGGGAGTCAATTTCCGCCACGTTCATGGCTACCGCGGCATGCCCAAAATCGCGAAGGCCGCCGCAACGGGCGAGATTCAGTTTTTCACCACCGCCACGCTGGGTTACCGCGTGGTGTCCAAGAATTTCGTCGCCGACGGCTCGTTGATCCCCATGTACTACCACCCCTATTTCGACGGCAAGGGACAGCAAATCCGGAGCGAAGAATTTAAGGAAATGCCGAGTTTCATCGACGTGTACCGTAAGGTGCATGGCAAGGATCCGTCCGGCCCCTTGTTCGAAACCTATAAGTGGATGCTCGATGTCAACGGTCATCCGACCGGCTTTATCGCGCCGCCAAAGGTCGATCCCAAACTGGTGGCGATTCTCCGGGATACCCACGCCAAAACCGCCGCCGACCCCGCGGTCAAGAAAGGCCGGCTGGCGAGCGTGTTCAACTGGAAGCCACAGAGCGATCTTGACCGGTCGCTGGCGGCCTATAAGGCGACCAGCCCCGAAATCCTGGCAACACTGAAGGAAATCGCGACGAAGGAGTAGGCCACACCAGCCCCGTTTGGTCCCGGGGGAAGCCCTTGACGCCGCCGGTCAGGGCGTCGGCGCTTGAACGAACCGGGTTTCGGCGGGCGGGTCGGCATCCTCCAGCTCGATATTCTCGACCCGCGCCCGGGGCGGTCCGTCCCGGCAGGCCGCCAGCATGTCGTCCAGCGCCGCCCGGGGCCCGCAAAACAGCGCCTCCACCGAGCCGTCACGGAGGTTGCGCACCCAGCCGGTGATCCCCCTTTTTTCGGCCTCCTGAACGATCCAGCCGCGAAACCACACGCCCTGGACCCTGCCGGTGATCAGCGCCAGTACGGCGCGCGGGGCCTCTTCACTTGTCACGCCACCGGTCACGCGAGCCCGGCGACGTCCACGAGCGTCCGGCCCTCGCGCCGCTGCTCGGCGTGATGATCGTCGATGGCCGCCTGCACGTCGGGCGGCGCGGCGATCTCCCTGGCGAACGCGGGACGCGCCTTGAGGCCGTCGAACCAGCCGGTGAGCGCCGGGTGGAGCACCTCCATGGGATAGCCGCAAATCCTGAGCCGGTTGACGTAGATGAACCAGGCGATGTCGAGAACGGACAATTCGCCGCCCATCAGGTAGGGGCTCGCGTTCAGCGTATCGTTGAGGCCGTCCAGTGCCTCGCGGAAACGGCTCGCGGACAATCGCACCGCGTCGTCCGAGATCCCGGTGGTGTTCGCCATGTCCCAGAATTCGATTTCCCGCGCCTTGTTGGGATCCTTCTTGCCCAATACGGTGCCCGTCCCGCCCGTCCGGTAATTGGCCATGGCCTCGTCGCTCTTGGGCTGCTTCCCCCGCCGCTGGGTAAAGCGGAAGGTAATGGTCCGGAGATCGAGGTGGAGGTCGTCCTCGTGTTCGAGCAGTTCCGCAATGCGGTCTTCGGCCCCCGCCGGGATGAGCTTGGGCTCGGGATAGCGCTCCTCCAGCAGGGTGATGATGTCGTTGCTTTCGATATGGACCTCGCCGTCGGCGACCAGCGTCGGCACCAGGCCCCGCGGATTGATGCCGAGATACCAGTCGGTGAAATTTTCGCCATCGCGGAGGGCTAGTTGGTGGGATTCCCACTCCAGGCCCTTGAGATTGAGAACGATCCGCGTCTTTTGCGAACACGACGACGACATGAAGTGGAACAGATGCAGGCCCGTCCACGTCAGCACGTCTCTTGTCTTGATATCTTCGTCCAGGAGTTGAACCATGATCCCGCCCTAATCTGGCCTCAATTTGCTCCCCGACAGTAGCGCACCCTCGCCGAATGTCGAGCCGCAGGTCCTGACGGCCCACATATCCATCGAAGGTGTTGGAGCGCCCCGGTCTTGCCCGAAAAATTCTTGAACCTCAGCCAGAATTTGCGCGGCATCCTCTACATGCTTGCCGCCACCCTCTTCCTGACGGGCATGGCGGCCATCGTCCGGATTCTGACTCCGGATATGCATCCGTTCGAGATCGCCTTCATGCGCAACGTGATTGGGTTCTTTCTGATCCTGCCGTTTCTGCTTCGGCATGGCAGCGCCTTGTTTGTGACCACCAAAGGCGATCTCTGGTTGATGGGCTGGCGCGGCGTATTCAATGCGGCGGCCATGATCCTCTATTTCCTTGGTATCGCGCTGATACCGCTGGCCGAAGTCGCGGCGCTGGCATTCACCACCCCGTTCTTCGTCGCAATATTGGCGATATTCCTACTCAAAGATATTCCGGGATTGCGGCGAACCGTGAGCTTGATCGCCGGGTTCATCGGCGCCCTGATCGTCCTCAGGCCCGGCGTCGAGACCGTCAGCATCGGCTCGCTCTATGTTATCGGATCAGCGGCGTCCTGGGCGGCCACCGTTATCATCATCAAGAGCCTATCTGCGCGAAACAGTTCGCTGACAATTACCTTTTACGCCCTGGTGTTTTTGACGGTCCTTACGCTGCCGCCGGCCCTGCTGGTCTGGCGGTGGCCCACGCCAACCGAATACATGCTGCTGGCGGCCGGCGCGGCCTGCGGGACACTGGGCCAGATTCTTTTTGCACAATCCATGAAGAGCGCGGATGTGTCACTGGTCATGCCATTCGACTATACCAAGCTGATTTGGGCGGCCATCATCGGTATCGTGTTGTTCGCGGAAGTGCCGACGATATGGACCCTGCTCGGCGGCACCGTCATCTTCATCAGTTCTAGCTATCTGACTTATCGGGAGCGTCACGCGGCGAAGGCTAAGGCATCAGATCCAGAAGCGCCCTCGTCCCCGAGTTAACCGCCCTCGAACACCATCAATACCTGGTTCACCTCGACGCTGTCACCCGGCGCGCAGTTGATTTCCGCGATGGTGCCGTCGCGCTCGGCGATCAGCTGGTTTTCCATCTTCATCGCCTCGATCACCGCCACCGCATCGCCGGCTTTGACCTCCTGGCCCACTTCCACGTCGATGGACACCATCAGGCCCGGCATGGGTGAAACGATATTCCGGGCGGCGCCCGAGGCGCCCCGGTCGGGTATATCGGCGATCATCTCGGCGGCCCGCGGCGACACCATCTGGATTTCAGCCGCGTAGCCGCCGGCGGTCAGGCGGAAGCCGACCGACCCGGAATCGTACTGCGCGCAGACCGGCTCCCCGTCCACCGTCCCCTTGAACAGGTAGCTCGACGGCGTCCAGTCGCTGTAAACCACATGGGTTTGTCCGTTCCGGCGGACTTCAACGCCGTCACCGGCCGCGGCCAGCTCGACCGGAAACGGCCGCCCGTTGGCCATCACCACCCAGCTGGTCGCCAGCGTCACCGGCCGGCCGGGGATCACCTGATCGTCCATGCTCCGGGTGACCAGCCGGCTTGCCCGGCTGATCCGCCGCCAATGGATGGCGCCGGCGACGGCGACAAGCCAGGGTTCGGGATCGCGGTCGACCTCGGTGGGATCGAAGCGGGAGCCGAACTTGTCGCCGATGAAGTCGGTCGAGATATTGCCGGCGGCGAAGTCCTCGTCCGCCACCACGGCGCCCAGAAACGCCATATTGTGGTTCACGCCCCGCACATAAAACTCGTCGAGGGCCGCCCGCATTCGCGTGACCGCCTGCATGCGGTCCTCGCCGATGGCGATCAGCTTGGCAAGCATCGGATCGTAATGCCGGTTGATGGTGTCGCCTTCATTCACCCCGTGATCGATGCGGATGGTCTTGGAGGTGCCGAACGCGCCGGAGACCGGCTCCCGGTATCGGGCCACCCGGCCGATGGAGGGAAGAAATCCCCGGGCCGGATCCTCGGCATAGAGGCGCGCCTCGATGGCCCAGCCCTCGATGGTGACGTCGTCCTGGCCGAACGACAATTCTTCCCCGGCGGCGACGCGGATCATCTGTTCCACCAGATCCGTCCCCGTCACTTCCTCGGTCACCGGATGCTCCACCTGCAGCCGGGTGTTCATTTCGAGGAAGTAGTAGTTGCGGTCGGCGTCGACAATGAACTCGACCGTCCCGGCGGAGTAGTAATTGGCGGCCCGCGCCAGGTCGACGGCGGACCCGCCCATTTTAGCGCGCATTTCCGGATCGACGAACGGGCTCGGCGCCTCTTCCAGGACCTTTTGGTGGCGCCGCTGGATGGAGCATTCGCGCTCACCCAGATAGACCACGTTGCCATGGGTATCGGCGAGAACCTGGATTTCAATATGGCGCGGCTTGAGGATCAGCTTTTCGAGAAACACCCGTCCATCGCCGAAGCTCGCCTCCGCTTCCGACGTACAGGCGCGGAAGGCCTCCTCCAGTTCGGAAGCCTCCATCACCCTGCGAATTCCCTTGCCGCCGCCGCCGGCCGAGGCCTTGAGCATCACCGGGTATCCGATGTCCTTGGCGAGCCGGGCGGCCTCCGCCGCGTCGGCGATGGGATCGGCGTAGCCCGGAACCGTCGGCACGCCGGCGGACTCGGCCAGCTGCTTGGCTTCGATCTTGTCGCCGAGCGTACGGATGGCCGAGGACGGCGGGCCGACGAACGTCACCCCCTCGGACGCCAATCGCTCCGCGAAGGCGGCGTTCTCGGAGAGGAATCCGTATCCCGGATGAACCGCCTCGGCGCCGGTCTCCTCGATCGCCGCCATGATCGCATCGATATTAAGGTAGCTTTCCAGTGCCGGCGGTGGCCCGATCAGCACAGCGTCGCTGGCCATATCCACATGAAGGGCGTCTCGATCGGCTTCCGAATAGACGGCGACGGTTCTGATGCCCATGGCGCGGGAAGACCGGATCACCCGGCACGCGATCTCGCCGCGGTTTGCAATCAGTATCGACTCGAACATGTGGACCAGGTCCGTCCCAAGGTGATTGTCGGCATTTGCCGGTTCAGAAGGTACCAGATCAGTACAAACCCACCGCCCCGCCTATTGCAACTTCATCGCCAAGTCGTTGCGAAATAATAGAAAATAAGCGGTTTCGCTTACGTCCGGCAGGCAAATGCGCTCAACTGAATATGGATTGCTCGCACATCAGACGGTGATTCGCAATTGCGGACTCTCCCGCGATACGCCGCAACCTCAAAAATCCCGGTCCGGAAAGATGCCGCGTTCGCGCAAATGGCGCTCGCCAATGTCGCAACCGCCCTCGAAGGCGATATGAAGCGGACCCGAAACCGGCTCGCGGCCGGCTTGGAGTGATCCCGGCGGCATCACACCTGCGATCTCGAAAATCAGCTTTCGCCGGATGGCCCGGGCAAAATCTTTGAAATCCTCGGCCACCACCAGGAATGCGCCGGGTCCGCCGATCACGCAGTCGGCGTAATAAAGATCCAGGTTCGGAATTTGGCGGCGGCCGAAAAACTGCAAACGGTCGTTGACGATGGGCAGGCCGTTTATGACGACACCCCGCTTGACCGCCGCATCCCGGGCGAAGGTCACCAGGGGTCCGGAATTGTTGGGCCCGTCGCCGGAGATATCGATCACCCGGCGCGTGCCTTGAACGTTGTTTCGGTCAAACAACGGCAGCGCGAAATCGATCAGTCCGCTGATCGACGTCCATGGGCCGGCATTGACCGGCGCGGCCGCCAACGCGTCGGCAAACCGGCCGGCGGAGGCTTTATCCTGGATGACCGCCCAATCGATGATGGTGAACTGATGGTCCAAGCCGGCCCATTCGACATAGGTCACGGCGATCCGGCCGATGATGCCGGTCTCGATCGCCTTCACCAACTCGGGGCTCTGCAGCGCCGCCACGTAGCCTTCGCGCTGGAGGCGGGCTTCGTGGCCGTCGACACTGCCTGAAACGTCGACCGCCAATACCAGTTCCAGGTCGACGGCGACCTGCTCTTCGGCCGACGCGCCTGCGGACAGGAGGCAGGCAAGTCCGGCAAGAAGAACGGCGGGCACGCGGCGATATCCGATATTCGGCATCAAGGAATTACACCGCGATGCGTCCCGGAGAGGAAGCGGAAATCCGCCTAGATCGGGTCATGTTTTGACGGAACCACGGCGCGGTTTCGTCAAAACATGTGAATCCGATCTATTTTCATAGTGTAGAGCCGATTCACATGGATTGTCGGCATCGCAAAGCGATTCCGACAATCCATGATCGGCTCTAGGTCTTGGTCCCCAGCGCCAACCGGGGCATGGCCTCCCAGTTCTCACCGGACGCCAAGTAGCAGGAGCGCCCGTTGGGAGACGTGACGATCATCGTCCAAGTCCCCTTCTTGGACGCGAATATCTCGATCATTGAACCTGCATCGGCCAGGCCGGATGCCACCAGTTTCTCGTGGTATTTCATGCCCAGCGATTTGGTGATTTCCGTCCGATCGCCGCAAAGGAAACCGGCATGGGCTGGCTGAACTACAAGAAACGTGGCAACCAGAGCGGTAACGAACACCCCAACAATCAACCAAAGACTGATGCCAAACCATTGGGAGCCGAGTGACCGGGGCGTCAAACCGGTCCCAGGCCGGTGGACGGGGTTAGCGGGTAACATTGCTGTCAGGCCTCTTATTGTTACCCCTGGCCTACAATATATTGATGAAGTTGTAACAATTATCACAAAATATTGTATGGATTGTCAAATAGGTGCATATACATATGGGCTGTTCAAGCAATACCGGAGACTTGGGTGTTTACGGCCCGAGCGCGCTAAAGCGCTGGAATTCGGCGGATTTTGGCTTGATCATGCGGGAAAGTATGGGCCATATCGGCCTGACGGCCTCAAACTACCCGCACGCCCAAAGACCAGGCACGCCATGACCCTTACCATTTCGAATCTATTGGCCGACAAGCCAAGCGATGCACCCGTATTCGGCGCCCCATCCCGCGACGACCTGAATTTCGGAGACTTGCGGGTTCAAGCAAAAGCGATCACCGGGACCTTGAACGGCCTCGGTATCGGCCGCGGCGACCGGGTTGCCATCGTCCTCCCCAACGGACCAGAAATGGCAAGCGCCTTTGTCTGTATCGGCGCCGGGACGACAACCGCCCCGCTCAATCCCGCCTACCGGCAGGAGGAATTCGACTTTTACCTGTCCGACCTCAATGCCAAGGCGCTCGTTGTCGAGGCCGGCGCCGACACGCCGGCCCGGGAGGCCGCCGCGGCGCGGGGAGTGCCGGTCCTGGAATTGGAGAGCGGCGCCGGCTCGCCGGCGGGCGCCTTCACGCTCTCGGGAGAGCCGGTCGGCGACCCGGCCGCGAATGGCGGCCCCGCCGGGCCCGACGACATCGCTCTGGTTCTGCACACCTCCGGCACCACGTCGCGCCCCAAGATCGTTCCCCTGTCGCAGCGCAACGTCACCGCGTCCGCGGCCAATATCGCCGAAACGCTTCGGCTGAGCCCGGACGACCGGTGCCTCAACATCATGCCCATGTTCCATATTCACGGGCTGATCGCCGCCGTGCTTTCGACGGTCGGCGCCGGCGCCTCAATTTGGTGCTCACCCGGGTTCAATGCCCTCAGCTTCTTCAACTGGGTCACCGAGGCCAAGCCGAGCTGGTACACCGCGGTGCCGACCATGCATCAGGCGATCCTGTCCCGGGCGGGCCGCAACCGGGAGATCGTCGATCAGGCGGGCTTGCGTTTCATTCGATCTTCCTCCGCGTCCCTGCCCCCGCAAGTGATGCAGGAGCTGGAAGACGTATTCGGCTGCCCGGTGATCGAGGCCTACGGCATGACCGAGGCGTCTCATCAGATGGCCAGCAACCCGCTGCCGGACGCGCCGCGGAAACCGGGCAGCGTCGGCATTGCCGCCGGGCCCGAGGTGGCGATCATGTCCGAGGACGGGGTCATCCTGGATGCCCGGGAAACCGGCGAGATCGTCATCCGCGGGGAGAACGTGTTTTCCGGCTACGAAAGCAACCCCGCCGCCAACGCCGAGGCGTTCACCGATGGCTGGTTCCGTACCGGCGATCAGGGGATCATGGACGATGACGGCTATATCAGCATCACCGGCCGGCTGAAGGAAATCATCAACCGGGGCGGTGAGAAATTTTCCCCGCGCGAGGTGGACGAGACGCTGATGGATCATCCGTCGGTCCAGCAGATCGTCACCTTCGCCATGCCCCACGACAAGCTGGGCGAGGATGTCGCGGCGGCCGTCGTGCTGCGCGACGGCACGGAAGCGACCGAGAAAGAATTGCGCGAATTCGCCGCCGAACACCTCGCCGACTTCAAGGTGCCGCGCAGGATCCTGTTCCTGGATGAAATCCCCAAGGGCGCCACCGGCAAACTCCAACGCATCGGATTGGCCGAGAAGCTGGGGCTTGGATGACCGCGAAGATCTGCATCTATGGCGCCGGCGCCATCGGCGGCCTGTTGGGCGCCGGTCTCGCCAAAGCCGGCGCCGAGGTGACGCTGATCGCCCGGGGCCCGCATCTCGCGGCCATCCGGAAAAACGGCCTGACCCTGGAAATGGAAGGGGAGGCCGCCACGGTCCGCCCCTCGGCGGTCGAAAACCCGGCGGATGCCGGACCCCAGGACTACGTCATCGTGACCCTCAAGGCCCATTCGGTTCCCGGCATCGTTGACGCCATGCAGCCGCTCCTTGGACCGAAGACGACGGTGGTCTGGGGCGCCAACGGCATTCCCTGGTGGTACTTCTTCAGCCTCGACGGCCCCCACAAGGATCACCAGATCCCGCTGCTCGATCCGGGAGGGGTGCAATGGTCCGGCATCGGGCCCGAGCGTATTCTCCACACCATCGTCTATCCCGCCGCCGAAGTGGTCGAACCGGGCGTGGTTCGTCATCAGGAGGGAGACCGGTTTACCTTGGGCGAACCCTCGGGCGAGAAAACCGAACGGGCGGCCCTTTTGTCGGAGATCCTGAAGGAGGCCGGCTTCAGGGCCCCCATCCGCCCGCGCATCCGCGACGAGATTTGGGTCAAGCTTTGGGGCAATGTCAGCTTCAACCCCATCAGCGCCCTGACCGGCGCGACGCTGGAAGAGATGTGCGCCGATCCCGCGACCCGCCGCCTGATTCGCGACATGATGCTGGAAACCCAGGCGGTCGCGGAGAGCCTGGGTGTCAAATTCTCCATCGATGTGGAGAAACGGATCGAGGGCGGCGCCGCGGTTGGCGCCCACAAGACCTCCATGCTGCAAGACCTGGAGCGGGGCCGGCCCATGGAAATCGACGCCATCGTCGGGGCGGTGCCGGACCTCGGCCGCCTGACCGGCATCGCCACGCCCAACGTCGATGCGGTGCTGGCCCTGGTCATCCAGCGGGCCCGCCTCGCCGGCTGCTACGGGAGCTAGACGCCAATGGCGCTTCTCCCGATCAAGGACGACAACCCGCTCAACCGTATTCAATTTCAGTACGTCACCGTCGCCTTGATCGCGGCTTGTGTCGCGGTTTTTCTCTGGGAGGTGTCACTGGGCGATCAGCGGGGGCGCGCCATTTTCGGTTTCGGCCATATCCCGGCGGTGCTCTTCGGCACCCGGACACTGCCGCCGGAGCTCGAACAAATCCCCGCCTGGCTGACCCTGGTCACCTCCATGTTCCTCCACGGCGGCTGGCTCCACCTGGGTTTCAATATGCTGTTCCTGTGGGTGTTCGGCGACAACATCGAGGACGCGCTTGGCCATCTCCGTTATCTGGTCTTCTACGTTCTCTGCGGCGTCATTGGCACGCTGCTTCACGCCCTCGCGGCTCCCGACAGTACGGTTCCCCTGGTCGGGGCATCGGGCGCCATCTCCGGCGTGCTCGGGGCCTATCTGGTGCTCCATCCCAAGGCCCGGCTGCTGGTCCTGTTCATGAATATCATTCCGCTCCGGCTTCCCGCGGTGCTGGTCCTGTTGTTCTGGATCGGCAGCCAGTTCTTCAGCCTGTCCCAATCCGGCGTCGGCGCGGATACCGGCGGGACGGCCTGGCTGGCCCATATCGGCGGCTTCATCGCCGGCATGATCCTGGTGGTGCCGTTCCGCCGGAAATCCGTACCCTTGTTCGACGGCATCGGACGGTTCGCGCCGGTGCCCGAGCTCGAGCTGGTCATCGACGAGGAAGAGAACCGTCACCGCCGGTCGATCTTTCCCAACACCTACCTGCCCGAGCCGGAGCGCCCGCGGCACCGGCGTTCGGTCATTCCCGACAGCGACGGAAGGTCTTAACCCGCATTTCTCACCAGGGCTATGGTCTGCGCGGCGCCGTCGGGCCGCTCTACGGTGCCGGGACCCCATCTTCCCGGCGGCGGTAGTCCCAGCTCCGCTCACAATCGGAGCGGTCGTGGCTGCTTGCCCGGTGAAACGGGGAGCGCGCCGCCGGCGGCGGCTGTACGTTGGCGATCTCGAACAGCAGTTTGCGCTTTATGGCGCGCGCGAAGTCGCCGTAATCGTCGGCAATCACCAGGAAGGCGCCGCGCCCGCCGATCACGCAGTCCTCGAAGTAGTGGTCATAGTCCGGCATCTGAGGGAGCCCGGAGGCCTGGGTGCGGCTGTTGACGATGGGAAGGCCGTTGATGGTGATCCCCTTCTCAACCACCAGATCCCTGATCCTGTCCGGCGACGGACCGTCATTGTTGGGTCCGTCCGCCGAAATATCGATGGCCCGGCGGGTCCCTTGAAACCCGTTGTCGTCGAATAGAGGCCAGGCGAAGTCCAGCGCCCCGCCGATGGACGTCCAGTGTCCCGACCCCCGGGGAGAGGCCTCGACAAAGGTCGCGAAGGCGAAGGCGCTGGCCCTGTTGTCCAATAATGTCCAGGGCGCGACGACCTTGTGCGAGCGGGACCCGGACCATTCCACGTAGGTCACGGCGATCCTGCCGAGGGTTCCGTTCTGGATGGCGCCGAGAACTTCCGGCGACTTCAAGGCATCCACATAGCCTTTTCGCTGCAAGCGGGCTTCGACGGAATCGACGCTGGAGGAGACGTCGACGGCCAGCACCAGTTCCAGATCGACCGGCACTTCCTCGGCCACGGCCGGAGTACCGGCAAAGCCGGCGATGAACGCGAGCGCCCAGCCGGGACGCACGGATCACACCTTGAAGCGGTCCGCTACCCGGCCGAACCGCCAGCCGTAAAAATTCGTCCGGGGATAGAGACCCGCGGTCCGCAGCGGCTCCGCCTCCCAGATCTGTTCCGCCGCCGTAAGGTCCGGCGCATCGACGATCATCAATGTGCCCGCCGGCGCCTGATCATCATCCAGCAGCCAGCCGGACGTGATGATGTTGTCATGGTGCCAAAGCAAGTAGTGGTCCCGGCCGAGGCCCATGCCTTCGGGCACCGTCTGCAGACCCGGCGCAAAATGCCCCTCGATCATGAACTGGATATTGCCTTCGGTCCGCGGACAGTCCCGCCAGGTGGCAGGCGTATCGGGCGACCAGCCATAGACCTCGCAGCCGTCCTGGACGCCGCCCAGAATATAGGGTTCGTCATCGATATGGACTTGCAGCGCCGCCCGGTCGGCGAATTCGATCAGCCGGGCGGACCCCAATTCGTTTTGCAGGTCCAGGGTCAGGAACGGGCCGGAGAACATGGTCTGGTCATCGAAGCCCTTGACGTAGGAGAGATGGGCGTCGCGGTGGATATCCCGCAACGGTCCGGAATTCTCCACGTCGAATATCTTGATGACGTACAGCAAGACAAATCTCACCCGTTAACCGAAACAACTATCGGGGAAGAAGCGAAACCGGTCAAACTTGCGGAAATGACTTCAGGCGGCTTCGGAGTCGTTGGCCGCCTTCTTCTCTTTCTTCTTTTTTTCCTGGCGTTTCTCCCAGCTCGCCCGCATGCCATCGAGGCACAGTTCCATGCTTGGCCCGATCCACATGTCGTTGAAGGCGTGATCCTCGTAACCGTCGCCCGTATTGGGGTGGACCAGCATGCTCAGCCCATTGCGGTTGAGGGCCAGCCAGGGAACAAGCTCGGAGAACAATTCGGTGCGGAACGCCACCTGAAAATGACTTACCGGGTGCGGTCCCTGGGGCGCCTTGTCACGCCAGCGCCCGATCACCGCCTCGGGCCAGCGCTTGGCGATCTCGCGGCGCAGATGGCCCGCCCACTGCTTGGACGCGCCATCGTAGTAGATATGAACGTGGTAACTCTTGATTTTTTCGTTAGGCCAGAATTCCATGACCGTCCTCGAATAAGTCTTGTTGCCGAGCACTATTTAACACGGGAGTCCCGGCGCTCAAACCGTCTCCCGCCGGCTACAATGGAATGTTGCCGTGCTTCTTCCACGGCAGTTCCTGCTTCTTGTTGCGCAGCATGCGGAGCGAGCGGCAGAGCCGGCTGCGCGTGTTGTGCGGCATGATCACATCATCGATGTAGCCCCGGGATCCGACCCGAAACGGATTGGCGAACTGCGCCTGATACTCCCGCTCCCGCTCGGCGATCTTTTCTTCGTCACCGATGTCCTGGCGGAAGATGATCTCCACCGCGCCCTTCGACCCCATCACGGCGATTTCGGCGCTCGGCCAGGCGAAATTCACGTCGCCCCGCAAATGCTTGGAGCCCATGACGATATAGGCGCCGCCATAGGCCTTCCGGGTGATCACCGTGATCTTGGGGACCGTCGCCTCGGCGAAGGCATAGAGGAGCTTCGCTCCGTGACGGATCAGGCCGCCATATTCCTGGGCGGTGCCGGGCAGGAAACCGGGCACGTCCACCAACAGAATGATCGGGATATTGAAACAGTCGCAGAACCGGATGAATCGGGCCGCCTTGACCGAGGCATCAATGTCCAGGCACCCGGCGAGGACCATCGGCTGGTTGGCGACGATGCCCACGGTCGAGCCGTCCATCCGGCCGAAGCCGATCATCATGTTCTTGGCGTAATCGGGTTGTAGTTCGAAGAAATCTCCTTCGTCGACCAGCTTTTCGATCAATTCCCGAACGTCGTAGGCCTCGTTGGGGTTGTCCGGGATCAAGGTATCCAGGGAGGGTTCCTGACGATCGGCGGGATCATCCGTCGGCCGTTCCGGCGGACGTTCCCGATTGCTGCCCGGCAGGAAGTCGACGAAGCGCCGGAGCTGTTGCAGCGCGTCCACGTCGGTATCACAGGCGAGATCGGCCACACCCGATTTGGTGGAGTGGGTCATGGCGCCGCCCAGTTCCTCCTGGGTGACCTCCTCGTGGGTCACGGTCTTCACCACATCAGGTCCGGTGACGAACATGTAGGACGTGTCCCGGACCATGAAGATAAAATCGGTGGTTGCCGGCGAATACACCGCGCCGCCGGCACATGGTCCCATGACCATGGAAATCTGCGGCACCACACCGGACGCCATCACGTTGCGCTGAAATATTTCGGCGTAGCCGGCAAGGGACGAAACGCCTTCCTGAATGCGGGCGCCGCCGGAATCGTTGAGCCCGATCACCGGCGCCCCAACCTTCATCGCCTGGTCCATGATCTTGCAGATTTTCTCGGCGTGGGTCTCGGAGACCGAACCGCCGAAAACCGTGAAATCCTGGCTGAAGACGAAGACCAACCGCCCATTGACGGTCCCATACCCAGTCACCACGCCGTCACCAGGAACCGTGTTCTTATCCATGCCGAAGTCGGTGGACCGGTGTTCCTTGAACATGTCCCACTCTTCGAACGACCCGGGGTCCAGCAACAGCTCGATTCTCTCACGCGCAGTCAGCTTGCCGCGCTTGTGTTGGGCATCGACACGCTTCTTGCCGCCGCCGGCGCGCGCACGGGCGCGCTGTTCCTCGAGTTGGCGAATGATTTCGTACATGAGTGCCTCGGCTTAGAGGTGTCGGTGATTGGCCGCCAACATAGCGCGGCGCCCTTGGCCCGTCACCTGTTAGCCGTCCAACACGTCCAACAGGCGCATGAAGCGGGCCGCGGCTTCCAGATCGCCCCGAATTCGCCGATGACGGGCCAGCGCCTCCGAATCCTGCCCCCAGCGCTCCATTTGGAACTCCTCGTCGAGCAAGGCGATATCGCCCGCCTCCCCGGCCTCGATTCGCCCGGCGGCCAGCGCCAGGGCGACGATCGCCGACCCGGCCGCGGCAGCAGCGGCGGAAACGCCCGCCAGATGAAAGGTGTCCAGATCATCGACGATATTCCGGAGGCGGTCGATGGCCGCCGCCGGCTGCAGGACCGGCAGGACGCCCGTGGTGACGGTCATGGCGGCCTCCAATTCGTCCGCCGCCCAGTCAAGGAGCGGTTGCCAGCGTTCGGTCTGCCGGGCGACCAGCTCCGGGGGTTCGTCGGCCCGGTAACACAGAAGATCGGTCCCGGCGAAGTCGGTCATTGCGCCGACAATGTCCGCGCGCTTGAACCGGACCCGGTCGATGGCGGTGGCGGCCAATTTGGTCAGGGGCATGGTGTCCGTCTCCATGACCTCGCCCTGGGCCGCCCACTCGGCGGAAATCTCCTCGGCCAATGCCCGTCGTGCGACCTCGAGGGGCTTGCCCGCCGGCGTCCGAACCGGTTTACCGTCCAAGACTATCACGAAGGCGCCGTTTTGCTCCCGAAACGAAGCCATCTCGTAGAACCGCTTCAGCGACGGCCAATCGGTCACTTTCCGCCTCCGAAAATGCCTTGGATGGCGCCGCCGATCCCTTTGCCGATTCCCTTGATGCCCTTTCCGATCCCTTCCCCAACCTCTCCGAGACCCTTGCCCACGCCCTCGCCGATGCCCTTGATGACCTCTTCGACCACCAAGCCATCCTCCTTGGCCGCCGGCTGGGCCGCGCCCGGGCCCGGCGCGCTTGTCTCGGGCATGGGCGGATCGGTGTTTTCGAGGGCGGCCATGCAATGATTGGAATGATCGCCGCTGGAGGCAACCGCCAATAGTATTCCCAACGGATTGACGAGCCCGAGCGCCAGGCCCGCCACCCCCTTGGCGACCGCGCCCGGGGTCGGAGCGGCGGAAGGGTTCGCCAGGGTACCCTTGATGTCGATGGGGAACGCCAGGCTGACCAGTGATTCGTTCTTGGGCTTGGGATTGATCCGCAGGTGAAGAGTTTCATCCCGAAGATTTATGGTGCCGCCGCCGCCGATGGCCACCTTGTCGGTGTCAAAAAGCAGCCCGGTGCTGGTCGCGATCCCCTCCTGGATTTGGAAACGGGAGACAAAACAGTTGATCCGCGCCTCGTTGGTTTCGTGAGCCCACGGAACGACTTCCCGAACGATGTCGCCTGCCAATAGATCGACATACTTATTGGCCACCCCGCCGCCGGACATGACGATTTCCACATCGCCGTTCAGCCCTGCGGCCAGGCTTCTGAGGTCCGCACCCCGGCCCGTAAAGGTAATTTTTGCGTCCAGCGGACCATCCGCCAATTTGTGGCCGGTCGCATAGGCCAGCAGCGTCTCGGCCCGCCCGTCCTTGAGATCCAACTCGCCGGCGATCTCCGGCGTGCCTCCTTCGAAGCTCGCGCCAAACCGGCCCGACCAGGTACCGCCACCGAACCTGGCCCGCGCCAGAGCGATGTCGATGTCCCGGGATGTCGCCTTTACGGACGCAGCCAATTCCCGGATCGAAAGATCATTGAACACCACTTCGCCGACCACCAGGCGAAGCGTCGCGTTGAGCTCGGGAAGCCTTGGCCGGGCCAACTCGATCATCGGAATGACCCGCCCGTCTTCGGCTTTCCCGCGTTCCTGTTTCTCCTCACGCTTAGGCAGGAACGCCGTCAACCTGTCGACTGGAAGCCGATCCGCCCTGAGGGCCGCGGTAATCCTTGGCAGCGCGTTTCCCAGTTCCAGCACGGCATTGCCGTTAAGGCCGGTGTCGCCCAAACGAAGCAAAACGTTGTTGAATGCCAGCTCGCCGTCCGGATTACTCACGACCGCTTCGATCCGGATTCCGGGTTCGGACGGCAATCGGAAGCCGGCCAAGCCGGACAGGATGCTTGGGTCCGGGACCTCGGCGCGGGCCGAAAAGCTCCATCTCGGTTTGCTCGCGGTAATTCCCGATGCGCTGCCGTTCAGCGCCACCGCCAATCCACCCTTTTCGCCCGCCCGGAACCTGATGCCCTCGGCAGCAAGAGACCTGGGTGTCCCGGCCAGCCGAAAGGCCATTTCGTAGGGTTTGATGGCCGGTATTTCGAATTTCGGCAGGTTCGGGGCAAGCTCCATCGCCTGTTTGTAGGTTTCCGGCAAATCGTTCCCATTGAAGGAAATTTGGATGTCCAGTTCCCGGTCGGTCAGCGGCGCCCCGATAACCCCCTTCGCTTCGCCCGATGCGCCGAGGCCGGTCACCAAAAAGTCAAAGATGAAGAATCTGGGATCTTCAACGAGACGATACAGTGACGTGACGCTGCCGCCGACGGTAAAGGGGCGGCCGGCGGCGGAGCCGGCAATATCGAGGCGCATCCGTTCCGCCCCGGTTCGGTTCAACAGGTCCAGCCGGGTCAGCGAGAGCCGCCGGTCCAGTTTGCGCCCCGGATCCAGATAGCGCACGGAGGCGCGCTCGATCGCCAGGCTTTCCAATACCGGCAGTCCGTAAATCCGTTCCGTCTCCTGTTCGATTTCCCCGGCCTTCTGGACTGTCCGGGGATCAACGGAAATCCGCCAGTTGGGTGTTCCCTCGGGGCTCACTTCCAGGAGGATATCCGGACCGATCAGCGTCAACTCGGACAGACGGATTTCGCCGTTCAGCAACGGCACCAGCGCCAGACCGACCTCCACCCGGTCCAGGCGCACCATATCCGGCCGCGAGCCCCAGGAGGCGTTGCCGAACCGCACATCGGCCGCCGAGAGGGTCGGCACCAGCGAGAGCTTCATCTCGATATCGCCGGCGATCACCAACTCCCGTCCCGTCGCCGCCTTTACGCGCTCCGAGATGATTCCGGCGATCTGCCGGGTATCGGTGGTCATAATGATGGCCGCCGCCGTGACGACGGTTGCTACGACAATAGCGGCCAAACCAAGCAGAAGGCGGAATAGGAGCTTCATGCCGTCGCCCCGATCAATCGGTCCAGGAGATCGGGCAGTTCGGCAAACGACGAGGCCACCTCGCCCGCCCCCGCATCCTTGAGATCACCGGCGGGGTGGTATCCCCAAGCGACGCCGACCGCGGCCACGCCCGCATTCACCGCCATCTCCATGTCATAGGTGGTATCGCCGATCATCACCGCCTCTTCCCGGCGGGTTCCGGTGGCGTCCATTGCCTGGATCAGCATATCAGGGTTCGGCTTGCCCGGTGAGGTATCGGGCGTGTGAAGGGTCGCGAAACGGTCAAGCAATTCATGGGCATGCAGGGTCTGTCTCAAACCGTGGAGCGACTTGCCGGTCGCCACGCCGAGGAGCCAGCCCCGCGATTCCAGTTGGCATACGGCATCCGCCGCCCCCGGATATAGCGGGTCCTTGCGCGAGCCGTCCCGGCGTCGTTCGTCCGAAATCTCACGATAGGTCGCGGCAACATTTTCGTGGATGTCCGGTCCCATGCCGGGCAGCAAGCCTTCGATCACCGCTTCGAGTTCGAGCCCGATGACGCGGCGGACATAGTCCGCCTCGGGGCCGGGAAAGCCGTGCCGGGCAAATGCCAGGTGCATGGCGGCATCAATGCCCGCAAAGGAGTCCACCAGCGTCCCATCGCAATCGAAGACCGCCAGGCGCAATCCGCCCACCCGGCTACACCCCCATCAATTCGTCGAACGTCTCGAACGGATGATCGTCGTCCGCCGGGCCAAACCCGAGGAATTTCCATGTTTCGGACATGTGCGGCGGCAGATCGGCACTGGCCTCGAACAGGCCGCCCGCCGGATGAGGAATACGGACGGCGCGGGCATGCAGATGCAGCCGCCGGCCGATGGCATCGTTGTTCAACCTGGTTTCCGGGGAGCCGTACTTGCCGTCACCGACGATAGGGTGCCCGATGGCGGCACAGTGAACCCGCAATTGATGGGTCCGCCCGGTGACGGGTTCGAGGGCCAGCCAGCTCGCCTCCGGCTGGGCGACGTCGACCGTCCGGTAACGGGTCTCCGCGTTCCTGCCCCGGTCGACGACGTTCACCCGGTCGCCTTGGGGGCCCGGCAGCTTTTCGAGCGGCAGATTGATGATGCCTTCCCGCGGCCGCGCCACGCCCTCGACCAGCGCCCAGTAGAGCTTCCGCGTATCGTGGCCGCGAAACGCCGCGGTCAGCGAAGCGGCCGCCTTGGCGGTGCGGCCGATCAACAGAACGCCCGACGTGTCCTTGTCCAGCCGGTGAACCAGCTTCGGCCGCTCCTTCGAGCCGAAACGCAAGCCGTCGAGCAGCGCATCCACATGGCTGGAAATCCTGGAGCCTCCCTGGACGGCGAGGCCCGCCGGCTTATCCAGGACAATCAAATGGTCATCGCGATGGATAATCCGACTTTTAAGCTCCGCCACCGCCCGGCGGTCGACAAACGGGGCTTGTCTCTTCTTCTTCGGGGCATCCGGCAACGGCGGCACGCGGACGGCTTGACCCTCTTCGAGACGCTGACTGCTCTTCGCCCGGCCGCCGTCCACCCGCACCTGGCCGGTCCGCAAGAGCTTCTCCAGGCGCCCGTGGCTCAATTCCGGATAGTGGCGCTTGAACCACCGGTCGAGCCGGATGCCGGCGTCGTCGGGCTCCACCTCGATGGTCTCGACGCCGCTCATGTGAGGACGGCCCGCAAAGCCATCATGCCGGCGACAAATCCGGCCAGCGACAAAACCACCGATCCGGCCACATAGGCGCCGGCCAGCCCCAATTGGCCGCGCTCGAACAAACTCACGGCGTCCAGTGAAAAAGCGGAAAAGGTGGTGAACGCCCCCAAGATGCCGGTCACGAGGAATGCCCTCACTTCCTGGCTCGGAGACCAATGCAATGCCATGAACTCGACAAGCGCACCCAACACTAGGCAGCCCAAAATGTTTTCGACGAAAGTCGCGTAGGGAAATCCGTGACCGGCGATCCGGGTCACCAGAACATTGACGAGATAGCGTCCGCCGGCGCCAATGGCGCCGCCCGCCGCCACGCTGAGCAACATTTTCATAGGCTCATCCCCTCACTCGCCGCCGGATGAGTTACGCGATTCTCGAAGTTTTCGCCAGTACTCCAGCCGCTTGGCGATTTCCCGCTCGAAGCCGCGTTCCTCGGGCCGGTAAAATTCCCGGCGTCTCATTTCATCCGGAAAGTAGTCCTGGCCCGAGAAGCCTTCGTCCGCGTCGTGATCGTACTCGTAGCCCTTCCCATAGCCGATGTCCTTCATCAACCGGGTCGGCGCGTTGAGAATGTGCTTGGGCGGCATCAGGGAACCGGTTTCCCTTGCCGCCCGGTCGGCCGCACCGAGCGCCTTATAAGCAGCGTTGGATTTGGGCGCGGTCGCCAAATACAGTACCGACTGGGCGATCGCCAGTTCCCCCTCCGGGCTGCCCAAGCGCTCATAGGCCTCCCAGGCGGCGATGCTGTGCGGCAGCGCCTGGGGATCGGCGAGCCCGATATCCTCCGAGGCGAACCGGACCAGGCGACGGGCGATGTAACGGGGGTCCTCTCCGCCGGCCAGCATTCGCGCCAGCCAATAGAGCGACGCATCGGCATCGGACCCTCTGAGCGATTTGTGCAGAGCGCTGATCAGGTTGTAGTGCGCCTCCTGCGACTTGTCGTAGAGCGGCATCCGCTTGCCGATCAGATCGGCCAGCGCCTTGGCGTCGAGCTGGGGTTCCGCGGGCAGTGATTGCAGCTCCTCCACCATGTTCAACAGGTAGCGCCCATCCCCGTCGGCCATTGCCCTGAGCGCCGCCCGGCCGTCTTCGGTCAGCGGGAGCGAAGCGCCCTCCTCGTTCTCGGCCCGGCTCACCAGGGTCTCCAACGCCGTATCATCCAGCCGATTGAGGACCATGACCTGGCAGCGCGACAGCAACGCGCCGTTGAGCTCAAACGACGGGTTCTCGGTGGTCGCGCCGACGAGGATGACCGTGCCGTCCTCCACGAAGGGAAGGAAGCCATCCTGCTGGGCCCGGTTGAACCGGTGAATCTCATCGACGAACAACAGCGTTCCCCGTCCGACCCCTCGCCTTTCACCCGCCGCCTCGAACACCTTGCGGAGATCGGCGACGCCCGAGAACACCGCCGACAAGGGCTCGAAGGAAAGATCAACCGCGTCGGCCAACAGCCGCGCGATGGTGGTCTTGCCGCTGCCCGGAGGTCCCCAGAGGACGATCGAGGTCAGGCGGCCGCCCGCGAGCATACGGCCCAAGGGCGCTTCAGGCCCGATGATGTGATCCTGACCGACAACCTCGGACAGGTGCGCCGGCCGCAAACGATCCGCCAGGGGCCGCGGCGCCTGGGATTCGAATAAGGTGCTCACCGGTCGACGACCATGCGAAGGAGAGTTGTATTTCCTGCTGCGAACTCAGCGATTGCCCGGACGAGGCAGCGTGTCATACCGTTTCCAACCACCAGACTATCCCTCTGAACGAGCAAGGGCAGCCAAACGGCTGCACCCGAACTGTCCTCACAGCCACGCAAGACCTTAACCTGCCTGGGCGACCTCTTCGACGTCTTCGTCCTCGAGCATGGCTTCGTGCCGCGCACGGTCCTCGGCGCCCTTGGCCTCCTCGTCCCGGTCGACCAGCTCGATAACCGCCATCGGGGCGGCGTCACCGTAACGGAAGCCGGCCTTCAACACCCGGGTATAGCCGCCCGGACGGTCCTTGTAGCGATCAGCGAGGCTGTCGAACAGCTTGGCGACCACCTCGCCATCCTGGAGGAACGAATGGGCCTGCCGCCGGGCATGAAGATCTCCCCTTTTGCCGAGGGTAATCATCTTGTCGGCAATGCTCCTGAGTTCCTTTGCCTTGGGCAGGGTCGTGCTGATCTGCTCATGGCGCAGCAGCGAGGCCGCCATGTTGGAAAACATCGCTTTGCGGTGCGATGAGGTGCGGTTCAGCTTCCTGCCGCTCATACGGTGACGCATGGTCCGGTTCCCCGTGTATCCGTGTCTCCGCCCTAGAAGGGTTCCTCGAGGCGCTTGGCGAGCTCCTCGATGTTCTCGGGCGGCCAATTGGGAATTTCCATTCCCAGGTGAAGGCCCATCTGGGCCAGAACCTCCTTGATCTCGTTCAGCGACTTGCGGCCGAAGTTCGGCGTGCGGAGCATTTCCGCCTCGCTCTTGAGCACCAGATCGCCGATGTAGATGATGTTGTCGTTCTTCAGGCAGTTGGCCGAACGGACGCTGAGTTCCAGTTCGTCGACCTTGCGCAGCAGGTTCTTGTTGAACGGCAGATCGTCCCGGGCCTCCTCGGGGAGCGCATGGGTCGGTTCCTCGAAGTTGATGAACAGCTGCAATTGGTCCTGGAGAATGCGAGCGGCGAGCGCCACGGCATCGTCGGGCGCGACGGTGCCATTGGTGGTCACGTCCAGGGACAGCTTGTCGTAGTCGGTAACCTGGCCGACACGGGAGTTCTCGACCTTGTAGGCAACCTTGCGAACCGGCGAGAAGACGGCGTCGATCGGGATCAGGCCGATGGGGCTCTCTTCCGACTTGTTGGCGCCGGCCGGCACATAGCCCTTGCCGGTCTCAACGGTCATTTCCATTTCGAGCTTGGCGCCGTCATCAAGCGTGCAGATCAACAGATCCGGATCCATGATCTCAATGTCGTGGCCGGTGTCGATCATACCGGCCGTCACTTCGCCCGGACCGGTAGCGGAAAGGGTGATCCGCTTGGCGCCCTCGGAGTGCATCCGGAGACCCATGGATTTGATGTTGAGCACAATATCCGTGACGTCTTCGTGGACGCCCGGGATCGATGAAAACTCATGCAGCACGCCGTCGATCTGGATCGCGGTCACGGCGGAGCCCTGCAGCGACGACAGCAGCACGCGGCGCAGCGCGTTACCGAGGGTCAGACCGAAGCCCCGCTCAAGCGGCTCGGCGACAATTCTCGCCTGACGCTCCGGCACGCTGCCGGGAACGACTTCGAGCTTGTTCGGTTTAATCAGTTCTTGCCAATTCTTCTGGATCACGAGTGTGCCTCACTCTCTTTCGCAGACGACGCTGCGGGGAAACCATTTCCAAACGCCGGCCCTGCGTTACCGGCCGGCCGGACGAGATATACTCTGACCTAAACCCGGCGGCGTTTCCGCGGCCGGCACCCATTGTGCGGAATGGGCGTGACGTCACGGATCGACGTCACGGTGAAACCGATGGCCTGGAGGGCGCGGAGCGCGGACTCGCGTCCCGAACCGGGGCCCTTGACCTCGATTTCAAGGGTTTTCATGCCATGCTCCATGGCTTTGCGGCCCGCATCCTCCGCCGCGACCTGTGCCGCGTAGGGGGTCGACTTGCGGGAGCCCTTGAAGCCTTGGCTGCCGGCCGACGACCAGGCAATCGCGTTGCCCTGGGCATCGGTAATGGTGATGACCGTGTTGTTGAACGTCGCGTTTACGTGGGCGACGCCCGAAGTGATATTTTTTCTCTCGCGGCGCCGCGGGCGCTGCGTCGTTGCTCTAGCCATGTCAGACCTTCACTCCTGAGTAAGCGGGCCCGCTTACTTGACGACTTTCTTCTTGCCCGCGATGGCCTTCGCCGGTCCCTTGCGGGTACGTGCGTTTGTATGGGTGCGTTGACCGCGGACCGGCAGGCCACGCCGGTGACGCAGGCCCCGATAGCAGCCCAAATCCATCAAACGCTTGATATTCATCGAAACTTCACGGCGAAGATCGCCCTCCACCTGGTAATCCCGGTCGATCACCTCACGGATACGGACGACCTCGTCATCGGTGAGCTCGTGGACCCGGCGGTCCGCCGGCACGTTGGACTTCTCGCAGATGTCCTTCGCGAACGTGTTCCCGATTCCGTAGATATAGGTCAGTGCCACACCAACTTGTTTCTGGGTGGGAATATTGACGCCAGCAATACGTGCCAAAGCCGGTTCTCCTCAGCTTGAAAAATCGAAAAATTGTGATGCGACCGCGGGTCGGACCCAGAGCGGCGCGATTATAGGCCCAGAAGGCTTCAAGTCAACTCGCTAAACCCCTTTTATTGCAGCCTTTATCCGGCCATATACGTCGTCGATCGAACCCATCCCGTCGACCGCCTGAAGCGATCCCTTTCCCTCGTAATAGGGGAGAATGGGCGCGGTTTGTTCTCTATACGCTTCGAGCCGCGAACGCACGGTCTTGGCATTGTCGTCGGCGCGCCGGTTGAACTCGGTGGCGCCGCAAATGTCGCAAACGCCTTCCTGTTTCGGCTGCTTGAAGGTGTCATGGTACCCGGCGCCGCATTGAGCGCACGAATAACGCCCGGAAATCCGCTCCACCACGGCATCTTCGTCGACCGTGATCTGGACCACGTGACCGATTTTGAGCCCCTTCTCGACCAGCATGGCGTCCAGAGCCTCGGCCTGCGCGGTGGTCCGCGGAAAACCGTCGAGAATCACCCCGTCGCCGCCGTTGCCGGTATCGATCCGCCCGGCGATCATGGCGATCATCAGATGATCCGGGACCAGATCGCCCCGCTCTATGATTTCCTTGGCGGTCCGTCCAAGCTCGGAGCCGGACTTGACCTCTTCGCGCAGCATGTCGCCGGTGGAGAGCTGGACCAGGTTGAACTCCTCACACAGACGCTCGGCCTGGGTGCCCTTGCCGGCGCCAGGCGGTCCCAACAGGATGAGGTTCATTAGCGGCGCCCTCTTAGACGGGATTTCTTGATCAGCCCTTCATATTGGTGCGCCAGCAGGTGGGATTGGACCTGGGCAACCGTATCCATGGTCACCGTGACCACGATCAGCAAACTGGTGCCGCCGAAGAAGAACGGCACGCCCGCTTCGGCGATCAGAATCTCAGGCAGGATACCGACCGCAACCAGGTAGGCGGCGCCGACCACGGTCAGCCGGGTCAGCACGTAGTCCAAATAGTCGCCGGTATTCTTGCCGGGCCGGATGCCGGGCACGAAACCGCCATACTTCTTCAGGTTGTCCGCCGTCTCCTGCGGGTTGAAGACCACCGCTGTGTAAAAGAAGGCGAAGAAGGCGATCAGCGACCCATAGATGAGCAGGTAGGCGGGCTGGCCGCGGCCGAGCAGCGAGGTCACGATGGTCAGCCACTCCGGACCGCCGGCGGCCGAGAACTGCGCCAAGGTGATCGGCATCAGCAGCAGCGAGCTTGCGAAGATCATGGGAATGACGCCCGAGGTGTTGAGCTTCAACGGCAGATGAGAGCTTTCACCGCCGAACATCCTGTTGCCCATTTGACGCTTGGGATACTGGATGATGATCCGCCGTTGAGCCCGCTCGATGAACACGATGAACATGATGACCGCCACCGCCATCACCAAAAGACCCATGATAAACAATGGGTTGAGGGCACCGGTCCGGCCGAGTTCCAAGGTGCCGGCCAAGGCACTCGGGAGTTCGGCGACAATGCCGGCGAAGATGATCAGCGAAATACCGTTGCCGACGCCGCGGGCGGTGATCTGCTCGCCCAGCCACATCAGGAAGATGGTGCCGCCGACCAGGGTGACCACCGCAGTGAAGCGGAAGAACATGCCGGGATCGATGACCGCCGAGCCTTGCGAGCCCTGCATGGATTCGAGGCCCACCGAGATGCCGTAGGCCTGCATGCTGGCGATCAGCACCGTCCCGTAGCGGGTGTACTGATTAATCTTCTTGCGGCCCTGCTCGCCCTCTTTCTTGAGTTGGTTGAGGGTCGGCGAGACGGCCGTCATCAGCTGCATGATGATGGCCGCCGAGATGTAGGGCATGATGTTCAACGCAAAGATCGTCATCCGGCTGAGCGCACCGCCGGAGAACAGGTTGAACATGTCCAGGATGCCACCGGCCTGCTGGCGGAATACGTCCTGCAGAATCACCGGATCGATGCCGGGAATCGGGATATAGGTGCCGAGCCGGTAGACGATCAAAGCGCCCAGGGTAAACCAGAGGCGCTTTTTCAGTTCCGTCGCCTTCGCAAAGGCGCCGAAGTTCAGATTGGCTGCGAGTTGTTCAGCGGCTGATGCCATGGGCGGGGTTCGCCTTTATTCCTGCTCTGATTTATCTTCCTGCTTGTCCGCACCCTGATCCGCCGCTTCTTCGGCGGGCGCCTTTTTGGCCGGCTTATCCTCGGCGCTCGCCTCGGCCTGGGCCTTCTTCTTCCCGCCCCGGTCGCGCTTCGGCTTGTCCGGCGGCGGCGGCAGAATAACGCTGCCCCCCGCCTTCTCGACCGCTTCGACGGCGCCCTTGGACGCCCCGGCGCATTCGATGGTCACTTTAGCCGAAATCTCGCCCTTGCCGAGCAACCGCACGCCGTCGTGAACCGAATTGATGACACCGGCCGCCTTCAACGTTTCGGCATTGATGGTTCCCTTGGCGTCAAGCTTCTTGGCGTCGATGGCCATTTGCAGGCGGCCGACATTGACCTCGGCGTAGCGCTTGCCAAACAGGTTGTTGAATCCCCGCTTCGGCGTCCGCCGGTAGAGGGGCATCTGGCCGCCCTCGAATCCGAGCAGCGAGACGCCGCTTCGGGATTTCTGGCCCTTGACGCCGCGCCCGGCGGTCTCGCCCTTGCCCGATGCCTGGCCCCGGCCGACCCGGGTGCGCTGTGTGCGCGCGCCGGAATTATCGCGAATTTCGTTCAGCTTCATCGTTCCTGTCCTTATGGGCTATGCGGTTATTTAGCCCGTTAGGCGTTCTCTTCCACCCTTACAAGGTGGCTGACCTTATTGATCATGCCGCGAACGGAGGGCGTATCCTCGAGCGTCCGGGTGCGGTGCATCTTGTTGAGGCCGAGCCCCACCAAGGTCGCGCGCTGATCCTTCGGCCGCCCGATGGGGCTGCCGATCTGGGTCACGGTGACGGTTTTCCTTGTCTCGGCCACAAACCTACTCCTTCTCCGCCGCGGCGCCTTCACGGCGGCCAACGATATCGCCGACCTTCTTGCCCCGCTTGGCGGCTATGGAGCGCGGCGACGCCAGGTTCTGCAGCGCGGCCAAGGTAGCCTTGACCATGTTGTGCGGGTTCGGACTGCCTGTCGACTTGGCGACCACGTCCTGCACACCCAGGGTTTCGAAGACTGCGCGCATGGGACCGCCGGCGATGATGCCGGTGCCCGGAGGCGCCGCGCGGACCACCACCTTGCCGGCGCCGAAGCGGCCGGTGGAATCATGATGCAGCGTCCGGCCCTCGCGGAGCGGCACGCGGATCATCTTGTTCTTGGCGGACTCGGTGGCCTTGCGAATGGCTTCCGGCACCTCCCGCGCCTTGCCCGAGCCATAGCCGACCCGGCCGCGGCCGTCACCGACCACCACCAGCGCGGCAAATCCGAACCGGCGGCCGCCCTTTACGACCTTGGCAACGCGGTTGATGCTGACCAGTTTGTCGATAAGCTCCGGATCTTCGCGGGGACCGCCGCGTCCGCGATCGGACCCGCCGCGCTGCCCGCGCTGTCCGCGCTCTCCGCCCATCGGTGCCTGTGCCATATCCTGTCTCTCCTAGAACGCGAGACCGCCCTCGCGGGCAGCCTCGGCCAGGGCCTTGACCCGGCCGTGATAAAGATAACCGCCGCGGTCGAAGACCACGGTGTCGACTCCAGCCGACTTGGCCCGTTCGGCGATCAACCTGCCGACCGTGGCCGCAACGTCCTTGTTGGCGCCGGTCTTCCCGCTACCCCGTACGTCACCCTCGACGCTGGACGCCGCGGCAACCGTCACGCCCTTCTCGTCGTCGATGACCTGCGCGTAAATGTGCTTGCCGGACCGGAACACCGACAGGCGCGGGTGGCCCGGGTTGGTCCGGCGGAGATGCGCCCGGTTGCGTTGCCGGCGCTTGTTGAAAAGCTCACTGGACGACTTCATGACTACTTCTTCTTACCTTCCTTGCGCAGGATCTGTTCGCCTTTGTAGCGGACGCCCTTGCCCTTGTAAGGCTCCGGCGGACGGAACGAACGGATTTTTGCCGCAACCGAACCGACCTGTTGCTTGTCCGCACCGGTGACCGCGATCTCGGTCTGCGTTTCGCACTTGATCTCGATCCCTTCCGGCACCGGATACTTGATCTCATGGGAGTGGCCGAGTTGCAGGACCAACGTCTCGCCCTGCATCTGCGCCCGGTAGCCCACGCCCTGGATCTCCAGTTCCTTGCTGAACCCCTCGGACACGCCGGTGACGATGTTATCGGCGAGGCTGCGATAGGTACCCCACAGCTTGCGGGCCTTGATGGAATCGTCCACCGGCTTCACCCAGATCTTGTCGTCTTCCAGGCTGGGCTCGACCTCGTCCACGAAGGTCAGACTAAGCTCACCCAGCTTGCCCTTTGCTTTCAGGACCCTATCGGCCAGCTCGACGGTGACCCCGTCGGGAACATTGACCGGCAATTGACCTACGCGCGACATGATGCGTCTGGCTCCCTCAGCCCTCTAGAATACCTGGCACAGCACTTCGCCGCCGACGTTGGCGGCCCGTGCCTCGGCATCGGACATCACACCGCGCGGCGTCGACAGGATGGAAATGCCCAGCCCGTTATAAACCCGCGGCAGGTCCTTGATTTTCGAATACACCCGGCGGCCCGGACGGGACACGCGGCTGATCTCCTTGATCACCGGCTCACCGTCGAAGTATTTGAGCTCGATCTTGATCTCATCGATGCCCGGGCGGACGTTGTGTCGGGAGTAGTCGCGGATGTAACCCTCGCGCTTGAGAACATCCAACAGGTTCTCGCGCAAACGGGAGGCCGGAGCGTGGACGCTGTCCATGCGCGCCGATTGGCCATTCCGAATTCGGGTCAGCAGGTCCGCGACGGGATCGCTCATTGACATGGGACGATACTTCCTCCGTTACCAGCTGGATTTGACCATGCCCGGGATCTGCCCGGCCGAGGCCAAGTCTCTGAGTGCAATACGTGAAAGGCGGAACTTCCGATAGTTGCCGCGCGGCCGGCCGGTCAGCTGACACCGCAGGCGGACGCGGACCGGTGACGAATTGCGGGGCAATTGCGCGAGCTTGAGGCGCGCGTTGAAGCGCTCCTCCGGTGACAGGGATTCATCCCTGGCAGCGGCTTTCAGCACTTTCCGCTTGGCCGCATACCTGTCGGCCAAACGCTGGCGCTTCTTGTTCCGCTCGACGACGCTTCTCTTAGCCATCCTCTACTCCGTCGTTCGACTAATTCTGAAACGGCATGTCGAATCCCTTGAGGAGCGCGCGGGCTTCCTCATCGGACCGTGCCGTAGTGCAAATGACGACATCCATTCCGCGGATCTCGTCAACCTGATCGTAGTTGATCTCCGGGAACACGATCTGTTCCTTGAGACCAAAGGCGAAATTTCCCCGGCCGTCGAAGCTCCTGCCGGAAATGCCCCGGAAGTCGCGGATACGGGGCATGGCGACATTCACCAAGCGGTCGAGAAACTCGTACATGCGGTCGCCGCGGAGCGTCACCTTGCAGCCGACGGGCATACCGTCGCGCAGCTTGAAGTTGGCGATCGACTTCCTGGCCTTGGTGATCACCGGGCGCTGACCGGCGATGAGCGCCATCTCCTCGGCCGCGGCATTGACCTTCTTGGCATCGGCGACACCTTCGCCGATCCCCATGTTGAGGACGATCTTCTCCAGCTTCGGCACCTCCATGTTGTTCCCGTAGGAGAACTCCTGGATCAATGCCGGCTTGACCGTCTGCTCGAAATGTTCACGTAGCCTTGCCATCATGAATATTCCTATAAATCAATCACTTCGCCGGACTTCTTCGCGTAACGGACCTTGCGGCCGTCCTCCAGGGTCCGGTAGCCGACCCGCGTCGCGGTGGAGTCGTCCGGGTCCACATGGGCGAGGTTGGACAGATGAATGGGCGCTTCCTTCTCGACGATGCCGCCGGGATTGGATTGGGCCGGACGGGTGTGGCGCCTGACCACGTTCACGCCCTGGACGATCGCCCGCATATCGGCCGGCATCATCTTCAGCACGTCGCCGGTCTTGCCCTTGTCGCGGCCGGCGAGGACGATCACCTTGTCGCCCTTGCGGAATTTTAGACGCTTGGTCATTTACAGCACCTCCGGCGCAAGAGAGATGATCTTCATGTAGTTCTTCTGGCGCAGTTCGCGGGTCACCGGGCCGAATATGCGGGTGCCGATGGGCTCGTTCTGCTGGTTGATCAGCACGGCGGCATTGTGATCGAAGCGGATCGCGCTGCCGTCGTTGCGGCGGATTTCCTTCGCCGTCCTGACGATCACCGCGCGGTGCATCTCGCCTTTCTTCACCCGGCCCCGCGGAATCGCTTCCTTGACCGACACCACGATGACGTCGCCGACCGAAGCGGTCTTCCGCTTCGAGCCGCCGAGAACCTTGATGCACTGAACCTTCCGGGCGCCCGAGTTATCGGCGACATCAAGGTTGGTTTGCATCTGAATCATTGCACCTTGCCTTTTCGCTTATGCCGAAGCCGCGCTACTGCGCCGCCTCGACGACTTCCCATCTCTTGCGTTTGGAAAGCGGCCGGCATTCCCGGATGCTCACCACGTCACCGATCTTCTTCTCGTTCGCCTCGTCGTGGGCGACATACTTCTTCGAGCGCTTGATGTACTTCTTGTACAGCGGGTGCTTGAAGCGGCGCTCCACGTTCACCACCACCGTCTTGTCCATCTTGTCGCTGACCACGACACCTTGCATGACACGCCTGGGCATTGGCCTTGTTCTCCTTAACTCTCGGCGCCGGCCTTTTGGGCCGCGATCGTCTTGATGCGCGCGATGTCCCGGCGGACCTGCCGGACCCGGGCGGTATTCTCAAGCTGGCCGCTGGCCTGCTGGAAACGCAGGTTGAACGCCTCCTTGGTCAGCTCTTCCAGCTGCTCGTCGAGTTCATCCGGCGATTTGGAACGGATATCCTGAGCTTTCATCGTGCTTTCCCCAACTTCCTCTAGGCGCCCAGCCGCTGCACGAACTTGGTCTGGTTCGGCAGCTTGGCGGCGGCCAGCTCAAAAGCGCGCCGGGCAACGGCCTCCGGCACACCATCAACCTCAAACATGATCCGGCCCGGCTTGACCCGGGCGATCCAGAATTCGGGCGTCCCCTTGCCCTTGCCCTGACGGACCTCGGCGGGTTTGGTCGATACAGGCACGTCCGGGAAGATACGAATCCACACCCGGCCCGAGCGCTTCATGTGGCGGGTCAGGGTCCGCCGCGCGGCCTCGATCTGGCGCGAGGTAATCCGGCCCGGCGTCGTCGCCTTGAGGCCGAAGGAGCCGAAGTTCAGCGACGCGCCGCCCTTGGCGTGGCCGTGAATGCGGCCCTTGTGCGCCTTGCGGTATTTTGTGCGTTTCGGTTGCAGCATGGTCCTGGTTTCCTGGTCCTAGCGCGCCGGCTGTTGCTCGACGGCCCGCTTGTCGACGGCCATGGGGTCGCGCTCGAGGATTTCTCCGCGATAGACCCACACCTTGACGCCGCACGCGCCGTAGGTGGTCTGCGCCGTCGCGGTGCCGTAGTCGATGTCGGCGCGGAGCGTGTGCAGGGGCACCTGGCCCTCGCGATACCACTCGGTCCGGGCGATTTCCGCGCCCCCCAAACGGCCCGCGCAGTTGATCCGAATGCCCTCGGCGCCGAGCCGCATAGCCGATTGCACGGCGCGCTTCATGGCGCGGCGGAAAGCGATCCGGCGCTCCAGCTGCTGGGCGATGTTCTCGGCCACCAGCGTCGCATCGATCTCCGGCTTGCGGATTTCGACGATGTTGAGGTTCACGTCGGCGCCAGTGCGCTGGGACAGCTCGCGGCGCAGCACTTCGATATCGGCGCCCTTCTTGCCGATCACCACACCCGGCCGGGCCGTGTGGATGGTGATCCGCGCTTTCTTGGCGGGCCGTTCGATGACCACGCGGGACAGGCCGGCCTGATGCAGACGCTCGGTCAGCATCTCCCGAAGCTCCAGATCTTCATGGAGCATGTCCGCAAAATCATCGTCGCCGGCGAACCACCGCGAATCCCAGGTGCGGTTGATCCCCAGCCGAAAGCCGATGGGATTGACCTTTTGACCCATTACGCCGTCTCCTCGCGTTCCCGCACAACAATGGTCAGATTGCTGAACGGTTTGAAAATTCGTCCGACCCGGCCGCGGGCGCGCGGGCGCCACCGCTTCATGACCAGATCCCGCCCGGCACTCGCCTCGGCCACGTAGAGCCGGTCGATGTCGAGCTGCTGATTGTTTTCCGCATTGGCGATCGCCGACTGCAGAACCTTCTTGACCTCTTCGGCGATGCGGCGCTTGGAAAACGTCAGCTCGCTGAGCGCCTTCTCGCAATCCATGCCGCGGATCGACTGGGCGACCAGATTGATCTTTTGCGGGCTGGTCCGGATGAGGCGGCCATAGGCGCGCGCCTCGTTCTCGGCCAGCCGGCGGGGTTTGGATTTCTTGCCCATCGTTACACCCTGCTCGCCTTCTTGTCGCCGGAGTGCCCTGCATAGGTGCGGGTCGGCGAAAATTCGCCGAACTTGTGGCCGACCATGTTTTCGGTGACCAGCACCGGAATGAATTTCTGACCGTTGTAGACGCCGAAGGTCAGTCCGACGAATTGCGGCAGAATCGTCGAACGCCGGGACCAGGTGCGGATCACGTCGTTGCGCCCGGCGGCGCGTTGATTCTCCGCCTTGGTCAGCAGGTACTGATCGACGAACGGTCCCTTCCAAACAGAACGAGCCACTCTTCTACTCCTAGCGCTTGCGCCGCCGCATGATCAGGCGGTCGGTCTTCTTGTTCGAGCGGGTGCGTTTGCCCTTGGTGGGCACGCCCCACGGGGTTACGGGATGGCGGCCGCCCGACGAGCGGCCTTCGCCGCCGCCGTGGGGATGATCCACCGGGTTCATCGCCACGCCGCGGACCGACGGGCGCTTGCCGAGCCAGCGTTTGCGGCCGGCCTTGCCGAGCTTGATGTTGGCCTGATCGGGGTTGGAGACCGCGCCGATGGTGGCCATGCACTCGGCCCGGACCATGCGGATTTCGCCGGAGGTCAGGCGAAGCTGGGCATAGCCCTGATCCTTGCCGATGAGCTGCACGTAGGTCCCGGCCGACCGCGCCAACTGGCCGCCGGCGCCGGCCTTGAGCTCGACGTTGTGAATGATCGTGCCGACCGGAATGTTCTGCATGGGCAGCGCATTGCCGGGCTTGATATCGGCCCTCTCGCCGGAAACGACTATATCACCGACGTTCAGGCGCTGCGGCGCCAGAATGTACGACTTTTCGCCGTCCGCATAGGTAATCAAGGCAATGAACGCCGAGCGGTTGGGATCGTACTCGATGCGCTCGACCGTCGCCGTCACGTCGAACTTCCGGCGCTTGAAATCGACCTTGCGGTAGCGGCGCTTATGGCCGCCGCCCCGGCGCCGCGCGGTGATCCGGCCGGCGTTGTTGCGCCCGCCCTTCCCCGACAGGCCCTCGGTCAGGGACTTTTCCGGTTTGCCCTTGTACAGGCCGCCGCGGTCGACGATGACCAGCGACCGGCGGCCCGGCGAAGTGGGTTTAAATGTCTTCAGTGCCATGGATCAAACACCCGTCGTCACGTCAATGGAGTCGCCCTCGGCGAGAGTGACGATCGCTTTCTTGAAGTCGCTGCGCTTGCCGATCTGGCCCCGGAAACGCTTAACCTTGCCCTTCTGGCGGAGGGTGTTGACCGACGTCACCTTGACGCCGAACAGCCCTTCGACGGCGGCCTTGATCTCGGGCTTGGTCGCGCTCAGGGGTACTTTGAAACTGATCTGGTTGTGCTCGGTGATCACCGTCGACTTCTCGGTGATCAGCGGAGACGAGATGACCTTGTACATCTGCTCCTTGGTGAGCGTCGCGCTTCGGCCGCTGTACTTGCTCATTTGAGACGCTCCACCAGATGTTCCACCGCGCCCTTGGTCAACACCAGGGTGTCGCGGCGCATGATGTCGTAGACGTTCGCGCCCTGCTGGGGCAGCACGTCGAGGCCTATGATGTTGCCCGCCGCCTTGGAGAAATTCTCGTCGACGGTCTCGCCGCCGATGATCAGCGCGGAGTTCCAGCCCAACTTGTCGATCTGCTTGACGAGGTCGCCGGTCTTGGCGGTCTTTGCCGCCGCGTCGTCCAGCACCACCAGCTTGCCGTCGGCCTGCTTGGCGGACAGCGCCGACTTCAACGCCAACTTGCGAACCTTCTTGGGCAGCGAAAATGCATGGCTGCGGACCACCGGGCCGAACGCCTTGCCGCCGCCCCGCATATGCGGCGCCTTCTTGGCCACGCCCTGGCGGGCCCGGCCGGTTCCCTTCTGACGGAACGGCTTGGCCCGGGAGCCGGTGATCTCGTTCCGGTTCTTGGTCTTGCGGGTTCCCGCCCGGCGCTTGGCCAACTGCCAATTCACCGTGCGCGCGAGAAGGTCGGGGCGCGCCTCGCCGCCGAAAACGGCATCGTCGAGCTCGATCTCGCCGACCTTCTTGTTATCCATGCTGATGACCGGGCACTTCATGGCCGCTTAGTCCTTCTTCTCTTCTTCGTTCGTGCTCTCTTCGGAAGCTTCCTCGGCGGGGGCTTCTTCCGCGGGCGCCTCCTCGGCAGCCGCTTCTCCCGCCGGCGCTTCGTCTTCGGCCGGCGGCTCGGTAGCCGCCGCGCCGCCGCGAATGGCGCCCGGCAGCGGGGCTTCCTCCGGCAGCGCCTTCTTGATGGCGTCGCGGATCAGTACATAGCCGCCCTTGGAGCCGGGGACGGCGCCTTTGACCAGCACCAGGCCGCGATCCACGTCGGTGGAGACCACTTCCAGGTTCTGTTTGGTCACCTGGACGTTACCCAGCTGGCCGGCCATCTTCTTGCCCTTGAACACCTTGCCCGGGTCCTGGCATTGGCCGGTGGAGCCGAGCGCGCGGTGGCTGACGGAGACGCCGTGCGACGCCCGCAAGCCGCCGAAACCGTGGCGCTTCATGCCGCCGGCGAACCCCTTGCCCTTGGACGTGCCGACGGCATCGACGAACTGGCCGTTGACGAAGTGGTCGACGGTAAGCTCGGCGCCGACATCGATCATCGCGTCCTCGCTGACGCGGAACTCGGCCAGTTTTCGCTTGGGTTCGACCTTGGCCTTGGCGAAGTGGCCGCGCTGGGCCTTGGTGACATTCTTGACCTTGGCCGCGCCGACGCCGATCTGGACCGCGTTGTAGCCGTCCTTCTCGATGGTGCGGTTGGCGACCACCTGGCAGTTGTCGACCTTCAGCACGGTCACGGGGATGTGCCGCCCGTCTTCGCCGAAGACAGCGCTCATTCCCAATTTCTGCGCGATCAATCCGGTTCGCATCGGTCTCGTCCTACAACTTGATCTCGACGTCCACGCCGGAGGCGAGGTCGAGCTTCATCAGCGCGTCCACCGTTTCCGGAGTGGGGTCCAGTATGTCCAGCACCCGCTTGTGGGTCCTGATCTCGAACTGCTCCCGCGACTTCTTGTCGATGTGCGGGGAGCGCAGCACGGTGTACTTCTCGATCTTGGTGGGCAGCGGGATGGGTCCCCGGACCTGTGCACCGGTACGCTTGGCCGTGTTGACGATCTCGATGGTCGACTGATCGAGCACGCGATGATCGAATGCCTTCAACCGGATCCGGATATTCTGACTGTCCACCATAATCTTGGTCCTAAATGACCCCGGCGCCCCCGAAGGGACGCCGAGAATCTGGTTTTCCTCTATTCAATAATGCTTGCGACGACGCCTGCGCCGACGGTGCGGCCGCCCTCGCGGATGGCGAAGCGCAGGCCCTGGTCCATGGCGATCGGCTGGATCAGCTCGACCGTCATCGAGATGTTGTCCCCCGGCATCACCATCTCAGTCCCGTCCGGCAGCGCAACCGTCCCCGTCACGTCCGTCGTCCGGAAGTAAAACTGCGGACGGTAGTTGGTGAAAAACGGCGTATGACGACCGCCCTCCTCCTTGGTCAGGATATAGGCCTCCGCCGTGAACTTGGTGTGCGGCGTGATCGAGCCCGGCGCCGCCAGTACCTGGCCCCGCTCGACCTCCTCGCGCTTGGTGCCCCGCAGCAGAACGCCGATGTTGTCGCCCGCCTCGCCCTGATCCAGAAGCTTGCGGAACATCTCGACCCCCGTGCACACCGTCTTCGTCGTCTCCTTGATGCCGACGATCTCGATCTCGTCGCCAACATTGACGACGCCCGCCTCCACGCGCCCCGTCACCACCGTCCCCCGCCCCGAGATCGAGAACACGTCCTCGATCGGCATCAGGAACGGCTGGTCCTTCGGGCGGTCAGGCTGCGGCACGTAGCTGTCCACCTGCTCCATCAACTCGACGATGGTGGCGGCCCCGGTCTCGTCGTCACGGCCCTCAAGGGCCGCCAAGGCCGAGCCCTTGACGATCGGAATGTCGTCGCCCGGAAACTCGTAGGAGGACAGCAACTCGCGAACCTCCAACTCGACAAGCTCCAGAAGCTCCTCGTCGTCGACCTGGTCCACCTTGTTGAGATAAACGACGATCGCCGGAACGCCAACCTGGCGGGCCAGAAGAATGTGCTCACGGGTCTGCGGCATCGGACCGTCCGCCGCGCTGACCACAAGAATGGCCCCGTCCATCTGCGCCGCACCGGTGATCATGTTCTTCACATAGTCCGCGTGGCCCGGGCAGTCCACGTGCGCATAGTGGCGGTTGGCGGTCTCGTACTCCACGTGCGCCGTCGCGATGGTGATCCCCCGCTCCTTCTCCTCCGGCGCCTTGTCGATCTGGTCGAACGCCATCTCCTCAGCACCGCCCGCCTCGGCCAGAACCTTCGTGATCGCCGCCGTCAGCGTCGTCTTCCCATGGTCGACGTGACCGATCGTACCAACGTTGCAGTGCGGCTTCGTCCGCTCAAACTTTTCCTTCGACATCCTTGTAATCTCCGTCTAAAGGCGGCCCGGTTAACCGGCCAAACGCTCGCGGACTTCCTCGGACACCGCCTGGGGAATTTCCGCATAGTGATCAAAATGCATGGTGTACTGGGCCCGTCCCTGGCTCATGGAGCGCAGGTTGTTGACGTAGCCGAACATGTTGGCGAGGGGCACCATGGCGGACACCACGCGGGCGTTGCCGCGCTGATCCATCGAGCCGACGGTTCCCCGGCGGCTGTTCAAATCGCCGATGATATCGCCCATGTAATCTTCCGGCGTTACCACCTCGACCCGCATGACCGGCTCGAGAAGGATCGGCCTGGCCTTCATCACGCCCTCGCGGAACGCCGCCTGCGCGGCAATCTCGAAGGCCATGACGCTGGAATCGACGTCGTGGGACGCCCCGTCATAAAGCTCGGCCTTGAAGTCGGTGACCGGGAAACCGGCCACCGGGCCCGAATCAGCCGCACTGCGCAGGCCCTTCTCGACGCCCGGAATGTATTCCTTCGGCACGTTGCCGCCGACCACCGAGTTCTCGAACTCGAATCCGGACCCCGGCTCCAGCGGCTCGAACTTGAGCTTGATGCGGGCGAACTGGCCGGCGCCGCCGGTCTGTTTCTTGTGGATGTAGTCGATATCGGTCGGGGCCGAGATGGTCTCGCGGTAGGCCACCTGGGGCCGGCCGACATTGGCGTCGACGCTGAACTCGCGCTTCATCCGGTCGACGATGATCTCCAGATGAAGCTCGCCCATGCCCTTGATGATGGTCTGGCCGCTTTCCTGGTCGCTGGTCACGCGGAAGGACGGATCCTCCGCCGCCAAGCGGGACAGGGCCTGACCCATTTTCTCTTGATCGCCGACAGTCTTCGGCTCGACCGCCACCTCGATCACCGGATCCGGAAACTCCATGCGCTCCAGGATCACCGGGTTGTCGGGATCGGAGAGCGTGTCACCGGTGGTGGTGTTCTTGAGACCGGCAATGGCGAGAATGTCGCCGGCGCGGGCTTCCTTGACGTCTTCCCGGGAGTTGGCGTGCATCAGCAGCATGCGGCCCACCCGCTCACGACCGTCCTTGACCGTATTGCGGATGTAGGAACCGCTTTCCAGCACGCCCGAATAAATGCGGATAAAGGTGAGCGAACCCACGAAGGGGTCGTTCATGATCTTGAATGCCAGGGCCGCGAACGGTTCTTCGTCCGAATTGTGACGCTCGATCTCTTCCTCGGTCTTGGAATCAATGCCTTTGATCGGCGGCACGTCGGTCGGACCCGGCATGTAGTCGACGACGGCATCGAGGAGCGGCTGGACGCCTTTATTCTTGAATGCGGAGCCGCACATCACCGGCACGAAGTCGAGGGACAGGGTCCCCTTGCGGATACAGGCGCGGAGCGTATCGGCATCCGGCTCGTTGCCCTCGAGATAGGCCTCCATGGCGTCGTCGTCCCGCTCGATGGCCTTTTCAATCAGCTTCTCGCGGTATTCCGCGGCCTGTTCGGCCAGATCGTGCGGAATATCGGTGTACTCGAACTCGGCGCCGAGGCTCTCATCCTTCCAGACGATGGCCTTCATCTCGACCAGATCGACGACGCCGACGAAGTCGGCCTCGGAACCGATCGGGAGTTGGGTGACCAGCGGGTTGGCGCCCAGCCGGTCGACCATCATGTCGATACAGCGGAAATAATCGGCGCCGGTGCGGTCCATCTTGTTGACGAAACAAATTCGGGGGACATCGTATTTGTCCCCCTGACGCCAAACGGTCTCTGATTGCGGCTCGACACCCGCGACGCTGTCAAACACGGCGACCGCGCCGTCGAGGACCCGGAGCGAACGCTCGACTTCGATGGTGAAGTCGACGTGGCCGGGGGTGTCGATAATGTTGATCTGGTGGTCTTTCCACTCGCAGGTCGTCGCGGCCGAGGTGATGGTGATGCCGCGCTCCTGCTCCTGCTCCATCCAGTCCATGGTGGCGTTGCCGTCATGGACCTCACCGATCTTGTAGGACTTACCCGTATAGAAGAGGATGCGCTCGGTGGTGGTCGTCTTACCGGCATCGATGTGGGCCATGATGCCGATATTGCGGTAGCGCGAAAGAGGTGTTTTGCGTGCCATCGTTTTTGCTCTTCTGACCCAGGTTTCCAACCGCCCCGCGTGAAGCCTGCTACCAGCGATAGTGCGAGAACGCTTTGTTGGCTTCCGCCATACGGTGCGTGTCTTCGCGTTTCTTGACGGCATTGCCGCGATTGTTGACCGCGTCGAGAAGTTCGCCCGACAGGCGCTCGACCATGGTGTTTTCACCGCGCGCCCGCGCCGTGTCGATAATCCAGCGGATGGCCAGCGCCTGCGCCCGATCGGCCCGCACCTCGACCGGAACCTGATACGTGGCGCCGCCGACCCGGCGGGAACGCACTTCGATCATCGGTTTGACGTTGTCGAGGGCTTCGTGAAAGAGCTTGACCGGATCCTGGCCGCCCTTGCGCTCCATATCGTCGAAAGCGCCATAGACGATCCGTTCGGCAACCGACTTCTTGCCGTCCTTCATCAGGCCGTTCATGAACCGGGTCAAAACGATGTCACCGTATTTGGGATCGGGGAGAACATCGCGTTTTTCTGCTGCTCTGCGTCGTGACATCGCTTAAAGACCCCCTATTTCGGCCGTTTGGCGCCGTATTTCGAGCGGCGTTGGCGGCGGTCTTCGACACCCTGGGTATCCAGGGTGCCGCGAATAATGTGGTAGCGAACGCCGGGAAGGTCCTTGACGCGGCCGCCGCGGATCAGCACCACCGAGTGCTCCTGCAGGTTATGGCCTTCGCCCGGAATGTAGGACGTCACCTCGAAGCCGTTGGTCAGCCGGACCCGCGCCACCTTCCGCAAAGCCGAGTTGGGCTTCTTCGGCGTGGTGGTATAGACGCGGGTGCAAACCCCGCGCTTTTGCGGACAAGATTCCATGGCGGGAACCTTGTTCCGGGTTACCGGTGCTTTCCGCGGCTTGCGGATCAGTTGGTTGATCGTCGGCATCCGCCAGTCAACTCCTCGCATGTGCGCCTGCAAATTTGGGCGCAAGATAAACAAAACCCGCCAAAGAGACGGCTAATGCCGCTCTCGGCGGTCGTCCTACTCGCCTTTGATGGCGTGCTATGTTTCCAGTTACCGAGTGCGACCTCTGCGTCTAGACCGGACGGCCTACCACCAGGGCCCTCGGGAGCGGCGCATACTAGTGACGGACCAAATAGGGGTCAACAAAAAAAATGACGTTTTTTTGGGAGTTTTCCGGGGGGTTTTCGGGGAAGTTTCAATGGGTTCTCAGGGGCTGCCGGGAGCATTTTTTTTGGCGCCGCGACAAACCTGGGGATAAGCCGGGAAATAATATTACCCGGCGCAAGAAAAAGCCCCGCCGAAGTCCATCTCCGGCGGGGCAATGCAGGCTAAGTGCCTGATATTAAATGATTATTTACTCGGCAGCGGCCTCCGGCGCCGCTTCTTCGATTTCGCTCGCGTCCTCGATCGCCTCGGGCTCGATCTCCTGTTGGGCTTCGAGCTCGCGGTCGCGGTCGGCGGCCACTTCGCGGAACCGGTTCATCACCGAACCGGTGCCGGCCGGGATCAGCCGTCCGACGATGACGTTTTCCTTGAGACCGATCAGGTTGTCGCGCTTGCCGGAAACCGCGGCCTCGGTCAGCACCCGGGTGGTCTCCTGGAACGATGCCGCCGAGATGAACGACGTGGTTTGCAGGGACGCCTTGGTGATGCCCTGGAGCATTGGATCGCCGGTCGCCGGCTTGCCGCCGTCGGCGGCCGCGCGCTCATTGACCTCCTCGAACTCGAGACGGTCGACCAGCTCGCCGGTGAGGAACGTGGTGTCGCCGCCGTCGACGATCTCCACTTTCTGCAGCATCTGACGGACGATGACCTCGATGTGCTTGTCGTCGATGCGCACGCCCTGCAGGCGGTAGACGTCCTGGATCTCGTTGATCAGGTACTCGGCCAACGCCTCGACACCCATCACGCGGAGAATGTCGTGCGGCACCGGGTTGCCGTCCATCAACGGATCACCCTTCACCACATAGTCGCCTTCCTGGACGCTGATGTGCTTGCCCTTGGGAATGAGATATTCCTTGGGCTCGCCCTTCTTGTCCTCGGGCACCACGACGATCCGCCGCTTGTTCTTGTAGTCCTTGCCGAACTCGATGCGGCCGGGACCTTCGGCGATGATGGCGTGATCCTTGGGTTTCCGGGCTTCGAAGAGCTCGGCGACCCGGGGAAGACCGCCGGTAATGTCGCGGGTCTTGGACGATTCCCGCGGGATGCGGGCCAGCACGTCACCGGCATGGACCTTCTGGCCGTTCTCGACCGACAGGATCGCATCCACCGACATGAAGTAACGCGCCTCCATGCCGTTGGGCAGGGTGACGACCTTGTTCCTGCCGTCCCTGAGCGTGATCCGCGGACGAAGGTCCGCCGCTTTGGGCTGCTGCTTCCAATCGACGACCACCTTGGACGAGATGCCCGTCGCTTCGTCCAGCACTTCGCGCATGGTGACGCCTTCCTGAAGGTCGACGTAGTTGGCCACGCCTTCCTTCTCGGTGATGATCGGCAGGGTGTAGGGATCCCACTCGGCCATCTTGTCGCCGCGCTTCACCTTCGCCTTGTCCGACACCAACAGCTTGGCGCCATACGGAATCCGGTGACGGGCCCGCTCGCGGTTCTTGTCGTCCATCAGCATCAGTTCGGCGTTGCGGCTCATCACCACCGGCACGCCCTCGGAGTTCTTGACGACGCTGGTGTTGCTGAGCTTGACCGTCGAATCGAAGGCCGCCTCGATGTTGGACTGCTCGGCGCCCCGCTGGGCGGCGCCGCCGATGTGGAAGGTCCGCATGGTCAGCTGGGTACCCGGCTCGCCGATGGACTGGGCGGCAATGACGCCGACCGCCTCGCCGGCATTGACCGGCGTGCCGCGGGCCAGATCACGGCCGTAGCAGGCGGCGCAGACGCCGCCCTTGGTCTCGCAGGTCAGCGGCGAACGCACCTTGACGCTCGGCACGTCGGCGGCCTCGAGGGCCTCCACCGCCTCCTCGTCCAGCGTCGAGTTGCGCTTGAACATCACGTCGCCCGATTCCGGATCGTGGACCGTATCGGCGAGCGTCCTGCCGAGAACCCGGTCACCGAGGGAGACGATGGTCTCGCCGCCCTCGACCACGGCCGAGACGGTGATACCCGTCTGGGTGCCGCAATCCGGCTCGACGATGATGCAGTCCTGCGCCACGTCGACCAGACGGCGGGTCAGATAACCGGAGTTCGCCGTCTTCAAGGCGGTGTCGGCCAAGCCCTTCCGGGCGCCGTGGGTGGAGTTGAAGTACTCCAGCACGGTAAGGCCTTCCTTGAAGTTGGAGATGATCGGGGTCTCGATGATCTCGCCCGACGGCTTGGCCATCAGGCCCCGCATGCCGGCAAGCTGCTTCATCTGCGCCGCCGAACCGCGGGCGCCGGAATCGGCCATCATGTAGATGGAGTTGAGCGGCACGCCCGGTTCGACCCTGGAGATTTCCTTCATCATCTCGTCGGCGACCTGATCGGTGCAGTGCGACCAGGCGTCCACGGCCTTGTTGTACTTCTCGCCCTGGGTGATCAGGCCTTCCTGGTACTGACGCTCATAGGTCTCGACCATGCTCTCGGTGGCATCGACCAGCATTTTCTTGGCGTCCGGAACGACGAGATCGTCCTTGCCGAAAGAGATGCCGGCCCGGCAGGCATAGTTGAAGCCGAGCGCCATCACCCGGTCGGCGAAGATCACCGTCTCCTTCTGACCGCAGTGGCGATACACCTCGTCGATGACGGTGGTGATGTCCTTCTTGGTCAGCAGGCGGTTGATCAGATCGAACGAAATGTTCGGATGACGCGGCAGCAGGTCCGCCAGCAGCATGCGGCCGGCGGTCGTTTCCACCCGCATGGTGACCGGGTTGTTCTTCTCATCCACCGTGTGATGGCGGGCATGGATCTTGGCGTGCAGGCTCACCGCGCCGATGTTCAGCGCCTGGTGAATCTCGGCGGTGTCGACGAAGGCCATGCCCTCGCCCGTTTCGCCTTCGCGCTCCAGCGTCAGGTAGTAGATGCCGAGCACGATATCCTGCGACGGCACGATGATCGGCTTCCCGTTGGCCGGGCTGAGGATGTTGTTGGTCGACATCATCAGGACCCGCGCCTCCAACTGCGCCTCCAGAGAAAGCGGCACGTGGACCGCCATCTGGTCGCCGTCGAAGTCGGCGTTGAAGGCGGTGCAGACCAGCGGATGAAGCTGGATCGCCTTGCCTTCGATGAGCACCGGCTCGAACGCCTGGATGCCCAGACGGTGCAGGGTCGGCGCCCGGTTGAGAAGCACCGGGTGTTCGCGGATCACCTCCTCGAGGATGTCCCAGACCTCGGGCCGTTCCTTCTCGACCATGCGTTTGGCGGCCTTGATGGTGGTCGCCATGCCATACTTCTCAAGCCGCGAATAAACGAAGGGCTTGAACAGTTCGAGGGCCATCTTCTTGGGCAGGCCGCACTGGTGGAGCAGCAGCTCCGGACCCACCACGATGACCGACCGGCCGGAATAGTCGACCCGCTTGCCGAGCAGGTTCTGGCGGAACCGGCCCTGCTTGCCCTTGAGCATGTCGGACAGGGACTTGAGCGGCCGCTTGTTGGCGCCGGTGATGGCGCGGCCGCGGCGGCCGTTGTCGAACAGCGCATCCACCGCTTCCTGCAGCATCCGCTTCTCGTTGCGGACGATGATCTCCGGTGCGCGGAGCTCGATCAGGCGCTTCAGCCGGTTGTTCCGGTTGATCACCCGGCGGTACAGGTCGTTGAGATCGGAGGTCGCGAACCGGCCGCCGTCGAGCGGCACCAGGGGACGCAGCTCCGGCGGGATGACCGGAATGACCTCGAGGATCATCCACTCCGGACGGGCGCCCGAGTCGATGAACGACTCGACCAGCTTCAGGCGCTTCACGTACTTCTTGCGCTTGGCCTCGGAGTTGGTCTCGGCGAGCTCCTCGCGGAGGGTGTCCCGCTCCTGCTCCAGGTCGATCTTGACCAGCATGTCGCGGATGGCCTCGGCGCCGATTCCGGCCTGGAACGCATCCTCGCCGTACTCGTCGATGGCCGCCTGGAACTCCTCTTCGCCGAGCAGCTCCTTCTCCTTGAGCGCGGTCATGCCAGGCTCGGAGACGACATAGCTTTCGAAGTAGAGCACCCGCTCCAGATCCTTCAGCGTCATGTCGAGCAGCAGGCCGACGCGGGACGGCAGCGACTTCATGAACCAGATGTGGGCGACCGGCGCGGCCAGTTCGATGTGGCCCATACGGTCGCGGCGGACCTTCGTCAGGGTCACCTCGACGCCGCACTTCTCGCAGACGATGCCCTTGTACTTCATCCGCTTGTACTTGCCGCACAAGCACTCGTAGTCCTTGATCGGACCGAAGATCCGGGCGCAGAACAGGCCGTCCCGCTCCGGCTTGAAGGTCCGGTAGTTGATGGTTTCGGGCTTCTTGATCTCACCGAAGGACCAGGACCGGATGCGCTCCGGGCTGGCGATGCTGATCTGAATTTGGTCGAACCGCTGGGTACCGGTGGCGGGCTCGAAAATTCGCATCAATTCGTTCATGAGTCTCTCCTATATGAACCGCGTTCGCTATCGGGGCGATGCGGCTCAGAAACTGCGCTGCTTGAGTTCGACGTTAAGGCCGAGGGAGTGAAGCTCCTTGACCAGAACGTTGAACGATTCGGGAATGCCGGCCTCGAAGGTGTCGTCGCCGCGGACCACCGCCTCGTAGACCTTGGTCCGGCCGGAGACGTCGTCCGATTTGACGGTCAGCATTTCCTGCAATGTGTAGGCGGCGCCGTAGGCTTCGAGCGCCCAAACTTCCATCTCACCGAAGCGCTGGCCGCCGAACTGGGCCTTGCCGCCCAGCGGCTGCTGGGTGACGAGGCTGTACGGGCCGATGGACCGCGCGTGGATCTTGTCGTCCACCAGGTGGTGCAGCTTCAGCATATAGATGTAGCCGACGGTCACCGGCCGCTCGAAGGTCTCGCCGGTGCGGGCGTCGAACAGCTTCACCTGACCCGAGATATCGACGCCGGCCTTCTCCAGCATCTCGGTGATGTCGCCTTCATGGGCGCCGTCGAAAACCGGCGTGGCGATGGGCACGCCATTCTTGAGGTTCTCGCCGAGTTCCATGATCTCGCCGTCGTCGAGCGATGCGACATCCTGCTTATAGGTATCTTCGCCGTAAGCGAACTTCAGAGCATCCTTGACGTCCTTCGGTTTCGCTTCATCACGCTTCACCTTGTCGACCACGTCGCCGACCTGCAGGCCCAGGCCGTGACAGGCCCATCCCAAGTGGGTCTCGAGAATTTGCCCCACGTTCATCCGCGAGGGCACACCCAGGGGATTGAGCACAATGTCGACCGGCGTGCCGTCCTCCAGGGCGGGCATGTCCTCGGCGGGAACGATCTTGGAGATCACACCCTTGTTGCCGTGGCGGCCGGCCATCTTGTCGCCGGGCGACAGCTTCCGCTTCACCGCGACGAACACCTTGACCAGCTTCATCACGCCGGGCGGCAGTTCGTCGCCGCGCTCCAGCTTCTCGACCTTGTCGTCGAAGCGCGCCTGGAATTCGCCGATGCCTTCCTCGAGCTGTTTCTTCAGCGCCTCGATCTCGGTCATCACCTTGTCGTTGGCGATGACGATCTGCTGCATCTGACCCAAGGTCAGCTTGTCGAGCAGCTCCTCGGTCACCGTCGAGCCCGGGGTGACGCCCTTGGGGCCGGAGACCACCTTGCGCTTGACGAGACGGTCGCGGATGCGGCCCCGGAAGCTGCGCTCCAGGATGGCGATCTCGTCGTCTCTGTCCTTGGCAAGGCGCTCGATCTCGGCACGCTCGATGGCGAGCGCCCGCTCGTCCTTGTCGACGCCGCGGCGCGAGAATACGCGCACCTCGACGACGGTGCCGGTCACGCCGGGCGGCAGGCGGAGCGAGGTGTCCCGGACGTCCGACGCCTTCTCACCGAAGATGGCGCGCAGCAGCTTCTCTTCCGGGGTCATCGGGCTTTCACCCTTCGGCGTTACCTTGCCGACCAGGATGTCGTTGGGGTTCACCTCGGCGCCGATGTAGACGATGCCCGCTTCGTCCAGGTTCTTGAGGGCTTCTTCACCGACGTTCGGAATATCGCGGGTGATTTCCTCCTGGCCCAGCTTCGTATCGCGGGCCATGACCTCGAACTCCTCGATGTGGATCGAGGTGAAGACGTCCTCGCGGACGATGCGCTCGGAGATCAGGATCGAGTCCTCGAAGTTGTAGCCGTTCCAAGGCATGAACGCGACCAGGACGTTCCGGCCCAGGGCCAGTTCGCCCAACTGGGTGGACGGACCGTCGGCGATGATGTCGCCGACCTCGATGCGATCACCCACCTTCACCAGCGGGCGCTGGTTGATGCAGGTGTTCTGGTTGGACCGCTGGAACTTCTGCAGCGAATAGATGTCGACGCCCGGCCGCGTGTGCGAGCCGTCGTCTTCATCCGCGTGCACCACGATCCGCGTGCCGTCGATCTGGTCGACGACACCGGGGCGCCGGGCAACGATGGCCGCGCCGGAATCCCGGGCCACGGTTTCTTCCATTCCCGTGCCCACCAGCGGCGCCTCGGCGCGGATCAGCGGCACCGCCTGACGCTGCATGTTCGAGCCCATCAATGCGCGGTTGGCGTCATCGTTCTCAAGGAACGGAATCAGCGCCGCGGCGACGGAAACCAACTGCTTGGGCGAAACGTCGATCAGGTCGATGTCCGCCCGGTTGGCCATGACGAAGTCGCCGGCCTTCCGGCAGCTGACCAGCTCATGATCGAACTTGCCGCTCCTGTCCAGCTCGGAGTTCGCCTGGGCGATGGTGTACTTGCCCTCTTCCATGGCCGAGAGATAGATCACCTCCCCGGTCACCTTGCCGCCCTCGACCTTCCGGTACGGGCTTTCGATGAAGCCGTACTGGTTGACCCGGGCGTAGGTGGCGAGCGAGTTGATCAGGCCGATATTCGGCCCCTCAGGGGTTTCGATCGGGCAAATCCGGCCGTAGTGGGTCGGGTGCACGTCGCGCACCTCGAAGCCTGCCCGCTCGCGGGTCAGGCCGCCCGGACCGAGGGCCGAAAGGCGGCGCTTGTGGGTGATCTCGGACAGCGGGTTGGTCTGGTCCATGAACTGCGAAAGCTGGGACGAACCGAAGAACTCACGCACCGCGGCCGCCGCAGGCTTGGCGTTGATCAGGTCGTGCGGCATGACCGTATCGATATCGACGGAACTCATGCGCTCGCGGATGGCGCGCTCCATTCGGAGCAGGCCGACCCGGTACTGGTTCTCCATAAGCTCGCCGACCGAGCGGACCCGGCGGTTGCCCAGGTGGTCGATATCGTCGATCTCGCCCCGGCCGTCCTTCAGTTCGACCAGGATCTTGACCACTTCCAGCATGTCATCCCGGCGCAGCACGCGAAGCTGGTCGTCGGTCTCGAAACCCAGCCGGGCGTTCATCTTCACCCGGCCGACCGCCGACAGGTCGTAGCGGTCATGGTCGAAGAACAGACCGCGGAACAGCGCGTCCGCCGTCTCGAGGATCGGCGGCTCGCCCGGGCGCATGACCCGGTAGATGTCGACCAGCGCCTCCTCGCGGTTCGAGTTCTTGTCCGCGGCGAGCGTGTTCCGGATATAGGGGCCGACATTGGCGTGATCGATGAACAGGGTCGGGACATCCTCGATATCGCCTTCGTCGAGAATCTCGAGGATTTCCTCGGTGATCTCGTCGCCGGCCTCCAGGAATACTTCGCCGGTCTCGGGGTTGATGACGTCGTCGGCGGCATAGCGTCCGATGATGTCCTCGTTGGGCACCACGTGATCCTCGATGCCTTTCTTCTCGACCTCGCGGATGACCCTGGGCGTGATCTTGGTGCCTTCCTCGAGCACCACCCGGCCGGACTTGGCGTTGATCAGATCGTGGGTCAGCTTGATGCCCCGCATCCGTTCCAGATCCAGCGGCGTCTGCCAGCCGCGCTTGTGTTTGATGAAGACGACGGTGTCATAGAAGTAATCGAGAATGTCGGTCGCCGACATGCCCTCGACTTCATCCGCCGCCACTTCCTTGCCCTCGGCGGCGCGCTTGCCGCGCAGTTTCGCGGTGGCGTCATTGTCGAGGCACATCAGCAGCGTCGAGACCGGCAGCTTCCGGCGCCGGTCGATACGCACGTAAACCAGGTCCTTGGCGTCGAACTCGAAGTCGAGCCACGAGCCGCGATAGGGAATCACCCGGGCGGCAAACAGGAATTTGCCGGACGAGTGGGTCTTGCCCTTGTCGTGGTCGAAGAACACGCCGGGCGAGCGGTGCATCTGGGATACGATGACCCGCTCGGTGCCATTCACGACAAAGGTGCCGTTGTCGGTCATCAGCGGCATTTCGCCCATGTAGACGACCTGCTCCTTGATGTCGCGAACCGAACGGGAGCCCGTCTCCTCGTCCACGTCCCAGACCACCAGACGGAGGGTGACCTTCAAGGGCGCGGCATAGGTCATGCCCCGCTGCCGGCATTCCTCGACGTCGTATTTGGGATCGTCGAACTCGTAGTCGACGAATTCGAGGGTTCCCCGGCCGGAAAAATCCTGGATCGGGAAAACCGAGCGGAACACCTCCTGGAGACCGCTCTCGGAGCGTTCCTCCTTGGTGGCTTCGCGCTGCAGAAAACTCTCGTAGGAATTCTTCTGAACCTCGATGAGGTTCGGCATCGGGGCGACCGACGGGATGCGCCCGAAGCTTTTGCGTACTCTTTTACGACCGGTAAAGGACCGAACAGCCATTGCAGCTCCTCACGTTGCGTTGCGCCGCGCCCCTCCCATCAGATGCCGCTTCTGATCGGTCGGACACGGTCCGGCTCCCCATGGACTCCCCACGGACTCCCCATGGACTCCCTTGGGGAAAGCCGATTTAAGCGCGAAGCCTGCCCCTGAACGCCTCCAGCATCAGGGTCGGTTCCGCTGGAACTGCACATTCGCTGTCCCGGCCACGGCAAGGCCAATACGGGCGAATGCGATCTATGTCTCTGGCGGGTTGGGACGGTTTTTTAGGGCCCCAAAAACCCCTTTGTCATCCCACCTATATATGAGTGAGCGGGACGCCGCCGGCATGGAACCGGGACGTCCCGCAAACACTCGAACTACTTGAGCTCGACGGTCGCGCCGGCTTCCTCGAGCTTTGCCTTGATCTCGTCAGCCTCTTCCTTCGTCGCGTCTTCCTTGACGGTCTTCGGAGCGCCCTCGACCAAATCCTTGGCTTCCTTGAGGCCAAGGCCGGTGATGGCACGGACTTCCTTGATCACGTTGATCTTCTTCTCGCCGATTGCGGCAAGGACGACCTCGAAGCTGGTCTTCTCCTCGGCCGCCGCCTCGCCGCCGTCCGCACCCGGCGCGGCCGCCGCAACGGCAACCGGCGCGGCCGCCGAAACGCCCCACTTCTCTTCGAGAAGCTTGGACAGCTCGGCCGCCTCGAGGACGGTGAGGCTGGAAAGGTCTTCGGCAATCTTTTCGATATCTGCAGCCATTTCTATATCTCCTTGGCTTGAACTGTTGTGTCAGGGATGGCCCTAAGCGGCCTCCTCGCTCGCCCCATAGGCGCCAACGACCCGCGCAAGCTGTCCGCCGGGTGCCTGAAGCACACCGGCAATGCGCGTCGCCGGGGTATTGAGCATGCCGACTATCCTGCCCCTCAACTCATCGAGGGAGGGTAGTCTGGCAAGCGCGGTAACCCCTTCGACGTCCAGCATTTGCGGGCCGAACGCGCCCCCCAGAACCACCAAATTGTCGTTCTCCTTGGCGAAGTTCACCGCGACCTTGGGGGCCGCGACGGGGTCTTCGCTGTAGGCGATCGCCGTGGGACCGGCGAACAGAGAACTCAACTCGTCATATTGGGTTCCTTCGAGGGCGAGACGGGTAAGGCGATTCTTAGTGACCTTGAAGCTGGCGCCCGCTTCCCGCATCCGTCCGCGGAGGTCGGTCATCTGCGCCACCGTCAGCCCGGAATAGTGGGTGACGACGACGACGGCCGCGTCCTCGAACACATGCTTCAACGATGCGACCCATTCTTCTTTTTCAGTACGGTCCACGAATCGTCTCCGATGTTGCACCAGACCTGCCGGCTCTCTGAGCCAAGGTCGGCCGGCCCGGTGCGGTTACACCAAATCCCCGTCTCCCGGAATTCCGGAACGCGGGGATCGCTTCGCCCCATCCAAGCCGTCAGTTCAAGCCGTCTTCGGGACCCGCCATCGGGCAACCCGGAAACAACTCTTCACCGTCTATGCAGGTGCCCACTCCCGTGGCCGTTATGCGGCTCGCACCGCTGCCTGCAGTCTCGGACAGGTCGGGAAAGCTTGCTTTCGCGCCCTTTCCCTCAACTGGACGCCCTGGCTTTCGCCGGGACCTCCAATTGTCTCCTTGGGCTAACCCGGCGCCTGTTCGCCGAGGCTGGCCACACTGATCTTGACGCCCGGGCCCATCGTCGAGGACAGGCTCACGCGCTTCACATAGGTTCCCTTGGCGCCGCTGGGCTTGGCCTTCATGATGGCGTCGTAGAACGCCCGCACGTTGTCCACCAGCGCGTCCTCGGAAAAACTCGCCTTGCCGATGCCGGCGTGGATCAGCCCCGCCTTCTCGACCCGGAATTCGATATCGCCGGCCTTGGCCGACTTCACCGCCGCCGTCACGTCGGGCGTCACCGTGCCCAGTTTCGGGTTCGGCATCAGGCCGCGGGGGCCCAGCACCTTGCCCAGCTTGCCGACCACCGACATCATGTCCGGGGTGGCGACGCACCGGTCGAAGTCGATCACGCCGTTCTGAACCTTCTCGGCCAGATCCTCCGCGCCGACGATGTCGGCCCCGGCGGCTTTCGCCTCCTCGGCCTTGTCGCCCTTGGCGAAGACGGCCACGGTCGCATCCTTGCCGGAACCGTGGGGCAACGCCACCACGCCGCGGACCATCTGATCGGCGTGACGCGGATCGACGCCGAGGTTCATGGCGATCTCGATGGTCTCGTCGAACTTGGCCTTCTTGGCGTCCTTGACCAGTTTGACCGCTTGGGCGACCTCGTAGTCGGCTTCGCGGTCGATGGTTTCGTAGGCGCCGCTTAGGCGTTTTCCACGCTTGCCCATCGATCAGCCCTCCACCGTCACGCCCATGGAACGGGCGGTACCGGCCAAAATCCTGCACGCCGCATCGACGTCATTTGCATTCAGATCGGCCTTTTTCAATTCGGCGATCTCCCGCAGCTGGTCCATGGTCACCGCGCCGACGACTTCGGTGCCGGGCGTCTCGGCGCCCTTGTCGAGCCGGGCCGCTTTCCTGATGAAGTAGCTGGCCGGCGGCGATTTGCTCTCGAAGGAGAAGCTCTTGTCCTGATAGACCGTGATCTTCACCGGGATGGGCATCCCTTGTTCCATGTTCTGCGTGTGGGCGTTGAACGCCTTGCAGAACTCCATGATGTTCAGGCCCGCCTGACCCAGGGCGGGACCGACCGGCGGCGAAGGGTTGGCCTGCCCCGCCGGAATTTGCAGCTTGATAAAGCCGTCGATTTTCTTCGCCATCTCATATCCTCAGTTAGGTTACTCAGTGGCTTACTGGGCGCGCGGTACGGCCATGGCGAGCCTCCCACGCCTTTGTGCGGCGATGCCGCGGTTAAAATCTCTAGGTCTTCTCGACCTGCGAATACTCCAACTCGACCGGCGTTGACCGGCCGAAGATCGACACAGCGACCTTGAGCCGCGCCTTTTCCTCGTCCACCTCCTCGACCAGGCCGTTGAACGACGTGAATGGGCCGTCGCAAACCGTGACCTGTTCGCCGATATCGAACGACACCGAGGGTTTCGGACGTTCGATTCCCTCCTGGACCTGATGAATGATCCGGTCGGCCTCGGCCTGGCTGATGGGCGTGGGCCGCCCCTTGCCGCCCAGGAAACCGGTGACCTTCGGCGTATCCTGCACCAGGTGCCAGGTTTCGTCGGTCATCTCCATCTTCACCAGGACATAGCCCGGAAAGAACTTGCGTTCCGCATTGACCTTGGAGCCGCGGCGCATCTCGACCACTTCCTCGGTCGGCACCAGGACGCTCTCGATCATGTCGGACAGATGCGACTGCTTGGCCTGCTCCTCGATGGATTCGGCGACCTTCTTTTCGAAGCCGGAATAGACGTGCACCACGTACCAATTCGCCGCCATGGCTTACGCTCCGAGCCCGAAAACGGTTCTGATGCCGAAGGACAGCACCTGATCGACCAGAAAGAAGAACAAGGCGGCAAGGATGACGAAGACGAAGACCATGGCGGTCGAGACCATCGTTTCCTTGCGGGTCGGCCAGGTCACCTTCGAGGTTTCCTGACGAACCTGCCGCATGAATTCCAACGGGTTGGGTCTTGCCATTCTCTTGTCCGTTGCCCTCTAGAAGCGGTCCTGCAGCCGTTGCGGTGCTCTTGCCGGGTCCGATTTTCCGCCGATGGCAGGGGCAGCAGGGCTCGAACCCGCGACCTGCGGTTTTGGAGACCGCCGCTCTACCAACTGAGCTATACCCCTATCGCCCTCGGCCTCTGCTCGATGATGCCTATTCAATAATGCTTGCGACGACGCCTGCGCCGACGGTGCGGCCGCCCTCGCGGATGGCGAAGCGCAGGCCCTGGTCCATGGCGATCGGCTGGATCAGCTCGACCGTCATCGAGATGTTGTCCCCCGGCATCACCATCTCAGTCCCGTCCGGCAGCGCAACCGTCCCCGTCACGTCCGTCGTCCGGAAGTAAAACTGCGGACGGTAGTTGGTGAAGAACGGCGTATGACGCCCGCCCTCCTCCTTGGTCAGGATATAGGCCTCCGCCGTGAACTTGGTGTGCGGCGTGATCGAGCCCGGCGCCGCCAGTACCTGGCCCCGCTCGACCTCCTCGCGCTTGGTGCCCCGCAGCAGAACGCCGATGTTGTCACCCGCCTCGCCCTGATCCAGAAGCTTGCGGAACATCTCGACCCCCGTGCACACCGTCTTCGTCGTCTCCTTGATGCCGACGATCTCGATCTCGTCGCCAACATTGACGACGCCCGCCTCCACGCGCCCCGTCACCACCGTCCCCCGGCCCGAGATCGAGAACACGTCCTCGATCGGCATCAGGAACGGCTGGTCCTTCGGGCGGTCAGGCTGCGGCACGTAGCTGTCCACCTGCTCCATCAACTCGACGATGGTGGCGGCCCCGGTCTCGTCGTCACGGCCCTCAAGCGCCGCCAGCGCGGAGCCCTTGACGATCGGAATGTCGTCGCCCGGAAACTCGTAGGAAGACAGCAACTCGCGAACCTCCAACTCGACAAGCTCCAGAAGCTCCTCGTCGTCGACCTGGTCGACCTTGTTGAGATAAACAACGATCGCCGGAACGCCAACCTGGCGGGCCAGAAGAATGTGCTCACGGGTCTGCGGCATCGGACCGTCCGCCGCGCTGACCACAAGAATGGCCCCGTCCATCTGCGCCGCACCGGTGATCATGTTCTTCACATAGTCCGCGTGACCCGGGCAGTCCACGTGCGCATAGTGGCGGTTGCCGGTCTCGTACTCCACGTGCGCCGTCGCAATGGTGATGCCCCGCTCCTTCTCCTCCGGCGCCTTGTCGATCTGGTCGAACGCCATCTCTTCCGCGCCGCCCGCCTCGGCCAGAACCTTCGTGATCGCAGCCGTCAGCGTCGTCTTCCCATGGTCGACGTGACCGATCGTACCAACGTTGCAGTGCGGCTTCGTCCGCTCAAACTTTTCCTTCGACATTCCTACTCTCTCCGTAAGCCCGATTCGGGGCCGCTAACTCACTTAATCTCTTACTCTGCCGGGTCACCCGTTTCGGGCGGTCCCTGAAACTGGAGCGGGTGATGGGAATCGAACCCACGTAAACCAGCTTGGAAGGCTGGGGCTCTACCATTGAGCTACACCCGCCTGATCACTCGGCTACGACCGTCTTCCCCCTCCGGGCGGTGGTGGAGGGGGTTGGATTCGAACCAACGTAGGCGTACGCCAACGGGTTTACAGCCCGTCCCCTTTAGCCACTCGGGCACCCCTCCGCTGATGCAGCACCGTGATCTTGTTGGAATGGCCGTTCTATCGTTAATTTTCAAAAACTTGTCAACAACAAAGGCAATAAAAAAAGCGCACAGGTTCGCGTCCGATCGGCGAGTTGTGTAAACCCCGGAGAACGGAACCTGTTGCAGGTCTCGATTGTCGGCGTAATCTAACCTCTATGGCGGACAAGAGCAAGCGAACCCGGCGCGGCGGCAAGAAGCGCGAGGAAGGGCGCCAGGAGGGGCGTCACGCGGCCCCCGCCGAGACGCCGGATGCCGGACGGAACGCCGGCGACCGGGGCGGCCGAATCTGGCTCTACGGCAATCACGCGGTGCTCGCCGCCATCGGCAATCCGGCGCGGCGCAAACACCGGCTCGTGCTCACCGGGGAGTCGGCCCGCTATCTGGAAAACGCCCGAATCGATGGCGCCGCGGACGTGGTCGCCGAAATCATGGAACGGCGTGACATCGACCGCCTGCTGCCGCCGGGCGCCGTGCATCAGGGGATGGCCCTTCAGGCCGACCCCCTGGATTCGGTCGCGCTCGACGAGGTGATCGGCCGGAGCGGCGAGGAACAGGTCATGGTCGTCCTCGACCAGCCGAACGATCCCCAGAATATCGGCGCCGTGCTGCGCTCGGCCGCCGCATTCGGCGCGGCCGCCGTCATCGTCCCGGACCGGCACGCCCCCGAAGCCACCGCGGCGCTCGCCAAGGCGGCGTCGGGCGCGCTCGATCGGGTGCCGATGGTCCGGGTGACGAATCTCGCCCGCGCCCTCGAGCAGTTGAAGGCAACCGGTTTCTGGTGTGCCGGCCTCGCGGCCGACGGCGAACAGACCTTGTCGGAAGTGGACTGGGCGGCCAGGACGGCGCTGGTGCTCGGCGCCGAGGGCGCCGGCCTTCGCCGGCTCACCCGGGAGACCTGCGACTTTCTGGTCCGCATCGCCATCGACACGGACGCGGACAGTCTCAATTTGTCCGCGGCCGCCGCGATCGCCCTGTACGAAGTCAACCGGGCCCATGGTTCGAGGCGTTGAGACCTGCGGCGGTTCGGGCGCCTGACCTCTTTCCGAGGGATTCAATTGACTGTATTGTCCGGCCACCCGCCGAGGCATGCGCCGGTTGAAAACAAACAATTCGGATTTGCAGCGATGCCACGTGGTTGCCGTGCATCATCTCATTAGACTGGGCAGGAAGAGGACGACTCCGGGAACAAAGGCCACGATTAAAAGTCTGACGATATCACCCATGAAGAATGGGACGATGCCCTTGAAGATCGATGCCAGCGGAACCTCGGGCAGCATCGATTTCATGACGAAGACGTTGATCCCTATCGGCGGTGTGATCACGCTGATCTCGATGATCATGATCATCAAAATGCCGAACCAAATCAGGTCGAACCCGAGCGCCTCGACGATGGGAACGAAGATGGGAACGGTCAGGAAGATGATCGCGATGCCTTCGATGATCGTTCCCAGGATGATGTAGATGATCAGGATCATCAGGAGCGTCTGCGGCACGCTCAATTCCAGCTCCTTGACGAATTTGGCCATGCCCGCCGGCAGGCCGGCAACGTTGACGAACTGGTTGAGAATGAGCGCGCCGAACGCGACGACAAATATCAACGTCGCGATCTTGGCCGCCTCGATCAGGGAGTCGATGAAGATGGAGATGGACATTTTCCGCCGCGCGATGGCGAAGACGAGTGCGCCGAATGATCCAATTCCGCCAGCTTCCGAGGGCGTAAAGATACCGAAAAAGATGCCGCCGAGAATGAGCGCAAACAACGCAACGACGCCCCAGATCTTCGACAGCGACTGAAACCGTTCACGCCAGGCAAACCGCTCGCCGGGTGGCCCGGCCTGCGGATAAATGGTCACGACGATCAGGATGACGCTGATATAGACCAGTATGGTCAGCAATCCGGGCAGGATGCCGCCGACAAACAGCTTGGCGATATCGGTCTCGGTCAGAATGCCGTAGATGATCATCGCGTTCGACGGCGGAATGAGCATCCCGAGCGTGCCGCCGGCCGCGACGGTGCCGACCGCGAAGCTATCGGCATACTTGAAGCGGCGCATCGCCGGGATGGAGACCTTGGCCATCGTGGCCGCCGTCGCCAGCGAACTGCCGGACACGGCCGCGAATCCGCCGCAGGCCGCGACCGTGGCCATGGCAAGCCCCCCCTTGAGATGTCCCATCCAGCGATAGCAGGTTTCGTAGAGGTCGTCCGACAAGGCGGCGCGCGATACGAACACGCCCATCAAGATGAAGAGGGGCAGAACCGAAAATCCGATGTTGAGAGCCAGCTCCAGGACCTGCTGAGAGACCATCTCCATCGCGGCCGGCACACCCTTCAAGTAGGCATAGCCGCCGAATCCCACCGCCATCATGACAAGCCCGAGGGGGGCGCCGACGAAAAGCAGGGCTAAGAGAACAACCAGTCCAATCGAGATTTCCAGCATCGTCTAACGTCCGTTCCTTTAAAGATCGATAGACGACGACTCATCGTCTTCGTCTTGGCGGCCAGCCAGCTGAGAAATCAGCAGAAGAAGAATTACGAAGAAGGCGACCCAGGCCAGTGACGCCATGCCGTAGACAACGGGGGCGATTTCCATTTCCAGAAAGATTGCCAACAACCCGGTCTCGCGCATCTCGTCGGCCGTCACGAAAAGACGCCAGGCGAGAAACCCGACGACCACCGCGCTGAACAAGGTGATGAAAATCTGCTGCACGCGCCGCGCAGGCCCCTTGAACAGATGGTCGAGCAGGCTCACGGAGATATGGTCGTTGGTCCGCGATATGAGGGGCAGCGTCGCGAAGATCAGGGTACCCATGACGAACTCCATGATTTCGGAACCGCCAAGGACCGGCGAGTTGAACACATAGCGCGCGGTCACGTCGTAAAAGGTGAAGAACATGAGTGTCCCCATCAACGCGGCGACAATCAGCGAAAGCAGTTTTTCCGCCAATCGGCCTATCCGAACCAAGGCGCTCTCCGAGTCCATTGAATTGGCCATCCCCGTTCATCGCCTCCCGCGGCGGGAAGCCCCCCTCGTCACAATAAGCTAAAAAAGCGTTTTGCCACTGGCAAACATTTTATGCTATTAACAATAATCCTGCTGACAGCAAACTTTGTTGAGAATGCTGCTCCGGCTGGAGATACACCGGATAAGAACAACAAAAATCGGGATCAATTTCACTAGGAGACTATACATGGCCCAATCGAAACTGTTTCTCGTTGCTGGTGCCTTGGCAGGTATCTCACTTGCCGCTCCCGCACTGGCGCAAACCAAACTTGTCGTCGACGCATATGTGCCGCCGAAGCACCCGTTTGTTACCGGCATTATGAAGCCGTTCTCGGCCGACGTTAAGCGGGTAACCAGTGGCCGCGTCCTGGTCGAGTTGTCGGCGTCGCCCCTTTCGTCCTCCCGTAAGCAATGGGAAGCCGTGGACAAGGGCATTTCCGACATAGCGGTACAGTACACCGGCTGGCAGCGCCAGCGGATTAAGCTGCCTGCGGTCGCACACCTGCCCTTCGGGATTTCGACCGCGGAAAAAGCATCGGTTGGCCTGTGGCGCACCCAACAGAAGTTCTTCAGCAAAGCCAACGAGTTCAAGGGCATGAAGCTCTTGGGCTTCACCACCCACGCCGGCAACCAGATCACCACCGCCAAGCAGCCGATTACCAGCGTTGCCGATCTCAAAGGGCAAAAGATCCGGTCATCGACGGGCGAGCCGACCCAGGCTTTGAAGATGCTGGGCGGCGTCCCGGTTACGGCTCCGGGCCCGAAGATCTTCGAATTCATTTCGAAGGGCGTGGTTGATGGTGTCATGGATGGAAGTCACGCGCCTCTGGCGTTCCGGATCGTGAACTACATCAAGCATTCCACCCAGATTCCGGGAACGCTCGGTGCGATCAGCTTCGCCATCTATATGAACGGCGACAAATGGAATGGTCTCTCCGCCGGCGATAAGGCTGCAATCGACGGTGTTGCCGGCGAGGTGATTTCCGGCCGAGGCGGCAAGGAAATGGACGACTTCTCCGGTCGCTCGGTTGCGGCAATGAAGAAGGCGGGTGTCAAGTTCCATCAGCCCTCGGACGCCTTTATGGCCGACCTCAAGAAAATGCTGGCCCCGCTGGAGGCAAACTGGCTGGCCGATGCCAAAGCCAAGGGCATCGACGGCCCGGCTGCGTTGGCCTTCTATCGCCAGCAGGTCTTCAACTAGGCACTACTCCCAGGGGTATAGCCTCCCAAACTAATCTCCCGGACCGAAATTTGGCGACCAGCCTGTTTCGGTCCGGGAACCTCTAGTACCGCGCCTTGGGGGAGTCTTGGGGATGATACCCGACTACATCTGCCGATTGATCGAGACCGCACGGGAAGACGGTCATGTATGCCTGCTGGGGACCTCCGGTCCGGATGGACCCAATGTTAGCCCCAAGGGGAGCTTGTTCGTGTTCGATACGAACCGGCTTGCCTATTGGGAACGCTCCTTTAGCACGGCGCTCGAGAACCTCAGACGAAATCCGCGAGTTGTCGTCGTCTACAGCAACGCCCATGCCCGGGATGAGGGGGTTTTGGATCACCCCGGCGGCATCCTCCGCTTCTACGGCGAAGCCGAGGTGCACGAAGAGGGCCCCCTGCGCGACCAGATTTTCGGCCGTCTAAGCAAGCGCGAAGCGGAGCACGAAGGCGCCGACAAAGGCATCGGCGTGATGATAAATCTTGTCAGGGCGGAGGATGTAAGGGGACAGGCGCTGGCTGGGTGAGCCGTTACGTGCTGCCATCCCCTTTGAGGAACCTCAGACGCTTGTAGCTGGCAGGCGACCGGACAAAGAGTATTTTCGCCTTCTTCCTGCCGGCATTTATCGTCGAATGAGGCAACGTGGCATTCCAGTGAATGCTGTCACCTTCCTTGAGTTCGAAACTCTCGGTGCCGATGGTGGTCTTTACCAAGCCCTCCATCACGAGAAAGGCCTCTTCTCCTTCGTGGCCCGGATCGATCGGGCTTGCCATATCGCCGGCGGGGATTTCGATGATGAGAATTTCCAGCTCGGCTCCTTCGACCGACGATAGCAGGTGTATCAGGCGGCTTTCTGACGGCGGCGCGACATCAACGCCAAACTGGAGTACCTGGCGCTGATCGTATCTGGTGACTTCGACGGTAAACTCGTCGTCGACAAATAGTGAGGCCATAGGCACGTCAAGCGCCGTCGCCAGCTTCCGCAATACCTCCAGCGACGGGGAAGCCTTGCCGTTCTCGACCTGACTGATGTAGGCCCGCGACAATCCGGCAAGCTCCGAGACTTGGTCAATCACGAGGCTCTTGGCTTGGCGAACTTGTTTGAGGCGTTTGCCGATCTCAACGTTGTCGTTCATGTCACCGATTTAATGGCCCGCACTTGGCAATGCAAGCGGCCGGACCTCTGCAATGGTCGGAGCGCCACTTTTTTGTCATCCCTGCATCACAACGGCGGTGCAGCCGACAGCGAACTCGGGCACCGGCGCATAGGTCAGGATGGTTCCGGTCTGACCCTCCGTCGCGCCGGCGACGGCGATCCAAGCCCGGATTTCATGACCGCCGGGTCCGCCGCTCTCGACGATCTCTTCATCCGTATAGGAAGTCAGCGCAGTAATATTGTTGTCGGCAAACCGTTGCACGAATTCGAAATCCCACTCCTCGTTAATTTCTCCCGAACGGGGTGCGGCCGGCCAATGCGAAATGCCGCCGGCGCCGAGCAAGCCAATTCTCTCGGGCATCCCGTCGGCGGCCCGTCTCAGTGACCGGCCGAGCTCGACGCACCGCCCAAGCGACGCGAAGGGCGCTTGAAGGCAGTTGATGATGATTGGGATAACGGGCAGGTCCATCGATGGGGTCAAAAAGTGCAGCGGGACCATGAAACCGTGATCCAATTTCAGCTCCTGCGCGAACGAAAGGTCGACTTCATGCAGCATTTGCCGGCATAGGCGGGTCGCCAGGTCAGGCGCGCCGGGAACCGTGGTCTTCGGTATGCGGAGGAAATCCTCGTCTTCGACGGGACCCGGGTAGCTGTCGGCCAATCCGACGCAGAACGCCGGCATGTGATCCATGAAGAAATTTGTGAAGTGCTCGGCCGAAATGATCACCAGGGCGTCAAGCTGCGCTTCCTCGATCTCTCGGCGAATTTGGTCCATGGCCCGAAAAAACGAATCGGCCCTCTCATCGGACACGGTGTGTCTCCTCGCCGTGATGCCGGGCGCGTGACTGGCGGCGGCTGAATATACGAGGGGCATCAATTGTTCCTTTCCGCCATCGGGCCCGGATTCTCCAACGCCGCGAGGTAGTCCTTCCATCCGACGTTGGCCCGCCCCGCAAAGGGGGCAAGAAACTGGGGATGAACGCCCATGGCGTACATGGCGCCCAGGTCTACGTCCTTGAGCCACCGTACCTCCTCGTCCGAGAGCTCATACGACGCCAGGAACCTGTCCGGGTTGTCGTGATACGCTTGCGCCCGCTCGGAATCGGTGTTCATTTGGAACAAGGCTTTTTGAAGCTGGTAGAGACTCATGAACGCGCCCCGGCAATCACCAGGCGCCAATTCGACAGGCGCCCTTGATGCACATAAGTTAGGCCGATTGTTTGCCAGTAGCAATATTTTTTCGTAAATTCTAAACATTGTGAGTTCAATAAGATCGACCGGGATCGATGTTTGCCGGCCTGATAGGAGCATAAGCCTTGAATAACGTGGAAAATTGGCCAAACGGGCGTGAGCGAAGCCACGTCCTCGAACAATTCAAGTTTGAGAACGGCCAGCAGTTGGACGAGCTCGAACTCCGGTATTTGACCGCCGGCACACCGGAGAAAGGAGAGAACGGGACGATCACCAACGCCGTCCTGCTCCTGCACACGACGACCAGCTCGGCAGATGTGTGGTTCCTGGAGTCGCTGGCAGGCGAACTGTTCGGGCCCGGCCAGCCGCTGGACCTGGATCGATTCTTCGCAATTGTTCCCGACATGATCGGGTTCGGCGGCTCCAGCAAACCAAGTGACGGCCTGCGCGCATCCTTTCCGAATTATCGCTACGTGGATCAGGTGCGCGCCGTTCACCGCCTATTGACCGAAGTTCTAGGGATCACCCATCTCCGGCTCATCGTCGGTATCTCCATGGGCGGGATGCTGACGTGGATGTGGGCCGAGATGTATCCCGAGTTCATGGATGCGGCCGTCCCCATCTCCTGCCAGCCTGGCCCCATGAGCGGGCGGAACTGGATTCAGCGGCGAATTTCCATCGAGGCCATTCGGAACGATCCCGAGTGGAAGGATGGCGACTATGAGACGAACCCAAGCCGCTACGTGTTCACGGCGCCGTCCAGCGCGTTGTTTACCCGCAGCGTCGTCCGCCTTCAGGAACAAGCGCCGACCCGGATGCAGGCCGATGAACTCTACGAGCAATTGGTGGAGCGGGCGCGAAAGGGCGACGCGAACGACCGGCTGTACCAGGTCGAGTCATCCATGGATTACGACCCCTCGCCCGGTCTCGGCAAGATCCGGGTGCCGGTACTGGCGATAAATTTCGAGGACGACGAACTCAACCCGCCTGAACTAGGGGTCGTTGAACAAGCGATCACCAGGCTCGAGGATGCGCAAAACGTCCTCGTGCCTGCCGGACCCGACTCGATTGGACACCTCACCGGCCAGATCGCAAAGACCTGGGTTGGCCATCTGGCCGAGTTCGTGCAGTCGAAATTGCCATAGGCCAAGGATCGGCATCGGCAACTGATCGCTTCCTGTTGATGACGAAAGAAGTTAATGTCCGGCCGCACCGGGACTTGTGCGCCGGAATAGCTCAGTTGGCAGAGCAACTGATTTGTAATCAGTAGGTCGGGGGTTCGAGTCCCTCTTCCGGCACCACTCCCCCACCACTCCCCCACCACTCCCCCACCACTCCCCCAGGGCCTCTCAGTCGATGGCCCAGATATTGTCCGCGCCCAATTCCTCCATGCCGGTGGCGCCGATCTGGGCGAGGGTGCGGTCGACCTCGTCGGTCAGCAGGTCCAGCGCGTGCTCCCCGCCGGCGGGCCCGAGGGCGCCGGCCCCGTAGACGAAACAGCGGCCCGAAAACGTGAATTCGGCCCCGAGCGCATAGGCCTTGACGATGTCGCCGCCGGAGCGGATGCCGCTGTCCAGCATCACCGTCATGTCCCCGCCCACGGCCGAAGCGATTTCCGGCAGCGCCTCGATGGTCGCGGGCCCGCTTTCGATCTGCCGGCCGCCGTGGTTGGAAACGATGATGCCGTCGGCGCCGGCGCGCCGGGCGGCCTCCGCCGTCCGGGCCGACAACACCCCCTTGAGCACGAACGGGCCGGGCCAGGCGTCCCGCATCCGTCCGATCACGTCTTCGCCGGCATTGGCCGACACCTGCAGGGCCTGGGCCGCCGCCAGCGACCGGCTGCCGGTCCCGGGTTCCATGTAGGGAAGCAGGTTCGCGAACTCCGGCGTACCGGCCCTGAGGGTCGCCAGCGCCCAGCCCGGCTTGGCGGCGATGTTCCGGAGGACCCCCGGATCGGGCTTGAACGGCAGCATGAAGTTGTTGCGCAGGTCGCGCAGGCGCTTCGACGGCACCGGGATATCCACCGTCATCACCAGCACCTTCATCCCGGCCTCGCGGGCCCGGCGGATCATGTCGAAGCCGATGTCGTGATTATTGGGAAGGATGACCTGAAACCAGGCGTGGTCCGGGGCGATTTCCGCAATGGTCTCGATGGAGGTGGTGGCGACGCCGCTGAGGATGTAGGGGATGTTCCGCCGGGCGGCCATCGCCGCCAGGGCGCCGTCGGTTCCCGGCCAGATGAAATTCGCCAACCCCACCGGCGAGACCCCGATGGGCGCGTCATAGGCATGGCCGAACAACGTCACCTTCTGGCTGCGCGCCGAAACGTCCCGCAGATATTCGGGACGCAGGATGACGTCTTCGAAACCCTTGCGGTTGCGGCGAAGGTTCGCCTCGTTGCCGGCGCCGCCGTCGAGATAGTCGAACGCCAGCTTGGGAATGCGCCGCCGGGCCGCCTCGCGCAGGTCGTCGATGGTGTGCAGGGAGTTTCGATTCGAGCCCATGAATCCAATCCGTCCGGTTCAGCCGCCAGTTCAGCGGCCAGATCAGCCGCCAGTTCAGCCACAAGACTTGCAGCTTTGAACGGCGCGTTCCAGCGCGTTGAGAAACCGCGGCCCGCAGAACCTCGCCGCGCACCGGCCTTCGCCCCGACTTCTTCCCCTCTCCCTCCGGGGAGGGAGAGGGATGCGGAGGTAAGGTCATTCCCCGCCGGGGATTGACCGACTTGCCGGGCGGGAGCCCGGCTTAGCCGAAGCTGGGTGAGGGGGGTTTTCCTGGATGCCCCGCGCTATCCGGCGGGGCATGACGTGCGGTGCTGAATCAAAGAAGTTCGTCATCACCGGGCTTGACCCGGTGATCCACGTGGATGGCCGGGCCACTTTGCCGGCTGGCCCGGCCATGACGCTGTTGTGGGTGCATTGGCTCTCTCCCCCTGGCCTACTCCGCCGAAGTAGCCTTCGGCTACGAAGGCTGGAAAGAAGGGGGAGAGGGGACAAATGCTCCCTCGCCTCCTTCAGGGGAACGGATACGCCTTGCTCCGGTTTTCGTTGGGGCGGGTTCTTGTACTTCATGCCGGGACGTGCGTGAAATGGAGAATGTCGCCGGAACAATTCAAGAGCCTCCGGCAAGGCCTGGGTTTGGACACGGCCGCGTGCGCCGAACGGCTCGACGTCGCCGAACCGGACCTGCTCGGCTGGGAAGCGGCGGGCCGGGAAATCCCCGAGACCGCGGCCCGCGAGCTGGCCCGCCTGGACGGGATGGTCGAGACCGCCGTCCTTGCCGAAGTGGACGCCTATACGCTGCGGCCCGAGCGGGACGTGGTGCTGCTGCGGATCATGTCCGACGCCGACCTGGCCCTCTATGAGCCCGATCTGTTCGACGATCTGGGCGGTTCGGCGCTCCACGGCATCGTCATCGAACGGGCCAAGGAGGCCATCGAGCGGCTCGGCGGCAAAGTGACGGTCGCCTTCATGAATTCGGAATTCTACGAGACCTGGCTCGGGGTGAACGATTTCGACGACAGCCGCGAATTGCGGATCGCCTGGGCGCGCCAGCAATTGCGCGGTCTCGACATTTAGGCGGCGCCGACAGGTGGGCCGGGGCATGACGACTTTGTTTAACCACAGAGACAGTGAGATAGTAGGAGTTAACCATTCCTCCTCTGTGATCTCTGTGTCTCTGTGGTGAAATCCTTATATCCTGGATGCCCCGAACAAGCCGGGGCATGACGGGTGATGCTGAATCAAAGAAGCTCGTCATACCCCGCTTTATGCGGGGTATCCAGAGGGACCTGCCGCCCGATATCCCGCGCTCAGAACTCCGCGCTGAGCGCCAGGAAGAACGTCCGCCCCCATCCGGCCACCGTGGGGCCGTCCGTGATCGCCGGGTTCGCGGTGTCGACCGTGTAACCCTGGTCGGTCAGGTTGAAGATTCCGCCCGTGATCCGGAACCCTTCCAGCCCCGCCGGGTTCGTCCAGTCCACCCTCAAATCGTGGCCGGTCCACGGACTGAAGCGGCCCGAGCCCTGCTCGTTCAAAAAGCCCGAACGGTAGCTCGCCGTCCAGATGGCGCGCACGCCGCCGCGCCGCGCCGAAAACCTGGCGCGCAACATGTCCTTCGGACGCACGACGCGCGTCGGGATGCCGTCGACGGTTTTTTTGGTGGCCGTCTCCCGCCGCCACGTCCCGTAGGCGCCCAACCCGCCCCAGGACGTTTCGAAGCCTGCGCCGAACCGGGCCGTGAAGCCCTCGATTTTCTGATCGACGACATTGGCGAACCTGTCGCGAATCACGGGGTCGCCGTCCCATTCGATGCAGTCGGAACTCACGCCCTCGGCGCACTCCGGCAGGTTGCGAATCGCCCAATTGGCGGATTGGTTCCCCGGCGCCTCGGTAAGCGTCTCCCGGAACCACTCCACGCTCAAGCGGTAGGGCCCGTTCCTGAACGCGGTCTCCAGAGCAAGCCGCTCGGCGTTCGCCGGATCCAGATCGGCGTTCCCTTCCGTATTGCGCTTGACCTGGAGCTCGTTCGCCTCGGAGCATGTTCGGGGCGGCGGGCCAGGTCCGGGGTCGCACTCGACATAGGGATAGCTCTGCTTCGCGGTGCCGTAGAGCGTGGCAAACCCGGGAGCAAGCTCGCCTTCGCTCCAGGAACCCCGCACGGTCAGCGCGCCGGTGGGCCGGTATTCGGCCCCGGCGCGCCAGGAGCGCAGCGCGCCCATGTCGTCGTAGTCGTCCGCGCGGCCCGCCAACCGCAGGTCGACCCGCTCCGCCACCGGCAGGAGGGTTTCGGCGAACACGCCCAGAATTTCGCGCTTCCCGGAGAAGCTCACGCCTCCCGAGCCCAGAACCTCCGAAACGTCGTACGCCGCGCCTTCGCGGTCGACGAACCGAAGGAAACGATGCCCTTCCGACCGGCTCATCTCGACGCCCACGGTCCATGCCGCCGGTCGCCCGCCGATGGAAAAGCCCGATCCCTCCAGCGCCGCGCGAAGGCTTTGGGACTCGGAGCCGGCGTCGGTTTCGTGCCGCAGGCTGGTGTCGAGAATCGCCTGCCGGTGCCGATCCTCCCGGGAAAAAGGATTCCTGAGGTCGTAGTTGCCCGCCAGGATCTCCTCCGCGATCCTGCCTTCGTGAACGAATGTATTGCCCCTTACGGTCGTATCCCGCCGGGCGAGGTTCAGTTCGGCGTCATAGCCGAGCCATGAGTTGAGCCGGCCCTCGACCCCTGCCGTGATGTCGTAGGCTTCGCTTTTTGTCAGCCAATGCCGGTTGCCGTGGCCCACGAAGCGGTGACTGGCGTAATAGAGGTCGTTGGAATCGCCGGCGACGGTCTCGCCGGCATCGTCGTTGATTGCGTCGATCAGGGCTTGGTTGGGATCGAATCTGAACGTTCCCACGGATGGCGCGTACCGTTCGTCCTTGTCGAACTGGGAAAAGTTCGCCACGACACTGATCTCCGCGCCGTCGCCGAGGGGGTGCGTGGCGTTCAGAAGGACATTCTGCTGATCGACATCAGCCGTCTCCCACATGATGCCGCTGTAGTCGAAGCCGCAGCCGTAGTCCGTGTCGGGCACGGGCGGGCCGGGGGGACCTGTCAGCGGTCCGGTATAGCCGTCCGCCGGATCGCATTCGCCCAGCGCGGCCGACCGAAAACCGGTAACGTCCCCCCCACTGTTGCGTTTCACGATCAACACCGTGTTGCCGCCCCTGCTGATGTTCGACGCGTCGGCGAACGAGCCGCCCGGCGTCCATTGCCCGCGGCTGTAGTCCCGGTCGGCGGAAGCGATATGCCCGCGCCTGAATTTGTCCGCCGTCACGCTCAGGCGCCCCTTGCCGATTTTGCCGGCCCACGAGGCGTTGCCCTGATAACCGCCGCCCCCTGTGCGGCTCGGCCGCCGCGCGAGGGCGCGCACCGCCGTGCCCTCCCAATCCTCCCTGAGCACCACATTGAGGGCGTTGCGGACCGTACCGCCTCCGAACGTGCCGAGGCTCTCGCCGCCCAGCAACTCGATGCGCTCCATGGCGGCCAGCGGCAGGGCGTCAAGGTCGTCTCCCGTCGTGCTGTAGGGCGTGCCGTTCACCAGCACGGGCAGCGACTGCCCGCCGGTCAGCAGATAGCGGATGATCCCGGTATCCAGCAGTTCCTCGAGGTTCTGGGAGCCGGACCCCTCGAGAAAGTCGCGCTCCAGCGTGACGACGACCCGCGGCGCGGGTGCGAAGGAGCCGGCGTTGGCGCCAGAAAAAACACCCGGGGTGGCGGCCAACGCGGTTAGGGCAATAAGGGAAACGAGGGCGAATTTGCCCCACAGTCGCACCATAATCATTGGAGTCTCTTTTGGGAGTGATATGGTTGCGGGGATTATATGCCCGGCCGGACAGGGTGCAACCTCTTGATTGCAGGACCATTTTCTGATCGCGGCCGGGCCCCCGCCCGCCGCGCACCGGGTTCCTCGCCCCTGTCAGGGGAAGAGGGACAGGGGGTTATAGAGATGAGGGTGATATGAAAATTCCCCCTCACCCAGCTACGGCTAGGCTCGGCGTTCGCCTCGCCAACCCTCCGCATCCCTCTCCCTCCAGGGGAGAGGGAAAAGTTTTTGGGGGGAGGTGGTCCATCCAACCATTCCCTCCCCCCCAGGGGTCCTAGGGGACACCCCTAACCCCGATGAGGGGGAGGGTCAGGGAGGGGGGGCGAACAAAATCAAGGGCAGCCGCCCGCGTCCCGGGCTCAGAACTCCGTGTTAATCGCCAGGAAGTAGGTCCGCCCCCATCCGGCCGCGGTGGGGCCGTCCGTGCTCCCCGGGTCCGCGGTGTCGATCGAGTAATTCTCGTCGGTCAGGTTGAAGATGCCGCCGGTGATCCGGAGCCCTTCCAGCCCCCACGGGTTCGTCCAGTCCACCCTCAAATCGTGGCCGGTCCAGGGACTGAAACGGCCCGTGCCTCGCTTGTTCAAGAAGCCCGAGCGGTAACTCGCGGTCCAGATGGCGCGCACGCTACCGCGCCGCGCGGAGATTCTGGCGCGCAACATGTCCTTCGGACGCACGACGCGCTCCGGGACGCCGTCGACGGTAAGTCTGGTGGCCGTCTCCCGCCGCCACGTCCCGTAGGCCCCGTACCCGCCCCAGGACGTCTCGAATCCTGCGCCGAACCGGGCCGTGAAGCCCTCGGTTTTCGTTTCGATGGTATTGGCATACTTGTCGTGGATCACCGCGCCGCCGGCCCATTGGACACAGTCGGACGTCACGCCCTCGGCGCACTGGGGCATGTTGCGAAGCGCCCAATCGGGGGACGGGTTCCCCGGCACATCGGAAAGCGACTCCCGGAACCACTCCACGCCGAGACGGTAGGGCCCGTTCCTGAACGCGGCCTCCATGGCAAGCCGCTCGGCGGTCGCCGGACCCAGATCTGGGTTCCCGACCGTGTTGCGCTGGACCTGGAGTTCGTTCGCCGAGGAACATGTGCGGGGCGGCGGGCCGGGTCCGGGGTCGCACTCGACATAGGGATAGCTTTGGAGCGCGGTGCCGTAGAGTTGGGCAAACCCGGGAGCAAGCTGGCCCTCGCTCCAGGAACCCCGCACGGTCAGTACGTCCATGGGCCGGTATTCGGCGCCGGCGCGCCAGGAGCGCAACAGGCCCACGTCGTCGGTGTCGTCCGCGCGGCCGGCGAACCGCAGGTCGACCCGCTCCGCCACCGGCAGGAGGGTTTCGGCGAACGCGCCCAGAGCTTGGCGCTTCCCGGCGTAGCTCACGCCTCCCGAGCCCAGAACCTCCGAAACGTCGAACGCCGCGCCTTCCCGGTCGACGAACCGAAGGAAACTACGCGCTTCCCCCCGGCCCATCTCGACGCCCGCGGTCCAAGCCGCCTGTCGGCCCCCGATGGAAAAGCCCGATCCCTCCAGCGCCGCGCGAAGGCCTTGGGACTCGAAGCGGGCGTCGGTTTCGTGGCGCAGGCTGGTGTTCAGTATGGCCTGCCGGTGGGCATCCTCCTGGGACAAAGGATTCAAGAGGTCGTAATAGCTACCTTCGCTGCCGTCGCGGGGCTTCAAAATCTCCGCCGCGATCTTGCCTTGGTGAACGAAAGTATTGCCCCTTACGGTCGCATCCTGCCGATAGAGGGTCAGTTCGGCGTCGTAGCCGAGCCATGAGTTGAGCCGGCCCTCGACGCCCGCCGTGATGTCGTAGGCTTCGCTTTTCGTCCGCCAATTCCGGTTGCCGTGGCCGGTGAAGCGGTGAGAGGCGAAGAAGCGGTCGTTGCCGTCGGCGGTGAACCCGTCCGCCGCCTGGTTGATTACCGCGAGCAGGGTCGCGTCGGGTTCGAATCTGAACGTTCCCACGGACGGCGCGTAACGAAAGTTCGCGTCGAACTGGGAAAAGTTCGCCACGACACCGATCTCCGCGCTGTCGCCGAAGGGGTGTTTGGCGTTCAGAAGGACATTCTGCTGATCGACGTCGCTCGTCTCCCAACTGATGCTCGTGTAGTCGAAACCGCAGCCCTGGTCTCCGTCGGGAACGGGAGGGCCGGGCGGATCGGTCAACGGTCCGGTATAACCCTCCGCCGGATCGCAATCGCCCAGCGCGACCGACCGAAAGCCGGTAAGGTCTCCGCCACTGTCGCGTTGCGCGATGAACACCGTGTTGCCGCCCCTGCTGATGTTCGACGCGTCTGCGAACGAACCGCCCGGCGTCCATTTCCCTCGGCTATAGTCCCGGTCGGCGGAGGCGATATGCCCGCGCCTGAAGGTGTCCGCCGTCACGCTCAGGCGCCCCTTGCCGATTTTTCCGCCCCACGAGGCGTTGCCCTGGTAACCGTCGCCGCCCTTGCGGCTCGGCTGCCGCGCGAGCGCGCGCACCGCCGTGCCGTCCCAATCCTCCCTGAGCACGACGTTGAGGGCGTTGCGGACCGTACTGCCGCCGAACGTGCCGAGGCTTGCGCCATCCAGCAACTCGATGCGCTCCATGGCGGCCAGCGGCAGTGTATTGAGGTCGCCCGCCGTCGAGGAGTAGTATGTACCGTTCACCAGCACCGGCAGCGACTGCCCGCCGGTCAGCAGATAGCGGATGATCCCGGTATCCAGCAGTTCCTCGAGGTTCTGGGAGCCGGCCCCCTCGAGAAAGCCGCGATCCAGCGTGACGACGACCCGCGGCTGGGGCGCGAGGGGGCCCGCGTTGGCGGTGGCGGTCAGGGCTGTCAGGGCAATCAGGGAAACGAGGACGAATTTGCCCCACAGGCGTATCATGGGCGTCTCCTAACCGACCGTGCAACCGGGCTGAACGCGCCCGCTCATGGCGTCGGTCGATACACTCCCGACCGTGACGCCTACCGGGGAAAACGGTAAGCAAACGCCGACGGTTTGTGAAACGCATTTATGACCGCATTTGATATCAATATTGTTATGATTTAGGGAGATTATATTTCGACTTTGATATACAAAATCGACAGTAAATAGATATCAAAAATGATATGTTAAACCTTCCGCCGAACCGCCGCCCGGGAGGCGCATTGAGAGCCTTCGGCGCCGCCGGGAATTGGGCATCCAGGAAATAAATTACTCACCACAGAGGCACGGAGTTCACTGAGGAGGAATGGTTAACTCCTCACCGTCTCTGTGGTTCAAGAATTGGAAAATTGGATACCCCGCATAAAGCGGGGTATGACGCGTGGATATACGACACAAACCAGGCCGTCATGCCCCGCCCCACCGGACCGGCCATGACGCTTCGGTGGTGCGCCGAGGGTGGCGGGCCCTACCGGCCCTTGAATTCGGGTTTGCGCTTTTCCATGAAGGCGGTGCGGCCTTCGGTGTAGTCCTCGCTGCCGGTGCACGCGCGCGCCAGTTCCTCGCAGGCGGCGATATCGGCGTCGCCGGTACCCTTGCTCAACTCGTTGATGATGAACTTGGCGGCCCGCAGGCTGAGGGGCGCGTTATCGGCGATGGCCGCGGTATAGGATTCGACGAAACCCGGCAGTTCCTTATCGTCGATGCGCCGGTGAATGAGCCCCATCCGCAAGGCCTCTTCCGAATCGTAGCGCCGCGCGGTGAGGAGAATTTCCTTGGCGTTGGCCGGCCCGACGGCGTCGACCACCCACTGGGTCATTGGCGGCCGGTAGCCGAGCCCCAGCCGGCCGGCGGGTATGGCGAACACCGCGCTTTGGTTGGCAATTCTCAGGTCGCAGGCGCAGGCCAGCCCCACGCCGCCGCCCATGCAGTATCCCTCGATCATGGCGACCGTCGGTTTGGACGCGTTGCGGACCGCGGCGAAGAAGGTGCCGCTTTTGCGCTCGAACTCGGCCGAGGCCTCGGCGGTTGCGCGGTGTTCCTTGAATTCCGAGATGTCCGCACCGGAGACGAAGGCCTTGCCGCCGTTGCCGCGGAACGCGATCACCCGGACGGTATCGTCCGCCTCATAGGCTTCGACGACCTTGTGGGCGGCCTCGGCCATGGAGAGCGAGAGGGCGTTGTGTTTCTCAGGGTTATTGAAGACCAGCCAGCCGACCGCACCGAATATGCCTGCCTGGATCTTGTCGGTTCCGGTTTCCATGCTCCCCCCGGGGCTCGAGGAATTGGCGGAAGAGAGTGGGAGTCGAACCCACTAAGACTGTCTTACAGCCTTCACTGGTTTTGAAGACCAGCCGGCACACCGGCACCGCTTCCCTTCCGCGGTTGTTTTACAAAGGCTCGGCGGGGTTGAAAAGCACGCACCGAACGGAAATCGGCTTCTTGAACCACAGAGACGGTGAGGAGCACCGTCAAAGCGTCATGGCCGGGCCCCAGACCCGGCCATCCACGTGTAGAACTGCCCCCAAAGCGTGGATGCCCGTGTCAAGTTTGTTATATTTTGGGCGAATATCATCTAACATACCGTAATTATTGAATAATTTTCTATGGATCAGGCGACTTACAGTCGGGAATACCGGATCAGTCATCAAATGGAATGCAGATTTTTTCAAAATCAGGACGGCCCATGGCGGCGCGAGGCAGCGGATTACCATTTTCGGACCCCGAACCATCTTGAAACCTCCTTGCGCGAAACGCGTGCGCGCACTGACTCGTAGACCTATACGGTCCGGAATACAGATCGTCCAGTTCGCGGGGAACGTCCGCGATCCGGGATGCCGAAGCCGAGACCCGCAAGGGCGTCTCGGTCCACGCCAACACCTTCATCCTGCCGCCGACATTCTCAGCGACTACCCCAAAACCGCGCGGGCGTAACTGCGCTGACAGGCAAGAGACCCCGATCATTGCTTGATTGCATCGCAAGCACCGCATAGGCTCTGGCCAGATGCGAATGGAGGACATGGCGATGGCGAGCATAACGATCCGCAATCTAGACGACGGCGTGAAGACCGGGCTGCGCAAGCGCGCGGCAGGCAATGGCCGGTCCATGGAAGAGGAAGTGCGGCTGATCCTCCGCGAGGCGGTCGGACGGGGGACCGTGCCTGCCAGGGGCCTGGGGACGGCGATCCACGAACTGTTCAAGCCCTTCGGCGGTGTCGATCTGGAGCTGCCGCCGCGCGAACCGATGCGCGAACCGCCGCGCTTCGACTGAGATGGCCGTGTTCCTGCTTGACACGAACGTGGTGTCCGAACTGATGCGCAACGCGCCGAATCCGAAGGTTCTCTCCTGGATGGACGAGCAGCCGACGCAGGATCTGTTCGTCACGGCGATCACGGAAGCGGAGATTCGCACTGGTGTCGCCATCCTGCCGGAGGGTGCGCGCCGCCGGGGGCTGGCGGACGCCGCCGAACGAACGCTTGGCAGCCTGTTCGCCGGTCGGGTTCTTCCGTTCGACAGCAACGCGGCACGCACCTACGCCGAGATCGTGGCCATGTGCCGCGCCGCCGGACGCCCAGTATCGCAGGCGGACTGTCAGATCGCGGCCATTGCGTGCTCGCAGGGCATGGCGGTGGCGACCCGCAACGTGCGGGACTTTATGGACACCGGCGTCGACGTGATCGATCCGTGGACAGATGCATGAGTGTTTGGCCTGAACCAGTTCCTTTTGCGAAGGAACTCGAGATAAGGCGCGAAGAATTCTTGGCTGGCAATTGCCGGAACGCGCGCCCCTTCCCGGGACCCCGGATCCTAGCGGCCGCGTCTTGGTTGCATTCATTGATAAGTGCGTTGGCGATGCCGACGAAGCTGCGTCGTTTCTCGTCGTGTCGTGCTACCAACAAGAGGTTGGCAATGAGGCTCCGAGAACCCAGATCAACCTACCTATTACGACGGATTGTGTTGTCCTTGCCGCTGCTCCTGATTGGATGCACCGGAATACCTGAGGCAGAATTTGCCGCCTATCTGGAAGCTGTTTCGGCTGCACGCTCTGTGTCAGAGACCATACTTGTAGATTACGACACAACAAGGCGTTCTGTAGACACACTCGACACACAATCCAATTCTGCTGTGGAAGCTGAGAATAGCGATCCTCTTGCCGATTATGATCCTAACGCGACAAATACCAGTCAACATTCAATCATCGACACTCGTGTACAGGCGTGGGACGCAATTAGTCGCTATAATGAAACGTTAACTGCGCTGGTATCTGGCGAGAGTGCGGTGCGTCTTAGAAAACGAATGGGTACGTTAGTCAGCTCCTTGCAAAATGTAAGCACATCTCTCGGAACAGCTATCACGGGATTCGACGTGCTCTTACCCACCATTGAGAAATTCATCGTGCTAGCGGAGCGCGCTCGTGCTACATCTGAGTTTGAGGAAGCAATTCGCAGGGCTCGACCGATAATTCACGAAATTATCACGAGAGTGCTTATCGCTGACACGACTACGTACGCGGCTGAAAAGGGTATATTGCTAGATGATCACTTAGATAAAGCGACCAGATCAATGAGAACGATTTGTCGAACTATGGCGCGGATTGCACGGGAACACGCCGAGCCCCTAGCAAACAAACACCCTGAGCAAGTTCAACGGAAGTCTGCTGTTGAGCAGGAAATGAAGGATATCATAGGCGCCTTTGGGCGTGACGTGGAGATTAAATTTGACAATAAGCAGTTCAGCGTCAAGGAATCCGGCCTGTCCAATTATCCTTCCCCACCCGATGGACTCAAGCCTTACTCCGAATTAGTGCAATCTCAACTGGAACAGCTTCTCGGAAAGATGCGTGAGGCCGATGAGCTTAGACTGTCTCAAGAACAGGCCAGAAAGGAATATAAATCGACGCTGGATAGCTACGTAAGAATTCTCAAGAAAATCAATGTAACGATGCTTGCGATCGAACTTCAGTTAGGCAAACCGACGAACCTTCAAAGCTTAGTAACGGAGATTACTGCATTGACCATAAAGCTGCGTAGCGATATTGAGCTACTCCGAAAGAGGGAGCTAGGTGCCCTTACTGAACAGTCCCAGATGGAGGCAGCGTGATTTCGTAGTGTGGTGCGCTCTAACCACCCCAACAGGACCACACGACCCACAACCCGGTTCAGGAGGACTTCCGGATGTCGAGAGAGTCTTCGTTGCGACAACTCAAAAGTGCATACAAGCAGGCGATCAGAGCGCTTAACGAAGTAGCCGATGAATGCGAGGATCCCGAAATTGTCGCGGAAGCTGATGCAGCTCTCTCTGTTGCACGGCGAGCGTACAAACGGTCAATTCGCAATAACTTTGCGGATCGGACTAAGCTCTTGCGTGTACTGATCCATCGACTCGACGAGGTCACGGAGGAAATTCGTACTAGCAGTGAGGCCGAACATAGCCTTGAGAGATTGCAGGCGGTGCTGGACGGGCTCGCCCAAGCGAAGGCTACAGTGAAGAGTGCGGAAGAAGCGTCAACCGATACCAACGACTGACGACGCTGGTGCCGGAAAGCCAGGTGCGCGACGGACGTCGCTGGGCGTATGGGATGGCTGGTATCTGACAAGTAACGTGGAGGCAGGGCTCTGAATATCTGCGAATCTGTACCTAAGCGGCGTGAGTATGCACGGATCTTTGTGCCAAATGGGATTAGTGAGTCATGGTCTGGTGTTGACTGTGACCGAACGGCTTGCGGATCGCCGTCAGGCTGTAGCCTTGGGCGAGACAGGGCCACGCAGGCCTTCTTGTGGCTGGTCCGCTTTTTGATCCGCCCGCGCCCAGTCCTTGAGCGGATGGGCCCGGCGCACCACCACAAGCAGGCTGGGCTGAGATTCGTCTCCGAGAACGAGGGCGAAGAGTCGACCAATAATACGTCGGATCCAGAACAATCTAGCTCAGGACCTTCAGACCCAGAATCCGAAGGTCGTAAGGGACGATGCGGTGCCGGGCTCGGGACGATCGCCTGCGCACGGCAGCGCTTTCGGAGGCCTGCCGATAGCGGGGCCGGGGCCGGTGGGAAGCGCATGGGAATCGCATGAGATCCAACCCCGGACGGTCCCTGGCGGGCTCTGTCCACGGAACGGACCGCAACCTTTCGGTGACAGGGAGCCAGCGGCGGTGGTAAAGCCCGTCGTGCCGCTCCGCACGCCGTTCGATGCCGTCGTCATTCCGCCGCCGGGCGCCCACGCCTGTGCGCGGCATGGTTCCCGCCATGCACCGTCAGCGCCTGCGGCGCCGCCACAGCCAGCGGACGGCGCCGACGCATGTCGCCGCCAGCCCGGCGTAGCCGGAAAGCGCCTTGACCAGGGTGAACGCCGCGGCCAGCCACGCCAGCGGCGACGGCGCGCCGGCGTAGCTCAGCGCCAGCGCGGCGACGGCCGCGTTCTCCAGCACGTCCGCCGCCGCCGTCGCGAGCGGCAGCAGGAAGAACGGCGCCCGGAACAGGCGGACCAGCAGGATCGCGAACAGCAGTCCGTAGGCCGCCGGAAACGCCATGTCGATCGTCAGGCCGGTCGCCGCGTAGACCGTGCGCGCGCCGGCGTCGAGCCGGTCGAGCGCCTCGAACAGCGCCGCCGCCTCGCCGGGGGTGTACCAGCTGCGGCTGTCGAGGAGTTCGAGGCCGCCCAGCCGGTCCCGGCGCCAGGCCAGCCCCGCGATGCAGGCGGCAGCGACGGCCAGCGCGGCGAGCGCCACCCGCCGGGTCGCCCATCGCTCCAGCGCCGCGCGGATCGATGCCGTCATCTCCTTGCCTCCTCCCGGCAATGCGGTCGCCCCGTGTCTCCGGCGCTGCAATTGCGCACCGGAATCTGCCGGGGCGCAAGACATAAACCCGTGCGCATCCTGCCCTGCCGGGGCGGCGGACAAGGCCGGTGCCACCGTCAAGGGCGGCGCCGTGTGCGACGACCCTGCCTGCCGGACGCCGCCCATGCCGGCGCGCGATGTCCGCCCGGACGCGATCCGACGCAGGTGACACCGCCGGGGATGCGGTGCAGAATGCGCGAATCGGACCCGGGAACGGCAGGCCTCCGCCTGCGCGCGCTCATCGGGGTGCCGGGCAGCGTCGGACTTCATTCAGGCTCGCGGAGGAAAGAGCATGCGCAGCATGATCGCGTTGTTGGCGATACTCGTCGCCCTGGCGGTCTCCGGGTGCGCCGGGAACCGCGAGGACGTGGCGGCGACGGACGCCGGACCCGGCGCGGGCGCGGCATCCGGCTCGCCGGACTGGCTGCTGGACGCCTCGGCCGCGCGGGCGAACGTCGCCGGAAGCGCGGCGCCCCGCCATGACCCCGGAAGACCTTGCGGCGCTCGAACGAGAGGATCGTCACCGGCGCCGACACCCAGATCATGACCGGCACCTGGCGCGCCTTCGCGGAATATCCCGGCACCATGGAGGGGGCGGCGTGCGAGGTCGGAGACTGCCGCTACGGCGCGGACGGGGAGATAACGCTGGAGGATCATTTCTTCGGTGCGGACTACCGGCCGGTGATGGAACACCGGGGCGTCCGGCTTGGCCAGGCATTCTTCGAGGTAACCGGCGAGGTGGTCTCCGATCCCGAGGTCTTCCAGGATTTCACCGCCTATGGCGGCTGGATGCACTACAGCACCTTCGTCCTGCAGGTGGCTTTCTATCCCGACAAGGGCGCGCCGGACTCGGTTCGGGCCCTGCCCTACTCCATCGGCCGGGCATCGGGCGCGAACCCGCTCGCCGGGTCGGCGACATGGACCGGCGTGGCGCTGGGCGTCGACCTGAACCGGCTGTTCCCCGATCCGGACGTGCTGCAGGGGGATGCCGGGATCGTGTACGACTTCGCCGACGCGTCGGTCGATATCACGCTCGACAAACTTCGTCAACCTGCGGACCGGCGCCGCCGCGGGCCACAGGATGGAGTGGGCCGGCATCGCGGTGAAGGACGGGGCGTTCTCCAGGGGCACGCACTGGGACGGCGAGCATGTCCAGGGGTCATTCTACGGCGGCTACCAGGAGGAGGTCGGCGGCGTGTTCCGGTCGGGCTCGATCGCGGGGTCGTTCGGCGCGTCCCGGTCGGACCGCCGGTAGCCGCGGGGAGTCTGCCGCGCATGCTGACGGAATCGGCGCGCACCGGAATCGGCGATGCTGCCGGACGCGGCGGCGATGACGCTGACCGCCCGGTCGCCGCCGCCGCCAGCGGCAGCAGGAAGAACGGCGCCCGGGCACGCGCGGTTTGTGCCTGTCGCGCGATCTGTGTTTGAATTCCCGGCGGAATCTGCTTACAAATTGCCGATAGAACAGGCGTTAACCGGCGGGCGTGTGCCTTGCGGGGCCTGCCGGGCGACAGAGTCGGGGACCAATGCGATGACCATGTTGGACAGGATCGGTGACATTTTGCGCGCGGCGAAGGTTGCGCTCGCGGGGGCTCCGGACGGCGGGGCGAGCGACATCCGTTCGCGCGACGGCTTGACAACCGGCGACGATGCCGGCGGTATAATAAGCCGGGTCGCCGGGTCGCCGGGTCGCCGGGTCGCCGGGTCGCCGGGTCGCCGGGTCGCCGGGTCGCCGGGTCGCCGGGTCGCCGGGTCGCCGGGTCGCCGGGTCGCCCAACCTGCGTGTGCATCATGGGACCGCTCTTGCCCGCTAGCCTCCCCGCCTGATTCTTCTTCTGCCGGACGGCGCTCTTCAGCCCAGCGGCACTCTTCTCCTTCCGACAGCTTCGATCTTCCCGCCGCCCGCGCCGCTGCGGGCGTCCGCCATGCCGCCCTGCGTCTGCGGCGCGGCCTGCGCCCGGTCCTCGCCGCCGCGCTGCTCGCCCTGCCGCTGTCGGGCGCGCTCGCGCCCGCCGCCCTCGCCCAGTCCCAGCCGACGTTTACGATCAATATGACCAGTTCCGCAGACGAAGACGACGGCAGTCTCAGCTGCGTCGTCGGGAGAAGCGGCACGCAGGCTTCATCTCTGCCGGTCAACCTCCGCATCAGCCAGACCGGCGACTTCCTGGCTTCCGGAGGGACCGGCGACAAGACGTTCACCAAGGGTACTTCGCTCGGGTCGTCAGTCTACGTAATCAGTTTTGACGACGACGACGTGGACGAGCCGAACGGCTCGGCGACCTGCACCCTGCTGCCCGGCAGCGGCTACACGGTCGGCAGCCCCAACTCCGACACGACCACCATCGTGGACGACGACCCCACCATCGCGAGCCTTGTTGCGACGTCGGACGTGACCTTCACGGAGCAGGTTGCGACGGACACGGCGGCGGTGACGGTTCGCCTGTCGCGGCGCCTCTACGCCGGCGAGCAGCTCGCGGTGCCGATCGATTACGTTGGCGCGGAGGGAATCGATGCCCATGACGAATCTGATCGGGACTACGCCCTGTCCGTTTCGGGCAACGGTGCAACCGGAGCGAACCTGAGCTCCGATATCTTCTACGTGCAGTTCACCGGCCACGACACCGACATCGTGCAGGAGGCCACGGTCACGCTGACGCCCACGAACAACGGCGACGCCGACACGGACGACGGCTACATTGAGCTGGGAATAAGCGCCGTCACTGCCGACTGGACCGATTCGAGCTTCACCAACGTGGGCGGCGGCGGCGTCCGGCACGCCACCCAACGCTTGGTGCGCCTGACCTACCGGGACAACGACCTCACGCTGACCCTGTCGATCCCGGACGACCTTGCGGTTGAGGACGACGTCGACAACGAGGCGCAGATCCGCGTGGCGCTGAGCCGCGCGCTGGTTTCGGGCGAGACGGTGACGGTTCCGCTGAACTTCGCCGGCGCCTCGCGGCCCGCGGACTTCAACCTGGTGCTGGGGAGCAATTTCACGGGGGTGTCGCTGTCCGGGAGCACGGTGACCTTCACCGGCCCGTCGGTCGCCGCGGCCACGATGAACGTGTTGGCCGTTTCGGACTCCA